>CBDBCL010000038.1:0-309830 GCA_965202755.1 Rhodospirillales bacterium | reverse complement strand
ACACCCCTTTGCCGCTATCCGATAGCGCAGGTGTCACCTTTCTGCTCCGCTCAAATGGAACATATTAGAGCAGATCCACCAACCACTGAATCGATTGTGATGTGACGGGATGATGCAAGTCTGATTGAAGGTCTCCAGACAGGGAGGTCTTGGATGGGACGAGCATTGAGTGGCGATCTGCGGTTTCGTGTTTTGAAGGCATCGCAGGCGGGCCTGTCGGCGCGTGGTGCGACGGCGCGGTTCGGTGTGGCGCCATCTTCACCTGCTGGCGCGATCTGGAGTGACGCTTGCGCCGCAGATCGTGATCGGCTGAACGCTGCTAGTGGCTGTCAAATCAGCGCGTTTATCCTAAATTCTTACGCTATGAAGCCTATTCTCTTGGCCATAGCGCTGCTGGTGTTCGCACGCGAGCCGCTTCTCGCCGATCAGGACGATCCGCGATTGCAGCCTCTCTTTGCCGCCCTCGCCGATGCCTCGAACCTGCGCCAGGCGCAGCCAGTCGAGCAGATCATCTGGGCACTCTGGCTCGATCATGAGGACGAGAAGGTCGAGCAGATGATGAGTGTCTCGGCCGCCGCCATGGGGGAAGGCCTGATGCAGGCTGCTCTTGAAGAGGTCGATCGGGTCGTCGGCAAGGCGCCCAGCTATTCGGAGGGTTGGAATCGCCGCGCGACCATCCTCTACATGCTGGATCGCTACAAGGACTCTCTGGCGGACATCGAGAAGGTCTTGGCGCTCGAGCCACGACATTTCGGAGCGCTCTCCGGGCGTGGCCTCTGCTATCTGGCCATGGGGCGTCTGGAAGAGGCTGAGTTGGCCTTCATTCAAGCCTTGGCGATCCATCCGCAGATGCCAGGCGCACAGCGCAATCTGCGGTTCATCGAAAAACAGCTGGGTAATCCGATTTAGCATCGCCGTTGGTCGTCCGCCACTGGCAGTTGATGCTTTGCGGCAAGGCTGTGGTGCGCGCAGCATCGCTAGTGGCTGGAACCTGCCGTGATAGCTTGTCTCGTTCCATCGAACGGGATTCCAGACGATGCAGATCGGTAAAGGCATAGGCGGGTGGGAGCGGGGAATTCTGTTCCTCTTGGCGGCGGCGACGATTCTCGGCGTCTCCATGGGGGTGCGCCAGACTTTCGGTCTCTTCGTGGCGCCGATCAGCGATTCCCTTGGCATCGGCCGCGGCGACTTCTCACTGGTCATAGCTGTGCAGAACGTGATTTGGGGCGCTCTGGCGCCGCTCTTTGGGATCATTGCGGATCGCTACGGAACCGGGCGGGTGGTGGCGCTTGGCGGTCTTTCCTACAGCGTCGGCACCATCTTGATGGCGATGAGCGACTCTCTGGTCGGCCTGCACTTCGGCGGTGGCCTGCTGGTCGGTATCGGCGTCGCAGCGGCTGGCTTTCCGCTCATTCTGGCGGCCGTGGCCCGGGCGGCACCGGTGGAAAAGCAGGCGCTCTGGCTGGGATTGGCCTCTGCCGGCGGTTCGGCCGGCATGTTCCTGCTGCTGCCCGGCAGCCAAGCCCTGATCGACAGCGTGGGCTGGGTCGATACGCTCTGGGTCCTGGCCTTCATCGCCTTTGCGATGGTGCCTTTGGCTTTGGCCGTACGCGGCAAGCCGAGCAATCAGGGTGCCAGTCAACAGAGCCTGAGCGCCGCCCTGGCAGAGGCCGGGGGCCACAACGGTTATCGGCTTCTCAATCTGGGCTTTTTCGTCTGCGGCTTTCATGTGGCCTTCATCGGAACCCACCTGAAAGACTACATCGTCTCCTGCAATTTGAGTGCCGATGTCGGTGCCACTGCTCTTGGCATCATCGGCTTCTTCAACATCTTGGGCGGTATCGGCGCCGGCTGGCTGGGCGGCCTCTTCCGCCGCAAGTACGTGCTCTCGGGGATCTATCTGGCCCGCGCGATCGTCATCGCCGTCTTCCTATTGGGTCCGAAGACGGAGTGGGCGGTCTGGTTGTTCTCGGCTACCTTCGGTTTGCTTTGGCTCTCGACCGTGCCTCTCACTACCGGGTTGGTGGGGCAGATCTTCGGCATACGCTACATGGCGACCCTGGCGGCCATCGTGATGTTCAGTCACCAGATCGGCGCCTTCTTCGGCGCCTGGTTAGGCGGCGTCAGCTATGACCTGAACCAGTCCTACGACATGGTCTGGTACATCTCGATCGCGCTTGGATTGCTGGCTGCGGTGCTGCATTTCCCGATCGCCGACAAGCCGCTGCGTGGTCCGGCGAGGGAAGCTGCTTCCTAGAACGCGATGACGTCAGATCGAAACGGTCTGGCATCTGAATCGCACTCTACAGCTTTGAAAAGTAGAGCAAATTTACGCGACCAAATGATTCCACCTGATCGCGATCTGCTCTACAATCCAAAGGGAAAGGACGCCTTGCTCGAAAGAAGCGCCCTTTTCTGTTCGGACAGCTGCTTGAACTAGAGGCGCTGTGCGGCGGCACAGACGCTGACCAGCGGGGAGGAGCCGCTGACCGCCTGGTCTTCCAGTGCAACCCAGCGCCAAGCTTCGGGCTTGCTCATCAGGGCCTTCACCAGCCGCAAGGTCAGGGCATGGCCGGCCTTGTGGCCGACGAAACGACCGACGATGGGGGCGCCAGCCAGGGCCAGGTCGCCGACGGCGTCCAACACCTTATGGCGCACGCACTCGTCGGCGTAGCGCAGACCCTCTTGGTTCAGGACCTTGCCCTGGTCAACGACGACGGCGTTCTCCAGCAATCCGCCCAAGGCCAAGCCCATCTTGCGCATGTCCTCGACCTCGGCCAAGAGGCAGAAGGTTCGGGCGCTGGCGATCTCGTCGCGATAGATCTGCTCGGTGATCGCACCCTGCCAGATCTGCCGGCCGATCGCCGGATCGGGGAAGTCGATGTCGAAGGCCATCTCAAACCGTGGTGCCGGCTCCAGCGCCGCACTGCGGTTCGGTTCGCTGACCTCAACCCGTTCCAGAATTTCAATTGCGCGCTTGGGCGAGCCCTGGCGGCTCAAGCCGGCCCGGTCGATCAGACGGATGAATTGGTAGGCAGAACCGTCCAGAATCGGTACCTCGGGCCCGTCCAGTTCGATCAGGGCATTGTCGACACCAAGCACGGAGAGTGCCGAGACCAGATGTTCGACGGTGCCGATCTTCTCTCCGGCCGCGTCGACCAGTAGGGTGCAAAGCGGGCTCTCGACCGCATGCTTCCAGCCGAAGGGGAGGCGTGAACCCAGATCCTTGCGCAGAAACACCAAGCCATGGTCGACCGGCGCAGGGCAGAGCGTCACGGTTACCGACAAGCCGCTGTGAAGTCCGACGCCAGAGGTGCTCACGCGCTTTGCCAGCGTCACCTGTGGCGCTTCGCGAAGAGGGGACATCTTGTTCATGACAGATCAAGCCTTCCGTCTGGTTAACCTCATCCGCTTGTCGGTCTATCGGCTGCTTCTTCCTCTTTGTAACCGGCAAGTAAGCAGCGGGCGGTCATGCGACACTTTCTTGACCGACAAGGCTGATACCTCATCCCCCCGAACCCTAGGAGCAAGGTAAGAAAGTCCGAGACGAGCCGCCAATCACTCTTTGTTACAGCGTGTTACGTCCCTGTATCGAAATTTTCCAAGGCCCGGTGCGGGCGCAATTCTAGCATTGCAGAACAGGTAAGGCCACCTCCGCTTTTCAGTGAAGACGGCCTGATCCTTGCCCTCGGAATCAGTCTCAGCGGAGGGATTCGCGCCCCGGAGCGAGTCTCCGCTAATTCGACTGACGGCGCAAAAATGCAGGAATATCAAGCATTTGGTCTTCCAACATACGGGGCTCCCGACGTCCCTCCTCAAGATTGAGCCGGGTCTGTTGCGCCGGCGCTGCGGGGTGCTGACGCGGGGCCTCGGCGTGCGGAGCCGGACGCTGGGCCGGAGCCTGAGGCCGGGCGCTTGCCTGTGGCGCCTGACGTTGCGGCACTGCCGGCGTCGGAGCCGCTTGGTGAGAACGAGCTTGACGCGGCTCCTCCGGGGTCGACTCGGCTGCGCCGTGGCCGGAGTTGAAGAGGCCGGTCATCCGCGCAATCAGGCCCCCGGAGCGGCGCTGTTCGGGCTGCGTCGGGGTCTGGTCGCGACGTGCGCCGGGCGCTGCATGCTCGACACTGCGACGCGGCTCCACGATCGGCTCGGGCCGGCTGCGGGTAGCCACCTCGGCCGGCGGGTCGGCGACCAGCGGCTGCGGGGCAATGAAGGTCTCCTGGCGAGACTCGATCTCGGCGATGAAGCGCTCGGCAGCCTTGCTTGGATCGTGCAGGCTCTCCCCCGCTTCAGCGTCGAATGCCGCATCCTCTTCGATCAGGTCCTCCTGCTGCAGAAGCGTCTCGGGCTCATGAGCCGGCTCGACCAGGTCGGCCAACTCGTCCTCCATCTCGACTTCCGCAGCCAGAGCGGCCGAGCCCATAGAGCGGGTGCCCATCGGGTTGGGCGACATGCTGGGCGAACCGGCCTGCGCCGTGGGAGCCGATTGGCTGACCGGACGGGCGACCGCGGCCCGCGGCATGCCGCCGGCAACAGGGCTGCTCATCGGCGAGGCGGCAACGCCTGCCGTGGCGGCGGGAACTGACTGCGGCGTGGGGTTGGAGATCAAGCTGAGCGCGGGGCCGGGTCGATTCTCGCGATCCACCTCGGCATCGATACCGGTGGCCACGATCGAGACCCGCATCTTGCCTTCCAGCTTCTCGTCGAAGGTGGAGCCGAAGATGATGTTGGCCTCGGGATCGACCTGCTCGCGGATCTTGTTGGCAGCCTCGTCCACCTCGAAGAGGGTGAGGTCCGGTCCGCCGGTGATGTTGATCAAGACGCCGCGGGCGCCGCGCATGGAGACATCGTCCAGCAAGGGATTGGCGATCGCCGCTTCGGCCGCCTCTGTGGCCCGGCCGTCGCCATCGGCTTCGCCGGTTCCCATCATGGCCTTGCCCATCTCGGTCATGACCGTGCGGATGTCGTTGAAATCCAGATTGATGAGACCCGGCAAGACCATCAAATCGGTGACCCCGCGCACACCGGCTTCCAACACGTCGTCGGCCATTTTGAAGGCGTCGGCGAAGGTGGTCTTCTCGTTGGCGATGCGGAAGAGGTTCTGGTTGGGGATGATGATCAAGGTATCGACGGTCTGGGTCAGCTCCTGCATGCCGGACTCGGCCAGACGCATGCGGTGCACGCCCTCGAAGTGGAAGGGCTTGGTCACCACGCCGACGGTCAGGATGCCTTGCTCGCGCGCCGCCCGGGCGATCACCGGAGCCGCACCGGTTCCGGTGCCGCCGCCCATGCCGGCGGTGATGAAGACCATGTTGCAGCCGTCGAGTGAGCCCATGATCTCGTCGAGGGCCTCTTCGGCTGCCGCTCGCCCGATATCGGGGCGCGCACCGGCGCCCAGACCGCGGGTCAGATTGCGGCCGAGCTGCAGGCGGTTCTGGCAGGTCGACTGGGTCAATGCCTGGGCATCGGTGTTGCAGACCAGGAACTCGACGCCGGACAGGTTGCTGGCGATCATGTTGTTGACGGCATTACCGCCTGCGCCGCCGATGCCGATCACGGTGATCCGCGGCTTCAAGTGATCCTCATCGAGAGGTACGGTCAGGTTCAAACTCATCTCTCCTCCACTGGGGCTCGAGGGCGCCCGCATGTCGTTGGGCCCGATGCGCCTGGGGAGAGGGGCGTGGGCCGGGTGACCCCGATAACGGTCGGGGAGGCCGTTGTGAGTGCCTCTTTGCGCATGGCTTAGAAGTGCTCCTTAATCCAATAGCCGAGGCGGCCGAAGAGGCCGTCGCTGCGCTCGTCACGACCGCCGCGCTGGCGGCTCAAGTCTGCAGCCAGGGCATAGGTCAATAGCCCGGCGCAGGTGGTGTAACAGGGGCCAGAGGTGGCTTCGGCCAGGCCGCGGACACGGATCGGGCGGCCGATGCGTACCCGCTTGTCCAGCACCAGGGCGGCCAGTTCGCCCAGGCCCGGCAACTGCGCAGCACCGCCGGTCAATACCACACGGCGGCCGGCGAGCTTGCCGACGCCCGACGCATCCAGGCGATTGCGCACCAGCTCCAGGGTCTCTTCCAGGCGTGGCTGTATGACGTTGACCAAGACCGAGCGGGCGACTTGCTGCTGACCGCCGTTCTCCTCCTCGCCGACCTGCGGGACATCGATCATCTCCTGCTCGTCGGCGAGGGTCGCCATGGCATGCCCGTAGAGGGTCTTCAGCCGCTCGGCATGCACGCGTGGCGTCGAGAGGCCTCGGGCAATGTCATTGGTGACGTGATCGCCGCCGATCGGCAGCACGTCAGAGTAGACGACGTTGCCCTCGAAGAAGACGGCGAGCGAGGTGGTGCCGCCGCCCAGGTCGACGACGGTGACGCCCAGCTCCATCTCGTCCTCGACCAGGGCTGCCAGGCCGGAGGCATAGGGGCTGATCACAGAGCCGGCGACCGAGAGGTGGGCGCGCTCGATGCAGGTGGCGAGATTGCGCAGCGCGCTGGCGGCAGCGGAGACGCTGTGCAGCTCGACCCTGAGGCGCTGACCGAACATGCCGCGCGGATCTCGGATGCCGCGGCTGCCGTCGATGGCGTAGCCGACCGGGATCGAGTGAACGAGCTGGCGGTCGCTTTCGCCGACCTCGTCGGCGTCGCGGGCATGGCACTCGTCGATAGCACGGTTCAACTCGGCCTGAGTCACCGCCTGGCCACTGATTAAGACGTCGAGGCCGAGCGTGCGCGATGCCGGATTGCCGCCGGAGATGTTGACGAAGACTTCGTCGATCTGCTGGCCGGCCATCTGTTCGGCCGAGTGCACGGCCTTACCAATGGCCTGGGTCGTGGCATCCATGTCGACGACGGTACCGTGGCGCAGTCCGCGGCTGGCCTGCTGTCCGATGCCGATGACGCGCGGACGGGCATCCTCGCCGAACTCGGCCAGGAAGCAGCAGGTCTTGGTCGAGCCGACATCGAGCGCCGCGACCAATCCAGATTTCGCTCGACCCAGAGCTCTCTTCATCCCCTCCACCACGACTAGGTTTCCTGTCCTTCCACCGGCTGCTCGATCTCCGCGTCGGGAGCCAGGCGCAGCAGCAAGCGGTCGGACCGTCTGAGGTCGATCACCGTGACGTCCCGAGAGAGAAGATCAGCTACTGATTCGATCTGTGCCAAGCGTTCCCATGCAGAAATCATGTCATTTTCTGGTAAGCGCACATCGATTCCCGAGTGCAGGCGAAGATTCCATCTTCTGTCGCCCACCCGAATCGCGGCATAAACTCGACTGGCCAAGTTTGGCTGCGATTTGGTCAGCGCCAAAATCTCTGCGACGTGCTGTTCCGCGCCCTCTCCGACAAGCTTCGGCAGGTTGTGAAAGGCACCGGCCGGGGCGCCTGCAATCACCAGGCCTTCGGCGTCGATCACCGACCATTCGCCGTTCGACTGCCAGAGCGCGACCGGGCGCTTCTCGGAAATGGTCGCCAGGATACGGTTGGGCAGACGGCGCTCGATGGTGGCGGTCTCGACCCAGGGCAGAGCCTCGACGCGCGCCCGGGCGGCCTCAGGGTCGAAACGCAGAATGGCGGCACCGCGCTCAGTCTCGAGCGCCTGCAAAACCGCCGCTTCGCCGGTTTCGCTGCGGCCGAGTAATTGAATCGAGGTGACCGCGAAACCGGCATCGGCGGTGACTTCATAGACCCCCTCGACCAGGCTGTCGGCTGCGGCCTCGACCTTGCCGCTTTGCCAGAGCCAATGTCCGCCGCTGATTACTGCTGTGACCACGGCCAAGATCGACAGGCTGCGCCAGGGCAGGCGGCGGGCAAGCCGTCGCAAGCTGCCGCTGCGGCGGCGCGGCTGTGCGCTCTTGCGCTTGGTCGTGCTCTTCTTGCTGGGCGTCCTAGACTTGGGTGCCTTGCGCTTGGGCGCCGGTCGAGGCTGCAAGGGCTCGGCTTTGGTTGCAGCGGCTTTGCTGGCGCGGCCGGCGGTCTTCTTGACCTTGCTGGCCTTGGCCGGGGCCTTGCGGGTGGTCTTCTTGGAGGCTGTAGTCTTTTCGGTCATCGTGTCAGCGCCTACTCGCCGATCCATTGGCAGAGGGAGGGGAAACTCATCCCCAGGTGACGGGCCTGTTCCGGCACCAGGTAGAGCCGACCGGGCTCGCCCTCGATGTCGTCGTAGCAATAGTCGACCCGGCTGAGGCCGTCGCAGCCCAGCAGGCGATGCGCCTTCAGGGCCGTCTCCATGGCCAGATCGAAGACCTCTGGATGAACCGCGGCGGGCACCAGGTGCTCTGTCCTGTCTTTGGTGTACTTGGCCTCGTAGCTGTAGAAGCCGATATTCGGGCGCAACTCGGTCACGATGAGTGCCCGGTCGCCCAAGACCGTCACCGTGAGTTCGCGGCCCGGGATGAAGCGTTCCAAGAGGATTTCGTCGCCATAGCGCCAGGTATCGACCGAAAGCGGCGTACAGTTGTCTTGTTTGCGCAGAATGGTAACGCCGACGCTGGAGCCTTCGGCCAAGGGCTTCATCACGTAGGGCCGTGGCAAGGGTTCGCCCGCGCAAAAGTCTGCCTGTGTGACGACTCGGCCCTCCGGCATCAGAATGTCGGCATCGCTGAGCAGGCGCTTGGATAGCGGCTTGTCCATCGCCAGGGCCGAGGCCAAGAGGCCGGAGGGGGTGCAGCGGACCTCAAGCAACTCCAGCATGCCTTGCACCGGGCCGATTTCGCCATAGCACCCGTGCAGGGCGTTGAAGGCCAGATCGGGCTTTGGATCGAGCGCGGTGCAGAGATCTGCCAGATCGCGGGTCAGATTGAACTCTCTCACCCGATGACCGAGACCGCGCAGGGCTTGTGCGCAGGTAGCGCCGGAGACGAGGAAGACCCCGCGTTCGGCCGAGGGACCGCCCTTCAGCAGGAGAATATCGAGGCCAGCGGCGCTCATGCGTCAGACCTCTTCGCGGCTTGCTCGCCGATGCGCTTGATCTCCCACTCGAGCGAGATGCCGCTTTCGGCCTTGACCTTAGCGCGCACCTCTTCGCCGAGCGCCTCCAGATCCGAGGCCGTGGCGCCACCGCGGTTGATCAGGAAGTTGCAGTGCTTTTCGGAGACCTGGGCATTGCCGTGGAGCAGGCCACGGCAGCCGGCAGCATCGATCAACTGCCAAGCCTTATGGCCGGTCGGATTCTTGAAAGTGGAGCCACTGGTGCGACTGCGAATCGGCTGGCTCTCGCTCCGCTGGCCCTGGATCTCGCCCATGCGCAGGGCGATGGCGCGATCCTCGCCGGGCTCGGCGGCCAGCGCGGCGCGCAGTACGATCCAATCGGGCGGCAGTGCGCTTTGGCGGTAGGAGAAGGCGAGATCCTTCGATGAGAGACGGTGCAGCCGGCCTTGCCGGTCGGTGGCTTCCGCCCAGAGCAGGACGTCCTTGGTCTCGCGGCCGTAGGCGCCGGCATGCATCCGCACCGCACCGCCGATCGTGCCGGGTACGCCGACTAGGAACTCCAGGCCGGTGAACCCGGCGGCAGCGGCTGTCTTGGCAACATTGACGTCCAGAGCACCGGCACCGGCAGTCACCGTCGTGCCCTCGACCTCGACCTCGGCGAAGCCTCTGGTCAGGCGAAGAACCACGCCAGGTACTCCGCCGTCGCGCACCAGGAGGTTGGAGCCGACGCCGATTACGGTGACGGGGATCTCGGCCGGAAGTGCTGCCAGGAAGGCCAGCAGGTCGTCTTGGTCGGCCGGGCGGAACAGTACTTCGGCCGGGCCACCGACCTGAAACCAGGTCACCTTGGCCAGGGATGAACCGGCGGTCAGGCGGCCGCGGACCGCCGGCAGGCTATCGATCAGCGCGGCCATCATGACGCCGCTTCGCCATAGAGCTCGGCAAGCTGCCGCGGCAGCGCATTTGCCCAGTGGGTAATGGTGCCGGCGCCCAGGCACACCACCAGATCGCCGGGCTGGGCCACATAGTGGATGACGGCGGCCAGCAATTCCGGGTCGGGAAGATGGTCGGCGGCGGGATGGCCGTGGCTGCGCAAGCCAGCGACCAGAGCCTGCGAATCGCAACTCTCGATCGGCGCCTCGCCGGCTGCGTAGACGTCAGCGATCAACACACGGTCGGCCTCGTTGAAACAGGCACAGAACTCCTCGAAGAGCTGTAACAGCCGGGTGTAGCGATGCGGCTGCATGACCGCGATGATGCGACCGTGATTTTCCTGGCCCATCATGTGCTGACGGGCGGCTGAGAGCACCGCGGCAATCTCGACGGGATGATGGCCGTAGTCGTCGATCACGGTGACGCCGGCGACGCTGCCGGTGCGGGTGAAGCGGCGCTTCACGCCTTGAAAGCGCTTCAGGCTCTCGCGCGCGACCTCTTCCTCCAAACCCAGTTCGTGCGCGATGGCGATGACCGAGAGGGCGTTCTGCACATTGTGCTGTCCCAGCATCGGCAGAACCATGTCGCGCCAGACGATGACGTCGTCGCCGTGGCGCGGCCGGATGGCGACGGCAAAGCGGAAACCGTTCGGCAGGGGCTCCAGTTCGATGCCTTGCACCTCGGCGGCGGCGGAGAGGCCGTAAGTCACCATGCGGCGGTCTTCAATCTGACCGATCAGCCTCTGCACCACCGGGTGATCGATGCAGATCACGGCGAAACCGTAGAAGGGGATGTTCTGGACGAAGGTCTTATAGGCCTCCTGCATCGCCTCGGCTGTGCCGTAGAAGTCCAGATGCTCCGGGTCTATGTTGGTGACCACCGAGATGATGGCCGGCAGCTTGACGAAGGTGCCGTCGCTCTCGTCGGCCTCCACCACCATCCAGTCGCCGGAGCCCAGGCGCGTGTTGGTGCCGTATGCATTGATGATGCCGCCGTTGATTACCGTGGGATCGAGATTGGCGGTCTCCATCAGAGTGCCGACCATCGAGGTCGTCGTGGTCTTGCCGTGTGTGCCGCCGATGGCGATCGACCACTTGAGGCGCATCAACTCGGCCAGCATCTCGGCTCGGCGCACCACCGGCAGGAAGCGGGAACGGGCCTCTTCCAGCTCCGGGTTGCCGGGCTTAACGGCAGACGAGATCACTACGATCTCCGATTGCCCGAGGTTCTCGGGCCGATGGCCGATGGCGACCGGAATGCCGAGGGAGTGCAGCCGCTTGACGTTGGCGCTGTCGGCGATGTCCGAGCCCTGGATCTTGTAGCCGAGGTTGTGTAGCACCTCGGCGATGCCGCTCATGCCGATGCCGCCGATGCCGACGAAGTGGATGGTGCCGAGGTCGAGAGGAAGCGTTCTCATGCGATACCTCCCTTGGCCTGGATGACCTCCAAGGTCAGATCGGCCAGACGTTCGGCTGCGTCGGGGTCGGCAAAACCGCGCGCCTTCTCCGCTGCCTTGGGCAAGAGCGTTGCCGATTGCAGGAGCCGCTGCAGCTCTCGCGACAGCGTCTCGGCATCGGCGCCGGCCTCGGGTAGCGGCCAGCCGCCGCCGGCCGCGGCGAAGGCGACGGCATTGGCGCTCTGGTGATCGTCGGCGGCGTGGGGGTAGGGGATCGTAATTCCCGGACGGCCGGCCATGGCCAGCTCGAAGACAGTCGAAGCACCGGCACGACAGATCAGCAGATGCGCGTCGCCAAGATGGCGTGGCAAGTCCTCGAAGAAGGGGGCTAAGGAGGCGGAAACCCCCAGCTCGAGATAGCGTGCGGCCAGAGCGTCCCGATCGGCGCTGCGCACCTGCTGAACCAAATCCAACCGGCGGCGTAGGGCCTCCGGCAGAAGCGAGATGGCGGCCGGGACTAGGCTGTCGAAAGCCTTGGCGCCTTGCGAGCCGCCGGTGACGAGAAGTTTGATGCGGCCCTCGGGCAGCAGTTCCGGATAGGGCCGCGCGCGCAACGCGGCGATGGCCGGGCGCACTGGGTTGCCGACTGGACGCAGCTTCGCCCGGTCGCCTTGCGCTACCGCGCGGACCTCTGGAAAGGCGGTGGCCAGCGCCGTTGCGCGGCCGGCCAGCAGGCGATTGGCGCGGCCCAGAACGGCGTTCTGCTCGTGCAGAATCACTGGCAGGCCCAGACTGCGGGCTGCCAAGGCCGGCGGCACGGAGGCGAAGCCGCCGAAGCCGACGACGGCACGGGCCTTGCTGCGCTTTAGCGGCCCGCGCGCCTGCCAGCTGCCACGCAGCAGTGACAGGAGCGAGATCAGCTTTCGTAGTGGCGAGCGACCCAGAACCGCACTGCCGGAAAGCCGCACCACCTCGACCTCCGGCAGGGCGCCAAAGCCCTGACCGCGGCGGTCGGTCATCAGCAGGACCTTGCAGCCGCGGGCCAGTAACGTCGCGGCCAGGGCCTCGGCAGGGAAGATGTGCCCACCGGTGCCGCCGGTGGCCAGCGCGATCGAAGCAGGCAGGGCGGCGCTCATTGCGGCAGCTCCGAAGAGGGACGACGCCGGGTCAAGGCCAGCAGCATGCCCATCGCCAATGCCAGTGCCAGGTAGCTGGAGCCGCCGTAGCTTATGAAGGGCAGGGTCATGCCTTTGGTCGGGATCAAGCTCAGCGACGAGGCCATGTTGATCAAGGCCTGCATGCCGACCTGGGTGACCAGGCCGGCGGTGGCCAGCAGCACGAAAAGGCTCTGGTCGGCCATGGCCTTGGTCAGGCCGCGTAGCACCACGAAGGCGAAGAGGGCTACGACGGCTAGGCAGACGATCAAGCCGAACTCTTCCCCGGCGACGGCCAGGATGAAGTCGGAATGGACGTCGGGCAGGTGATCCTTGACCTGACCTTCGCCGGGTCCGCGCCCCCAGAGGCCGCCGTTCTTGAAGGCCTCGAGCGAGCGGTCGATCTGATAGCGATCGCTGCCGCCCTCATTGCCGAGGAAGCCGTCAATGCGCTCGGTGACGTGGGGAAAGAGGAAGTAGGTGGCGACCAGGAAGCTGACGGCGGCGATCAGGCCGGCGGCGACCCAGATCATCGAGAGGCCGGCGAGGAAGATCTCGGCGCCGAAGATGCCGGTCACCAGCAGGGCTTGACCGACGTCCGGCTGCATCAAGAGCAGGCCGATCAGGCAGGCCCAGAGGACGACAGCGATCAGCCCGGCCGGCAGCCCGACCGAGGTGCGCCAACTGGCCAAGAGCCAAGCCACCATCACCGCGAAGCAGGGCTTGGCAAACTCCGAGGGTTGCAGGGAGAAACCGGGCAGCTGCAGCCAGCGGCTGGCGCCCTTGATCTCGGTCCCCATGTTCAAGGTGGCGAGGATCAGCAACAGCGAGGCCAGCAGCCCGAGAGCGGCGATGCGGCGAACCAGCCGCGGTGTCGCCAAGGAGACACCCAGGATAATGATCGCCGCCAAGGGCACATACATCAGCTGGCGACGGGCCAAGAGGAAGGGGTCGTCGATGCCGATGCGGCCGGCTGCAGAGGGCGAGGCGGCCAACATGAGGATCAGGCCGAAGCCCATGATCGCGACGATGGCTGTCAGCTGCCAGCGGTCGACGGTCCACCACCAGCGGGCAAGCAGGCTTTGATCGCTGCGGGCGAGGCTCATGCCGCTTGCTCCTCTGCCAGGGCCGAAACGACCGTGCGGAAAGTCTCGCCGCGGACTTCGAAATCGGGGAATTGGTCGAAGGAGGCGCAGGCCGGGGACAAGAGAACCACCGGATCTGCAGCGGATTCCTGGCGGGCTGCCTTGGCGGCGGAGTGCACTGCCGTTGCCAGTTCGCCGCAGTACTCGACGGTCACCTTGCCGGCTAGGGCTTTGGCAAAGGCTTGCTGTGCTTCACCGATCAGGAAGGCCCGGCGGATACGCGGAAAATAGGGATCCAGGCCGCTAAGGCCGCCTTCCTTGGGCCGGCCGCCGGCAATCCAGTAGATCGCGCGATAGCTGGAGAGCGCCTTGGCGGCGGCCTCGGCGTTGGTGGCTTTGGAATCGTTCACGAAGCAGATTCCGTCGATCTCGGCCACCAGTTCCTGGCGATGCGCCAGGCCAGGGAAGCTGGTGAGGCCCGAAAGGATGGTGTCGCGCGCCAGGCCCAGCGCGCGGCAGGCGGCATAGGCGGCGGCAATGTTTTGGACGTTGTGCCGCCCGGGTAGGCGCGGCAGCTGGGCCGGCCGCAGCAATCGCTCGGCCTTGCCGTCGCTGTCATCGATCAACCAGCCCTCGTGAAGATAAAGGCCGCCGGTCAACTCACGCTCGACCGAAATGCGAATCAACCGGGCTTGCCCTTGTTCTTGCAAGCGATCGGCAAGCGCGCGGCCGGCCTTCTCGTTAACCTCGACGATGGCCGTTCGGTTGGCGGTCTGATTGCGGAAAATCCGTTCCTTTGCAGCGATATAACCCTCGAACCCGCCATGACGATCGAGATGATCCCTGGTGATGTTCAAGAGGATGGCCACATCGCAAGCCAAGCTGTGCACCAGCTCCAGCTGGTAGCTCGAGAGCTCGAGAACATAGGTGCCTCCGCTTTCCAGCTTGGGCAGGCTCAGAACCGCGGTTCCGAGATTGCCGCCGACCGCTACGGAGACTCCCGCGCGCTCCAGCAGATGGCCAATCAAAGCCGTGGTTGTCGACTTACCGTTGGTGCCGGTAATGCCGAGGAAGCGTGCGTCGGGAAGCGCGCGCGCCAACAGTTCGATGTCGCTGATCAGCGGAACCGCTGCTGCCTTTGCACTTGCCGCCGCCGGGTGCGGCTTCGGATAGCTGTGCGGAATGCCTGGAGACAGCACCAAGGCATCAAGGGACGCCCAATCGAGACTGTCGAGCGGGTCGGTCGCAATCCCCAAAGCGCTTGCGGTCTGCCTGGCGGCCTCTCCGTCGTCCCAAGCCAAGACCTCGGCGCCGCTCTCCTTGAGCGCGCGCGCAGCCGCGAGGCCGGAGCGGGCGAGGCCCAGCACGGCGTAGCGGTGGTCTTTGGCGAAGGGGAGGGGGATCATGCGACGGACCTAGCGCAGCTTGAGGGTGGAGAGGCCGATCAGGGCCAGGATGACGGCGACGATCCAGAAGCGGATGACGACGGTGCTTTCCGGCCAGCCCTTCTTCTCGAAGTGGTGGTGGATCGGGGCCATGCGGAATACCCGCTTGCCGGTCAGCTTGAAGGAAGCGACCTGCACGATGACGGACACGGTCTCGACGACGAAGAGACCGCCGATGATGACCAGGACAAGCTCGTGCTTGGCGGTGACGGCGATGGCGCCCAGTGCTCCGCCGCAGGCTAGGGACCCGGTGTCGCCCATGAAGACCATCGCCGGTGGGGCATTGAACCAGAGGAAGCCCAGGGAGGCGCCGATCAGTGCGCCGCAGAACACCGCCAACTCGCCGGTGCCGGGGACGTGCAGAATGTGCAGGTACTCGGCGAAGAAGGCGTTGCCGACCAGATAGGCGATCAAGGCGAAACAGGCGGCCACGATGGCGATGGGGACAATGGCGAGGCCGTCCAAGCCATCGGTCAGATTGACCGCGTTGGAGGCGCCGACCATGACCACCATGGCGAAAGGAACGAAGAACCAGGCGAGGTTGATCAAGGCATCCTTGAAGAAGGGAACGGCTAGATGATCGGCTAGATGATCGGGCGAGAGATACTGCACCCAGATCATCGCGACGAGTGCGATCAAGAACTGAGTAAGAAGTTTAAGATAGACCGGTAAGCCTTTGTGATTACGACGTGTTAGCTTTAGGTAATCATCACCGAAGCCGACCAGACCAAAACCCAGGGTGACCATCAGCACGACCCAGACGAAACCGTTGCTGAGGTCGGTCCACAGCAGTGTGCTCAAGGTCAGCGAGATCAGGATCAAGAGACCGCCCATGGTCGGCGTGCCCTTCTTGGTCAGCAGGTGCGTTTCCGGGCCGTCTTCGCGGATCGGCTGGCCTTCGCGTTGCTTCGACTTCAGCCAGCCGATGATGCGCGGGCCCAGGATGAAGGTGATGATCAAGGCGGTCATGATCGCCCCGCCGGTGCGGAAGGTCAAATAGCGAAAGACGTTGAAGAAGAAGATGTCGTCCGCCAAGGGGACCAGGAGATAGTAGAGCACGGCCGTTTCCCCCTTTATCCGGTCGGTCGGTCTTGTGGCTGCTCGGCCAAGGCCTCGAGTGCCCTGACGATCACCGCCATGCGCGACCCCAAGGAGCCCTTGGTCAGAACCACGTCGCCGGGTCGCAAGGCTGCCAGGAGATCAGGCGCCAGCTCTGTCGAGGAGGCGCGATGGCTGGCCCGCAGGCCCATCGGCAGAGCGTCTTGCAGGGCCGCCATCTCGCTGCCGCAGGTGAAGAGTAGATCGGTGCCGGCGGCCAAAACCGCGTCGGCGAGGCCGGCATGCATCTCGTTTGCGAATGCGCCCAGCTCCAGCATGTCGCCCAGAACTGCGAGGCGCCGTCCCGCGCCACTGGGTGAGCAATCCTTGAGCAGGCCTAAGGCGGCGGCTACGGAGACGGGATTGGCATTGTAGCCCTCGTCGATCAAGATGACTTCGCCGCCGGTTGGCAGCGCAATCCTTTGCCGTGCGCCGCGGCCCTTGAGCGGGCGAAGCTCGGCCAATCCGGGTGCTGCGGTCTTGGGTGCGACGCCGACGGCTGCGGCGGTTGCCAAAACGCCCAGGGCGTTTAGAGCCATATGACGGCCTGGGAGGCCCAAGGTGAAGGAGAAGGCTCCCTCGGGTCCCGTGGCGTTTGCCAGGGTGCTATCGTTCTGCTCCTCGAGGCCGAGCAGGCGATAGTCTGCGCCTGACGCGATTCCGAAGGTGACGATCCTTGCGCCTTGAGCGCGGGCTTTCTCTTGCAGCAGGTGGGCGCGCGGCGCATCGGCGTTGATGACGGCAGTGTCATCGGCTTGGAGGCCTTCGAAGATCTCTGCCTTGGCGGCGGCGATGCCGCCCAGGCCGTCGGGAAAGAAGGCAATATGGGCTGGGGCAATCTGGGTGACGAGGGCTGCTTCCGGGCGCACTAGGGCCACCAGTTCGCGAATCTCGCCGGCGTGGTTCATGCCCATCTCGAAGACGCCGAAATCGCTGTCCAGCGGCATACGCGCCAGCGAGAGTGGAACCCCCCAATGATTGTTGAAGCTGGCGACCGACGCATAGGTCTTGCCGGCCGCCGAGAGGGCAGCACGCAGCATCTCCTTGCTGCTGGTCTTGCCGACACTGCCGGTGATGCTGAGGCAGCGTGCCTTGGTTCTGGCGCGGGCCGCACGGCCCAACTCGGTCAAAGCCTTCAGACTATCAGCGACCTCGAGCAGCGGCGCATCCGGCCCCAACCCTTCGGGACGGCGGTGCACCAAGGCGGCAACGGCCCCCTGTTGCAAGGCGGCAGCGACGAAATCGTGACCGTCGAAGTTTGGCCCTTCAATGGCGATGAAAAGGTCGCCCGGAGCGACGCTCCGGCTGTCGATGGAGACGCCGCTGGCGGTCCAATCGCACGAACAGCGGCCGGCGGTCGCCCGCACGGCCTCGGCAGCGTTCCAGAGCACTGTAGGTGAGGTCATGCGGCGGTCCCCCGATCGCTTGCCGCAATGGCGTTTCGTGCGATCGCGCGGTCGTCGAAGGGCAGCACCTCCTTGCCGATGGTCTGGCTGCTCTCGTGGCCCTTGCCGGCAATCACCAGCAGGTCGTTTTTCTTCAGCTCGTGGATGGCGGTCTCAATTGCTTGGCGGCGGTCGCCGATCTCGGTCAGGTCGGGATGGTTGGCGAGCATCGCGGCGCGAATCTCGGTCGGGTCTTCGCTGCGTGGGTTGTCGTCGGTTATGACGCCCTGATCGGCCAATTCCGCTGCCATCCGGCCCATGATCGGGCGCTTCTCGCGATCGCGGTCGCCGCCGCAACCGACAACCACCCAGAGTTTCCCCTTGGCATAGGGGCGAAGCGTGGTCAGCACGGCCTCCAAGGCCGCCGGCTTGTGCGCATAGTCGACGTAGACGCTGCCGCCGGCCGCGGTGCGCCCCATGAACTCGAGCCGGCCCGGCGCCGGCGTCAAGCCGGCCAGCGCGGAGAGGGCGGCGGCGGGGTCGCTGCCGGTGCCGACGACCAAGCCCAAGGCGGCCAGCGCGTTATAGGCCTGAAAGTCGCCGATTAGCGGCAGCTGCACACGCTGCTGCTGGCCGTCGAGTGAGATCTGCAGACTCTGGCCGCTCGCCTTGGGTTTTTGCTCCAGCAGGCGCAGGTTGGCGGCACCGCTGGCGCCGAAGGAGAAGATACGCTGGCCGCGCCGACGCGCGATGGTAGTGAGTGCCTCGTAATAGGGGCTGTCGGCATTGAGCACAGCAACGCCGTCCGGCCGTAAGAGGCGCTCGAAGAGACGCGCCTTGGCCGCGAAGTAGGCCTCCATGCGCCGGTGATAGTCGAGATGTTCGTGGCTGAGATTGGTGAAGGCCGCAGCACTGACCTCTAGGCCGTCGAGGCGGCACTGGTCCAGGCCGTGGCTCGAGGCTTCCAGAACCGCATGCTCAATGCCCTTGGTCTGCAGGTCGTGCAGGCAGCGATGCAAGGCGACGCTGTCGGGTGTGGTGAGGGACGGTGGGGCGTTCTTGATCTCCGGGACGACGCCCAGCGTTCCAAGCGAGGCGGCCGTCTGACCCAAAGCCTCCCAGAGAGAGCGGGTGAAATGGGCGACCGAGGTCTTGCCGCTTGTGCCGGTGACGCAGGCGATGACCCGCGGCTGTGGTACGTGGAAGACACTGGCCAGGACGGCGAGCCAGTGGCTGGGATTTTCGCAGGTGAAGAGGCTCGCTTCGGAGCCAGCCGGCAGGCGCGTGCCCTTGGCCGCGAGGACGGCGACTGCGCCCTTGGAAAGGGCGTGGGGGATGTAGTCGTTCCCGTTCGCTTGGTTTCCGGGGAGAGCAACGAAGAGGCCGCCCGGCACGACCTGCCGGCTGTCCAGGGTAAGACCTGCAATCTCCATATCTGCCTCAGCCGGCGCCAAGGGGGCGGCCAGCGGCATTGAGGTAGCGGAAAGGAGATCAGCGAGACGCAAGGAATTTCCCTCCTGCGGAGGCGGGGATGAGGTGTTGGTCGGCGATCCGGCCGGCCTCCTTGGCTGCCGGCTCGACACCGAGCAGCGGGGCCAGGCGCGAGACTAAGCGGCCGGTCACCGGGGCTGCGACCCAACCGGCGGTCGCATAGCCGTAGGTGTCCTTGGTCGGCTTCGGCTCGTCGAGCGTGATCAGCACGACGAATCGGGGCCGGTCCATGGGGAAGGCCGCGACAAAGTTCGCCATGCGCTTGTTCTTGGCATAACGCCCGTGGATCAGCTTTTCGGGCGTTCCCGTCTTGCCGCCGACCAAATAGCCCTCGACCGCTGCCCGCCGGCCGGATCCCTCCTGGACGTTGAGCCGTAGCAGCCAGCGCATGGCCTCGGAGGTCTTCCGGGAGAACACCCGGGTGCCCTCTTCGGTCAGGTCGTCCTCATCACGCTCGGCAAGAGTGAAACGGGGCGGCAGATAGTAGCCACCGTTGACGATGCTGGAGGCGGCAGCGGCCAGGTGCAGCGGCGTCACCGCGATGCCATGGCCGAAGGAGACGGTGGCGACGTTCACCGGCTGCCAGCGCGGTGGCAGGATGGGTGCGGCTGTCGTCAACTGAGTGTCGCCCAGAGAGCGCAGTATGCCCAGCTTCTCGAGATAGGCGCGCATGCGCTTGCCGCCGATGCGCTCGGCGATAAGCGCGGTTCCGATGTTGCTGGAATAGATGAAGATCTCGGGGACGGTCAGGACCTTGCGCTTGGCGTGGAAGTCGTTGATGGTGTGGCCGCCGATCTTCAGGGGCTTGCGGGCATCGAAGGCATCGGTCAGACGCGCCACGCCCTCTTCCAGACCCATGGCCAGGGTCAGCACCTTGAAGACGGAGCCCAGTTCGTAGACGCCCAGGGTGTTACGGTCGATCTGGTCCTCACCGCGATCTTCCGGGCTGTAGGGGTCGTAAGTCGGCAAGGAGATACTGGCCAGAACCTCGCCGTTGTTGGCATCCAGCACCAAGCCGGTTGCGGCGATCGCCTGAAAGTTCTTCATGGCCGCCGCCAGTTCCTCGGCCACCAAATGTTGCAGGCTGAGATCGACGGAGACTTTCAGCGGCTCGCTGCTCTCGCGCAGGCGTTGGTCGAAGGCCTGCTCGACCCCGGCCAGTCCGCGATTGTCGACATCGGTGTAACCCAACAAGTGCGCCGTCAGGCTGCCCATGGGGTAGATCCGGGTCATCTCGCGCTGGAAGTGCAGGCCGGGGATGCCCAGGCGGTTCACCTTGAACTTCTTGGTCGGCGAGATTTTGCGCTTGACCCAGACGAAGCGCTTGCCGCTGGCGAGGTCGCGGGTGAGCCTCTCTTCGTTCAGCTCCGGCAGAACCGTGCGCAGGCGCTGAGCAGCACGCTTGGGGGCGATGATCTGCTGGGTGTCGGCATAGAGCGAGGCCATCGGTAGGGTGGTGGCGAGCACGATGCCGTTGCGGTCGACGATCTCGGCGCGTCCGGTACCGAGGCGGTCGCCGACCTGTGCGGCCGTCAGCGAGGGCTCACGGGCGGGCGGGACGATGCCCAGCTCCACTAGGCGTGAGGCGATAAGAGAAAAGGCCAGCGCAAAGGCCACACCGGCGACGATCAGACGGCTGCGACCGGTTTCGAGAGCCTGCTTGCTGCGGCCCTCCACCCGATGCGCGGCCCTGGCGCCGGCGCGTAGATCCAGTCCCCCTGGTTGGGAGGAACGGGCTGGTTGAGTGGGGTCCTGGCTCATTGCCGGGTCTCCACGCTGGCCGGAGTCAGGCCCTGAACGAGCGACCGGTCGGGTTCGGGATGAGAAAGTCCGGTCGTCTGTTCGAGGGCCCGGAAGGGCAGATCTTCGACGCGCACCAGCTGTTCCGGAGACAGGGGTGCGAGCCCCAGTTGGGTTCTGGCCAAGGTGGCCAGGCGCGCGGGCTGGTTCAGGTAGCTCCACTCGGCCTTCAGCACGTGCAGTTCCTCTTGCACCTGAACGATGTTGCGATGAGCGGCACGCAGGGCCTTTTCGCGCTGCTGTACCTCATGCTTCAAGACGTAGGTCCCGACAGCGCAGAGGCCTGCCAGTAACAAGAAAACGGCGGCGGCAATGCGGCTCATTGCGGATCCTCCTGCCATGCTTCGGCATTTGTGCGTTCGGCCGCGCGCAGGCGTGCAGATCCGGCACGGGGGTTGAGGCGAATCTTCTCGGCACTGGGGGTTTGCGCCTTACGGAACAGCAGGCGAAAGCTGGCGGCGTGGCTGGGGACGACCTGCGGTAGATGGCGCGAGCCGCCCTCACCGCGGCCGGATCGCCGGGCCAGAAACTGCTTCACCGTGCGATCCTCCAAGGAATGAAAGGAGACGACGGCGAGGCGGCCGCCGGGGGCCAGCAGGCGCTCGGCCGCGACTAGGCCGCGCTCGATCTCGCCGAGCTCGTCGTTGACTGCGATGCGCAGCGCCTGAAAGGTTCGGGTCGCCGGATCGATGCCGTTGCTGGAGCGGCGCACGCACTTACGCACCAGATCTGCTAGTTCGCCGGTCTGGGTGATGACGGATTGGCGGCGTGCGGTCACGATGGCGCGGGCGATGCGACGGGAATGACGCTCCTCGCCGTAGCGATAGATGATGTTTGCCAGATCCTCTTCGGCGAGCGAGTTCACCAGGTCGGCAGCACTGGGCCCGCCTTCCTCGCCCTGCCCCATGCGCATATCCAGGGGACCGTCGAAGCGGAAGGAGAAGCCGCGTTCGGCCCGGTCGATCTGCGGCGAGGAGAGCCCCAGATCGAGAGCGACGCCATCCAGATTGCGCTTCGCCTCGGCCGGAACGAGCGCTTCCATGTCGCCGAAACGGCCTGCCAGCATGGTGAAGCGCTCGGTGGCCTCCTTTTCCAGGCTACGGCCCACGGCGACGGCGTCGGGATCGCGATCGATGGCAAAGACCCGGCAATCGCCGGCCGTCAGCAAGGCCCGGCTGTAGCCGCCGCGTCCGAAGGTACCGTCGAGATAGCGGCCGCCATCGCGTGGCGCCAGGGCAGCCAGGACTTCGGCCAGAAGGACGGGGAGGTGGGCGGTCTCGCGCATGCCTCAGTCCTCTGTCCGCTTTTTTTTCGGTGCAAGCCGCAGGCGGATCGACTGGCCCTTGGCGATGGCCTGTTGGTTGAGTTTGTCCTTGTAGGCAGCGTAGGCCTCGGGGTTCCAGAGGCGGAATGTGCTGCCGCGGCCGACGTAGATCGCCTTGTCGGTGATCTCGGCGTGGGTGCGCACCTCCTCGGGCAGGACGATGCGGCCGTCGCCGTCGAAGGGCAGGCGCCGCGCCTCGGCGAAGAGCTGTTGCGCCTGCTCCAGTTCGTCTTCGTCTTCATAGATGTCGGGATCGTCCAGGGCCTCGGACAGAGCTTCCAAGCGGCCTTCGCCGAGGCCATCGAGGGCCAGCTCGCCGGGCAGTGGAATTAAGATTATGCCGGGATAGGTCTCCTTGGAGAGCACCGTCCGGAAGTCCGCCGGGACGGAGATTCGCCCCTTGCGGTCGACCTTGAACGGATATTCGGACGTGAACATGGCCACGTCGCGGCCCTCCCTGTTTTAACTCACCCCGGCCGCGTCTTCTCTCTCTATCCCGACAGATTGGTCGGCAGCCTTCGATATGGGATAATGGTGGATATCATGGGATTTTATGGATGTCAACGGACTCAAGTGGCCCCAGGTGAACATTTCTAAGGATTTGGAGGAGTTGTTCTATGTATGTCCTCATGATGGGAAGAATCGACAGGGGATGGCATGGCCCGAATTTCGCCGGAACCTTGGCGGGGCGCTTGCGAAGACAGGGCGCTTGCTGCGTTGAATGTAAGGTGCCAGACGGTCTGTAAGCCGGGTTCTGTCTGAGGCTGCTGCGCCCAAGGGCGTCGAGCCTCGGGACGGCCATTCATCTGGGACGCTCGTTGCCGAGCGCCTCGCGCGACCGACCCGGACGGCGATGCGGAAACGCATCCGGACCGACGCTGGCGCCGTTCCTGCCGTCCCTACTTGGTCTTGCTCCCGGTGGGGTTTACCTGGACCGAAACCGTTACCGGCCTCGCGGTGCGCTCTTACCGCACCCTTTCACCCTTACCCGGCGGCCGGCCCGAAGGCGGCGGTCAGGCGGTTTGCTTTCTGTGGCACTGTCCCTGGGGTCGCCCCCGCCGGCCGTTAGCCGGCACCGTGTTCCCGTGGAGCCCGGACTTTCCTCCCCCGGGCGCCTTGCAGCGTCCGAAGGCGGCCGTCCGACCGTCTGGCACCTTACCGAGAAGGAGGTGCGCTTAGAGCTTGGCTCTGTCAAGCGACGGCGACGTCGTTTCTTCGAGACCGGTGTTCGCGCGGGTCTGGTCGTTCGAGGGGCATCGATTGCTCTTTCGCGGCAGGCTGGGCCGACCCTTGCGTAGATAAGTGGAGCGTATTCTGCTAGCTTTGCCGGCAAGGGAAGATCGAAGGGGCATTTTGGCATGGCGACAATTACGGGAACCAACCTTGCTGACACGCTGACGGGGACGGCTCTTGCCGATACCATTCCCACGTGACGCTCGGCGCGTTGCCCGGTTCGAGATCGAACCCCCAATGTGGTGAGCGATTGGTAACGCGCATCGATAGTCGAAAAGTTTGGGGTCCTGATAAAGGGAATCGGTCCCGTCACATTGAACTTACAGCGCACATTGAGAATGTTCTCAAAGGTGTCGGTGACGCATGCGCTTTGGCATCCTCTGCCATGCCCCAAGCGCCCGTGGCAATGAGCAGGGCAACGAAGGATGCTTTGAGCCCGATCATCTGGTCTTTGCGCATTGCCTGACCCACCCATTCTATAAACCGCGGTTCATTATGCGATTTTTGATCCTGCGCTCGCGCTTGTCAACAATCGGGCGTTGTGGTAGGCTAGACGAGAGTAAGAGTTCGGATTGGACTGGTATCTCAGTGTCGCATTTATGCAGGATTCCTTCCTCGGGTTGGCTGGCGACTAAAGAAACGCTTCCAATGATAATTGCTAGATCTAACAGACTCCTCAGAGGCGATGGCTGTCAGAAAGGGCTTGCAATTGGCCGCGGGCGGCTACTGTCTCGGTCTATTCTAGAAATGCGGAGTAACACGACCACTTACTGAAGTAACTCTGCTGCTTTCCGGCCAGCAAGCTACGGCCCTCGATTTTGCAGGAGCTGTTGGACTAAGTGGCGACCGCGAGGCCGAGCGCCGGATCGCCGAAGACTGGCAACCCAAGAGCGTCCTCCACAAGGTAGCGGGCGCCCCGGGCCGCACACCATGGTTACTCCAAAGCGGGTGAGTGACCACCGGCCGGGCTCCTCTCGCGGTGCTCAGGCCATTCCTTTGCAAGTTGCCGTGGCCCGATGGCTCATGACGCAGTAAGACTAGCCTGGACTTCTCACCGTAGGGACGCGCATGTTTTTCGCTGCCGTTTTTTCTTTGCTCGGATGCCTGACTTTTTTCCGTGCATGGTGAGAGGTCCGGGGGTTTTGCCGGTTCGGTAGACTTGGATTTTCCTCTGTTGTTTCGTCTCGGGGTTTGGGATCGGTGGTGTCAGCAAGCCGCCCTGGATAATCGCTCGTGGGCGATTGAGAACTCAGCCTGCCAGGGATGCGCCGAGGCCATGGCGATCTTGATGCGCCGCACCGAGAATGTCGCCCGGGCGCCAAGCTTCAACAGCTTGAGGCGGATCGAACCCGCCGTGGCCCTGGCAAGCGCCGTGCCGGGAAGCGCGATGCGGCGCAGGCTGTCGACCGGGACATGGGCGAGCGAGGCGAACCAGAGCCGAAACTGGTTGGCCCGCAGCTTCGCCGCCGAGGTGCGGTCGGCGAAGAGGTCAAGCTGGCACTCCTCGATCCGGTTCTCCATCTCGCCCCGGGCGCAGTAGAGCCGTTCGTAGAGCTGCCTGGCGTCGACTGCATCGGGCCTGATCGAGGTGACAACGAGGCGCGGATTGGCGCCCTTCGCCAGATGCTCTGCCTTGCCCACTACGCGGCGCGCCCGGCTCCAGCTCTTGCGTGTCGAAGAGCTGAAGTCGGCGAAGCGTCGCGCCGCCCGTCCCGTCCTCGTGTGCGCCGCCTGCGCCGCCGCCGCCTCGCGCGCGGCCCGCTTCCGCAACCGGGCGTTCTGGGCCAAGCCGAACAGAAAGCCGACGCCGTTCGCCTCGCACCACGCCATCATGTCTTCGCGCGCAAAGCCCGCGTCGGCGCGCGACAGGATCCCAAACCGGGGCCAGCGCTCGCGGATCTGTGCGACGATCCGCGCCACCTCCTCCAGAGCGCCCGTCGCGCCATCGATGTTGGCCGCCCGCAGCTTCGCCGCCAGCAGGTGGCGCCCACAGGTGATGTAGAGCGGAAGCTGGCAGTAGCTCTTGTAATAGCCGTGATGGAACCGGCCTTCTTGGGTTCCCTGCACCGGGTCGTCCGTGGCGTCGAGGTCCAGAACGATCCGTGACGGCGCCGCCGCGTGGGCATCGAGATAGAGGTCGACGAACAGCCTCTCTATCGCCTCTCCGTCATGGCCGATCCGGTGGTAGCGGCACGTCGCGCCGGACGGGGCGTGCTTCAACCGGCCCCGCGTGCTCTTGCCGGAAAGCACCGCGCAGTCCTTCCGCTTTGCCTCCAACCGGTCCGACAACAGGGCCAGGACCGGGTCGTGGCGCAGCTGGTCGTGGTCATTGAGATCCTCGTAGCCGAGCGCGATCCCACAGATCCGCTGGCCGACCGGGGTGGGAAGCTCATGCACCACAAGTTCCGGCGTCCGGCAATCGATGAAGCAGGACGCGACGCGATCGAACAGTCCGATCGCGCGGTCACAATGGCGCAACAAAAGCGCGCCGGCATCCGTACTGATCGCGCCGCCCATCGAAGGCTTCAAACTCAAGCTGTTCCAGGATACACTCTGGTCGCATCGGGCCTCACTCCGAATTCTGTCAAGTCGTTATTGTAAAATAACTTTACAGAATTCAAAGGAACGATGCGCTCCCTTGTATGAGAAATGCGGTCTAGAGCCGCTGCCCGATCCAGAGGATGCGGCCATCGACCGAGAACGAGGATCTGGCAACGAGCTGTGGCGTAGGCCTGATTGTCGGTTGCCACCTGCAGATCCGCCCCAAGGGGACCGAGGGTAATTCTCCGTATCAGCGGGATCTGTTCCTCGCCCGCTTGCAAGAGAGAGTCCGTCCATTCTAACCTGTCCTGACCTCATGATCGATCAACAGCTGGTCACCCTTGGAAATGGTCGGCGCCATAGCATCGCCGCTGGCCAGAATGATCGAAAGGTTACCCAAATCGCTGGGTAGCGAGCTGCGCAGAAATTCTCGGCTGAAAGGTGTTTCGTAAAGAATTGCGCGATCATGCACAGTTGCCTGCGCAAAATCCTCCATACGACGGCAGGGGAGGCGCAGGATTTCCTGTCGTTCCTCGGCACTTGGGGGGTGCGATAGTGGGGTTGAATCGACGGCGGTGCCCTGCAACGGCGGTGCCTTGCAGCTGTCGGGCCTGCTCGACGATTGCGTCGAGGCTCTGCGGACGCAGGCGATGACTGCTCCGATTGGACAGGAAGCGGTTGATCGTGCTGGGAGTCAGGCCGGCACCCAGGGCCAAGGGCTGCCCTTTGATCGTTAGCAACGCCATCACTCGCGTAGCCATGCACGCTGCTCGGAAATGGACTCGCCATAGGGAGGGCTCTCCAACAGCTGGATCAGCCTGCTTTGCGGTGCTGCGGTCATATCGATCGATATCTTCAAGGCGTGAAGATGTGGTGGCAAGCGATCAATTCGCAACAGCTGGCCGTACCGCCGTTAGCGGTTGTGGCGATAGAGTCCTTAGACAGCAACTAGACCAATAGGGGTGCAAATTGTAAATCCTCATGAAAAAGTGGTAAAGCATTTTGGTGAGCTTTGCCCCGATTTTCGGATCAGGAGTGTCCTCTGGTCGGGCGGCGCCGGGGATGTCCGCGCAGAGATCCCCTGAAGCAGAAGGCAGAATCGAGTTACCATCCGACGCGCGCGCAGCAGAAACGGCGCCTAGCCTTGGTCGGCGAGGCGGCGCCGGCGAAATGGGCCGAATATCCACTCGGCGTGTTCCGTGCGCGTGGCTATCTCACGGCAGCTCAGCATGATGCTGGTTGCCGCTATGCTTGGCTCTTTCGTGTTGCCATCGGCGGTGACCGTCTGGGGTCAATCAATCTGACCGGCAGGCGGTTCGGCGGACCGGAGGAGCGCGACGAGGCTTGGCTGGCTGCCCGCGCCAGTGACTATCATGCGGCTAGGGGGGCTGCTGCAGGCACAAGGCCCGGCACACCCGCACCCTGATCGAGAACGTGACAGTCTATCAAAGACTTCCAAGCTTTTGTTGGCGTCACCGCTTTCCAAGCAACGCGAACCTTTGGACGCTTGAACGCCTGGAGAGGGGACTCGGCGCTTTGGCAAACCATTTCATGGTGTCCTGCCGCCGGGCAGCCTAACGGGGACCCTATTCGAAGGGCGGACGGGGCACAGAGTCGCTGCTGCCACCAATTCCTCGCAGTGGTGACGATCGCAAGCACAGTATGCGACCGCCAGTCAATTCTTCTGGTCATCGATCAAGCCCAGTGGCGCAGCCCTTGGGATGATCCAGACCAAAGTCGCGCGGGCTCACGCAGCAATCACGTCCTCGCGCTCAACCCTTCATTTTGCGACAAGCCTTGCGATCTAAGACAAGCGCCGATCACCCGATGTGGGAGAATCTCACCATGAGCCAAACAGACCGTTCTGTCCTTTCACTAAAGAGCAACCTGTCGACCCTAGACAGTCGTCTCCTTGTCACTGTAATCCTTGCCGGCCTTGCCTCGAGCGTGACCTGGGAGATCTGGGCCCGCGTCATCACCCCGGAACTGATCGGCGGCAAGCTCTCTCCGGCCGGCCTGGTCAAGTCGGTCTTCGGCATCTCCAACAGTTTCCTGGCCGAGACAATCCACTTCCTAACAGGCATTTTCGCCTATCCCTTGGGTTACATTCTGGTGGCCCGGCCCTTGAAAGCGACCCTGCTGCCCGCCTTGCCCTAGTGGGGCCTGGGCGTGCTCTATGGCTTCGTCCTTTTCGTCTTCGCGCTCTACATCATGGCGCACCTCTTTGCCGGCTTCCCGGCCTTCCTGGGTTGGGGAAAGCTCGCCCAAGTCTATCTGTCGGCCATGTTCTCTTCTGGCCGCTGTCGTGCAGCTGTGCGAACGCAAGAACGACTAAGCCTGTCCATCTCGGGAGTATGAGAGCCGCTCAGCCTATGTGCGAGCGGCGCTGTTCCTTTGCCCGCTTGCCTACGGGGCCTCGATCTGTGCTAGAGCAAGCACAGCGCAGGCTAGGATTCTACGCCTGTAATCAAGACTCTGGAGGAGAGTGGCGATGCGCGGTGCCGAGATCATTGCGAAGAAGCTGGCCGAGGTCGGTTGCCGCTGGGCTTATGGCATTCCGGGCGGCGAAGTTCTTGCGGTGATGGAGGCTCTGAATGAGGCTGGGCTGCGCTTTGTGCTCACCAAGCATGAGAATCCGGCCGGCTTCATGGCCGAGGGCAGCTGGCATGCCGACGGCGCACCGGGCGTGCTCTTGGCCACCATCGGGCCGGGCGTGGCCAATGCCATCAATGTCGTCGCCAATGCCTTGCAGGACCGTGTGCCGTTGATCTTTCTGACCGGACGGGTCAATTTCGGCGATGCCGAGCGTTACACCCATCAGGTCCTTGATCAGCAGGCCCTGCTGCGCCCGGTGGTCAAGGGCAGTTTCTGCGTGACCGCGGAGACTGTGGGAAGCGTCATGGACAAGGCCATTGCGCTGGCCTTAGAGGGGCAGCCGGGCCCGGTTCATGTCGACGTGCCCATTGCCGTCGCCGAAGGCGAGGCAAGCTCAGGCGCTGAAGGGTACAGCCCGCCGCTGCGCGCGACCGCCGTCCCGGCAGAGGGCGATCCGGTTCTGAGAGCGGCGCGCGCCTTGTTGGCCGAAGCCAAGCGCCCGCTGGCCCTTGCCGGGGTCGATGCGGTGAACCAGGCAGCCGGCCCGGCGATCGCCGAGTTCTGTCGCAGATTCTCAATACCTTTGGTGACCAGCTACAAGGGCAAGGGTCTCCTGGAGGAGGCCGATCCTTTGGCCTTGGGTGGGGCCGGCCTCTCACCCAAGGCCGACAAGATCCTGATGCCCCTCATGGCCGAGGCCGATCTCATCCTGCTACTCGGCTATGACCCCATCGAGATGCGCATCGGCTGGCGCGATCCCTGGCCTGAAGTGACTCCGGTGGTGGAGGTGGCGCCGCTGGAGCGAAGCCACGGTATGCATGGTGTGAGCCATCTGCTGATCGGCGGCCTTGCCGAAACCCTGGATGCCTTGAGCGCCGGACAAAGCCCGCAAGCGACCTGGCCGGATGGCCGTGCTGCGGCCACGCGCGAGGCCTTGCTGGCGGCCTTCAGGCCGAAGGGAGACGGCTTCGGTCCCGGAGAGGTCTTTCAGACTCTGCGCGGCTGCTTGCCCGATGACACGGTCGCGACCGCAGACAGCGGCGCCCATCGCATCCTGCTGAGCCAGCAGTGGCTCTGCCCAATGCCGCGGACACTGCTGCAATCTTCGGCACTCTGCACCATGGGCTGTGCCTTGCCGCTTGCCATGGGGCACAAGCTGGCACGGCCGGACCAGGCGGCCATCGTCTTCGTGGGCGATGCTGGCTTGGAAATGGTCCTAGGCGAGCTCGCGACCCTGCGAGATCTGAAGCTGGCGATTATCCTTTGCGTCCTGGTGGACGAGAGCTTGGCTTTGATCGAGCTGAAACAGCGCGGTAGTCAGCGTGCCAACCTCGGGGTCGATTTCGGCGGCAGCGATTTCCCGGCGATTGCCGCTGCCTTTGGCGGCGCGGGGCGCTGGATCGACGATGTGCAGAACTTGAAGAGTGAGGCCACCTCAGCCCTTTCGCGCGAAACCTTCACGCTTTTGGCTTGTCGCATCGGACGCCGCGCCTACGACGGAACATTCTAGTCGCAGAGTTCCGAAAGGGCCGTTTGTGGCCAGCGGTCATCGAATTCTGAACCGCGTGAGGCCGTCAGGCCCGGCCAGTCTCCGCCATCCTCGAAAGTGGAAGTGACTCATGACCGCTTTCCCATCGCCCGCATGCGGGCGCTGTCCACGGGCTCCTACAAATGCAACGCTTGGCACCGCGATCCTGAGCCCAGACTGCACATTCCGATCGTCACCAATCCCGGCTCGCTTTTCATCGTGGACCATCTACCGGCTGACGGTTCGGTTTGCTTTACGGATACCTGCGGCTACCACACGGCGCTCAAGGGCGGGCGAGTACCACCGAGTCCATATCGTGGCTGCCTGCCGGCCGGGCGGATCGGATAGGGGAGGTGGAGATGTATGCAGGTGCCAAGGCGGCAGGGAACAGCGCGGCTCAGATCGATCTGCGCAGCGATACCGTGACCCGTCCCGGCGAGGAGATGCGCGCCGTCATGGCCGCAGCGCCGGTCGGCGACGATGTCTATGGCGAGGACCCCAGCATCCTGGAGTTGGAGGCGCGATCCGCAATCTCTTGGGCAAGGAGGCCGGCTGCTTCTTCGCCACCGGCACCCAGAGCAACCTGGCGGCTTTGCTCAGCCATTGCGGACGCGATGAGGAGTACATCGCCGGTGATTGCTATAACATCTATGCCGACGAAGCTGCTGGGGTCGCGGTTCTGGGTGGGATCTCGCCCTGTGCCGCCGACCAGCGCTGCCGGCGCGCTGACGGCCGAGCAGGTCCGTGCGGCTGTGAAGCCGGACGATTCGCACTATGCAATGAGCCGTCTGCTGTGTCTGGAGAACAGCGTTTGGGGCCGTGTCCTGCTGCTGGAGGCTATTGTCGCACCGGCCGCGACGGCACGGGAGGCTGGCTTGACCATGCACCTGGATGGCGCCCGCTACTCCAACGCCACGGTGGCGCTGGGGCTGCCGGCCGATGCCTTGGCGGCCGAAGTCGATAGCGTCTCGTTCTGCCTGTCGAAGGGTCTAGGGGCGCCGGTCGGCTCGCTTCTGGTCGGCAATAAGGGCTTCATCGCCCGGGCTCGACGCAATCGCAAGCTCTTGGGTGGGGGCATGCGCCAAGCCGGTATCCTCGCCGCTGCCGGCAGCTATGCGCTGATGTTCCATCCCGGATGATCACATAGACCCTCGTCGGCGGGCGCTGTTCGTGGCACGCTCCATCCTGGGCGAGGTTCGGGACGGAGGACGAGCATGCCGATCTCTTCACAAGCAGGCGCCGACGACGCTGAAGGTGCGGGCGGCGATCCAGGCGAGCGCCGAGCCGGCTTGGGCCCTGGCCGAGCGGTACGGGATCTCCGAGCAGACCGTGTGGAAGTGGCGGAAGCGGGACAGCGTCCACGACCGGAGCCACACGCCGCACAAGCTGCAGACGACGCTGACACCAGCCCAGGAGGCTGTCACCGGACCCTGCTGTTGCCCCTCGACGACCTGCTGGCCCTGATCCGCGAGTTCCTGAATCCGGATGTCTCGCGCTCGGGGCTCGACCGCTGCCTGTGCCGGCACGGCATGTCCAAACGGCAGGACCTGAAGCCGAAGGCGGCGAAGCCCGCCCACAAGCCGTTCAAGGCCTACGAGCCCGGCTACCTGCACATCGACGTGAAATACCTACCGCAGATGGCCGATGAGGAGAAGCGACGCTCCCTTTTCGTCGCGATCGACCGCGCGACGAGATGGGTCTTCGTCCGCATCTACCCGGTCAAGACGGCGGCCAACGCACGCCGGTTCCTGCGCGACCTCCACCGGGCCGTGCCGATCCGGGCCGCGCCGATGAAGAGCACCCGAGTTCTCATGGACAACGGCAAAGAGCACCGACCGGCTCTTCGGCCTCCGCCGCCGTCCGGCCACCGGGAACCACGAGTTCGACCGCCTCTGCGCGGAGCTTGGCATCGAGCACCGCCTCGCTCCGCCGATGCGGCCCGAAACGAACGGCATGGTGGAGCGGTTCAACGGCCGGATCGAGGACGTCCTGCAGAGCCACTGCTTCCGCTCCGGCGAGGATCTTGAGCGGACGCGCCTGCGCTACGTCCGTCTTTACAACGGCCAGATCCCGCAATCTGTGCTCAAGGGGCGCACGCCCATCGACGGCTCAAGGACTGATACCGCCAGAAGCCGGAGATCTTCAAAAAGAGTCCGTACAATCACACGGGATGTGACAAGCCCGCCGTCCCGGGTGTCGTTGTCGAAGGCAATACGGTCTTTAATATCGGGATCGATCTCGTCCGAGATCCTTACGACAAACGCCGCAGGGCTCAAGTGCCTGCCGAAAGTTCAGGCATTCGGCCAGACGCTCGAAGACGATCTTGGAGGCATAGGGTCGACGGCTCACGCCGCCGGTCACGCTGGTCACGATTCCACTGAGCAAGGTGACGCGACTGCGGAGCGAAGGATAGAGTACGGTCATGGAGAAGATGTTGGTCAGCTGCGGCTGCCAGTCGAAAAGGTAGATGCGATTGTCGTCGAAAAGGGTGATGCCCTCGTACTTGTGGACGAAGGTGTCGCGCCTGACACGGTCGCGCCACGCCAAGCGTTCCACCGCCTTGGCATAGGTCAGCTGACTGTCGGCAGTGATGGCATAAAGAACGAAGGATCCCTCCCGGCCAAGCCGGAGAGTGAAAATAGGCATGGTAGAGGCCGCAGTAGCGCTCCATCGCCAGGCGGGATTCATGCAGCCTCTGGCGCGAATCCTGGAAGAAGCGGCGCATGACCTCGAGCACGTCGAGCCCGACCGGGCGGCGCAGGACGAGCTGGACGAAGTCGTCGTGCAGGAAGAGGAGTTCGCTCTCCTCCACGCCGAAGAAGTCGCCAACGCGCTTCAGATTATGCAGCGACGGCGAGGTGCTGCCGCTCAGATACTTGTTGAACTGCTGACGATTGATGCCGATACGCCGACAGACCGCGGCAACCGAGCGACAGTGCGCACAGAGGTAATGCAGATTGTATCCAAGATCGCTGGTCACCGATTGGGTCAAGGCCTGGGTCCCGTCTCAACCCGGCAATCCTATCGAGCTTGCAGAGCAAGCGGCAAGCGGCGCCGTTACAGCGCGCGAATGCGCTCCAGCAAGGCTGCGGGGACCTGGATGCCGTTGCGGTCCAGGTGTTTGCGTGCCGCACGCCGCCCCTGGCCGGGAATGCGAGCCCCCGGTTGGTCGGCGATGGCCTCGACCAAGGTGGTGACGCGCTCGGCAAAGACGTCGCCGGCCGCGGCCGTTGCATCGATGGCGATGAAGCACTGCCCGGTCTTGGGTGGCCCACCCTCGGTGCCGCTGAAGGGGGAGGCGTGGATCCCCAGGGTCGCACCGCTGAGAGCGGCCGCCAGAACCTCGGTAATGAGACCGACGCCGACGCCCTTGTAGCCGCCGGAGGGTGCCATAGAGCCCTTGAGAGCCAGATCTGCATCACGGGTCGGCTGCCCGTCCGGATCCAATGCCCAGCCTTCAGGGATGGGGCGCTCTTCACGGGCGTGCTTCATGACTTCGGACTTGGCGATGACCGAGGCACTCTGGTCGATCAGGATGGCGGCGCCGCCGACGCCGTCAGGGACGGCAAGGGAAATTGGGTTGGTGCCGATGACTGGGGTCTTGCCGCCCACGGGCGCGATCGAGGCCGGGGCGTTGGTGAATCCCAGGCCCAAGAGGCCGGCGCTGGCCAGCCGCTCGGTGTGATAGCCAAGAACGCCGCAATTGTAGGAGTTGCGAACTGTCAGACAGGCGATGCCTTGCTCGCGCGCCAGGGGGATCAGCTGTGCGAAACCCAGATCGATAGCGGCATGCGCGAAGCCCGTCGCTGCGTCCGCGGCCAGGGCTGACGGGCGGATCTTCTCGACCTTGGCCTCGGCCTGGCCGTCGACCTTGCCGCAGCGGAGATGCTCGACATAGATCGGCAGGTACAGCAATCCGTGGCTGGTGATGTCGTCGCGCTCGGCACCGGCAATGGCGCGCGCCAGGGACGCTGCGTTCTCGGGCTTCGCACCGCACCGCACCAGGGTATCTTGTGCCAAGGCCTCGATCTCGGTAGGTGTCATCATGGTTGCATCGCTCATGCTCTATCCCCCTTTTGTCTTCCTAATCGTTGTCGCTGCCGCCGGAGCCGGCGCCCGATTGGCGAGACGCCTCACTCTCCGGCACATAGGTCCGCTGTGCCCAGCCGTTGAGCGCACGCCAGACTTCGCTGGCCACCGTGTAGGCATGACAGTCGTAGCTGAGCGGTTGCTTCGGTTGGGTCTCGGTGCCGGCCACCAAGACATTGGAAAGAGGGCTAGCGCTCAAGCGATCCCAATCTGCGCAGGCAGGTCCCTCGGCTACGGCATAGAGGGTGATGCCCTCGATCTCCAAAGCGAAGCGACACCCCAGATCGCGTGCCGCGCGGGCAAGAAAGGGGAGGAGGAGGAGCGGATGAAGAACGGCGGCGGCGCGAAAGCTCTGTCCTGCCGCGATGTCCTGGGCTCGATCCGATAGGCAAGCGCCGAGCGCAATGGGGCAAAGCGTACCTGCCGTCGCCTGCCAACACCCCTCGACCAGCTTGGGTGCATGGCCACCGACGCCCATCTGGACCGCAGTTAGGGTTGCGGAGAGGCTTTCCGGGCCGGCTAGGCCATAGGCGGCGAGCCAGCGCGTGGCACGCCCGGCTTCTTCGGCCAGTCCCCAGCTGTAGCCGCAGCCACGCGCAGCCTTCAGGCCCATGCCATCGATCTCGGAGAGCGAGACCGGGAAGTGTGTTCTGGCCTCCGGGATGAGTCCCAGCGGCGATTGGATGGTTGGATCGCTCATGGCGCAGGGTCCAGCAGTTCTTGCGGATAAGGGGCGGTGCGATACATGCAGATGCGAACCCAGCGATCGGACCTGGGGTCGAAGCGCGTCGCGCCGAAGAAGGAAAGCTTGCAGCGCAGCAAATCGATCGGCAGGAGGTCGGAGGAGATCAGGTTATCACGCACCTCCGAGAAGGGGTAGCGGGCGGCTATCTGGGCACGTCGGACGGCATGACGATGCTCGGGATGGGCCAGCAGAAAGTCCGCGACTCGAGGCTCGCCCTGCCAGAGTTCGAGGTCCCGACCGAGACGCTGCACATCGCGCCCGGTCGAGAGCGGTTGCTCCAATTCGGCACCGGGCTCTCGGTGGCGCTCACCCAGCCTCGGCTCCAGCTTCTCCTCGGAGATGTACCAGAAACGTGCGTCGTTCTCCGCACGGCTGAAGTCGGTCGAGAGGGCCCAGCCGAAGACCCGCTCTAGGATCGCCCGAAGCTCGGAATTCGGCATGCTGCCGTCGATCCGGAAGGCGGCATCCTCGTCGGCATCCATGCAGGCGCTGAGTCCGTCGACGAGATCGCCGTGCGGCTCGATGAGCAGCGAGACCAGGGCCTCCTGGCCTTCCAGGGAGAGCGCTCGCTCGGCCCAGAGCCAGAGGTGGTTCCAGGGATAGCGTTCTCGCAACAGCACCGCCTCGTCGATCTGCCCGTCCAGGCTATCCAGATCGGCGCGCAGGGCCGCCAGTTTGGATTGCTGAATGGGATGATCCGAGGTCCAGGTGCGGGCATTCTCCTGTGTGCTCTTCAAGGCGCCGCAGAACGCGGCCACACGGTCGGGAGTCGTCGATTCTTGGGCGCGAACCCGAGCCAAGGCTTCCTCATGCGCGAGCATCCAGTTGTTCAGCAAGACCGGGTGGTTCATCAGAAAGGGCGCCATGCCGAGGCCGGTCGAGTTGCCGACACCGAGCAGGCGGCGCAGCTCCGGCTCCATCGTTACGGCCCGCTCGCCGCCACGCGCCCGGGCCAGATGCTCGACCAGATCGATGGTGAAGGTGCGAATGAGCCAGACGGCGAGCATCTCGGCCTGGAAGGGACCTCTAAGTTCCGGCCTGCCGGCGATCTTGCGGCGGTCGGCCGCGCCGAACTTACCGGAGCCATAGACGGCCGTCGTGCGCATGAGGTAGCCGACCGATTCCAGCTGGGCGCGATCGGGTTGCTCGCCTCGAGCCAGCCGTTCCAACACATGCTTGAAAAGGCGGACAGAGCGGTTGGCGCGCGATAGCGAGAGTTCGCTGTCGGAAATGCGGCCGGCTTCTTGCTTCGGCACGTTCTGCGAAAGCCGCTCGATGTCGGACTTGCTGGGAACCCCGTCAAAGAGCGTGAAGGTTGCATCCCAGGCAGTAGCGATCACCCGGTCAGAGCGTTGGTCGTCCGGCAGGTCGTGGGCAAAGGCAACCAGAGTATAGCTGCACTCGGGCCCGACGACGCGGTAGGTGGCGTAGCCCACGCCCTTGGCATCGACCTGCCAAAGGTCGCGAGCGAAGCGCCAGCCCTCCCGGTCCAGGCGGCGCAACAGGGTCTGCATGAAGGAGATCCGCGTGGGATGAAAGGAACCCAGGCGCGCCAGCCGCATCACCTCTTCCGGCTTGCGGCGGAAGCTGCTGGCCTCGGGCAAAGGGTTTAATCCGGCACAGCTCGCCATAGTTCTCTCCCTAGTCAATGTGCTCGGCCCTCTTTGAGTTTAATAGGGCCGAGCGTCTCTTATGCGCGGCCTTTTGCGAGCGTAATGCGCACCGCATCCCAAAGCGAGGGCAGAAGGATCAGCGAGACCGGAACTGCGGTGATCACGATGAAGCCGAGCGGCAAGGCTTGGGTGATCGCCAGCAGGGCCGCCGGCAGGTTGAAGCCCTCGAATGCCTTAGAGACGCTGCCTGCGGTCTCCAACTCGAGCCCCAGTCCGGTACCGCCGACGATGGTGAACCAGAACATGGTAACCAGCGGTGCGACGATCGACAGCATGATGATGATCGAGCGGATCGAGCGGCCGCGGCTGACGCGGGCGATGAAGGTGGCCATCAGCGGGCCATAGCCCAGAAACCAGCCCCAGAAGAAGACCGTCCACCAGCCGAGCCATCCGGCAGCGCCGAAGAGGCCTGAATCGCCGCGACAGAGCGCCATCTGGAAGAAGTTGCCGAGGTGCGTGGCCAGACCGCTGAAGAAGATGAAGAGGGTCGGGCCGGCGATCAGGATGAAAGCCAGCAGAATGCCGCCCAGAACCATGTTGATCCGGCTCAGCAGCTGAATGCCGCGGTTGACGCCGGAAATGGCGGAAATCGTGCAGATCCCGACAAGTCCCGCGATCACCACTGCCTGCGTTGCAAAGCCGTCGGGGATGCCGAAGAGGGCCTCCAGTCCGAAGCTGACCGCAGACCCAGGAAACTGATCGGGCCGACCCTACCGGCAACCACGGCGATGATGCCGATTGGGCCGGTGAGCGCGCGCTCTTTGAACACCGGATAGAGCAGCGTGCGCGGCGCTAGGGGCAGACCTTTCTCATAGTGATAATGCATCAGCATGATGATGGTCAGGCTGCCGAGGATGGCCCAGGCCAAGAAACCCCAGTGCAGGAAGGACTGTCCCAAGGCAAAGGGCACGGCCTCTTCCGTGTTTGCCGGCACGTCGCCGAAGATCGGCGGCACTGAGGTGAAGTGCGCCATCGGCTCACCGGCGGCCCAGAAAACGCCGTCGCCCGCCAAGAGGGTGCACATGACCATGGAGCCCCACTGAAAGACGGAGAACTCCGGCCTGTCCAGACCGCCCATCTTGGCGCGGCTGCCTGGCAGCACGACGATGACAAGTCCGAGCAGGAAGGTGGCGAGCAGCAACAGCTGCCAGTAGAGGCCGAAGAAGCGTGCCGACCAGGCAAAGCCGGCATCGACCATGGCCGAGAGGCTGTCCAGGTCGAAGAGCGCGAGGAGACAGAAGAGGGCGATGAAGCCCCCGTAAGGCCGAAGACGGGCAGGTTGACTCCGTCCAAGCCATGTGTGCGGCCGGTCTTGCCAACCCCAGATGGAGCGATGTCGGTCATTTCTTCCCTAGTGTCTTGTTGACTACAGTTGGAGGGAGGGGTTAACGATTGGCCGGCTCGAAATTCTCGTCGTAGAAGCGGAGCCAGTTGTCACCCATGATTCCGGCGACTTCGTCCTTGTCGAGGCCGACGGCCGAAAGGCCGGCCTCGATGTTGCCGAAGTCCCGATTGTCCTTGAACCAGTCGGGCTGCGGCGGGAAGCCGGCGTCCTTGGCCGAGCCCTCGCCGTAATCGATGACCTTGGACCAGCGGCCGATGCGCATCCACTCGACGACGCTGTCCGGCTGGTCCTGGCAGAGGTCGCTGCCGAGGCCCAGATGGGCGGCTCCCAACAGTTCCGCAGCGCGAGCGATCATCTGGCAGAAGTCTTCCAGCTTGCAGTCGGACTTGTCTTTCAGGTGATGAGGATACATCGAGAAGCCCAGCATCCCGTCTTGTTCGGCCAGGGCTTTCAAGACCTTGTCGGACTTATTGCGCAGTGCCGGGTGCCAGAAGCCGGGATTGGCATGGGTGATCACGACCGGACGCTCGGAGATCTCCATGGCCTCCAGGGTCGAGCGCTCGGCCGAATGGCTCATGTCGACGACCAGGCCAACCCGGTTCATCTCCTTGATGACCTGTTTGCCCATACGGGTGATGCCGGGGTCCTCAGCCTCGTAGCAGCCGGTCGCCAGCAGCGACTGGTTGTTGTAGCTGAGCTGCATGAAGCGGGCGCCCAGGCGATGCAGTATCTCCACCAGACCGATGTCCTCCTCCATCGGCGAGGGGTTCTGGAAGCCGAAGAGGATGGCGGTGCGTCCGGCCGTCTTGGCTGCGCGCACCTCGTCGCCGTTGCCGGCCAGGCAGATCAGATCTGGGAAACGCTCGAACCAGCGGTTCCACTGCTCCATGTTCGCAATCGTCTCGCGAAAGTTCTCGTGGTAGGCGATGGTGACGTGGACCGCGTCGACACTGCCTTCGCGCATCTGGCGGAAGATGGTCTCCGACCAGTTCGAGTACTGCAGATTGTCGATGATCACTGGGGATCTCCCGCGCGGATGTAGGCTGTCTTCACCGTGGTGTAGAACTCAGCCGCATAGCGACCCTGCTCGCGCGGACCGTAGGAGCTGTCGCCGCGGCCGCCGAAGGGCACGTGATAGTCGGTGCCGGCGGTCGGCAGATTGACCATGACGCAGCCGGTGCGGGCATTGCGGCGGAAATGGGTGGCCCGGGCCAGGGACTGGGTGACGATGCCCGAGGTTAGGCCGAAATTGGTGTCATTGACCACCGAGAGCGCCTCCTCGTAGGAGCCGACCTCGATCAGGCAGGCCATCGGTGCAAAGAGCTCCTGGCGATTGACCTGCCAATCGTTGCTGGTGCCGGAGACCAGGGTCGGGGCCATGAAGTAGCCCTCGGTCTCGCGCTCCAGGCGGCCACCGCCGGTCAGGATCTCACCGCCCTCGCGCTGGGCAAGCGCCACGTTGTCCAGGTTTTGTTTCAGTTGACTCTCGGAGACGACCGAACCCATCTGGGTCGAGGGATCGAGAGCGTGACCGACTTTCATCGCCTCGGCAGCGGCGACCAGCTTCTCGGCGAAGGCATCGTGCACCGCCTCGTGGACGACCAGGCGCGAGGAGGCCGTGCACTTCTGCCCGGTGCCGCTGAAGGCGCCGTTCATTGCGGCGGCGACGGCGACGTCCAGATCGGCGTCATCCATCACTGCCAATGCGTTCTTGGACCCCATCTCCATCTGCAGCTTGGTCAGATTGCCGATTGCGGAGGCGGCAATGCCTTTGCCGACCTCGACCGAGCCTGTGAAGCTGATGGCGTTGATCTTCGGGCTCTCGACCAGCTTCTGGCCGATCTTGCGGCCCGAGCCCATGACCAGATTGAAGAGGCCGGCCGGCAGGTCCTGCTTGGCAATGATCTCGGTCAGTGCAACGGCCGATGCCGGGACAAGATTGGCCGGCTTCCAGAGGACGGCATTGCCGAAGGCCAGCGCCGGCGCGATCTTCCAGACGGCGGTCGCGGTCGGGAAGTTCCAGGGGCTGATAACGGCGACGCTGCCGACCGGCTCGCGGCGGACATCGACTTCGATACCGGGACGCACGCTGTCGGCATTCTCGCCGATCTGGCGCAGGGCCTCGGCTGCATAATAGGTGAAGAACTGACCGGCGCGATAGATCTCGCCCTTGCCTTCCGCGATCGGCTTACCCTCTTCGCGGCTGAGCAGTTCACCCAGATCTGCGGCACGGGCCATCAACTCCGTGCCGATGGTGTTCAAGGCCGTCTGGCGCTGTTCCAGTCCGCTCTTGGCCCATTGCCGCTGGGCACTGCGCGCCGATTCCAGGGCATCGTCGAGCTGGGCTAAGCTGGCTTGCGCATAGTGGCCGATGACATCGCTAAGATCGGAGGGATTGCGGTTCTCGATCATCGTCTCGCCGTCGAGCCATTCCCCAGCGATGTAGTTTTGAGCGTTTGCAGGCATGTCGATTCTCCAATTCTAGGCTCCCAGCTTGACGGACATTGCAATTTCTGACAATCAGAAACTTTCGAAACGGGTTTCAGGAAAATTGAAATGATCAAGACCGAGATGCTGCGGGTCTTCGTCGAGGTGGCCAAGGCCGGCAGCTTGGTGGCAGCGGCTGAGCGGCTCGGCCGGGTGCCCTCGGCACTTTCGACCAGCCTGAAACAGCTGGAAGAGCACTTGGGCGCGCCGCTCTTCGAGAGCGAGCGCAAGTCGCATCTAACGGCGCTGGGCCGCTTTACTCTGGAGGTCGCGAGCCGGGAGTTGGCTCAATTGGACCGGAGCATTGCTTCGATGATGGCCTTCGCGAACGCGCAAAGTGTCGAGGTTAAGATTGCTGCCGTGCCTTCCTTTGCCACAGCGGTCTTGCCTGGCATCGTCAAGGCCTTTGTCGAGACCCGGTCGGGACTGCGCATGGAAATCTACGATATGGACAGCGAGGCGATCCATACGGCTCTGCGCGAAGAGCGGATCGATGCCGGTATCCTCTCGGATGGGATGGGCGGCGCGGAGATTACCCGCCATGCCTTGGCCAGCGATCCTTACGGGATCGTCATGCGCACCGATCATCCCTTCGCCGAGCAGACCTCGGTGAGTTTGGCGCAGCTGGTCGAGACCGACTTCATCTTCAACCCCCTATGTCGTCATCTGCCGGAGGACACTCTGCTGGAGGTCGAGGCTAGGGCGAAGCTGCATGTACAGAACACCACCGCCCTCCTGGCCACGGTGGGCGCCGGTCTCGGTGTCACCTTGCTGCCGCGTCTGGTGGCCAGGCAGACGGCGGCGGCGATCCTCTTTCGACCCGTGAGCGAGCCCTTGGCGGCCAGGCGCATCGACCTGATGACCTGGACCAGAGGCACGGCCAGTCCGGCGACGACGGCCTTTCTGGAGTTCTTGCGCGACAAGACATTGGCGATGAGCGGCGGCTTGCTGGACCAACCTTAGATATAAGGGTGAGAGAGGAGGGAGCGAAGATGATGCGCGTAGAGAGTAATACCCGGCGGATGACTTGGAGTCTGGATCGAGCGGGTGATGACAATGGCATCGATGAGCAAACCATGGCGGAGATGGAACAGGCGCTCGACCTGTTGGAACGCGGAGACAGTGACGTCGGATGCCTGTGCATCGAGGGCGACGAAGCGGTGTTCTCCACCGACCTCCTGGAGCGTTGCTTCTCGGATAGAGAGAGCTTTGCTGCCGTTGTCCGGCGCACCGCCGATATTTTCGATTGGCTGGAGGCGCTTCGCAGCTCACCATCGCCTGTGTCGAGGGAGACTGTCGGCTGGGTGGTTTGGAGTTGGCTCTGGCCTGCGATCTGATCCTTGTGGGTGCCGATGCACGGATCACCGACAGCCATCTAGCCTATGATGCGATGCCGGGTGCGGGCGGCACGAAGCGGATTCCCGCACGTTTCGGCTACAGTGCTGAGCTCCGCTTTATTCTGGAAGGCTCAGTTTACAAATCGTATGCATGATCTGTCGATGACAACGGCGAGGCATGTGCGTCGGGATGCGTTTTCGAGACAACCGCGTTGAAACCATCGCAGATCGTTGGCGAGATATTGTGTTGCGATCCCCCGAAAGCGTCGCAGGAAGTCCTTCAGGTGGCTGTGTCGGTTGTTCACCGTCTGAATATGAAAGGCATCGCGCACGCGTTCTCCCCTGGACAGGTCAAGCGCTTCGTGGCGAACGTCCAGAGCGGCAGCGCAGGGCGGATAGGCGCGGTGACCATCGCTCACCAGCACGATATGCTCATCCACGACCGGCTCAATGACCGCGCGCAGGGTATCGGCATTGACCGCCGGAAGCACTGCGCTGACGGTCATACCGCTGCGGTCAGCGGCAGCCAGCACCGGCCCCTGCTCATCTGACAGGCCGCGCTTTCCGGCCTTGCCACCGCGGCGACGCGCCTTGCGTTTCAGGTGCCGCTCGCCTTTGCGGCTCTCCAGAACATAGGGTTCGTCGGCCTCGACAATGCCCGTGAGCTTGTGAGCGTCCCCGGTTTCTGCGGCGAGAAACCGGTGCCGCCAGCGGAATGCGGTATTGACGGCAAACCTGCATCGCTTGGCCGACGCGCGAACCATCAACCCATCCGCAAGACAGGGTCCAAAGGCAAGCCACTTGTCTTTGCGATGAAGACCCGCCAAGACTGTGCCCGTCGCAGCATCAAATGTCTTCTTGCACCCCTTGCACCGATATCGCCGCAGGCCCCGCGCCTTGCCACGCGATATCGCTCCGGGTGTGCCGCAATGCGGGCACCGGCGATCTTCACCCACGCTCGCTTCAAGAGCCGCCAGTGAAGCTGAAGCTTGCGGACCCCCTGCGAACACAGCTTCAGCTTCCTGCCGCTGCGCCGCGCTGAGTTGCTCTATCCCTGAGAGCCATTCCTGAAACTGCTTGTGATCCATCACCAATTTATCCCTCTGATCTAGAAAGAAACATACCATGAACACATACGATCTGTAAACTGAGCCTTCTGGAATCACCCCGGCTCACCGCCAGCGACGCTCTGGCCTGGGGGCTCGCGGACGAGGTCGTACCGGCCGGAGCGTCGCATTTGTGGGGCGCGGCGATTGCTGCTGCCATAGCACAACAGGACCCCGCCCTTGTTCGAGACATCAAAAGCTGTTTGCGGGCTGTCAAGCCTGCTTTCGAGGAGCGGTTCTATTTGACGGCCTTTCGACGCTCCGTGATCGATCGACTGGTCCCGAACTGAGCGGCATTGCAGTCTATCACTGCAAGGACCGCTACAGCATGATCGGCTTTCTCTCGTCAACGTCTGATCATGCCGGCAAATCCGCAATCACGTCCTGCAGCCAAGGCCAGCCATCTGCGGCCGCATCGTTCGAGATCAGGAAGACGCTTCGGCTGAAGACCGGCGCCTCGGTCTTTCGATGCAGCCGGCCGGCGGCGATCAACGGCGCGGCCAGCAGGTCGGGCAGATAGGCGGAGCCACCGTGCGCGAGCAGGTGATCCAAGGCCCAGGCAGCACTGCCATAGCTCACCTTGGCGATGCTGGAGCCCGCATAGGCGGTATGATGGCGACTGCCGAAAGCCTCGCCAGCATCGACGAAGACGTAGCCCGGATCGAAGGTGATCGGGCTCTCGGGATCGGTGGTCACCAGGATCAACTGCTCTTCGCGGACCAGCCGATTGCTGCGCGCCTCCTGCGTGGAGGATCGAAAGGAAAGCGCCAAGTCCACCAGACCCGAGTTCAGCCATTGATCCAGATCCGACTCGTCGCAGGGCCAGACCGAGATCATCGTCTTCGAGATCGCTTGCCGGATCTTGCGCACGATTTGCTGACCCAAGATCGGCCAAAGGTCCATGTGGCAGCCGATGTTGCAGACTGCCTCGGCGCCGACGGGAAGCGCAATCTCCTGCTGGGCCTGACGCCAAAGCCCGGTCATGGCCGAGGCATAGCGGCGGAAGTTGGACCCGGCCGCGGTCAACTGAACGCCGGATTTCTGGCGCAGGAAGAGGCTTTGGCCCAGTTCTTCCTCCAAGCCCTTCAGCCTGGCCGTGACGGTCGACTGGGTGACGTTCAATCGCTCCGAGGCGCGCACTAGGCTGCCGGTCTCGAGAATGGCTAGGAAGGTGGCAAAATGGACGAGATTCATCGTGCCCCACAATTCGATTTCTTCGAATTCTTACTGCAGAACATTTCGTTTTTCAAATGCTCTTCCGAGGCCGATAGTGGCTGGGCCGTTCGATCCCGTTGAAAGGGCAAGACCATGACCAGCCAGGACCGCTTTCTGACCGAACTCGTCTCGCGCAGCGATTTCATCGGCGCCATGCGATCCGTCGCCAGTAGTGTCACCGTGGTGACCACCGACGGATCGGCGGGCCGCCTCGGCGCCACCGTCAGCGCTTTCTGTTCGGTGTCGGCCGATCCGCCCTCTGCCCTGGTCTGTCTTCGCGCCGAGAGCCGTATCGCCCTTGCCGTCGCCGAGAATGGAGCCTTCTGCGTAAACGTCTTGCCGCAAGGCTGCCGGGTGATCGCCGAGCGCTTCGCTGGTTGCCATGACAAGGCGGTGGCCGACCGATTCGAGGATGTCGAGCTGACGGAAATCTTGGGCGCGCTGCCGGCGATTGCCGGTGCCACCAGCTTCGCCTGCGCGCTGAAAGAGCGCCTTGCCTTTGGCTCTCACAGCATCTGCGTCGGGCATGTTCTGGAAGTCCAGAACGGGGCGCCGGCGCCCTTGACCTATCTGAATGGCGCCTACCACCAAGTGGTGCCGCATTGCGAGGCAGCAGAGTAATATGGCTATTGAATCCTTCCGCATGCTGATCGACGGGGTCTGGTGCGAGGCCTCCGACGGCGGCAGCTTCGAGAGCGTCAATCCGGCCAATGGCGAGGTCTGGTCGCGGCTGCCCGAGGCGACGGCAGCCGACGTCGAACGCGCGGTGGAGGCAGCCCATCGGGCCGGTACCGAGGCCCCCTGGGCGCGGATGACGGCCGCAGAGAGGGGCCGCTGCCTGCGGCGTCTGGCCGATCTCCTGCCTGCCCAGTCGGAGGCCTTGGGTCGGATCGAATCCCGCGACACCGGCAAGATGTTCAAGGAGACCCGCTGGCAGGCTCAGTACATCGCCGAGTTCTATCACTTCTTCGCCGGCGCAGCCGACAAGATCAACGGCGAGACCCTGCCGATCGACCAGCCCGACCTCTTCGTCTTTACCGACCGCGAGCCGCTCGGCGTGGTCGCTGCCGTGGTGCCCTGGAACTCGCAGCTCTTCTTGAGCGCGATCAAGATCGGCCCGGCCTTGGCGGCCGGCAACACCATCGTGGTCAAGGCCTCCGAGCATTCCTCGGCGCCGCTTCTGACCTTTGGGCGCCTGATCGAAGAGGCTGGCATTCCGCCGGGCGTGGTCAACATCGTGACCGGTCATGGCGATCCCTGTGGCCGGGTGCTCACCACCCATCCTCTGGTGGCGCGAATCGCCTTTACCGGCGGACCGCAGGCGGCCAAAAGCGTCATTCGCAATTCGGCCGAGAACTTTGCCGAGCTCTCCTTGGAGCTGGGTGGCAAGTCGCCCTTCATCGTCTTCGACGACGCCGACATGGAAAGCGCAGTCAACGGCTGCCTCTCCGGCATTTTCGGCGCTTCCGGACAGAGCTGCGTCGCCGGCTCGCGTCTTTACTTGCAGGAGGGGATCGCGGAGGCCTTTCTGGATCGGCTGGTGGCCGGAGCGGCCAAGATCGCCATCGGCGATCCCATGGCCGAAGAGACCGAGATGGGGCCGCTCTGCACGCAAGGCCAGCTCGAGACGATCAAGCGCGAGGTCGCGCTTGCCGTGAGCGAGGGCGGCGAGATCCTGCACGGCGGCGCTGAGCCGGAGGGGCTCGAAGGTCTCTACTTTCAGCCGACCATCGTCGCCTGCCCGCGCCAGAATCTGCGTATCGTCGACCGGGAGCTCTTCGGTCCGGTGCTGAGTGTGCTGCGCTTCAAGGACGAAGCCGAGGCTCTGCGCTTAGCCAACGACAGTGTTCATGGCTTGGCGGCCGGCATCTTCACCCGCGATTCGGCGCGCTCGCTCAGGATGGCCAAGGCGGTCAGGGCCGGCATCGTCTGGGTCAACACTTATCGGGCGATCTCGCCGGTCGCTGCCGCCGGCGGCATCAAGGAATCGGGCTATGGGCGCGAGAGCGGCTTTCAGGCAGTCTATGACTACACACGGCCGAAGACGATTTGGATGAACCTATCGGACCAGCCACTGGGCGGTCAGTTCGTCGCGCGCTGAGCAGTAGGAAGAGGGAAGAGCGATGAAGTTTCACTTGGCGATCAATCTAGAGCGTCTCGACAACAGCGTCTCCATGGAGGCGGTGCAGCAGCACACCTTGGAGATGGTGAAGATGGCGGAACAAGGCGGCTTCGAGATCGCCTGGGCGGCCGAGCACCATGCCTTGGAGATGACGATTGCCCCTAATCCCTTTCAGATCCTGACCTGGTGGGCGACGCACACCGAGCGAATCCATCTGGGCAGTGCGGTGGCCACGGCGGCCTATTGGCATCCGATCAAGCTGGCCGGCGAGTCAGCCTTCCTGGACCTCATCAGCGGCGGCCGACTGGAGTTTGGCATTGGCTCGGGCGCCTATCAGCGCGAATTCGACCGTCTGCGGCCCGGCCTCAAGCAGTCGGACGCCTGGCGCTACATGCAGGAGATGCTGCCGGTGGTGAAGGCGCTCTGGGCCGGCGACTACGAACACGAGGGCGAGTACTGGTCCTTTCCGACCTCGACCTCCTGTCCGAAACCGCTGCAGCAGCCGCATCCCCGGGTCTGGGTGGCGGCGCGCTCGCCCATCACCTTCAACTACGCGATCAAGAACGACTGCAACATCATGTCCTGGCCTTTGACTAGGCCCTTCGTCGAAGCCGAGCTCTACAAGCGCCAGCTGGACGAGGCGGTGGCAGCATGCCCGGGCGCCAGCCTGCCGATCTTTTCGATGATGCGCCATACCTGTCTCTACGAAGACAAGTACGGACGGGAGGCCGCGATCGCCTCGGTCCAGGGAGCCTTGGGACAGTTCGAGAACCTCTTCCGCAATCTCGGCGACGTGCACGACGGCTTCCCCAAGCGCATTCCTCTAGAGGAGCTGACCAACCGCGAGCAGTACTCGGCCGACATACTGGAGACCAACCTCATGTTCGGCTCGCCGGAAGCGGTGGTCGAGAAGCTGAAGCGCTATGAAGCGCTTGGCGTCGATGCCTTCATCTATTATGCCAGCATGGGCCTGGACCATGATCGGCAGAAGCGTTCCATGGAGATCTTCTGCCGGGATGTGGTGCCTGCCTTCTCCTAAGTCCATGGTACAGCGTACGAAAGAGGGAACCGCCTACGATGTTTGCGGGCCGGCAGATGCGCCGGTCCTGGTGCTGATCCATGGATTGGGTGTGACCCGCGAGATGTGGGAGGCGCACTTGCCGGCCTTTTCGGCGGAGCATCGTGTGCTACGCTACGACTTGGCTGGTCACGGCGAGAGTGCGGCACCGGTAGAGGCGCCATCTCTCACGCTCTATTCCGAGCAGCTCCGGGTCTTGTTGGACGAGTTGGCCATCGCCGCGGCAGACATTGTCGGCTTCTCTCTGGGCGGCATGATCAATCGCCGCTTTGCTATGGATTACGGCCCAGGTGTGAAGCGCCTCGTCATCCTGAACTCTCCGCATGAGCGCGGCGCCGAGGCGCAGCGGTTGGTCGAGGAGCGGGCGACGGACAGCGCCGCCGGTGGGCCGACCGCCAATCTCGAGGTCACCCTGGCACGTTGGTTCACGCCGAGATTCCTCGCCTCTCGCCCGGAGGTCATCGAGCAGATGAAGGCCTGGGTGCTGGCCAACGATGCCAGGCTCTATGCCCAGGCGCGCTGGGTTCTGGCCCGCGGTGTCGTTGAACTCATCCGTCCGGAGCAGCCGATCCGCAAGACTTGCCTGGTGATGACCTGCGAGCACGATAGCGGCAGCACGCCGGCCATGACCTGGGCAATCGCCTCCGAGATTCCCGGTGCGGACTGGCAGATCGTGCCGGACCTGCAGCACTGCGGCCTTCTGGAAGACCCGGAGGTCTTCACCACGCCGATCCTCGCGTTCCTTGGGAGAGAAGAGACAGCATGAAACAGCTCTCGGGCGGTCAGGCCGCAGTCGCAGCCTTGCAGGCCGAAGGAGTCGAGAAGGTCTTCGGCCTGATCGGATCGGCCACGATGGAGATGTTCGACGCACTCTACGATGCCAAGGACATACATTTTATCGACGTCCACGACGAGCGCAGCGGCACCCACATGGCCGACGGTTATGCCCGTGCCTCGGGCCGAGCCGGTGTGGTGCTGGCCGGTCAGAATGGGCCCGGCGCGACCAATCTGGTGACCGGCTTGGGGCAGGCCAAGGCAGCCTTTTCGCCGGTAGTCTCGATCGCCGGCGCACTCTCCAGCGAGCACCTCTATCGCGACGCCTTTCAGGAGGTCGATCAGCAGGCGCTCTTCTACCCGATCACCAAGAAGACCTGGACCGCGACCGCGGCCGCTCGGGTGCCCGAAATGTTCCGCGAGGCCTTTCGCGTGGCCATGACGCCGCGGCCCGGCCCGGTGCAATTGAACCTGCCGCGCGATGTCCTCTCGGCAACGGCCGATTTCGCGGCGTTGCAGAAGCCGGAGCACTACCGGGTACAGAGCCTGCCCGGAGCCTCGGCGGAGACCATCGCTGCCGCCGCCAAGCTGTTGTCTGCGGCAGAGCGGCCGGTGATCGTCGCCGGTGGTGGTATCAAGAACAGCGGTGATGACCGAGACGCCTTGGCCCTGGCTGAGGCCTTGAATGCGCCAGTCGCAACCGCGCCGGGGCATGGCGACGCCATCTCTTTCGGCCATCCCTTGAATGCTGGACAGATGGGGCCGCGCGGCAATCCCGTCGCCTCGCGCCTGGTGAAAGAGGCCGACGTGATCCTGGCGCTGGGCACGCGGCTGGGTTTCAATTCGACCTTTTATTCCTACGATAACATCAATCGCGATGCGCGGATCATCCAGGTGGAGCTGGAGCCGACCGCCATCGGCCGCTATTTCCCTGTCGAGATCGGCATCTGGGCCGATGCCGCCACCGCCGCGCGCCAGCTTTGTGCGGCCTTGGGTGATCCCCAGAGGCGCGCCGAGGCGGAGGCTTGGACCGCTGCCTACCGTGATGAGCGCCAAGCCTATTTGGCCCAGCGCGACCGCGATGCCGTCGTCGACCGCAACCCGATCCAGCCCTCGGGTCTTTTCAAAGTGCTCCGCGATGTGCTGCCGAAAGACTCCGCGGTGACCATGGATGCAGGGACGCTTTGCCTACAGGCGACCGACGCATTGAACTACTGGCAGCCACGATCACTCTTTACCCCGCTGGATTTCGGCCTGGTCGGCTTTTCCTTCGCCTGCGGTCTTGGCGTGAAGCTGGCTGCTCCGGAGCGGCCGGTTGTCAGCCTGATGGGCGACGGCGGCTTCGGCATGACCACCTCTGAGCTGAGCACGGCCGTCGACCACGGCATCAACACCGTCACCCTGGTCATGAACAATCGCTGCTGGGGTGCGGAGAAAGCCTATCAGCGCGACTTCTTCCAAGGTCGCTACATCGGCGCAGAGGTCTCTAGCCCGCCCTTCGACAAGCTGGCCGAGCTCTATGGCGCCGCAGGCTACCGGGTGGATCGGCTGGAGGAGGTTGGCGATGCCCTGACAGCCGCGCTCTCCTGCGGCAAGCCGGCCGTCGTCGATATCGCCGTGGATCCAGCTGCGCTCTACAGTTTCCGGCGGGACAGCTTCAAACATCGGGGTGGCTAGCGCGTCATCCGCTCAAGGTGAGTTCGGTCCCGGTGGCAGGTGCTGGACGGCAAGGAAACAGAGCCGGCCGCATGACGGGTTACTGTTGCGCGACGTCATCATCTTCTTCCTATGCGCGAATCGTCGAAGCAATGTTCGATCCAGCCTATTGAGCGTCGATCTCGCGTCGCTTCGCTTTGTGCAGCGGTCGCAGCAGTTCGATGCCTTGGAGGGAGGGACGTCATGCAGGGTGAAGTGAGGATGCTCGGACGAGGTTTGCGTATTGTCGTGAACTGTGGGCTGATCGCGCTCGTCGCGGCCTGCACCACGCCGGCGACCAAGAAGTTGAATGAAGTCATCGATCAGAACATACAAGCCGGACCGGAACCGGCGCCTGTGCCGGAGTTCCTTAGCAGGAACCCCAATGTCGTCTTCCCGGTCGCACTCTGCCGCTTCGATGAAGAGTATTGCTATCATATCTTGCCGCAGGGCGCATCGCAGTTCTTGGCGGCACTGGGGCCCATTACCTACCCCCAACCCACGCTTCATGAGATTCTGGGACGAGCCAGCTTGGGGATTCGATCGCAGGAGGTGGTTTGGAACCACTGGCTTTCATGCTTCATCGCTGAAAGGGATGGGAGGCTCTATGCCTATTACGCGAGGAATGGCCAGATCACCGGCACCTCGACCCGGGCTATGGGAGTCATATTTGTTGCCAGGCCGGATAATGATTCCTATGAGAAGACGTAAAGAGGTGCGGCCCCATCAACCAGAGTGATGACCAGCCCTGTTTTGTCAGACCACGATTAACTTGAGAGATCTGCCCTCACTTCGGTCATTTGGTCTCCCTTGCGGGAGGGTGGCGCAACGGGACGGGGCGCGGAGGTCCCCATAGGCGCCGCGCCGCGCCGCGTTGTTTGCTCGGGCGCTGCGGTATCTTGCTTGATCCCGCCAGCAAACTCGGTCGGTGTTCTATGGCCGAGGCTGGAATGCGGGCGCACCTCGTTGAAGTGTCGACGTCAGCGCTCGATGATGACCTTGGCTTCCGCCCTCCTGGGGAACCACTCCAAGCTCAGGCACTCGTCCCTGAAGCGCTACGCGCGCTGCTGGGCAGCCGTTGAAGCTCTCTCCCAGAGCGTTTTGCCAGGGCTTGCCGGGATTGATCGACGCGGGTCTCGATCCCCATCTCCTCGATCCCTCTGCAGTGCGCGGGAGACGAACTCAGGGCCGGTGTCGGAGCGTAGACAGGTGGGCGCGCCGCGCTCTCTCACCAAGCGCGAGAGCGCCTCGATGACGCGCCCGGAACAGATGCTGCCGGCGACCTCGATGGTCAAGCCCTCCCTGGTCCACTCATCGGCCATAGTCGGGCATTTGAGCTGCTGGCCATTGGTGCAGCGGTCGAACACGAAGTCCAAGGTCCAGATCTGGTTGGCGCCGCTCGGAGCCTGTGGCCGTGGCCGGCCGCTGGCAATGCGCTGTCGCGGCCGCTTTCTGGGCACCTGCAGCCCACCGGCGCGCCACAGCCGCCAGGCACGACCCGGGCTCATCTTGTGACCCTCGCGCTCCAGGAAGACCCGGATCCGGCGATAGCCGTAGCGCGGTCTCCTGCCAACGCCCGCAGGCGCTCCAGCACTGGGGCGTCCTTGTCCGCTTTGCGCGATCGATAGGTGAGCGCCGAGCGCGCGACGGCAAGGAGCGTGCAAGCCCGTCGTCGCGACAGGCCGCGACCCGTCGCAAAGCTCACCTGGTGCCGGCGGGCTGGCACGCTCACCACTTTCTTGCGTTCGCCTCCTTCATCACCTCGATCGCCAGATCGCGCTCGGCAACCAGCTACTTCAGACGTCGCACAATCGTTAGCCTGGAACATGCCAAAGCGCTTCCGCCAGCTGTACAGCGCCTGCTCGCTCACTGCGTGGCGCTGGTAGTGTCCAGGATCTTTCGCACACATTGGGGTTGGCGGGCTGTTCCATCAGGCACCCCTGTCCCGCTGATTGAGCAGGTCCATGTTCATGTAGCGCTTGCTGGACCATTTGGTGCCAGCGATGTGTCTCAACCTGGCCGCGGCCGGGTTGAGGGCCGACTGGCCGTCGGGGAAGGCTCCGACGACGCGGGTTCGCCGCCGGATCTCCCGCATGATCCTCTCCAGAGGATTGTCGGTCCTGATCCGTCGCCAATGCTCATTGGGGAAGGCATGGTAGACCCAGGTCTCCTCTAGCCAGTCGGCGACCCTGGTCAGGCGCATGGCTCTGAGTTTGGCCGCGTGGCCTTGGCGCGGGCCGCCTCGCGGCTCTCCTGGGCATGGATAGCCTTCAGCATGAGAGCGACTTCACGCATCTTGCCGGCCGGCACCGGGCACGAAGGCATCCAATGCACGACGCAGCGCTGCCACTGGGCGTCCGGATAGAACGCGGCCGCGCTCTCGACGAGCCCCATGCAGGCATCCGAGACGATCAACGCGACACCCGTCAGGCCGCGCTCCTTGAGGTGCTTGAGGAAGGCGCTCCAGCCCTTCTTGTCTTCCTTGGCTCCCTCGAGGCTGCCGAGGGTCTCGCGGTAGCCGTCGGCCTTGACAGCGGCCGCAACCAGCAGCGAGACGTTGCGCACTTCACCTGCCCGACTGCGCTTCAGGACAATGCCGTCCAGATAGAGGGCCGTCCAGATAGAGGGCCGTCCAGATAGAGGTAGGGGTGTTCGCCCTCGATCGACCGGTTCCGCCAGGTCTCGATCTGGGAGTAGAGCTTCTTGTTGAGATTGGAGGCCGTGCTGGGGCTCACCCGCGTGCTCCACAGGGCCTCGGTGATGTCCTCCACCCGGCGTAGCGACACACCAGCCAGATACATCTCCATCAAAGCCTCTTCGAGCGAGCGCGCGCGCCGGCGATAGCGCTCGATGATTGCCGTCGTCGATGCGTCTGCGTGCGAAGCTTTGGCACCTTGCACCTGCACCTCTCCGGCGCGCGTGTGCAGCTTGCGCTCGGAGCGGCCAGCTCGTGTGTCACGGCGCGCCTCACTGCGCTCATAGCGCCCTGCATTGCAAAGCCGATCCGCCTCTGCCTCCAGCAGGCTGTTCAGTGTCTCCTCGACGCTGCCTCGCACGATCTGCCTCAGATGATCTTCTATCCGACCGGCGTCGATACGGACCACGTTCGACAGGCCCTTCGTGTCATCCTCGTCCAGGGTGGCTCTGGCCTCCTCTATTGGCTTCTCCGCCTAGCGACTGAAAGCCTGAGGGATTCGGGGCCACCAACCACACACAAATGTGCGAAACTTTCTCTACGTCATCGTGGCGCTTGGCCACCATCGATACCGGGTTACGATCCGCCTCGCGCAGGATCGTCACCATCTGTTCTTCCGTGAACCTCGACTTGCGCATTCTTGCCCGCCTATCGAGCGCAGTCTCTCAAGTCTCCTCTGGCCCCAAAACCCTGGGACACGTCAGCCCCATGTGCGGCCTTGATGGGGACGGGTCAGACGGCGGGAGGTGGGAGGCGCACCCGAAGGGCGTTCCGAAGGAAAAGACGGCAGCTTGAGGCGAGGGTGTTTTTTGGTGGGCGGGGAGAATTTAGTCTCGATGAGACGAGGAGAGATGGCCTGCCAAGACCTCTCGCTGCTGAAGGTATGATGCCTAGCCGTTACACGTCAGGATCATCTGCCTTGGGCAGTGGCCGTGTCGGAAACTTGCGTTGCCATGTCTTGATGAGAAAGAGCGCTGCCGTGCTCGCGGCATGGATCGACAGTCGGGCAATCCGTGTGTCAATACGGGCATAGCCCTTCTCGCGGCTGTGGGCGTCGCCGCCGTGGGTGCGAAGTGCCCCTACCCCGGCAATGACCGTTGCCAAGCCGGAAAGGATTTGCCGCACATCATTTGCTATCAAGGTGTCGATGTCGGAACGGTCTGGAGACAGACCAAGCGGCTGCTTCACGGCATTGTAGAGCCTCTGCACGTCTTTCTTCGCAGGAAGAGGCTGCCTGAGCTCGATAAGGATCGAACGGCACACACTCTCGACTGTACTGCACGCGGCGGTAACAGCATCCTCAGGGTCGGTCTGGCTACTTGCGAGGGAGCGGTCCAGATCGCGGCTCACCGTATCGAAGTCAATCACTTCAGACAGACCAGCCAACTCCGCCAGCACAGGCACACCTTTGCCCGACTCAATCATGCGCATCCGTCCCCTCTGCTGCTGAACCACGAAGCCGTCAAAGCGCAGCACACGATTAAGATGGTCGAGCACGGCAGTATGACGCGCGGGATTATGGATGAAGTCGCGGGATCGGCGGCAGCCTCGATGATCCTCGGGAGCGCCTGCTCCGCCTCGAAGCTGTTGTTGAGATTGATAAGGCACTGCACCAGGGAGGGCACGCGGGAACCATCGACCGTGAAGGCGACATTGCAAGCCCGCATGAACTTTTCGATTTTCGGTCCGCTACGGTAGATGCCGATAGGGGGTGTCGTGTCGTTTCCGCCCCCCCCGCTGATGATGTCGGCAATGGCGTCGATACTCTGAGGGGACAGCGGGAATGGCATATTTGCTAGTTACGTGCGACCAAAGACACTTCTTGGGGGACATAGCGATAGCCCGCAATCAAGCCGTCCCGAGTTTTCTCGACCGCTTGGTCAATCGCGAAGAGCGGTACAAGGAATCGTTCACGTGGCGTGATCGGATTACCAAAGTGATCCTTGATCTCGACGTCGAGACGCGCAGGATCTAAGATGCGATGGATCAGGTTTTCCAGCTTGCTGCGGTTGATATTGTAGAGCACGTAGGTTGCGACGATCTCGACAGCGGCCATGAGACGTGGGATCGAGCTTGGCATTGGCGATACGTCGCTCAACCTTCCCACTTGTCACGCCGATATTGCGCAGGACGTAGATAGTGCCACTGGCTTCGTCGCCCTCTGCGATGTGATCAGAGAAGAGCGGACCTGCGGTCGGATCGGTGATCCGCCTGTCCGCCTCGTCCTTTTGCAAGGCGCGCTGAAGCGAACGCATAAGCATGTTGCTCTCGGTGCCGTTGTCGAAGATGATGCGCAGTCGGGCATCAAGCATCCCCTGAGCTGTCAAAAAGTCCTCACCGCGTTCAGCAACATAAGCCTTCTGGCCGCCAACAATGAAAAAGCGGCCAGGTCCGATCTCCGCCTTGCGCTCAAAGGGACGTGTTCCCCGAAGGCCGGTATCAAGCTCTTTTTGAACCTGATCGAAAAGCGGCTTGAAAGTGTTAAAATCTTCGCATCGGTCGCAGTTGGCAATCTCTTCGGCTGCACGTTTTTCAGCGGTTGAGCGGACGTGCTTCAACTCGTTGATAGGCGGGCTTTCGAGCTCAATCCCCAACTGAGCCAAAAGGGCGTCGTCATCGAGCTCATCCGTGCCGCCTTCTACGGGCACGGGTTGGCCAGAAAGAAGCCCTTGGTGATCCATCGCCGCGACAAGAGCGTGGCTGCCTGGTTGCGAGCGGATACGATACTGGCGGCTATTGGAGCGAGCGTGGGTGAAGATCGCCGGTGCCCGCATTGCGGCACACCCGGAGCGATATCGCTTGGCAAGGCGCGGGGCCTGCGGCGATATCGGTGCAAGGGGTGCAAGAAGACATTTGATGCTGCGACGGGCACAGTCTTGGCGGGTCTTCATCGCAAAGACAAGTGGCTTGCCTTTGGACCCTGTCTTGCGGATGGGTTGATGGTTCGCGCGTCGGCCAAGCGATGCAGGTTTGCCGTCAATACCGCATTCCGCTGGCGGCACCGGTTTCTCGCCGCAGAAACCGGGGAAGCTCACAAGCTCACGGGCATTGTCGAGGCCGACGAACCCTATGTTCTGGAGAGCCGCAAAGGCGAGCGGCACCTGAAACGCAAGGCGCGTCGCCGCGGTGGCAAGGCCGGAAAGCGCGGCCTGTCAGACGAGCAGGTGCCGGTGCTGCTTGCCGCTGACCGCAGCGGTATGACCGTCAGCGCAGTGCTTCCGGCGGTCAATGCCGATACCCTGCGCACGGTCATTGAGCCGGTCGTGGATGAGCATATCGTGCTGGTGAGCGATGGTCACCGCGCCTATCGGCCCTGCGCTGCCGCTCTGGACGTTTGCCACGAAGCGCTTGATCTGTCCAGGGGAGAACGCGTGCGCGATGCCTTTCATATTCAGACGGTGAACAACCTACACAGCCACTCGAAGGACTTCCTGCGACGCTTTCGGGGGATCGTAACACACTATCTCGCCAACGATCTGCGATGGTTTCAACGCGGTTGTCTCGAAAACGCATCCCCACGCACATGCCTCGCCGTTGTCATCGACAGATCATGCGTACGATTTGTAAACTGAGCCTTTTTCATCGAGTAGCCGGTCCGTCCGGCCTCCCAGCTCTCGTAGTTGATGCCGACGTTGTCGTTGAACGGTGTCTGCTTCGGCACCAAAGGATCGCTGCTTGCTGCGCTCGCAGTGGACGACAAGGCGTTCATGGTTTGGGCTCCCCAATGCGTTGTTCGCTTCAAAGAGATCAGCACAGAAACGAAATTATGTCACGCGGCCGTTTTTTGACGACAAAGCGGATGCTGCAGACCGCTCGGCGAAAAACACCAAAAAAGCATCACAAGATTTCTTGCAAACCTTATGAATATGTGACATATAAACAGTGACGATAAGATACCGAGTAGGGGAGTGCGCAATGTATTCTCAGATGATGAAATCCGACAGCAAAGGTCTGAAAAGACTGGAGGAAATGGACTCTCAGGAATGCACCTTTCAGCAGCGGATCGATGCGGACGACAAGATCGAGCCCAAGGACTGGATGCCGGAGAGCTATCGCAAGACGCTGGTGCGGCAGATCTCGCAGCATGCGCATTCCGAAATCGTCGGTCAGCTGCCGGAGGGCAACTGGATCACCCGCGCACCGACATTGGAGCGCAAATCGATCCTGCTGGCCAAGGTGCAGGATGAAGCGGGGCATGGGCTCTATCTCTATTGCGCGGCCGAGACGCTGGGTGTGTCACGCGACCAGTTGCTCGAGCAGCTGCACAGCGGCAAGGCCAAGTACTCTTCGATCTTCAACTATCCGACCCTGACCTGGGCCGACATCGGCGCCATCGGCTGGCTGGTCGACGGCGCGGCGATCATGAACCAAGTGCCGCTGCAGCGCTGCTCCTACGGGCCCTACTCGCGGGCCATGATCCGGGTCTGCAAGGAAGAGTCCTTTCACCAGCGTCAGGGCTATTCGATCATGATGGTCTTGGCCAAGGGCAGCGAGGAGCAGCGCGCGATGTCGCAGGATGCACTGAATCGCTGGTGGTGGCCTTGCCTCATGATGTTCGGCCCGCCGGACGGCGAATCGGTGCACAGCGCACAGTCGATGGCCTGGAAGATCAAGCTGAACAGCAACGACGAACTGCGCCAGAAGTTCGTCGACCAAACCGTGCCGCAGGCAGAGTTTCTGGGGCTCAGCATCCCCGACCCCGACTTGGTATGGAACGAGGAGCGCGGCCACTACGAGTTCGGCGAGGTCGACTGGGCTGAGTTTCATCGTGTGCTGAGGGGCGGGGGCCCCTGCAACCGCGAGCGTTTGCGCGCCCGTGTCAAGGCGCACGAGGAGGGTGCCTGGTTTCGTGACGGGCTGACTGCCTATGCCGAGAAGCAGACCGCGCGTGCCAAGAGTAAGGCCGCTTAAAGCGAACTAGATTAGGAGGATAGCGACCATGTCCAGCGAGTGGCCTCTTTGGGAGGTCTTTATCCGGGGGCAGCACGGCCTCTCTCACCATCATGTCGGTAGCCTGCATGCACCCGATGCGGAAATGGCGATCAACCATGCCCGTGATGTCTACACAAGGCGCAACGAGGGGGTCTCGATCTGGGTGGTAAAAGCGGTCGAGATCACCGCCAGTACGCCCTCTGATAAGGGTCCGCTCTTCGAGCCATCGAACAGTAAGGTCTATCGTCACCCCACCTTCTTCGACATTCCCGACGATGTGGAGGCCATGTGATGGCCGCCGAGGTCGAGCAGACGCAGCTTGTCGACTACTGCCTGCGCTTGGGTGACAACTGTCTGGTCCTGGGCCATCGGGTCTCGGAGTGGTGCGGCCGTGCGCCGGTCTTGGAGGAAGACATTGCCGTGGCGAATGTCGCACTCGACCTGATCGGTCAGGCGCGACTTTGGCTGGATCTGGCCGGCGAACTGGAAGGCAAAGGGCGCGGCGCCGACGACCTCGCCTATCTGCGCGATGCCGGCGCCTTTCGCAATCTTCTGCTGGTCGAGCAGCTCAATGGCGATTTCGGTCAGACCTTGATGCGCCAACTGCTCTTCGATCTCTGGCACGACCTTCTGCTGCAGCAGCTGGTCGCCTCCAAAAATGCGCGCATTGCCGAGGTGGCCGAGAAGGCACGGAAGGAGGTGCGCTATCACCTGACCCGCAGCCGCGATCTGGTGGTTCGTCTGGGCGACGGCTCTTCGGAGAGCCATGCGCGCATGCAGGCGGCTCTGGACGAGCTTTGGCCCTTCACCGGCGAGATGGTAACGCCCGACGCCCTCGAGTTGTCCCTGGCGGACGCGGGGATCGGCGCCGATCTTGAGCGCTTGGCGCCGGACTGGCGTGCCGCCATCGATAACATCCTTGAGGTCGCGACCCTGGTGCATCCCGAGCAATCCTGGATGCAGGAGGGCGGCAAGCTTGGCCGGCATGGCGAGCACCTGGGCTACATCCTGGCCGAAATGCAGTTCCTGCAGCGCGCCTATCCGGGCGCCAGTTGGTAGGGCGGAGCGATGCAAGCGGCAGCGACGCGACCGGATCCCAAGACGGTATGGGCTTGGCTTGCGGATATTTCCGATCCGGAGATTCCGGTGATCTCGCTGGTCGATCTAGGCATAATTCGCGGGGTTTGCTGGCAGGACGACACCCTAGAGGTCACGGTGACGCCGACCTATTCGGGTTGCCCGGCCACGGCGGTGATCAATCTGGAGATCGAGCAGGCGCTGCGTCAGCGGGGTGTCGAGAAGCTTTCTCTGAAGCGCCAGCTGTCACCGGCTTGGACCACGCGCTGGATCAGCGAGGCTGGGCGCGAGAAGCTGCGCGCCTATGGCATCGCACCGCCGGAGGAGGGGGCGCTTTGCGCCGGCCAGCTGACGGCCGAAGCTCCAAGTATCACCTGTCCGCGCTGCGGTTCGGCTGAGAGCGAGCGCATCAGCCAGTTCGGCTCTACCCCCTGCAAGGCAAGCTACCGCTGTCGCGCCTGCCTGGAGCCCTTCGACTACTTCAAGCCCTTTTGAGCACGGAGACCCTCCATGGTTCGTTTCCTTCCCCTGACCGTGACGGCAATGCGTCGCGAGACGCGCGATTCCGTCGTTCTCTCGCTTGACCCGGGCGATGTCGATCGCGATAGCTTCGACTTCCTACCGGGCCAGTATCTGACCTTCCGCAAGGGCCTGAACGGCGAGGAGTTGCGGCGCTCCTATTCGATTTGCAGCACCCGCGGTGAGGGCACTCTACAGGTCGGGATCAAGAAGGTCACGGACGGGCTCTTCTCGACCTGGGCCAACGACGAGCTCGGCGCCGGCGAGACCCTGGAGGCGATGGCGCCGATGGGCAGCTTCACCGTATCCTTGCTGCCGGATAGCGCGCGCCACCATCTCTTCTTCGCCGCCGGTTCGGGGATCACACCGGTTCTCAGCCTGATCAAGTCGACCCTTGCTCGCGAGCCGAAGAGTCGCGTGACACTGGTCTACGGCAATCGTTCTTCCAGCAGCATCATGTTCCGCGAGGATCTGGAGGATCTGAAGAACCTGAACCTCGGGCGCTTCACCCTGCTGCACATCCTGACCCGCGAGAACCAGGAAATCGACCTCTTCAACGGCCGGATCGACGCCCAGAAGTGCGCCGATCTCTTCCGCTGTTGGATCGACCCGAAGGAGGTGGATCTGGCCTTCATCTGTGGACCGCAATCGATGATGACGGCAGTGTCCCAGGCCCTCCTCGATGCCGGCCTCGGTGAGCAGCAGATCAAGTTCGAGCTCTTTGCCTCGGCCCGGCAAGGGCGCCGGCAACGCGAGCCGGGAGAAGGTGCCGAGGCCAGCAGTGCTGGCCTCTGCCAGGCCACTGTGCGGTTGGATGGCCGCAGTCGCGACTTTGAGATGCCGAAGGGAAAGCAGACGGTGCTGGATGCTGCCAAGGCCGAAGGCCTGGACGTTCCCCATGCCTGCAAGGGTGGCGTCTGCTCCACCTGCCGGGCACTGCTGCTGGAGGGCGAGGTCGATATGGATGCGAACTTCGCGCTAGAGGACTATGAGGTCCGTCGTGGCTACATCCTGACCTGTCAAAGCTATCCAGCCACGGACCGCGTGGTGGTGGACTACGACCAGTAACCTGGAGAAGGGAGAAGATCGATGGAAGATGCCGCCTTCCTGGACTATCTGGAGCAGTCCGGCCGTCTCACTTCGCCGGACAATGTACCGCCGGCCTATCGCCGCGAATTGCTGCGCCTGATGGCCGGCTCCGTCGATTCCGAGCTCGCCGGCGCGGCCGGCTTTGCCGAGATGATCAATCAGGCGCCCGATCTTTCCGGCCGGCGCTTCATGGCAAGCATGGTGTTCGAAAAGCTGGGGCATGGCGAACGGGTGTTGGAGCTGATGCAGCCCTTCGGCGCCGACCCCGACCGCTATGCCGGACTGCATGCTTGGCACGCCCGCGTGTCGCGCTCCGAAGATTTGGATAGCGAACGGCGGGCCGGCGACATGCGGCTCAACGTCTTTCACTATCCACTGACCGGATGGCCCGACGCCTTGGTGATGAACTTGGCTATGGGTCATGCTTCGCAAATCCAGTTGCAAGAGCTATCGCGCTGCTCTTATCAGCCCTTGGCCGATGTCATCGCGGAAATCCTGCCGGTCGAGGAAGGTCACTTGTTGGAAGGCATTGACCACCTCGGCCGAGCAATTGCCGACGATATGGCGAGGCAGGAGGCTATTCTCTCTCTGAGCTATTGGCGGCCGCGCGTTTCCGCCTCCTTTGGCGGCGACGCTATCATCCCGCTTCGAACCACTGCGCCGCTTCGGCCCGCCATACGGCCAACCGCGACCTGCGCGAAAGTTGGATGCAGGTTCTAGGTGCGCGGCTGGAGGGTCTCGGCTTGTCCGGCTGAAACAACTCCAGAGGCCAGATCGTGATCGGATGGAATCGCTTTTTCGCCTGAGTTTGTTCTGCTGTCATACCAACGAGCATAGCCTACGACCCATGTGCCCACCCTCTCATTCCACTGGTTCGGATCTTCCATGGCCGCTCGGTGAGCTTGTTCCAAGCCTCGCAGCATAGAGCGACGATGTCATCGTATGATCCGAAGACTCTGTTCGAGAGCCAGTTTTCGCGGATGAACCGCCAGATGTTCTCGACCCGGTTCAATTCCGGTGCCCGTAGTGGCAACTCCATGAATGTAATGTTGTTCGGGACATCCAGTTTCGGCGTCGTGTGCCAGCCTGCCCGGTCGACCAGGATCACGGCGTGGGCTCCCGGGGCAACAGTCGCGCTGATCTCGACCAGATGCTCGTTCATGGCATGGGTGTCGGCATAGGGCATGACTAGGCCCGCGCCTTTGCCCTTGGCCGGGCAGATCGTGCCAAAGACATACGCCCATTTGGTGCGTTGATCCTTTGGCGCTGACGGGCGCGAGCCGCGTCTGGCCCACCTGCGCGTGATCTTGTCCTTCTGACCCACTCTGGCTTCATCCTGCCACCACAGCTCGATTGCTACGCCCGGACCAAGCCGTGCCCGGATTTTCGCCAGTTCGGCGGGGACGTTTTTTTAAAAGCCCCAACGACATACTCGTTTTGAGCGTAGTGACGGGGACGTGCGGAAATCTTTGCGTATCCCATCTCGCGCAGCGCCCGGCCAACGGTGCTTTCATCGACCGAGACGCCGAATTCTTCATGGAGGTCCTGGGCCAGATCACAGCGCCGCCAAGGGACCACGCCATGGATCGCCGGGATTGGCCCCCGTTCCACCCATTCAGCAAGCGCCTTGCGGTGTTCGGCGGTCACCTTGGGCTCAGGCCCGAAGACCAGCGGTTCTTCAGGCCGTCCAGCCCGTCCGCGTTGAAGCGGATCACCCAGTCACGGACAATCTGCAGCGTCACACCGCCGAGCTTCACCGCATCCCTGCGCCTCCCGCCATCGTAGATCACGGCCAGCGAAAGCAGGCGGCGCGTCTGATCACTGTCGCTGCTCTCCCGTGCCAGACGACGAAGTACATCGCCGTCATAGTCTTTTCCTGGCTGAACCGCTCTGCCCATCGATGTCTCCCATCGTTTGGAGACAGTGAGTCAGAGCTTTACCACTTTGAGAATACCCAAATAAGTCAGAAATCGCAACTGATGGTATTAGTCGCGGGTTAGCGCGTTTCACTCTTGCCGGCAGCAGCGACCGCGGCAGGTGAGGGACGGGTGATAATGTAACCGCCGATCAGAACCAGACCGACCGCCTTGATGATCAAAGAGGTGCGGTTCAAGCCGCTTGCCCAGGCGGCGAGGAATGCGGCCAGCATGACCAGTAGGACCAAGAGCTTACTCAACGGCGGGATGACGCCCGACGGCGCCACTCGGGCTTGGCCGGTCACCGAGACAATAGGGCCGTCCTGAGGCGCACAAGAGACCGGCATCGGCAAGCCGCACAGAGACCCTGCCTTGGCGGCTGCGTTCATGCCACGACCGTGCGACACGTCAAATCTCGCGTTGCGCCTTCGCCTTGTTGCTCAGCGCACCTGGCTGGGTATGTCCCAAGCCTCAAGCAACATGTCGCGCGCCAGGAGCCCGCGGCCAGCTTCGCCCTTGTGCTGTCGATTACCGCTTGCTGCTTCGCGGGTCAGCAGTTGCCCACAGATCGCTTCGGTGAAGGGATACTCCGAGATCGTCATCCAAATGCGATAGAACGGAGCGCCGCTGTCGGTCGTGCCGATGACGACGCTGGCGGCCTCGACCGAAATCGCTGGATCACCCAGATGGCTTTCGGTTGAGACCGGATGACCGGTCTCCAGGTCGAAGATTGCCCCGGCGCGCGTCTTGTTCTTGGAATCCGAAAGCCAGAGCATCGCAAAGCGGCGCCCTAGCGGCGCGCAATCCACGGAATAGGTGAGCGGTGAGCCGGCGCGCGAGTCGGCGCCGATGTAGGTGCGCTGCACGCGCAGTGTCGATCCCTCGTACAAGCGCCAGAGGCCGCTGTTTTCTTGGCCGGCGATTCTGAATGCTTCGCGAACCCAAACCGGGCCCGGCCCCTCGGCATAAGCCAGCGTACGGTCCGGATCTGCCGGCACCGACTGCTCCCAGATCTCCTTGCCAATACGCTCCGGATCATCCTGGTCGACGAAAGCCATAGCGTCGCCGGTCTGAATGAGAAGCTGCCTGATGTATCCCAAGGAGGCATTCGGCGGCAGTGCCAGAATCATACCTTTGGCCCAAGGCAGATCGGAGAGGAAGGGGAAGGCGGCGACGCGCCAGCAATAGTCCGGCTGGTTCGGACGCAAGATCGGATGGCGTTCCGAGATCAGCACCAGGTAACCCCGATCGTCCAGACCGCTTGCCAGATCGGAATGGCAGCGATCCTCGGAATCGTCGAAGGCTATGACGGCGCCCAGAGGTTCAACCTGATCGATGAAGGTTAAGGCTTCTCGGGCCAGTCCGGGTCGGTTCATCAGCAAAAGCTTGGCGTCGTCGCTCGCTTGCCTGTCTATGAAGGCCGCGACCGCGGCTTGGCAGTTCTGGGCATCCAGGTCACCCAGCTCATGGAGCTTCAGAGTGCCGCTCGCAACAAGCTTCGAGGCAAGGGCGTCTCGCAAGTCATCGGAATCCTGTCCGGATTTGCCAAGAACCAGCCCATTGCCTTTGCTGGTGAAGACTTGCAGTGGCGAGCGGGTCAGACCGCTTGCCATCGCAGCTTGCTTGAAGGGCGTGCCCATGGAGGCGAGCAAAGTCGTGACCGCGGCGACCTCATCGGGTCGTGCTTTCTGATTGCGGGGCACGGGCCCGATGAGAGGGACGGCCACACGCTCGCTCTCGATCGCCGCCTCGACCAGGGGTGCTGTCTCCGCTGTCGGAATCGCATCGACGACTTCCTGCGCAAGCCGCTGCCAAGAGTTCTGCCGAAAATAGGCCTTGCTGCTGCCCTCGATATCGGCTTCGGCGATCTCCGCGTCGCTATCCAGTGCCGCGAGTGCTTCGACGATGTCTTCGGCCTGGTCGTCATCGAGAACCATGCCGGCCTTGTATCTGCCGGCAATTTCGGCAGCTGAAGTGCCGCGTTGAGCGAGAATCGGTGCGCCGAGATAGACGGAATCGATCGCCAGTGGCACAGGCCGATCGGCAGAGCCGGGTGGCATATGCAGTAGGACCACCGCCTGGCAATTTCGCAACCAGTCCAGTCGCTCTTGGTCGGGGGCCTGATCCCCAAGCGCGCCTATCCCGCTGCCGGCATGAATGCCTTGGTTTTCCTCGGCATTATCCGGCGATAGGCCTTCGAAAACCAGTTGGGTCTCTTGTCGGTCCGGCATTCTACGGACCGCCTGTGTCAGATGCTTGGCGTCCTCGCGCGACCAATGCGCTTCGCCGTTTGCGGCAAAGTAGAGCCGCGCCTCGGGCTCTCTGTCCTGATTTGCGTTGATGATCTGCCAAGCCGCATCGTCATCGAGACGGATGGATGGCTGTGGCGAGACCGGCACGCGAATGCCGCTGCGTGCTTCAATGGCATCGCTTTGATGCTTGGTGGCACAAACCAGAGAAAGGCGTGGGTCGCGATCGGCTGTCTTCAGCAACCAGCCCCACTGCTTCAGAAAGTCGGCGGACCAGGCCTCGTTGCTTGAGAACCAGTGAAGTTGGATCTGGGCGCTGAGACGCGGTTGTTCGCGCACCACCTCATAGAGGAAAGCGGCATGCTCGAAACTGCCCCACAAAAGATAGGCGTGAACCCGCCCCTCCGTGGCCAAGAGCGCACTCTCCGTTGCCGCACGCATCTCCCGCCTGAGTTTCTCGTGGAGTTTAGTGTAGCGTTTGCCGTCTGCCTTGTCGGTGCTGAACAGGCTGTCGGATTTGCTGGCTAGGTTGAAGGTCATGCGATCGATCGTTGCCGGTAGGATTTCCTCACTCTTGGCGCCCATGCTCTCGCTGCAGCTCAAATTACCGGACACCCAGTAGGGATGACCGCCCGCCTGCACCTTGGAGCTGAGATTGAGTGTCTGGGACCAACTGGGGCCAGCCTGCTCGTTCAAGTCCGGTGCCAAATTCAGCACCACCGGCGCAACCTCTGCCTCGCCCTTCGGCGGCGACATGGGCTCTGCTGCGCCGCGTTTGCGCAGCGCTGGAATGAAGGAGGCGGTGATCGCGTTGACCGTCTTGCCGACGCCTTCCATCTGATGGCAGAAGCGCTCCAACTCGCTGCAATGGCGCAAGTAGTAGTCGTTGTAGGAGATCGAGAAGGCACTGGGGTGGGCGAGCTGAATGGCGTCCATCTGATCGCCGAACTGTGAGGCCTGATGATGACCCCAGAAATAGGAATCCTGAGACAGCGGGCGACCGTCGCAGCCGGAAATGCCGACATGGTCGAAATAGGTCGCCGCGACCGGCAGCAGCAGCAATGTCAGGACGTTCGGTAGGCCGAGGATGGCGAACTTTTCCTCGATGTTCAGGTTGTAATCGTCCCCGGTCATAATCGGGATGCCGATGATGCGCTCGTGCAGCTCGCTCGGCAGATACGTCATATAGATCGAGTAGTCGCGCCAAGGCACGAAGACGTGAAAGTCCCGTCGTTGCATCGTTTGGATCAGGTACTTGCGGAAGGCCTGTGCATAGGTCGAGGGACCGGCGTGGAAGATCGGATCCCCGGCCATGAAGGCAATGGGATTCAGGTGGTCGACGAGAGCGGTGTTCTTGACGATTGAATTGCAAACGATGGTGTGGCCATCGCTGTAGTCGTAGCGCCAAGTTTCTTCCAGCGAAGGGCCGCTTCCGAAGACATAGGCAACCGACAGCGAGATCCGCTCTCGAAAGGCCGCCAGCTTGCGCTTCGAATCGGCCAGCATCTCCTCTTCATCGGCCATCAAGGAGAGCGCGCCCTTCATCATCAGCGAGGCCGCGGTGCTCACTCGCTCTTCGTCCACGAGGTGGAACTTCTGCGGACCGCAGGCCGCGCGCAGATCTCCGACGCTGGCGAAGGGCTCGTTGCTGCCGGAACCGGGCTCCTGCCAAACCAGAACCAGATCAGCAGCGTCGATCTCGGCCTGCCAATAGCTCTGGCTCGAAATCGGCGGCAGCAGCTTGACCTTGTTCTGGACTTTCCGGCTGGCCTCGGACTCGATTGAGGCCGTGTCGACAAAGTGCGGAACCTCGAGCGGAAAATCGGTGAAGGGGGCAAAGCCACGAAGACTGCCGATGTACCGGTCGTAGGGCGCAAAGTACCAAAATATGCGGGGAAAGACGTTGGTGCACTGCGCTTGCTCGGTGAATGCCGGATAAAGAAGGATGGTTTTCATCGAGTGCAAGATTCCATGACCAAAGGTGCTGCGGCTTTCCGGTATGCTGGGGCAAGGCCTGCTGCATCGGCTCAAAGCTTCAGCCAGCGCAGGGCAGCCTTCTCTCACACTGCTCTATCCTCTGTGAGCGCGTTGTTAGCCTATCCTCTGCCGTTTGTCTCTACCACTTTAGATACTGTGATATTTCCAAGTCGGACTTTGGCCAAATTGCGGTCCTAACGTTCGCAAGGTCGGGCTTACGCCGGGAGCAGCAGGGTGTCGGCCGGATCCCACCAGCACCAGAGCGTCTCGCCTTTTCGCGGTCCGCCGCCGCCGCTCCGGCTTGCATTGGTTTGCGAGATGATCAGATCTTGTCCTCCCGCCGTCGAGAGGAAGACCTGCGAGGTCTCGCCGAAATAGGCGAGGTTGGTCACCACCCCCTCCAGTGCGATCCGGTTCTCGGTCGGTTTCTCCCTGCCGAGCTGCAGCTTTTCTGGCCGAACGGCGACGCCGATCGTGCCGGATAGCTCGGCTTGGCTGGGCACCGAAACACGCCCCAAGCCGCTGACATCGAGTAGCAAGCGCGCGCCCTCCCGGGTCACCACCTTGCCCTCGAAGAGATTTATCTTGCCGATGAAGTCGGCGACGAAGCGGTTGACCGGGTACTCGTAAAGGGTTTGCGGTGCGGCCAGTTGCTGGATGGAGCCGGACTCCATGACCGCGATCCGGTCGGCCATGGAAAGCGCTTCCTCCTGATCGTGCGTGACGATTACGAAGGTGATGCCGACGGCGTGTTGCAGCCGCACCAGTTCCAGCTGCATGGCTTCGCGCAGCTTGGCATCCAGGGCAGAGAGCGGCTCGTCCAGAAGCAGGACCTTCGGCTGTTTCACCAGCGCCCTGGCCAAAGCCACTCTTTGTCTTTGGCCGCCGGAGAGTTGGCTCGGCAGGCGTTCGCCGTAGCCCTCGAGCTTGACCAAGGCCAAGGCTTCCTCGACCCGCGGCCCGATTTCGGCCGCGGCTACGCCCTCTACCTTCAAGCCGTAGGCGACGTTCTTGGCGACGCTCATGTGCGGAAAGACGGCATAGGACTGGAAAACCATGTTGATCGGGCGCTGGTTGGGCGGTGTCGTCGAGAGATTTTCCTCGTCGATCAGGATGCAGCCGGAGCTGGGAAGCTCGAAGCCGGCGATCATGCGGAGCAGGGTGGTCTTGCCGCACCCCGAGGGCCCGAGCAAGGCAAAGAACTCACCGCGCCGAATCTCCAGATCGACGGCATCGACCGCGGTCACGCCACCGGCAAAGACTTTGGAGAGGGCTTCGATGCGGACGATGGTGTCGTCGCTCATGGTTGGCCTCCGCTCTTGTCGCGGTTCTGCACCCAGAGGGCAAAGGCGGTCAGCGCCAAGGTGATGACGATCAACACGGTCGAGGCGGCATTGACCTCCGGCGTCACCGAAAAGCGCACCATCGAATAGATCTTGATCGGGAAGGTCACGGTGTTCGGCCCCGAGGTGAAAAAGGTGATGACGAAGTCGTCCAGAGAGAGCGTAAAGGCCAGGAGCGCACCGGCAATCAGTCCGGGCATCATGAAGGGAATGATGATATCGCGCAGTACCTGCCACTCGCTGGCGCCCAGGTCCTTGGCGCTCTCCTCCAGCTCGCGGTTGAAGTTGGCCAGGCGGGCGCGGACAATCATGGTGACGAAGGGAAAGGAGAAGGCGATGTGGGCAGCGGTGATGGCCGAGAGGTTGAACGGCCAGATCCAGTTCGAGGGCCAGCCGATCCGCGCGAAGAAGGCATAGAGCGCCACGCCCATGCAGATCTCCGGCACGACGATCGGCAGGGCCATCGCCCCCTCGTAGATCGGCTTGCCGGGAAAGCGGAAGCGCCAGAGCAGGACGGCCGCCAAGGCGCCCAAGGTGGTGGCGAAAAGAGTGTTGACCAGGGCGATCGTCAGCGAGTTGGCAAAGGCCAGCAGCAGCTGATCGTTATCGATCGCCCTCTCGTACCATTTGAAGGTGAAGCCCTTGATCTTCACCAAGCGGCGGCTTTCCGAGAAGGAGAAGCCGATCAGGATCAGGATCGGCGAGTAGAGGAAGATCGAGGTCACGATGAAGACGCTGCGCAACGGCCAGCGGCGACTGTAGTCGAGCGGCGCGATGATCTTTTTCATGCCGCCGCCTTCCGGCCGCGCTCCCGCGGGTGGGTCAGGAAAGCGCGTGCGGTGATGGCGATGAAGGTGATGTACATCAAGAGGAAGGAGAGCGCGCCGCCGAAGGGCCAGTCGTTGGCACTACGGAACTGCCGCTCGATCACATTGGCGATCAGCTGACTTTCAGTGCCACCCAGGAGGTCCGGCTGCAGGAAGCTACCCAGGGCCGGGATAAAGGTGATGATGACGGCCGAGGCGATACCGGGGGCCGCCAAGGGCACGACGACCGAGAAGAAGGTCTTCAGATGGCTGGCACCTAGATCCAGGCTAGCCTCCAGCAGGCTGACGTCCAGGCGTTCCAGGGCTGAATAGAGCGGCAGCACGGCGAAGGGCAGGAAAACATAGACCATGCCGATCAGGACCGCGCCGTCGGAATAGAGAATGTCCCAGGGTTGAAAGCGTCCCAAGGGCAGGTCCACCAGAGAGGTGATCGTGTCCGCCCCGTCCCAGAGCAGCTCGAGGCCCATGTTTAGAAAGCCGTTGTTGGTGCGCAGCACGGCGATCATCGCATAGGTGCGGATCAAGAGATTGGTCCAGAAGGGCAGGATGATGATCAGCAGCAGCCAGGGTTTCCACCCGCCGGGCGCAAAGGTGATGAGGAAGGCGACGGGAAAGCCGATGGCAACGCAGATCAGGGTCGTGAGACCGGCCATGACCAGGGACTTGACCATGATCTGCAGGTAGACGGCCTCGAAGGCACGATCGTAATTGGCGAGCGTGCCGGTGATGTCGATCTCGACGATGCCGGCCTTCTCGCCAAAGGAGAAGGCCCAGATGATGCCGATCGGAATCAGGAAGAAGAGCAGCAGCCAGAAGGTCGGCGGGCCGCCGAGAGCAAGGAAGGTCCGTGGGCTGCGCCGCCAAGTCTCCATGGCTGCCGTCTCTAGTTTCCTGTCCGCATGGGCGAGGTTTGCGCGCCGTTAGGCTGCCAAGACCCGGGTCCAGGCATCGTTGATCTGACGCAAGACATCCTCCCCGCGATATAGGCCCGGTTCGCAACGGTCCAGGATTTCCTGCGAGGGGAAGATGGCAGGATTTTCCCGGTAGGCCTCACTGAGGAGCCGGCGTGCCGATTCGTTGGCCGTCGCGTACTGGATGAAGTCGGCGATCTTCGAGCCGGCATCGGCGTCGAGGATGTAGTTGATCAGCTTGTGCGCATTCTCCGGGTGCGGGGCACCGGTGGGGATCGCCAAGGTGTCCTGCCAGACCAGCGAGCCTTCATTCGGCACTACATAGGCCAAATCATCGTCTTCCGCCATTACCTGCAGGATGTCGCCATTCCACTCCATGGTCAGATCAACCGTGCCCGACAGCAGCAGATCCTGGCCATTGTCCTCGGCAAAGACCTTCACGTTGGGCTTGTTCTTGATCAGCAAGGCCTCGACCTTGGCGATGTCGGCATCGTCGGTGATGTTGTAGGTCATGCCCAGATACTTGGCGGCGACCCCGAAGACGCTGATCGCCTCCGACAGCAGTGCGACGCGACCGGCATACTTGCTGCTGTCCATGACCCACTTCCAGCTGTCCGGCATACCCTCGACGGCCGACTTGCGATAGCCGATGCCCAAGGTGCCCCACATGTAGGGCATGGTGAACTTGCGGCCGGGATCGAAGCCGGCGTCCTGGAAGGCGGGGTTGATGTTTTTCTTGAAGTTCGGAATGAGGCTGTGGTCCAGCGGCTCCAGCATGCCGGCCAAGATCATCCGCTCGGCATAGTCGTTGGTCGGGACGATCAGGTCATATCCGGGGTTACCCTCTTTCAGCTTGGAGAAGAGCTCGTCGTTGTCGGCGAAGAGGTCCATGGTGACCGAGATACCGGTCGCATCTTCGAAATCCTCGAGGGTCGTCTCGCCGATGTAGGTATCCCAGTTGTAGAAATTGACCTTGGTTTCCTCGGCGCTCCAGCCGCCCTTCGGTGCGAAGGTCAGGCCGGCTGCAGCAGTCCCGGTTCCGGCCAGCAAGGACCGGCGGCTCAAACGCTTGTTCATACCCTTCATCATCATGCCATACCCCTGTTCGTGTCGATTGGCAGCTCGTAGCGGGGCCGGGTCGTTGTATCGGCGCCTGCTCCCCACTCGGCCGCGCTATAAAACCGCCTGCGGGCAGGACCTGTCAATCGGGGCCTGTCATTTGGCGGCCGTCAATCGGCCTTGCGTCGCCTGGCCAGGAAGACCGCCAACTGCGCCTGTACCACACCGGCGATGACCACCAGGCCGCCCAGGATCTGTTCCCAGCGCGGATCGCTGCCCAGGGCATAGGCGGTCAGGACGGCGAAGAGCGGGATCAGGTTCATGTGCAGCGCCGAAGCCAGCAAACCCAGCCGGCCGACGCCGAAATTCCAGAACACCAGTGCCAGGGCGACATTGCCGAAGCCCAGGAGGGCGATGAAGTAGTAGTCGCTGACCGGGATGACCGACGGCCAAGGGGGAAGCATGCCCAAGGCCTTGGCGATCAGCCAGCAGGCAAGCAGCATGGCCGCGGCCGGCACCATGGTCGCGAAGCTCACCACGGTTGGCACTGCACTGGGCATTGCCCGTCGGCAGCCGATCGAGTACCAGGCCCACAAGGCCTGCGCGAAGAAGAACAGTGGCTCGCCGCCACGAAACTCGAAAAGCGCAGCATCGGCGTCGAGGTTCAGCGCCGCCAAGCTGGCACCGCCCACCGACAGCAAGACGGCGAAGGCCAAACGGCTGGAGGGTCGCTCGCCGTAGAAGAGTGCGACTAGGCCGCTGGTGACCGGCGACATGGCGGCGATGACCGCTGCCGTACCGGGATCCATATGGGCTATGGCGACGATGAAGAGCACCGCGAAACCAGCCAGACCGAAGCCGCCGAGCGCCACCAGGCGGGCTAGGGATATGCCGTCGGGGCGCAGCGGCGGCCGGCGCCACCCCAAGCTTGCCGCCGCCAGAAAATAGACCAGCGGCAGCGCCAGGGCATAGCGCAGAATGCCCAGGGTGAGAACGTCCCAGCGCTCCGACATCTCACCGATGACCGGAATCGGACTGCCCCAGAAGACGGCGCAGCCGACGAGAGCTGCACTGGCGGAGAGTTGGCGGAACAGGGGGCTCTGCAGAGTGGCTATCCTCCTAGTCAGGAGTTCGCCCGAACTCGAATTCTGGTCAAGGGTTTAGAGCAATCCATTCGATTTAAAACTGAAGTGGCCGCGCTTGCCGATGACGATATGGTCCAGGACGGTGATGCCAAGCGCGCCGGCTGCTGCGGCGATATCTCCGGTGACCTTGATATCGGCCCGGCTGGGTGTCGAGTCGCCGGTCGGGTGATTGTGCACCAGGATCAGCGAGGAAGCACTGAATTCGAGCGCGCGCTTGACCACTTCGCGCGGGTAGACCGGTGTGTGGTCGACGGTGCCGCGCTGGTGGCGCTCATCGGCGATCAGGCAGTTCTTGCGGTCGAGGAACAGCAGTAGGAACTGCTCGACCGGTTCGTGGCCGATCTCAACCCGGCAATAGTCGACGACCTTCTGCCAGGAGGACATGATCGGGCGATCCTGGACATCCTCGCGCGCTAGGCGGCGCCCTGCCTCGTAGGTGATGCGCAACAAGGCACTCGAGGTCTTGCCGACACCTTTGACCTTCATCAACTCTTCGGGGGTGGCGGCGAGGACGGCACTCAAGCTGCCGAAGGTCTGCAAGAGGCGTTTGGCCAGCGGCTTGGTATCGCCGCGCGCCTGCGCGCCGAACAGCAGCATCTCCAGGACCTCATAGTCGGCGAGGCTGGCACTGCCGCGATCCAACAGGCGTGCGCGCAGTCTTTGACGGTGACCGAGAGTACCTCCGCCGTCTGGCTCTGCCGTCGCCCCCTTGGGCGTCTCTTCAGGGTCGGAAGCGCCGTCCTCGATGGCTCGAGTCTCCCTTAAGCCGTCTCATAGGGAGGGTTGTGCCAACCCTTTGGGGAGAGGGTGAAGATCTCGTAGCCGTCTTCGGTGACCGCCAGCGAGTGCTCGAACTGCGCCGAGAGGGAGCGGTCGCGGGTGATCGCCGTCCAATCGTCTTTCAGGATCAAGACCTCCGGCCGGCCGATGTTGATCATCGGTTCGATGGTGAAGAACATGCCGGACTGCAGTTCGATCCCGGTTCCGGGACGACCGTAGTGCAGGACCGAGGGGGCGGTATGGAAGATCTCGCCCAGGCCATGACCGCAGAAGTCGCGCACCACCGAAAAACCCAGGCCCTCGGCATAGCTCTGTATCGCGTGTCCGACGTCGCCCAGGCGTGCGCCCGGGCGCACCTGTTCGATGCCGCGCCACATGGCCTCGAAGGTCGCGTCGACTAGGCGTTTGGCCTTCACCTTGGGTCGCCCGACGAAGAACATGCGGCTGGTGTCGCCATGCCAGCCGTCCAGGATCACGGTGACGTCGATGTTGATGATGTCGCCGTCGCTCAGACGTTTTTGCGGCGAGGGAATACCGTGGCAGACCACATGGTTGATCGAGGTGCAGATCGATTTTGGATAGCCGCGATAACCGAGAGGCGCCGGTGTCGCGCCATGGTCCAGGATAAAGCTGTGGCAGAGGCTATCCAATTCCTCGGTGGTTGCGCCCGGAACGACCCTCGGGGTGATGTAGTCGAGGGTTTCGGCGGCCAAGCGTCCGGCCTTGCGCATTGCAGCCATGGCGCCGGGGCCGTGTAGGGGAATGCGGCGGGCTTCTGCAGCCAGTTCGCGAGCGAGGGCTGCGTCGCTGGAATTCATCATCGAGGGCTCTTCGTCTCTATTGGGCCATCATACCGAACACTCGGTATAACCGCGCAGGATACAGTCTTGGGCTTGATCGCTGTTAGGGTTCTCTCCCAATTAGGGCGATGCGCGGCGTAATGCCAGTGAATCTGACGCGCGATAGCGGTTCTCGTCGACAACCCTACCACACGATGCGGCAGTCTAGAGGCTAAGCCCCCAGCGGGAAAGCACCGAGTCGCCCCCCATTTGTCGGGGAGGGACCCTCCAACCTCGCAAATGCCGGGCGGAGGGGCTAGTATCTGTGCGGCATGACAGAGTTGAAAGGACCGGAGCGATATGGCACAGAACTCGGACAGACGGTTTGGCTGGAGGTTGGGACTGGCGGCTTTCCTTTGCCTGGCGGTCGTGGCCTGCCAGCAGCAGCCTTTGCCCGGTGTCCACCCGACTCCGCCACGGATCAATCCGCCGCCGGCCGGATCGAGCCAAAGCCTACCGCCCGTGATCGTGACCGGCGAGAGCGCGGTTCCCGCAGGCACGGTGGAGCAGGACAGCAGCGGCTGGATTGCCGACGGTGTCACCCCCGATCAGCACCAGGCCGATCTGCAGTCTTGCCACGCCTTCGCCAACGCTCAGGTACGGCACGACGAGCAGATCAACGACGATCGAGCGACGCTCTTCAGCGGCAATAATACTCCGGCCCAGGCCGGCAACCTCTATTCCTACCAGAAGGCGATTCAGCCCTACGGTAGCGAACAGCGTTTCGGACGGCTCTTCAGCAGCTGCATGTCCTCGCGCGGCTATTATCAGAACTAGTGGGCGAGGATCAGGGAACGGTGAGCGGACCCTCGACCGCCGGTCTGGTTCTGATCGGCAACGAGTTGCTGTCGGGACGGACCAAGGACGCCAATCTGGCCTACCTCGGCGAGCAGTTGGCCGAGATCGGCATTCCTCTCGTGGAAGCGCGCATCATCGCCGATCTCACCCCGTTCATCGTCGAGACGGTGAACGAGATGCGGGCCAGGGTCACCTACCTCTTCACCACCGGCGGCATCGGGCCGACGCATGATGACATCACCGCCGAATCGATCGCGGTTGCCTTCGGCGTGCCACACCGCCTGGACGAGCGCGCAGTGGCGATCCTGCAAGAGCACTATCCGAAGGGCGAGTTGAACGCCGCACGCCTGCGGATGGCCACGCTTCCCGAGGGCGCCAGTCTGATCGACAATCCGGTGAGCAAGGCGCCGGGGTTCCAGATCGGCAATGTCTACGTCATGGCCGGAATCCCGAAGGTCATGCAAGCCATGTTCGAGAGCATCAAACCGACCCTGACCGGCGGACCGCCGATTCGCTCGGAAAGCGTCACCGTCTACCTGCCGGAGAGCAAGGTCGCGGCCGGCTTGGCGGCCATCCAGGAAGCCTATCCAACTCTGGATCTCGGCAGCTATCCCTTTCAATTAAAAGAACGATTTGGTACCAGGCTGGTCGCCTGCGGGATCGACCTGGCAGCCCTGAAGGGCGCCAAGCAGGCAATCCTGGATCTGGTCCAGGGGCTTGGTGGAGAGATTGCATAGCAGGGCAGGGCTGCGGAACGTGGCTAGCTCCTGTCGTTTTAGCGACGATTCACGGCGGCTGCGGTTGCTTGGAGGAAACTTTCCTGGGGAAGGTGTGTCGCACTAGGCCTTGAGGCGGAGTGCCCGCCGTTTTCGTCAGGTCTTTTCCAGCGGGCATAAGGGAAGAACATCATGAGCCGTCGTGAGGGTGGTCGCCGCGCAGCGAAGAAGAGACGCAGCGAGGCCGCTGCCGAGAGCCTGGCCTGGCATCCGCTGGTCAACAGCTATCCACGCTGGGAGGTGCTTCGGCCCGAAGAGTTGGAGATGATCCATCTGGCCTCGCTGCGCCTCTTGGAGGACCAGGGGATCGAGTTGCTGTCGGAGGAGGCGGTTGAGCGCTACGCCAAGGCTGGCGCCATCGTCGATCGCGACAGCGGCCTGGTGCGCCTGGGCCGCGATATGGTGATGGAACTGGTCGGTCAGGCGCCCGAAACCTTCACCTTGACGCCGCGCAATCCCGATCATGCGCAAACCTTCGGCGGCAATCACATCAACGTTGGCTGTGTCTCCGGGCCGCCGAACTGTTCCGACATCGAGTGTGGGCGGCGACCTGGCACCTACAAGGATGCCTGCGACCTGATCAAGCTCTTCTGCGCCCTTGGCGTCGGACACAACCTGACTGCTTCGCCGGTGGAGGCCATGGACCTGCCGGCGGAGACGCGGCATCTGGACGGCTACTACGCCAACCTGACCCTCTCCGATCGCAACTTCATGGCCCGCGCCATCGGCCGCAAGCGTGTCGAGGATGCGATCGACATGATCGCCATTGCCCGCGGCATGAGCCGTGAGGAGATGGCGGCCGGTCCAGCCCTCTTCGCCGTCATCTCGGTGAACTCGCCGCGCCGCGTCGATGCCGAGATGATTGCCGGCCTGACGGCGCTGGCGGAGAATGGGCAAGCAGCCGTGGTGACTCCCTTCACCTTGATGGGGGCGATGACCCCGGTAACCTTGGCGGGCGCCTTGATGCAGCAGAACGCCGAGGCTCTGGCGATGATCGCCTATACCCAACTGGTGCGTCCCGGCGCGCCGGTGATCTATGGCGGCTTCACCTCCAACGTCGATATGATGTCGGGCGCGCCGGCCTTCGGTACGCCGGAGTACAGCTTCGCCGTGATCGCCGGCGGGCAGTTGGCGCGACGATACAAACTGCCCTATCGCTCTTCCAACGTGAATGCGTCCAATGCCGTCGACGCCCAATCCGCCTATGAGGCACAGAATTCTCTCTGGGCCTGCGTACTGGGCGGTGTCAACCTTGTGCATCAGGGAATGGGCTGGCTGGAGGGCGGCTTGGTGACCTCTTTCGAGCAGATGGTCGTCGATGCCGAACTGGTGCGCATGATGGGGCATTTTCTCTCGCATCGACCGGAGGTCTCGGAGGACACCCTGGCCTTGGATGCCATCCGTGAAGTCGGTCCCGGCGGTCATTTCTTCGGCGTCGGCCACACCATCGAACGCTTCGAGACGGCCTTCTATCGCCCACTGCTGTCGGATTGGCGCAACTTCGAGATCTGGCAGGAAGCCGGCGCCGAGACGGCGACCGCGCGCGCACACCAGATCGCCATGAAGTTGATCAGAGACTACGAGCCGCCGGAAATGGATCCGGGCGTGCACGAGGAGCTGCGCGCCTTCGTGGAGAAGCGCAAGGCCGACGAGCCGGGCGGGCTGGCGGCCTAGGCGTTGGCTGGTCGGAGAGGAGAATAAGGCGATGATCGATCAGGCGACCCTGATCGGCTTCGTCTTCATTCCCGGCCCCGCCATTGTGCTGACCTTGGCCCGAGCCAGCACTGCTGGCACAAGGGTTGGGTTGGCGACGGCCTTCGGCATCGCGCTCGGAGATCTTCTGCACACTGCGATGGCAGTGCTGGGTCTCTCGGCGATCATCCTGACCTCCGCATTCGTCCTTCTCTTTGATCAAGTATCTGGGAGCCGCCTACCTAGTCTACCTGGGCCTGCGCGCGATTCTGCAGCGACCGAAACCGGGTTCGGTCCCCTCGGCGGTGTCGATCACCGCGCCCGAAGCCTTCCGTCAGGCCGGCCTGGCAGAGGTCCTCAATCCCAAGTCGGCGCTGTTCTTCTTGGCCTTCCTGCCGCAGTTCGTCGACCCGGGGACGGGATCGGTGGCCCTGCAGCTGACGGTGCTGGGTGTGTTCTTCGTGCTCATGGGCCTGGTCGGTACCGTGGCGGTGGCGATTTTCACTGGCAAGGCCACCGCCTTTCTGCGCAGCAATTCGGTGGTCTTGCGGTGGCAAGGGCGGGCGATCGGAACCATCTACTGCGCTCTGGGTCTGCGGCTGGCCCTGCAGGAGAGGTAGTCATTGTCCGTCCGCAACGGCTTTTCGTATTCCTCTGCAGGCCTCGGACCCGACATGAAATTTGAAGATCCGCTGCTTGGGGAGATGGATTTCGAAGCGCCGATCTTCGCCGATCTGCTGGCCAGTCAGCCAATGCAGCGCCTGCGTGACATCGCTATGGGAGGCTATCCGCAAGGCTGCTACCCGGGTGTCAACTTCAGCCGCTTCGAGCACGCCCTGGGTGTCAGCTCTTTGTTGCGCCTGGCGGATGCCAGCCTCGAAGCCCAGGTTTACGGTCTGCTGCACGACGTCAATCACACGGTTTTCTCACATGCCATCGACTATGTGCTTGATGGCGGATCGGAAGCCCGGCAGAGCCATCAGGACGAGCAGTTTTCGAACTTCGTCGAGGCCAGCGAAATCCCGGCAATCCTGGCTGCACGCGGTTTCGATCCAGACTATGTGACCGAGGCGGGTAACTTTCCCTTGGCTGAGCGCGCGCTCCCGGATCTCCGTGCAGACCGACTGGACTACGCCCTGCGAACCATGCTGCACCGCAGGACGGGGCCGCTTCAGAACATCCGCGAGATGCTGGCGGATCTGAGCAACGACAGGGACCAGTGGTATTTTGCGTCTTTGGATGGCGCCGCGCGCTTTGCTGCCACCTTTCGGCGTATCGACGAGCAGATCATGGCCGACTTCTCCTCGGCGCTCATGTATCGGGCCGTCGGCGATTGCCTGTGTGCTGCGCTCGCCGGGGCATTGTGACCGAGGCGGACCTGCTCACCACGGATTGGGCGGTGCTGGAGAAGATCGAGCGTGGGGCCCAAGACGGCGATCCGATCCAGACTTGGCACGGCTCTGGGGGCGGATGCAATGCGCGGACCGCAGCAATCGCCTCGAACGATCCGACGGCCGTGACGGCGACCTGCAAGTCCAGGATCGTCGATCCCTTGTTCGCTCAAGAGGGGAGGGCTTATCCCTCTATCCGAGGCCTGCCCCGAGTGGGCCCCGATCGTCGTCGAAGGCCTGCAGCCGAAGTGCTATCGCTTTCGCTTCCTGGACTAATTTCTGTCCAGGGCGAGTTTGGCGCCGAGGCCAATCAGGATCGAGCCGCCGCACCAGCGCGCTAGGGTCAAGGCCTTGGAACTGTGCTTCAGGCGCTGGACGATGGTCGAAGTCAGGAACACGGTCACGATGTCGGCCGAGGAGAAGGTCATATTGACGATCATGCCCAGAATCAGAGATTGCAGCCAGATCGGGAAGGCGGCGCTTGGATCCACGAACTGCGGCAGGAAGGCAATGAAGAAGACAGCAACCTTCGGATTGAGCACCTCGACGAAGAAGCTCTCGATGAAGGCTTTCTTACCAGATCTTGCATTTACTTCAGGACCTTCCAGAGGCGTTCTGCCGCCGCGGATCATGCCGATGCCGAGCCAGACCAGATAGAGCGCACCTAGAATCTTGATCGCCAGGTAGGCCTCCGGCACGTAGCGGAAGACGGCTGAGAGGCCCAAGACGGCACCGAGGACGTGAACATAGCAACCGACATGGATACCGAATGCGGCCCTGAGCCCGGCGGCCCGGCCGCGGGCCAGGGTCTGGGCTGCGGTGTAGAGCAAAGCCGGACCCGGCATGTAGGCGAAGAGCAGTGTTGCCAAGGCGAAGGCGGCGAGGAGTTCGAGACCGGGCATGCTGGCGCCTCATTCAAGGATCGGTGCTGAACTATAAGCCGATCCTAACGGCTGTCCGCTCGCGGTGCCAGGGCGCTTTTCGGATTGCCAGACCGCACAGGAAGGTGGTACCTCCAAGGTCTTGGAGGTAGCCGACTAACTTGGATGGAGTTCATCCTGGTCGGCGATCCACTGCGCATGATCGAGAGCTTCGGAGAGGATCCCGCTGCATGGAGCTGACCAAAGAGAAGCTGCTGCAATCGAGGATCATCTTCAACCACGTTCCCAAGACCGGCGGCACGTCTCTCATCCACTTATTCCGCGAGATTTTCGGTCGGGAGCTGTGCTTCCGTCATCGCGTTCGAAATGCCAAGTCCAAGACGATTTCGCCGGGGATCAACAGCGTTCCTCCGAAAAAGCTTGAGACATACCGCTTAGTTGCCGGGCATTGGAACTTCGGCAATCACACCCGCTTCACGTCACCATCGTTGTATGTCGGGATCATGCGCGACCCCCTCGACCGCGTCGTGTCCGCCTACTATTACGCTCGGACTCTGGGTCGCGAAGACCAGAAGGAGTTGACCAACCGCCTAAGCCTAGAGGAGTACATTCTGGAGAAGATGAAGCAGCCGAAAAACCTGCTGGTCGCTTCCTCGCAGATTATCTACCTCTCCGGCAAGCAGACCGCGGCCGAGGCGATCGGGATCATCGAGAAATGGTATCTGGCCTGCTGCACCAATGAACAGCTGGAGGACATGCAGCGCATGCTGGTGCGGCTTTACGATTGCCCGGATCTGGCGCCGATGAGAACAAACGTAACGCCCCGCAAAAAGGACAACACTGGGCTCAGCGCCGAGACCGTGGCGAAGATGAACGAGCGCTTTGAAGAGGACTATAAGCTTCTGTCCTGGGTGTATGAGAAATTCGACCGCGAGTATCGTGTTCAATCGTTCTGACCCCACTGCTGCGCCGCGGTAGGGTTCGCATCGAATCGAGGAGAGGAAGAAGGTGGGCAAAGCGAAACTCCTGGTGACGCGCAAGCTGCCTCCAGCCGTCGAGCAGAGCATGGCGCGTGGCTATGACGTCGACCTGAATGGCGACGACAGGCCCTACGACAGCGAGGCGCTGCTGCGCCGCGCTGAGGGATGCGATGCCATCGTTCCCTGCCACACCGAACAGCTGTCGCGCGGCGTGATCGAGCGGCTGCCAAACTCGATCCGCCTGATCGCCAACTACTCCGTCGGCTACAATCATGTCGATGTCGCAGCGGCGGCCGAGCGCGGCATCGTGGTCACCAACACTCCCGATGTCCTGAGCGATGCGACGGCCGAGATCGCCATGCTGCTGATGCTTGGCGCCGCACGGCGGGCGGCCGAGGGCGAGCGCCTGGTGCGCGACGGCACTTGGCGCGATTGGTCGCCTCAATTCATGGTCGGGACCCAGGTAACCGGCAAGCGGCTGGGGCTCGTCGGGATGGGTCGGGTCGGCCGGGTGTTCGCCAGGCGCGCACGCGGATTTGATATGGAGGTGCACTATCACAATCGCCGCCAGGTCGAGCTTCCGGCGAGCGAACCCGCCACCTATCATGCCGAGCTTAAAGACATGCTGCCGCTTTGCGACGTGGTCTCTCTACACTGCCCGGCGACGCCAGAGACCGAAGGCCTGGTCGATCGATCCTTTCTAGTAAAGCTCCCGGCTCATGCCATTTTGGTGAATGCCGCCCGCGGCAATCTGGTCGAGGATGCAGCCTTGATCGAGGCCTTGGAGCGCGGCGGTTTGGCGGCGGCGGGCCTCGATGTCTTCGACAATGAGCCGGATTTGGACCCGCGCTATCGCGGGCTTTGGAACAGTTTCCTCTTGCCGCACATCGGTAGCGCCACGCATGAGACCCGAGATGCCATGGGATTTCGCGCGCTGGCCAACATCGACGCCTTCTTCGGCGGCGCCGAGCCCGGCGATCGGGTTGCGTGATTTTGCGTTCAAAATGCAAATTTGGGTTATGCAGCTTGCGGAGCTTGATTGAGGCTCCTAACATCCCGGAAAGATTAGAAGGGGGACATCGGCATCTTGCCGAGGAATCTTCTCGCCCGACTGACAAACTCACCCCGACAGGGGGTAATTTGGGAGGAACCGCTGAATGAGCGAATCGTTAGATAAGGCTGCCAAGGGTAAGGCCACCAGGCGTCGCTTTCTGAAGGGCGGCGCGGCCTTGGGTGCTGCTGCCGTGGCTATGCCCAACGTGGCACGAGCCGCCCCGATCACTTTGAAGATGCAGAGCTCTTGGGGACCCAATGCCATCTTCCAGACCATGGCGCAGCAGTATGTCGACCGTGTGGACGCGATGTCGGGTGGGCGCCTGAAGATCGATCTCCTGCCGGCCGGTGCGGTGGTCAAGGCCTTCCAGGTACAGGATGCCTGCAACGACGGCGTGATCGATGCGGCTCATACCGTGACCGCCTATTGGTACGGCAAGGACAAGGCGGCCTCCCTGTTCGGAACCGGCCCCGTGTTCGGTGCCGATGCCTCCCAGGTCTTGGCCTGGATCCACTACGGTGGCGGCAAGGAACTCTACAAGGAACTGGTCCAGGGCATTCTGGAGCTCAACCTTGTCGGCTTCTTCTGCATGCCGATGCCGACCCAGCCGCTGGGCTGGTTCACTGAACGCATCACCAGCGAGAAGCAACTCGAGGGTCTCAAGTACCGAACCGTCGGCCTCGCGACCGACATCATGCAAGGCATTGGCGTGCGCGTGACCCAGCTGCCCGGCGGCGAGATCGTGCCGGCCCTGGAGCGTGGCGTGATCGAAGCCTTCGAGTTCAACAACCCGACTTCGGACTTGGAGTTCGGTGCGCAGGATGTCCGCAAGGTCTACATGATGGGCTCCTTCCATCAGGCGGCCGAGTTCTTCGAGATCATCTTCAACAAGGAGAAGTTCGACTCGCTTGATCCCGACCTGCAGGCGATTCTGGAGCACAGCGCCGAGGCGGCCAACACCTCGAACTTCGGTTTGGCCATGGACAGCTACTCCAACTCCTTGCAGGATCTGATCAAGAAGCATGGTGTCGAGGTCTTCCGCACGCCGGAAGGCGTGATGCAGGCGCAGCTCGCCTCTTGGGATGAGGTCTTGAAGGAGCTCAACGAGAGTGAGTACTTCAAGAAGGTGGTCGACAGCCAGAAGTCCTGGTCGGAGCGTGTGGCTTTCTACTCGCTGATGAACCAAGCCGACTACAAGCTGGCCTTCAAGCACTACTTCCCTGGGAAGATCGACTTCTAGGGAGAGCCAGCTGTGTGAGATGTGGCCGGGGCGCGCAGACAAGCCTGCCGCCCCGGCACGTCTGTGCGGCATGACATTCGCAGCCCGGTTCGATCCTCTGTCCGCTCCCTGGTTCGGGGCGCAGTGAGGGTAAGTGTGCCGGCTGTACGAAGGGGTGGGTGATGGAGCGCTATATCGCCGTTGCCGACAAGATATCGGCCTGGTTCGGCAAGGTTTTTGCCTGGTGTATCATGGTGATGACCTTTGCCGTCGGCTATGAGGTCTTCGTCCGCTATCTGCTGCGCGACCCGACCTCCTGGGCCTTCGATATCAGCTATATGATGTATGGCACGCTGTTCATGATGGCCGGTGCCTATACGCTCTCTCGAGACGGACATGTGCGCGGCGATTTCGTCTATCGCCTGTGGAAGCCCAAGACCCGGGCCACGGTCGAACTGATCCTCTATTTCATCTTCTTTTTCCCCGGCGTCTTGGCCTTGGTTATCGCCGGATGGAACTACTCCTCGCGCTCCTGGAGATACCTGGAGGTCAGCGTGATGAGCCCGGCCAACGTGCCGATCTTTCAGTTCAAGACGGTGATCGTTGCAGCCGGCATTCTGCTGGTCATCCAGGGGATCGCGCAGATTTTTCGCTGCATCATCTGCGTCAAGACCGGCCATTGGCCGAAACCGCAAGAGGATGTCGAGGAGATGGAGGACAAGCTTTTGCGGCGGCACGAGGAACAGATCCTGAAACACGGATCGGAAGCGATCGATACGCTCGAGCCGGAAAAGGAGCGCAAGGATGTCTGATCCCGTCATTGCGGTCTTGATGCTGGGGGTCTTTATCCTCGTTATCCTGCTCGGTTTCCCGATCGCCTTCACGCTCATGGCGATGGGTGTGGCCTTCGGCTACTACGCCTACTTCGACCCCGAGCGGATGAGCTCGCTCTTCGATAACCGGATCTTCGATCTGCTGGTCAATCAGACCTACTCGGTGATGGCCAACGATGTGCTGACGGCCGTGCCACTGTTCCTCTTTATGGGCTACATCGTCGAACGTGCGAACATCGTCGACCGGCTCTTTCACACATTGAACATAGCCGCACGGCGACTGCCGGGATCGATGGCGATCGCGGCGCTTGCCACCTGCGCGATGTTCGCGACCGCAACCGGTATCATCGGCGCCGTGGTGACCTTGATGGGCCTCCTGGCCTTTCCGGCGATGCTGAAGGCGCGCTACGACACCTCTTTTGCCGCCGGCGTGATCTGTGCCGGCGGCTGTCTGGGCATTTTGATCCCGCCCAGCATCATGCTGATCGTTTATGCCGCGACCTCGAACGTCTCGATCGTGAAGCTCTATGCAGGCGCGATGTTCCCCGGCCTCATGCTGGCCGGGCTCTACATGATCTATGTCATGGTGCGGGCTTGGCTCAATCCGAGCCTGGCGCCGAAGCCCAAGGCAGAAGACCTGGAGGACATCAGCAAGCTGCAAGTGGTGAAGATGGTGATCACCTCCTTCTTCCCGCTGGCCTTCCTGATCCTCTCCGTCTTGGGTGCCATTCTGGCCGGCTTGGCAACACCTTCGGAGGCCGCTTCGGTGGGCGCATTGGGTGGCATGCTGCTGGCCATCTCCTATCGCGTGGCGGCGGTGCTGAAGGGCGAGGCTAGCGCACCCTGGGTCAGGCCGGGCTCGGTGCTCGCCAAGGACTGGTGGGCGGAGGCCATCGGCGTCGGTGTCACCATCATGCTGGGACTCTACACCGCCTACGTCATCATCTTTCAGGTGGCCCGCAACTTTGCGGTCGGTGAGCCGATCTCGCTAGAAGGCGGGCTCTTCGGCGGACCCTTTGTCGCCGTTGGCGTCAGCCTGATCCTCGGCTTTGCCGTGGTCCTGCTGGGCGACAGCGTCGCCTTCCTCGGGCGCTTCAAGCCGCGCCAGGAGGCAGCGCGGGCGATGATGATTTTCGCCGGCAAGGGGGCAGCCGTGGGCGCTCTCTTCGGCCTGGCCTATCTCGCACTCATGCACAGCGGTTTCGAGGATCGAGTGAGCAGCCGGTTCTCCTGGTGGTCGCTTGACATCGGCTTCTACGTCGGCGCTGTGGCCTGGTTCTCCTGGCGCACTCTGGAGCGCACGGTGCTCGGCGAATCGGTCTATTTGACGGTCCGGACCTCGGCCATGGTGTGCTGGCTCTTCGTCGGTTCCTGGACCTTCTCCTCGGTCTTCTCCTACCTCGGCGGTGAGGCCTTGATCAGCGAGTTCGTGATCGGCATGGAGCTCTCGCCGATCGCCTTCCTGATCATGGCGCAGTTGATCATCTTCCTGCTGGGTTGGCCTTTGGAGTGGAGCGAGATCATCATCATCTTTGTGCCGATCTTCCTGCCGTTGCTGCCGGTCTTCGGCGTCGACCCGCTGTTCTTCGGCATTCTGATCGCGCTCAATCTGCAGACCTCTTTCCTGACTCCGCCTATGGCGATGGCGGCCTATTATCTGAAGGGAGTGTCTCCACCCCATGTGCAATTGATGCAGATCTTCAAGGGAGTGATGCCCTTCCTGTCGATGATCATACTGGCAATGGTGATCATCTACGTCTTCCCCGGGATTGCACTCTGGCTGCCGGAGCAGATTTATGGGAACTAGCGGTAAGGGCGCAGGCGGCGGGGTGAGCGCCAGCGAGGCGGCGGCAAGCTTGGCCGAGGGCAGTGTTGCCTCTCGCTCCTTGGTCGAGGCTTACCTGAAACGGATCAAGGTGGAGGAACCGCGGGTTAAGGCTTGGGCGGCGCTGGATCCGGAGCATGCCTTGGCGCAGGCCGATGCCGCCGACGCCCTGCGTAAGTCGGGACAGCCGATAGGACCGCTGCATGGTCTGCCGATCGCGGTTAAAGACATCATCGATACGCGTGACTACCCCACCGCTTGCGGCCTTGCGGCCTACGCCGGGCGCCAACCCGATCGCGATGCCAGCTTGGTGTCGAGGCTGCGGTCCGCCGGTGCCATCGTGATGGGCAAGACCGTGACCACCGAGCACGCGCTCTATCATCCCGGTGTCACGACAAATCCGCATGACGAGACCAGGACCCCAGGGGGGTCTTCCAGCGGATCTGCCGCAGCAGTGGCCGCCGGCATGGTGCCGCTGGCCATCGGGACGCAGACCGCCGGCTCGGTCATTCGCCCAGCTGCCTTTTGCGGCCTGATCGGATTCAAGCCGACTTTCGGAAAGATCTCGCGTCATGGCGTGCTGCCGCTATCGCGCCACCTGGATACAGTCGGGACTTTTGCCCACAGCCTTGAAGACACGGCCTTGCTGGCGGAGGTGCTCTATGGCTTCGATCCGCAGGATCCGGATACGGTGATGCTCCCGGCCCCCGGGTTGGCGATGACTCTCTCCTCGGCGCCGCCGGCCAGACCGACCTTGGCCTTTGTCGAGCAGCCCGGATGGGAGGGTGCGGACGAGGACTGTAAGGAGGGCTTTGGCGAACTCCAAGATCTGCTGGGCGATGCTTGCGATCCCATGGCCCTGCCTGCAGTCTTGCAGAATGGCAATGCGATTCACGACACCATCGTTTCGGCCGAACTTGCGCGTAATGCGGCCGCCCTCTATGCCCGCTCCAAGGAGAACTTGAGTTCGAAGCTTTGCGAGGGAATCGAGTCGGGTCAAAAGGTACTCGCGCACGACTATCTTCTGTCCTTGGATTGGCAGAACCTCATCCGGACCGGCCTGGAAGAGGTGTTCGAGCGTTACGATGCCATTGTCACGACGGCAAGCCTAGGCCAGGCGCCGCCCATCGAGACAACCGGCGACCCGCTCTTTTGCCGGCTCTGGACCCTCTATGGCGGTCCGGCGGTGAGCCTACCCCTTTTGGCCGGCAAGGACGGCTTGCCGATCGGGGCGCAGTTGATCGGGCGCTATGGAGAAGACGGGCGCCTCTTGCGAACGGCGCGCTGGCTGCTGGAGACCTGCGGTGCGGCGGAGTAGGTTGGAGCAGCCCCCCATGCATCGAGTGAAGCGGCATTGGCGGCTGCGCGATCCACGTGACTCGTTAGGAAGTAGGACAATGTTGGACAGACTAGTGACCTTGGCAGCTCTGTTGCTCTTCGTTGCCTTTCTGGCCGTCGTAGTGGTTTTCGTCGAAGAAATCGATCTTGCCGTCATCGTCATTATCGTCGTCGCCATGGCGCTGGTCGAGTTCTGGCCGGTGCTGCGTGGACGCCAGGGAGATAAATAGGCTTTAGACGCATTTGCCGGTGCAGATGCCACTCACCCTTGTTCCAAAGACAGACGGCCGACCGCCCCCTCTTGGCGAACGGCTCGGTGGTGTCTCGATTGGTGCGCAGGTTCGAACCGGGGCAAGGTCTTTGGCCACATCCACCCTAGCCGCTGCTAACGAACGGTCACGACCAGCCAGCGGCTCTGTCGGCATTCTGGCAGAACGGAGGTGGCTTACTTGCCCGCGCCGGAACCGCTTTCGGAAGCTTTGGCTTCGGCAGCGGCCGCATTCTTCGCGAGTTTGCTTTCCACGCGCATTTGCAAGCGACCGGCGCGGGCCAAGTTGGCCTCAATCACTGAAACCTTGTCGGACTTCCAGGTGCCGTCGACATTGCGCTCGCCATTTAGAGTGGCCAGCTCACGCATGATCTCAATGGTGACCAAATCCATGTTGTGTCAGCTCCTTATGTGAGAGTGCATCGGTAAACGAGGCTGTATGCCTGCCAGAGTGACCTCGTGTTGTCAAATGAATTTGGTTCAGTTTACAGATTGTATGTGTTCATGGTATGTTTCTTTCTAGATCAGAGGGATAAATTGGTGATGGATCACAAGCAGTTTCAGGAATGGCTCTCAGGGATAGAGCAACTCAGCGCGGCGCAACGGCAGGAAGCCGAAGCTGTGTTCGCAGGGGGGTCCGCAAGCGTCAGCTTCACTGGCGGCTCTTGAAGCGAGCGTGGGTGAAGATCGCCGGTGCCCGCATTGCGGCACACCCGGAGCGATATCGCGTGGCAAGGCGCGGGGCCTGCGGCGATATCGGTGCAAGGGGTGCAAGAAGACATTTGATGCTGCGACGGGCACAGTCTTGGCGGGTCTTCATCGCAAAGACAAGTGGCTTGCCTTTGGACCCTGTCTTGCGGATGGGTTGACGGTTCGCGCGTCGGCCCAGCGATGCAGGTTTGCCGTCAATACCGCATTCCGCTGGCGGCACCGGTTTCTCGCCGCAGAAACCGGGGAAGCTCACAAGCTCACGGGCATTGTCGAGGCCGACGAACCCTATGTTCTGGAGAGCCGCAAAGGCGAGCGGCACCTGAAACGCAAGGCGCGTCGCCGCGGTGGCAAGGCCGGAAAGCGCGGCCTGTCAGATGAGCAGGGGCCGATGCTGCTTGCCGCTGACCGCAGCGGTATGACCGTCAGCGCAGTGCTTCCGGTGGTCAATGCCGATACCCTGCGCACGGTCATTGAGCCGGTCGTGGATGAGCATATCGTGCTGGTGAGCGATGGTCACCGCGCCTATCCGCCCTGCGCTGCCGCTCTGGACGTTCGCCACGAAGCGCTTGACCTGTCCAGGGGAGAACGCGTGCGCGCTGCCTTTCATATTCAGACGGTGAACAACCCACACAGCCACTTGAAGGACTTCCTGCGACGCTTTCGGGGGATCGCAACACGATATCTCGCCAACGATCTGCGATGGTTTCAACGCGGTTGTCTCGAAAACGCATCCCCACGCACATGCCTCGCCGCTGTCATCGACAGGTCATGCATACGATTTGTAAACTGAGTTGTAAACTGAGCCAAGTAATTTTCTTTGCCCCGAGGTCTCGGTCATGAGCATTCCTGCCTCGGGAAAACACGCAGGGCAGTCGAGTTGTCGGCTGAGGTTGTTTTGGCTCGGCGAAAGAGCGATCAGAAAGGGCGGTTGAATGCGGGTGCGACTGAATCGCACGTACCCTTCGCTGGTTTTGCGAATGCAAGTGAAAACGATTATCAATTGAGCAGCCTTGTTAAAGTCGGAAAGGACGACTATGAAACCCACGAAAATGGCGCGGCGCGGCTGCTCGCTGCTGCTCGCTGCGCTGGCGGTTCCCGGAGCAGCTCTGGCGGAGGGAGAGGTCAACGTTTACTCCTCGCGCCACTACGCCAATGACGATGTGCTCTTTGACGGCTTCACCGAGAAGACTGGAATTACGGTAAATCGGATCGAGGGCAAGGGGCCGGCGCTGCTGGAACGCTTGAAGAGCGAGGGTGAGGCAAGCCCGGCCGACGTCTTCATCGCCGTCGATGCCGGCATGTTCTGGCGCGGCGAGGAAGCCGGCATCTTCGAGTCCATTCGCTCCGACTATCTGGAGGAGCGAATTCCGGCGCACCTACGCGATCCCAAGGGCGCCTGGTTCGGATTCGCCAAGCGGGCAAGGGTGATCTACGTCGACCCGGCAAAGGTCAGCAATCCGCCGAAGCGCTATGAGGATCTGGCCAGCGAGGACTACAAGGGTCAGATCTGCATCCGCTCCAGCTCGAACATCTACAATCTCTCGCTCATGGCCTCGATTATCGCCGCCGATGGCGCAGAGGCGGCCCAGGCCTGGGCCGATGGAGTGGTCGCCAACATGGCCCGTGACCCGCAAGGCGGCGATACCGATCAGATCGAGGCGGTCGGCGCCGGGCAGTGCGGCCTCTCGGTCGGCAACACCTATTACATGGCCCGCCTGCTGACCAGCGACGACCCGGACCTGAAGGCCATGGCCGAGCGCCTGGCGATCGTCTTTCCCAACCAGGAGGATCGCGGCACCCACGTCAACATCTCCGGTGCCGGCGTGGTCAAGGGTGCGCAGAACCAGGAGAACGCGATCAAGCTCTTGGAGTATCTGGCCAGCGACGAGGCGCAGGAACACTTCGCCAGCGGCAACAACGAGTACCCGGTGGTCGAAGGCCTTGCCGCCAATGCGGTCGTCGTTAGCCTCGGCAGCTTCAAGGAGGATGAAGTGAACGTCTCCATCCTGGGTGAACTACAGCCCGAGGCGGCCAAGACGATGGATCGTGCCGGCTGGCAGTAGCGACTTTGCGGGCCGTCCACCCCTAACTAGGATTGAAGCCTGCAACAAAGCCGCTCGCTACAGACCCGGGCGGCCTTTTGCTATGGCACGAGACAGCAGGATCACCGGCAGAATGCCGACCGCGACGATGGCGAGGGAGGGTAGGCCAGCGTCGGCCAAGCGTTCGTCGGAGGCCAGATTATGGGCCTGCACGGCTAGGGTATCCATGTTGAAGGGGCGCAGCAGCAAGGTCGCCGGCAATTCCTTCATGACATCGACGAAGACCAGGAGGGCGGCCGTCGCCAAGCCGCTGTAGAGCAGCGGCGCATGCAGATCGCGCAAGATGGTGACCGGGCGGCGGCCCAGGGTTCGTGCGGCTTCGTCCAGACTGAAGCGGATCTTGCTCAGGCTGGCATCCAGGGTGTTGAGTGATACCGATAGAAAGCGCACCAGATAGGCATAGACCAAGGCGACTAGGGAGCCGCTCAAGATCAAGCCGCCACTCCAGCCAAAGAGGTCACTGAGAGCGCCCGACAGGCCGCGATCGAAGGCGGCCAGGGGGATGATGGCGCCGACGGCGATCACGGCGCCGGGGACGGCGTATCCCATGCCGGCGAGACGCGACAGGCTTGCCAGGACCCGGCTGCCGCGCTGGCGCAGGCCATAGGCCAGCAGGAGGCCGATGGAAACCGCCAGGAAGGCCGTCAACGTCCCCAAGGACAGCGAATTCCAGGCCCATCCAAGGAAGCGGGAATCAACCTTCCCATTGGCCCGCTCCAACCACATCCAGAACAGCAATCCGGCCGGCAGCAGAAACCCGAGGGAGAGCGGCAACGCGCAGGCCAAGACCGCCAGGACGGTGCGCGCGCCGGTGAGTTTGAACTGTGGCAGACTGCTATAGCGACCGGTGGTGTGATGGAACTGCTTGCGGCTGCGGCTCCAGCGCTCGAGGAGGAGCAGGGCCAGGACTCCGGCCAGCAGCAGGGCGGAGAGCTGGGCCGCGGCAATGCGATCGCCGAAGGCACTGAAGGCGCGCACGATCCCGGTGGTGAAGGTCTGGACGCCGAAGAAGGAGACGGTGCCGTAGTCGGCCAGCGTTTCCATCAATGCCAAGGCCGTGCCTGCGGCGATCGCAGGGCGGGCCAGCGGAAGGGCGACGGCGAAGAAGAGGCCCCAGGGCCGATAGCCGAGGGTCCGGCCAACCTCCAGCACGCAAACCGACTGCTGCAGGAAAGCCGCGCGGGCCAAGAGATAGACGTAAGGATAGAGCACCAGGCTCAGCAGCAGTGCTGCTCCTGGCAGAGAGCGGATCTTGGGAAACCAATAATCGCCCACCTGCCAGTCGAAGGTCGCACGCAACCAGCTCTGCAGCGGGCCGGCAACATCCAGCATATCGGTATAGGCATAGGCGACGACATAGCCGGGTACCGCCAGCGGCAGCACCAGCGCCCAAGCGAAGATGCGATCGCCGGGAAAGCGGCAAAGCGTCGTCAGCCAGGCCGTGCCGCTGCCGATTATGGGTACGGCCAGGCCGACCAAGAGGACCAACAGCAGCGAGTTCAGCAGGTGGCGGGGCAGGAGCGTTTGACTAAGATGCGCCCAACTGCCCTCATCGGGCAGCGCCAGATGTGCCAGGATGCTGAGGATCGGCAGGATCAGCAGCAGGGCGATTATGGCGATCGGCCAGGTCAGCCCCTTCGTTCGCGCCCGGGGCTCGAATCGGCGCTCGGCGGTGTCTCTTTGCCCAAGCGTGCGCTCGCTCATGGCTTTGGCCATCCGTCAAGCAAAGAAAATGCACTTTCCCCACGGAAAAAGGCAAAGCCCGTCTTGCTGGCCCCCAGGAAATTCCGTATACCCCTCAGCGCGTTAGACGAGGCGCTGTAGGGAGTAGTGGATGACGTCGTTTTTGTCGCCAGACTACAAACCAACCGGATCCGAACCTTTCATGAGCCCGCGCATGAGGGAGTATTTCCGTCAAAAGCTGCTGAGCTGGAAGCAGGAGCTCCTCTATGAGTCGAGTGAGACGATCAGCAATCTGCAGGAGAGCAGCGTATCGGAGCCCGATGTCGCTGATCGCGCCTCGCTGGAAACCGATCATGCCCTAGAGCTACGCACCCGCGATCGCGAACGCAAGTTAATCGCAAAGATAAACGCGGCGCTGCAGCGGATTGAGGACGGCACCTACGGCTTTTGCGAGGAGACCGGCGAACCGATCACCATTCGCCGCCTGGAAGCGAGGCCAATCGCCACGCTCACGATCGAGGCCCAGGAACGCCACGAGCGCATGGAACGCACCCAGCGCGATGGTTGAGAGGCGATCTCGATTCTCCGGGGCCGATCACTCCAGAGTAGATCACTCTGGGGTCGATCACTCTGGGGTCGATCACAACGCTCGGCCGAGCGTCCATCTGGTAACCGGTCAAGGCGCCTGCGGCATTTCCCGGACAAGGTTGGTCGGATGCGGCTCGGTCCACGGCAGCGGCTGATCGGCCTTCGAGGAATGGGTGCAAGGTAAATTTGTTCTTGTTTCGATCTTGCATTTATGAGAACAAAGAGAGTACTATCCTTACATTGCCGCGCGGGTGCTGGCTGTGTGATAAGGAGGGACATGCGCATGGCGCAGACAAGCCTACGTCTTGTGACGGGAGAGAACGTGGACAAGGAAAAAGCGTTGCAGGCCGCCATCGGACAGATCGAGCGCGCCTTCGGCAAAGGCTCGATCATGAAGTTGGGCGCCGACAAGCAAGCCGTAGAGGCAGAGGTCGTCTCGACCGGTTCGCTCGGCTTGGATATCGCCTTGGGTATCGGCGGGCTTCCCAAGGGGCGCGTCGTCGAGATCTACGGGCCGGAGAGCTCCGGCAAGACCACCTTGGCACTGCATGTGGTGGCGGAAGCGCAGAAGCAGGGCGGAACTTGCGCCTTCGTGGACGCCGAGCATGCCATGGATCCCGGCTATGCGCGCAAGCTGGGCGTGGATGTCGACGAGTTGCTGGTCTCGCAGCCCGACGCCGGTGAGCAGGCGCTGGAGATCACCGACACCCTGGTGCGATCCGGCGCGATCGACGTCTTGGTGGTGGATTCGGTGGCGGCTTTGGTGCCGCGGGCCGAGTTGGAAGGCGCAATGGGCGATTCCCTGCCAGGGCTGCAAGCCCGTCTGATGAGCCAGGCGCTGCGCAAGCTCACCGGATCGATCTCACGCTCCAACTGCCTGGTTATCTTCATTAATCAGATAAGGATGAAGATCGGGGTGATGTTCGGTAGCCCGGAGACTACCACCGGCGGCAACGCCTTGAAATTCTACAGCTCGATTCGACTGGACATTCGCAGGATCGGCTCGGTCAAGGATCGCGACACCGTCACCGGCAATCAGACCCGGGTGAAGGTGGTGAAGAATAAGATGGCGCCGCCCTTTCGGCAGGTCGAGTTCGATATCACCTATGGTGAAGGTATCTCCAAGACCGGCGAGCTTTTGGATCTCGGCGTGACGGCCGGCGTGGTCGAGAAGTCGGGCTCCTGGTTTTCCGCCGAGGGACAGCGAATCGGGCAGGGACGTGAGAACGCCAAGGGCTTCCTGCGCGATCATCCGGAAATCGCGAATGTGATCGAACGCAAGGTTCGCGAGAACGCTGGTCTGGTGGCCTCCGAGATGCTCGGTGGCCAGGAAGAGAGCCCGGAGGGAGGGGCTAAAGCCGCCTTGGGCCTACCTGATCGCTAGCAGCCTTCGCCTGCGTGCAGCGAGTTCGCGTCGTATCCTTTTCAAGGCGGCGGCCTCAGCCGATGAGATCGGATTGAGGGAGCCCGTGAAAGCTTGGTAGGAGACTCAGACGACTTCCTGCGTAGCTGCTTTCTGACTAGAGCGCCGGTTCCTGAAGTTGGCGGAAGGAAAGGGTCTGTGGCGCTTTGAACGGCGGCGTCCTGGGGAATGGCGGCGACGCCAGGGTACCCTGACCTAGACCGTGCTGGCATCCGACCGTCCTTTTCGCACCGCAGCCTGTAAGAGATTCTGTCTTGAGGAAGACCTGGATGACCTACGAGGAGTACAACCGCTTTTGCGCCGGGTTGCCGGCGACCAGCCACGTGGTCCAGTGGGGCGGCGCCGATGTCTGGAAGGTCGGCGGCAAGATCTTTGCAATTGCCGGCTGGGACGCCGGTGACGAGCCGCGCTTCACCTTTAAGACCTCCGAGATGGTCTTCGAGGGGAATGTCCCAGGTTCTGTTGAAACTTTGATTTAGTGTGGCGTTATTTCCCCTGAACCTTAGGCTCGGGGTGTTCAAACCGAAGAAAGAAGCAACGCCATACAGACGACCGCCACATTCCCCCTGGGTTTGGCTACCGCTCTCTGCACGTGCCTTCGCTTGTGGATGAGTCGTATGACGCGCTGACGGAGAGCTTCAAGCAATTCTGTCCGATGGCAGGCATTGAAAGCCTGACCCGGTTGATGAACGAAGACGCGACGCGGCTTGCCGGGGGGCTTGCTGTGAGCATTGTCCGGACAAGCCTGGCTACCGTTGGGGCCATTGGCAGGCGCAGGTTGGCTTTCACGGCGGCAAGATCGACGTCGATCGCCCTCGGGTTCGTCGCAAGACCATAGGCAAGGAGATGCCCTTGCCGAGTTGGGAGGAGGTTTCGGCGGGTGAATGTCTCGATCGGTGGACGATGAACCCGATGGCGATGAATGTGGCCACACGCACGTTTCACCGCGCCGTTGGGTTGTCCGAGACCGGTGTTTCGGTCGAGGCGGGCAGCAGCTTGTTCAAATCTGCGGTTGGTGTTGCCCCCGACTTTGATGAATGCCGATTTTTACGGGACGACCTAACTTTAGCGTCGTGACCGAAACGAACTTCGATGATGGCCTAGAAGGTCGATTCACAGAGAAAACCTGGAAACCGACGGTCAACTTTCATCCCTTTATCCTTCTAGCCCGCATTGCCCAGGTGGGGTTGAGGTTGCGCCATCCACGGTGCTGATTCATGGTTACATATCATGGTGTTGTGTCGATTGAAGCGAGGTTTTCATGGTGCATCCGATGGGTGAATCCAAGAACGGGCTGCTTCGCGTGGATTTCGACCGCCGCGTGAAGCTGGAGTTCCATGGATCGAAGGTAACGTCGGACGGCGGCTTGCTCGCGTATCGGGAACTGGACGACGCGCTTGGCCTGACAGAGATGGCGGCCGGGGCGCTGCGAGACGGTCGTCGCGGCAAGAACGGCTGGCACGCTGTCGTCGGGATGCTTCGGCAAGCGGTGTTCGGGCGTTTGGCCGGGTACGAGGATGTCAACGACGCCGAGCGGCTTTCTCGCGATCCAGCGATGCGTTGGATTGTCGGCGGCAAGGCGACGGATCGGGGTGCGGCCTCATCGAGCCAGATGGGCCGTTTCGAGACGCAATGGCTGACGGGTGACGTCAATCTCACCGCACTCAGCGCTCTGTCCGGGCTGTGGATCGACCGCGTTCATCGTCGCAAACCGCCGAAGCTGATCATCCTGGACATGGACAGTTCGGTCAGCCCCACCCACGGCGAACAGGAAGGCACGGCCTACAACGGCCACTTCGGCTGCACCTGCTATCACCCGCTTTTTGTCTTCAACCAGCTCGTCGATCTGGAGCGCTGCGCCTTGCGACCCGGCAACGTGCACAGCGCCGATGGCTGGCGCGCGGTGCTGGACCCGGTCGTGGCGCGTTATCGCGAGCGCAAGCTGCGGCGATACTTTCGGGGCGATGCCGCCTTCGCCTCACCGGACATCTACGAGTATCTGGAGGCCGAGGGCTTCGGCTACGCCATCCGGCTTCCCGCCAACAGCGTGCTCCAGGGATACGTCGCCCACCTGCTACGGCGCCCGAGGGGACGGCCCCCGATGGAAGTCCGTCGCTACTTCGCCAGCTTCAGCTATCGGGCTGGAAGCTGGACCCAGGCGCGGCGCGTGGTGGCGAAAGTGGAATGGCATCCGGGCGAGTTGTATCCCCGCGTCGGGTTCGTCGTCACCAATCTGTCCCGGCCCGCCGAGCGGATCGTCGCCTTCTACAACCAGCGTGGCACGGCGGAACAACACATCAGGGAGGGCAAGAACGCGATCCGTTGGACGCGACTATCCTGCCGACGCTTCAAGGCCAACGCGGCTCGGCTTCAGCTTCATGCACTGGCCTACAACCTGGGCAACTTCATGCGCACGCTCGCTTTGCCAGACCCAGTGAGCAATTGGTCGCTGACGACGCTGCGCGAGAAGCTGGTGAAAATTGGGGCAAAAGTCGCGCGTCACGGACGCTACGTCACCTTCCAATTGGCCGAGGTCGCGCTCCCGCGCGACCTGTTCGCCGATATCCTGGATCGGATCGACCGCTTGCGACCACGGCCGACACCAGCGTGAGCCAACGCTATGCCAATCAAAACGACTTCACGACGGGAGACCTGTGCCCGGAACGCTACGAAATTGGCACTGGCCCGTGGGTTTCCGATCAGCGGCCCGTTGTCCTGGCCGTTCTGGGCCGTTTCCCAATCCCCGACGCCTCTCAGATTGCATCCCAGCAGCGACCAAGGCAATATGAACGTCGTGATCGGGCGCTACGTGGGCGATCCCGGTCTAGAGCACATCCATTTTATGAAGTGTCATAGCCTGCTGGTGCGAAATCGTTTGCGCACTCGTGTGGCTCGAACAGACCGATGATGTCGTCCACGGTATTCCAGAGGGTGCTGATGGTTCTTTCGGCCTTTGCGCGGATCAGTGATTTGAGCTTGGCGAATGCCATCTCGATTGGGTCGAAGTCGGGACTGTAGGGCGGCAGATATGTGAGGGTGGCGGCGCCTGTGGCCTCGATGGCCTGTCGGACGCCGGCGGCCTTGTGCGCTGGCAAGTCATCCCTGATCACGACATCTCCGGGATTGAGGGTCGGCGCCAGCGCTTGCTCGATATAGGCAAGAAAAGCGATGCCATTCATGGCGCCGTCAAGCACCATCGGCGCGGTCATTCCGGTCAGCCGAAGCGCGCCGGTAAAGGTGGTTGTCTTCCAATGCTCGTGGGGGATGCCCGCGCGACAACGCTCGCCCCGCCTGGAACGCCCACGCAGCCGCGCCATCTTCGTCGACAGGCCCGTCTCGTCGATGAAGACCAGCTTGGTCGGATCGAAGTCGAGTTGGCTGTCAAACCAGGCCTGGCGCTTTCTCAAGACCTCCGGCCGCTCCTGCTCCAATGCGTGCGCGGTTTTTGTATGTGAAGCCGCACCCGCGCAGTCAGCTGTTCAGCGCGCTCCGGCCAATCCGGACGTCGCGCTCGTCCGCGAGGCGCGCCACCATCTCATTGAGCGTGATGTCCTTGTCAGTCTCAATCAGGGTCAGCCTCAATCAGGCCCACGATGAAGCCTTCATGCCCATCAAGGCTCGACCCGCGTCGACGACCGGTCGGTCGCGGCTCCACCTCACCGGCTTTGGCCCGCTTTTATCCAGCGGATCGCGGTCGATGGCGTCACACCGAACCGCGCCGCCGCACCACGCGCCGACAGGCTCGCCTGCGATGCCTTCAAAACACGAACCCGCAGATCGCCACTCAATGCTCGTCCCATCCAAGACCTCCTTGTCTGTAGACCTTCAATCAGACTTGCATCATCCCGTCACATCACAATCGATTCAGTGATTGGTGCATCTGCTCTAATTGAAAGGCGCGAGCATACCCGCCAAAGTGCTTGTTCACAGCCTGAGCAGCACGAAGGGTTGGAACAAGTTCGTGCCTCACACCACCGGGCAGTTCGAGCGTGGCGGTCTGTGCGTCGATTGAGGGCGCCGTCATCATTGAGGGCGCCGTCATCGTCGATCCTTTGTGCTTGAGAGGAGATAGAGAATGGTCGATACGAAACAGAAGATGTTTATCGAGCAGCGTGTTTCGAACGAAGCATCCACTATAAGTGGTCGCCTATCTACTTTGGTTCTTTCTGGTATTTCTCTGGATTCATCGTTTCTACATGGGCTTAACGAATTCAGCAGTTATGCAACTGATCTTGAACTTTGTAGCGATTGGCCTGATTTGGACGATTATCGATGGCTTCCTAATTCCTAGCTTGATCAAAACCCGCCGCGATGAGATCCGAAACCAAGTTACTCTACAGATTCTAGCCGAGTCGTCAGAATAGAGAAGGGGCGACCGAAGCCGCCCCCACTCATTGGTGTGCGATCGGCGGCATTCCTGCCCCACATAGAGGTGGCTCGTATTGTTTGAACAGGGTTCGAGCCATCGCTAGGAGGATTTCCGTCTGGGTCAAGCCGCTGCCGGGATTGGCTGCGGCGCGCTGATGTACGCCTGATCGGGCGTCTGCCCGCCAAGCGACGCATGTGGCCTCGTGCTGTTGTAGAAGGCCAGGTAGCGCCCAATCGAGGCGCGCGCCTCCGGCAGGTTGGCGTCGGCGTGCAGGTCGATCTCCTCATACGTGACCCTGCGCCAGAGGCGCTCCACAAAAACCTTGTCCCTCCAGGCTCCTTTGCCGTCCATGGAGATCGCGATCTCCGCGTCCTTTGGGACCTGAACGCAGTCCAGCGACGTGAATTGACTGCCTTGGTCGGTATTGAGGATCTCTGGCCTGCCATGGCGTGCCAGCGCCTCCTCCAGGGCCTCGATACAGAACTCTGCCTCACGCGTGATCGACAACTGCCAAGCCAGAAGCTTGCGGCTGAACCAGTCCGGGACAGCAGCAAGATGGACGAAGCCCCGTGCCATGGGCAGGTAGCGATGTCCATCGCTCAGACCCGGTCAGGGCGCCTGACCGTGAGGCCGCGCAGTAGGGAGGGATGGATCTTGTGTCCCGGCGCCGGCGTCGAGGTCTTCGGGCGGCGGTAGATCGCCTCGATCCCCATCTTCTTGCATCAGCGTCGAAACACGCAGCCGCCCCACCTCACAGCCTTCTGCCTTCAGCAGGCCTTGCAACATCCGGCTGCCGGCAAAGGGGTCATCCAGAGGCAACGCGTCGATCCGGCGCATGAGCGCGAGATCGGTCTGCGAGGTCCGTCTGCGAGGTCGGGCGCAGCAGATAGGAGACTCTCCCTCGGCTGAGGCCGAGCTGCGCCTGACGGCTGATGCTCAGTCTGTCGTCGCGCTCGATCATCGCTTTGCGCGCGCCAACAGACCGGCCTTGCCGAGCGCTGCGGACAAAAATCCTTCTCCAACGTCAGCCCGCCAATCTTCGCATGAAGGGTCTTCACATCCATCGCCGGCACCTCTCCGCCTTGGCGGTGTCGCCGAACACACCGGCAGCACCATCCAACAACTGCCGGCGCTACTGGGTGATCTGGTTGGGGGGTACGTCAAACTGCTGGGTTCACTAGGCCAGCGTCCTCTCGCCCTGGATGGCTGCCAAGGCCACTTTCGCCTTGAATGCTGGACTGTGGCTCCGGCGCGGGCGTCTTGCCATGATCTCTCTTCGCTCTCGGCTATCAGGCCGATCTCACGCGAAAACGCCTCTTGACTCACCTGTCCAGTTTTACCGAGCCACCTCTGTTCTCGACCGGGTTGATCTCTGTCGATCGAGAGGGCAACAGCATGATGGCGATCTTTGGACGCTTGAGTTTGTTGGTGCTGTGCCATCCGGCCCGATACATTAAGGACGACGGCGTGAGCGCCCTTGGCGAGGTTGCGACAGATCTCGTCGAGGTGCATCTGCATGGCCTCGGTGTTGGCCTTCGGCAGTATGAGAGCGGCAGCGGCGCCGCGGCGCGGGCAGATGGCCTCTGTGCGCTGCGAGCGTGCGCGAGTTTTTTCGAATGTCTCCAGGACAGGTCGATCCTGGGCCGGATGCTGCGGGCGTCCGCCGATAAAGGAAAAAGAGAGAACCCGGAGCAGCGCGGAGACGCTACGCTCACTATAGATGACCTTGAAACGCTCTTCGATGACCCGCTTCAAGTCGACCCGTCGCCAGCGTACGACGCCGTCGACTGCCGGATCGGGGTCGGCCTCGACGATCGCCGCCAGATTGCTCATCTGCTCCGCCAACAAACGACACGGACGCCCGGCGCCTGGGCGGTTCGTCAGGCCATCCGGCCCTTCGGCATTGAAGCGGTGCGCTCAATCCCGCAGCGTCTGGCGATCCATTCCGCCGATCTTTGCCGCTTCAGCCCGGCTCATCGCGTCGTAGACGGCCGCCAGGGCCAGAAGACGGCGGGTCCGCCTCGGATCCTCAAAGCGCTTGGCCAGTCCCCGAAGGCTGGCTGCATCGTAATCGTCGCCAAGCTCAACACTCGATGGCATGGCGATCCTCCTTCACATGCCTTCAATCACATCTCTACCCGCGTCGGGAATCACCCAAGTCAACCTTTCTTGCCGCTGGTATTAGAGCGACTCTGCTCGCTTTCGCTTCGAGAGGTTCACGCTCTCTACGAGAGCCTTTGGCCCGTCCTTCTGCACAATCAGAGACACAGCTTCATCGCCGCGCGAAACGCCAAGCTGGATCTTTTGCGAAGATTGGAGGTCTTGGGGGCAATCGAAAGGCCGCTGGGAGCTCAATCCGCTTCTCCGATGCTGAGCTCGAACACATTGCAATCTTGACTGGTCGGTGCGGCTGGCTCTTGAGGTTCCGGCGTCGGCGCTGCCCGTTCCGCTCAAGAGTGCCGCAGGCTCCAAGGGAAGTCGCCGCAGGCCTAGCCGCCGCACTGTGCCTGCGCTAAGCAGGGCCATGCTTGAGACCCTTGCCATCGTCGGCCGCCCCAATGTTGGGAAATCCACGCTCTTCAACTGCCTGACCGGGCGCCGTACGGCGCTGGTCGACGACCGGCCGGGAGTGACCCGCGATCGGCGCAGCGGTGAGGCACAGCTCTACGACCTGACCTTTCAGGTGGTGGACACCGCAGGCCTCGAAGAGGTACCGCCCACCAGCCTAGCTGGGCGCATGCGCGCGCAGTCCGAGCAGGCGGTCGCCGACGCCGATGTCGTGCTCTTCGTGATCGATGCCCGTGCCGGGCTGCTGCCGGACGACGAGCGCTTCGCCGCCTGGCTCAGACGCTTGGATAAGCCCGTCGTCTTGCTGGCCAACAAGTGCGAGGGTCATGTCGCCGAGGCCTTGGCCGCCGAAGCCCACCGCCTGGGACTGGGCGATCCCGTTGTATTCTCGGCCGAACATGGTCTTGGACTGGGCGACCTGCACGAGGTCCTGGTCGCCGCCCAGTCCGCGCGCAGGGAGGCGCCTAGCCGGAACAAGACCCCAAAGAACAAGCCGGCTCCCGCAGAGGAAGCCTCTGCAGACGAGGAGGAGGCCTTTGGCCCGCTGCAGATGGTGGTGATCGGCCGTCCCAACGTCGGCAAGTCGACCCTGGTCAATCGGCTGATCGGCGAGGAGCGCCTGCTGACCGGACCGGAAGCCGGCATCACCCGTGATTCCATCGCACTCGATTGGGAGCATAAGGGGCAGGCCATCCGCTTGATCGACACCGCCGGGCTGCGTCGGCGCGGCAAGATCAAAGATGGCTTGGAGCGCCTGGCCGGTGCCGATACCAGACGCTCGCTGCGCTATGCCCATGTGGCGGTGCTGCTGGTCGACGCGACCCAGCCCCTGGAGCGCCAGGATCTGGCCATTGCCGCGAGCGTGGTGGAAGAGGGGAGAGCCTTGGTGCTGGCGGTCAACAAGTGGGATCTGGTCGAGAATGCGAACCACACGATGGCCGAGATCAAGCGCCGGATGGAACAGTCCTTGCCCCGGGTCCGCGGCTTGCCGCTGGTGACCCTCTCGGCCAAGTCCGGTCCTGGCGTGTCGCGGCTGCTGCCCGCGGTGGTGCAGATCTACGAGGCCTGGAACAGGCGCATCCCCACGGCCCAGTTGAACCGCTTCCTGGCCGGGGCCCTGGCGCAGCACCCACCGCCGGCCCCCTCGGGTCGGCGTATCCGCTTGAAGTACATGACCCAGGTCAAGGCTCGGCCACCGACCTTCGCGCTCTTTGCCACTCAAGCCGACGCCCTGCCCGAGAGCTACCTACGCTATCTGGAGAACGGCTTGCGAGAGGCCTTCGACCTCTATGGGCTGCCCTTGCGTTTGCGCCTGCGTGGCGGCAAGAACCCCTATGCGGATAAGGAGCGATGAGCGAGGAGGAGCCGACTAGGCGACGCCGCACCTTCTCGCTGTCGCGGACCATGACGGCCGGGCTGGTGATCCTCTTGCTAGGCTCGGCCGTGGCCAGTTTCTGGGCAGCTTTGGACGCAGCGCGCCGCAACACCTTCGAGCTTCTGAACTCGGTCGCCCAGATCTCGGTCAATGCCGTGGCTGCAGAGGTCGATTCCTATGTTCATGCGGCGCAAGAGCAACTGGCCTTCATTGCAGATGTGATCGGAAGCGGCGAGGTCGGGAGCTACGACACGGCCCGTCTTAAGGACCTCATGCTGGGCTCGCTCGCCGCCGCACCGCAGGTTTCAGGCGTTGCCTTCGTACGCCGGGACTACAGCGTTTTGCGTGCCGGGCGCCGCAACGACGAACTGGCCACCTTCGTCGACAGTTGGGGGCATCGCCAGGAAATTCGCGATGCGATGGAGAACGAGCGCATTCTCGACGATCCGACCTGGCGCGCCATCGGCTATCTGGAAGAGTTCGAGTCGACCCATATCATCGTTGCCGATAGTGTCGTTCGCGAGGGCGAACTTTTGGGCATCCTTTTTTCCGTGGTCTCGACGCAGTCGCTCTCGTCCTTTCTTGCGGACTATGATCGTGGCAGTTCTGCCCAGAGCTTCGTGCTGTTCGAGCGGACCCAGGTCCTGGCACACTCCAGCTTGGCCAAGGGCTATGACGAGGCGCGCCTGGACAAACCAATGCCCTTGATCGGGGAACTCGACGATCCACTGATTGCCTCGATCTGGGGAGAGAATGTCGACGACATGAGCTACGTTCTGGTCGAGAACGACATCGAAGGCCGTGTGGTGCAGGCGGAAGACGACGACTACATCTACCTCTATCGCGATTTACGTGACCTCGGGCTGCCGGAGTGGATCGTCGGTGTGGCTTTCAAAGGCTCGGAGGTGAACGCCCCCTTCCGCCGCCTGATCGCGGCCGGCGTGTTCGGCTTGGTGATCCTGATCCTGGCCATCGTGGTCGGCCTTTTGATTGCTCGCTCCATTGTGCGTCCGCTGCGCAGTCTGGCGAGTGCCTCCAAGTCGGTGAGCAACCTGGAACTGGATAGCGTCCATCCTCTGCGCGGTAGCCGCTTTCGCGAACTCGACATTGCCATGCAGGCCTTCAACACCATGGTCACGGGTTTGCGCTGGTTCGAGACCTATGTGCCACGCAGCCTGGTCCTCCGCCTGATGCGCTCGGGCGGCGCCAGCGTGCAGTCGGAGGAGCGCGCTGTGACAGTGCTCTTCACCGACATCGTCGGCTTCACCAGCATTGGCTCCAGTCTGGCACCTCCGGAACTGGCAGCGCTGCTGAATGCACACTTTACCTTGCTGGCCGAGGCGATCGAGGCGGAGGAGGGGACCGTCGACAAATTCATCGGCGATTCCATCATGGCATTCTGGGGGGCGCCGTTCGAACAGCCGGACCATGCGACACGCGCCTGCCGTGCCGCCTTGAAGATCGCCTGCCTCATCGAGGCCGACAATGCCGAGCGGCGCGGGCGCGGCGAAGAGGCCATACGCATTCGGATCGGCCTACATAGCGGGACGGTGGTTGCCGGCAACATCGGGGCGCCCGGCCGGGTCAACTACACCTTGATCGGCGACACGGTGAACAGCGCTCAACGCTTGGAGGCGCTGGGCAAGGAGGTGGATCCTGATGCGGACGTCGTGGTGCTGATGGGGGCGGAGACCAAAGAGGCCTTGCCGGCATCGCTCTCGGTCAAGGCCAGGGGTGTCTATCGCCTGCGCGGCCGAATGAGCGAGTCGGAAGTCTTTCAACTGCTCCTCGATAATGATAGGTAGGGAGAGGTTGCAGGTGACCAATGACGCTGCAGCCGATCCGCCTTTACCGCGACGCACGGCGCTATCGGGCCACCCTTAATAGACTAGGTCTTGGCCGACAGCAAACGGGCAATCCTGCTGTTCGAGACAGGTCTGCTGCCGCCGCTACCACCTGCCCAGGGCGGATGTGGTGCTGGCGATGCTCAGCACGAGCCCAAGCCAATCCCTTTGCCCCTATAAGGGGCATGCGGGCTATTATTCTGTGGAGATCGAAGGGCGTTCGATTAGGGATGTCGCCTGGACCTACCAGGACCTTTCGCCGAAGTGGCACTCATCAAGGACCATATCTGCTTCTATCCCGATCGGGTCGACTCGATAGAGATCTGGTCGCCTTGAGGGCAAGGGTTCGCCGCTCCTTCCGATCGGTCTAAGTCGAGCGCGGGAAGGCTCCACCGAGGTGCCTCGGTAAGAACGCGCAGGACTGAGAGACTGCGCAATCTGAACTGAAATGATATGTTTAATGCGTGATCACATATACGAAAAATTTGTTCGATTATCTTGCCCGGCCAATGGCCAACCGCCTGTTCGAAAACACGGGAATGGAGCAGACTGCACTCTTTCACAAGGATACTAATCGATTGTAATAACAGGAAAAAGACATGATAACCTAGAGTACACGAAATTTGCTATCTGACGCGTGGAATACACCAATAGATAGAAGGCTACCGGTCCGCAGGCATCCAAACCACAAGGCTGCTCTCTTGACAAGCTTCTCTCGCCTGCAACAGGTTTGAACTCCGGGGCCGCAACTTGGCGACTGCGGCCTTGCACCAAAGCGACCTGTTTGGTGGGACGCCATGCCGAGGGCGCTCTGTCTTGCCGCCATAGGGGGGAGCCGCAATGGATGCTGCGATAAAGCTGGTGTTCGACATCATGGCCTTCGCCTCCATCATGGTATTGGTGGTGTCGGGCTTGGCTGTCATCGCCAGCTTGATGGGCATCTTCAACCTGGGCCATGGTGAGTTCGTCCTCTTGGGTGCCTACACCGTCTATGTGTTTCGTGGCGAGGGTCTGCCGGAGTGGTCGGGTATGCTGGCAGCGCCTCTCTTAGTCGGCATCTTCGGTATGCTGATCGAGGCTTCGGCGATCAGACGGCTCTACAAGAGTCCGATCACCGCCATGCTGGCTACTTATGCGATCGGCCTGATCATTCGCGAGATCGTACGCGGTCTGATCGGTGGACAGTACTATTCCATCGACGAGCCGATCCCCGGGGCCTTCGAGGTCGGCGATCTCTCTTTCTCGATCTGGCGCACCGTGATCATCGGCATCACCATTGCGGTGATGGCCGGCTGCTTCCTGCTGCTGACCCGAACCTCGATCGGTCTGCAGGTGCGCGGCGCCTTGGAGAATCCGGGTCTGGCACGGGCCTCAGGGGTTTCGACGACCAAGCTCTATTCCTTGACCTTTGCCTTCGGCGCGGCACTCGCCGGGCTCGCGGGCGCGCTCATGGTGCCGCTCTTCTCGCTGTCGGCCGATCTCGGCGTGCGCTTCTTGGTGCAGGCCTTCCTTTCGGTCATGCTGGGAGGGGTCGGAACCTTCGAGGGCCCGGTCTTGGGTGCTGCCATGATCGGCGCGATGGTTCCGGGGTTTCAATGGTTGCGGGAGATTGGCGGCATCGGTGTCGCCATCTCACCGGTGTTTGCGGAGGTATTGGTTTTCGTTGTCGCCTTGACGATCGTCAAGTTCCGGCCCAGTGGGCTCATCAGCAAAGGAAGGATCTAAGCAATGACCGTAGCGAGTAATAACGTCAGCCGGCGAGGCTTTCTGAAGGGCGTATCGGCGCTCTCCGCAGCCGGATGGGTAGCCGCAGGCAGTTCCTGGGTGCTGAGACCGGAGTGGGCGCATGCGGCCGGCCCGATCAAGATGGGCATTGCCACCGACATCACCGGCGCGATCGCGCCCGGCGGCAACTCGAACTGGCAGGTAGCGCAGTTCACGGTCAAGAAGATCAACGATTCCGGCGGCATTCTGGGCCGTCCGGTCGAGCTAGTGCTGGAGGACACGGCCTCCGATCCGGGTACTGCCGTGGGCAACGTCCGTCGCCTGGTACAGCAGGCCAAGGTCGACGTGATCCTGGGCGGTATCACCAGCGCCATGCGCGAGGCGATCAAGAACCCCATCGTGCGCCGCGGCAAGACCCTCTATCTCTATCCGCAGCTCTACGAAGGCCAGGAGTGCACGCCCTTCCTCTGGTGCACCGGTCCGACGCCGGCACAGCAGTGCTCGGAGCTGCTGCCCTATCTGATCAAGCAGGGCAACACGCGTTTTGCCATGCCCTCGGCCAACTACATCTGGCCGCAGCTTTTGAACGCCTGGGCGCGGCGGGTGATCGAGGAGAACGGCGGCGAAATCGTCTTCGAGGAGTACTACCCCCTGGATCAACTGGAGTACTCGGCGACGGTGGCCAAGATCATGAACGAGGGCGTGGACCACGTCTTCAATACGGTGATCCCGCCGGGCCTGCAGGCCTTCACCAAGCAGCTCTACGAGGCCGGTTTCCAGGACAAGGGCGGGACCTCGTCCTGCGTCTATTTCGACGAGAATGCGGTGAACTACGTGCCGCAGCGTGAGCTCGAGGGCGTCTACTCCTGCCTCGACTGGTTCCACACGGTGAAGGATCCCTTCAGCGAGCAACTGCTGACCGAGTACGCGGCGATGTTCCCGGACACCAAATATCTCTTCTCGGCCGGCACCGGTTCGACCGGCATGTACCGCGGCATCAAGCTCTACGAGCAGTCGGTGATCGCCACCAACGGCGACCTTGGCCGCGATGCCGTCGCGACGGCACTGGACAGCGCCTCGATCCCCGAGGGTCCCGGCGGTCCGGCCAAGGTGGTGCCCGGCAGCGGTCACGTGGCGATGAATATGTATGTCGGCCGCGCCAAGGACGGCGTCTGGGACATCATTTCGGAAGCCAAGATGGTCGACCCGGACGAGTGCGGCAAGACCTGACCATCCGGCCTGCGCAGTCTGAAAAACTGCGCAGGCCGCTCTTTTCGGTTCATTCTTCAGTGCAGATGTAGGGGGCTATGGCGGTACCGGACCGGAGCGACCTTGTTCGCAAGCGCCTCAGGCGTGTGATTCCCATCATCGAAGTCCTGCTCTTGGCGGCCTTACTGCTGCTGCCGCACTTCGTGACGGATTTCCACACCATCATCATCACCCGGATGCTGATCCTCGGCCTCCTGGCGATCAGCTTCGATCTCTGCTGGGGCTATTCCGGCATCATGACCTTCGGTCAGGCGCTGTTCTTCGGTATGTCCGGCTACGTTATTGCCTTGCTGGCTAACAAGGCGGAGTTCGTTCAGCTCTGGGGCATCGTGCCGATCGGCATGCTGGTCGGGCTCTTCGTTTCCTTCTTCATCGGCTGGTTTCTGTTACTGGGCAAGCGCACGCCGACCATCATCTTCGTAGCCCTGGGCACCTTGACCGCCTCCTATGCAGCCGAGCGCATGGTCGCCGGCTGGCAATGGGTCGGTGCCGGCAACGGCATGTCGATCTACGATTTCCTGAAGTTCGGCAGCTTTGAGATCGAGCCTGGTCAGCTCTTCTACTACATCGCCTTGGGCTTCCTCGTTCTGGGCTATCTGGCCAGCCGCTGGCTGGTAGGCTCGCAGTTCGGCCTGGTGCTGGCCGGCATGCGCCAGAACGAGGAGCGTCTAGCCTTCTTCGGTTATCGGGTGCAGACCTTCAAGGCTCTGGTCTTCTGCTTCGCCGGCATGCTGGCCGGCTTGGCCGGCAGCCTCTATGCCCATCACGAGGGCTTCATCGGGCCGGCCAGCATGGGCATCGGGCTCTCCACCTTCGCTGTGCTCTATGCCCTCTTCGGTGGTGTCGGCACTTTGATTGGGCCGCTGCTCGGGGTCGGTGCCATCGAGACCATCGCCTTCGTGCTGTCCGATCAGGACGACATCAAGAACTATTGGCCGGTGGTTCTGGGCGTCATCATGCTGGTTGTCGTTGCCTACAAGCCGGCCGGACTGCTGGGCTTCGTGGTGAGAGAGCGGGAACGCATCGGCTCCTTCGGCAAGGTGAAGAAGGGAGGTCGCGGTGGCGCTGCTTGAAGTCCGCGGCGTCGGCAAGAACTTCAGCACCTTGCGCGCGCTCGACGACGTCGACGTGACCGTGGCGAAAGGCAGTTTTCACGGCCTGATCGGCCCCAACGGATCCGGCAAGAGCACGCTTCTGAAGGCCATCGCCGGGGCCCACTTCGCCGACGAGGGGAGGATTACCTTCGACGGCACCGAGATCACCAAGGCCCGTCCGGCCGAGCGTTCGCGTCTTGGCCTTAGCTTGAAGTTCCAGATTACCGCGGTGCTGCCGGAGATCTCGGTCTACGACAACGTGCTGCTGTCGATTCAGGCGCACCATTCGGTCTGGGATCTCCTGCGCTCGCGCAGCAAGGTGCGACTTCACGACGACGTCATGGATGCCCTGGAGCGCTTCCGTCTGGCCGACAAGGCCGAGGACTTGGCCGGTGAACTCAGCCACGGCGAGCAGCAGTGGTTGGAGATTGCCATGTCCCTGACGCAAAAGCCGAAACTGCTGCTGCTGGACGAGCCGACCGGGGGTATGAGCCCGGAGGAACGGCGGGTCACCGGCGATTTGCTGGCGCCGATCAAGGAGCGCTGCGCCTTGGTGATCGTCGAGCACGACCTGGATTTCATCAAGGACATCTGCGACCATCTGACGGTCTTGGACTCCGGCAAGGTGCTGGACGACGGCAGCGTCGCCGAGATCGAACGCTCGCGCAAGGTACAGGAGGTCTATACCACCCGTGTCTGATGCGCCTTTGCTCAAGGTCGGGGGACTCTGCTCCGGCTACGGTCGCAGCCAGGTCCTCTTCGACATCTCTATGGAGGCCGCGCGCCAGGGTGGGATCGCCATTCTGGGCCGAAATGGGGTCGGCAAGACCACCTTGCTGAAGACCCTGATCGGCGAGTTGAAGCCGATGCGCGGCTCGATCCACTTCGACGGCGCGCCGGCGACCGGCTTGGATACGCAAAAGCGCGTGCTCCGCGGTATGGGCTATGTCCCACAGGAACAGGCGGTTTTCGGTAGCCTCTCGGTGCGCGAGAACCTGGCCTTGGGCGCGGTCACCAAGAAGAACAAGTCGGGGATCGACATGGTCCTGGATTTCTTTCCGAAGCTCGGCGAGCGCTTGAGCCAGCAGGCCGGTACGCTGTCGGGCGGCGAGCGCAAGATGCTGGCCATCGGGCGCGCCTTGCTGGGCGAGCCCAGCCTGCTGCTGCTGGACGAGCCGACCGAAGGTGTTTGGGTCGGCGTCATCGAGGAGATTGCCGAGCGGCTGCGCTTGCTGAGCGAGACCATGAGCATCATCATCGTCGAGCAGCATGTCGAGCTGGCGCTGCGCGTGGCCGACCGCGCCTATGTGATGGACCGCGGTCAATTCGCCTTGCAAGGCGCCGCCGACAGCATTCGCGACGATCCCATGTTGCTGCGTTACCTGGCACCCTAGGCCGGGTGAGGCAGCCTTCTCCGGCAAGGAGGCCGTCAGTGCCATGAACCTCTCACCGACCGAACTGGAGCGGCTGACCATCTTCACCGCCGCCGAACTGGCGCGCCGCTATCGCTCGCAAGGCATAAGGCTCAGCCAGCCCGAGGCCGTGGCCTTGATCTCAGATGAGATCATCACCTCCGCCCGCAAGGGTATCCCGCTGCCCGAGCTGGTGGAGATGGGACACGGGCTCTTGGGTCCGGAGGACGTCCTGTCCGGCGTCGGCGCCATGACGCCGGTGATCTCCGTCGAGGTCCTGCTGCCGGAGGGAACCAAGCTGGTGACACTCTTCTCGCCCATCGATCCGGGAGCCGACGAGGCGATAACCCCAGGCGAGTTGATCCCGGCCGAGGGCGAGATCGAGGTCAATGCAGGCCGTGCGTCCGTGACCCTGGAGGTCGTCAATCGCGGCGATCGCACGGCGCAGGTGCGCAGCCACGCGCACTTCTTCGAGGTCAATCCCGATCTAGAGTTCGACCGCGCCAAGGCCTTCGGCTATCGCTTGGATGCCGGCTCCGGTGTCGGCGTCCGATTCGATCCGGGTATCGCCAAGGAGGTCACCCTGGTCGCGCTGGCCGGCAGCGGCGACGTCTTCGGCTTCGGCGGCCTGACCGACGGCAACATCCACGATCCGGCGGTGCGCGCGGCGGCCCTCGAGAAGGCCCGCGCGCTGGGCTATCGGGGGACCTAGGCGATGGCAACCATGACCCGCCAGGCCTATGCGGAACTCTATGGGCCCACCACCGGCGACCTCTTCCGCCTGGCCGATACCTCGCTTCTGGCCGAGGTCGAACAGGACTTCACCCGCTACGGCGATGAATTGACCACAGGCGCCGGCAAGTCCATGCGCGACGGCGAAGGCTTTCAGACCAGCGGCACCTATGCCGCCGGGGCGCTCGACATGGTGGTCCACAACTGCACCATCATCGATCCGCTGCTGGGCATCGTGAAGGCCGATATCGGTATCCGCGACGGCCTGATCGCGGGCGTGGGTAAGGCCGGCAATCCCGACATCATGGAGGGGGTCGATCCAGTCTTGCGCTGCGGTCCCAACACCACGGTGGTGCATGGCGACCACTTCTTGATCACGCCTGGCGGAATCGAGGCGCATGCCCACTTTCTCTCGCCGGAACAGCCGGTCCATGCACTGGCCGGCGGCACCACAACGATGATCGGCATGTCGCCGGGCCCGCACTTCGATGTTACCTGCTCCGGGCCCAACATCCTGGGACAGTTGATCCGTGCCTGCGATGGCTTTCCCTTGAACTTCGGCTTTCTCGGCCGCGGCTGTTCCGACGTCGGGGCGATCGAGGAATCGGTGTCAGGCGGCGCCTTGGGAGTCAAGATCCACGAAGACTTCGGTGCCTCTCCTGCGGTGATCGACCGATCACTGGTGGCTGCGGATCGCCATGACTTCTCGGTGCACATCCACACCGACACGATCAACGAGTTCGGCTTCTGCGAGCACACGCTGCGTGCCATCGAAGGTCGCACCGTGCACATGTACCACGTCGAGGGGGCCGGCGGCGGGCATGCCCCGGACATCCTCAAGGTGAACGGCGAGCCGAATGTGCTGCCGTCTTCAACCAATCCGACCAATCCCTTCACCCTGGGTGCCCTGGAGGAGGGGGTGCCCATGACCATGCTGTGCCACATGCTGAACTATGGCCTGCCGGAAGACGTCGCTTTTGCCGAGGGGCGCATTCGCTCCCAATCAATGGCGGCCGAGGATCTGCTGCACGACATGGGGGCTATTTCGATCTTCGCGACCGACACGCAGGGCATGGGGCGGTTGGCCGAGAACCTGGCCAAGTGCTGGCAGCTGGCCAGCGTGATGAAGGACCGGGTCGGCCGCTTGGCCGAAGAGAAGACTGCACGAGCCGACAACGAGCGCATCCTGCGCTACGTCGCCAAGTACACGATCAATCCGGCCATCGCCGCTGGCATCGATGCCCATGTCGGCTCCATCACTCCGGGTAAGCTCGCCGACTTGGTGCTCTGGCCGCGTGCCAGCTTCGGCTTGAAGCCCTTCACGGTGATCAAGTCCGGCGACATCGTCTGGACCAGCATGGGCGACGGCAATGGCAGCCACATCGGCACCGAGCCGGTAATCCAGCGCCCCATGTGGGGCAGCTACGGACGGGCCAAGGAGGTGAACGGCGTGACCTTCGTCAGCCGGCTCGCGATCGAAGCCGATACCCACAAGCGGCTGGGCGTCGCCAAGGCCTTCGCCGAGATCGACAGCGTGCGCGGACGCGGCAAAGGCGACCTGGTCCGCAATGACGCTCTGCCTAGGATCGAGGTCGATCCGCAGAGCTTCGAGGTGCGCGCCGATGGGCGCCTCTTGACCTGCGAGCCGGCGAGAGAGGTTCCACTATCGCAGCGCTTTCTCCTGCGTTGAGCGGGGCGCTTCAGGCGCGCGCCAACCTGGAGCTGGGCTTTGCCGTCGACGCCGGCGGCGTCACCCGCCTATCTCGCCGCTTTGCCCGCTATCCCTGGTCGCTGACGCGTCCCTTCTGGATCGACAGGGCGCCCTCGGGAATGGCCAGCGTGATCCCGCAGTCGGCAAACAGCCTGCTTTTGCCGGGCGACAGGGTGGAGCAGAGGATCGCTCTGGACGAAGGGGCAGCCGCGCACATTACGAGCCAAGGCGCGCAGGCCGTCCATGGTGTACCTGATGGCCCAACAGCAGCATCGATCTGGTCGCTCAGCCTTGCCACCGGTGCCTTTCTCGAGGTGATATTGGATCCTGTGATCCTGTTTCCCCATAGCAGATTAGAGCAGAGATTTGATGCGACGCTCGAAGCCGATAGCTGTTTGATCTTGAGCGATGGTGCGACTTGGCATCCCGAGGTGAGCGATCCTGCATTCGCCTGCATGGACAGCCGTCTGATCCTGCGCAGCGCGTCCGGCCATCTCCGTGCGAAAGAACGTAATCGTCTGCTGCCGGAACAGGTTCGAAGTATGGCGACGGCCAGCGGCCGCTTGCCCCTCGTCAGCGGGCAGCTCTGGGTGCTCCTCGGCTCGCCCCCAGTCACCGACTTTGCCATGCCACGGATCGAGGACCCTTCGGCCTATTGCGCGAGCTCGCCGCTTCCCAACGGAACCGGCTTCCTGCTGCGCTTTCTCTGCTACGAGGTCCAGCATTTCGCAGCTATGCAGCGGAGCGCTTGGCGGAAGCTGCGCCAAGCGCTCCATGGCGCGTTGCCGACGGATCGACGCAAGAGTTCTTAGCACGCCCTACCGCTACTCGACCGGTGTGAAGTCGAAGGCGCTGTTGGCGTAAAAGTAATAAGGCGCAGGGCGTGTCGGAGACGCAGGCGGTCGCATGGGTTCGGCCTGTGGGGACATACCAATAAGAGCCTGCCGCCATCTGAGGCGGATTCTTTTCACCCTTGAAGGGGTTGGTCATGGTGCCGGCAATGACGATCCCATGATAGGCGCCGCTATGGGTGTGAAAGGGGGTGATGAAGTTGGCCGGAAAGCGTCCGAAGCTGCCGTGCGCGCCCTTGGAACGGTCGCCATAGGCCGCGGCCATGGAAATCACCGGGTTGAGCGGCTGGAAATCGAGACTCTCGGCCGGCAAGACCACGACGGCTTGCGGATTGAAGCCCTCCTGGGCAGCGGCACTGCCGCTGACGAGCAACAGCACCAGCAGCAACGGAGGTATTGAACGCAACATTTTCTCTCTCCCTAAGCTTTGGGCAGCCTTGCAGCCGGAACCGGGAAAGCGTGCGAGGACGAGACTGGCTTGACCATGCACACGCGTCCGAATGGCTGCACCGATCGTCCGCAATAGCTTGCGACCGCGAAATGATGACTGGGCAAGTTATACCAGCGGCTCAAATTATTGGCCGATGAGTGCCAGAGGCCAGAGGTGGCTCGGATTGTTTGAACAGGGTTCGAGCGATCGCCAAGTGGATTTCCGTCTGGGTCAAGCCGCTGCCGGGATTGGCTGCAGCGCGCTGATGTACGCCTGATCGGGCGTCTGCCCGCCAAGCGACGCATGTGGCCTCGTGCTGTTGTAGAAGGCCAGGCAGTGCCCAATCGAGGCGCGCGCCTCCGGCAGGTTGGCGTCGGCGTGCAGGTCGATCTCCTCATACGTGACCCTGCGCCAGAGGCGCTCCACGAAAACGGTGTCCCTCCAGGCTCCTTTGCCGTCCATGGAGATCGCGATCTGCGCGTCCTTTGGGACCTGAACGCAGTCCAGCGACGTGAATTGACTGCCTTGGTCGGTATTGAGGATCTCTGGCCTGCCATGGCGTGCCAGCGCCTCCTCCAGGACCTCGATACAGAACTTTGCCTCACGCGTGATCGACACCTGCCAAGCCAGAACCTTGCGGCTGAACCAGTCCAGGACAGCAGCAAGATAGACCAAGCCCCGTGCCATGGGCACGCAGGCGATGTCCATCGCCCAGACCCGGTCAGGGCGCCTGACCCGAGAGGCCGCGCAGTAGGGAGGGATGGATCTTGTGTCCCGGCGCCGGCGTCGAGGTTTTCGGGCGGCGGTAGAGCGCCTTGATCCCCATCTTCTGCATCAGCTTCGAAACACGCCGCCGCCCCACCGCCTTCTGCCTTCAGCAGGCCTTGCAACATCCGGCTGCCGGCAAAGGGGTCATCCAGATGCAACGCGTCGATCCGGCGCATGAGCGCGAGATCGGTCTGCGAGGTCGGGCGCAGCAGATAGGAGACGCTCCCTCGGCTGAGGCCGAGCCGCTGCGCCTGACGGCTGATGCTCAGTCTGTCGTCGCGCTCGATCATCGCTTTGCGCGCGCCAACAGACCGGCCTTGCCACCGCGGCGACGCGCCTTGCGTTTCAGGTGCCGCTCGCCTTTGCGGCTCTCCAGAACATAGGGTTCGTCGGCCTCGACAATGCCCGTGAGCTCGTGAGCTTCCCCGGTTTCTGGGGCGAGAAACCGGTGCCGCCAGCGGAATGCGGTATTGACGGCAAACTTGCACCGCTCGGCCGACGCGCGAACCGTCAACCCATCCGCAAGACAGGGTCCAAAGGCAAGCCACTTGTCTTTGCGATGAAGACCCGCCAAGAAGGCTTGTGCGATCACCAGGTACAGGCGGAAGCGCGCATCCTTGGTTTTGGTGATATCTATCCGCTTCATGAGAGTCAGAGTATCGCTGGGCCTATTGCTGATTGTACTATCGGCGAGTTGCCATACGCTGTAGATCGTCCCGCCATCGCTGAGCGCGATTGCACGGGAGAAGGCATGGGAACTCGTAGCCATCTCTCCAAGCCGTTTGAGGGCGAGCCCGAGATGGTGCCACACGGTTCCGTTGCCTGGGTGAAGGGCCACCCAGGCTTGCGAGCAGGGCAATGCCGGCCAGCTCGTTGTCAGAGGCGCGCCAAGCCTTCGAGAAGCCGCAGAGCGATGCCGGTTTCAGGGTCCAGCGCGTAGCGAGTTCAGCGCGTTCCGCGATGGGCATCTCCAGGTAGCCAGCAGCGGACAGGGTGTTCAGTAGGTCGGATAGGCCTCCGCCGCCCGCAAGCGCGCGCTGCGCAACTGCGATAGCCGTGGGAATAAAGTCATTGTCGAAGTGAACATCGTCTGGAAAGGCTTGACGGGTGTTCATGCTGTTCGCTTTCTACAACCAGAACGGCCAAGTGTTTCGAGACGCGAGTGGAGGGGACATAGGGACAGCGGCACGCTCCGCAGAGTGGCAAGTTGGCTTGCCACTGTAACCGAAGGGGCGGTCATCCCAGCCGACTTTCCGCTTCTGCCAAGCAACAGAGGATCGTGCAGCCGACAGCAGCGGTGGCCAAGCCATGGTTCGGCCATGGATCGATCGACGAAGAGAAGGCCGAGCACTGTGTGGCCGCTCGGACTTGCAGCTAGCGTCGAACGGCGCTGGGTCGCCGTGCCCTGAGTAGGAACTGCGCGGCGATCAAGAGGATCAGCGAGACCGCCAGAACCATGGTCCCAATGGCGTTGACCTCCGGCGTGATCCCGCGGCGAATCGAAGAGAAGACATAGATCGGCAGGGTCGTGTTTGGGCCGGCCACGAAAAACGAGATGATGAAGTCGTCGAAGCTGAATGTGAAGCTCAAGAGAAAGCCGGCGAGGATCGCCGGATAGATCTGCGGCAGGGTGATCTGCCGGAAGGTGCCCCAGGGCGTCGCATAGAGGTCCTCCGAGGCCTCGATTAGAGTTCGGTCCATACCGGCAATCCGAGCCCGCACCAGGACGATCACCAAAGACATGGTGAAGAGCGTGTGCGCGGCGATGACCGAGAGGTAGCCGAGCGCGAGCTTTGGCGGTTTGACGTCCTCCGGCCAGAGCGCAGCCACGATCGGGTTCAAGAGGTCGAAGAGCGTCACCAAGGCGATCAGGGTCGCGATGCCGATCACGATCCCCGGGATCATGATCGCGGTATAGATCAGGCCATCGAACAGGACCTTCATCGGCCCGCGCAGCCGCTGCAGGGCAAGTGCTGCCGTGGTTCCCATGATGCTGGAGAGCAGGGCGGCCGAGAAGGCAACGATCAGGCTGGTCGTCAGCGCCTCCATTACGAAGGGATTAGACAGGGCCTTGCCGTACCACTTTACGGAAAAGCCATGAAAATCACTGGCATGGCGTCCGGAGTTGAAGCTGAAGAGGACGATGATGACGATCGGCACATAGAGAAAGAGGTAGATTACGATCGAATAGATGCGCATGACTGCCGTTCTGCCCTACATGATCGACACATCGCGCCCGGTCTTTCCTCCCATGGTGAAACGCATGTAGAGGCTGACCGTGACGAGCATGATGACGACGAGCGTGACCGCAACGGCTGATCCGAAGGGCCAGTTCCTGGACTGCAGGAAGAGGTCGACCAGCGCATTGCCGATGAAAAACACCTTGCCGCCGCCAAGGAACGCCGGGATCAGGAACTCGCCCATCAGTAGGATGAAGACCAGCATACAGCCGATGGCGACACCCGGCATGGAGAGCGGAAGGGTCACCTGTATGAAGCCGCGAAAGGGCGTGCTGCCCAGGTCGCTCGCGGCCTCCAGAAGGCGTTTGTCGAGTTTCTCCAGGGATACGAAAATCGGAAACACCATGAGCGGCAGGTAGCCATAGACGGAACCCACCACGATGGCGAAAGGTGTGTTGATCAGGCGAACCCCCTCGATGCCGATGAAGTCCAGCAGCGAAGGGATGCCGCGACCGCCTAGGATGAAGATCCAGGCATAGGTCCGGATCAAGAGACTGGTCCAGAAGGGAACAATCACCAGGACCAGCAGCAAGAGTTTCCATCGCTCGCTCACCTTGACCGCGAGATAGTAGGCCAGGGGATAGGCGATCAGTAGGCTGAGAAGCGTGCCCAGCGGCGCGTAGAGCATCGTGTTCTTGAAGGCGGTGAAACGCGAGGCCAGGTTGGCGTACTGCTCTAAGGAAAAGCCTGGCGCATAGCCTCCCACCGCCGATCGCTCGCCGAAGCTGAAAATGACGACGACGACCAAAGGCATCACCAGCATTATCAGGAACCAGCCTGCGGTCGGCGTCAAAAGCGCCACCGTCAGCCAGCCGCCTCTGCGGTTCCCCTTGACCGTCGTCGTCATGTACCTCGCCTAGTCGACTGGCGCTGCCCTGGGATCAGGCAGACTTGAAGCGGGCAATCACCTCGGCGCGAACCGGATCGGTCAAGGTCTGTGCCGCGCCGAACTCCAGGCCGTTCATCAGATCGGCCGCCGGGTAGAGGATCGGATCGTTGACCGTACTTGCCGGCAGCATGGCATCGACCCGAGAGTCACTGGTCGGATAGCCGTGAACGGCGAAATCGCGCGCCTGAATGAAGGGGTCTTGCAGGTAATTCACGAAGGCATAAGCCGCTTCCGGGTGCGGTGCGTCGGTCGGGATGGCATAGAAGTCCGACCAGAGCTCGCCGCCGTCCGATGCCACGACATAGGCCATCTCCGGCATATCTGTGTTCAGCTGCTTGCCGTCGCCGGTCCAGCAGATCGACATCCAAGCATCGCCGCTGCGCATGCCCGGTTGATAGTCAGAGGTGATTGCGAAGAGGTGGGGTTTGGCCTCGATCAGGACCTTCTCGGCCTCGGCCAGCTCGCCCGGGTCGATCGAATTGAAGGAATAGCCCAAAGCGCAGAGCGCAGCACCGATGGTGGTCAACTGATAGTCATGCACGATGGTGTGGCCGGAGCCTTCGGCCATAGTGACGGCAAAGAAATCCTTCCAGGACTTGGGATCGCTCTTGATCCGGTCGGTATTGACCACAAAGCCCGTGGTTCCCCAGTTCTTCGGCACCGCATAGACCTTGCCATTCACGGTGGCGGGGCCGGCGAACACGGGGTTTTGCGCATCGGCGTCGTAGTTGGGGATGCGGGAGAGGTCCAACTCCTGGATCAGTCCCAGGTCGACATAGGTCGAGATCGTGTAGTTGGTCGGCACGAAGACGTCCCAGCCGGCACCGCCGGCCTGCAGTTTCGCCAGCATTTCCTCGTTCGAACCGAAGGCATTGACCTGCACGTTGACGCCGGTGGTCTCGGTGAACTCTTCGATGTTGACGGGGTTGTGGTAGTTGGGCCAGGTGGAGAAGACCAAGCGATCGCCCAGATCGCCGTAGGCCTTGGCTGGGCGCGGCAGGAGTCCCGGGACTGCAGCACCCATGACGGCCATGGCGGTGCCGAGGCCGGTGACGCCCAAGAAATGGCGCCGCGAGACCGACCCGCGTTGGTAACGCCTGAATTCCTGCATGAAGGCCTTGGCGCTGATGGATGCGTTATCGTCGTGCTTCTTGGTCATGGTTCTCGTCTCCCTTTTCAACAGATCCGTCTTCGTTGTCTCCTGTGACCGCACTGACGGAAGAGCGGTCCCGATCGAGGTCCTCATCGAATGCGAGGGCCGAGGCATTGTCCCAGCCGACCCTGACGAGGTCGCCCGGCGAAAAGCCGCCGGAGCTCCCTTCAGCCTGCTTGGATGCATGGACGAGGATATCGCCAAGATTTTCCGTCTCGACCAGATACTCGGTCTGCTGGCCGAGGAAGATCCTATTCTTCACCCGCGCCCAGCTTTCCACATCGGCGGAAAAGGCGGCACAGCCGCTTGCAGCTTCGATACGCATCATCTCCGGCCGCACGGCCAGTCTTGCATCCGTTCCGCGCCTGGGCACGGCTGCACCGGGCGCCATCCGGCCTCGTAGCATTCGCCCGCTGGACAGCGCGATCATTGCTCCGGTCTGGTCCGTTTCGACGGTTCTGCCCGCGAAGAAGTTCGACTTTCCAACGAACCCGGCGACGTAGTGATTGATCGGCTCGTCGTAGAGTTCTCGAGGGTCCCCGGTCTGGACAATGCGCCCAGCGTGCATGATGCAGATCCTGTCGCTCATCGACAGGGCTTCTTCCTGATCGTGGGTCACCAGCACGAAGGTGATGCCGACATCGCGCTGCAGGGTTTGCAGCTCCAGCTGCATGTCCTGGCGCAGCTGACGATCAAGCGCCGCCAGCGGCTCATCCAGAAGCAGGACGGTCGGCCGATTGATCAGGGCGCGGGCCAGGGCGACGCGCTGCTGCTGACCGCCGGACAGCTCCCAGATGCGGCGCTGCTCGTAGCCGCCGAGGCGGACCAGCTCTAGGGTCTCGCCGACCCGGCTGGCAAGATCCTTCTTGTCGGGGCGTGGCTTCACTTGCCGCAAGCCATAGCCGACATTGCCCGATACGTTCATGTGCGGAAAGAGGGAATAGTTCTGAAACACCATATTGACGGGGCGCCTGTAGGGTGGCACGCCGACCATGGAGCGGCCGCCGATGACCACGTCGCCCTTGGTCGGCTGCTCGAAGCCGGCGATCAAGCGCAGCGAGGTGGTCTTGCCGCAACCCGAGGCTCCCAGAAAACTGAAGAACGAGCCCCGTTCGATGGAGAGCGACAACTCGTCGACAGCCATCACGTCATCGAACTGCTTGCTGATGCCGCGAAACTCGATGTCCGCTTCACGGTCAGGCTCTGGGCCGTCTCCTCGCGAACTGCTGACGAACGTGGTCAGTTTCTTGGTCCCTCCAGTTGGCAATTCATACCCCACCAAACGGTCCAACTACCACAGTTTTCAATAAGCATGGACTACTACGCATCTTGAGTATATGCTTAGCATTCTGGTGATTTACGGAATATACCACAAAGAGCATATACCAAATTGGATATGCGGGATCGCTCAAAGTATCTTGGAGGCCATCCTGCCGTGACGAGCCAGCCAAAGCAAACGGGCAATCCGACGGCCGGAAGCCCTGCCTGGATCGCCTTGCTTTCCCAGTCTATCGAGTCTCTCGGAGGCGATAGATTTCCGCGGCGCTTGGTGGAAGCCCTTCAGTCGCTTGTGGATTTCGACTACTCGGTAGGATTTGCCTACAATCAAAATGAGAAACCTCTCTGTCTCTTTCACACTTTTTCGCCTAAGAAGCGGGTCGTTTTCGTCGATGATTATCTGAAGGGACCCTATCTGCTGGATCCATTTTTCAAGGCTTGCAGCCGCAAGGTGGATCCGGGTCTATACCGGCTCCGCGACATCGCCCCGGATCGCTTTTATCAAAGCGAGTACTATCGCTCCTACTATGTCCAAACCGGCCTTTCGGAGGAGATCTGCTACACTTTCTATCTGCCGAAGGGGGTGGCGGTCGCGATCTCTCTGATGCGCTCGGGCGACAATTCTCGCTTCTCGGCTCGGGAATTCAGGTTGCTGGACGACGTCACGCCGATCGTCGCCAGCCTCTCTCAGCGCCACTGGCAAGATGTACCGGCAGACTTCGGCGTCGAGACGGCTGCCGAGGAAAAGCATGAGGAGAGTGCCCTGATCGAGAACACGGTTCACACTCTCTTCAGTGAGCGCATCACCTCGCGGGAAACCCAGGTGGTTGCTCAGGTTCTGGAGGGGCATTCGTCGGACTCCATCGCCAAGAACCTGGGAATCTCGGTCGGAACGGTGCGGATTCATCGCCGCAACATCTATGCGAAGCTGCAGATCTCCTCACAGCAGGAGTTGTTCTCGATCTTCCTGAAGAAGGTCACCACGGGGCGCGGATTGGAGGGGCGGCAAAGCGGCCCCCGGCGTAGCGACGGAGGCCCCGGGCGCTAGTCGCCTTGCCCAGATATTGTAACATCTCCCAAAGTGGGGCAGATCAACCCTTGGGGTGAGGGTGGAACCCTCGGTGTTGGCCTAAGCATCCGTACATTTCTACGCCCCACCCGAGTTCAGAGGGATTGAGAGGGAGGATCGATTATGCCGCCTATCACACTGGATGCCGGCGAGGTCGCGACCTTGCTTGCGAAGATCGATGTCCTGGACGAACTGCGCTCGCTCTTCCGAGAACTGGACCAGGATCAGGCCGTGCAGCCGCCGCAGACCTTGGCGCTCTTTCCTGACGACAAAGGCGATTTCATCACCTATCTGGGCGCTCTGGCAGGCGCCGGCGTCTTCGGGGCCAAGCTCTCGCCCTATCTGGTAACGCCCGACAGGTCGATCGTGACGGCCTGGATCTTGCTGATGTCCATGCAGACAGGCCAGCCCTTGATGCTGTGCGATTCCCAGAGTCTCACGACAGAACGGACCGCGGCCACCAGCGCGCTCGCCGTCGACCTCCTGCTGCCGAACAAGCCGGCGCGCCTGGCCATCATCGGATCCAGCGCGATCGCTCAGGCACATTGGCGCCATGTCCGCGAACTGCGGGAATGGCAGAGCCTTTTGCTCTATTCGCCGAACCTGGCCCAGGATCGGGCCAGGCGCGACACCTGGACGGCCTTGTCGGAGGGCGTTTCCTTCAAGGCCTCCGCCGAGGAGGCGGCGCGCGATGCCGATGTCGTGCTGCTCTGCACCTCTTCCGGCAAGCCGGTAATCGAGAGCCAAGCTATTCCGGACCACGCGCTGGTGACCTCCATCAGCACCAACGCCCCGCAGGCCCATGAGGTGGCACCCGGCTTTCTTTCTGGCGCGCAGGTCTATTGCGACTATCGTGAAACGACACCTGGCGCGGCCGGAGACATGCAGCTCGCCGTCAAGGAGCAGGGATGGGATCCGAAGCAGATTCTGGGCGATCTGCCCGAACTGGTGACCGCACGCTGTCCAATGCCAAACCCCGCCCGCCCGGTCTACTTCCGTTCGATCGGGCTCGGCCTGGAAGACATTGCCATAGCGAATGCCGTCTATCGCGCGGCGAGCAGCGACTGAGAGGAGCCAGGCCTATGCGGATCGAACCCTTCGGCGTCGAAATCTGGATGAATGCGTGGGAGACCAAGTGCGACTGGAACCTGGCCGAAACCTGCGTCGAGAGCCTGACCATCGGGGAACTCCTGAAACTCTCCGGTCGGAACGGTGCCGATCTCTCGGCCTTGCTGCCGATGAAGATGACCTACGGAGCGATCAAAGGCTCCGATCGCCTGCGTGCGGCCATCGCGGCGCTCTATGACAAACAGGATGCGGAGAACGTCATCGTCACCCACGGTACCATCGGTGCCAACATGCTGGTCCACAAGACGCTGGTCAGTGCCGGCGACCGCGTGATCCCGGTCATTCCGACCTATCAGCAGCACTATTCCATCCCGGCCAGCATCGGTGCCGATATCCAACACCTGAAGCTGCGTGAAGAGAATGGCTTTCTGCCCGATCTGGACGAGCTCAGGGCTCTGGCCTTGCCGGGGACGCGGCTGATCGCGCTGAACAATCCGAACAATCCGACCGGCGCCCTGATGGATCGCCAGATGCTGGAAGAGATCGCTGAGGTCGCGCGGGCGGCCGGGGCCTGGATCCTCTGCGACGAGGTCTATCGCGGCACCGATCAGACCGGTGACGGCATGACGGCTTCGATCGCCGATGTCTATGAGAAGGGCATCTCGACGGCCGGCATGTCCAAGGCCTACTCGCTCGCCGGCATTCGGCTGGGTTGGGTTGCAGCGCCTGCGGACATGATCGAGGCCATCACCATCCACCGGGACTACGACACGATCTCGGTCGGCATCATCGACGACCACTTCGCCACCTTGGCATTGGAGAACAAGGAGCGCGTCCTGGCCCGCAGCCAGACGATCACGCGTGGAAACCTTGCCATCCTCGAGGACTGGATCGCGCAGGAAGCCAGGATCTCCTGGGTGAAGCCGCGGTCGGGTACGACGGCGCTCCTGAAGTACGATCTGCCGCTCCCGTCTCAGAACTTCTGCCGATCGCTTCTGGAGCGAACCGGGGTCCTGCTCACGCCCGGATCGGCCATGGAGATGGAAGGCTATGTCCGGATCGGCTATGCGAATACCCCATCGATTCTGAAAGAAGGTCTAACCCGCATTTCAAATTATCTTGGATGGCAATCCGATTAGGCGAGACAAAGAAGAGAGGTGGGTCGGGAAAACTGGACAGGTGCGTTAAGTGGGGTTTTCGCGTGAGATCGGCCTGATAGCCGAGAGCGAGGAGAGAGCATGGCAAGACGCCCGCGCCGGAACCACAGTCCAGCATTCAAGGCGAAAGTGGCCTTGGCAGCCATCCAGGGCGAGAGGACGCTGGCCGAGTGAGCCCAGCAGTGTGACGTCACCCCAACCAGATCACCCAGTAGCGCCGGCAATTGTTGGATGGCGCTGCCGGTGTGTCCGCCGACACCGCCAAGGCCGAGCCAAGGCGGAGAGGTGCCGGCGGTGTATGTGAAGGCCCTTCATGCGAAGCTTGGCGAGCTGACGTTTAGAGAAGGATTTTTTGTCCGCAGCGCTCGGCAAGGCTGGTCTGTTGGCGCGCGCAAAGCGACGATCGAGCGCGACGACAGACTGAGCATCAGCCGTCAGGCGCAGCTGCCCGGCCTCAGCCGAGGTAGCGGCTCCTAATCTGCTGCGCGCGACCTCGCAGACCGATCTCGCGCTCATGCGCCGGATCGACGCGTTGCCTCTGGATGACCCCTTTGCCGGCAGCCGGATGTTGCAAGGCCTGCTGAAGGCAGAAGGCCATGAGGCGGGGCGGCTGCGTGTTTCGACGCTGATGCAGAAGATGGGGATCGAGGCGCTTTACCGCCGCCCGAAGACCTCGACGCCGGCGCCGGGACACAAGATCCATCCCTCCCTGCTGCGCGGCCTCACGGTCAGGCGCCCTGACCGGGTCTGGGCGATGGACATCGCCTACCTGCCCATGGCACGGGGCTTCGTCCATCTTGCTGCTGTCCCGGACTGTTTCAGCCGCAAGGTTCTGGCTTGGCAGTTGTCGATCACGCGTGAGGCAGAGTTCTGTATCGAGGCCCTGGAGGAGGCGCTGGCACGCCATGGCAGGCCAGAGATCCTCAATACCGACTAGGGCAGTCAATTCACGTCGCTGGACTGCGTTCAGGTCCCAAAGGACGCGGAGATCGTGATCTCCATGGACGGCAAGGAGCCTGGAGGGACAAGGTTTTCGTGGAGCGCCTCTGGCGCAGGGTCACGTATGAGGAGATCGACCTGCACGCCGACGCCAACCTGCCGGAGGCGCGCGCCTCGATTGGGCGCTACCTGGCCTTCTACAACAGCACGAGGCCACGTGCGTCGCTTGGCGGGCAGACGCCCGATCGGGCGTACATCAGCGCGCTGCAGCCAATCCCGGCAGCGGCTTGACCCAGACGGAAATCCACTTGGCGATCGCTCCAACCCTGTTCAAACAATCCGAGCCACCTCTGCGGGAACTGGATCACAATACAATCGCCCGAACTTTACTTTATGCGCGAGGTCTTGGAGGAGACGGCGGCGGCTTTGGACAGTCGTCACGCCTCCAAGTCGGAGATCGATGCCCTGTGCGACATGATCGAAGCCGACCGCCGGAAACTGGACGATGCGACCGCCTTGGCGCGGAGCAATCAGCGCTTCCACGCCGCCCTCCATCGAGCCAGCCACAATCGCTATCTGGTGGAGATGCTGCAGGGCCTGCGGACCTCGATGTGGCTCTTGGCCGACCACCTTGTCCCATCCCGGCCGCGGAGAGGAGGCCTTGAAGGAGCATCTCAGCATATTGGACGCGATCGAGGTGGGTGACGCCGAAACCGCCGGGCAAGCCGCCAAGGTGCACATACGCAATGCTCACACGCTGCGTCTGAAGGCGATGTTCAGAGACGAGGAGGGCAATTGGGGCATTGGTCGAAAAGACGGCGCCGATTCCGCTTTTCCTTCCGGCTTTTCCTTCCGGCGCCAAGCTGTTCAGGTCTTGCCGGCCGCGGAGTCCCCGGCCAGCCTGCCGAAGACCAGTCCCGACATCAGGCCGGTTCCGCCTGGATAGTTGAAGTAGAAGATCCCGCCCACCAGTTCGCCGGCCGCATAGAGGCCGGGGATGGGCTCGAGGTCCAGGTCCAGGACCTGGCCGCTGTCGGGATCGATCCGCAGGCCGCCGAAGGTAAAGGTGATGCCGCAGCCGACCTGATAGGCCTCGAAGGGCGGCGTGTCGATGGTATTCGCCCAGTTCGACTTGGGCACGACGAGGCCGCGCGTGCCACGCCCGTCCTTCACGTTGGGATCGAAGGGAACCTCGCTTTCAACGGCGGCGTTGAAGCGCTCGACCTCGTCAAGAAAGCCTTGGGGATGGACGCCTTCCAGTTTCTGCGACAGGGTTTCCAGGCTGTCGGCCTCGACCCTGGAGACCCGCTTGATGCGATACTCGTCGCGCAGCAGGTGGGTCACCTTGCGGTCGAAGACCTGCCAGGCGAACTGATCGGGCTGCCCGAGGATGACCCGCCCGTACGTGGCGTAGGTGTAGTTCCGAAAATCCGCGCCCTCGTCGACGAAGCGCTGTCCCTTGGCATTGACCATGATGCCGAAGGGGTAGGAGTGCTTCTGGAAGTTGTCGCCGACCGAGAGATCGCCGAACTCGGGCGCATTGTAGTCCCAGCCGACGGCATGACAGCCCGACCAGTTGCCGAAGCTGGCCGCGCCGATATCGAGCGCCATCCTGATGCCGTCGCCACTGTTGAAACGCGAGCCGCGCACCTTGGCCATCTCCCAGCCGGGGCCGAGATAGCGGGTGCGGAGTTCCGGATTGGCTTGAAAGCCGCCGGTCGCCAGAACAACGCTCTTGGCGCGAATCTCGACGATCTCGCCCTTCAGGCGCACTTTCACACCCCCCACCGCATAGCCGTCGTGGATCAAGGCGAGCGCCTTGGCCGCATGGACGATCTCTATACCGCTGTTTTCTGCGATCTCCGTGTGCGCATCGACCAGCCCCGGCCCGCCGCCCCAGACTTCCAGGGTCAGGCCGCCCCAAAACCGGAAGCGGCCCTCGACCTCGAAGGCCTGGCGACCGTAGATCGGCAGGAAGCCTATGCCCTTGTCCTTGAGCCAGAGCATGGAGGCTCGCGATTGCGTCACCAGTCGCTCGCAGAGTGCCGGGTCGCTGCGATAGCGGGTTACGCGGAACATGTCGTCGTAGAACTGATCTGTGGTGTAGGTGCCGAAGTCGGTAATCGCAATCTGCTCTTCGGAGAGGTCGGGGCAGAGTGTGCGAATGTCGTCGAGACCGTCATAGGCGAAGCGGATGGCGCCGGCGGTAAAGCGGCTGTTGCCGCCGTTCTCCGCTTCCGGTGCGCGCTCCAGCATCAGCACGCTGGCGCCCTTTTCCCGTGCCGCATGCGCGGCGCAAAAGGCCGCGTTCCCGGCGCCGACGACGATCACATCCCAGTTCGCCATGTCGCTTCCTCAAGAGGGGGCCCGAGGTTCGCCGTCCTCCCTAACGTTTCAATGCGGCCTTCTGCTCGGGTATCAATCCGGCGCACGCGTGTATATCGTTGCATGCAAAGCCATTTGGCACAAGCCTGCCCTCCTGCCTGTCGCGAAGCTGGTTGACGGGACCAGAGGCACAGCAAAGATCGACGCACTCACACCGGCGCGTGTGGCGACGCGATCCGTCCAGCATAAATATTGGCATATTGGCGGAGGGGACGGGACCGGGATCCAACGTTCTCTAGCCCGAACATCGCGGTCTACTCGGAGCCTCGCGCCGCTGTTGGCATCGATCCGCCAAGGTCGATGCCATCAACTCGATCAAGCCAGCGATGCAGCAGTGTCCAAGGGACAGAGCGTCGTTTCTCTTCGGCCGAGAGAGTGTCAGAGAGTTCGCCAAAGAAACGGCTGGGGCCGGCGAACTTTGAAGCAACTGACAGCGGAAGGTCGTTTGTCGCCTCAATAGTCTTTGCCAGCTCCCTGACGGTTTCGAGTGACAGATCGATTGCGAAGATATCGCCCGACACCGCTGTCGGACTGGGTGAGAAACTACGATCTGGAGCAGCCCGTCGGAACGCCGCAGCCAGAAGCGTATTCAGCGTCTGACCTCCCCAAGTAAGGAGCGTTCCGCCGTTCAGTTGCCACCGAGCCGGGTCGTATCCGTACATGCGCGCAAGAGCCCAGATGATACTGCGGCTAATTGGCAGGGCTGGTCCGGTTGCCTTGATCCTGGCCAGCGGGTGAGAACGCTTCGCAGCCTCGCCGAGATATGCGGTTCCGTCGCCTCCGGCCATCAGTCGTCGCATCGCACCGGCGTGAAAGAGCGCGCCACCCGTGCTCGCCCCGTCTGCATCGCGGAACGCCGTATCGCCGGTGCGAATGTCGACGACCGAACTCCTGACCCCACCGGCAATGACGGTATGGACCCTACCCGCATCTCCTTCATCGATTAATCGATCAGAGGGAACGAGCGCTCCGCGCAAGTCGACGAGACAACCTGTCGCCAGCATATCATGCACCACTGGAGTGTGCTCGTCCGTGCCAGCTTCCGCCGCCAACTGTTTGACCGTGAGCGAGCGCTCTTCGCGTGTCGCACGCCATGCTACGCTCAGCACCTGCTGAAATCGAACGGATGGGCGGTCGTACTCATACACGTCATCAAGATCGCCGCGGTGACTACAGTCCAGAAGAGCTTGCAGTAGCCGCTCATCGTCTTCCGAGCTCCGGAACCCGACTACCCTGCAGACGCCAGTCCGGCGGTTTCCGCGTCCGATCCTCTGCAAGAAACCACTGACGCTTCGCGGCATCTCGGCCAGTACGACTGTATCGACGTCTCCGATGTCGATGCCGATCTCCAAGGTCGATGTGGCCACGCAGACACCAAACCGGTCGGCTCGCATCTGTTCTTCGACCCGCTCCCGCTGTGTGGCGGGTAATGCTCCGAAGTGGAGATGAACCGGCCATCTGGTACCAGAGAGTTCCTGGTGAAGATGCGCTGCCATGGCGTGCGCACCATTTCGGGAGTTGGTGAAGACAAGCACCTTTTCCGCGCTCGCCCTCTCCAGCCATCGAGCTAGCTGCCGAGCCTTTGCTCGATCCGCTTGGCCTGGCTCCTCCACCACGACATCGACCAACTCCAGATCGATTTCGCGAGGTGTGCCCTGCGACAGGACTTTGGCGTCTTCGCCCAGCCAGAGCGAAGCCACTCCAGGCATATCGTCCAGCGTTGCGGTCATGCCGACGATCTGAAAGTTGTCCCGCTCAGATCGCGGCGGCTTGGAAGCACTGCGGATCCGAGAGATCACATGCCGCAGCTGCTGACCGCGCGCCTGGCCGTGGAGCAGATGTATCTCGTCCACCACGACCGATCGCACCGAGTGCAGAAGTTCAGGGCGCCTGAGCTGAAGCGAGTCGAGAGCTTCCGGCGTCACCACCACGCAGAAGGCTCCTTCTGCACGCGAATACTCATGACGATCACCTGTGTAGCGTGCAATCGTTCCGGATTGATTGATACCCAGGTAGGTGACGAGTCGCTCGTATAGGTCATTCACCAGCGCCTTGGTGGGCGCCACATAGACCGTGGATAAGGTCCCGCGCCGAAAACTCACGTGCCGCTGGTAAAGAGGCGCTGCAGCCGCCTCAGTTTTGCCCGACGCTGTCGGGGCGGCGAACAACACGTTTCGACCGCGAACGATTTCGGGCATCACTGACGCTTGGCCGGGATAGGGCTGTCGTCTCGAGAAAAAGATCGGAAAGGCGTCCGGCATCATGCGTGCCAGTTCGGCTCGACTGTTACTCATCCCAGGGCATCACCTCCCCCGAGATTTGCTTGGCCGCATCATCGACAATCACAAGCAATTTTTTGTGCCTCACTGCCGTCGACTGGCTGAGCAGCACAGCCGCCGGAAGACCAGCCATCTTCGTCCAGTTCCGAAGCAACTTCTCGGTGTCCGGGATTTGCTCGAAACGCTTCCGTAGGACGGCGGCGATTTTTGCGCACAGGTCCGGATCCGAAAGCAAGTCGACCCTCGGTCCGAGATGGTTTGCAGCCTTCGTCAAGAACCGGACAACCCATGCTTCGTAATCGGCTGCACTCGGCGGCGTCAGATGCACGACCTCGTCGGGAGAGTGAATGAGCACACTCATCGCCCCAGTCTTTCTCTTGAGGTCCTGCGTATCCTCACCCTCGGTCAGGCCAACAAACAACCCGAAATGAGGGCCTTCTCGCCAGAAAGGCGGAACGCCCGTCATGTCGTAGTCGCAATTGGGGTCCTGAAGGTCCTTACGCGGAGGGTGTGCACATCGCGCCAGAACGTCGAAAAAGTTATTCGCGCGCCGATAGCGATTGATGGAATATTTACGAACGTGCTCTGCTTCGTCGATTATCAGGGCTAGTCCACGATACCCGAGTGCTTTTAGAACCTCGTTCAGAACGACAAAGTGAAATGCGTTGATAAGGCTGGTGTCCTTTGTCTGAGGCATTATTGGAATTTTTTTGCGAATGGCGCCCGAAGCAACCCGATTGAGCGCGGGCTTCAATTTTACCTGACCTCCAAGCCAGTTTACGGCAGAGACGTACTTCTCGTCATCGCGCCGGTGGGTATGGTCAAGGAGCGCCTCAATAGTATTACTGAACCAAGGTGATGAACTGAAATATGGAAGCGACTTAACCCGCATTGCCCAGGTGGGGTTGAGGTTGCGCCATCCACGGTGCTGATTCATGGTTACATATCATGGTGTTGTGTCGATTGAAGCGAGGTTTTCATGGTGCATCCGATGGGTGAATCCAAGAACGGGCTGCTTCGCGTGGATTTCGACCGCCGCGTGAAGCTGGAGTTCCCTGGATCGAAGGTAACGTCGGACGGCGGCTTGCTCGCGTATCGGGAACTGGACGACGCGCTTGGCCTGACAGAGATGGCGGCCGGGGCGCTGCGAGACGGTCGTCGCGGCAAGAACGGCTGGCACGCTGTCGTCGGGATGCTTCGGCAAGCGGTGTTCGGGCGTTTGGCCGGGTACGAGGATGTCAACGACGCCGAGCGGCTTTCTCGCGATCCAGCGATGCGTTGGATTGTCGGCGGCAAGGCGACGGATCGGGGTGCGGCCTCATCGAGCCAGATGGGCCGTTTCGAGACGCAATGGCTGACGGGTGACGTCAATCTCACCGCACTCAGCGCTCTGTCCGGGCTGTGGATCGACCGCGTTCATCGTCGCAAACCGCCGAAGCTGATCATCCTGGACATGGACAGTTCGGTCAGCCCCACCCACGGCGAACAGGAAGGCACGGCCTACAACGGCCACTTCGGCTGCACCTGCTATCACCCGCTTTTTGTCTTCAACCAGCTCGGCGATCTGGAGCGCTGCGCCTTGCGACCCGGCAACGTGCACAGCGCCGATGGCTGGCGCGCGGTGCTGGACCCGGTCGTGGCGCGTTATCGCGAGCGCAAGCTGCGGCGATACTTTCGGGGCGATGCCGCCTTCGCCTCACCGGACATCTACGAGTATCTGGAGGCCGAGGGCTTCGGCTACGCCATCCGGCTTCCCGCCAACAGCGTGCTCCAGGGATACGTCGCCCACCTGCTACGGCGCCCGAGGGGACGGCCCCCGATGGAAGTCCGTCGCTACTTCGCCAGCTTCAGCTATCGGGCTGGAAGCTGGACCCAGGCGCGGCGCGTGGTGGCGAAAGTGGAATGGCATCCGGGCGAGTTGTATCCCCGCGTCGGGTTCGTCGTCACCAATCTGTCCCGGCCCGCCGAGCGGATCGTCGCCTTCTACAACCAGCGTGGCACGGCGGAACAACACATCAGGGAGGGCAAGAACGCGATCCGTTGGACGCGACTATCCTGCCGACGCTTCAAGGCCAACGCGGCTCGGCTTCAGCTTCATGCACTGGCCTACAACCTGGGCAACTTCATGCGCACGCTCGCTTTGCCAGACCCAGTGAGCAATTGGTCGCTGACGACGCTGCGCGAGAAGCTGGTGAAAATTGGGGCAAAAGTCGCGCGTCACGGACGCTACGTCACCTTCCAATTGGCCGAGGTCGCGCTCCCGCGCGACCTGTTCGCCGATATCCTGGATCGGATCGACCGCTTGCGACCACGGCCGACACCAGCGTGAGCCAACGCTATGCCAATCAAAACGACTTCACGACGGGAGACCTGTGCCCGGAACGCTACGAAATTGGCACTGGCCCGTGGGTTTCCGATCAGCGGCCCGTTGTCCTGGCCGTTCTGGGCCGTTTCCCAATCCCCGACGCCTCTCAGATTGCATCCCAGCAGCGACCAAGGCAATATGAACGTCGTGATCGGGCGCTACGTGGGCGATCCCGGCTAGGATGATGCGGATGTCCTGATCGATGCGTTCTGGCGTGTCGCCGGCAAAACCCAGGATGTAGCCGGCATAGGCGATGACCCCGCGATCCTTCCCTCTCCAACTTACTAGATTACGGGTCGCCGCTTTCGCTCGCAAAGTTTTCTTGTGTTTGGTCTTTCCCCGTTGAAGCGAGGTTTTCATGGTGCATCCGATGGGTGAATCCAAGAACGGGCTGCTTCGCGTGGATTTCGACCGCCGCGTGAAGCTGGAGTTCCCTGGATCGAAGGTAACGTCGGACGGCGGCTTGCTCGCGTATCGGGAACTGGACGACGCGCTTGGCCTGACAGAGATGGCGGCCGGGGCGCTGCGAGACGGTCGTCGCGGCAAGAACGGCTGGCACGCTGTCGTCGGGATGCTTCGGCAAGCGGTGTTCGGGCGTTTGGCCGGGTACGAGGATGTCAACGACGCCGAGCGGCTTTCTCGCGATCCAGCGATGCGTTGGATTGTCGGCGGCAAGGCGACGGATCGGGGTGCGGCCTCATCGAGCCAGATGGGCCGTTTCGAGACGCAATGGCTGACGGGTGACGTCAATCTCACCGCACTCAGCGCTCTGTCCGGGCTGTGGATCGACCGCGTTCATCGTCGCAAACCGCCGAAGCTGATCATCCTGGACATGGACAGTTCGGTCAGCCCCACCCACGGCGAACAGGAAGGCACGGCCTACAACGGCCACTTCGGCTGCACCTGCTATCACCCGCTTTTTGTCTTCAACCAGCTCGGCGATCTGGAGCGCTGCGCCTTGCGACCCGGCAACGTGCACAGCGCCGATGGCTGGCGCGCGGTGCTGGACCCGGTCGTGGCGCGTTATCGCGAGCGCAAGCTGCGGCGATACTTTCGGGGCGATGCCGCCTTCGCCTCACCGGACATCTACGAGTATCTGGAGGCCGAGGGCTTCGGCTACGCCATCCGGCTTCCCGCCAACAGCGTGCTCCAGGGATACGTCGCCCACCTGCTACGGCGCCCAAAGGGACGGCCCCCGATGGAAGTCCGTCGCTACTTCGCCAGCTTCAGCTATCGGGCTGGAAGCTGGACCCAGGCGCGGCGCGTGGTGGCGAAAGTGGAATGGCATCCGGGCGAGTTGTATCCCCGCGTCGGGTTCGTCGTCACCAATCTGTCCCGGCCCGCCGAGCGGATCGTCGCCTTCTACAACCAGCGTGGCACGGCGGAACAACACATCAGGGAGGGCAAGAACGCGATCCGTTGGACGCGACTATCCTGCCGACGCTTCAAGGCCAACGCGGCTCGGCTTCAGCTTCATGCACTGGCCTACAACCTGGGCAACTTCATGCGCACGCTCGCTTTGCCAGACCCAGTGAGCAATTGGTCGCTGACGACGCTGCGCGAGAAGCTGGTGAAAATTGGGGCAAAAGTCGCGCGTCACGGACGCTACGTCACCTTCCAATTGGCCGAGGTCGCGCTCCCGCGCGACCTGTTCGCCGATATCCTGGATCGGATCGACCGCTTGCGACCACGGCCGACACCAGCGTGAGCCAACGCTATGCCAATCAAAACGACTTCACGACGGGAGACCTGTGCCCGGAACGCTACGAAATTGGCACTGGCCCGTGGGTTTCCGATCAGCGGCCCGTTGTCCTGGCCGTTCTGGGCCGTTTCCCAATCCCCGACGCCTCTCAGATTGCATCCCAGCAGCGACCAAGGCAATATGAACGTCGTGATCGGGCGCTACGTGGGCGATCCCGGCCTAGACGCCATCCGGCACACGAAGAGTGCTGCGGATTGTGTTGCACAAATGCGTAAAACACAAGAATGGAGTCTACGGAGGTATGAGAAGCTGGTCAAAAAGCTGAATAGGGATGTTATTTTATTGGGTTTTTTTTACAAAGAAATGAGCGATCTGGATGAGAACAACTTCATGTTCCATGCATTGAATTTTCCACAGTTTGTGGATCAAAAGTTTTATGACGAAATCAAGACCTTATTCTCTCATACGGTGGAATCACGCGAATTTGCCGGCGAGCGTTATGTAAAGCCGAACCAAAATCGGGCCTACAACGTACGGTATCCGACCGCCAAGATGCATGAACTCTGTGCTTCAGAGGTTTCAAGATGGTATCGGGAACGGGCAACGGCCGCGATGACCTAGAGAAAGTGTCGCACATTCGTGTGGGGTTGGTGGCCCCGAATCTCTCAGGTTTTCAGTCGCCAGACGGAGAAGCCGATAGAGGAGGCCAGAGCCACCCTGGACGAGGATGACACGAAGGGCCTGTCGAACGTGGTTCGTATCGACGCCGGTCGGATAGAAGATCATCTGAGGCAGATCGTGCGAGGCAGCGTCGAGGAGACACTAAACAGCCTGCTGGAGGCAGAGGCGGATCGGCTTTGCAATGCAGGGTGCTATGAGCGCAGTGAGGCGCGCCGCGACACAGGAGCTGGCCGCTACGCGCGCAAGCTGCACACGCGCGCCGGAGAGGTGCAGGTGCAAGGTGCCGATACAGGGCCCTCGCCGGGTAAGTGCACGTTGTTTGGTAGCTGGGAGCAGATGGGGCCCGGACAGTTCGAAGACGCCCGCAAATTCTGGGACGCTGCATCCCGAGGTGCATCCCGAACTGCTCGCCTTCGTGGCGTTCGTATCCGCTTCAGGCGAGCGGTTGTCAGCGGTTGCCTTGACGAAACGTTTCGCCGCGCCAGCATTGCTGGCACGGGAACTGCAACTTGGCACCCGCGGGCCCGGCGAATAATCCGGGTTGGCCCGGATTATTCGTCCTTTACGGGGTTCGTTCCGGCTGGGGCAGAATGATCGCGACTGGCAGCGGCGGTTGGACTTATATCCGCATCCGGTTGCCCCGCTTCCAGCGCGTTCATCCAGGCCAGGCACAGGTCCCGCGACCGATAGCTCCCGTATCTCTCGGTTTCCGCCGCTTCGACAATCGGAAACGTTCCGTAGACGTGGCGGATGTCTTCACGAGCCGCGATCCCGTAGAGGTGGAAGAAAACCGCGTCCAGCCTTGCCCGAAGGGCAAGGCGCCGATCGGGGTTCCAGGAGAAGTGTGGCATGACTTCGCCAGCCTCGCCCAAGTATCCCATATTGCGTGCGAAAGGAGCCATGTCATGGGCCGTACAGGTGAGTTCCATGACCGCTTCCCGAACGATCTCCGCTGCGCTCCTGGGGCCGAATTCGATTGTCTCGAAAGCGCCCGGTGGAATGACGGGAAGTTGTTCCACGATGTACCAGTTCAGGTGCTGCCCTTGAATTTTCTGGCGCACAAGATAGTCGAGGAACATCGCATTCAGGTTCCCCAAAAGACAGGCCATGTCGGGTTCTGCAAAGAGCCGGCCATCTGCATCGTCCCGCAGGATCATCCCAAGTGTATTCGCCACGCCCGATCCGGGAAGGAGTGCCGCTATCATCGAACGAATATTCGTTGGGGCCGTCACATCCTTGAAGGTCAGGAAATTCACGTCTGCCAACTCGAGGCCCGGGTCTGCGCCGACATCTTCGTGGTGAAGCTGTTTTTTCGCCTCCGCAGCGAGTACCCAATACTGCGGTTCGGGTGCCCATGCGGGATCGCGGTGCTGTTCATCGCTCGCTGGAAGGGGCTGGCCGGGTCGGTGCAGGTTATTGGCATTGACCACCACGCTGGCGGCGCGATGATCGTAGGCCTGTACCATCTTGCCTTCGTAAAGCGGCACCCACGTCCCCTTTGGGCTGTCAAAGACGTTGCCGCCGACGGGCCATGCCCTTTCCTGTTCCTCAAGCTCCTGGCGCGTGCGGAACAGCCCGGAATCGTTGGTCATGTCCAACATGCGATGATACCGGACCGGCCACGCCTTCACCGGTTCATCCCCCGAGCGATCCACGAGCACGGGAAAACGGTCATAGACCGCTGTTGTCAGGTTCGCATCCCGGCGGGTGCGGAAGACGGGCGCGGTGCCGGTGTTGGGATTGACCCCTGCGAAGTCCGCCGCCGTCAGGTCGAAACAGCGCTCCCGGTCATCCAGTTCCGCCATGTCCTGCACGAAGAATGCGCAGCGTGTCGCCTCGAACGCTCCCTCACGCCGCCCGGCCACGAAGATGCTGAACTTGAAGCTCCGATGAACGTCCTTGAAGAAGGGGCGCTCGCCTGACCTGGGCCGCCCATTCTCGAAGTCATAGAGTGCCTTGAGGCGACCCCTGGTCGAGACGCCGCGGAAGAACCGCGATGCGGTCTTGTCGGCGGCGATGCCGGAAGGCACGACCAGTCCCACCAGCCCGTCCGGTCGGATCAGGGCCATGGCCCGCTCCACGAAGAGCGCGTAGAGATTGATATCGCCCCGCGAGAGGAGCGGGTAATCCCCGCCGCTTCGCGCCCTGCGCAGCGCCGCATCGACCCTCGCGGAAGCCCTGGCGAAGGCTTCGGCCAGGGGGGCGTCGTCCCCGAGCTTTCCGACAAGCTTCTTGCGATCCGCCGCCTTGGCTGCGCGGGCGATTTCCGGCGAGCGCTCCGCGAACCACTCGACCTGCTGAAGCTTCATGCGGTTCCAGGGCGGGTTGCCGATCACCGCGTCGAACCCGCCGGAAAGCGCGGGCTTCTCCCAGTCCGTCCAGACGCCGGGAAGGCTGACCTGCCAGTTGATGAACCGCTCCTCCCCGGCCAGCGCCCGCGCCTCGGCCAGCACCGCCCGGAAGGTCTCGAACACCTTCCGCACCCGGCCATTGCCGTTCGTCGGCGGTGCTGTCGGCTCCGCGCCCAGGGCGATGCCGATCGGATCGCCGTAGACGCCGTCGAGAAACACCTCGAGGGCGATCTTGCGCTCTCCGCCAAGATCGAGCCAGTCGAAGGCATGGGTGAGCGACAGGAACGCATCCAGCGGGCCGGTCATCCCCGCCACCTCGCCGAAGAGCGCGGCGGAACGGTGCGCCTCGGCGATCTCCGCATCGGTCAGAAGTTCGATCTCGCCCATATGCGCGGCGCTGGACAGCGCGTCCCGAATGGGGCCGTGCAGGAACATCGAGCATTGGCCCATGATCGATCCAACCCACGATCCGAAGAGGCTGTCCCCGCAGCGCAGGTGATGATCGAGGAAGGACAGCGGCGCGCCCAAGGTGAAGGTGTGCAGCCAGAGCGACACCTTGGCCAGTTCCACCGCCATCGGGTTCTTGTCCGCGCCATGGACGCAGCGCTTGAGCACCATGCGCCGCACGATATGCCGATCATCGAGTCGATCCGGGTCTAACGCCCAGCCATTGGCCTCGGCATTGGCGAGGATCGTCCTGCGAATATCCGCGATGCGTCCCTCGAGAGGCGAGACGTACCCCTCAAGGACCTCCCCCGCATCGCGGGTTGCCTCTGCCATTGCGGCGATCACCCGGTCGGCCAGGTAATCGACCAGCGCGACCAGGAAATGCCCCGATCCCATTGCCGGATCGCAAACCCGGAGTTCCAGCATCCGGGTCGCCGGGTCGAGCGCCGCGATGTCCCCGGGCGAGGCCGGGTCGCCGGGCGCGGTGATCCGGTCCTCGAACGCCTCCCGGCAGCGATCCAGCAGGGGTTCGAGCGTCTCTGCAAGCACGCGCCGCACCAGCCCGTCCGGCGTGTAGAAACTGCCCGAGGCCTTCCGGGCATAGGGGTTGAGCCGGATCGCTATACGGCCTTCTTCCCCGCCCTCGCGCACCACGTCATGCTCCAGGATGCGTTCATAGACCGAGCCGAGCTGCTGCACGGACAGATCGCGGTAATTGATATAGCGCCGTTCCCCGGAGACGATCTCCGAGGACAACGCGCCGACGATCGGCGCGACGGCGGCGTCCGGCAGGCAGAGCCCGTCGAGGATCGCGGGCCGGGCGCGCTCGAAGAGCCCGCCATTGTAGGGCGGCAGGCCAAGGGCGGCATCGCCGTCGCCGACACAGCGGAACAGCCCCTCCAGCCGCGCCCACAGGGCTGTCACGGTCCCGGAGCAGGCCCGCCCCTCGTCAAGTTCGATGCCGATCTCGTTGCGCATCCGGCGCAGACTGTAGCGCGCGTAGCGCGGGTCCGTGACCGGCAGGAGGTTGCGATCCTCGGCATAGAGCAGGAACAGCAATCGGTAGAGCACCACCAGCGCGCCCTCGCGCACGTCCGCGAGAAGCGTGCCCTCCGGCGCGGCCTCGGCGATCGCCGCCGCCAGGTTCGGGAAAACCTCGTCGAAGACCTTGGCGGACAGGTCCTCCGCGATCCGCGCCTCGTAGCTTCTGCCCTCGTCGATGGCCCGTGCGTGGAAACTGCGCCCCTCCACATCGGAGGGCAGGAAGGCCGGGCGCCGGAAGGACAGGAGGAACACCTTCAGCCAGTGTCGTCGCGTCGCCTCTGGCGGCGGCGGCTTCGCGCCGCCGCCGCCAAGCCCGAGTACGGCGGCAAGGTCGATTTCCAGGAAGTCCTCGGAGACTGAGCGTGCGCCCGAGAAGTAGAGCCGCCAGTACCGCCCATTGGTCAGAATGCCCCAGCGCAGCCTGCCCTCCGTGACGATCTCCGCGCGGCGCATGTAGCGAAGCATCTGTGTCGAGGGCGGCGAGGCCTCACCCGCCTCATCGCCAGGCCTGTCCAGCGGAGCGTCCCAGCGCTTCGCCTCCAGAAGGGCCAGCCCCTGGCCATAGCGCCGCCATTCATCTTTCAGTTCCAACGCCTTGGCCCTGGTCTCCCGATCCGCGAATAGAAGCCCATCCGGCACATCCGCCCGGCCTTTCGGGGAGAGGTTCTGCTGCTGGAGCGTGTCGGTCCATTCAAGGCGGGCTAGCACCGGCAGGATCAGGTCGCCGATCGTCTGTGCCTCGTTGGGAGACTGCCCGGCCTGGAGGCCGGCGACGATCTCCCGGAGGGTCGCGCCGATCTTGTCCATCTCCGCGTCGGAAAGCGCGGCCCAGTCGGGCATCTCCCGGATCGTGTCGGTGAGGACGCCCGGCGTGAACAGACCGCCCTGGCCTGGCAGTTTATCGATCAACTCCCCTCCTCCGCTCTGCCGCGCGCCCAGCGGCTCCGAGGGCCATCACGGTTCCCGGCCCCAGTCGTCGTCGCGCTTCCGCGCGCGCCGTTGGCGCTCCCGCTCCGCATCCTCAGCCGCCCGGCCTTCCGGTCCCAGCGCCGCGCCGATTCTCGGTCCTGCGCCTCCTGGCGCGCCCAGTCCGCCGTGTGGCCAAGCCAGCCTTGGATGTCTTGGGTCCGGCAGGTCGGATCGAGAGGTGTCACGTACCAACTCCTCGCCGGTTCGGCGGGAACGCTCCAGGGGCCGGCCCGGCGGAACCGGTCGTCCAAGAGGGCGGTGAGACTGGCGCACATGAGCCCGGAGGGTCAATGTTTAACCGAGCTTAACCCGCATTCCCACTTTGGTTTCGGATCGTGGGCGCCAAGCGGTGATTTTTCTGACAGGGATCGGTTGCCTGGATTGCATAGAGGTGCGGCATGGGCGCCAGCCTGTGTTCCAGGTGGCGGCCGCCGCGCTGGATCTTCCGGCACATCGACGCCATCGCTCGGCTTGGCGCGCCGCCCGGCCGACAAGGTCGCTTCTGCATGACCCGACAGGTGAGATCGTCGCTGAATGACGGAGGGCCGACGGGCGCCCGCAATTCAGCGGGCGGCGACCGCATATGTTCTCTCATGGAGAACGTAGTGCCTTGACGTGAAGCTGTAACATGTTATATAGGAAACCATGAGAATCCTGGCCCGCCCCAATCTGATCGCTTTCGGCGAGCGCTTTCCAGATGCGAAGGCGCAGCTCGATGTGTGGTGGGCAGAGGCCAGGCGCGCGGAGTGGAGGATGCCACCAGATATCAAGGCGCAGTACCGCAACGCGAGCATCCTCAAGGGCGGGCGCGTGGTCTTCAACATATGTGGCGAAAAATACCGGCTGATCGTGAAGTTCGATTACGAGAAGGGGTTCGGGTACGTCCGGTTTCTGGGGACTCACAAGGCGTACGACCAAATCAAAGGGGAGGAGGTGTGATGACGAGCGACAGTGGAATTCGGCCAATTCGTTCCGAGCGGGACTATGCCGCCGCTCTCGCCCGTGTTGAAACTCTCATGGATACTGACCGCACTCAGTCCGAGGACGACGAGCTCGACGTGCTCGCGACCCTCGTCGAGGTTTATGAGGATCGGCGGTTCCCGATGGATGCGCCCGATCCCATCGAGGCGATCAAGTTCCGGATGCAGCAGCTCGACAAGACCCAGAGCGAACTGGCTCCGATCTTTGGCAGCCGGGCCAAGGCATCCGAAGTGCTGAGGGGAAAACGTGGTCTGGCCCTAAAGATGATCCTTGCGCTTCACGCGCATCTCGGCATCCCGGCGGACGTTCTGATCCGCGATGGCGGGGGTCTGCCCACGGCTCCCGCCGGGATCGATCTCGACCGCTTTCCAGTCGCGGAGATGGCAAAGCGAGGCTGGATCGAGAAGACGGCGGACATGAAGGACCGCACCGAGGAAATCGTACAGGCGCTCATTGCCTGTGCGGGCGGTCGTGATGCGCTTCCCAAGGCGCTCTTCCGCCAGGGCGGCGGATCGCGTGCGAATGCGAAGACGAATGTCCATGCCTTGCAGGCCTGGTGCCTTCACATCCTTTGCAAAGCACGGAGCGCCAATCTCGAAGGCATCTATGAGGCCGGGACCATCGACCCTGGCTTTTTGCGGGAGTTGGCGCGGCTCAGCACCTTCGACGAAGGCCCAAAGCTTGCGAAGGAAAGACTGGCCAAACATGGGATTGCGTTGGTAGTCGCGGCTCATCTGCCGAAGATCTACCTCGACGGAGCCGCGCTCTGGACCATTGATCGGATCCCCGTGGTTGGCATGACGATCCGATACGATCGCCTCGACAATTTCTGGTTCTGCCTCCTTCACGAGCTCGCGCATCTTGGTCGGCATTTCGAGAAGGGTGACGGTGAAGTCTTCATCGACGATCTTCAGCTCCGCGAGCTGAACCACGGACGCGATAACGCGCGTGAGCGCGAGGCCGACGAATGGGCGCAGGAAGCCCTAATCCCGTCGGAACTCTGGAACGAGCATCCGGCGCGCTACAGCCCGAACGTCCAGAACGTGCTGTCTCTGGCTCGGAAGGCCGATGTGCACCCTGCTATCGTGGCTGGCCGCATCCGCCACGAGCTGAACGACTATCGGCTTTTGTCGCAGTTCGTGGGTGTGAAAGAGGTGGGTCCCTTGCTGATGGAGGACGCCGCCTGAACGATTAAGCGGGGCGCCCGGCAAGGCGACCCCGCTTTTCACAACACACCGGGAAGGATATGACGCAACTCGACCGGCGTGGCTTCGAAGACCGAAGCGCTCTTGTGAGCGGTGCTCAAGATATAGACGGTTCGGGACTCCGGGGCAACTTTTTTCACACGCGCCAAGGAGTAGAGCCAAAATGACTACTATCACTGAGCTGACGCCGGAACAGGTGTCTACGATCAAAGCCCGGCTTGCTCGTGGCGACTACCAGCACCGGATCGCGGCTGACTTCGACCTCAACCAGGGTCGGATCAGCGAGATCGCGACCGGCAAGCGCTTTGCGGATGTTCCGCCCGCTTCCATGGAGACGTCGCATGTCTAAAAAGCTCTACAAGCCCGGCCAAAAAGCTCCGAAGTCTGGCCAGTACGAAATCATCGGTCCGCGCGGCGGCCGCACCGGTGTCGAGCGTACCGTGACCCGGCATGAGCCCCTGCCGCCTCCCGAATGGAAGGGGCAGAAGTATAGCCTCACCGATCCGACGAAGCACCGGCGCAAGCCGTGATCTGCCGAGACGCGGCCTGCTGCCAAGGCGGGCCGCGTCACTTGGGATAATGGGGCCTGATCCGTACAAGGTGGATGGCCCCCCCGTCGCTTCGAGCCGCACTTTGAAACTCCATCGCCTCTGCCGTCCGCGGCAGCATCAGGACGAGGACCAGGGCCATGGCGCGCGAGAGCATGCTGCCAGATATCGCGCCGATGGTAGGCGAGCGCAAGCGGTCGGCGCCTTGTGGGGCTGCTATAGAGGCAGCGAGGAGCAAAGGGGCTTCAAACCTCGAATCTGTCTGCGCTCCCTCGATTGAATTCACGGCTTATCGGCCAGCGAGCACATAACGGATTGCTCGAAGCTCTCCGTCACAGCTTCAAACGCTTCATCGACAAGCGAAGGCGCAGTCGGCGCTGTAGCCAGAGCAAGGGGGATGTGGTAATCGTCTTCATGGCGTTGCTTCCTTCCTCGGTTCAAGCACCCCGAGCCCAAGGCTCAGCGGAAGCAACGCCACCCTGATGCAAAGGTTCAACATTCCCGGAACATCCCCCGGGTCCCAAAGCTACCGCTGGATGGCCGTTGGCCGAAAATACCCTTTCGGTCAATGGGAAACCGGAAATCTCGGGGTAGCGCACAGCAGCACTCCCCCGATGGCAAAGCCCCCTAGACCCAGGGGCAGTGGCTGTTGGAGGCGCCGAAGGTACGGCCCTCGTCGAAGCGCGAGAAGGCAAAAGGCTCCAGCTCCGAGACCCTATCGCCGCTGGCGATGTGGCGTGCCACCAGCTTGCCGACGCCGGCCATCTTGAAGCCGTGATTGCTGTCGGCGACCATGTAGACGTTGTCGGCGATGTAGTCGAAGATCGGCACGTTGTCGGGTGTGAAGGCGCCGATGCCGCCGTTCGGCCGATCCTTGAAGTGCTGCCGATGGCCCTTGAAACGCGGCATCAGATAGCTCATCGCCGAGGTCATGTAGTCGGCGAACCAGGGGTCGGCCCGATAGGCGGGATTGGCCCAGCCATAGGGGTCGACCCTGGCATCGGGGCCGATCTCGATCGGGATGGTGCCGCCCTGGATCCCCATGCGCTCCATCCGCTCGGCGCCGTTCTTCCAGTAGACGTAGAGGTGGTCGGAGATCTCCTCGCCGGTCTCTTCGTTGACGACGGGGGTGTTCATCAGCTCGACATGCAGGACCGGCGGGTCGCGATCGTCGGCGGTCCGATAGGGCCGATCGATGTAGACCTCGCCCTCCAGCAGACGCCAATAGGTCCACATGTCCATCTCGGGCGCGCCGCCGTCGGGATAGCGACAGATCAGCCGGTTCGAGCGGCCCAGCATCTTCCAATGCCTGCCGATCCAGGCACCCAACCCCAACACCACCATGTCGGCCTTGATCGTGCCCCTGTCGGTCAGGACCGTGCCGACACGGCCGTCGGTCATGTCGTAGCCGGTCACCTCGACGCCGGAAAGCACCTGCACGCCCAATTCCGCACACTTCTGAGCCATTCCGGCGACCGCCTGGCGGGTACCGGCATAGCCCGAGGGCTTCTCGTGATGGCAGACCTCGATGCGCTCGACGTTCATGTCGGGCCAGATGTTCTTCAGGAAGATCTTGGCATCCTTGCCGACATAGAGGTCGGTGGTGTAGCCGACCGCGTTCTGGCTGGCGACCACCTTCTCATAGTCGCCGATCTGGTTCTCCTCGCCGGCGGAAATGTAGCCGACCTGCTGGAAGCCCAGACGCACCGGGTCGCTCATCCAGACGTCGACGGAGTGGCGCAGGATCGCGTGCAGCGGCTCGGTCATATAGAAGTTGCGCACACAGCCGCAGGCGATGCCGGTGGCGCCGGCGCCCGGAGCGGTCTTGTCCAGGACGACGATGTCGCGACCCGATCCGCTGCCGCGCGCTTCCAGTTCCAGGGCCAGGTGCCAGGCTGTGGAGAGGCCATGCATCCCCGCGCCGATCACCACGTAGGTCTTCGCATCAGGCAAGATCGACATAATACGAACGGTTCCTCCTTTGCACATTTCGGACGCTTCGGATCGGCGGACCGCTGCCGCTCGCTCCAGGTGGGTTGAACGCTCCCGATCTGGCGGGTCGGCCGCTTCGGAAAGAAAATGTCTCCCGGCCGCCTGCCTCGATCAAGGTCCTATACCCTCGTCGAACGAAGTTGTATATACAAATTGCGCGCAGATGCGATCGAGGCGAGTATGCAAGCGATGGGGAGCGGTTCGTTCGCTCGCCCTTCGGTGCAATCCAATCGGCAACAAGCGGGAGGCAAGTGGCGATGGCCAGAGCGGGTGCGGCGAGAGAGCGTGGGGCGCGGGCAGGTGGGGCACGGGCTGGCAGGCGGGCGAGCCGTGGCGGTGGACTGCAGCAATCGAATTGGAAACCGCTGGAGAACCCTTACCGGCCGCTGGAGGTACTGGAAGAGGGGCAGATCGAGGCAATCCATGCGACCTCGCTGGCGATTTTGGAAGAGGTCGGCATGGACTTCCTGCACCCGGAAGCCCTGGAGATCCTGCGCCAGGCCGGCGCCGATGTCGCGCCGGGCAGCGAGCGTGTCCGCTTCGATCGCAATCTGGTGCTGGAAGCGATCGAGACGGTGCCTTCGCGCGTGACCCTGCATGCCCGCAATCCGGAGCGCCACCTGCAAATGGGTGGCCGCGCTCTCGTCTTCGCCGGCGTAGCCTCGGCCCCCAACGCTTCGGACCTGGAGGGCGGTCGACGGCCCGGCAACCAGAAGGACTATCGGAATTTCTTGCGGCTGCTGCAGAGCTTCAACATCGTGCATTGCTTCGGCGGCTATCCGGTGGAGCCTGTCGACCTGGCACCCGGGACCCGCCATCTGGACTGCCTGTCGGACGTCGTTCGTCTCAGTGACAAGGCCTTTCACGCCTATTCGCTGGGGCGGACACGCATCCTGGACGGTATCGAGATCGCCCGCATCGCACGCGGCATCTCGAGCGCGCAGCTGCACCGCGAGCCCTCGGTCTTCAGCGTCATCAACACCTCCTCGCCGCTGCGCCTGGACGGGCCGATGCTGGAGGGCCTGATCGAGCTGGCCAAGGCGCGCCAGCTGGCCGTACTCACCCCCTTCACTCTATCGGGCGCCATGGCACCGGCGACCCTCGCCGGCGCCCTGGCACAGCAGAATGCCGAGGCACTGGCCGGCATTGCCTTCTCGCAACTGGTCAATCCGGGGGCGCCGATCGTCTATGGCGGCTTTACTTCCAACGTCGACATGAAGTCGGGGGCGCCGGCCTTCGGCACGCCGGAATATACGCGCGCGGCCCTGATCGGCGGTCAGTTGGCCCGCCGCTACGGCTTTCCCTATCGCTCCTCCAATGCCAATGCCTCGAACCTGGTGGATGTCCAGGCGGCCTATGAATCGCAGATGTCGATCTGGGGTGCGGTCATGGGGCATGCAAACCTGATGATGCACGGCGCCGGCTGGATCGAAGGCGGGCTGACCGCCTCTTTCGAGAAGGTGGTCGTGGATGTGGAGATGCTGCAGGGCATGGCGGAGTTCCTGCAACCGATCGAGGTCACCCAGAGCACGCTCGGTCTTTCGGCCGTGCACGAGGTCGGTCCGGGCGGGCACTACTTCGGTGCCCAACACACCCTGGAGCGTTACGAAACAGCCTTTTACCAGCCGCTTCTGTCCGATTGGCGCAACTTTGAAACCTGGGAGGAGGGCGGTAGCGTCTCGGCAACGCAGCGTGCCAATGCGATCTTCAAGCAGGTGCTTGCCGACTACGAGGAACCGCCGCTGGAGCCGGCCATCTCCGACGAACTCGAGGCCTTCGTCGAGCGGCGGCGAGAGGAGGGTGGGGTGCCGAGCCTCTAGCCCGAAGGGGCCTTGCGCAATGCTCGGCCCCCCTGGCGACGTGCGGATCGTGCTGGATGCAGTCCGCGCCGACCTGGAGCGCGATCGCTCGGCGCGGCTCGCATCCGTTGAACGTGAGGTCGTAGAAGGCCACGAGATTGGCCTTGTTGCGCGCGAGATCGGTCATGTCCTCATCTTCGACAGCCTTGCCGTCCGCGCTGCCTCGCCAGAGCCAAGCAGATCCTAATGGAAAAGCACCGCCGATGCGTCCCAAAGCGCATAGATGCCGAAGGCGAAGATCAAGAGGCCGGACCAGCGCTTGACCTGCGGCATCCAGGCGACGCCGATGTGGCCGCGGGCCATGAGCACTGCCAGCGAGATCGACAGCCACCAGATCGCCGATCCGAGGAAGACTCCGGCAACCAGGACGCCAGCCGTGCCATAGCTGAGCGGCACGCCGGCGAGCCCCAGGCTGGCGAAGATCGTCAGGAAGGTGATGATGGTGATCGGGTTGGTCAAAGTCAGCATGAAGGTGGTGAAGAAGGTGCCGGCCAGACCGGCGCGCGAGGCACCTTTCTGCGGCGGCGCGCCCGGAAAGAAGAAAAACAGCACGCCCAAGACCACCAGGATCAGGCCGCCGATGCCGCGAATCCAGTGTTCCTGTTGAATGAGGAAGTGCGAGACGGCGGCGATGCCGAAACCGGCTACGGCGCCGAAGAAGGCATCGGCCACGGCGGCGCCCATCCCGGCGGACAGGCCGCCGGGAATGCCATAGTAGATCGCGCGCTTGATGCAGATGACTGCAACCGGCCCGACGGGCACGGCGATGATCATGCCAGCGGCGATCCCCTTCAAAAAGATTTCCAGCCAGAGGACCATGATGGCGAACCGGGCGGCTCCGAGGCAAATGGCAGCCGCTGGGCCGCCCCGACGGCGAATCGGGGCTTGGCTACGGCCAGGACAGGTGCCGGCACCCTAGCGATGCCGGCTTTTTCTGGCAAATTCCTCGAGGGCCTCAGCCGATACCGTCAGGCAGGGCAGCCTTGCGCTCAGCCATGAAGGCCTGCAGGGATTCCTCGATGGCCGGGTCCAGCTCAGGCGCCTCGTACTCGGCCAGCAACTGCTTCCACAGCGTGTTGGCCCGCTGTTCGGCGGTCTTTTCGCCCTCGGCAAGCCACTGCTCGAAGGAATTGTTGTCGGCGATCGAGGAGCGATAGAAAGCATTCTCGAAGTTGGCTTGCGTATGCGCGCAGCCCAGGAAGTGCCTGCCCGGTCCGACTTCGCGAATCGCATCCAGCGCCTGGCCGTTCTCGGAGAGATCGACGCCACCGGCGAGGATCTGCATCATCCCCAGCTGATCGGCATCCATGACCAGCTTTTCGTAGGAGGAAACCAGGCCGCCCTCCAGCCAGCCGGCCGAGTGCAGAGCGAAGTTGACGCCGCCCAACAGGGTCGGCAGCAGGGTTTGGGCCGACTCGTAGGCGGCCTGGGCGTCGGCCGTCTTGGAGCCGCAGAGCGCACCGCCGGAACGGAAGGGCACACCCAGGCGCCGCGCCAGGGCGGCCATGCCGTAGAGCACCAGGGCCGGCTCCGGCGTGCCGAAGGTCGGTGCGCCCGACTGCATCGACATCGAGGAGGCGAAGGAGCCGAAGACCATCGGCGCACCCGGTTTCACCAGCTGCACGAAGGCCAGGCCGGCCAGGCCCTCGGCCAGGGTCTGCGCCATGGTGCCGGCCACCGTGGTCGGCGACATGGCGCCGGCCAGGATGAAGGGGGTGACGATGCAGGCCTGGCCGGCCCGCGCATAGACCTTGAGCGCGCCCAGCATGGTCGCGTCGAAGGTCATCGGCGAGTTGGCGTTGATCAGCTGGATGGTGACGCAGTTGTCGGCCACGAAGTCCTCGCCGAAGGCCAGGCGGGCCATGGCGAGCGAGTCCTCGGCGCGCTCCGGCGCCGTCACCGAGCCCATGAAGGGCAGGTCGGAATAGCGCAGATGGCTGTAGACCATATCCAGGTGGCGCTTGTTGACCGGCACGTCGACCGGTTCGCAGACGGTGCCGCCGGAATGGTGCAGGCTGGGCAGCATGTAGGCCAGCTTCACGATGTTCCGGAAGTCCTCGATCGTTGCGTAGCGCCGGCCCTCGTCCAGGGTGCGCACGAAGGGGGGGCCGTAGACCGGGGCGAAGACGGTGTTGCGGCCGCCGATGGTGACCGAGCGCGCCGGGTTACGGGCGTGCTGCACGAACTCCCTGGGCGCGTTTTGGATCGAGCCGCGGCAGAGGCCCTTGGGGAAGCGCACGCGCTCACCATCGACATCGGCGCCGGCGTCCTGCCAGATCGCCAGGGCTTCCGGATCGTCGCGAAACTCGATCCCGACCTCTTGCAGGATCGTGTCGGCGTTGGCCTCGATCATCTCCAGGCCTTCTTCGCTCAAGACCTCGAAGAAGGGGACCTTGCGCTGAATGCAGGGTGACTTGGGCGCGTGGTGACCGCTGCGCCTGGCACGCCGAGCCTCGGCGCCGCCACCGCTGCCGCGTCCGCGCCGCCCGCGCCGACCGACTGCCTCGTTGTCTTCCACACCCCTTGCCTCGCTCATGACCTTCGCTCCGTAGCCAAGCGCATCGCCTGTGGCAGGACGAGACGGTCCTGCCTTCCATTGCCATTAATTCGAGGAGCGCCCGCAAGGCTCTGTCGTCTCCGCGACCGCAGGCTCTCTGTTCGCGGCACGAGACGCGCCTGCAGCGTCGATCGCTTGCGAAATGGTCTTGCGCTCATCATCATGTGCCCAGGATTTGTCAAGACGATGTAAGAGATCCGGGGGACAGGCGTGACGATGTCTTTGGCAGGCCGATGAGTTCAGAGGCGCCGATGGCAGGAGGGGAGGCTTGCGAAGAGCGGATCAGCGATACCTTCCGCCGCTTCGTCGAAGACATCGGGTCGCGCGATACGACCCTGGGTGAGTTGGTCAAGGCTCTGGGCGACCGCTCCCTGCTGGTCGCGATCGTGTTCTTCTCCCTGCCGAACTGCGTACCCGCACCGCCCGGGATCGGATCGGTCTTCGCCCTGCCGGTGCTGGTCGTGGCCTGGCAGCTGCTGCGCGACTATCCGAGCCTGCGCCTTCCCAATGGACTGGCCCGCCGTCGCATTTCGGCAAAAGCCTTGGGCTGGATCGCCAATAAGGGGATGCGGCCGCTGATCTGGGTCGAGCGGCGCTGCTCGCCCAGGATGCCGCGTCTGGTCAGTCATCGCGCACACCGCTGGATCGGGGCCGCCATCCTTGCGCTGGCGCTCGTGGTCGCCTTTCCCGGGCCCATGACCAATTTCCTGCCGGCCCTGGCCATCCTGGCGGTCACCGTCGGACTGCTCGAGCGCGACGGTCTGATCGTGCTCGGCGGTCTGCTGTTCGGCTTCGTCGCCATCATCGTCGCCTTGAGCTTCTCGCTGGCGCTCTTCAGCGGCATCTACCTGGCCATCGACCATTTCTTCCTCGGATAGGCTCGCCAGGCTGGCATGCGGGGGCAAGGGAGGGCGGCGACCTGGCCGAAGCGGCTCAGCGGTACCTGGCGGCGGATGGCGGCGGGACCTTCACCGAATCTGTTGCTCTTGAACGGCTCCGGCGGGCAAGTCCTGCTGGACAGGGTCTCGTCTGAGGCCTCGGGCGCAGGCGAGATCGCCGGGATCGAACGGCTCTGCGCCCGCGCCGGGATTGCGCCCGGCGATATCGCGCTCTTCGTTCATGGCTTCACCCTCGGCACCAATGCCTTCCCGACCTGGCGCGTAGCGCGGGCGCTGCTGCTGGTGACGCAAGGCTTGCGCGATCTCCTGCCGATCGGCGATCGGATGCGCCCCGATCCTTACGATTTGCGCGTGGTGAAGCCGGAGCCGGATCTGCTGCGATATGTGAAGTCTCCGCAGCTTCCGGCTCCTTCCCGATCGACCTTCTGTTCCGTCATAAAGCGCCTTCCGCTGGGCGCGGATGTCATGCAAACGGTTCCGCGACAACAAGGTTCGGTTGCCGCTGCCTGCGCTGGCCTGCAACCCGGTCACGTTCCTGCGCGGCATCGAACGTCCCGAGGCCGCCTGGCCGACCGGTCGCCGACCGGCCTGCAATTGAAACCGATAAAGATCGCCGCGCGCGTCGTGCGTCACGCCCGCGCCTTCCAGCTGGCAGAGGTTGCCGTCACCGGCCCAATGGTGCGCGCCCTCCTCGACGCGATCCGCCGCCTTCGAGCGCCACCGGCCTCCGCGTGAGCGCGAATCTGCCCAAAATCGAACGAAAGCGGCGCGTCAGCCATGCGCGCCGCGCTGAAAAACGTGACCGCAGGGCCTCGACGATGCGGGCTTACGGCCCGATCCGTCCAAACCGGGGCGATTCCACAACACCGGGCACCGCGCCGGGCGCAAAACACTTGATAACAGCCAAAGTCAGGCGATATTCCCATCAAACAGCATGCCACTTGGGGCATGCGGGGTTACGATACGCGATCGCCGATCCTAAGCCGAAGCGGAGTTACAAATGGTCAAATCGCTTGTATTGCATGTTGGCGATTCGAAGACTGGGACGACCTTTTTGCAGAACGTGCTGTTTAACAGACTCTATGCGTGCAGAGATAAGACAATATTCTATAGATGGCAATCAAGAAACATTAGGCACCAACTCGGCCTAACAAATGTCTATAGCGATGATGACATTGTAAAGAACTGGAAGTCGTATGCGAACTCCTTCAACGCTGACAGCTCTGACATTGGCGTTGTTTCAAACGAATCGCTGGCATCGGCCGACCCACAGCGATTGAAAACCGTAGTACATCGTCTCTTTGATGTGGACGAGAAATCTATACAGGTTGTTTGCTATCTCCGTCCCCATTGTGATGCACTGATCTCTCGTTACGCACAGCATGTAAAGAACGGCCAGTTCACAGCTTCACTGACCGAGTACTATTCAGTGATAAAGAACAGGCTTGAGTACGAAACCCAAGTCAAGGCTTGGGTCGACGTGTTTGGCGATCAATTTTCTGTGTATGCTTTCGACAAAAGCCAACTCTTTAATGAAGATATTGCCCATGATTTTTTTAAACGCGTCATAAAAAGCGAAGATTTTATACTGAATGACACCACTCATTTAAATCAATCTCCAGGCCTTAAAGAACTTTCTGTTTTGAATTACTATTACACTATAATGTTTGGGCCGGTCGATAAGAACAAGACACGAAGGATCCGCAATTACCCAAGGCCCTATGTGAAGTTGGACGAACTCTTTAGACACAGCGCAGACATGAAAGGAACGTCAAACAAAGTTCGCATTCATCACTCGCTCTGGAAGAAAATGCTGATCGATCTTGGAAGCGACGCTCAGAAAATCGATAAAATTGCATCAACGGGCAATACATTCACGCGAGCGCTTCGAGAGAGTGGAAAGAAGGCCGTACCGACGGAATTCAGCCTTGACTTGCAGGAGAATTTTTCTGTTGAGGACGCCGAAATCCTGAAAGCTCTTCTTCATTTCGTCAAGGAGAAGAACGCGTTTTTGCAGGATGGTGGTGCCGAGACCCCAAAGGTTGGTGAGGAGAGCCCAACGGAAGTGACAGAGGATTGAGCCCGCATTGCCCAGGTGGGATTGAGGTTGCGCCATCCACGGTGCTGATTCATGGTTACATATCATGGTGTTGTGTCGATTGAAGCGAGTTTTTCATGGTGCATCCGATGGGTGAATCCAAGAACGGGCTGCTTCGCGTGGATTTCGACCGCCGCGTGAAGCTGGAGTTCCATGGATCGAAGGTAACGTCGGACGGCGGCTTGCTCGCGTATCGGGAACTGGACGACGCGCTTGGCCTGACAGAGATGGCGGCCGGGGCGCTGCGAGACGGTCGTCGCGGCAAGAACGGCTGGCACGCTGTCGTCGGGATGCTTCGGCAAGCGGTGTTCGGGCGTTTGGCCGGGTAGGAGGATGTCAACGACGCCGAGCGGCTTTCTCGCGATCCAGCGATGCGTTGGATGTCGGCGGCAAGGCGACGGATCGGGGTGCGGCCTCATCGAGCCAGATGGGCCGTTTCGAGACGCAATGGCTGACGGGTGACGTCAATCTCACCGCACTCAGCGCTCTGTCCGGGCTGTGGATCGACCGCGTTCATCGTCGCAAACCGCCGAAGCTGATCATCCTGGACATGGACAGTTCGGTCAGCCCCACCCACGGCGAACAGGAAGGCACGGCCTACAACGGCCACTTCGGCTGCACCTGCTATCACCCGCTTTTTGTCTTCAACCAGCTCGGCGATCTGGAGCGCTGCGCCTTGCGACCCGGCAACGTGCACAGCGCCGATGGCTGGCGCGCGGTGCTGGACCCGGTCGTGGCGCGTTATCGCGAGCGCAAGCTGCGGCGGTACTTTCGGGGCGATGCCGCCTTCGCCTCACCGGACATCTACGAGTATCTGGAGGCCGAGGGCTTCGGCTACGCCATCCGGCTTCCCGCCAACAGCGTGCTCCAGGGATACGTCGCCCACCTGCTACGGCGCCCAAAGGGACGGCCCCCGATGGAAGTCCGTCGCTACTTCGCCAGCTTCAGCTATCGGGCTGGAAGCTGGACCCAGGCGCGGCGCGTGGTGGCGAAAGTGGAATGGCATCCGGGCGAGTTGTATCCCCGCGTCGGGTTCGTCGTCACCAATCTGTCCCGGCCCGCCGAGCGGATCGTCGCCTTCTACAACCAGCGTGGCACGGCGGAACAACACATCAGGGAGGGCAAGAACGCGATCCGTTGGACGCGACTATCCTGCCGACGCTTCAAGGCCAACGCGGCTCGGCTTCAGCTTCATGCACTGGCCTACAACCTGGGCAACTTCATGCGCACGCTCGCTTTGACAGACCCAGTGAGCAATTGGTCGCTGACGACGCTGCGCGAGAAGCTGGTGAAAATTGGGGCAAAAGTCGCGCGTCACGGACGCTACGTCACCTTCCAATTGGCCGAGGTCGCGCTCCCGCGCGACCTGTTCGCCGATATCCTGGATCGGATCGACCGCTTGCGACCACGGCCGACACCAGCGTGAGCCAACGCTATGCCAATCAAAACGACTTCACGACGGGAGACCTGTGCCCGGAACGCTACGAAATTGGCACTGGCCCGTGGGTTTCCGATCAGCGGCCCGTTGTCCTGGCCGTTCTGGGCCGTTTCCCAATCCCCGACGCCTCTCAGATTGCATCCCAGCAGCGACCAAGGCAATATGAACGTCGTGATCGGGCGCTACGTGGGCGATCCCGGTTGAGAGCGTTTCTTCACCCTGTGCAGAACTGTATAGAGTCGGTAATCGCCTGATCAGGTCCGCCCTTTGGCAGGGGTCAGGCGGCGGCCTTGATCGGGCCCTTCGGGGCCAGGCGTCTGCAGATGGAGCGCCAATATGTTCGCCACGGATCGTCTCATCCTGCGCCGGCTGGCGTCGAGGGACCTTGTACACCTTCAAGGCTATGCCGTTAGGGAGGGCTTCTGGCGATCTGCCATTGGAGCCTCAGACGCCTGAAACCGTTGCGGCGTTTCTAGAGCGTCGACGTAACGACCCTTGGGATGAATCCGCCGCGGGCCTTGTTTTCACGATCGAGCCGGTGAAGGTCGGACATATCGTCGGCATGGTTCGCATCGATCGACAGGGTATCGCGCACAGGAGCGGCGATATCGGCTATCGCCAGGTGACTGGAGGGCGGCAAGGCGGGACGTCCGGCCGGTTTCTGGCTGACCACGCCCGCGGAACGCCTACCGCCAGGCAGGCTCTACGGCCTGGCCCTGGCCCGCGGCGATGTCTTGCGCATGGAGGCCGGCGGAGGCTGGGGCGATCCGAAGAAACGCCAGCCGGAACGGCTCGAGAGCGACCGTAAGGGAGAGTTGGTCTAAAGTCGACGCAGCACGCAGACCACCGCCTCGATGTTGCGCGCAGGCAGATGTGGGCCGTTCCGGTTGAAGACGACCGCGGCCTTGCCGGCTTCGACCAGGCGTTCGATCTCGCGCTCGTAGTCAGGGTCCTCGCGGGCGTGATCGTTCAGCGAGAAGACGAAACAGCCGCCGGGCAACAGCAAGTCCAGCACCTGCTCGATCATCGCCGGCGGGGCGTGCCCGGGGCTGAAGACGCCGATGGCCGCAGCGGCGTTGTAGTCGCCGGGCTTTCCCGGTAGTGGCGTGGTGAGGTCCCCCAGGACAAGGTCGCGATAGAGGCCCTGCTTCTTGCCGGCGAAGGCCAGCATCTCCCTGGAGAAGTCGCTCCCGTCCAGGGTGGCGAAGCCGGCCGCCTTCAGGGCCTCTCCGGACAGCCCGGTACCACACCCCAGGTCGAGCAGGGGAAGCGAGCGATCTTCGACGGCCTCTGCCAAGGCAGCCGCACAGCGCTCGGGCGTGACATAGCCGTTGGCCCTGACTTCCGCCTCGTAGCTGGCCGCCCAATCGCGGTAGAGATCCCTGGTCGTGGCGCCGTCCTCGACCTCGTAGGCGCCGTCGAGGAAACCCTCTTTGGAAGATGCCATCTCTCACTCCATCTGTTTCTTCCGATCCTAACAGTCTAGGCTGCACCAAAATCAAGAAGGTCCTGGGAAGAAGCTGAACGCACCCGTGCTGGGTCGGTGACGATGGAAGACAGCAAACCGGCGATACCGGAGAGCATGCTGGCCGGTTGGCAGCGTGTCGTGGATGTGCTTGCCGACGCCATGGAGGTGCCGGCCGGCTTGATCATGCGGCTGGCGCCGCCGCAGCATCAGGTCTTCGTGACCAGTGCCGGCAGCGCGAATCCCTATCGACTGGGTATGGGCTTCACCTTGAACAGCGGCCTCTATTGCGATCGGGTGATGGCCGACCGGGACCTCTTGATCGTACCCGAAGCCATGCAGGATCCGGAGTGGAACGCCAATCCCGATATCGAGCATGGGATGACCTTCTACATGGGCTTCCCGCTGACCTGGCCCGACGGCTCGCTCTTCGGCACCATCTGCGTCCTGGATCGGCAAAACAACAGTCATGCGGTTTCCTGCTGCGATCTCCTGAATGCCTTCAAGGAGGTGGTGAACGGCGATCTCAAGCTGCTGGTCGAACTGTTCGAGCGTCGCCGGGTGGAACAGGCGCTGCAAGAAGCACACGACCTGCTGGAGACGCGCATCGCCGAGCGGACCAGGGAGTTGACCAAGGCCAACGGCGATCTGCGTCGCCGCGAGGAGGAGTTGGAGGAAACCAACACCGCCTTGAAGGTGTTGATCCAAAAGATCGAGTTGGCCAAGCAGGAGGTCGAGGAGCGCATCGTCTGGAACGTGAACGAGCAGATCGTGCCCTATGTCGAGAAGGTCAAACGCCTGACCGAGGACGAGCGGGCCTTGGCCCATCTGGCCGTGCTGGAGGCTAACATTCGCGACATTGCCGCTGCCTTTCCCAATCGCCTCTCCTCGACCTTCTCCAGCCTGACCCCGACCGAGATCGAGGTGGCGAAGCTGATCATTCAGGGCCGTTCCAGCAAGCAGATCGCCGTTCTCATGTCGATCGCCACCAGCACCGTCAACTTTCACCGCAATAACATCCGCAAGAAAGTCGGGGTCAAGGGATCCAGCGTCAGCCTGAGGACCTACCTTCTCTCCCTCGCGTGATCGGAGGCCAGGCTATGGGTTTTTCCCCCATAGTTAACCCCCATAACCCCGGTCTGTGGTGCTGACGGCCGCCTTGTTAGCCTGTCAGTCGCCCCGGCCTCGACGCGAAGCGGGGGCAGTCTGCAAGCAGCGGAGGCAAGGTATGAAGAAGATGAAAGCATTGGCAGTCGGCGGGGCGATCCTCGCCGGCGCATCGATCGGCGTGGGCGAACAGGCCTTTAGCCATCTGGTGTCATGGGAATCGGGCAAGAACAACAACCGCCTGGTGGAAATCCAGAAGGAAGGCGGGGTGCAGCCCGACAGCGGCAAGGTCGGCATTGCCTACTACAGCAATTCCGCCTTTCAAGTAACCTCGCCGCGCGGCATCACCATTATGGTCGATCCCTGGCGCAACGATCCTTCGGGCGCCTGGGGCCTCTGGTATCGCATGGAGTTCCCCATGACCGATGTCGACATCGGCATGTCGACCCATGCCCACTTCGACCACGACGCGCTCGACCGGGTCGATGCCAATATGCTGCTGGATCGCATGGCCGGCAGCTTCCAGCTGGGCGACGTGAAGATCACCGCGATCGCCGACAAGCATCAGTGCGTGGCGCCGGGGACGGTCGCCTGGACCGAGGCGGTGAAGCAGTTCGAGGGCCGCAACGATCCCTGCCCGCCGACCAACTTCCGCCATATGGACAACTCGCTCTACCTGATCGAGACCGGCGGCATGAAGCTGTTGATGTGGGGCGACAATCGCCCGAATCCGCCGCAGGAGGTCTGGGACAGGATCGGCCAGGTCGATGTCGTCTTCGTGCCGGTCGACGGCTCGCGCCACATCCTGGACTATGCCCAGGCCGATTCCGTGGTGGCTAAGAGCGGTGCCAAGATCGCCATTCCGCACCACTACCTGGTGCCGGAGACGACCTTCTACACCTCGACCCTGGAGCCGGCGACCGAGTGGGCCCAGACGCACGAGCACACCCTGCTCGACAAATCCTCCATCGAACTCGCTCCGGCCGATCTGGAGGGCAAGAAGGGCCATGTGCTCTACTTCGGCTCCTACAACGTCGTGACGGAAGAGGGTTAGGTCTCTAACCTCGACCGACGTCAATCGGATACCCTCTCCGGAGGGTCGCCTACAGCTTCGGGCGGCCCTCCGACTTCTGTTTCGCGGAGGCATTGTGACTGCTGTTCGGCGCCTTGCTCTCGGCCTGCTCGCGCTTGTCATCTTGGATTTGCCGGTGCAGGCGCACTTTAAGCTGAACGTCAACATCAGGATCGTCCATGTCGAGCACTTGGACGATGGACTTCGGCTCTATCTACGTTTGCCGACGCCCTATGTTTTGGCGCCTTTGCTGGGAGAGGAGCAGGCCGACGGGACAGTCGAGCCGGCGCCCTTTACCAGCAATGCCGTCAGCGGCGATCGGCTGTTGCACTACCTGGACCTGGACGCAATCCGCGATGACCCTTTGAGGCTCGGTGCCTTGATCGAAGCGGGGCACGAGGTGACGCTCGTGGGCCGGCCCTTGACTGCGGAGATCGAGGCGGTGCGGGTCTATCCGGCCCTGAGGCAGCCGCCCTTCGCCACCCTGGAGGAGGCCAAGCGTGCCTTCGACAATCCGGTCGTGCCGGAGACCGACCAGCCCATTTTCGTCGGCGACAGCGTTACCGACCTGATCCTGCGCTACCGCACCGGCGAGCCGGTCTACAGTCTGGAACTCAGCAGCACGCTCGATCCCGATCTGCCGCAGCAGGAGGATACGGCGAACCTGATCATCGATCACTTTGCCGGCGAGCCGCTGGTGTTTCGCGAGACCGGACTGCTGGCCGATCCCGTGGAGATCTCCCGCTCGCCCTTGAGTGCAGCCCTGGGCTTCGTGCAGCAGGGGATGATCCATATTCTCGAAGGCTGGGATCATATGCTCTTCGTGCTCTGCCTGGCTGTCGGCGCCATCCACTTGGGCGCACTGCTGTGGCGGGTGACCGGCTTTACCCTGGGCCATACCGTGACCCTGGTCCTGGGCTTCTTCGGCTTCGTGCCGCAGGGCGCCTGGTTCATTCCCGCCGTGGAGACCGGTATCGCGTTCTCGATCATCTATGTCGGCGCCATCGCGCTGCTCCGCCGGGAGGGGGCCAGCACCGTCGCCATGACGGCCATTCTGGGCCTGCTGCATGGCTTGGGCTTCTCCTTCGTGCTGCACCAGATCCTGAATCTCTCTTCGCCCAATCTCTGGCAGAGCCTGCTGTCCTTCAATGTCGGGGTGGAGTTGGGACAGCTGGCCATCGTGCTCGTGATCTGGCCGCTGTTTTGGGGGATCGGTCGCTACCGTGGGCATTGGGCGCAGACTGCGCGCTGGATCGTCGTGCTGCCCTCCATCGTCATCGCGGCAAGCTGGACGGCCGAGCGTGCCCTGCAGTTGCTGGGTGCCTTGTAACGGCGTTTCTGGCCAGGTTCCCTTGCCTGGACCGAGAGTTCTGCGCAGATGGCCCGGTCGCTTTCCTGTCATTTGCGCTGCCGCGGTGTCGCACCTGGGATGCGTTTCGATTTGGAGGTGGATTCGTCTTCGGCCGGGCTGCTGGATGTGCGGCGCTATCGGAGATTGGGAAGGCGCGCGTGACGATCGCGCCGCGGACTCGCTGATCGGCGGCGCCGAGCCGCTCTCTCCCTTCGGCATGGCGCTGGCGGCGATCTATAGGCTGGAGGCCATCAATCAGATTCTCGAGCGGCATCCGAGCGGAGCCACGCGCCTGCAGCGGCCAAGGACACGCCGTTCGTCCGGACGCATCTTCGTCCAGTTGAAGGTCCGCTCGCCGCCCAGTCTGACGCTGGCCGATGTCGATTCTTGACGCAGCAGCCTCAAGACGAGCCTTCCGAAGGCTTTGGGTGATTGCGACGTCACCATCCAGGTGGAGAGCGATCTGGCGGAAATTCGTCCTGCAGAGTGAATGCGCCCAGCAGTCCGGTTCCGCGCCAGCGGGTGCCATTCCAGGGTGAGCGGATAGCGCGCTAACTGTCGCCGGGCCGGTAGGCCAGCTTGCTCATCAGTTGGGATACGACATGCACGCGCGATGCGCTGGCCAGCGAGATCGGCAGCTCGGCCGCCACGCGCGCGCGATCGATTTCCGAAATGAGGGCGGCGAGCGAGAGCTTGCGGTCGCTGGCCTCGCTATCGAGCGCCCGCCAGAATATCGGCTCCAAGGCCAAGCTGGTGCGATGGCGTGCAATGGTGAGGGATCGCTTGCGCAAACCCAAGTCCTGTTCCGTCATCGATCTGGTCGCCTCCTATCGCGCCGGATGACATCTTGACCTACTCCCATCGGCCCAGAACGGACCGAGGCGTACCGGAGAGGGACTCCCCGGACACAGTCTATCAGCCCGCAAATTCAACGGTTTAGAGTGCGAAACTCACGGTCTATCGCTTCACTAGACCGCCATCGTTCCTCTGGCATGCTGTATCATGTGGTGCGCGCCTAGCCGCCGCCAAGCGCGAGCTTGGGGCAGATTTGCGGCGAAGCCGTGAATCTGGCCCATTTCGCGATAAATTGAGGACGATGCTCGATCTCATCCTGGTGCTCTTCGCTTTGGCGATCCTGCTGCTGGCCGTGGTTGCCGTCTTCGTCTGTGTCCTGGTCGTCGGCTTCACGCTCTGGCCCCTGGCCGGCATGAGCCTCGCGGCCTGTCTGCTGTTGGGCGCCGTGGTCGGGCCCACCGACCCGGCCGCAGCGGTCGGCGTGTTTCGCGACATCGGTGCGCCGCGGCGATCTCCTTCCTCCCGAGCCTCGAAGCGCTGGCCGCCCGCTATCTGGCGCGGATCGCCTTGCGCCTGGAGGCCGGGAGCTACAATCGGCAGTTCGAAGAGCAGCTGATCAGCCGTGAGATCCATGCCGACCTCATGCGCAATCGCGAACAGCGGAGCGCCAAGGTCGCCAATCGGCCCACGTTGGATCTGGGCCTGGATATGGCGGATGTGATCGATCGGGTGCCGCTGTTTCGCGAGATGCCGCAGGCCGGTCGGCGGCATCTGGCGCAGGCTTTGTGTCCAGGCTTGGCCTTGCCGGGCGAGGCCATCGTCTCCAAGGGGCGGCGCGGGCGGCGCATGTACTTCGTGGTCGCCGGCGAGGTCTTGGTCGAGCTGCCGGGCGGCGTGATACGGCTGGGCCCCGGTGCCTTCTTCGGCGAAATGGCTTTGCTGTCCCGGGCGCCGCGCAGCGCCACCGTGCGCGCCGAGGGTTACTGCCATCTGCTGGTGCTCGACGATCAGGATTTCTGCGAGGTCATCCGCCGAGATCCGGCGCTGCGCCAACATTTTGAAGAGATCGCAGCCAGCCGGCGCGAGCCGAAAACGGCCAAAGTCGAGGTCGATCCTTTATCTCTGCGCGGAGGTTTGGTCCGCAATTGGCGGGACAGAGCCGAACATTGCGTGGGACGGCAAGGCCCTGGGCCTGCTAACCGAGGGGTATGAGCACAATCGCAGGAGAATCGCGCCTTAATCGGCCCGCAGCCGGAATCGGGTTCATTCTCCTGGCGATGACGGCCATCTCGGTGAACGACATGCTGATCAAGCATCTTTCAAGCGACTACTCCCTGCACCAGATGGTCTTCATTCGCTCGTCGATCGGGGTGGTCTTCTCTCTGGTCCTGGTGCAATTCGAGGGTGGTTGGTCGATTCTGCGAACCTCCAGGCCGCTGCTTCATCTGTTGCGCGGGGTCTTGATCGTTGCTGCAAACCTTTCGTTCTTCACTGCGCTGGCCGCAGTGACACTGGCGGAGGCAACAGCGCTTTTCTTCGTGGCGCCCCTGTTCATTACGCTGCTGTCGATACCGCTGCTGGGCGAGAAGGTCGGGCCGCTCCGCATTGCGACAGTGGCGGTCGGTTTCCTCGGCGTGCTGATCATGCTGCGGCCTTGGGAAAGCGGAGAGCAGCGGGATGTGGAGCTTGTCGTCCTGCTCTTGCCGCTGGTCGCAGCCTTGAGCTATGCGCTGTACCAGATCCTGACGCGCCGCTTGGGCGCATGGTCCAAGGCATCCGCCATGGCGGTCTACATTCAATGTGCCTTCATCCTCGTGTCTCTGGGGTTTTTTCTGGTCGCCGGAGATGGACGCTACGCGGCGCGCTTCGAGAACGAAAGCCTCCGCTTTCTGTTGCGCGCCTGGGTCTGGCCCGAAGGGCCTGACGGTTACCTCTTCCTGGGACTTGGCTTTACCTCTGCGATCATCGGCTATGGGCTATCGCAGGCCTACCGGCTGGCGGACGCCGCGGCGATAGCCCCCTTCGAATATGTCGGTTTGCCGCTCGCGATCATGTGGGGTTGGCTGATTTGGGGTGAACTGCCGAGCCCGAGCTTGCTGCTGGGCATCGTCCTCATCATGGGCGCTGGCCTCTTCGTGTTCATGCGCGAACGCCAGATAAGGGGGCGAGCGAAGAACACCAGAGCCACCCGACGTGCACCTCAGACCTAAAAGTTGATGTTGGGAGCTTTCATACAACGCTTGAATCTCGATCCTTGCGATCGGACCGCTAGCCTTCGCGCTTGCGGAAGCGATCCAAAGTGACGACGTTGTCTCCAGGCTTGCTCCCTTCCTCGGTCTTGTCGCTGTCCTTTTCGACCGGTGCGGTTGCTTTGGCCGTTTCTTCCTCGTCATCATCGTCAGTCTCGCCCTGGACTGCCTTGTCGAACTGCAGGCCGAAGCGTACGGAGGGATCGGCAAAGGCGGTGACGGCGGCGAAGGGTATGACGAGGCGCTCGTGCCGGTTGGAGAAGCTCAAGTGCACGGAGAATCCCTTGTCGTCGACATCGAGACCCCAGAACTCGTGCTGCAGGACAATCGTCATCTCGTCGGGGTAACGCGCCGCCAAATAGTCGGCGATCTCCACCTCCTCGGCAGCGGTACGGAAGGTGATGAAGAGGTGATGGCCGCCGGGCAGGCCGCTTTCGGCGGCAATATCCAAGGTTTCGCGCAGGACGCTGCGCAGCGCGCGCTGTAGCATCAGATCGTACCGCAGCAAATCCTTGCCAGGTGCGTCGCTCAAACTTCGATCCTCCCCAACTCTCTATCTCTTACCGGCGCTTTCGGCTTGGGTCTTGATTGCATTCTGCCGGTTTCCGGCCGAGTCTCGCGGGCACGCGACTCCCACCGGTAACGATATCATTCCGGCACGCTATCCGTACCGGGACCACAATGCGACACTTTTTCGACCGATAATGTCGAGTAGCGCCAAACCAGCGGGGCAGATGAGAAGTGGGGGGCTTCTGTTGCCCGGTGCCCCCCGAACCGCGCTTGCCTAGTTTGTGTCAGGCAGCGAGGGCCATACGATTGTCGTTGGCACCTGTGAATCGGCCCGATAACGGCGGAACCATGCCGGGAACCCAACAAGCCTTTATCACGCGTGTCGATCCTGTTTCGCCCCCATAGACGGACACCGGCTCGCAATCGAGCAAGCACGGCGTCCGAGAAACTGGTGGAGGCGCCGGGTACTGCCCCCGGGTCCACTACGCTTATTCCGCAAGCCAGTTTAGCGCCATAGCCGGAACAAGCCGGCACCATTAGATGTAGTGGATGGCGCATCGAAAGGGAAGGGGCGGAGCTATCCCCTCTACTCAGGTATTCCACAGGCCTGGCCTGGCCTTCGGCTTCCGAATCTGCGACTCTCGGGCCTATGAGCGAGACGAAAATCCGTGCCTTGCACGATGAGACAAACTAGGATGCTTCGGACCAAACTGCCATGAGCGACGAGACCCTGCCGACCAAGCGTGCGGTTGCTCCGGCACTGGAGGAAGTCCTCTACGATCCCCTGCCAGTGCTGGATCACGGCTTCGTTCGGGTCATCGACTACATGGGCGACGATGCGGCGATCGTGCAGGCGGCCAGGGTCTCCTACGGGCGCGGTACCAAGAGGGTGCAGGAGGACCGCGGCCTGATTCGCTATCTGCTGCGCCACCGCCACACCTCGCCCTTCGAGATGTGCGAAATCAAGCTACACGTGAAGCTGCCGATGTTCGTCGCCCGGCAGTGGATTCGCCACCGCACTGCCAACGTCAACGAGTATTCCGCCCGCTATTCCATTCTCGACCGGGAGTTCTATCTGCCCGAGGCACAGCAGCTGGCGGTACAGTCGAAGAGCAATCGCCAGGGCCGCGGCGCGCAGCTCAGCGACGATCAGGCGACCGCAGTGCAGGCCAAGATGACAGCGGGCAGCGCCCAAGCCTATGCCGACTACCTCTGGCTCCTAAATGACGGCGAGGGGAGCCAGGTCGAGGAAGATCAGCGCCCGGGTCTGGCACGGGAACTGGCGCGCGTGGTGCTGCCGGTCAGTGCCTATACCCAGTGGTACTGGAAGGTGGATCTGCACAATCTGCTGCATTTCCTGTCGTTCAGGGCCGATCCGCATGCGCAGTACGAAATCCGCGTCTATGCCGATCTCCTGATGGATCTGGTGCGCCGCTGGGTGCCAATGACGGCCGAGGCCTTCGAGGACTATCGCCTGGGCAGCGCCTCGATCTCCAAGCAGGGCTTGGACGTGCTGCGGCGCATGATCGCCGGCGAGGCGCTCTCGCAAGCCGACAGCGGTCTGACGGCCAGGGAGTGGCGCGAGCTGATGGAAACGCTGTATCGGGAAAGCTAACCCGGGTCGGGTTTTAGGCGATATCTCAAAAAGTCAGGACGCTTTCCTCAGAAGAAAGCGTCCTTCTACTGTCCTGATGACGGCGGCTAGTTCTGCTGGTGAACCTGCTGCGACCAGGTGACGTCGGCCTTCTCGATGAAGCCGGGGATATCGGCTTCCCACCAGCCTTGGATCTTGTGGTTGACGTTCAGATAGAGGGTTCCATCGACGATCTTCCAGGCCGTCGGGTCGATCGGCACCTTGCCGCCCTGAGCCATGCCATAGGCACACCAGCCGCCGTAGGCCGGTACATAGGCGGTCGGATCGGCGATGAAGCGGTCCCGGTTCTCGGCATTGGCGAAGTGCCAAGTGGCACCCTCGTACTCGCTGCTGTAGGCGGCATCGCCTTTGGTCGGCGTGCCCTCGACAAAGTAGGCGACGGGATCATAGCCTTTGATCGCGACGTGATCCCCGGTCTGGAAGATCAGCGGCTTCGGCTCTGCGGCAACGACAGCGCCGCCGGCGAAACCGACGGCGAAGACCGCCAAAAGAAGCATTCGCACCACATTCGTCATTCTGGAACCTTTCCTGTCGGTATTTCGTCTCGGGTCCTAAAGACGTAGCCGTCTCGGGGCTGGGTTCAAGAGCCGAAAGCCGGCAAAACGCACACGCGCAATAAAGAGCCTGTGAGAGCTGCGGAGCGCTCCTTACTCCATGACGATGCTGGGGGCTTGCCGTGACCCGAGGCCGGCTTGAACCTCGGCCCAGACGGCTTCCGCGATGGCCCTGTACTCGGCCGCCTGGCGGCTGTCGGGTGCGGCGGCGGCGATCGGCTGGCCGGCGTCCGAGGCCTCGCGGATCGCCGGCTCCAGCGGTATCTCGCCCAGGAAAGGCACGCCGCGCGCTTCGGCCTCCTCGCGGGCGCCGCCGTGTGAGAAGATATGGTCCTCGTGCCCGCACTTGGGACAGATGTAGAGGCTCATGTTCTCGACCACGCCGAGAATCGGCACGTCGACCTTGCGGAACATATTGACCGCCTTCTTCACATCGGCGAGTGCCACGGCCTGCGGAGTGGAGACGATGACGGCGCCGCTCAAGGGCACCTGCTGGGCCATGGTAAGCTGTGCATCGCCGGTGCCGGGCGGCATATCGACCACCAGAACGTCGAGTTTCCCCCAGGCGACGTCGCGCATCATCTGCATCAGGGCGGACTGCACCATGGGGCCGCGCCAGATCATCGGTGTGTCCTCGCCGACCAGGAAGCCGATCGACATGCAGCGCACGCCGAAACGTTCGTGCGGGATGATGGTCTTGCCGTCGGGGGACTGCGGCCGGCCGCTGAGGCCCATCATGCGTGGCTGCGAAGGTCCGTAGATGTCTGCGTCTAAGAGCCCCACCGCCAGGCCGCGCCCGGCCAGCGTCAGCGCCAGATTGGTGGCCGTGGTCGACTTGCCGACCCCGCCCTTGCCGCTGGCGACCGCGACGATGGCGCCCAGGTCCGGCAGGTCGGCCTTGGCAGCACCGCCGGCTTGCGCCGGCTTCGCTGGTGCCGGTGCAGGGGCATCGCGATGCGCGGTCAGCGCCACACTGGCCGAGCTGACGCCCGGCAGCTCGAAAACGATTTCCTCAGCAGCGGCGCGGACCGCCTCCATCTCCTTGGCTTGTTTGGGATCGATTTTGATGGCGAAACCGACATTGCCGTCGCGCACCACCAAGCCTTCGATCAGGCCTGCCGCGACGACCGATTGGCCGCCGCCCAGGACCGAAACGGATTGCAGCGCGTCCAGGATCTGGGCCTCGCTTACCTTCGCCATGCTTGAAAACCCCTCAGAGTTACAAATATTGAACGGGACGGTTATGGCCATCCAAACTGGGCCCGGCCCTAGCCGTGCCCGCGCATTTCGTGCAGGAGAGATATAGACCTCGCGGTGCCGATCCGGTAGGCATCTGCGAAGATAGTCTCGGCGTCAAGAACGCGCCGGTTCGACAGACAGTGACAGCGAGGAGCTTGAAAGGCCTATGCCCTGGCAATCGCAAGGTGGAGGTTCGGGTGGTCCCTGGGGTGGACCGGGCGGCGGATCGGGTGGATCTGGCGGCGACGGAGGCAGCCCCTGGGGCGGCAATCGCGGTAACGGCAGCGGCGGCGGTCGTCACCCGCAGGATCTGGAGGATCTGATCAAACGCGGTCAGGACCGCATGAAGTCGATGATACCGCGCGGCGGCCTCGGTGGCCTGGGGATCGTGATCGCGATCGGCGTGGCCCTTTTGGTCTGGCTCGGTACCGGCTTTTACCGGGTCAATCCGGGCGAGCAGGGCTTGGTGCTGCGCTTCGGCGAGTGGGTGAACCAGGACAGTCTGGCCGATCCAGGTCTGCATTGGCATCTGCCCTATCCGATCGAGACGGCGGAGATCGTCAATGTCGATCAAGTGCGTCAGATCGACATCGGTTTCTCCAACAATACGCGCTCGCGCAACAACGAAAAGCTGCAGATGCTGACGCAAGATCAGAACATCATCGACATCGGCTTTACCGTGCAGTGGCGCATCGAGAACGCCGGCTTCTATCAGTTCAACATTCGCGATCCCGAGGATACGGTGAAGGCCGTGGCCGAAAGTGCGATGCGCGAAGTGATTGGCCAGACCGATATCCAGCCGGCGCTTTCCGAGGGCCGTGACGAGGTCGCACGCCAAGCCGAGCAGCTGATCCAGAGCGTTCTGAACGAGTATGCGTCGGGTATTCTTGTGAGTTCCGTCAACGTGCAGGACGCGCAGCCGCCGCAAGAGGTCTTGGAGGCCTTCGAAGACGTGCAGCGGGCTCAGCAGGACCAGGAGCGTGTGCGTAACCAGGCAGAGGCCTACCGCAACAAGGTGGTGCCGGAGGCTCGCGGCTTCGCCCAGCGCGCAATCGAAGAGGCCAACGCCTACAAGGAGCGCGTGATCAAGAATGCTGAAGGTGAGGCGCAGGCTTTCGTCGAAGTCTACAACGCCTACCGCTTGGAGCCGGAACTGACACAGCAACGTCTCTATCTGGAAACCTTGCAATCGGTCCTGGGCAACACCGACAAGCTGATCCTGGACTCGAAGATCCAAGAAGGGGCGGTGCCCTACCTCCCCTTGAACGAGCTACGGCCGAAGGGCGGAAACACCGCCCAATCGGTCAAATAGCGGCCACGTCGAGCCCAGAGGGCGATGACGTCAGATCGAAACGACATGACGTCTGAATCGCACTCTACCAGTTTGAAAGAGAGAGCGGTTTCCCGCGAACAGGCGATGCCACCTGATCGCGATCCGCTCTAGAGCCGAGGAAAGATCCAAGACCATGCGTGGACGCTTACCCCTGATCGTTGGCATAATCGTGATTGCCTTGGGCATTCTGGTTTATGCCTCCACCTTCATCGTGATGCAGACCCAGCAGGCCGTGGTCCTGCAGTTTGGCGATCCCAAACGGGTCATTAAGGAACCCGGTCTGCATTTCAAACTGCCTTTCGTGCAGAACGTCCGCTATCTGGAACGGCGCGTGCTGAACCTCGATCCTGCCGAGCAGACCGTGCTCTTGGAGGACAATCGACGATTGGTGGTGGATGCCTTCGTTCGCTATAGGATCGATGATCCGCTGATCTTTATTCGTTCCGTGGGAACCGAACCGATCCTCGACGGGCGCTTGGGCCCGGTGGTGAACGATGCCGTGCGTGGCGTCTTCGGTGAGGCTACTCTGACCGATGTGGTCTCCTCCGAACGCGCGCGCTTGATGACCGACATCCGCATTCGGGTGAACGACAACGCCAAACGCTTCGGCATTCAGATCGTCGATCTGCGCATCGGTCGAGCCGATCTGGCGCCGCAGGTGGCTGAAGCGGTCTACTCGCGAATGCGGGCCGAGCGTGAACGTTTGGCTGCCGATTTCCGAGCAAAGGGGCAGGAGCAGTATCAAACCATCACCGCTCAAGCCGACCGCCAGGCGACCGTCATTCGCGCCGAGGCACAACGTCAGTCCGATATCCTGCGCGGTGAAGGTGAAGGCCAGCGGACCAAAGTGCTGAACGATGCCTACACCAAGGATCCGGAGTTCTTCCGCTTCTTCCGCACCATGGAGGCCTATCGCAACGCCATCGACCCGGGCACCACCTCACTGGTGCTGACCACCGATAGCGAATTCTTCAGCTACTTCAATCAGGCAGCGCCTGGTGGCGTGCCTGGTACCGCCGCTCTCTTGGCGAATCCACCGGTGAGTGCTTCTGGCGATGCGGAAGCGAGTGAGACTGCTTCGACCGGCGATGTATCGACCGACGCCCCGACGACTGACGCCTCGGCCACCGAGCCTGCACCGCCTTCCGCTCCCTTGACCACGGACGGTGGCGAGACGACGGAGAGCACGAACTAGCAGCGACTCGACGGCCAGCGATCAGCGGCGCCAGGTCCCATGGAGCATCTGCTTCCGGCCCTGGCGCTGGTCTTGGTCATCGAAGGTCTGGTGCTGGCCTTGCTGCCGCGCCGCTCGGGCGAGGTTCTCAAGTTCCTGGAATCGCAGAGCATCGACAGCTTGCGGACCCTGGGACTGGGCGCCGCCAGCGTCGGCGCATTACTTTATTGGCTGTTGGAATAACAGTTTATCATATTTTCTGCGTCAAGCCGTCATATTCCCGCCGATAAGCGGCGGCTCAATCCCTGGCGAGAGCGAATTGGCGGCCGCACGCAGACGCGAAGCGCTGATCCTTTCGAGTTTTGGTATGGTTTTTGCACGGTGGCGGGCGTCTCGGCGTCCGACCGCGGCAAACACGAATAGGGAGTAGATCCGACCCCATGTCCTTCATGTCCAATTCACTTAAGGGAAGTGCCCTGCGCTGCGGCGTTGCCGCTGCCAGCCTCTCGGTCTTCCTCTTGCCGACGATCGCCTTCGAGGTCCAGGCCAGAGGCGCGCCGGACAGCTTTGCCGATCTGGCGAAGGAGTTGCTGCCGACGGTGGTCAACATCGCCACCAAGCACATCAACGACGACAAGGATCGCGACGGCCAGTTCGAGGAGTTCTTCGAGGACTTCGGCGGCGGTCGCCCGCCCGAGGGTTCGGCGCTGGGTTCCGGCTTCATCATCGATTCCACCGGCTACGTCGTCACCAACCACCATGTGGTCGACGGCGCCGACGAGATCACCGTGCGCCTGCAAGACGACACCAGCCTGGTGGCGATCTTGGTCGGCAGCGACGAGCGCACCGATCTGGCCTTGTTGAAGGTCGAGAGCGACGAGCCGCTTCCGGCCAGCGATTGGGGCGACAGTGACACCGCGCGCATCGGCGACTGGGTGATGGCCATCGGCAACCCCTTCGACCTGGGTGGCACAGTGACGGCCGGTATCGTCTCGGCCCGCGGCCGCGACATTCGCTCCGGACCCTACGACGACTTCATCCAGACCGATGCGGCGATCAACCGGGGCAACTCCGGCGGCCCGCTGTTCAACATGAATGGCGACGTGATCGGCGTGAACTCGGCCATCTTCTCGCCGTCGGGCGGCTCGGTCGGTATCGGCTTCGCCATTCCCTCGCAGATCGCCCGCAACGTGATCGCCCAGCTGCGCGAGCACGGCGAGGTGCGTCGCGGTTGGCTCGGTGTACGCATCCAGCGTGTCACTCCGGAACTGGCCGAAGGCCTGCGTCTGGACGAGGACCGTGGCGCATTGGTCGCCTCGGTCGCCCCTGACGGACCGGCCGAGGCCGCCGGCATCAAGCAGGGCGATGTGATCTTGAAGTTCAACGATCGTCTGGTGCCGGAATCTAACAAGCTGCCGCGCATGGTCGCCGAGACCCCGATCGGCTCCAAGGTTCCGGTCACGGTGTGGCGTAAGGGCAAGGAAGAGACTGTCTATGCCGAACTGGGCGCGCTGAACGAGGCTGTGGTGGCCGCCGCTGCACCTGGTCGCAACGAGGCCGAGAAGACCCCTGATGTCCTCTCCACCCTAGGCCTGGAGATCTCGGAGCTGACCGCCCAGTTGCGCCAGGAGTTCGAGCTTCCGGCCGATGTGACCGGCGTCATGGTGACCAAGGTCGACGGTGACAGCTCGGCCGCAGCCAAGGGCATCAATGCCGGCGACGTGATCGTCGAGGTCGACCAGGAGACGGTCGAGTCGGCCGATGATGTGGTCTCGCAGATCGAGAAGGCCCGCGAAGAGGGCTATCGGGTCGTGACCCTCTTGGTCTATGCCGACAACAAATATGCTTGGATCGCCGTGCGCATCGACGGCGACGAGAAGGAGTAAGTACGCTCGGATACCGCCTCCTGGCGCAGCTTTGCCGGGCGGCGATACCCGCTCCTTCGACAGGCTTTCTGAGGCTTTACGCTTCTGCCCTTGAGGCGGGAGACGAAAAATAAGGGACTGCCGTCGGGCTGAACAGGCTCGGCTGCGGTCCTAATTCGGCCAGCGACCGAGAAGTCTCTCCAGGGCTGCAGCTACGGAGAAAACCCTGGCATCTGCGCCGTGGCGACTCATGATCGTGAGGCCCACGCCAGGGCCCTCGCCGGCGAGGGGCAGCGAGAGCGCGCAGCCATCCAGATAGTTGACAAAGGCCGAGTTGCGCAGCACCAGCGTATTCAAGCGCAGATAGTCCGCATCGTTTTGCATCTGTTCGAACCTCGGGGCCACGATCGGCACCATCGGATAGAGAATTGCATCGACGCTTTGCAAGAGCGATTCGGCTTCGGCGATGCTGTTCCGGCGGGCTGCCAGCAGGTCTTGATAGTCACAGGCCGACTGCTCTTGGCAGCGGACGATCCGGCTGGCGACGCGGGGATCATAGAGCGCCTCGCCTCGTGCGAGGTGGGACCGGTGCCAATGCAGCGCCTGAGAGGCCGTCAAGCCGCCTTTGGCCGTTCTTTGCGGTAAATTCATTGAGGAGGGGCAAAGCGGCGTCCTGGATCTGTGCGCCGGCCCGTGACAAGGCACTGAGGGCCGTCTCGAAGCCTTTGGCGACGGTTTCGTCCAGATCCTCCAGCACCTTGTTCGTGAATAGGCCAAGACGCAGACTGGAGAGCGGTCGCGGCTCGAGCGGCGCGAAGTCTTCACCGGCCAGGAGCGAATCGAGGATGGCGCAGCAGGAAACGCTGGGTGCCAGGGGCCGATCGAATCGAGGCTGTGAGAGAGCGGTACGGCGCCGACGAGCGCGCGCGGTTTTGTGTCGGCTTGTAGCCGGTGAGGCCGCAGAAGGCTGACGGGATGTGGCAGGAGCCGCCGGTGTCGGTTCCGATCGCAGTGCAGGCCATGGTGGCGGCCACCGAGACCGCAGCGCCTGAGGAGGAGCCGCCGGGAATGGTGGCCCGGTCGAAGGGATTGCCCGGCGTCCCGTAGTGCGGGTTCAGACCCAGACCGGAGTAGGCGAACTCGGTCATGTTGGTCCGACCCAGGAACACCAGACCGGCGCGGCGCAGGCGATGGATGGCGGGCGCGTCGCGCTCTGCCGGCGCCTGATCGACCAAGACGCGAGAGCCGGCCTTGGTGACCTGGCCCTGCAGATCGAAAAGGTCCTTGATCGAGATCGGAATCCCGGCCCAGGGGAGGGAGCTGCGCCGGCAGCGCGCAGCCGGTCCATGGCATCGGCCTGGGCCAAGGCGCCGTCGCGATCGACGCTGATGAAGGCCCGCGCGCCTTCGCCGTCAGGCGCGTCGATTGTGGCCAGGCAGGCTTCCGTCAGCGCTCGGCTGCTTGTGCGATCTTCCAAGAGGTCTTGCGCCAGGCGGTCGAGGCGCTGGAGAGCGGTCATTTTGGTGTCCCTATGCAAAGATCGGTGAAGGCTCGCTGGTGGTCCGATCGTAACGCTTGGAACTCGAGCGTTACGATCGGACCACTAATTTGGGCTATCCGGCTTGTCCGGAGAGGTAGCATGGTCCGGGCCGTAAAGGCGAAGCATGAGGCTGACCGCACGGGTGGCGCGTCGCCGGCGTTCTTGCGCGTCGGGGGCCGGGACAACCCCTAGAATTCGACGGATCTGTTGGTCACCCAAGAGCAAGCCGAGGTAGATCTCGGTAATCTCCGCCGGCGTCTCGAAGCGCAAGAGATCTCGACTGCGTGCCTCGCAGAAGAGGTCGCAGATGAGGGGGAATATACGCGCCCGGCCGCCTTGGGACAGCGCCTGGCCCAGCCTCCCGCCGTTTGCGACGTCGGCCGCTGCCGCCCGGTTAATCGCAACCGCTCGCTCGCCGAGCAGCAACTCGAGCAAGAGGGCGCCAAGCGTCTCCAATGTCGAAAGCGGGTCGCTTTCCTCTGCCAGAGCATCCTTCAGCAAAGACTCGATGGCCGCCGCATTGTGCGCGACCAAGGCCCGAAAGAGGCCGCGCTTGTCGCCGTACCAGGCATAGAGCGTCTCCTTCGAAGCCTGAACGCGACGGGCGACCGCCAGCATCGTCGTTCCACGATAGCCCCGCTGCAGCAGCTCGAGGAAGGCTGCCTCCAAGATCTCGCGTTCGCGTTTGGCGCGCTTGGTGTCCTGCATGAAGAGGCCTCTTGCAATAAGAAGCTTTACAAGACCCGTACCCATAAGTACGGTAACTGTAAAGCCGTACCGGTTGGTACGCTTATAACGTGGCGACGAAAGGAGTCTGAGGATGTCTCAAGGAATGAATGCGGAGCGCCTGCGCACGGCCGGGCTTTGGGCCTTGGCGACTCTTCAGGGGGTGATGACGGCGGCGCTTTTTACGCAGACCCCTCCGCATCCGCCTTTGACGATTGCCCCCTTCGCCATGGCGCCCTTCCTGGCAGCCTCGCTGGCGGTCAATGGGGCAGCCATCAGTCTATCGCCCGGAGGCGGGCGGGGAGCCGCATGGGTGAGCCTGGCTGCTGGTCTTCTAGCCTTGGTCTCTTTCGGGCCGCAGAAGTGGTTGAGCCCGCTGTTGGGGCAGTTCTGGCCGGCTGTCCTCGTTGGAGAGCTGGCCGCGATTCTGGTGATTTGGTTCAGTCTGCGCTCATTGCGCGCGCCGAACCCAGCTTAAGACGGCGGCATGTTCAGTGCACCCACTAGGGGGCAAGCCGCGCCTCGTAGTGCCGCCAGCGACCTTGCGAGCGGCTGTGAATCGGCTGGCGGACCTGCCAATCGCTGGGCGTGTCGACCGGCCTGAGATTGCGATGGAAAGAAAGGCAGGCCGCGTCCCACTCGAGCCCGAGGTGGGCGATCAGGCGACGGCTTTCGGCTTCCTGATTATCCACCAGGCCTTCGTAGTCGACTTCGTAGATCCTGTCGGGGAAGGCCCTTTGCCAACGCGCCATCATATCGGCGTAGAGCCGGTAGAAGGCACCGATGTCCTCCAGCCTGGTCGAGAAGGCGTGCTTCTCGGCGAAGTTGGTGTAGAAGATCGAGAGTGCGGCGTCCCGCAGATCGCGTTTGCAGTGCAGAATGCGCGCTCTGGGAAAGAGGGCGCCGATCAGGCCGAGGCTCATGAAGTTGAAGGAGCGCTTGTCCACCACCCGCTGGGCGCCGGGGCCGTAGCGTTCGAGGGTGCTGAGATAGTCCGCGGCGAACCCGCGCAGGCGATTAGGCTCCGGATCGCCCTCTAGGCCTTCGCAGGAGGACAGGATGGCTTCGATGTCTGAGAGTTCTCCGGCACCCGCCGCTTGCGGATGGCTGGCGATGATCTGCTCGACCAGAGTGGCGCCCGCGCGCGGCATTCCGATCACGAAGACCGGCCGCTCTGAGCGACTGGCCGCGGCCGAGCAACGCTCGGCAAAGGCGGGGTCGAAGCGCTGCGTCAGGGCCTCGAAGCGGGCTGCGGTCCGGGCCGGATCGAAGCTGCATCGCTGGTCCTCGGCGGCGGCATAGGCTTCGAAGGCGCGCGCGTAGGCACCGACGTCGTCCAGCAGCTTGCCCAGGGCATAGTTACAGTTGCTGCGCTCGCCGCAGTCAGTTGCCCCGTCTTGAGAAGATGTGTTCCAACCGGGCAATCTCCTCATCCGCCGCCTCGAAACGCCCGGTTGCGGCCAGAGCCTGGTGTGCACCTGCCGCATCTGCCCGAGGTGGCGGCGCGAGAAGAGAACCTGGGCGCCCCCAGCATGTCTGCGGAGACCGCGGCGAAGGGATTGCGGGCCGGCATCGAGGCCCTTCAGATGCACCCAAGTGACATCGACGAGCCCATCGTCTCACGTATGCAAATCTAACGATTTCTGATTTTTAGGAAGAAGTCTTTAAGCAGACTAGAAGCTTCCTGTTCGAGCAGGCCGCCAATCACCTCCGGGCGGTGATTGCAGGTCGCCTGATCGAAGACGCGAGCACCGTGATCGACACCGCCACCCTTGGGATCGTAGGCGGCAAAGGCCAGGTTCTTGAGCCTGGCCAGGGCAATCGCCTGGGCGCACATTGCACAGGGCTCCAGGGTCGCAAAAAGGCTGGCATCTTGCAGATGCTTGTCGCCCCGGCGCCGGCAGGCAGCGCGAATCGCCAGCATCTCGGCATGCGCGGTGGGATCGCGGTCGCGCTCCACCCGATTCTGGGCGCTGGCGATGACCGCGCCCTCGACTACAACCACGGCGCCCACCGGGACTTCGCCCTGCGTTGCGGCTGCACGGGCTTCTTCCAGTGCCAACTGCATGAACTTTGCCGACCCGATCCTCATGCTCTCCCACTTCCGCATGTCAGGGAGAAGACGGCGCGACTTGCTGGCGCGCCAGAGCCGATCACGATAAGGGAGACTCACCTGTTCGCGTGAATCCACTCTACTTTTGATACTATAGAGCAGGATGACGACAAATCGTTTTGATTTGACGTCATCCTGCTCTAGCGGCTATCGAGAGCCCTCAATGGCCGCGCCGTCAAGCCGGCCGTTCAAGGAACCGCGCACTGCCTCCATGGCTCAGTTTCTCTATTTTCTGCCCTATATCGCGAGCTTCGTCTTCGGTCTGCGCGGCGATCCCTTCTACTGGGCGCTGTGCCTTAGCCTCGTCTCGATTCCCTTGCATCTGATGATGCGCCAGGAGGGGCATCGCCGTTTCGGCATGCCGATCGAGGACTGGAGCATCCCGAGCGGCAGCTTGCTGGTGGCCGGGCAGTTGCTCATCCATGCAACCCTCTATGGCTTTGCCGCCGTGCTGGCGCTGGTCGGCAGGAGTTTGGGTCTTGTCTGATACCCCGAAAGGCGAGCGCATCGCCAAGGTGATTGCCCGCAGCGGCCTCTGCTCGCGGCGCGAAGCCGAAGTCTTGATCCAGCAGGGCCGTGTCGAGCTGGAGGGCGAAACCGTCGTTCAGCCCGGCACCACGGTCTTGCCGGGGCAGAAAGTCACGGTCGACAGCGAGCGCCTGCCGGCGACCGAGGCACCGCGTCTTTTCCGCTTTCACAAGCCGGACGGCGTGCTGACCGCCGCGCGCGACCCCGAGGGGCGGCCGGTCATCGGTGAGCTGCTGCCGGAAGATCTGCCGCGCCTGATGCCAGTGGGGCGCCTGGACATGACCTCCGAAGGCCTGCTGCTGCTCACCAACGACGGTGAGTTGAAGCGCCGCCTCGAGTTGCCGGCCACCGGATGGCTCCGACGCTATCGCGTGCGGGTCTTCGGCACAGTCGATCCGAAGGAACTCGCCGCTTTGGAGAAGGGGCTCACCTTGGAGGGCGAGCGCTTCGGGCCGATTCGTGCCAGCCTGGACCGGGTCCAAGGCTGCAATGCCTGGTTGACCGTGGCCATGCGGGAAGGCAAGAATCGAGAGGTCCGGCGCGTCTGCCGGCACTTGGGTCTGACCGTCAATCGCCTGATCCGGGTCTCCTACGGACCCTTCCAGCTAGGCGCTCTCAAGGTCGGCAAGGTCGAGGAGGTCTCGCCGAAGGTACTGAAGGAGCAACTGGGGCGCTTCCTCGACGGCGAGAAACCGAAGGCGAGCGAGCCTGGCCGTGCGAATCGTCGGTGGTAGTCTCCGAGGGCGGCGCCTGCTGGCCCCGCCGGATCGCAGCCTGCGCCCGACGGCGGAGCGGACCCGCGAATCGCTGTTCGACCTGCTGACGCAAGGCCGGGCCCTGTCCGGCCGCGACGCCGTTACCGGCGCCAGGGTCTTGGATGCCTTCGCCGGCACCGGTGCTTTAGGCTTGGAGGCCTTGTCGCGCGGTGCCGAGAGCGCCGTCTTCCTGGAGAAGTCGATGGCCGCTTGCGGTCTTATCCGCCAGAACCTTGCAAGCTTAGGCGTCGCAACGCGGGCCAGGGCAAGGCAAGGCGACGCTCTGCACCCGCCTCCGGCGTCCGCTCCCGTCGATCTCTGCCTGATGGACCCGCCCTATGGCCAAGCCATGGGCGCCCCAGCGATCCTGGCCCTGGCAAGAGCCGGCTGGTTGGGACCTGAGAGCCTGATCGCCTTGGAGCTGGCCGCCAAGGAGCCCTTTGCGCTTCCGCCCAAATGCCGAGGTCTCGAGGATCGCGCCTACGGTCGTGCTCGAATCCTAATTTTTCAATTGAATTCAGACTCTTAAAGAAAAAAGCAAAAGCGATTTCGAGCTAATCTGCTTCCGCTCTCGGAAGGGCATGCCTGGCGACATAGGTCTCAACTTCGCGACCCAGCACGTCCATGTGGTCGGCGAAGAAATGGTTGGCGCTGGGCACGACACAATAGTCGATCACAATGTCGCGCTGGTGCTGCAGCTTGTCGACCAGCTTCTTCACGCCGGGCTCCGAGATCAATTGATCAGAGCCGCCCTGGACCACCAGGCCCGAAGAAGGGCAGGGCGCCAGGAAGGAGAAATCGAACATGCCGGCCGGCGGCGACACGCTGACGAAGCTGGCGATCTCCGGCCGGCGCATCAGCAGTTGCATGCCGATCCAGGCGCCGAAGGAGAAGCCGGCAATCCAGCACTCGCGGGCGTTGGGATGATAGCTCTGCAGCCAGTCGAGCGCCGAGGCGGCATCGGAGAGCTCGCCCTCGCCACGGCCGAAGCTTCCCTGGCTGCGGCCAACGCCGCGGAAGTTGAAGCGCAGCACCGAAAATCCGCGCCGGGCAAAGGCGTGATAGAGGGTGTAGACCACCTTGTTGTTCATCGTACCGCCGTGCTGCGGGTGGGGATGCAGCATCAGTGCGATGGGTGCGTCGGCGGTGCCGGCCGACTGATAACGGCCTTCGAGACGCCCCTCGGGGCCGTTAAAGATTACATCGGGCATAAGTTAAAGAGCCTTCGTCAAAGCATTACGTCGCCACGTTCACGAATGAGGCGCTAGGGAGAGGGAAAGGCCTGTTGGCAGCTGGCTTTCTGCGTTTCGCGCATATCGGCACTATAGTGCTGGCTTGTGACAAAAACTTGATAGCTGAGCCGGGCCATGTATATCCTTGAAGTCAGAAGCTGCTCTCCGTTCGAGAAAAGGCAAGGGACGCGCGCCCGGATGAGGCAAGCGTTTTGATCCTTTCGGAAGGCAGCGGGTTATAGCATGGGCTGAGCACAAATGTTCAAGTCACTGAAAGCAGAAATCGACGCGACCATTGCCCGCGACCCGGCAGCCAAGTCTTGGCTCGAGGTTCTGCTGTGCTATCCGGGTTTTCAGGCGGTAGTGACCCATCGCCTGACACATTGGCTCTGGCGCCACCGCATGCGCCTTGTGGCGCGCTGGATTTCGCAGGTCGCACGCGTGCTGACCGGCATTGAGATTCATCCCGGCGCCAAGATCGGCCGCCGCTTCTTCATCGATCACGGCATGGGTGTCGTGGTTGGCGAGACGGCCGAGATCGGCGACGATGTCACGCTCTATCAGGGCGTGACCCTCGGCGGTGTCGCACCCTCGGTGGACAGCGACTCGCAACGCAACCAGAAGCGCCATCCGACCCTCGAAGACGGTGTCATCGTCGGCTCCGGTGCCCAGATCCTGGGGCCCTTCGCGGTCGGCAGGGATGCCCGCGTCGGCGCTAATGCCGTGGTCACCAAGCCGGTTCCGGCCGGTGCGACCGTGGTCGGGATTCCAGCCCGTGTGGTCGGGCCGAAGGTGGTCTCCTTCGAGGCAAAGCCGAAAAGTGCTGCCGCCGATTTCGCCGCCTACGGCATGCCCAAGGACGGGCTTCCTGACCCGGCGGCCCGCGCTTTCGATGCCTTGCAGGAGGAAATCGCACGCCTGCATGCACGACTGGACAAGGTCCAGGGCGAGATCCGCCCTGAGCCGGACGAGTGTCGCAAGGCGCAAAACCAGCGCTAGGGCGCCCCAAGGGCCTTCATGCCTGCACAGAGCTATCTCGACTATAACGCCAGCGCGCCCCTACGCCCCGAGGCGCGCGCAGCCTTGGTGGCGGCATTGGAGTTCTACGGCAATCCCTCATCGGTGCACCGGGCGGGGTGTGCCGCGCGCGCGCTGATCGAGGAAGCCCGCGCGGAGGTGGCGCAATTGGTCGGTGCCGACCCGGCCGAAGTGATTTTCACCTCCGGCGCGACGGAAGCCAACAATCTCTGCCTTGCAGGCACGACCGCCGAGCGCTTGCTGGCCTCGGCCGGTGAGCACGATTCGGTCTTGGCAGTACCGCAAGTCGAGACCCTCGACCTCTTGCCGGACGGGCAGCTTGACCTAGCAAAGCTGGAGACGCGATTGGCCGACAGCGAAGCGCCTTTGCTGTCCTTGATGGCTGCCAACAACGAGACCGGCGTGATCCAGCCTCTGGCGGCAGCGGCGGAATGCCTCAAGGCCGCAGGCGGACGTCTGCACTGTGACGCCGTACAGGCGGTTGGGCGCTTGCCGTCGGAGACCTGGGCGGCTGCCGACTACGTCAGCCTCTCGGCCCACAAGTTGGGTGGGCCCAAGGGCGTCGGGGCCTTGGTGCTGTGCAGCGGTGCACCTCTGCGGCCGCTTCTACGCGGTGGCGGCCAGGAACGGCGCCTGCGGGCCGGCACTGAGAACCTTGCCGCGATCGCCGGCTTCGGCGCTACAGCGCGCGCGGTCCTGGCCGAGGGGGCGGCGGAGCAAAGGCGTTTGGCCGATCTGCGCAACCGTTTCGAGGCAGGCCTCAAGACACTGGAACCGGCAGCCGTGATACATGGCGAGGCGGTGCTGCGGCTCGCCAACACCTCCTGCTTCTCGCTACCCGGCCGGCGTGCCGAGATTCTCTTGATTGCCATGGATCTGGCCGGCATCTGCCTCTCCTCGGGCTCTGCCTGTTCCTCGGGTAGAGTTGAGCGCAGCCATGTGCTGAGCGCGATGGCGGTCGAGCGGGATCTGGCCGATGGGGCCTTGCGTCTTTCGCTCGGCTGGGCCAGCGTTGACGAGGATGTGACCAACTGTCTGCAGGCCCTCGCCGATGTCACCGAGGCGGCAGGGCGCCGGGTAGCCTAAATGAAGAGTGTCATGAGTGAGCTGCCGCGCAACGACGCGCCCTTGCCGATCTATCTGGATTACCAGGCCACCACGCCCTGCGACCCGGCGGTGGTCGAAGCCATGCTGCCCTACTTCACCGAGGTCTTCGGCAATCCGCATTCCGTCGAGCACGCCTACGGCTGGAAGGCGGAGGAGGCTGTCGAGGCGGCGCGCGCCGAGGTGGCCGCGCTGATCGGTGCCGAGGCACGAGAGATCATCTTCACCTCCGGGGCCACCGAGGCCAACAATCTGGCACTCAAGGGGGCGGCGCACTTTCGTGGCAAGCTGGGCCGCCGCAAGCTCGTCACCCTGGCCAGTGAGCACAAGTGCGTGTTGGAGAGCATGCGCAGTCTGGCAGCCGAAGGTTACGAGCTCACCATCCTGCCGGTCGATCCCGATGGCCTGGTCGATCTGGACCGCCTGGCCGAAGCCCTCGACGAGGAGACGGCCCTGGTTTCGATCATGGCGGCCAACAACGAGATCGGCACCCTGCAGCCCTTGGCGAAGATCGCCGAAATCGTCCATGCCAAGGGCGCCTGGCTGCACAGCGATGCGGCCCAAGCCGCCGGTAAGGTGCCGCTCCACGTCAGGGCTCAGAGCATCGATCTGCTTTCGATCTCCGGTCACAAGATCTATGGGCCCAAGGGGATCGGGGTGCTCTTCGTGCGTCGCCGACCGCGCGTACGCCTGGAGCCGCTGTTCAGCGGTGGCGGGCAGGAGCGGGGATTACGCTCCGGTACCCTGTCGCCGGCGCTCTGCGTCGGTATCGGCAAGGCCGCGGCACTGTCCCAGACTGCGATGGCCGAGGAGGCGGAGCGCCTCTGGGGCCTGCAGATGCAATTGCGCCGGGCTTTGCAGGCGGCGGTTCCGGCGGTACGGTTCAACGGCCACGAGACCGAGCGCCTTCCGGGTAGTCTGAATGTGAGCTTCCTCGGGATCGATGCCCAAGCCTTGCTGCGGGCGGTGCCCGAACTGGCGCTTTCCACCGGTTCGGCTTGCAGTTCTGCCTCGGTCGAGCCCTCTTATGTGCTGCAGGCGATCGGGCTGGAGGAGGAGATGGCCCGGGCCACGATCCGTATCGGCCTGGGGCGCCCCACCGGCGTGGCCGAGGTCGAACGCGCGGTCGCCATGCTGGCCGGCGCGGCGAACAACTTGCGCGCTGCCGCATAAGACAGTGGACAGCAGCGCGGCGGTCGCCTACTAGCTGCCGTCACCTTTGTTCGGAGCGACGCTGCTAGAGAGGTTTTGTAGAATACCATGCCGAAGATGACCTTCATCCTGCGCGACGGTTCGCACAAGGAGGTGGATGCGCCGATCGGACTCTCCGTGCTGGAGATCGCGCACGCCAACGACGTCGATATCGAGGGCGCTTGCGAGGGCTCCATGGCCTGCTCGACCTGCCATGTGATCGTGAACAAGGATTGGTTCGACAACCTAGAAGAGATCTCCGAGGACGAGGAGGATATGCTGGATCTGGCCTTCGGCCTGACCTCGACCTCGCGCCTGGGCTGCCAAATTATCATCAGCGGCGGCCTCGACGGCCTGACTGTTGCCCTGCCGAAAGAGACCCGCAACCTGCTAGTCGAGTAGGGGGTATGTCCGATCGTTTGAGCGAGGCAGGGCCGCTCTTCGGGGCCCTGCGCGAAAGCGCGGGCGAAGTCTGGAAGGCCTACAGCCATCATGCCTTCGTCGCCGGATTGGCGGACGGCAGCCTGCCGACGGCGGCCTTCCGTCATTACTTGGTGCAGGACTATATCTTTCTGATTCACTTCGCGCGGGCCTATGCGTTGGGCGTCTACAAGGCCGAGACGGTCGAGGAGATGCGCCATTGCCAATCCACGGTCACGGCGATTCTGGACGGCGAATTGAAGCTGCACATCACCTATTGCCGTGAATGGGGCCTGGAAGAGGCAGCGGTGCTGGCCAGTGCCGAGGATCCGTCCAACCTGGCCTACACCCGCTATGTCCTGGACCGCGGTCTGGCCGGGGATTTCCTGGAGTTGTTGACGGCATTGGCACCCTGCGCCGTCGGCTATGCCGAGATCGGCCAGCGCCTGCTTGCGTCGAATGCAACCAAGCGCGAGGGCAATTCCTATTGGCCTTGGATCAAGACCTACGGCGGCGCCGAGTACCAGGATTTGGGGCTCTCTGCCGTGCAACTGCTGCAATCCGCCGCCGAGCGCCGATTGGGTGCCGATCCCGAGAAGAGCGGCCGCTTCGAGCGCCTGGCTGCGGTGTTCCGTCAGGCGACGGGTCTGGAGGTCGGATTCTGGCAAATGGGGCTGAATGCGGCGGCCTAGTTCGAGCGCGGCACGGGCCACTTCAGGAGCTAACTGTTGTCTCTGACCACCAGACCAGTTCGTTGTGGGAGCGCAGTATAGACGATATCGTCATGACCGGGCTCGACCCGGTCATCTACGAGTTGTGTCGCTCTCCTGGCTTCATTCGGGATGGTGGTCAATCCCATACTTGGCGGACAGCCATCGGGGACGACGGGATGCCCAAAGGGCATACAGTGACTGGTTATCTTGTCCTCGGTGTGCAGGAACATCGCGTCCCTTGAAAGCGTAGATGGCCGGGTCAAGTCCCGGCCATGGCGAGGGGAGCGAGGGATAAGCAATGCGGAACCGGAAAGAGTGAAACCTCCCGGAGTTATGCTGCCCAGGCTCTTGTCCTGCCTAACAGTCTCTAAGCAGTGCGATCGCATCGCCCAGCAAGCCGAACAGCAGGATCTCCTTGCCCGCCGTTCCAACGGCCAGATCACAGTGATCTCGGACAAAACTCGGCTCGTAGCTGGTCGCCAAGGTTACGTCCGGCTCCGGCCCGGATCCGGCGAGGACTCGAAGGTCACCTGCGGCCGCTTCCAGATGAAAGGCCTCGCCATCGATCATCAGTCTGGCGCGGAGCTCAGTCCCCGGCTTCAAGACCCGCCGGCAGGCGAACGTCAGAGTGACTGCGACAGTGCGAAGGTTGCCCGGCGCTTGGTGCTCCTCGTCCGGGGCGAAGTGGCCGCCGAAGCGGCCCAGCTCGAACAGCAGGTCGCCGCTCTTCCAGCCCAGCTCCGTTAGTTGGTAGAGGGTGACACCATGCGCGGCCTCGCGGCGTTCGATCAAATCCTCCAGGCGGCCGGATAGGAGGTTGGTCGCGATCCCGGTCAGGCCTTTCTGCAGCTCGACGAAACGCGCCGGACCGGCGTGCAGGTCTCGCAGAATCAGCAAGGTCCAGCTGTCTCCGATCCGGTCTAGAGCAGATCCACCAATCACTGAATCGATTGTGATGTGACGGGATGATGCAAGTCTGATTGAAGGTCTCCAGACATGGAGGTCCTGGATGGGACGAGCATTGAGTAGCGATCTGCGGGTTCGTGTTTTGAAGGCATCACAGGCGGGCCTGTCGGCGCGTGGTGCTGCGGCGCGGTTTGGTGTGGCGCCATCGACCGCGATCCGCTGGATATCGCGGGTCAAAGCCGGTGAGGTGGAGTCGCGACCGACCGGTCGGCGACGCGGGTCAAGCCTTGATCGGCATGAAGGCTTCATCGTGGGCCTGATTGAGACTGACCCTGATTGAGATTGACAAGGACATCGCGCTCAATGAGATGGTGGCGCGCCTCGCGGACGAGCGCAACGTCCGGATTGGCCGGAGCGTGCTGAACAACTGGTTGCGCGGGTGCGGCTTCACGTACAAAAAACCGCGCACGCATTGGAGCAGGAGCGGCCGGAGGTCTTGAGAAAGCGCCAAGCCTGGTTTGACAGCCAACTCGACTTCGATCCGGCCAGGCTGTTCTTCATCGACGAGACGGGCCTGTCGACGAAGATGGCGCGGCTGCCTGGGTGTTCCAGGCGGGGCGAGCGTTGTCGCGCGGGCATCCCCCACGGGCATTGGAAGACAACCACCTTTACCGGTGCGCTTCGGCTGACCGGAATGACCGCGCCGATGGTGCTCGACGGCGCCATGAATGGCGCCGCTTTTCTTGCCTATATCGAGCAAGCGCTGGCGCCGACCCTCAATCCCGGAGATGTCGTGATCATGGATGACTTGCCGGCGCACAAGGCCGCCGGTGTCCGACAGGCCATCGAGGCCACAGGCGCCACCCTCACATATCTGCCGCCCTACAGTCCCGACTTCAACCCAATCGAGATGGCTTTCGCCAAGCTCAAATCACCGATCTGCGCAAAGGCCGAAAGAAGTGTCAGCACCCTCTGGAATACCGTGGGCGACATCATCGGTCTGTTCGAGCCGCACGAGTGCGCAAACGATTTCGCACCAGCAGGCTATGACACTGCATAAAATGAATGTGCTCTAGCCCGGACTTCTCACCGTAGGGACGCGCATATTTTTCGCTGCCGCTTTTTCTTTGCTCGGATGCCTGACTTGTTTCCGCTCATGGTGAGAGGTCCGGGGTTTTTGCCGGTTGGGTAGACCTGGTTCTTCCTCTGTTGTTTCGTCTCGGGGTTTGGGATCGGCGGCGTCAGCAAGCCGCCCTGGGTAATCGCTCGTGGGCGATTGAGAACTCAGCCTGCCAGGGATGCGCCGAGGCCATGGCGATCTTGATGCGCCGCACCGAGACCGTCGTCCGGGCGCCGAGCTTCAACAGCTTGAGGCGGATCGAACCCGCCGTGGCCTTGGCAAGCGCCGTGCCGGGAAGCGCGATGCGGCGCAGGCTGTCGACCGGGACATAGGCGATCGAGGCGAACCAGAGCCGAAGCTGGTTGGCCCGCATCGTCGCCGCCGAGGTGCGGTCGGCGAAGAGGTCAAGCTGGCACTCCTCGATCCGGTTCTCCATCTCGCCCCGGGCGCAGTAGAGCCGTTCGTAGAGCCGCCTGGCGTCGACTGCATCGGGCCTGATCGAGGTGACGACGAAGCGCGGATTGGCGCCCTTCGCCAGATGCTCTGCCTTGCCCACCACGCGGCACGCCCGGCGATGACGTAGAGAAAGTTTCGCACATTTGTGTGGGTTTGGTGGCCTCGAATCCCTCAGGCTTTCAGTCGCCAGACGGAGAAGCCAATAGAGGAGGCCAGAGCCACCCTGGACGAGGATAACACGAAGGGCCTGTCGAACGTGGTCCCTATCGACGCCGGTCGGATAGAAGATCATCTGAGGCAGATCGTGCGAGGCAGCGTCGAGGAGACACTAAACAGCCTGCTGGAGGCAGAGGCGGATCGGCTTTGCAATGCAGGGCGCTATGAGCGCAGTGAGGCGCGCCGCGACACACGAGCTGGCCGCTCCGCGCGCAAGCTGCACACGCGCGCCGGAGATGTGCAGGTGCAAGGTGCCAAAGCTTCGCAAGCAGACGCATCGACGACGGCAATCATCGAGCGCTATCGCCGGTGCAAGAGCTCGGTCGAAGAGGCTTTGATGGAGATGTATCTGGCTGGTGTGTCGGTACGCCGGGTGGAGGCCATCACCGAGGGCCCTGTGGGGCACGCGGGTGAGCCCCAGCAGGGTCTCCAATCTCAACAAGAAGCTCTACTCCCAGATCGAGACCTGGCGGAACCGGTCGATCGAGGGCGAACACCCCTACCTCTATCTGGACGGCCCTACCTCTATCTGGACGGCATTGTCCTGAAGCGCAGTTGGGCAGGTGAAGTGCGCAACGTCTCGCTGCTGGTTGCGGTCGCTGTCAAGGCCGACGGCTACCGCGAGATCCTCGGCAGCCTCGAGGGAGCCAAGGAAGACAAGAAGGGCTGGAGCGCCTTCCTGAAGCACCTCAAGGAGCGCGGCCTCACGGGTGTCGAGTCGATCGTCTCGGATGCCTGCATGGGGCTCGTCGAGAGCACGACCGAGTTCTATCCGGACGCCCAGTGGCAGCGCTGCGTCGTGCATTGGATGCCTTCGTGCCCGGTGCCGACCGGCAAGATGCGTGAAGTCGCTCTCATGCTGAAGGCTATCCAGGCCCAGGAGAGCCGCGAGGCGGCCCGCGCCAAGGCCACGCGGCCAAACTCGGAGCCATGCGCCTGACCAAGGGCGCCGACTGGCTGGAGGAGACGGTCGAGGAGACCTTGGTCTACCATGCCTTCCCCCATGAGCATTGGCGCCGGATCAGGACCGACAATCCTCTGGAGAGGATCATGCGGGAGATCCGGCGGCGAACCCGCGTCGTCGGAGCCTTCCCCGACGGCCAAGCGGCCCTCAACCCGGCCGCGGCCAGGTTGAGACACATCGCTGGCACCAAATGGTCCAGCAAGCCCTACATGAACATGGACCTGCTCAAGCAGCGGGACAGGGTTGCCTGATGGAACAGCCCGCCAAACCCAATGTGCCAAAGATCCTGGACACTACCTGCGCAGCCACGACCCTCGCGCCGAGCGTCTAAAGGCGGCCGGGGCCGAGGTCTTCATCGGCAATCTCTATTCAGTCCCGGACATGCGCCAAGCCATGGCGGGTGTGGACCAAGCCTATCTCTGCGCGCCCACAGATCCAAATGCGCTCCATTTCGGGGCGGTTGCCGTCTCGGCGGCAGAGGAGGCGCGTCTCGAGCATATCGTGCTGTTGAGCCAGTGGCTGGCCGATCCGGCGCACCCCTCGCTCTTCACCCGCGAGGTCTGGCTGACCGAGCAGTTGACCCAGCTCTTGAGCGGGAGCGTGACGGTGAACAATGTTGGCTGGTTCGCTGACAAATACTTTCTCATGCTGGATCTGCTCTCGCCCTTCTCGACCAGGCCGGGGATCGTACGTGCAGCCTTGGCAGCGGAGAACTCGGCGGCGGCAAAGCCTGGCCAGACCGGCTGCACGGGCTGAAAGGCATGCGTCAGTTCGATGTACTTCACCTGTCTCAAACTGTCGTCGTAGACCTGCCAAAGCGAGAGATCCTCAGCCGCAAGGGGGCTGGCAGGCAATGCCGCGACGAGGACTCCAGCGATCAGGTTGGGCTTGCACATGGGCTCTCCTATCCCGCTCCCTTGAGGGCCAGCGGGAAGGCTTCGGCCAAGGCGGCCAGGGCTTCAGGCTTACCGGCCGAGATGCGGATGCAGCGGTCCATCGGTGGCACGCCTGGCATGCGCACGAAGATCCCCCGCTCGACCAGGGCCGCCAGGACTCGCTTGGCATAGGCACCGTCGCGGCCGCAGTCGACGGCGACGAAATTGGTTGCAGACGGCAGGGCCTCCAGCCCGTTTGCCTTGGCAATCGCGCCGATCTCGCGGCGGGCGGCGGCCACCTCATCGACCACTTGGGCCAAATGGGCTTGGTCTTGGATCGCTGCCAGGGCTGCGGCTTGGGTCACCCGGCCGAGCCCGAAGTGGTTGCGGATCTTGTTGAAGCTGTCGATGACCTCGGGGTGGCCGATCACATAGCCGACACGCAGCCCGGCCAAGCCGTGCGCCTTGGAGAAGGTTCGGAAACGCAGCAGATTGCGACGCCTAGTGTCCAGCGGCAGCAGTGTCTCCTTCGGCAGAAAGTCGCTGTAGGCCTCGTCCAACACCAGCATACAAGTGTCAGGCAGGGCATCGAGCAATCTTTGGATACGGTCCGCCGCCAGCCAAGACCCCATGGGATTGTCAGGATTGGCCAGATAGATCAGCCGCGCATTCTCCCCGATCGCCGCCTCAGCCAGGGCCTCGGGGTCTTCCTGGTCGTCGCGGTAGGGCACGGTCACGAGACGGCCGCCAAAGCCGGCGACGTGAAAGTTGAAAGTGGGATAGGCGCCGAGCGAGGTCACCACGCTGACGCCCGTCTCGACGAAGAGGCGCACGGTATAGCCGAAGAGCCCATCGATGCCTTCGCCGGCCATGATCGCCTGCGGCCCGACGCCGTGGTGCTGCGCCAAGGCCTTGCGCAGGTCGTAAAATTCCGGGTCGCCGTACATCCAACCCTCGGACGCGGCAGCCTGCATCGCGGTGACTGCCTTCGGCGAGGGGCCGAAGACGCTTTCGTTGGCGCCGATGCGGGCCTTGAAGGGGCGGCCCAGCCGCCGTTCTTGTTTTTCCGGGCCGACGAAGGGGACCGTGGCAGGCAGGCTCGCCACCAAGGATGTCGTCGGAATACTGCAGTTGGAACTCATGCGGCCTCGACTCCCGTTTCTCATCCTGTCGCCCTCCGGGAATAACCCTGGCTGGTGGCAAAGCCAAGCGTGAAGCCCATCTTAATCTCCACCGCCCATACTTGAGGAACGAGGCCGCAGATCGCCTCCCATCCGATGCAGCAGGAATCCAAATCGATCCAACAAAACAGTCACCGTCCCGTCAGCGATCCAGGCTTTCGAACCAATCGAGGGTCATCCGAGTCCAGCCATTCGGCCGGCTCTGGCTTCCCTTGTGCGGGACAATCTCGAGGCTGCCGTCATTGCAATCCCAGCGCTTGCGCCAAAAGTCGTTGCTCATCCTATGTTCCGCCGGGTTGCTTGGGCAGCTATTCTCGCGCCGCCAAAGCTGCAGGCCTTCCCAGATATGGCCTTGGATGAATAGCAGTCCGTACTCTGAACTCTCGATCGTGCGGCCTTTGAACGGCACCACCTTATCGGCGAAGCCATGCGTATGCAGCATCCCTATCGGCCCGGCGCAGTCCTCGGTCATCGGCTACCAGAACCCGCCGGAGACCGGAGCGTAGCCGCGGGCGAAATCGGCCTGGAGACAGGCCAAATCCCACACCCTCGATCCGCTGTGGGAGAAGCCGGTCAGCAGCAGGCGGTCTGGATCCACGCCCGCCTGCGCGACGGCATCGTCCAGCACCTCGCAGCGGAGATTGAAATCTTAGCGCGAATAAGTATCGCCGTCGCGCATGGAGCAGTCGTTTGGCTTGTTCTCACGACACGGCAGCGCGGTCGGCGCGATCACCGCATAGCCCCGCGAGGTAAATCCCTCCAGGAATCCCTTGTTGCCGAAGACCTTGGCCCCACTGCCGCCGGATCCATGCAAATGCATGACGGCCGTCCGCCCCTCCAGCCTTCCGGCAGGGCGATGTGGTACTCCCCTCCTGCGGTTTCGCAATGTTGGGATTTACCACCGCAATCGAGCGTCAAGGTCGGCCCCACGGTCAGAATCGCCACAACAAACAGAACAATGCGATAGACCATCGTGCTCTATCCCCCTTGATGGGTATGCCGACTGGACCAGCTTTCCACCTGTTCTAACCGCTATCGTCGAGGTTCAAGGGTTGGTACCGGCCCTCGGGAATCCCAACATCCCGAAACGCTTCGGCATACTTGGCTGTGTCCACATCCGGCCGTTGGAAGCGGCGAAAGGCCCAGACGATATCGGCAATCTTGATATCGAGACGAAGTGTGTAGAGCCGCTCGAGCGCCAAGCGGGCTGCCGTATTGCGCTCGAGCTTGGTCAGAATGGCTACCTCCTGCATGACCGCCTACCAGCAGTGCGGCTGAGCACCCTGCCGGTATTCTTCCAGCGCCGTCTCGTAGTCGCCCTTGATGGAAATGGTAGTCGGCGAGGCCGCGATGCCAGGTGGCCCTGGCCAAGCTGGGGTTGAGGTCGATGGCACGGCGGAGCAGGGCTGCGCCAAGCTCGTGACATCCAGACCAGACGAATCAGTAGCCCAGTTGCCCTTCGATGCGGCGGTCGCCACCAAGGGCTAGTGCGTCTTCCGACGCCGCGTAGAAGCCTTCGCGATCGCCCATGAGCAGAATGATGTTGCCCAGAGCGAAGTGCGCGCGCGGAGACTCGGGGTTCAGTGATGCGGCCTTTCGGGCGGCGGCCAAGGCGCGTTCAAGCTTTTCATCCTGCTTCCTTCGTAAAGTTTCGCGAAGAGCATGACGTCGGCGCGAAGCGCTTCGGACAATTGCGCCCAGCCGCGCCAGTAGTTGGGCTCCTCCTCAACCACCCTGAGGATGCAGCCACAAATACGCTCCTGCATGGTCCTGTCGTAAAAGAACTCGAAGGTGTACTCCGAACATTCATAGGAGGAGAGTTGCTACGGTGGTTTGCTGCGCGCCCGCCTGGCGTCGATGCGCTTGAGCACGCCATCGGCATCGCCCACCTGCGAGGCAACCCGTTCGGTGATACGCAGCAGGACGTCGAACAGGCTGGAGGCTGTCAGCGTTTCGTCGAAGGCTTCGGACCAGACCTGGGCGCCTGTCGAGGCGTCGATCAAGCGCCCGGTGACGCGCAGGCGCTCGCCGACCTGGCGGGCAGTTCCCTCGAGGACGTAGTCTGCACCGAGCGCCTTGCCGATCTCGCGCATGTCCAGCGTCTTGCCCTGGTAGGCGGACGTCGATTGTCGGGAAAGCATATTGAGATCGCGAAACTGACCGAGTTCGACAATGACGTCCTCGCTTATCCCGTCCGCGAGATAGTCCTGCGTCGGATCCCCGCTCAAGTTTTCGAAGGGCAGCACAGCTACCGTGGGGCCGGTCGGAATGGCCAGCGTCGCGGCTTCGTCGAAAACCGGAGCGCCCTCTGTTGGCGGACCGAGCGTGAATTGCCAAACGCCGATACCGGCGAGCAGGAGCGCCACCGCGACGAGACCGCGGCGGCGCTTCGGTGCGCGTCGGGTGAGGGTGGGGCCGCTCGGGTCGACGCGGTAGACACGCACCGGCTGTTCGATGTTTTTTAGCCGGTGTTCACCCTGATCTTCGAAGCCCACCGCGGCCTTGCCGGAGGCATGATCCATTACGGTCTGCGAGACGCAGATGCCGCCGGGTTCGGCCATCGCTTCCAAACCGGCTGCCAGGTTGACACCATCACCGTAGAGATCGTTGCCCTCGACCACGACATCGCCGAGGTTGATCCCGATGCGCAGTTCCAGCCGCTTGTCTTCAGGCAGGGTCTGGTTGCGTAGCGCCAGGCCGCGCTGGACCTCTGCGGCGCAGGTCACCGCGTCGACGACCGAGGAGAACTCCATCAGCGCACCGTCGCCCATCAGCTTGACGATGCGACCGTGGGGCACCTCGATCAGCGGATCGAACAGCTCGGCCCTGAGCGCCTTCAGTGCCGCCAGAATGCCGGTCTCGTCGGCGCCCATCAGGCGCGAGTACCCGACTACGTCAGCAGCCAAGATCGCCGCGAGTCGACGTTCCATGGTCGGCCCTCCCCAGTCAGATCTAGGCGAGATGGCCCCGCCGGTCCATGGTTCCGCGCATTGTCTCAGAAGACTGGAGTGGGCTGCATATTCCAGCAGATCGATCGAGGACTTTCCTCTTCGAGCGGTTTCAGAGCAAAGAGCCATGACACGGCGACACTCGGCGGATTATCCCGATGGAGCATCTTATCAGGGGAGGTCATGGTGGTGCTGAAGCTGTTTGAGGTCGCCGGTGCCGGCGAGGCCTTCCGGCCGAGCCTCTATTGTTGGCGGACTCGGATGGCGCTGCGGCACAAGGGCTTGGCCTTCCAGCCGGTGCCCTGGCGTGCGGTCGAGAAGGATCGCATTGCGGCCTCGGGCGGCCGAACCGTGCCGGTCTTGGTCGATGGCGAGCGTTGGATCGGTGAACCCTGGGAAGCCGCACGCTATTTGGATGAGTGCTTTCCCGATTCTCCACCACTCTTCGACGGCAGTGGAGATCGAGCAAAGGCGCGCCTACTCGATCATTGGACCACGGGCGTGCTGCATCCGCTCATGTTCCGCGCTGTGGTCGGCGACATGCTTCCAAAGCTGGCCGCAGAGGATCAGGACTTCTACCGCGAGCGCACGCTCAGAAAGTACGGCAGAAGCGTAGAGGCCTTGGCCAGCGATCCCGCGGCCGCCGTCCTCGAACTCCGCCAAGGCCTCATGCCGCTCGAGAAGGCGCTCGCCGACACGCGCTTTCTGGGCGGCTGTCGTGCAATCTATGGAAACTACCTTCTCTTCGGCGCCTTCCAATGGGCCAGAGTCGCCAGCGAACGCGTGCTGTTGAAACCCAAAAGCGCTACCGAAGACTGGTTCAACAGACTTTTGGATGCCTTCGACGGCTTTGGCCGAGCCCGGTCAGCCAGGGCCGCCTGGGACTGATTTCCAGAAAAAGCAACGCTGACGTTGCTTTAGGCTGGCCATGGCGGGTCGCGGTCTCTATGTAGCTATCGGGGCGAGGGGCCGCGTCCGGGCCCGACGGGCATGCCAAACGGCAAGCTGCGGTCGGTCAGGCAGCGGTACGCTCTTGCTCTCCCTCTAACAGGCATTCCCCAAAAGGAGGACGCTCATGGCCGCTCCCTTCGAACTTCCGGCCCTTCCCTTCGACGATACTGCGCTGCAGCCGGTGATCTCCGCCGAGACCCTCAGCTTTCACTACGGCAAGCACCACAAGGCCTATGTCGACAACCTGAACAAGATGGTCGAGGGTACCAAGTTCGCCGACCTCTCGCTCGGGGATGTCATCAAGGAGAGCGCCAAGAACGGCAATGCCGGGGTCTTCAACAACTCCGCGCAGATCTGGAACCACAGCTTCTTTTGGAATTGCCTCTCGGCCGACGGCGGTGCTCCTAGCGGCAAGCTGGCCGAGATGATCGATCGCGACCTGGGCGGTCTCGAGCAGTTCCAGAAGGACTTCGCGGTTGCCGGCAACACGCAGTTCGGCAGCGGCTGGGCTTGGCTGGTGCACAAGGACGGCAAGCTCTCGATCGAGAAGACCGCCAATGCCGAGACCCCGCTGACCGGCTCCGGCACGGCGTTGTTGACCATCGATGTCTGGGAGCATGCATACTATATCGACTATCAGAACCGCCGCCCCGCCTACACCGAGGCCGTGGTGACGAAGCTCTTGAACTGGAACTTCGCGGCCGCGAATCTCGACGCTTAGGGCAGATCCTGGGATCGGGCTTGGTGCGGATCGCCCCTCAGGGTGCAATTCGCGCCAAGCGTGCCATTGCCCAGACACCATAGGCCGGACTCAGCGCCAGGATCAGGATGACGCCCTGCCAATCGATTGCATCGGCCAGCCAGGGCGTGATCTGGACGATGACGACGGTCAGCCCGAAACCCAAGGCGGTTTGCAGCGTCATGATGCTACCGACCTTGTCGGCTGGGGCGAAGTCAGCGACCAGAGCCGGGAACTGCGACGAATCGGGAACCACAGTGAAGCCCCAGAGCGTGAGTGCCAGGAAAGTCAGCCAGATTGGACCGCTGAAGCGGAAGCGCTCGGAGCGCCCGTGGTAGGGGCCAAGGCCGACCAGGAAGATGGCCAGGCCGCCGGCTGTTGCCACTAGGCTCGCCAGCGCGACCGTCAGGCGCCAATTGTCAGCGCCGAGCGCGGCGATCATATGCGATGATGCCGACCCGAAGGTCAAACCGGCGATCAGAAGGCTGACCAGAAAACCATGATCGCTCTTCCCACAGCCGACAGCAATTTTCATGCCCACCGGGTAGACTCCGGCCAGCAGCACGCCGGTCAGAAAGCGCAACGCGATGGCTGAGAATGACCCGATCGGCGCGATCGGAAGTGCGGCGTTCGCAGTCGCGGCCGTCAAGGCTGCGAGAGCGAACAGCCGCCGCGGGTCCAGGCGATCGGCGAGTCCGGTGATGGCGGACAGCAAGGCTCCCAAGACAAAGCCTGCCTGCACGGCGCTCTATAGGGCGGCTTGCCGGAAGTCGCTCATTGGCCGTTCGACCTGCATTTCCGGCAGCACCGCGGCCGACACGAACCAAAGGCTCAAAACGCCGATCTGCGCGATCACCAAGATTACGATTCTTGCAGGCTTGCTCGTCGAAATTCCCTCGGCACCCCTCATGCTTCGCTGGGAGGTTCCTGCCTCTCCACGCCAAAGCGGCGCGAGACCGGTCGTGATCACGCAGCGAGAGTTTAACTTTGGCTTAGTTTACAGATCGTATGTGTTCATGGTATGTTTCTTTCTGGATCAGAGGGATAAATTGGCGATGGATCACAAGCAGTTTCAGGAATGGCTCTCAGGGATAGAGCAACTCGGCGCGGCGCAGCGGCAGGAAGCCGAAGCTGTGTTCGCAGGGGGGTCCGCAAGCGTCAGCTTCACTGGCGGCTATTGAAGCGAGCGTGGGTGAAGATCGCCGTTGCCCGCATTGCGGCACACCCGGAGCGATATCGCGTGGCAAGGCGCGGGGCCTGCGGCGATATCGGTGCAAGGGGTGCAAGAAGACATTTGATGCTGCGACGGGCACAGCCTTGGCGGGTCTTCATCGCAAAGACAAGTGGCTTGCCTTTGGACCCTGTCTTGCGGATGGGTTGACGCTTCGCGCGTCGGCCGAGCGATGCAGGTTTGCCGTCAATATCGCATTCCGCTGGCGGCACCGGTTTCTCGCCGCAGAAACCGGGGAAGCTCACAAGCTCACGGGCATTGTCGAGGCCGACGAACCCTATGTTCTGGAGAGCCGCAAAGGCGAGCGGCACCTGAAACGCAAGGCGCGTCGCCGCGGTGGCAAGGCCGGAAAGCGCGGCCTGTCAGATGAGCAGGTGCCGGTGCTGCTTGCCGCTGACCGCAGCGGTATGACCGTCAGCGCAGTGCTTCCGGCGGTCAATGCCGATACCCTGCGCACGGTCATTGAGCTGGTCGTGGATGAGCATATCGTGCTGGTGAGCGATGGTCACTGCGCCTATCCGTTCTGCGCAGCCGCTCTGGGCGTTCGCCACGAAGCGCTTGATCTGTCCAGAGGAGAACGCGTGCGCGATGCCTTTCATATTCAGACGGTGAACAACCCACACAGCCACTCGAAGGACTTCCTGCGACGCTTTCGGGGGATCGCAACACAATATCTCGCCAACGATCTGCGATGGTTTCAACGCGGTTGTCTCGAAAACGCATCCCCACGCACATGCCTCGCCGTTGTCATCGACAAGTCATGCATACGATTTGTAAACTGAGCCTTAACTTTTCGCGAAGTAGCCTAGTCAGGCTGCCGGCCCCGGCGCTACAAGGGTTTCATAGCTATTCATAATGAGGAATGCGGGCGGAATGATCACCATCGATCCGGCGCGGCTGCTGGCGGACTTGACCACTCTGCGCAGCTTTGGGGCCTGCGGCAACGGTGTCGTTCGGCCGGCCTACAGCGAGGTCGACATGGAGTCACGCCGTTGGTTGGCCGGGCGGCTGGCCGAGGCTGGCCTCACCCCGCACTATGACCCGATCGGCAATCTCTTCGGCCTTCCGCCGGGGGATGCGCCGGCAATCCTGATCGGCTCGCACAGTGACACCCAGCCGGAAGGCGGCTGGCTGGACGGTGCTTTCGGCGTCATGGCCGGATTGGAGATCGCCCGCGCCAGCCTGGAGTGCGGCGGGCCGCCGGTGGCAGCCGTGTCGCTACAGGACGAGGAGGGGCGTTTCGTTGGCCTGACCGGAAGTCGGGTTTGGCTCGGCGAGGTGAGTTTGCAGGAGGCCGATGACAGCTGCGACAGCGACGGGCAGCGACTGGGAGATCTTCGACAGGCGATTCCCGAACTACAGGCCGGGCGCTTCCTCGATCTTGGTCGCTTTCGGGTTTTCTTCGAGGCCCATATAGAGCAGGGACCGGTCCTTGATACGGCCGGCGAGAAAGTTGGGGTGGTCGAGGCCATCGTCGGCTGGCGCAATCTGCCGATCACCTTCAGCGGTGAGCAAAACCATGCCGGCACCACGCCGATGGCACTGCGTCGCGATGCCTTCCAGTGTCTGGTCCGCTTCAGCGAGAGATTGAACCAGGCCTTTGCCGCCTTGGCGACGCCGGCGACCGTTTGGACCATCGGCCGAGTGCGCCTGCATCCCAATGCCCCCTCGATCGTCCCTGGCTCGGTGGAGGCCAATCTGCAGTGGCGCGATGGCGATGCAGCGCGCTTGGACCGCATGAAGGCGGTCGCTTTGGATCTGGCCAAGGAGGTCGCCGAAGAGCGCTGCTTGGAGGTTACACTCGGCGAAGTCGTGACGCTCTCGCCTTCGCAGATGGATGCCGGTCTGATCGCGCGCCTGGAGGCCGCAGCGGAGGAATTGGCGCCGAAAGTTTGGCGTCGCATGTCCTCAGGGGCTTTGCATGACGCCATGGTCTTTGCCGACCGCATGCCGACCGCGATGATCTTCGCGCCCTCGATCGGCGGTGTCAGCCATAGCTTCGCCGAGGACACGGCCGCTGCGGATCTGGCGCTCTGCGTCACGGTTCTGGCGCGCGCCGTTTCCCAGACCTGAAGATTCTCTCCAGTTCGGATTTCGGCAACTTCTCAGAATTTCCTCAGAGCACCTTTAGCTCACGCTCAAGCGAGCCGCGGCACGCCCCCCTACCTTGGTGAGCACACGGAAGGCCAATCCTGGCCGGCAAGGTGGAAGGGAACGAACAATGGCTAATCTATTCGGTACGTCCGGTGCGGATTCGATCAACGGAACGGCTCTTGACGACACCATCGAGGGCTTGAGCGGTAATGATACGGCCTTCGGCTTCAATGGCAACGACACCTTCAAAGGTCGCACAGGTTATGACAATTTCAACGATGGCGGGGGAAGTGACAGCGCCTACGGCGGCAGCGGCGACGATTTTCTGGCCGGCGGCAGTGCCGGTGACAGCTTCTTCTTCGGGCACAGCGGAAACGACACTCTGGTCGGCGGTCTCGGTTCCGATCGCACCATGTTCGGCGGAGACGGCGACGATGAGATCTTCGGCAACAGCGGCGCTGACCTTTCGATTTCCGGCGGCAGCGGAAAAGACGAGATCTTCGGTGGCAGCGGCAAGGCCGAGCCAAGGCCGAGACGGTGGCGGCGGTGTATGTGAAGACCTTTCATGCGAAGCTTGGCGAGCTGACGTTAGAGAAGGATTTTTTGTCCGCAGCGCTCGGCAAGGCCGGTCTGTTGGCGCGCGCAAAGCGACGATCGAGCGCGATGACAGACTGAGCATCAGCCGTCAGGCGCAGCTGCCCGGCCTCAGCCGAGGGAGCGGCTCCTAATCTGCTGCGCGCGACCTCGCAGACCGATCTCGCGCTCATGCGCCGGATCGACGCGTTGCCTCTGGATGACCCCTTTGCCGGCAGCCGGATGTTGCAAGGCCTGCTGAAGGCAGAAGGCTATGAGGTGGGGTGGCTGCGTGTTTCGACGCTGATGCAGAAGATGGGGATGCAGAAGATGGGGATCGAGGCGCTCTACCGCCGCCCGAGGACCTCGACGCCGGCGCCGGGACACAAGATCCATCCCTCCCTACTGCGCGGCCTCGCGGTCAGGCGCCCTGACCGGGTCTGGGCGATGGACATCGCCTGCGTGCCCATGGCACGGGGCTTGGTCTATCTTGCTGCTGTCCTGGACTGGTTCAGCCGCAAGGTTCTGGCTTGGCAGGTGTCGATCACGCTTGAGGCAGAGTTCTGTATCGAGGCCCTGGAGGAGGCGCTGGCAGGCCAGAGATCCTCAATACCGACCAGGGCAGTCAATTCACGTCGCTGGACTTCGTTCAGGTCCCAAAGGACGCGGAGAGCGCGATCTCCATGGACGGCAAAGGAGCCTGGAGGGACAAGGCTTTTGTGGAGCGCCTCTGGCGCACAGTCAAGTATGAGGAGATCGACCTGCACGCCGACGCCAACGTGCCGGAGGCGCGCGCCTCGATTGGGTGCTACCTGGCCTTCTACAACAGCACGAGGCCACATTCGTCGCTTGGCGGGCAGACGCCCGATCAGGCGTACATCAGCGCGCTGCAGCCAATCCCGACGGCGGCTTGACCCACACGGAAATCCACTTGGCGATCGCTCGAGCCCTGTTCAAACAATCCGAGCCACCTCTCTGGTGAGTTCGGGAACGACATCCTGAACGGCTAGGGTGGCGTCGACTCGCTCTTCGGCAGAGCCCGCGAAGATACCTTCGTCATCGATGACAAGGATGACGAGGCCTTCGAGTTCCTGGAAGCCGGCCCCGATGCTATCGGCAACCAGACAGACTTGGTCCGGGCCAAGGTCGACTACACCCTGCCCGACGGCACAGCCAGCGTCTTCGGTGTACGCTTTCCATCGGCCTCAACGACAAGGTCTTTGGCGGCGGGACGAGGATTGGTTCTTCGGCAAACTGACGCTGGGCAGCGGTTCGCAAGTGATCCGTGACTTCTCCGGCGTGCAGCTCGACGGCGGTGGTGTCCGCGACCTCCCAGCCCGGACTTCTCACCGTAGGGAGGCTGATGTTTTTCGCTGCCGTTTTTTCTTTGCTCGGATGCCTGACTTTTTTCCGTGCATGGTGAGAGGTCCGGGGGTTTTGCCGGTTCGGTAGACCTGGCTTTTCCTCTGTTGTTTCGTCTCGGGGTTTGGGATCGGCGGCGTCAGCAAGCCGCCCTGGATGATCGCTCGTGGGCGATTGAGAACTCAGCCTGCCAGGGACGCGCCGAGGCCATGGCGATCTTGATGCGCCGCACCGAGACCGTCGTCCGGGCGCCGAGCTTCAACAGCTTGAGGCGGATCGAACCCGCCGTGGCCTTGGCAAGCGCCGTGCCGGGAAGCGCGATGCGGCGCAGGCTGTCGACCGGGACATGGGCGAGCGAGGCGAACCAGAGCCGAAGCTGGTTGGCCCGCATCGTCGCCGCCGAGGTGCGGTCGGCGAAGAGGTCAAGCTGGCACTCCTCGATCCGGTTCTCCATCTCGCCCCGGGCGCAGTAGAGCCGTTCGTAGAGCCGCCTGGCGTCGACTGCATCGGGCCTGATCGAGGTGACAACGAGGCGCGGATTGGCGCCCTTCGCCAGATGCTCTGCCTTGCCCACTACGCGGCGCGCCCGGCTCCAGCTCTTGCGTGTCGAAGAGCTGAAGTCGGCGAAGCGCCGCGCCGCCCGGTCCGTCCTCGTGTGCGCCGCCTGCGCCGCCGCCGCCTCGCGCGCGACCCGCTTCCGCAACCGGGCGTTCTGGGCCAGGCCGCACAGAAAGCCAATGCCGTTCGCCTCGCACCACGCCACCATGTCTTCGCGCGCAAAGCCCGAGTCGGCGCGCGACAGGATCCCAACCCGGGGCTAGCGCTGGCGGATCTGTGCGACGATCCGCGCCACCTCCTCCAGAGCGCCCGCCGCGCCATCGATGTTGGCCGCCCGCAGCTTCGCCGCCAGCAGGTGGCGCCCACAGGTGATGTAGAGCGGAAGCTGGCAGTAGCTCTTGTAATAGCCGTGATGGAACCGGCCTTCTTGAGTGCCGTGTACCGGGTCGTCCGTGGCGTCGAGATCCAGAACGATCCGTGCCGGCGCCGCGTGGGCATCGAGATAGAGGCCGACGAACAGCCTCTCCATCGCCTCTCCGTCATGGCCGATCCGGTGGTAGCGGCCCGGCGCGCCGGACGGAGCGTGCTTCAACCGGCCTCAAGTGCTCTTGCCGGAAAGCACCGCGCAGTCCTTCCGATTTGCCTCCAACCGGTCCGACAACAGGGCCAGGACCGGGTCGTGGCGCAGCTGGTCGTGGCCATTGAGATCCTCGTAGCCGAGCGCGATCCCACAGATCCGCTGGCCGACCGGGGTGGGAAGCTCATGCACCACAAGTTCCGGCGTCCGGCAATCGATGAAGCAGGACGCGACGCGATCAAACAGTCCGATCGCGCGGTCGCAATGGCGCAACAAAAGTGCGCCGGCATCCGTACTGATCGCGCCGCCATCGAACGCCGCGACGCCCATCGAAGGCTTCAAACTCAAGCTGTTCCAGGATACACTCTGGTCGCATCGGGCCTCACTCCGAATTCTGTCAAGTCATTACTGTAAAATAACTTTACAGAATTCAAAAAACCGATGCACTCCCTTGTATGAGAAATGCGGGATAGTCTTCAAGTCCGGACTGGAGGTCGGCAGCTTCGACTATGTCGGCGACCAGGCCTTCAGCGGCGGCAGTGACAGCGAGGCCCACTACGCCGGCGGCAAGCCAATCTTGCCGCGTCCTCTCTTGTGGAGCTCGTGTCAGGTAATCCGTGACAAGGAAGACTCTTGGCTTGCCGGGGTAAAGCACCGAAGATGCGGCATTGCTCGGGAGCCCGGAGTGACCGCACGAGAGATGGACAAGAGGCCCGCTTCCAAGCCGACACGACGCGGCCGGCGTCAGCGCGGTGGCGCAAGGGAGCGCTGGCCGAGCCGGCAAGTGCCGCAGCAGGCTGGACGTGGAGGCCTCTACAGGCCGCTCGGCCCGCGTGATTTGCAGCGCCTTGACCGGGTCGTCCTCGATATCCTGGCGACGGTCGGATTGGCCGAGGCACTGCCGGAAGCGATCGCCCTCGTCACTGAAAGAGGCGGCAGTCTGGATCCTGACGGGCGTTTGCTCTTTCCCGTGGATCTGGTTCGCTCCGCTCTCAAGGTCTCGAAACGTCCGCTGGTTCTCCACGGACGCCGCCCTGAGTTGGCCCTCACCCTGGAAGGCAAGCGGGTGCATATGGGGACCGGCGGAGCGGCCCCCTTCATCGTCGATCCGGACAGCGGTCGCTATCGGCCCTCCACTTTGCAGGACCTCTATGACGCGGCTCGCCTGGTCGACCGCCTGGAGCATGTTCGCTTCTTTAGCCGATCACTGGTGGCTCGCGACATCGCCGACCCCTTCGAGATGGATGTCAATACGGCCTTTGCCTCGCTTGCCGGCACCGCCAAGCATGTCATGGTCAGCGCTGCCTCGCCGGAGGCCGTGCGTACTATCGCCGAGCTATGTTTCCTGCTGGCCGGATCGCCCGAGGCTTTTCGCGAGCGGCCCTTTCTTTCGCTCAACGTCAATCATGTCGTGCCGCCCTTGCGCTTCTCGCCGGAGGCCTGCGCCGTCCTCCTGGAAGCCGTGCGCTTGGGCATACCGGCCCACGTCAACACCTTCGGACAATTGGGCGCCTCCAGTCCGGTCACCGTTGCCGGCTCGGTGGCCCAGACCATCGCCGAGACTCTGGCCGGACTGCTGGTGGCCTGGCTGGCCAACCCTGAGGCCAAGGTCGTCTTCGGCGCGCGACCGATGGTGACCGACCTGCGTAGCGGCGCCATGTCGGGCGGCGGCGGCGAGCAGGCCGTGCTAACCGCTGCCTCGGTGCAGATGGCACAGTTCTATGGCCTGCCCAACTCCACCATCGCCGGGGCCAGCGACGCCAAGATCGCCGACGCTCAAAGCGGATACGAGAAGTGCCTCTCGGTGACCCTGGCGGCGCAGACCGGCTGCAATCTGATCACCCAGGCCTGCGGCATGCAGGCCGGTCTGATGGGCTGCTCGCTAGAGAGCTACGCCATCGACAATGAAATGCTGGGGACGATTCAACGCTCCTTGGCGCCGGTCGAGGTGAGCGACGCCACCCTGTCGGCCGCCATGATCGGCGAGGTGGTGCGCGGCGAAGGTCACTTTCTGGGCCATGAAGAGACCTTGAATAGGATGGAAAGTGACTTCCTCTATCCGAGGCTGGCCGATCGGCGCAGCCCGGAAGAGTGGGATGCAGCCGGCGCGCCGGATATCCGCCAGGCCGCCAAGGCTTTCGTGCGCCAGGTGCTGGCCCAGCATTACCCCGAGCATCTGCGCCCAGAGCAAGCAGCGACGCTCAGGCGGCGCTTCGCCATCCACCTTCCCGCAGAAGCCATGAGGCCGAAATGAAGATCGTGATCGTCGGCGTCGGGGCCATGGGCTCGGTCTATGCGGCCCTGTTGGCGGTTGCCGGACATGAAGTCTGGGCCGTCGACAGCTGGGCCGAACATCTTGAGGCAATAGCCACCCGCGGCCTCAGGGTCGAGGGTGCCAGCGGCGACCGCCTCGTTACCACGCTGCGCACGGCGCACGATCCGGCCGCAGCCGGACGCGCCGATCTCTTCGTGATCGCCACCAAGGCCGCAGCGGTGGGGGCCGCTGCGGAAGCGATCGCACCGCTCTGCGACGCCGAGAGCTTGGTGCTGACGATCCAGAACGGTCTGGGTTCGGGCGAAAGGATTGCGCGCTTCATGCCGACCGAGCAGGTGCTTCTGGGGGTTGCCGAAGTCTTCGGCGCCTCGATCGTGGGGCCGGGGCATGCACATCACAATGCGATGAAGCGGATTCGCATCGGCGAGATGCAGGGTGGCATGACGGACCGCCTGGAAGGGCTCGTCGCACTCTGGTGCGAGGCCGGCTTTCAGGCGCAGGCCTATGCCGATATCGAGCAACCGATCTGGGAGAAGTTCCTCTGCAATGTGACCTTCTCTGCGCCCTGTACGATCTTCGACTGCACGATCGGAGATCTGATGGCCGATCCTGACCGCTGGTCCATCGCCTTGGGCTGCATGCGCGAAGCCTATGCGGTCGGTCGGGCGAAGGGCGTCGCTTTCACCTTCGACGATCCTGAGACCTATGTGACTGCTTTCGGCAGGGCAATGCCGGAGGCTCGTCCTTCGATGCTGCTCGATCATCAGGCGCATCGCCGGTCGGAAGTGGACGCGATCAATGGCCAGGTGCCCCTGCGAGCCAAGGCGTTTGGCTTGGATGCGCCCTACAACCGAACCCTCTCGACCCTGATCCGTGAGCGCGAAGCCGGTTTCTGAAGGCCTTCGATGCAACCTGGCTCGCTTCGCGTGCATCGAAGCCATATCCCGATTCGTTACTGGCTATTTTTGGCCGGGGGCGGGCGTGTCGGAGCAGCGGGCAGGCGAGCGGGGCAGGGCTATGATGAGACGTCAGGGGGGCAGAGGCCGTTGAGGCGAAGCTAGGACATCGGCTTGTCACGGCCATGATGGCCTTATTCGCAATTTCTCCGATCCGAGGAATCCCCTCTACATGAGTCATTGCATCCAGACTGCCTAGTCTATACGTTTTCTTACCCGTCACGCCATGAAATGCTCAATCGAAGCCCACATCCGTCTCTGCCAGATAGGGCTCCAGACAGGGGTGTAGCCTGGCGATCCGGCGTTTCGTTGCGCCGTAGTCGCCTTCGCGCAGCAAGCGCTTGAGGTGGCTCTCCTGATCCTTCGACATGTGGTTGCGATAGTCGCCGACGATGCCCTTGCGCCTGAACTGGCCCGGGCCGGAATCCTTGTAGGTGGAGAAGTCGGTCTTCTTTCTGACCAGGTCGACGTCGAAGACCTCGGGATCCGGCAGTCGAAGGGCAGCGCGGAAGTCGAGAAGGGCCGCTGTCGGGTCGGCCTTTAGGTACTCATAGGCCGTGGTGATCGGGCCCCGTCCCGGCTCTACATACCAGAACGAGGCATATTGCAGGATCTCCATCGTGTGCCACTTGACGAAGTTGTCGAAGTAGCGATCGAAGCTCAGATCCGGGTGGATGATCTGCTGGAGCTTGTCAAAGTAGAAGCGAGAGACGAACTGATCGCGGACGTCGCGGACGATGCTGAGCACCCGAACCTCCGGCATGTCCAGAAGCCCAAGCGCCCAGTCCCTGTCAAACAGGTGCACTTTGGCGAAGACATGCCGGCCTTTGTAGAAATCATAGTCGCCGATCCGCGCGAGGAGTTCCTCCTCAACCATCGGTATGTGGGTGCCCCTCAAGTTGTACTCAGCCGGCAAGGGGTCGAAGTCCTTCTTCTGCACATTAAAGAACGTTGTGAGCCATGTAGTTCCCGATTTCCACGATCCATTGCAGATAAAAAGCATTCTCTCAACCTTTACAACCCAAGTGGTGTGCTGTTTGACGGGACCATCGCCTGACCTTGGCTGTCGATCAAGTGTTTTGCGCCCGGTGCGGCGACCGGTGTTGTGGGATCGCCCCGGTTGCAGGCCAGCGCGTGCAGCTGCAACCGGACCTCGTTGTCACGGAACCGTTTGCATGACAGCCGCGTCCAGCGGAAGGCGTATTTGCCTTCCTCGATGTGCCGTTCAGCCGTGCCTCGTCGATCATGGAAGCGCACCGCCCAATCCGGCTCCATCGGCAGATTGGTGACGATGAAGCCCACACGGGGGGAACAACTCACCCGGATGCCATTCGATCCTTGCAATCACGCGGCGGGACTTGTCCCAGGATGCGGCCCGATACTTGAAGTCCTCGTAGAAGCGCTTCGCTTCGGTCAGCGAAGGCCGACCCACGGGCCGGGTCGGCCGCTGCGCGATCTTCTCGCGCAGCACCGCATTTGCGGGAAGCCGGATGGCCTGGCAGTATCCCGCCTCTTCCAGCCGGGTATGGATCGCGGGGATCGCATAGGCGGCATCGGCGCGGAAAAGGCACATCGGGTCACGCTTGGCGTAGCGGGCGATCACCGGGTCGAGCACAGCCCTCCAGCCGTCGGCGCTGTGGAGGTTGCCGTAGCGCAGGGCGCAGCGTTCCAGCATGCCAAACCGGTTGAAGAGAAACAGCGGAGGGTAGCAAGTGCAGTCGAAGCGACCGTTCCAGACGCTGCCCTCCCGATCGCCGTGGGTCGGGCTGACAGAGCTGTCCCTGTCCAGTGTGCGAGGCCGCGCACGACCGCTTCGGCATCGCCATGGGACGGATGCACGAGAAGCCGGTGGGCCCGCATCCCGTGTGGAACTGCCAACCGGCCTTTCCGGCCGTGCTCTTTGGATCGGTCATCCCCTGGCTTGCCTTGAACCGGGACGGGCGAACCGTCTTCATCCACCCGGAAACCGGCGACGATCTGGCAGACCATGGCGATCACACGATCTGGATGGGTGAGATCCTACCGCTTCACAAGCTGGAGGAGATATTTGAAAAGGCTGCCGAATAGGCTTGGAGCGCTCCATCGAAGGCGTTCGTCGCTTGTCGGATGTGGGCGCACCGGCCTCACGCGTCTTCCAGTTCCTGCGCCGAGCGAGTCCCTTACGCGTTCCATCGCCATCGCCAATTTCGGAACGTGCCTATCGAACTTGCCCCGGTAGGCGCGGAGTTTCTCCAAGAGAGGCTCGACATCGGCGGCCGTCAGCCTGGGCTCGTCGGGCGAGCAACGGCCCGAAGCGGTGACCTCCTCGGAAAAGACGGACGGCAAGTCAGGAAACCAGGCCTTGCGGAGCAACTCGTTGGAGTCCTTGTGGTCGTCACGGATGGTTTGCGACAAACCAGGAGCGGGCCGGTGCGGTCGTCCCGAATGGCCGCCGGCGGTCACATCAAACATGAGGTCTCGAATGGCCACATGAGCCCCCCTGTCCCAATCCTGTGCGAAGATCTCGTTCACTTGCCGCAAAATGAGTTGCTCCAAGGCAGACAAACTCCGATTGTGTGTCCCCACGGTCTCGTACTTGTGCGGATCGTCGATCTCGCACACTTTACAGAAATCAGCAACGACATCTCCATCCTGTAGCTTGTCTTTCTCGAATATTCTTGGAACCATGGCCTCTTTTCCAAATACAGAACTCCAACCACCAAGCATTTCATCGTACTTGCAATGTCGCAGGTCACATCTCCGATTGAGATATTTGTCAAATTCGACAACTGACCCCAATCTCAACTCGGTCGAGTATCTACTTATCAGGTACAGATCCTGGCGTCGAAGATAACACACGATCTTGTATTCATCGAACAGGTCCCCACAGAGTTTCCTTAATCTCTTTATATCCATCACGCGCAGATGACTCAAGGCTTCACCTGAAATGACAAATTTGCTGCATTCTCCTTCGAGTGCCTTGACATCCTGATGAAGTTTACCTTTCATGCCTTTCTGAAGGTCAATGAGCTCTTCTTTGCTTTGTATGCCTAAACGGTTCATACGTTCTTGTGTGACCAAAGGCTTAGCGTCATGATCCTGGGGCCTAAGCAGCAAGAACGACAATGGGTTGCTGTTCATTTCGACCAGATGTTTGATAGTGAAGGTTTCCAATGCAGCGATGCGATTACGACGGAGACGCTTCCGGTTGGTTTGGAGAAACATTTGAATGCTGGTGCTGCCGGCCTTTTGACATCCGATATGAAGAATGAGTGTCTTCCTGGACATATTAACACCTGTTCCCCAAGTGGCGTGCTGTTCGACGGGAACATCGCCTGACCTTGGCTGTCGATCAAGTGTTTTGCGCCCGGCGCGGCGACCGGTGTTGTGGAAACGCTCCGGTTGCAGGCCAGCGCGTGCAGCTGCAAGCGGACCTCGTTGTCGCGGAACCGTTTGCATGACAGCCGCGTCCAGCGGAAGGCGTATTTGCCTTCCTCGATGTGTGTTCGGCCGTGCCGCGTCGATCATGGAAGCGCACCGCCCGATCCGGCTCCATCGGCAGATTGGTGACGATGAAGCCCACACGGGGGGAACAACTCACCCGGATGCCATTCGATCCTTGCAATCACGCAGCGGGATTTGTCCCAGGATGCGGAGAGTTTAGCCCTTGGGATACTTGTAGGGCAGCAGCCTTGCATTGGTGTAGCCTTGGTCGCTGATGCGGGTCCAGGCCGTGATCTCGGCGCGGAACTTGAAGAAGGCCGAGGCGATCTTCTTGGTGATAGCGTCGCCGTCGGCCACCAGATCTTCCATCACTTCGCCCGCGGCGTTGCCGAAGGCTTCCAGGACCGACTTGGGGAACTGGCGCAGCTTGACGCCGTGCTCGCTCACCAGCTTCTTCAGAGCCGGGGCCGAGCGGCCGTTGAACTCTGCCAGCATGTAGTCGTTCTCGGCCTTACAGCAAACGCTGACCAGTTCCTGAAGATCCTGCGGCAGGCTGGTGTAGTCCGATTTGTTCACCGTGCACTCCAGCATGGATCCCGGCTCGTGGAAGCCCGGCCAGTAGTAGGGAGCCACCTGGAAGAAGCCGAGCGAGAGATCGTTGTAGGGGCCGACCCACTCGGTGCCGTCGATGGCGCCGGACTGCAGGTTCTGGAAGATCTCGGAGCCGGGCAGCAGCACCACCGTGGCGCCCAGCTTCTGCAGGGCGAGGCCGCCGAGGCCCGGCATACGGAACTTCAGTCCTTTCAGGTCCTCAGGACTCTTGATCTCCTTGCGGAACCAGCTACCCATCTGACACCCGGTGTTGCCGGCGGGGAAGCCTTGCAGGCCGAAGGGATCGTAGAGCGCGTCCCACAGCTCCTGACCGCCACCCCAATAGATCCAGGCATTGATCTCGTCGGCGACCAGACCCATCGGGACCGCGGTGAAGAAGGCCGTGCCCGGAGACTTCTTGATGTGGTAATTAGGAGGCGTCATGGCCCATCTGAGCGGTGCCGTTGGCCACCGCGTCGAAGACCTCCAAGGGCGGAACCAGTTCGCCACCGGCGAAGACCTTGACGGTGATGCGGCCGCCGGACAGCTTGGTGATGTTGTTGGCCAGACGCTCGGCGCCGGTTCCAAGGCCCGGCAGACCCTTCGGCCAGCTGGTCACCATCTTCCACTCGCGCCGCTCTTGCGCCAGGGCCGGGGCCGGGAAGCTGGCGGCGGCAGCGACTGCACCGGCCGTGGCAACGCCGGCGCCGGTCAAAAACTTCCGGCGCGGGGCTAGCGTTTTCTCCTGGCCGTTTTTCTGTGTCATAAAAACCTCCCGAGGTTCATCAGTTCGACATGACGTCTGTTCACCCGGCCAATCCTCCCGGCCGGGGCTATCTACAAACGGTGGCGGGACTGTGATGCCTTGCGATGCGGAATGCAATGCGCGGATCGTCCGCAAGTGCCGGCGAGGCAGGCGGCCCGGCTCATATCGGCTCTAGGACGTACCAGCCGGTCATCCCCAAGGCTTCCAGCGGGCGGAATCGGGTCTTGTAGGCCATCTTGCGGGTGGCGGCGATCCAGTAACCGAGATAGAGGTAGGGGAGCCCGCAGGCCAGAGCGTCGTCGAGCAGTTGCAAGATGATCCGCGTGCCCAGGCTGCGCTCGGGCTGGCTCGGATCGAAAAAGCTATAGACCGCAGAGGGGCCGTCGTCGAGCCAGTCGACCAAGGCCACCGCCATCAGCTCTCCCTCGGGGTCGCGCAGCTCATGCAGGCGGGTGTCCAGCACCGATTCCTCTACCATAGCCTGATAGTCGGCGAAGGTCATGACTGCCATATCGCCGTCACCGTGGCGGCTGTCGACATAGCGGGCGAAGAGACGATAGTGCTCTGCCGTCGCCTGGGCCGGACGCTGCTGCGTCCAGAGGTCGGCGTTGCGACGCTTTACGCGTCTTAGGCTGGAGCCAGTCCGAAAGGACCTGACATCGATGCGGACCGGCACGCAGGCCTGACAGTTCGTGCAGGCCGGTCGATAGGCGAAGCGGTGGCTGCGACGAAAGCCGGCACGGCTCAAAGAATCGTAGAGATGCTGCCCGCCCGGTGTGGCCAGGTCGGTGAAGAGCTTGCGTTCGTTACGCTCCGGCAAATAGGGACAGGGCGTCTCCGGCAGCACATGAAAGGCTTGCAAGGCTGCGGGTTCCTCCCGACCTTGGTCCATGCGCATAACGTCGTCGTCGCGTCCTTCCATGGTTCCAAGATTGGCCCTTCAGGCGTCGAAAGAAAAGCCCTAGGGACAGACTTCAAGAAAATAATTCTCAGGGCGCGATCCGCTCGATCTGCTGCCGCTCGGCCGAACCGGACCCTAGTTCAGGGCCTGCAGCAAATCGCCGAGCAGGTCGTCGACCGCCTCGATGCCGATCGAGAGGCGCACCAGACCGTCGTCGATTCCCAGGCGTGCGCGGATCTCCAGCGGGATCGAGGCATGGGTCATGATCGCCGGATGCTCGATCAGGCTCTCGACGCCGCCTAGGCTCTCGGCCAGGGTGAAGATCTCTGCGCGTTCCAGGAAACGCTTGGCGGCCGGCAGTCCACCTTCGATGACGGCCGTGACCATGCCGCCGCCGCCGCGCATCTGCCGCCGCGCCAGCTCCACCTGCCGGTGCGAGGGATGGTACGGGTAAAAGATCCTGGCGATCTTGGGATGCTGAGCCAGGCGATCGGCCACCACCGCGGCACTGGCGGCATGGCGCTCCATGCGGAGCGCCAGGGTCTTCAGCCCGCGAAGGGCCAGAAAGGAATCGAAGGGACCTTGGATGCCACCGACGGCGTTCTGCAGGAAGCCAAGCTGCTCTGCCAGCTCGGGGCGGGCGCCTGCCACCAGCACGCCGCCGACGATGTCGCTGTGACCGTTCAGGTACTTGGTGGCGGAATGCATCACCAGGTCGAAGCCCAAGCTCAGGGGGCGCTGCTCCCAAGGGCTGGCGAAGGTGTTGTCGCAAAGGCTGATGATGTTGCGCGCCTTGGCGATCTCGGCGACGGCCTCGAGATCGACCAGCTTCAACAGCGGATTGGTCGGTGTCTCCACCCAGATCATCCGCGTGTTGGGACGGATCGCGGCCTTGAGCGCCTCCAGGTCGGCCAGGTCGATGAAGGTGAAGTCCAGGCCGGCGCTACGCCGGCGGACTCGCTCGAAGAGGCGATAGCTGCCGCCGTAGAGGTCGTCCATGGCGATCACGTGATCGCCGCTGTCGAGCAGATCCAAGGCGGTTGCCGAGGCCGCCATGCCCGAGGCGAAGGCGTAACCCTGGGTGCCGTCCTCCAGATCCGCGATGCAGCGCTCGTAGGCCATGCGGGTCGGGTTCTGCGAGCGGCTATACTCATAGCCCTGATGCACGCCGGGGCTTGATTGAGCATAGGTCGAGTTGGCGTAGATCGGCACCATCACCGCCCCGGTCGAGGGATCGGGGGACTGGCCGGCATGGATCGTGCGGGTGGCAAAATCCAATCGGTTGCTGCGGTTGGAAGTATCGGACATCAGGTCTGCTTTCTGCGCAGATAGGTGAGGAGATCCATGCGGGTGATCAGACCCAGGAAGCGTTCGCCCTCGGTCACGATGGCCACATGGCCTTGCTGGAAGATGGGTTTCAAGGCCGCTATCGGCTGGTCGTGGGCAATGGTTTCCAGCCGTCGGGTCATGAGGTCGCCGACCGAAGCGGAGAAATCGGAGGCCTCGTCCATCAGCGGAAAGAGGACGTCCTCCTCGTCGATGATGCCGACCACTTGGCCGCTCTCGTTGAGCACGGGGAGTTGCGAGATGTCATAGAGCTTCATGCGCGAGAGCGCTGTGGAGAGGGCGTCTCTCGGGCCGACGGTGACGGTCTCCCGGCTCTCGTGCCGGCGGCTGATGAGATCGCGCAGATCGCCTTTGGCCGGGCGCGTCAGGAAGCCCTGGTCCAGCATCCAAAAGTCGTTGAACATCTTCGAGAGGTACTTGTTGCCGCTGTCGCACACGAAGGTGCAGACTCGCTTTGCCTGGCTCTGCTCATGGCAGTAGCGCAAAGCCGCGGCGAGCAAGGTGCCCGAGGAGGAGCCAGCCAGGATACCTTCCTTGTGCAGCAGGACACGGGCGGTCTCCATGGCTTCGGCGTCAGCAACGCGAAAGGCCGTCTTGACCCGCGAGAAGTCGGCGATCGGCGGAATGAAGTCCTCGCCGATACCCTCGACCAGCCAGGAGCCGACATCCTTGGAGATCTCGCCGGTCTCGATGAAGTGGGCCAGGATCGAGCCTTCGGGATCGGCCAGAACCATCTCCGTCTGCGGCGAGGCGGCGGCGAAGTATTGTGACAGACCGGAGATGGTACCGGCCGAGCCGACGCCGCAGACCATGGCGTCGAGCGCGCCGTCCAACTGCTGCAGGATCTCCGGCCCGGTGGTCTCGATGTGGGCCTGAGGATTAGCCGGATTCTCGAACTGATTGGCATAGAACCAGCCGTTCTCGGCGGCTAGGCGCTCAGCCATATCCTGGTAGTATTCGGGATGGCCCTTGCCGACGTCGCTGCGGGTCAGGCGGACGTCGACGCCCAGTGCCCGCAGGTGAAAGATCTTCTCCTGCGCCATCTTGTCGGGGACCACCAGCACCATGGTGTAGCCGCGCTGGGCGGCGACCAAAGCCAAGCCCAATCCGGTGTTGCCGGCGGTCGCCTCGATGATGGTGCCGCCGGGCTTGAGGCGACCGTCGCGCTCGGCCGTCAGGATCATGGAGCGGCCGATGCGGTCCTTGATCGAGCCTCCGGGATTCTGGCTTTCCAGTTTCAGGAAGAGGCGACAGGGGCCAGTGTCCAGCTTCGTCACCTCTATCATCGGCGTGTTGCCGATGGCCTCCATGAGGTCGCCGTAGAGCGGCGCATTGACAGGGGGGGCCTTTCGGTCTCTAGAGGGGGCAGTCATGGCGTTTCCGGATCGGCTGTGTGGTGGGCCTAAGGTGGTGTCCAGCTAGCCTGACCGTGAGGGCAGCGGCCAACATAACTCCTGTGCCATCGGCGGGCAGGATCGTTGCGGGCGGGCGCTCTGGTTGGGAGATTTCGTGGCAGATACCAAGACCGAGGAATCCGGCAGGCAGCGCGCCGCCTCGAGCAAGCCTTCGGCGCATCCCTTGTCCGGGGCCGACTTGGCGACGCTCTGGCGGGTGGTGAGCCGTGCCGGGCCGCTGCCGCGCTCGGCCTGGGGCCAGATCGCGCTGGCTGGCGGTTCGGCACTTGGACGGCTACCCTTCACCGCCCTGGAACGTGGCCTAGTCGCATTGCAGCGCCGCGGCAGACCCCTGGAGCCGGCGCCGATCTTCCTGCTGGGCCATTGGCGCAGCGGCACCACGCATCTCTACAACCTGCTCGGCAAGGGCGGGTTCGCCTATGTCGATCCGATTGCCGCCGGCCTGCCGTGGGAGTTTCTGACCCTGGGGCGCTGGTTTCGTCCCCTGCTGGTGAAGGCCTTGCCGGAAGGCCGCTTCATCGACGCCATGAAGGTGACCCCGGACAGCCCGCAGGAGGACGAGTTGGCAATCGCCAACATGTCCAAGCTCTCCTTCTACCACGCGATCTACTTCCCACGGCGCTTCGAGCGCTTCTTCGCACCCGGTTTGCTGTTGGAGGGCGTGGGTGACGCCGAGCGCCAAGCCTGGATGCGGCGCGCCGATCACCTCTTCTGGAAGCTGGCAAAGAACTACGGCGGCCGCCAATTGGTCATCAAGAACCCGGTCTATACGGCGCGGGCGCAGATGTTGCAGCGCTTCTATCCCGACGCCAAGTTCGTCCACATCGTACGCAACCCGCACGAGGTCTTCGCCTCGACGCGCTCCTTCTTCTCCAAGCTCTTCGAAGCCTTGGCCTTGCAACCCTGCGATAACCTGGACCCGGAAGAGATCACGCTCGATACCTATCCCAAGGTCATGCAGCCCTTGATCAACGATATGGCAGAGATGGCGCCCGGCCAGGCCGTCGAGTTGCGCTTCGAAGAGCTTGAGAGCGATCCCTTAGGCGCCTTGGCACGGATCTACGACGCGCTCGAACTGCCCGGTTTTGCCGAAGCAGAAGAGGGCTTCCGCCGCCACCTCGGCGAGGTGAAGACCTACAGCCGCGCCACCCGCAGATTTCCGGAGCGGGATTTTAATCTCGTGGAAGACCGCTGGGGGGCCTTCCTCGACCACTGGGGATATGGGCGGCCGTAAAAAAGGGGGAGGGCGAGTAAGCGCCATCCCCTTGTGACGATCCCCAATCTGGAAGGGGACAGGGACTCCTACTCAGCCGCCTGCTTGGCGCGGCCTTCTTGGATCTTGCGCCAGATCACGTTGGGCCGGAGCGGTAGTTCGTTGATCTCCACGCCGAAGGGGCTGAGCGCATCGACGAGCGCATTGGCGAGGGTGCCCGGAATGGCGCTCGGCCGGCCCTCGCCGATGCCGCGGCTGCCCAGCGGCGTGTGCGGGCAGAGGGTCGGCTTATGCGTCACCGTGATGTCCGGCACGTCGGCCGCGGTCGCCAGCTTGTAGGACTCGAAGTCGGCCGTCAGCTGCTGGCCGTTCTCGTCGTAGACGAACTGTTCGAAACAGGCGTTGGAGATGCCCTGCACGATGGCGCCGTGCATCTGCCCATTGACGATTTGCGGGTTGATGATGCGGCCGACGTCCTCCGAGGTGGTCCAGGAGAGAATCTTCCACTCGCCGGTGTTGATGTCGACCTCGACCTTCGCGCAGTCGGCATTGAAGCAAATCATCGGCTTGTCGGCCTCGAAGAAGGAGGTCTGCTCCAGCCCGCCGGATACGCCTTTCGGCAGGTTGATCGGGGCCATGATGATGCGCTCCACCATCTCGCGAAAAGTCTTCCTGGCATTGGGCGTCTTGCCGTAGATCACATCGCCGTCGAGGAACTCGAAATCTTCGGGATCGACATCGCCAAGTTCCAGGTCATGGGCCATGACGCGGGCGATCTTCAGCTTCAGTTCCTTGCAGGCCTGGAAGGCCGCCGAGACGAAATAGGAGCCCGAGCGTGCGCCGATGGTGCCGGAGCCGAAGGGTGTGGTCCTGGTATCGCCGGTCTGCACCACGATATCGTTGGGATGGATGCCGAAGGCAAAGGCCACGACCTGTGCCACCGTGGTCTCATGGCCCTGGCCGCCGGGCGCGTCGCCCTCGTAGACTTGGACCTTGCCGCGCGGATCGATGCGAACGGTCGCGGCCCCGTAACCCGGCTGGTTTTCCATCGGCACCAGGAGCTCCGAGGCGACGCCCGACAGCTCGACGCCGATGCCGGTTCCGATTCCGATGTAGCGTCCCTCGGCCCGCGCTGCTGCCTGCTCGGCACGAAAGGCCGGAAGATCGACGTGATCCATTAGGTTCTCGAAGCAGCCGTGGAAGTCGCCGCTGTCCATGTACTCGCCGGTGATCGAGGTGTGCGGCAAGGTCGGAACGATGTTCTTGCGCCGCACGTCGGCCGGCTCCATGCCGCAGGCCTTGGCGACCATGTCGATGGCGCGCTCGGTCGCAAAGCGGGTCGGAAACTCGCCGAAGGCGCGGGCCGGGCTCAAGGCCGACTTGTTGGTGATCGCGACCTTGATTTTCACATCGCCAATCGACCAGTTGTAGCCGTTCGGCATTTCGACAGCGCCAAGGAAGGGCATGAGAAAGCCCCAGTAGACGCCTTCGCAGCCATCGCCGCAGTCGCCGATGCCGCGGTTGCGCATGGCCAGCAGCGTGCCGTCCTTGCTGGCCGCCACTTCCAGATCGTGGATCTGGTCGCGTTCCTGGCTGACCGCCATCAGGTGCTCTTGCCGGCTTTCCAACCAGCGCACCGGCTGGCCCAACTCCTTGGCCAGATAGGCCACCATGATGGGCTCGCGATAGAAGGGGGCCTTCACCCCGAAGCCGCCGCCCTGATCGCGTGGTGCCACGACCTGCACCTTTTCTGCCGGAATCTCCAAGATGTCGGAGAGCGCCAGGCGGTCGATGTGAGGGCGCTGCGTGGTGACATAGGCCAGAAGACCGTCGCTCTCGTCCCAGGTGCAAAGCGCACCGCGGGTCTCCATCGGGGTCACGCCGCAGCGGTGGCAGCGAAAGCGCTCCTTGACCACGACATCGGCCGAATCGAAGACTTTCTGCACCTCGGCGTCGTTGGCGGCCTGCTCCTCGGGAGTCTGCCCGCCGGTGAAGGTCATCTCGAAGATCAGATTGTCGTCCCAGCCTTCGTGAACGATCGGGGAATCCGGCTCCAAAGCCTTCTCCGGGTCGCCGACATAGGGCAGATCTTCGTACTCCACCTCGATCAGGTCGACGGCGTCTTGGGCGACGTACTTGTCGCGCGCCACGACGACGGCCAGGGCATCGCCGTGGAAGCGCACCTTGCCGACCGCAATGGGCCAGTGTTGCGGAAACTTCGCCGGCATGTTTGGTAGCACCACATTTACCGGCATCGGCGTGATCTTGTCCTTGATGTCTTCGCCGCAAAGCACGGTGACGACGCCCGGCAGGGCTTTCGCGGCGCTAGTGTCGACGGAAAGGATCTTGGCATGCGCCCGATCCGAGCGCTTGAAGACCAGATGCAGCATGCCCGGCGCCTGGATGTCGGCGATGTACTTGCCGCGGCCGGTGATCAGACGGTGGTCTTCCTTGCGGCTGAATTTGGCACCGAACCAGCCTTCGCGGGTCTCGGCATCTTGATGTCCAGTCATTCTGTCTCTCCTGAGCTTTGGGTCCGGCGTGGCCCGAAGGCGCGCGTGAGCCTCTTGTCTTGCGTTACTCGCCGGCGGCACGGCGTGAGGCGGCACGGACCGCATCGACGATGTGCACATAGCCGGTGCAGCGGCAGAGATTGCCGACCAGGGCGCGGCGGATCTCCTCGTCGCTGGGATCGGGGTGCTTGGCGATGAACTCGGACATGTTCATCAAGATCCCCGGCGTGCAGTAGCCGCACTGCAAGGCGTGATGCTCGTTGAAGGACTTTTGCAGGTCGCTGAGCTCACCGTTCTTGGCCAAGCCCTCCACCGTGGTGATGGAATGGCCGTTGGCCTGCACCGCCAGCAGCAGGCAGGACTTCACCGCTTCCTCGTCCATCTGCACGGTGCAGGCGCCGCAGACGCCCTCGTAGGTGCAGCCGATGTGGGTGCCGGTCAGGCCGGCCTTGTCGCGGATGAAGTCGACCAGCAGCATGCGGATCGGCACGTCCTCTTCAAAGGTCTCGTCGTTGATGGTGATGGAAACCGTCGTTGTGCTCATGGTGAGGTAATCCTCTTCAAATCTCTGTGCCGGCGAGGCTAGGCGTCGGCGCGCGCGAGGGCCGTGGCGGCCACCTCGCTGCCCTTGGCGCGGATCAGCTGCTTGCGATAGGCCGGGTCGGCCCAGAGGTCGCCTTGCGTTTCGATCTCATCTGCCGCTGCCGCCATGGCAGCAGCGATGCCCTCGGGATCGTCGGCGGAGGTGCCGACCAAGGCGGACTCGGCCGCAGCCGAGCGGGTCGGGCCGCCGGCCAGGCCGCCGATCGCCACCCGCGCTGCCGTGCATAGCCTCGAACTGTCGCACTCGACATGGACGCAGACCCCGATAACCGGCAGGCCGTCGGTCAGCAAAGCCCACTTCTGGTAGGCACTGCCGCTGCCGGCCGGCGCGATCGGCAGTTCCACGGTGCAGAGGATCTCGTTCTCTTGCCGCGCTGTTTCCAAAGGAGCGCCGAGAAAGTCGTCGGCCGAAAGCCGCCGTTCGCCGTCGCTTGAGACAAGATGCATCTCGGCGCCGATCCCCAGAGTCACGGCTGGCATGCAGGCGGCGATGTAGTTCCAGCAGAGGCTGCCGCCGATCGTGCCGCGGTTGCGCACTTGGCGATCGCCGACATGGGCCGCTGCATCGGGGATCGCCGCATAGGCTGCGCCCAGGCTCTGCTCGTCGGTTAGATCCACATAGCGGGTCATGGCGCCGATGGAGAGCTTGCCGTTTTGGCTGACACCCTTCAGCTTGCCGACGTCCTGGAGGTCGACCAGTGCGGTGGGTTGGACCAGGCGCGATTTGACGGCCTGCATCAGGCTCTGGCCGCCGGCGATGAACATGGCACCGTCGCCACCGCCGCTGAGCGCCGTCAGCGCCTCGGCAATGGACTTGGGCCGATGGTAGGAGTCGATCCTAGCGGGATACATGGTCTGCTCGTTCCTCCCTGGCTGGCGCGCCGCTTAGCGGCTGCCGATTGCTTGTTTAATCTTCTCGGGCCTCGATCGCGGCCGACCAAGATCCCGGGCAATGTGAGCATCTGCTCAATGTGCGGCTCTCCTCGTGCGCTTGCAACTGCTTCCTTGCTCCTTATCATACTAGCCGGCAAAACGTGGTTCGGGCAGGCCGCGGATACCCAGCCCCGTTACCTTGAAGAGCGCGCCGGCCGCGAACTGCGGCTTGGCCTCGACTTGGAAGAGGTCATGCACGGCCGGGTGTGAGATCCGTGCCATGGAAGTCACGTAGATCTCGTCCATCTTGGGTCCGCCGAAGGTCAGGCTGGTGACGTTGCGCACCGGCATGCCGATGCGTCGCTCGACCTGGCCGTCGGGTGCATAGCGCACCAACTCGCCGCCGATGACCTGCGCATTCCACAGGTAGCCCTCTTCATCGACGGTCGAGCCGTCGGCCACGCCCAGATCGTCGTCGGTGCGCGCAAAGACCCGCTTGTTCGAAAGCTCTCCGGTTTCGATGTCGTAGTCGTAGGCCCAGAACTCATCCTGGAAAGTATCGGCAAAATAGAAAGTCTTGTCGTCGGGGCTCCAACAGGGGCCGTTGGAGCAGATGATGCCTTCGTCCACCTTGTGTACCGAGAAATCCGGATCGAGGCGGTAGAGACCGCAGATCTTGAATTCCTCCTTGTCGTCCATGCCGCCGGCGAAAAACCGCCCGCGTCGGTCGCATTTCCCGTCATTCAGACGTGTCCGCGGCTGATCGCTCTCGATCGCCTCGATCAAGGCCAAGTCCTGGGACTCGAAATTGAAGAGATAAAAGCCGTCGCTCAAAGCCAGCACGGCACCGCTGTCGCGGCGCAAGGCCATGGCGCCGATATCGCGACCCAGGGTCCAGTTCTCGACCTTGCCGTTCTGCGGGTCGAGGCGCCAGATGTCCGGCTTGCCGACGCGGCGACCGGTGCCGTCGACCCAGTAGAGCCTGCCTTCCTTCACATCCCAGATCGGGCCTTCGCCCAGATGGTTCTCGCAGGTCAGAATGCACTCGATCTTGTAGGTCACGCGCTGCATCTCCCCTCCGCAGTTCATGCCTGTGTTGCTTGTCGATTCCGGGTGCCCTGGGTCTCACGCCCGTTCGCACCATTACCAGTCAGGTTTGAATTTATAGAGCAAATGATCAATAAAGATCAAGGCCTTTGCTGGCGATCGCAGCCGTCAATCCTCGCCCCCGGTGAGAGACCAGAGGACCACAACCGGCCAGCGGGAGGCGTTGTAGAAGCGATGAGCGACCTGGCTTGGAAAGGAAAAGCTGTCACCTTCGCGCAGGTGGTAGGCCTTGTCGTTCAGCACCAGGGTGAACTCGCCGCTGACCACCAAGCCGGCCTCGATACCGTGATGGCTGGTCGGCTCAGGGCCGCTCTCCGCGCCCGGCTGCAGGGTCGTGGAGAAGAGCTTCAGCGGGCTGTCGAGGTCAGGCGACAAGACCTCTTCGCGAATGCCGGCCGTCAGGTTCATGGAGACGCGATCGTTGCGATGGACGATGAAGCGGCTTTCCTCGCTGCGGGCCGGGTCGGGGGTCTTGAAGAGCGAACCCATGGAGATGTTGAAAACCCGGGCGATGTCGGTCAATGCGCGAATGGAGGGATGCGATAGGTCACGCTCGATCTGGCTGAGGTAGCCGATGGAGAGTCCCGAGCGCTTCGAGAGCTGTACCAAAGTCAGCCCAGCCTCCTTGCGAAGAGCCCGGATGCGACTGCCCATCAGGGCCGGCTCGCCCTTGGCCGCCACCAGCAAGCGCTCCGATTGCCCTTTCAAATTCTGCATGTCTGACCAAGCCTCCCTTGCGTCGGGCCGAAACAGATGCGCTGGCAGCCATGTTGCGCCGGCACAGGGTCTCCTGCAATCCTCGATAGCCCTTGAATTTCACTATATATTAAAATTTGGCCGCCTTCGCATCTCCGGTGAACCTCCAATCACCCGAGATCCTACATCATATGCGGATGGAGAAATATGCGGATGGAGAACGATCCCGATTGCCCCTTCATCACAATTTCACTGGTGCTGAAAACACGGTTGACACTGTTGGATTTCTCTGGGACGCTCACGGGACACATCCTGCCGGCTGTCATGCCAAGCGGGTGAATCTGAAAATGACTGCTGGGAGTCCGTGATCCTGTCTTTCAGATCTATTTGGATTGTGCGCGTGCGGTGACGGTGAAGGGGGTTCGGTGGCGCTGAGCGACATGAAACGACGCAGCCATTGGCTGGGAGAGGCTCTGGCGGAGGACGACGAGCAGGTACCGCCGCTCGACGGGGATCTTCGGACCCAAATCTGCATCGTCGGCGGCGGCTTCACCGGGCTCTGGACGGCGCTCAGAGTGAAGGAGCAGGAGCCGGACTGCGAAGTCGTCCTGATCGAGAAGGACTTCTGCGGTGCCGGTGCCAGCGGTCGCAACGGCGGCTTCGTGCTAAGTTGGTGGGCGAAGCTGCTGTCCCTCAAGAAGATCTGTGGCGAAGAAGAGGCGATCCGCCTGGCTAGGCTCTCGGCCGAGGCGGTCGACGAGATCGGCCGCTTTTGCGCCGAAGAGGGCATCGACTGCCACTATCGCCGCGACGGTTGGCTTTGGGCCGCTACCAATGAAGCACAAGTCGGTGCCTGGGACTCGACCATTGAGGCGGCCGAACGTTTTCAAGCCCATCCCTTCGAGCGCTGGTCGCCGGAACAGGTGGCCAGTGCGTCTGGCTCCGAGCGGCATATCGCCGGCGTCTTCGAGCCGACGGCAGCCGTCGTGCAGCCGGCCTTGCTGGCTCACGGTCTGCGCCGGGTCGCGCATAGGAAGGGCGTACGCATCTGCGAGCAGACCCCGCTGGTTCAGTTGAAGCGCGAGCGGTCCCCGAAAGTGGTGACGGCCTCGGGGACGATTGTCGCCGACAAGGTGGTGCTGGCGATGAATGCCTGGAGCATCGGCTTTCCCGAGATCCGCCAGGCGATCCTGGTGATCGGCAGCGACATTGTCGGCAGCGCGCCGATCCCCGAGCGCCTGCAGGAGATCGGCTGGAACGATGGCATGGCGATCTCTGACGGGCGCACCCTGGTGCACTACTATCGCAACACCAAGGACGGGCGCATTGTTTTCGGCAAGGGCGGGCTTAGCGGCACCATGCCTTTCGGGCGGCATGTGGGCAGCCTGCTCGACGGGCGCTCGCGGATCGCCGGAGAGGTGGAGCGTTGGTTCAAGTGGACCTATCCTGCGCTCAGCGACGTGCCGATCGACTGCAACTGGACCGGCCCGATCGACCGTTCCAAGAGCGGCCTGCCGATCTTCGGCAGCCTGCCCGGTACGCCGGATATCCTCTTCGGAGTGGGCTATTCCGGGAACGGTGTCGGCCCCTGTTCGCTCGGTGGCCGTATTCTGGCGTCGCTGGCTTTGGAGAAGGCCGACTCTTGGGCGAGCTGTCGTCTTGTGCGCCCTCTGCAACGCGCCTTTCCGCCGGAACCGATTCGCTATGTCGGTGGCAGACTGATCGCCGATGCCATTCGCTCCAAGGACAAGGCAGAGGATGAGGGACGGGTGCCCGGCCGCATCACCCAGTATCTGGCAAGCTTTGCGCCGGCGGGCCTCTCACCCTTCAAGGGTCAGAAAGCGGGCCTGTCGCAATAAGGCCGGATCTGGAGCAAACGAGCCGCGGGGAGGGAGATCGCAATGACGAGTAATCATGTCGTGGGGATCGATGTCGGTGGAACATTCACCGATTTCGTCGCCTTCGACCCGGGCAGCAAGCAGTTGAAGGTCTGGAAGGTGCTCTCGACACCGCAAGACCCCAGCGACGGCATCCTCGGCGGCCTGGTGCAGTCCGATTCGGTCGTTGCGATCGATCACCTCCGCTTCGGCACCACCATCGTTACCAATGCCATTCTGGAGCGTAAGGGCGCCACCATCGCCTATGTGACGACGCAGGGTTTCCGCGATGTCCCCTTCATCCAGCGGGGCAAGCGGCAGAGCCACTATGATCTGGCCTGGATCAAGTCCAAGCCGCTGGTGAGCCGCCGCAATTGCTTCGAGATCGACGAGCGCATCTCTGCCCGCGGCGAAGTTTACCGGCCGCTCGACGAAGAGGCGGTGCGCAAGCTGGCGCGTAGGATCGCGGCCGACGATCGCGTCGAAGCGATCGCGCTTTGCCTGTTGTTTTCCTATGTGACGCCGCAGCATGAGCGCCGCGTTGCCGAGATCTTCGCCGAGGAGTGCCCGGCCAAGCCGCTGTCGATTTCCTATGACGTGCTACCGAAGTGGAAAGAGCACGAGCGCTCCTCGACGACGATCGCCGATGCCTATGTAAAGCCGATCGTCAGCGCCCATGTGGAGACCTTAGGGCGTCGTTTCAGCGATCGGGGGGTCGGCCAGAAGGTCGCCGTCATCAAGTCGAACGGTGGCGAGATGACGCTTGCCTCGGCCTCCGATGCGCCGATCCAGATGACCCTCTCCGGTCCGACCGGCGGTGTGGTCGGCGCCAAGCATCTGGCGCGGCTCATCGGTGTCGAACATCTGGTGACCCTGGACATGGGAGGCACCTCCACCGACGTCTCGACGGTCGTGGCCGGGCAGGAGAGCTTCACCACCTCCTTCGAGATCGAGTTCGGCGTGCCGATCCAGATTCCGATGATCGACATTCGCACCATGGGGGCGGGCGGCGGCTCGATCGCCTGGATCGACAAGGGCGGCATGTTGCGGGTCGGCCCGCAAAGCGCCGGCGCCACCCCAGGGCCCGCTTGCTACGACCAGGGCGGAGCGGAGGCCACGGTCACCGATGCCAATGTGGTGCTGGGACGGATCAATCCGGCGAACTTCCTGGGCGGGCGCATGCAGTTGAACGGTGCGGTGGCCGAGGCTGCCGTCTCCAGGGTCGCCAGTGAGATCGGCAAGACGCCCGAGAAAGCCGCCCTGGGAATCGTTCAAATCGCCAACAACAACATGGTGGGCGCACTGCGCTGGGTGCTGACCGAACGCGGGCTCGATCCTAGGGATTTCACCCTGCTGGCCTTTGGCGGTGCCGGTCCGGTGCATCTCTCCGACCTGATGCACCAAGCCGGAATTCCCAGCGGCATCGTGCCAAACCATCCGGGCCAGTTCTCGGCCTTTGGCTTCATGATGACCGATGCGCGCATCGATCTTGAGCGGACCGCGCAGATGACCTCCAAGATCTTCGAGCGCGCGCATGCCAACCAAGTCATGAGCGATCTGGCTGAGGAGGCTCAGGCCAATCTCGCCGCCGAGGGCTATCGCGACAAGGCGACGATCTCGCGTGCGTTGGAGATGCGCTATTTCGGCCAGAACCACGAGTTGGAGGTGCCGATCGGCTTCGACTCATTCGACGAGACCACCATCGCCGAGATGTGGGAGCTGTTTCATGCCGCCCATAAGGCGCGTTTTGGATTCAACATTCCAGGCGAGACGATCGAACTGATTTCGATCAAGATCACCGCCGACGCCAAGTCGCAGAAGCCCGATCTCGCCACCCTGCCGCAGGCCGAAGGGCCGGCCGTGCCCAAAGAAAAGCGCAGTGTCGTCTTCGACGAGGGGCGACTGGGGGCAAATGTCTACGATCGCCAGACCCTGCTGCAGGGGCATAGCTTCACCGGGCCGGCGCTGATCGAGGAGGACGCCTCTGTCACCGTCGTACGACCGGGAGACAGTGTCACCGTGGATTGTTATGGTAACCTGCTGATCGGCGCGCTGGCCAAGGCGTGAGAGGGAGGATCCGATCATGAAATTCGATGTCAACGGCTACTATATCGAGCGCTACGTGAAGTGCGACAACTGCGGTGTCCTGATCTACGGTGAAGGGATCACCGCAACGGTCAAAGAAGAAGAAAAGCTGTTTTGCTCGGACTGGTGCATCGCGTGGAACAGAGCCCGCGCAAAGGGCATCGCCGATCCCAGCATTCCGCTGCCTAAGGAAGGCATCAATCGGACAGAGTAGGCGCTCCGGTCGCCGCTGCCGCGAAGAGACGTGAAGGGAGTGTGAGCAATGGATATGGTCGCGATGAACATCATCGAATCGGCGATGGTCGCCATCTGCCGCGAGATGGGGGTCAACGTGCAGAAGACGGCCTATTCGACCATCTTCAGCGAGGCCGAAGATTTCACCTGCGCGCTGGCGAACGCCGAGGGCGAGATGATCGCGGTGGCCGAGTTCTGCCCGGCCCAGATCGGCGGTGTTCCCTTGCTGGTGCGCTCCATGGTCAAGGAGATTCCCCTGGACGAGATCGACGAGGGCGATGTCATCGTCCACAACGATCCCTATCGCGGTGGCCTCCACACGCCCGAGCACACCATGTTCAAGCCGATATTCGCGGAGGGACGCATCGTCGCCTTCGCCGTCTGCATCGGCCATTTCGTCGAGGTCGGCGGCATGGTCCCGGGCGGTTTTCCGGGAGAAGCGACGGAGATTTTCCATGAGGGCGTACGCGTCCCGCCGGTCAAGATCATCAAAAAAGGCCAGGATGTGCCCGAGGTCTGGAAGCTCTTGCTGGCCAATGTGCGCACGCCGCGCGGCAACTACGGCGACCTACGCGCCTTGATCTCGGCCGTCGATCTGGGCGAGCGGCGGATGATCGAGCTGATTGGCAAGTATGGGGTCGAAAAGTTCACCACCACGGTGTCTGACCTCCTGACCTATTCCGAAGCGCGCATGCGGGCCGAGATCGCCGCCTTTCCCGATGGCCGTTACGACTTCGAGGACTGCCTCGAGGACGATGGCATCGAGGATCGCGAGTTCTGGATCCGGGTTGCCGTTCACGTGCAGGGCGACGAGGTGGTGATCGACTACACCGGCTCTTCGCCGCAGGCGCAGGGGCCGATCAATGCCACCCTGGGCGTGGCCTACTCGGCCTCCTTCAACGCCATGCTGAACCTCACCGATCAGACCATCCCAAAGAATTCGGGCTGCTTCAAGCCGATCCGGGTGGTGGCGCCAGCCGGCACCATCATGAACGTGGACTATCCCGGCTCCAACGTCGGCGGCAACACCGAGACCCATCCACTGATCGTCTGCTGCATCTTCGGCGCCATGTCGAAGTGTGTACCCGGTCGCGTCATGGCCTCGGAAGGTACGACTCATGGCTGCTTCGTCTTCGGTGGCTTCGACGAGCGTACCAAGGAGTCCTTCGGCGGCTTCGATTTCACCTATGTCGGCTATGGCGGACGGGCCTTTGCCGACGGCAACAATGCGACCGACTCGATCAACGGGAACTGCGCCAACACACCGACCGAGGTCTTCGAGACCCGCTACCCCTGGATTGTCGAGGAGTATGCCTTGCGGACCGATTCCGGCGGTGCCGGTGAACACCGCGGCGGGCTCAGCATCTCCAAGACCATGCTGGCGACTGGCCCGATGCTGATTAGCCAGATGACCAACAAGCACAAGCGTCAATCCTGGGGGCTGTTCGAGGGCGGCCAGTCGGTGGCCGGGGCGACACTCTTCATGCGCGAGGGCACCCAGGACTGGCAAACCATCTCGCAGGCTTTCAACAAGCCCAGTCCCAGCAAGTATTCCAACGTCCCAGTTCGACCGGGTGATCGCGTCTCCGTGAAGGCCCCAGGTGGCGGCGGCTTCGGCGCGCGGCAGAAACGTGAACGCGGCAAAGTGGTCGAAGACGTACTGGAAGGTTTCGTTTCGCGCGAAGCCGCGGCAAGGAATTACGGCTTTAAGGAGTACTGGATCGAGGAGTTCGTGGACACGGGTCACAGCATCATCCAACGCGACGCAACGGAGTAGATACTGACTGGCGGTGAAACCGCTTGCGCCACTCTGGCCGCCTGTGCATCAATAGATCATGCGATCAATAAGGAACTTCGGTAGGCAAGGAGTTCCAGCGCCGGAAGGACCTTCGCCTGGACCAATGCGGCGCAGACGTAAGCAGGCTTGACGGTGCGCTGTTGCCGTCTTGCCAGTGTCGAACAGGGAAGGGAGAAAAGACCATGTCAAAGACCGTATCGCGCCGAAAGGCACTTCAGCTGGGGGTCAGCGGTCTCGCGGCCTCGGCTGCGGTGGGAATCATGCCGCGCTACATTCGCCCTGCCGGAGCGGCCGGTGGCTTGGCCTCTGGCATGACCGGCGGGCCGACCGGCTTCGAGGGGGCCGAGCGCTTCCAGTACAACGAAGGCATGTCGGAAGGCCGTGCCATCGAGGGCATCAAGAAGCTACAGGCCGCCGGCAATGCGCCGAAGAAGATAACGATGCTGCTGACCGATGGAGCGATCGGCCAGATCACCAAACCTTTCCCGGTCGGCAAGGTCGGGCAGCTGGGTCCCTTCCCCGAGGGCGCTCCCTCAGTCAAGGGGCTCTGGGAGGAGGAGACCGGGATCGAGATCGACATCATCGGTGCACCGGCCGAGGACATCTTCAAGAAGGTCATGCAGGACGTCACTACAGGCTCCGGCTCTTTCGATGTCTATACCGGCCCCTGGAATTCCACCGGCGATCTGGTGACCTCCGGCGGTGCGGTCAACTGCGACGAGTATGTCGAGAAGTACAAGCCCGACTGGGCCGATCCGGAGCGCGGCACGCCGACGCCGGAGATGGAGCAGCTGCTCTACACCTATAACGGCAGCTACTACGCCTTCAGCCTGGACGGCGACTTCCAGACCTGGTTCTACACCAAGGGCATCTACGACGACGGCGACGTACAGAGCAAGTTCTCCGACAAGTATGGCGTCTGGCTGGGTCCGCCGCAGACCTGGGAGGACGTCGACCGGATCTCCGAGTTCTTCACCGGACTGGATGTCGGCTACGGCCCGATGTCGGGCAACGGCAACCTGATGAGCCCCTTCTGGGGTTTGGCGACCTTCTATGGCCGCTTCGCCTCGATGGACTTCCCCAATAACTACTTCTTCGAGGAGGATGGCTCGCCGGCGCTGGCGACCGACCTGGGTATCCAGGCGGCAAGGGAGCATGTGAACTCCTTCAAGTGGTCGCCGCCGGACGCGCTCACCTTCACCTGGGCCGAAGCCTATGCCAGCATGTGGAACCTGCAGATCCCGCACACGGCGATCTATACCAACCTGGTGAAGTTCGGCGACGGCTACAATCCTGACGGCACACCGAAGAGCAAGGCGACGGGCAAGCTGAACTCGCATCTGCCGCCGGGCCGGCGCTTCGGCGACAAGATCAACCGCCGTTCGGTGCTTTACTACCACATTACGGCTTGGATCTCGTCGAAGAGCGAGTATCCGGAGGCGGCCTATCTCTTCATGCAGTGGCTGAGTTCGACCCGGATCTACTCCTGGATGGCCGGCAATCCAGGCGGCTACTTCGATCCGATGCAGCAGGCGAACTTCAAGGAGCCCTTGGTGGCGGCGACCTACCACGACTACTCGATGCGCACGATCCCCGAGACCATCGCGCGTTCCGCACCGACCTTGAACTTCGCCGGGCAGACGGCCTTGGACAACGCGCTGGATGAGGAAATTCAGGCAGCCTTGACCGGTCAGCAGACGGCGGAAGACGCGATGAAGAACGCCTCCAAGAAGTGGGAGCGCATCATCCGCAAGCAGGAGCGCAACGGCATCCTGGATCACATCGCCGCCAGCCGGAAGACTTGGCCAAGCATCGTCGATCAGGATTAGGCTTTCGCCCTAATCGCTTGACCCCTCGTATGTCCATGAGGGGACCGTGAATGTTCAGGCGCAGGTCTTGATCGGCAGACGATCGAGACCTGCGTCGGTTCCGTGGAGTTTCTGGCCGCCTGTCGGCCCGGAGCGCGATGACGTCAGAATCGAAAGGGTCTGTCGTCTGAATCGCACTCTACGAGGTTGAAAAGTGGAACGGAAAGGTGGATCGGGTCGTGAAATCCTCCCCCTTGGCCCTTGTCGTCAAATACGCCTTTATCGTCTTGGCGACCTTGCTGGTGATGTATCCTCTGGTCTGGATGATCACCATGGCCTTCAAGCCGCATCCGGAGTGGACGACGGTGTCGGGTCTGACTTGGTTGCCGCAGAACCCGACCCTGCAGAACTTCGAGTTCATCTTCGCCGGCCGGGCCGAAGGCCTGGTGGTGTCGCTGGACCGCACTATCGTCGGGCCCTTGATCTCCAGCCTGGTGACCTCGATCGTCGGCTCCCTGCTGGCGGTGGTGGCCGGGACGCTTTCCTCCTATGCGGTGGTGCGCTTCGGGCTGGCCAAGTCGCTGCCGCTCTCGGTGCTGCAGCTCAGGCTGTTTCCGCCCCTGGCGGTGATGATCCCGGTGATGGTGATGTGGGCCTTCATCGGCGCGGTCGACACCTGGTGGGGCCTGTCGCTGATCTACGGCATCGTCACCCTGCCGTTTGCCTTCTGGTTGATGAAGACCTTCTTCGACGAGGTGCCGATCGAGATCGAGGATGCCGCTCGGGTCGACGGCTGCAGCTACTGGCGGGTGTTCTACAAGATCACCCTGCCGATCGTGAAGCCGGGTCTGGCGACCTGTTCTTTGTTCGTCTTCATCCTGAACTGGTCCGACTATCTCTTCGCACTGCTCTTGACGCAGAAGGAGTGGGTGACCCTGCCGGTCTATATGGCCACCCTGACCTCGGCGATGGGCGGGCAGATGTACGGTATGAAGGCGGCGCTTGGCGTCATCGCGGCAATCCCGCCGGTGATCTTCGGGCTGATGATCCAGAAACATCTGGTGCGCGGCCTGACCTTCGGAGCCTTGAAGCAATGAGCGCACTGGACGGCAACCCGCAGGCTGGCTTCTGGGCCCGGGTCTCGCGCAATCCCGAGGCGCTGGGGCTCTGCTTCGTCCTGCCGACGATCTGCCTCCTGCTGTTCATCGTCGTCTTTCCGCTACTGATGCAGGTCTATTTGAGCCTGACCTGGTGGACGCCGCTGGACGGCATCCCCTGGTACTACGCCTACGAGGGCTTCATCTGGTTCGAGCAGTACGAGCTGCTGTTCACTGACAGTGAGTTCTGGGGGGCGATCTGGCGCACGGTCCTGATCATGATCGTGGTGGTGCCGGCGGAGTTCTTCTTAGGATTGGGGCTGGCCTACCTCTTCATCGATCGTTTTCCCGGCCGCAAGCTCTTCTACAGCATCCTGCTGACGCCGATGATGATCGTGCCGGCCGTGGTCGGCTTGATGTTCTTCCTGCTGTTCCAGGGCACCGGCCCGATCAACGATCACCTGGGACTGCCCTCGAACTTCTCCTGGCTGGCCGACAACAACCGCTCCCTCATCGCGGTGATGATCGCCGACATCTGGCAGTGGACGCCCTTGATGTTCCTGATCCTGTTGGCCGGGATGCTGGGCGTGCCGGCCGACCAGCTGCTGGCGGCGAAACTGCTGGGCGGTTCCAACTGGCAGAACTTCCGCAAGATCATCATCCCGCGGATGAAGATCGTGATCATCATCGCCATCGTGCTGCGCTCGGTCGAGTGCTTCAAGATCTTCGACCTGATCTACATCATGACCAAGGGCGGTCCGGGTGTGGCCACGGAATCGATCTCGATATTCATCTACAAGCTGACCTTCGGCGATCTGGACTGGGCCTATGTGGCGGCCATCGGGCTGACCATTCTGGTGGCTCTCAGTCTGCTGGCCGTCTATGGCCTGAAGTACATGGCCAAGAACCAGCAGGGGCGCTGAGCGATGTCATCGATAACCCTGAAGTCCGTCACCAAGCGCTTCGGCGACCTGACCGCCGTCGACCGCCTCGCTCTGGAGATCGAGGACGGTGCTTTCGTCGCCCTGCTGGGCCCTTCGGGCTGCGGCAAGACCACGACGATGAACATGATCGCCGGCATCGAGGTTGCAACCGCAGGCGAGATTCTCTTCGACGGCGAACGCTTGGACGGGGTGCGTGTGCAGGACCGCAACATTGGCTTCGTGTTCCAGAACTACGCGATCTTCACCCACCTCAGCGTCTACAAGAACCTGGCTTACGGGCTGGAGGTGCGCAAGCTGCCGAAGCCGGAGATCGAGCGCAAGGTGAAGGCGATGGCCGAGCGTATGAGCATTTCTCATCGCCTAGCGGAGTCTGCCGCCTCGCTCTCGGTGAACGAGATGCAGAAGCTGGCAATCGGGCGCTCGGCGGTGATCGAGCCGCGCATTTTCCTGCTGGACGAGCCTTTGAGCAATCTGGATGCCGGCTTTCGTGCCTACATGCGTGCCGAATTGAAGGTGCTGCAGCATAGCTTCGGGCAGACCATGGTCTATGTCACCCACGACCAGGTCGAAGCGATGAGCCTGGCCGACAAGATCGCCATCATCGACCAGGGCAAGCTGATGCAGTACGGCGAACCCTTGGAGGTTTACAACGAGCCCGACAATCGCTTCGTCGCCAACTTCGTCGGCAGCCCCAGCATGAACCTGCTGGAGGGCCATCTGGCGGAGGTCGGAAACGAGGTAGTCCTTCGCCTGGCCGAAGGCAGCGAGATCCCTCTGCCGCCGCCTGTGGTCGCCGCCTTCGCCAGCGAACCCGGTGCCAAAGAGGCCGTCTTGGGCATTCGTCCGCAGAGCATCTATTTGGGCGAGCCACAGAGCGAGGAGGATCGCTCGGTCAGTGCCGAAGTAGATGTGATCGAGCGTGTCGGGCCGAAGCGGCAGTTGCATCTGCGGGTCGGCACGCACGACATCAGAGCCATGGACGATGCTGCCGAGGCACGTCCGGGCCAAAGGGTCACACTGTCCTTGAGTGCCGAGAGTTGTTTGGCCTTCAGCGCCGCCGACGGCAGGCGTTTGCGCGCGGGGCGGGCAGCCTGACATGGCTCAGATTCAGCTCGAGACGCTGACCAAGCGCTATCCCTCCTTCACCTTGGGGCCGATCGAACTCACCATCCAGGACAACGAATTCTTCGGGATCTTCGGCCCACCCTCGTCGGGTAAGACCTCGATCCTCCGGGCCATGCTGGGCCTGATGAAACCCGACGAGGGGCGCATCTTGATCGATGGAGAGGATGTCGCCGGTGTCGGTGTGGATCGGCGCAACCTGGCCATGGTGTTCCAGAATCTGGCGCTCTTTCCGCATATGACCGGGCGCGAGAACATCACCTTTCCGCTGACCGAGGCCAAGATGCCGTCGGACGAGGTCGATCAGCGCCTGGACCGTGTCGCCGAAGTGCTGCACATCGCCCACATTCTGCACAAGCAGCCGGGACAGATGAGCGGCGGCGAGCGCCAACGTATCGCCTTGGGCCGGGCCTTCGTGCGCGAGCCGCAGGCCTTTCTCTTGGACGAGCCGATTGCCGCCCTGGATGCGCGCCTGCGTGAAGAAATGCGGGTCGAGCTGAAGCGCTTGCAGCGTGAGAACGACCACACCTTCGTCTATGTCTCCCACGACGAGGAAGAGGTGCTCTCGATTTCCGATCGAGTCGCCATTCTGCTGGAGGGAAAGGCGACGCAGGTCGGTACTCCTGAAGAGATCTACGACCGCCCGAACAGCCTGGATGTCGCCAAGCTGGTGGGTTCCCCGCCGATCAATGTTCTCTCCGGCAGCCTGGCGGACGGCGGCACCCGCCTGGACCTCGAGGGCTGCGACTACAGCGTTGCTCCTCCGTCAGGCCAAGTCTCCGACCAGAAGATGTTCTGCGGTATCCGCCCCGAGCACCTGCGGATCGCGGAAAGCGATGGACCGATGATCAAGGGCAAAGTCGTTGCCATCGAGCCTTTAGGAGGCTTCACCATCGTCGATGTCTCCATCGGCGGACAGTTGTTTAAGCTGCGTTTGCCCGGACAACCGAAGATAAGTGAGGACGAGGTCCTGCCAATCATTCCCGATCCGGATCAGCTCCATTTCTTTGGCTCGGATGGGCAGCGACTTTAGCCGGCCGTGTTGCTCGTTCAGAGGGTCGCGTGGTTCCTGAGGCAAAGCGGGTAGAAGGAATCCCGGCAACGCCATGAGCAATGACGAGACCGGCACGGAGAGCCCAGACGGCAGCGGCAGGAAAGAGATTGCAGATCGCTCGAAGCTTGCACGCCGGCGCCGGCTGAGCCCGGAAGACCGCGAGCGTATGATCGTCGAGGGCGCAATTCGCTATTTCGCCGAACAGGGATTCGACGGCGAGACCCGCGCACTGGCCAACTCCATCGGCGTCAGTCAGGCCCTGATCTTCCACTATTTTCCGACCAAGGAAGCGCTGATTGATCGGGTCTATCAGGATGTCTTCCTGAGCCGCTGGAAGGACGAATGGGTCGCAACCCTCAGTGATCGCAGTCGTTCACTGCGCAGCCGTCTGAAGCAGTTCTATCGCGACTACTACGCGACCGGCGACCGGCCGGAGTGGATCCGCATCACCCTCTATTCGGCATTGCGCGACATCGACATCAACTCCCGCTATCACGCCCAGGTGCGCGAGCGCATCATCCTGCGCATTGCCCAGGAGATCAGGGAAGAATTGGGGTGCGGCGATGAGCAGGGAGCGATCAGCGACTACGAGGAGCATCTGGTCTACTGCCTGCACTCCTCGGTGATCTACCAGCTGATCCGCAAGCACATCTACCGCATGCAGACCCCAGACGATCTGACGCCAGTGATCGAGGCCAATGTCGACATCTTCATGAACTCCATCCCCCTCGTCCTGCAGCGCTTCATCGGCGGACAGGCGGCGCGCTAGTGGAATGTCCAATCACACGGCACCGCCTGCATTAGCCAGGCGCTAGAGATTCATCCAGAGAGGAGACCTGCCCATGGCCATCAGCAAGGATCGCATTCTGACCACCCATGTCGGCAGCCTGCCGCGCGGTGCCGAGCTCTCGGCCTTGCTCTTCGCCAAGGATGGCGGCGAGGCCTTCGAGGCTTGAGTCGGGGCCGAGGTCGCCTCGGTCGTGCAGCGCCAGGTCGATAGCGGCATCGACCTGGTGAGCGATGGGGAGATGAGCAAGATCTCCTATGCGACCTATGTGGCCGAGCGTCTAGACGGATTTGGCGGCAACGCGCCGTGCAACGTGCCTCAGGACCTGGACGACTATCCGGTCTATCGCGACAAGGTGGCGGCTACGGGCGGAACACCGAAGCTGAAGCGGCTCTGTTGTGTCGGCGCCGTCTCGGTACGCGATCTGCAGCCCTTGGAACGGGATTTGCGAAATCTCTCGGACGCGGCGCGTGCGTCGCGGGCCGGCGGGGCCTTCATGAATGCGCCACACCTGGGATCATCTCGATCTTTCAGCCCAATCAGCACTATCCCGACCAGGATGCGCCTATCTGGAAGCTCTGGCCGATGCGATGAAGCAGGAGTATGACCGGATCTACAAGGCCGGCATCGTCCTGAAGCTCGACAGTCCCGATCTCGCCTTCGGACGGCATGTCATTTTCACCGATCTCTCCGACGCGGAGTTCGTGAAGCGGGCCGAGCGTCAGGTCGAGGTCTTGAACCATGCGCTGCGCGACATCCCGGCCGAGGCCATGCGCCTGCACATCTGCTGGGGCAACTACGAGGGCCCGCACACGCACGACATCGCCATGGCTCAGGTCCATGACACCTTGATGAAGGTGAAGCTGCGTTCGATTCTCTTCGAGGCATCGAACCCGCGCCATACCCATGAGTGGCAGGTCTTCAAGGAGCGCGGCGCTCCCGAGCACAAGATCCTGATACCCGGCGTCATCGACAGCACCACCAACTTCGTCGAGCACCCCGACCTAGTAGCCGAATGCATTCTGTGCTTCACCGATCTGGTCGGCCGCGAGCGTGTGGTGGCCGGTAGCGACTGCGGCTTCTCCACCTTCGCCGGCTTCGGCAAGATCGACGAGGACATCTGCTATGCCAAGCTGCAGAGCCTGAGCCAGGGTGCTGCCAAAGCCAGCGAACAGCTCTGGGGGTGGTGAGGCGCTACTCCAGGCAGCTGACCTTGCAGAGACAGGCGCGCAAGGGGACCAGCCGCTGACCGCGTCGACCTCGTCCTGGTCGATCGCCAGGTTGAAATTGGCCGTGTCCGGTCCGAAGGTGGGGAAGCCGGGGTACATTGATCTCGGCGCAGGCTTCCCACCAGCCGTGTTGGCCGCAGACCACGTTCGGGGCCAGGTGGCGTCGAAGCGGGCGCGTGCCTTTACCGTGGCCTTGGGGGGCTCGATCGTCACCCAATCGCCAGCCGCGATGCCGCGGGCTTCGGCCGCCTCGGAGTGCAGATCCACCTACGCCTCGGGCGCGCGACGGCGCAGGCTGGGCCGGTTCCAATGCTGGCTTTCGCAGTAGAGGGTGTCCTTGGTACAGGTCAGAACCAAGGGAATTGGGCTGCCAGATCCGGCCGGGCGACCAGCCGGATCTTGGGCTCCTCATAGACCGGCAAGGGCGGATAGCTGGCATCCAGGAAGGTCTCGGAATAGAGTTCGATCTTGCGCGATGGGGTTGCGAAGCCCTTTGCCACTCCGCCCACCTCTTACGCGTACTTGCGGTAGCGGGTATGCGGCGTGACCGAACGTCCGGCCGGGTTTGCTCTCAGCTCCTCCAGAGTGATGCCGCTGGGCGCCAATTGATGGCGATAGGCGGCATCGATGTCGCCCTGCCAGAAATGCGCCCCTAGAGCAGATGCACCGATCACTGAATCGATTGTGATGTGACGGGATGATGCCAGTCTGATTGAAGGTCTCCAGACAAGGAGGTCTTGGATGGGACGAGCATCGAGTGGCGATCTGCGGGTTCGTGTTTTGAAGGCATCGCAGGCGGGCCTGTCGGCGCGTGGTGCGGCGGCGCGGTTCGGTGTGGCGCCATCGACCGCGATCCGCTGGATATCACGGGCCAAAGCCGGTGAGGTGGAGCGGCGACCGACCGGTCGGTGACGCGGGTCGAGCCTTGATGGGCATGAAGGCTTCATCGTGGGCCTGATTGAGGCTGACCCTGATTGAGACTGACAAGGACATCACGCTCAATGAGATGGTGGCGCGCCTCGCGGACGAGCGCGACGTCCGGATTGGCCGGAGCGCGCTGAACAACTGGCTGCGCGGGTGCGGCTTCACGTACAAAAGACCGCGCACGCATTGGAGCAGGAGCAGCCGGAGGTCTTGAGAAAGCGCCAGGCCTGGTTTGACAGCCAACTCGACTTCGATCCGGCCAGGCTGGTCTTCATCGACGAGACGGGCCTGTCGACGAAGATGGCGCGGCTGCGTGGGCGTTCCAGGCGGGGCGAGCGCTGTCGCGCGGTCATCCCCCACGGGCATTGGAAGACAACCACCTTTACCGGTGCGCTTCGGCTGACCGGAATGACCGCGCCGACGGTGCTCGACGGCGCCATGAATGGTGTCGCTTTTCTTGCCTATAGCGAGCAAGCGCTGGCGCCGACCCTTAATCCCGGAGATGTCGTGATCATGGATGACTTGCCGGCGTACAAGGCCGCCGGCGTCCGACAGGCCATCGAGGCCACAGGCGCCACCCTCACATATCTGCCGCCCTACAGTCCCGACTTCAACCCAATCGAGATGGCTTTCACCAAACTCAAATCACTGATCCGCGCAAAGGCCGAAAGAATCATTAGCACCCTCTGGAATACCGTGGGCTACATCATCGGTCTGTTCGAGCCGCACGAGTGCGCAAACGATTTCGCACCAGCAGGCTATGACACTTCATAAAATGAATGTGCTCTAGGTGTCACATTTCGTGTGATTGTACGGTCTCTTTTTGAAGAGCTCCGGCTTCTGGCGGTACCAGCCCTTGAGCGCGTCGATGGGCGTGCGCCCCTTGAGCACGGATTGCGGGGAGCTGGCCGTTGTAAAGACGGACGTAGCGCAGGCGCGTCTGCTCAAGATCCTCGCCGGAGCGGAAGCGGTGGCTCTGCAGGACGTCCTCGATCCGGCCGTTGAACCGCTCCACCCTGCCGTTCGTTTCGGGCCGCATCGGCGGAGCGAGGCGGTGCCCGGTGCCAAGCTCCGCGCAGAGGCGGTCGAACTCGTGGTTCCCGGTGGCTGCCGCCTTCGGCTTCAGGTCTGGCAGTTTGGACATGCCGTGCCGGCGCAGGCAGCGGTCGAGCCCCGAGTGCGAGACATCCGGTTCAGGAACTTGCGGACCAGGGCCAGCAGGTCGTTGAGGGGCAACAGCAGGGTCCTGCGCAGAGACACGGCGACAGCCTCCTGGGCTGGTGTCAGCGTCGTCTGCAGCTTCTGCGGCGTGTGGCTCCGGTCGTGGACGCTGTCCCGCTTCCGCCACTTCCACACGGTCTGCTCGGAGATCCCGTACCGCTCGGCCAGGACCCAAGCCGGCTCGTCGCTCGCCTGGATCGCCGCCCGCACCTTCGGCGTCGTCGTTGCCTGCTTGTGAAGAGATCGGCATGCTCGTCCTCCGTCCCGAACCTCGCCCAGGATGGAGCATGCCACGAACAGCGCCCGCCGGCGAGGGTTTATGCGACCATCCGGGATGGAACACTTAGAGAGCAGCAAGGCGAAAGCCACGTTTTGGTTTTGCTGGATACAACCTTTCTTTGCTCTCACTTTCCCTCCCACTGTCATCTTCCGGCTTGACCGGAAGATCGCCATCCGCTGGCTGGTCAAGCGACGCAAGATACTCCGGTCAAGCCGGAGTATGACAAGGGTGGGTGCGGTTGCGTTGATTGGTTGTGTGTAAAAGTGAATCCAGCAAATGAACGTAACCAAGTGGTCAAAGCGCTTTCCCAGGTGCTTAAATAACATCTGGTTTCCTACCGCTTCCCCATGCCGCAACAGGCCACTGTTCCAGGCTCCGGAAAAGCGCAGCCTCCTAGAAGAGGTCCATCCAAAGTGTGACAGTGGCATGTGGCAGGGTTATATTGAGCTAATGATCAAGAAGGTCGAGCACCTCGACTCTGATCCAGTCCCATGGCGCAGTGGCGCCGATAACCGCCTACCTGGAATTTAGGAGGTCCCCATGGCAAAAACGCCAAGTGTGGAAGAGATGCTGGCCAGCCGGGTTGCCCGGCGCGCCGCGTTGAAACCCTATCCCGAATCCTTCATCGACACGGTGATACCGCGCTACGAGCGCGATCTCTTCTCGATCATCGGTCAGTCGGTCTTCGAGGACCCGGAGATGCAGCCGGCGATCAACATCCAGCATCCTTTCAGTCTGTCCCTCATCAAGGTCGACCCGGGCAAGGGGGCCGGCCTGCACGCGCACGACACCGAGGAGGTGTTCATGCCGGTCAATGGCAAGCTGGCCGTGTTTTGGGGTGACAAGGGCGAGAACGAGGTCATTCTGGAACCCTTGGATACGGTTACCGTCCCGATCCATGTGATGCGCGGCTTCTGCAATGCGGACGACAAGACCATCGAGGTGATCGCCATCGTCGGCGGCAACGACGGCGGCCGGCTGAAGTGGCACGAGGAACTGATAGACGAAGCAAAGCAGCATGGCGGCAAGCTGGACGACAGCGGCTACATCGTGCCGAAGGAAGAGGAAACTGCCGGCGGCTAAATCACCATAGTCTCGTGAGGCGGACCGTCGTCATCCAAGCTGTGGGGATTGCTGGTGGAACGCAGTCCTGAACGGGCCCTCGGCCTCTTGAGGCTGGGTCTTTCGCCGATGCCGGGCGCTATAAGCTGTGTCTCGCGATAGGGAGTCTTGCCTGGCCGGCGGCCAGTCTCGCCGCTTCGTCCGATCCCGGTGCTTGCCTTGGCGAGAAAGCTTCGCCAGCATGGTGACGATATCTTTTCATCCCTGGTGGTCATATCGGTTGCCATTCTATTGGGCTTTCGATCAAGAAAGCCTTGGATGAAGAGGGCGGGGCAGAGAGGGAGGACGTGGGCATGCGCTATCTGGTCGGTGTCGATATCGGAGGAACCTTTACCGACTTCGTGGCCTATGATCGCAAGCTCGGCGAGCTGAAGGTCTGGAAGAACGCCTCGACGCCGACGGAGCCGATCGAAGGCGTGCTGACCGGCTTGGAGGATTTGGGCAACCTCGACGGGGTCGAGCATCTGCGCCTGGGGACGACCATCGCTACCAATGCCCTGCTGGAGCGCAAAGGCGGCAAGATCGCTTATGTCACGACCAAGGGCTTCAAGGACATCCCCTTCATTCAGCGCGGCAATCGCCGAGCCCATTACGACATGTCCTGGATCAAGACCGAACCCTTGGTGCGGCGCGCGGACTGTTTCGAAGTGGCCGAGCGTATCGATCGGGACGGCCAAGTGCTCGAGAGCCTGGACGAGGCCGAGGTGCGGGAGATAGCCGCCGAGATTCGCAAGCGCGGGGACATCGACGCCATCGCCGTGATGTTGCTTTTTTCCTACCTCGATCCTCGCCACGAGCGCTTGCTGCGCGACATCCTGGTCGAAGATCTGCCCGGGACCGCGGTCTCCATCTCTTTCGACGTGCTGCCCAAATGGAAAGAGTACGAGCGCGCCTCGACCACTCTGGCCGATGCCTACCTGAAGCCGATCGTGCGGCAGAGCTTCGAAGAGATGCTTCGTCGTTTCGAAGACCTCGGCGTCGCCGGTCGGGTCGTGGTGATCAAGTCGAACGGCGGCGAGGCCGGCCTGGAGGGCGCCATGGCGGCGCCCGTCAATCTCACGGTCTCCGGTCCGACCGGCGGCGTCGTCGCCGCGACCAGCCTGGCAAAGCATCTGGACCTGGATCATCTTGTCACCTTCGACATGGGCGGGACCTCGACCGACTGCTCGACCGTGGTCGGCGGTAAGGCCTCCTTCACAACCAACTTCGAGATCGAGTGGGGTATCCCGATCCAGGTACCGATGATCGACGTGCGCACCATCGGCGCCGGCGGCGGCTCCATTGCCTGGATCGACAAGGGCGGCATGCTGCGCGTCGGGCCGCAGTCGGCCGGCGCTGAACCCGGCCCGGCCAGCTACGGCAAGGGGGGAACCGAGGCGACGGTCACCGACGCCAATCTCGTGCTGGGGCGGATCAATCCGGATTTCTTCCTGGGCGGCGCCATGCAACTGGAGATCGAGCCGGCCCGCCAGGCGATCGCCAATCTGGCAGAGCGCCTGGGTATGAGGCGAATCGAGACGGCGCTCGCCACCGTGCAGATCGCCAACAACAATATGGTGGGTGCCCTGCGCTCGGTCCTGCTGGAGCGTGGGCTGGACCCGCGCGATTTCTCGCTTCTGGCCTTCGGCGGTGCCGGGCCGCTCTCGGCCTGTGACCTGATCGAGATGGCCGGCATCCCGCGCGCCGTGATCCCCAATCATCCGGGGCAGTTTTCAGCCTACGGCTTCATCATGACCGATGCCCGGGTCGACAAGCAGCGCACCCTGCAGGGGACTTCCAGCAAGCTGGACCGAGACTGGTGCACCCAGGCCCTGCAGGATTTGGTGGCCGATGCCGTCGGCGAGCTGACGCGCCAGGGCTACAAGGACGAGATTCAGGTCATCCAGACCTTCGAACTGCGCTATCTCGGACAGAACTACGAGCTGGAACTGCCCTATGCGGAGGCCAGCTTCGACGACGAGGGCTTGGCCAAGCTGTGGCAGCGCTTCCACGAGACCCACGAGGCCCGTTTCGGCTTCTCCATTCCCGGCGAGACCATCGAGTTGGTCAATGTCTCGGTGGCGGCCATCGCGCCCTCGCTGAAGCCGCAGGAAGCACGACTGGCTCCGGCCGCCGGTCCACCGCATGTGAGCAGCCTGCGCCCGGTGCATTTCGAGGATGGCGGCCACAGGATCTCGGTCTATCGCCGCACCGACCTGCGCGCCGGCCATAGCATCGCCGGACCGGCGGTGATCGAAGAGCCGGCCTCGGTCACCGTCATTCGCCCCAATCAGAACGGCCAGGTCGACAGCTGGGGCAACATCATCGTCACGCAAGGAGGCTAGGCTATGGATCTGGTCACAATGAACATCCTGGAATCGACCATGGTGTCGGTCTGCCGGGAGATGGGCATAACACTCATGAAGACCTCATACTCCACGATCTTCAATGAGGCCTTGGACTTCACCTGCGGTCTTGCCGATAAGAACGGCGAAATGATCGCGGTGGCCGAGTTCTGTCCGGCGCAGATCGGCGGCATGCCCCTGCTGATCAAATCCTGCGTGCGCGAGCTGGAAGAGGAGGGGATCGAAGAGGGCGATATCGTCGTCCACAACGATCCCTACCGCGGCGGCCTGCATACGCCGGAGCACACCTTTTTCAAGCCGATCTTCGTCGAGGGCGAACTGCAGGGCTATGCCGTCTCCATCGGCCATATCGCCGAGGTCGGCGGCATGGTGCCCGGCGGCTTCTGCGGCGAGGCGACGGAGATCTTCCACGAGGGTATCCGCGTGCCGCCGGTGAAGCTGAAACGCCGCGGCGTCGACAACGAGGACGTCTGGAAGCTGCTGCTCGCCAATGTGCGCACGCCGCGCTACAACTACGGCGATCTGCGCGCCCTGATCTCCGCTGTTGACCTGGGCGAGCGGCGGATGAAGGAGATCTTCGCCAAGTACGGCACCGCCAAGGCCGCCGAGACGGTCTCCGATCTGCTGGACTACTCCGAGCGGCGCATGCGGGCCGAGTTGGCCGAGATTCCCGACGGTGTCTATCGTTTCCACGATCAGGTGGAGAACGATGGCATCGAAGCGCGGCGCTTCGACATTCATGTCGCCGTGATCAAGGAGGACGACGGGATCATCGTCGACTATCACGGCTCCTCGTCGCAGGCACGCGGGCCGATCAATGCAACCTTGGGCGTGACCTGGTCGGCGACCTACAACGCCATCCTGCATCTGACCGACCCCTCGATTCCGAAGAACAGCGGATGCTTCCGACCGATTCGCATTCTGGCACCGCCCTGTAGCGTGGTGAATGTCGACTACCCGGCTCCCGAGGTCGGCGGCAACACCGAGACCCATCCGCGCATCGCCGGTGCCGTGATCGGTGCCCTGGCCCAGGCCGTGCCGGAACGGGCCATGGCGGCCGAGGGCTGCACCCATTGCAATTTCGTCTTCGGTGGCCACGACAAGGTCCACGACGAGTATTTCGCCTGCTACGACATCGAGGTCGTGGGCTGGGGCGGCCGTGCCTATGCCGACGGCAACACGGCCGTCGATTCCATCAACGGCAACTGTCGTGTCATTCCGGTCGAGGTCTTCGAGACCCGTTTTCCCTTCCGCATCGAGGACTGGCACTTCTTGCCGGACAGCGGCGGCCCCGGAAAGTATCGCGGCGGCTTGGGCTATGAGAAGACCCTGCTCTGCCTCAACGAGGAGATCATCGCCAGCCAGATGACCGATCGCCATGAGCTGGAACCCTGGGGCCTGGAGGGTGGCAAGCCCGGCGGCCGCGGTGCGACCCTCTTCATGCGAGAGGGCGAAAGCGACTGGATGACGGTCGCCCAAGCCTTCAACAAAAACTCCAGCTCCAAATACTCCAACATAACCATCCGCCAAGGCGACCGCGTGAAGTTGGTGATGCCGGGAGGCGGCGGCCACGGCAACCCGGCCGAACGCCGGGGGGAGGCGATTGCCACCGATCTTGCCGAGGGTTACGTCAGTTCCCAAGGCGCCAGTCGCGACTATGGTTACGGGGAGGCAGCGGAATGAAGTTCTCGGCCAATCGCCTCTATGTCGAGCGCTATCTCAAATGTGCCAACTGTGGAATCTTGGTCTATGAGAACGATAAGGAGCAGGTGAAGAGCGAGACCGGGACGCTCTTCTGTACTCCCTGGTGCCGCAACTGGGCGGCCAAGAGGGAAGGCGCGGCCGGCTGATCGCCTGCCGGGGCCGGCTTTTGCGCACTGCTGCAGTGGCGTCGGTGTCGCCTTCCCTCGTTTGACCTGTGTTACGCGGCTAGAAGCTGCGCGCGCTTTGCCTTGAGCTGGGGTCCCGGGTGACAAAAGCGTGCAGGCGATGATCGTCGGGCGCCTCGCCGTCGAGGTTCTGGCGGGCGTTTGGCGCCCAAGTGAAGCCACACTGAGTGAGGCCGGCAGCACTCGCTTGCGGCCGGTCCAGCGCCTCGAGACCAACTCGGCCGATGAGTGCGATTTTCAGAGTGTTTGGTCGCAAGCATGATGATGTCAGCGCTCAACGTTTGTCTCCATTTTTTGCGTTGTGGCATCGAAAGACCGATTGCTTTCCCACGCGACGCCAAATTGGCCTGATGTAACTAAATGAAAATCTGTTCATTAAACAGCCTTGAAAGTGTCTTTGCGTCGCCTCATCTCGGACAAGCGGTCTCAATTGTGGAGAAAGTTTGAATTTCAGAGTGCAAGACTGCTCTCGTTGCGCGTGGCGACGCGTGTAGCCACCGGCCCAAAGAAACGGGCGGGTCTTTGACGGCCCCGCCCGTTGTGGTTCAAAGGCAGATCTGCGTTACTCGGCCGGTTGTTCGACAGCTCGCTCGCTGCCGACGATCCCGTGCTTGTCGCGCAGTCCGTCGCGGACCAGCGCCTTACTAAGAGATTGGCACATCCTGCACCACGTGTCCGGCCTGGCGGCCAGCCTGAAAGCACTCGGCAAAGCGATCCACTAAGCCGATCGCCTCGTCGGTTGCGCCGAGCAGCAGGGCAGCGGCGTCCGAGGAGATCCGCCTGCCGTCGAAATCGGCTAATACCTTGCGTCCTTCGACGCGTGCAAAGACAATCGAATCTGCGAGACAGTGTGTCGGCATCGTGCGGCCCTCCGGATCCAGTGTAAATGTTTATTCTCACTCATATTTTCACCGACTCGAACTCCTGAAGCACTAAACCCTGTGAGATATCCGGGTTAGAGGCGGAGCGGGTCGTCCATATCCTGCTGCAGCTCGTAGAGTGAACGTGTGGCGCCGCCATCGTCGGCCCAGAAGTACTAGAGCACATTCATTTTATGAAGTGTCATAGCACGAACCCGCAGATCGCCACTCAATGCTCGTCCCATCCAAGACCTCCTTGTCTGGAGACCTTCAATCAGACTTGCATCATCCCGTCACATCACAATCGATTCAGTGATTGATGCATCTGCTCTAGGAGGCATTTCCTGCACGGTCGGCTATGAGGTCATCTCCTTCCTGGTCACCTCGTCGCGAGTTCCATCACGGAGACTTCGTTTGCGTCCTTTCTGTTCAGGATACCGGCCTGCCGACCCTGCGCCATCACCAGGATGCGGTGAGACACGCCCAGTACCTCCTCGAGGTCCGAGCTAACAACGATGACCGAGCGCCCTTCGGCGGCCAGGTCCTTGATGATGTCGTAGATCGAGGAACGGGCGCCCACGTCGATCCCGCGTGTGGGTTCGTCCATGACGACGATCTGCGGATCCTTGGCCAGCCACTTGGCCAGAACGACCTTCTGCTGGTTTCCACCCGACATCTCTCCTGCGTCTTGACGCGCTTCGCCCTTTACGCCGAAGCGCCGGATCGCAGCCTCGGCGAAGTCACGCAGCTGTCGGCCGATGACGAATCCGTTCCGGGTGACGGCCTCGCGGTTGCAGTAACCGATGTTCTCGGTGATCGAATGCTCGAGGATCAAGCCCTGATCTTTGCGATCCTCGGGCACCAGCGCGATTCCGTTTCGAATGGCCTGTGCGGGATGCCGCGGGGTGATCTCTTGCCCGTTTAGGGTGACGCGGCCCGAGGCAATGGGATCGACGCCGGTCATGGCACGCACAAGCTCTGTGCGGCCGGCACCGACGAGACCGGCGATGCCGAATATCTCGCCACGCCGGACCTGGAAGTTGATATCGCGAAAGTCGCCCTGGGGCGAGGAGAAATTCTCGACCGCCAAGGTCACCGCGTCACCGGGTGTGGGCATCTCGGGGAACATACGTTCCAGGCTACGGCCCACCATGCTTTCGACAATGGAACGCACGTCGACATCGCCCTTGTCGAACTCCCGAACTTTATCGCCATCGCGTAGCACGACGATGCGGTCGGCAATTCGACGGATCTCCTCCAAGCGGTGCGAGATGTAGACGATACCCACGCCTTCGGCACGCAGCTTCTCGACCTGTTGGAACAGCAGTTCGACCTCGGCGCCGCCGAGAGAGGCGGTGGGCTCATCGAGGATAAGGAGGCGCGCGTTGAGCGCCAGCGCCTTGGCGATTTCGATCAGTTGCTGGTTGGCGGTCGACAGCCCCTCGACTCGCCGCGTCGCCGGGATGTGAAGGCCCAGTCGCTGGAGCTGTTCACCGGCGTCGGCCACCATCTTGCGCCGATCGACCTTGCCGAGGTGCATGGGATAGCGGCCGACATAGACGTTCTCGGCAATCGAGAGAGGCGGCAGAAGCCTCAGTTCCTGGTGGATGAGGCCAACGCCATGGTCGATGGCCTCGCGCGGGCTGGCGGGCCGGTAGGCCCCGCCCTGCCACGTCATTGCACCGCTAGAGGGCCGTGTCGCCCCGGCGATGATGCCGGAGATCGTTGATTTCCCGGCACCGTTTTCACCAAGCAGCGCCACGACCTCACCGGCGTGAATGTCCAGATCGATCCCGTGCAGGACTTCCGTCGGCCCATAGGACTTGCGGATGCCCCTGAGCAGGAGGAGCGGTGATCCGGCCTCGGTCATGGCGCACTTGGCTCGTCTGAGGTTAGGGGTGCTTGGCCACGAAACGGTGGGCATTCGCACAGGTGGTCAGCACCGCATCGGGGATCTGGCGCTCGGGCACGTTGTCGCCCTTGGCGACCGCCAAGGCCGAATCGACAGCCAGGCGACCCATCAACTGTGTGCTCTGCGTCGCCGTCACCCAGAAGGGGCCCTTGCATTCCGCCAGATACTCCAGTGCGGCGACATCGCCATCGTAGCCGCCGATGATGACCTGATCCTGCAGACCCGCAACCTCGACCGCTTTGGCCGCACCCATGGCAAGACCGTCAGCCTGGCCGAAGATGATGGTGATCTCCGGGTGTGCCTGAAGCATGTTCTGGGCGATTGAGAAACCCTCGTCCGGGGACCACTGATGGCTCCACTGCTGGGCGACCAACTCGACACCCGGGTTCTCGTCAATGGCCTGCTTGCAGCCCTTGAAGCGGTCGACCTCGGGCGTTGTGCCCTTCTGACCATGAATGATCGCCATCTTGCCCGCACCGGCCTGCAGGCGGATCAGGTGATCACAAACCGCATAGGCTGACTTCACGCTTTCGCCGGCGATGAATGTGTCGCCGGGCTCGCCTTCCGGCGTGCGGTCCACATTGATCACGGGGATGCCTTCGGCGCGTGCAAGGCGGGTCGGCACGGCGGCCGCCGCGGCCCCGGCAGGGATGTAGATGAAGGCATCGATACCTTGCGTCATGAGGTCCTGGACCTGGCTGACCTGAGTCGCGGTGTCGTTCTTGGCATCGACCACGATAACCTCGATCCCCTTGCCGCCGGCATAGCCCTCTACGCCGAGCTTGATCTGGTTGAAGAAGTCTGCCTGCAGGTTCGGCACGGCTACGCCGATCTTCTTCACCTCTTCCGCAGTTGCGGTTCCTGCCAGCGCGGCCATCGCGGCTGTGGCGAGCAGGGCTCTGAAAGTCGTCTTCATGGATTTCTCCTCCTTGCTGAACATGGTCCGATGCTTGCTGTTGGACCTTTGGAGGTCCGATTGACTCGGACCGGAGTTCAGGGACGCAAGCCCGCGCCCCCGGCATTATTTCCTTCGTGTCTTGAGAGTTTCCGCGGCGACGGCCAGGACGATGACCGTGCCGATCACGACCTGCTGCAGGAATGGCGAGACGCCCAAGAGGTTGAGCCCGTTCCGCAAGACACCAATGATCAGGACGCCTATGATGGTCCCGCCCACGCCGCCGGTGCCACCCGACAGGCTGGTGCCGCCGATCACCACTGCGGCGATGGCATCGAGCTCGTAGGCCACGCCGGAACTGGGCTGGACCGCATCCAGTCGAGCGGCCAGCAGGATGCCGGAAAGTCCGGCCAGCAGGCTGCACATCATGTATACTAGGATGGTGGTGCGCTTGACGTCTATTCCGGCCAGCCGGGCGACCTCGGGATTGCCGCCGATGGCATAGAGCGTTCGCCCGCCGTAACGGTAGCGCTGATAGAGGAGCGCCAGCACGAAAACGACCAGCATGACCGCCACGGTCATCGTCAGATAGCCGCCATAGCGGATGATCGCCGCCATGTTGAACCAAGGGGGGAAGCCGATGACCTGCGAGCCGTCGGTGATCATGTTCGCCAGCCCGCGCGCGATCGACATCATGGCAAGGGTCGCGATAAAGGCGGGAACGCTGAACTGGGTGATCATGATGCCAGCGACGAGCCCGCTGATTGCAGCCGCGATCAGGGCGCAGGTGATGGCCAGCGGCATCGGTACGCCTGCTTCGACATTGAGGTAGCCCAGCACCATCATGGATAGCGCCATGACCGATCCCACCGACAGATCGATCCCGCCGATCAGGATGACGAAGGTCATCCCGACGGCCATGATCCCCAGGACCGTGATCTGATCGAGCACGTTCAGAAAATTTCGTATCGAGAAGAAGGAATCGGTGGCGAAGGTCAGGAAGAGGCACAGCAGGAGAAGGCCAATCAGCGGCCCGGTCGCTCCCCTCAAGGAGAAGAGCAGCGTTAAGAACCGCCTCGACGTCCCCCCGTCCGACATGATCGCCATAAACACGCCCCTTGGTGCATATTTATTCATTTTTGATGAGAAATACGATACGGACTTGACTCCTAGCCGTCAAGCACTGTATTGTTTTGACACAACGAGCGTTTGCATTAATAATGATATATGAATAAATATGCAGGAGATTGAGGTGATCTCGAAACTGGAAAGCCTTACAAACCGGATTAGGCGTCGCGGTCTTCAGGCTGTTTACGAGGCCGGTGCGGGCCATATCGGGGGAGAGATGTCGGTCATCGACCTCCTCACCGCTCTCTATTTCCAGATCTTATCCATCGACCCGAAGGATCCCGAGGATCCTGAGCGAGATCGGCTCGTTCTCAGCAAGGGACACACGGCAAACGCGCTCTACGTGGTCCTGGCCGAACGGGGATTCTTCCCCAAGGACGAGATCGGAACCTTCCTCAAGCCGCTAAGCCGCCTCAACGGTCATCCCAATCGCACCAAGGTTCCCGGTGTCGAAACCAACACCGGTCCTCTCGGACATGGCCTCTCGGTGGCCGTCGGTATGGCAAAGGCCGCCAAGCTGGACAATGCCCGCTGGCGGACCTTCGTGATTACCGGCGATGGCGAGATGCAGGAGGGCTCGAACTGGGAGGCGATCATGGCCGCCGCCCAGTTCGGTCTCGATAACCTGATGCTGATCATCGACCACAACCGGCTCCAACAGGGTGCAAGTCTTGCGGCAACCAACAATCTGGCGCCTTTCGCGCCGAAACTCGAAGCCTTTGGCTGGCTTGTGGAGGAAATTGACGGCCATAGCATGGAGGAAATTTGCCGGGCGCTTGCGCCCGAGCGGGTGGTGACAGGCAAGCCGCGCTGCGTCGTGGCTCATACCAACAAGGGTCATGGCATTTCCTTTATGTCCGACAAGGTCGAGTGGCATCACAAGGTGCCCAACGCCAAGCAGTATGCTTTGGCGATGCGGGAACTCCAGGAGGCGGTGCAGTGATCTCGTCCTCGGCATCTGGCGCACTGCACGACTGCCGGGACGCCTTCGTTTCCACACTGGAACAGCTGGGCGCCGAGGACCGCAACGTTGTCGCGGTCTGCAACGATTCGGTCGGCTCCTCGAAGCTCACGGGATTTCGTGATCGTTGGCCAGAGCGCGTGATCAATGTCGGCATCGCCGAGCAGAACATGGTTGGTGTGGGAGCAGGCCTTGCCAATGGCGGCAAGATCCCCTTCGTCTGTGCGGCATCCTGTTTCCTGACAGGCCGGGCGCTCGAGCAGATCAAGGCGGATGTCGCCTATTCCGATGCGAATGTGAAGCTGATCGGCATCAGCGCGGGCATGTCCTATGGCGAGCTAGGTGCGACCCATCATTCCATCGAAGATTTCGCCTGGATCCGCGCCCTGCCGAACCTTCCCATTGTCGCACCGGCCGACCGGATCGAGACCGCGGCGGCAGTGGCTTGGGCCAAGGCCCACGAGGGGCCCTGCTTCTTGCGCCTCAGCCGGATCGGGGTGCCCGATCTCTTTTCCGACGATCACCTCTTCGAACTGGGCAAGGCCAATCAACTGCGCGATGGCGACGCCCTGACGATCATCGCCAACGGTACCTTGACCCACCGGGCCATGACGGCGGCGGCCGTGCTCCACGAGAAGGGGATCCAGGCACGGGTGCTGAACTTGGCGAGCGTCCGCCCGGTCGACCGTGACGCGGTCTTGGCCGCGGCCCGGGAAACCGGCGCGATACTCACCTGTGAAGAGCACACGATTTTCGGTGGGCTCGGCAGTGCCGTGGCGGAGGTCGTGGTAGAGGAGGCACCGGTACCGATGAAGCTGCTGGGTGTGCCGGGGGTCTTCGCGCCCACCGGCTCGGCGCGTTTCCTGCTCGATCACTTCGGTATGTCGCCTGAAGCGATCGCCGAGAGCGCGGAGGCGCTGACCAAGCGAAAGTGATTCGCTGACCAAGGAGGTGGATTAATGACACAGGCAATTCTTGCTATCGATCAGGGAACCACCAACAGCAAGGCGATTTTGATCTCGGAGCGCGGCCAAATCCTTGCGCGCGGTTCATCGCCGCTCGGGATTTCCCACCCTCGATCCGGCTGGGTGGAGCAGGACGCAAACGAGATTTGGTCCAGCCAAGTGACCGCGATTTCCCAGTGCCTGGCTGCTGCACCCGGGGTGTCGGTCACGGCAATCGGAATCTCGAATCAGCGGGAATCCGTTTTGGCCTGGGACCGGGTGAGCGGCACAGCCCTCGGCCCGGTGATCTCCTGGCAATGCCGGCGCACGGCGGAGGCCTGCGCGCGGATCGCCGCGGCTGGGCATGGGCCGCAGGTACTGGCCAAGACCGGACTACCCCTCGATCCGATGTTCCCGGCGACGAAGCTGGCCTGGCTGATCGAAAACTGTTCGCAAGGCCGGGGCACGGGGATGCTCTGTCTCGGCACCGTCGATGCTTGGCTGATCTGGAACCTCACGGCTGGACAGCTCCATGCAAGCGATGCGGCGAATGCCTCGCGGACCCAGATCTTGAACATTGAACGGCTGGGCTGGGACGAGGAACTCCTGGGGCTGTTTGGCCTGGATCTCGGTTACCTACCCGAAGTGCGAGACAGTGCGGGCAGTTTTGGCGTGACCTCCAAGGTTCCCGGCCTGCCGGACGGATTGCCGATCGCCTCGGCAATTGGGGATTCGCACGGAGCACTCTTCGGTCAGGGGGCCTTTGCGCCCGGCGATGGGAAAGTGACCTTCGGCACCGGCTCCTCCATCATGACCACGATCCCCGGCTTCGAGGCGCCGCCCAAGGGCCTGACGACGACGATTGCCTGGGCGCTCGACGGCCAAGCCACCTATGCCTTCGAGGGCAACATCCTGATCAGTGCCTCGATCTTCCCCTGGACGGCTGCGCTCCTGGGATTGACGGACGTGGATGCGCTCATGGCCCTTGCCGAGACCGTCTCCGATGCCGGGGGCGTCTCGCTTGTGCCTGCGCATGTGGGCCTCGGTGCTCCGCATTGGAGCACCGAAGCACGCGGGTTAATCTCGGGCTTGTCTTTCGGTTCCGAGTCCGCCCATATCGCAAGAGCCTCGGCCGACAGCATAGCCTTGCAGGTTCATGATGTCTTCGAAGCCATGGGCGGCAGTTCGAGCAGCGGTTCACTCTACGTCGACGGAGGGCCGACGCGAAATCCCTTCCTGATGCAACTCGTCGCCGACATCCTAGATCGCCCTATCGCAATCCGCAACGCGGCCGAAGCTTCAGCTTTGGGCGCCGGGTATCTTGCCGGACTGGCAACCGGGTTCTGGCCCGATCACGATGCCATAACCGCGCTGATCCCCAGCGCTCAACTCGTCGAACCGCAGCCCAACACTGCGTCGTGCGCGGGAACGATCACCAACTGGAAGCGTTCCCTTGCCCGTGCTTTGATGCCATGACTTGCCTCGGCAAACAGCAGGAGCCTGCATGTCGCGATCGAACGAGCTCCGTCTGATCGCCCGTGTGGCGCAGATGTATCATCTGGAAGGGCGCCGGCAATCCGAAATTGCTCAGCACCTGCGGATATCGCAGGCCACGGTCTCGCGCATATTAAAGAAGGCCCAGCAGGAGGAAATCGTTCGCACGACCATCGTCGCGCCCTCGGGAACCTACACCGAGCTCGAGGCGCATCTGCGCGAGCAGTACGGACTGTCCGAAGCGATCGTCGTAGAGTGCAGCGAGAACAGCGACGGCCCGATCATGGCGCGGGTCGGCGAGGCAGCGGCGCATTTTCTGGAAGCCACCCTGCAGCCGGGCGAGATCATCGGTGTGTCGAGCTGGAGCGAAACGATCCTGAAAATGGTAGAAAACATCCATCCGGCCAAGGCCAGCAAGGCGAAATTGATCGTCCAGACGCTTGGCGGGATGGGCAATCCGGCGGTGCAGACTCACGCAACGCATTTGATCACCAGGCTGGCCCGCCTCACTGGAGCTGAGCCGCGCTTACTGGCGGCACAGGGCGTGGCTCAATCGCGCGAAGCGAAGCTGGTGATGCTGGGCGACCCCTATGTCCGAGAAACCATGGACCTCTTCCCGAAGATCACCTTGGCGATTTTGGGAATCGGGGGGGTAGAACCCTCCTCAATGCTGGCCCGCAGTGGCAACATTTTCTCGTCGAGCGAGCTCAAAGACGTGACCGATGCAGGCGGCGTCGGCGAGTTCTCGCTCTGTTTCTTCGACGCCGAAGGACGGACGGTGAAAACGCCACTGAGTGACCGGGTGATCGGTATCACGCGGGACGAGCTCGCCCAGATCGACCGGGTCATCGCTTTGGCCGGTGGCCGCACGAAAGTCAAGGCAATTCGGGCTGCTCTACGCACCGGCGCGATCGATCTCTTGATCACCGACAAGTTTACCGCGGCCCGGCTGACCGGCGTCGAAGAAACGATAAGTGGAGAAGCAGAAGATGAGGCGGTTCGAGGGTAAGGCGGTTGTCATTACCGGCGGCAACAAGGGTATCGGCCTCGCCATCGCCCGCCGCTTCGGGCAGGAGGGTGCCAAGCTTGTCATCGGCTCCATTGACGAGAGCGTCATGCAAGCTGCCGAGACGTTGCGAGACGAGGGATTCGCCGCTGAGGGGGTCATCTGCGATGTCGTAGACAAGGCGGCGGTCAAGCGGCTTTACGATAGGGCGGTGGATGCATTCGGAGGGGTCGATATCTCGGTCCAGAATGCCGGGATCATCACCATTGCCAAGGTGGAAGACCTCACCGAGAAGGAATGGGACGCCACTATGAGCGTCAACACCAAGGGCGTCTTCCTCTGCTGCCAGGAGGCGATTGCGCGGATGAGAGCGGGCGGGAAGGGCGGGCGACTGATCAACACCGCCTCGGGCCAGGCGCGTGACGGCTTCATATACACACCACACTATGCCGCCTCGAAGATGGGGGTCGTGGGAATTACGCAGAGCCTCGCCAAAGAGGTGGCTCTCGAAGGGATTACCATCAATGCGATCTGCCCGGGCATCATCCACACGGACATGTGGGACTACAACGATAAGGCTTGGGGCAAGCTTCTTGGACAGTATGGCGAAGGCGAATTGATGGCAAACTGGGTCGAGACCAACGTCCCCATGAAGCGGGCGGGAACCGGCAAAGATGTCGCCGGGCTGGTCTCGTTCCTCGCAAGTGAGGATGCAGTCTATATCACAGGGCAGACGATCAATGTGGATGGCGGTCTGATTATGTCGTGAACTGAAGCAGACAGCGGTGCCTTTAAGGGAACGCACCTAAAGTGTTCCATCCCGGATGGTCACATAGACCCTCGCTGGCGGGCGCTGTTCGTGGCACGCTCCATCTTGGGCGAGGTTCGGGACGGAGGACGAGCATGCCGATCTCTCTTCACAAGCAGGCGACGCCGCCGCCGAAGGTGCGGGCGGCGATCCAGGCGAGCGACGAGCCGGCTCGGGTCCTGGCAGAGCGGTGCGGGATCTCCGAGCAGACCGTGTGGAAGTGGCGGAAGCGGGACAGCGTCCACGACCGGAGCCACACGCCGCACAAGCTGCAGACGACGCTGACACCAGCCCAGGAGGCTGTCGCCGTGTCTCTGCGCAGGACCTGCTGTTGCCCCTCGACGACCTGCTGGCCCTGGTCCGCGAGTTCCTGAATCCGGATGTCTCGCGCTCGAGGCTCGACCGCTGCCTGCGCCGGCACGGCATGTCCAAACTGCCAGACCTGAAGCCGAAGGCGGCGGCCAACGCACGCCGGTGCCGGCGGGACCTCCACCGGGCCGCGCCGATGAAGATCACTCGAGTTCTCACGGACAACGGCAAAGAGCACCGACCGGCTCTTCGGCCTCCGCCGCCGTCCGGCCACCGGGAACCACGAGTTCGACCGCCTCTGCGCGGAGCTTGGCATCAAGCACCGCCTCGCTCCGCCGATGCGGCCCGAAACGAACGGCAGGGTGGAGCGGTTCAACGGCTGGATCGAGGACGTCCTGCAGAGCCACCGCTTCCGCTCCGGCGAGGATCTTGAGCGGACGCGCCTGCGCTACGTCCGTCTTTACAACGGCCAGCTCCCCGCAATCCGTGCTCAAGGGGCGCACGCCCATCGACGCGCTCAAGGGCTGGTACCGCCAGAAGCCGGAGCTCTTCAAAAAGAGATCGTACAATCACACGGGATGTGACACGCGCTTGGGTTCCGGAGGTTTGTGAAACAAGAGTTTGCGAGATTGCCGCTGAGACGGCAAAGCAGTCGCCCTCGACGATCGCCGCGCGCCGAAGCCATTCTCTCGGCCGGGCTGGGCTCTCGCCCTTCCCTGGGCTATCCGGGCGACAAGTACGAGATGGGTTTCGAGGCGATCGAAGAGATCGAGGCCATCGCAGCAGAACTCTCAGCCCAAATCTTCGAAGCCAAGTTCGCTGAGATCCGGGTGCTCTCCGGAGCGATCGCCAGCCTCTACGCCTTCATGGCTAGCTGTGAGCCCGCTGACAACATCAGCGCACCGTCGCCCACGATCGACGGGTATGTCATGCACCATGCGGCGGGCTGTGCTGGGCTCTTCGGCCTGACCACAGTCCCGGCTCCGGTCGACGCGGACGGCTACACCTTGGATATCGATGCGCTTGGTCGTCTAGCCAAGGAGGTGCGACCCAAGCTGATCACGGTCGGTGGCAGTCTAAACCTCTTCGAACATCCGGTTCGCGCGGTGCGGGACATCGCAGACGAGGTCGGTGCCAAGGTCTTGTTCGATGCAGCGCACAAATGCGGGATCATCGCCGGCAAGGCTTGGCGCAACCCTTTGGCCGAGGGTGCGCATCTGATGACCATGAGCACCTACAAGAGCCTCGGCGGACCGGCCGGCGGCTTGATCGTCAGCAACGAGGCCGATATCGCCGAGCGCCTGGATGCCATTGCTTTTCCAGGACTGACGGCGAACTTCGATGCAGCCAAGTCGGCAGCCTTGGCCTTGGCCATGCTGGACTGGATCGAATTCGGGACGGCCTATACGGCCGAGATGATCGCGGTCTCCAAGGCCTTCGCCACGGCCTTGGACCAAGCCCGTCTGCCGGTCTTCGCCAAGGCGCGCGGCTTTACGTCTTCACACCAGTTCGCGCTGGAGGCGGCTGGCTTCGGCGGTGGTCAGGCCACGTCCAAGGCCTTACGGAAGTGGGCTTCCTGGCCTGCGGCATCGGTCTGCCGATCGACCCCGTCCACGGCGACATGAACGGCCTACGCCTGGGCACGCCGGAGTTGGTGCGCTGGGGCGTGACATCCGAAAGGGTCGGAGAGATCGCAGCACTGCTCGTCGGGGCGCTGAATTCGCCATAGTTCGAAAGGCTTGCCCAGCGGACCTGCCGCCTGCGCGCCGAGTTCGACAGTCTGCACTATGTGACGCTCCAGGTTGGGACCTTCACCAGGGAGGCTGGTGTGGCAGGCCAGTCTCCTGATCCTATCAGGCACGAGAATTCAGGAGCGGGTCAGATCTCTGGGTCAACGATTTGGCGTCTATTGATGCTTCGCTGTCGTTACAACAAGAAGGGATAGGCGCCCTCGTGTTTTAGGAGCGCAATCTTGGTCTCGACGCCGCCGCGCGCGGAGAAGCCGCCCAGCCCCTCGGCCGAGAGCACACGGTGGCAGGGAATGATGATGGGAATGGAGTTGGCGCCGCAGGCTGCACCCACCGGCTGGCCATAGGTATCCAGCGCCTTGGCGATCTCGCCGTAGGTTCGGGTCCCGCCGAAGGGGATGGCCAGCATGGCTTTGCAGACTGCCTGTTGAAAGCGGCCGCCGGCCGGCGCCAAGGGCAGGTCGAAGCTTTTGAGTTCTCCGGCAAAGTAAGCTTCCAACTGTTCGACCGCGCGGGTGAGCAGAGGCGTCGTCGGCGTTTCGGCCTTGTCGGTCCAATAGACCTCGGCGATGGCCCCGTCCTTCTCGACCAGGCCGACGCCGCCAAGCGGCGTCAAAAGGCTGGCTCTCGGCATTTTTCGTCCTTCTTTCTTTCCTGTGCGGCCACTGTGCCGCATCAGAAGCTGTTTGTGTCGATTGTAGCCTTCCGATACAAGGTACGTCGGCCTAGGTTGCAATCATGATCTTCGCGCTTCTAAAACATGGCCTAAGAGGCCAATATTCGCCGCGTCCGGACTTTCGGTTCGCGACGGACCTAAAGCCCTCCTACGATGTCGTCATCATCGGGGCGGGAGGGCACGGCTTGGCAACCGCCTACTATCTCTCGACCTACCATGGTATTCGCAATGTCTGCGTGATCGACAAGGGATACCTAGCCGGCGGCAACACCGCCCGCAACACGGCGGTCATTCGATCCAACTACATCACGCCGGAGTCGGTCCGCTTTTACAAGAAGAGCGTCGACCTCTTCCACACGCTCTCCGACGAGCTTGACTATAACATGCTCTACACTCAGCGCGGGCAGCTCACCTTGGCGCATTCCGACGCTACAGTGCGAACCTTCCGCATGCGCGCCGAGGTCGGAAAGCACTGCGGCACCAACATCGAGCTGGTTGACCGCAAGCAGATCCGCGAACTTGTCCCCAGTCTGCACATGCCAGAGGATCACCGCTATCCGATCCTTGCCGGTCTCTGGCACCCCGACGGTGGTACCGGACGCCATGACGCCGTGGCCTGGGGCTATGCCGCACGCGCCATGGACAAGGGCGTGGAGGTGCACCAGCGCACCGAGGCGGTTGGCTTGGTTATGGAAGGCGATCGCGTCGTCGGCGTGGAGACGACGCGTGGGACAGTCCGGGCCGGCAACATCATTCAGGCCGTGGCCGGTCATTCCAGCGTCGTCGCCAAGATGGCCGGCTTCCGGCTACCGATCCGCAGCTATCCCCTGCAAGCCATGGTGACCCAGCCGCTGAAGCCCTTCATCAATCCCCTGGTGTCCTCCGCGGGCCTGCATGCCTATGTCTCGCAGACCTCACGCGGCGAGATTGTGATCGGCGGCGGTTCGGATCCTTACGAGCTCTATTCGACCCGCTCGACCTTGGATCTGAAGGAAAGCCTAATCGGCCACACCCTGGAGATCTTCCCCTTTCTCGCCAAGGTACGCCTGCTGCGCCAGTGGGCCGGCATCACCGACATGACGCCGGACTACAGCCCGATCATGGGCGAGAGTCCCTTGCGCAACTACTGGCTGGATGCCGGCTGGGGCACCTGGGGCTTCAAGGCGACACCGATCACCGGCATGATGATGGCCGAATGTATCGTCAACGAGAAGCCTCCGGCGATGCTGGAAGCCTTCCGGCTCAGCCGATTCAAGACCTTCGACCTGGTGAACGAAATGGGCGCCACGGCGGCCAGCCACTAAGCGGGACCTCGCAATGAAAGTCATGACCTGCCCGCTGAACGGGCCCCGAAACATCTCCGAGTTTGCCTGCGGCGGCGAGGTGATCCTGCAGCCCGATCCGCGCGATCTCGACGACTCGGCCTGGGCCGATCACGTCTTTCTTGCCAACAACACCCTGGGCGTGGTGCGAGAATGGTGGTGTCACACCGCCAGCAGCTACTGGTTCATCGCTGAACGCAGCACTGCGACGGACGAAATTCTGAAGACCTATCCGACAAGCGAACTCTTCAAGGACCGCGTGGACTTTGAGGCCCGCGAGGAGACCACCTGATGTCGACTGCAACAACCGCATCGTCACAGCAGCAGGGCGTCAATCGCCTGGGTGCTCCGGCCGGCCTGTGGATCGATCACGCCAAGCCGGTCTCCTTCTCCTTCGAGGGTACGCAGTATCGCGGACTGGCCGGTGACAGCATCGCCTCGGCCCTGGCCGCGAACAACGTCTGGCTCCTGTCGCGTTCCTTCAAGTATCACCGCCCGCGCGGCGTGCTTACCATGGCCGGGCAGGATGCCAACACCCTGGTGCAGCTGCCGGGTGAGCCCAACGTCCTGGCCGATCGCATGGCGATCAGCGAGGGCCTGACGGTGATGGGGCAGAACTACACCGGCAGCTTGAAGAAGGATCGGGATCGCCGCCTCGATCACTTCGGCCGTTTCATGCCGGTCGGCTTCTACTACCGCAGCTTCAACAGCCCGCGTTTCGACCGCTATTGGGAACCCTTGATCCGCAAGAAGGCGGGTCTGGGTAAAGTCGACACCCATGCACCGCATGATTATTTCGACAAGGCCTACCTCTTCTATGACTTGGTCGTGGTTGGCGGCGGGCCGGCCGGTATCACGGCTGCCGTTCAGGCCGCCCGCGCTGGTGCCGAGGTCCTGCTGGTAGAGGAGCATCCCTCCCTCGGTGGCGCTTTGGCTTATGCCCGTTTCGATGCCGATGCGGCGACGGGCCTGCGTCGACGAGAGACCTTGATCGAGGAGGCCGAGGCGACTTCGGGCCTCGACATCATGACCGGTGCAACCTGCAACGGCTGGTTTGCCGATCACTATCTGCCGGTGATCAAGGGTAACCGCCTCTACAAGGTGCGAGCCAAACAGCTGATCCTGGCGCAGGGCTCGATCGAACAGCCGGCGCAATTTCGCAATAACGACCTGCCGGGCGTCATGTTGGGCTCGGCGGCGCAGCGGCTGATTCGTCTCTATGGCGTGCGACCGGGGCGTCGCGCCGTGGTGCTGGCCGGCAACGACCACGCCTATGGCGTCGCCTTGGATCTCGAGGAATGCGGTGTCGAGATCGTCGCCATGGTCGAATTGCGCGAAGAGCCGGGCAAGGGACCGCTGGCGCAAGCCGCGCAAGACAAGGGCTTCAAGATCATCGCCGGACACTGCATCCAAGAGGCCGTGCCCGCTCGCGACGGCTTGCATCTTTCTTCGGTGCGTGTCTCTCGTCTGAATGGACCAGTCGACTACGATCACGGCAGTGTCGGCATCGACTGCGACCTGCTGGCCATGTCGGTCGGCTACACGCCCACCTACCAGCTCTCGCTGCAGGCCGGCGGCAAGCTGTCCTACAACGATGACGCCGCGCACTTCACCATCGGCAACATGCCGGCCAGCCTGCAGCTCGCGGGCTCGATCAATTCGGCCTACGATCTGACGGCGGTCGAGGCCGAAGGCGCGGCGGCCGGCTGGCGGGCGGCGCAGGCCTTGGGCTTGGAAGCCGGCGAGACGCCGGAGGTTCCGGCCGATCGGGGCGCCGCCGGCATCAATCACCCCTGGCCAATCTTCAAGCATCGCCGCGGCAAGGACTTTGTCGATTTCGATGAAGACCTACAGGTGAAGGACATCCAGAACGCGGTGGCCGAAGGCTACAACGAGCTGGAGTTGGTGAAGCGCTTCTCCACCGTCGGCATGGGGCCGAGCCAAGGCCGCCATTCCGCCCTGGCGACCGCCCGTCTGATGGCTAAGGCGACTGGCCGCAGCGTCGCCGAGACCGGCGTAACTGCGGCGCGCCCGCCCTTTACCGCCGAGACCTTGGGTGTGTTGGGCGGCCGGGTCTTCGAGCCCGAGCGCTTCACGCCGATGCACCACCGCCACAAGGCGCAGGATGCGGTGATGATGACCGCCGGTGTCTGGTGGCGTCCGGCCTACTACGGCGATCGCAGCGAGCGTGAGGAGATCATTCAGAAGGAGGTGCACAATGTGCACTCCAACGTCGGCTTGATCGACGTCGCGACCCTGGGCGGGCTGGAGATTCGTGGGCCGGATGCGGCCGAGTTCATGAACCGTCTCTACACCTTCGCCTACAAGAAGCAGCCGGTCGATCGCTCCCGCTATCTCTTGATGACCAATGAGCAGGGCGTGGTGATCGATGACGGTGTGGCCTGCCGTTTCAGCGAGGACCACTTCTACGTCACCGCTACCACCAGCGGCGCTGATCGTGTCTATCGCCAAATGCTCTGGTGGAACGCGCAATGGCGTCTGGAGGTGGATGTTGCCAACGTGACCGCCGGCTATGCCGGTGTGAACATCGCCGGTCCCAAGTCGCGCGCCGTGGTGCAGAAGCTGGAGAGCGACATCGATTTCTCGGCTGAGGCCTTCCCCTACATGGGCCTGAGACAGGGCCAGGTTGCCGGTATCCCGGCCCGCTTCCTGCGCGTCGGCTTCGTCGGCGAGCTGGGCTACGAGATCCACGTGCCGGCCGGCTATGGCGAGGCGCTCTGGACCATCCTGCTGGAGGCTGGAAAGAGCGAGGGTATCAAGCCCTTCGGTGTTGAGGCACAGCGCGTTCTACGTTTGGAAAAGGGGCACATCATCATCGGTCAGGATACCGACGCGATGACCACACCGGACGAGGTCGAGATGGCCTGGGCGGTCGCCAAGAAGAAGCCCTTCTTCGTCGGCCAGCGCTCGATCCAGTTGCGGCGGCGCCATCCCTCGAAGCGGAAACTGGTCGGCTTTACCCTGCCCAAGGACCAGCCGGTACCGCTGGAGAGCAACATTTTGCTGGATGCTGCCGGAGAGATGGTGGGCTTCATCACCTCGGCCGCCCTGTCTGAAGCCTGCGGCAGCATCGTTGGCCTAGCCTATGCTCCAGCCAATACAAAGGTCGGCGATCGCCTCACCATCAAGCGCTCCGACGGCCGCTTGCAGGAGGCCGAAGCCTGCAAACCGCACTTCTACGATCCCGAAAACAAACGCCAGGAGATGTGATCCAGATGTCGGCCGCCATTCAACTTCGCCGCTCTTTCGCGCAGGAGCGGCTGCAAGCCGCCGGGGCTCGCTTCGAGGACCTGGGGCAGTCCGCAGTTGCCGTCAGCTTCCGCAACGCCACCGACGAGCTGGTGACGGCCAAACGCATGGGGCTGGCCGATCTCTCGCCCTTGCCGCGCTTTGGCTTCAAGGGTCCGGGCACCTGCAAGTGGGTGAAGACCAGAGGCGTCTCGATCCCCGAAGCGCCGAACCTTGCTGCCGTTCAGGATGACGGCGGGCTTGCCCTGCGCCTTGCCCAAGAGGAACTCTTCCTGCTGGGCAGCTTGCAGGCGGGTGCCGAGGATCCGGCCGAGTTGGAGGTGGCGTGGCAGGCCTCGCACGCCAAACAAAAGGGCTTTCCGTTGCCGCGCCAGGAGACCCACGCTTGGTTCATGATCACCGGCAGCAATGCCGATGCCATGCTGGCCAAGCTCTGTGGCGTCGATCTGCGTCCGGCCAAGTTCGCCAACATGGCGATCGCCCAGACCTCCATGGCGCGCATGTCCGCGGTGATCTGCCGGCATGACCTGAACGGCACGCTTGCCTATCACTTGGTGTTCGATTCAGCCTCTGCCTGCTATCTCTGGGACTGTCTGATCGACGCCATGGCCGAGTTCCAGGGCGGGCCCTTCGGCCTGACCGCGCTCAGAAACCTGCTCGGCGCGTGATGCCAGGCCGCTGGGTCGCGGATTTGTCATTAGACGGCGGATTTGGGCGCTAGTGCTGTCGTGCATGAGATATTGCCCCGCCCAGGCCGCGCCTAGTGTGCTGTCGCCGTAGCCCGCTGCGAGTTCCAATCAAAGTCTGACCGTCCTGACGAGGGGACCACCAATGCCGAAGAGCGATATCGAGATTGCCCGCGAAGCGACCATGAAGCCGATCCACGAGATCGGATCAAAAGTCGACATCCCAAACGACGCCCTGTTGAACTATGGTCCCTACAAGGCCAAGGTCTCCTTGGAGTACATCCGTAGTCTGAAGAACAATTCGCGCGGCAAGCTGACCCTGGTGACCGCGATCACCCCGACACCGGCGGGCGAGGGCAAGACCACGACCACGGTGGGCCTTGGCGACGGTCTGAACCGCATCGGCAAGAAGGCCATGATCTGCCTGCGCGAGCCCTCGCTCGGGCCCTGCTTCGGCGTCAAGGGCGGTGCGGCCGGCGGCGGCTACGCTCAGGTCGTGCCGATGGAGGATATCAACCTCCACTTCACCGGCGACTTCCACGCCATCGGTGCCGCGCACAACCTGCTTTCGGCTCTGGTCGACAATCACATCTACTGGGGCAACCAGTTGGGCATCGACAGCCGCCGGGTCTCCTGGCGTCGCGTGGTCGACATGAACGACCGCTCGCTGCGTTCGATCAACTCCTCGCTGGGCGGTGTCGCCAACGGCTTCCCGCGCGAGGACGGCTTCGACATCGTCGTGGCCTCGGAGATCATGGCGATCTTCTGCTTGTCGCGCGATCTGAATGACTTGACCCAGCGCCTGGGCAAGATTGTCGTCGCCTACACCCGCGAGAAGAAGGCGATCACCGCGGCCGAGGTCTCGGCCCCCGGTGCCATGGCCGTGCTCTTGCGCGACGCATTGGCGCCGAATCTGGTGCAGACCCTGGAGAACAATCCGGCCTTCATCCACGGTGGTCCCTTCGCCAATATCGCACACGGCTGCAACACAGTGATCGCCACCGAGACGGCGCTCAAGCTGGCAGACTATGTGGTGACCGAGGCCGGCTTCGGTGCCGATCTGGGTGCCGAGAAGTTCTTTGACATCAAGTGCCGCAAGGCCGGCTTGAAGCCCAGCGCCGCAGTGGTGGTCGCCACCATTCGGGCCCTGAAGATGCATGGTGGCGTGGCCAAGGAGAATCTGGGTCACGAGAATATCGAGGCGGTGAAGAACGGCTGCGAGAACCTGGCCCGCCATATCCGCAACGTGAAGTCCTTCGGCGTGCCGGCCGTTGTCGCCATCAACCGCTTTATCACCGATACCGACGCCGAGGTCGCTGCCGTGCAGGAGGTCGCCGACCATCTGGGCACCACGGCCATTCGCTGCAACCACTGGGCCGATGGCGGCAAGGGCACCGAGGACTTGGCGCAGCACGTGGTGAGCCTGATCGAAGGCGAGAGCGCACAGTTCGCACCGATCTACGACGACGATTTCTCGCTGTGGGACAAGGTTAAGACCATCGCCACTAAGCTCTACGGCGCCGACGACATTCAGGCCGACAAGGCGGTGCGCAACCGCTTCAAGGAGTTGCAGGATCAGGGCTACGGGCACTTCCCAGTTTGCATGGCCAAGACCCAGTACTCCTTCTCCACCGACCCCAACCTGAAGGGTGCGCCCTCGGGTCACTCGGTCACCGTCCGCGAGGTGCGCCTCTCGGCCGGTGCGGAGTTCGTCGTGGTGGTCTGCGGTGACATCATGACCATGCCGGGCCTGCCGCGCGTGCCGGCCGCCAACAAGATCTATCTGAACGAGGACGGCCAGATCGAAGGTCTATTCTAGGCTTTCGCAGAAGCCAGACTATGCGAGGGCGTCTCGGCCATAGCCGACTGAGGCGCCCTTTTCCGTTTCTATTGTACATGCGGAGTGGTTTCGGTCTTGTTTTGTCCGAAGATGGCATCGGCAGTTGGCGCCACGCCGCCGTCTTTGCAGATCCCTTATCCTGTCTTGTCGCGTTGCTGCCGTTGCGGGCCGAGGCGCAGGTTTTCGAGATCATCGAGCCGGAGATCGAGAAGGGCGGCTTCGAGATGGAGTTTCTGAGCGGCTTCGTCATGAGTGAGGTCGAGTCCGGTGAAGAGCGTTCGGCCCATGAAGCGGGGCTGAGCTACGCGCCCTTGCCTTTCTGGAAGACCAGCGTTGCCTTCGAGTTCGCCCGGGTTCGCGATGAGGGTACCGAGTTCGATGCTTTCTCGAATGGGAGAACCTCTGCCTGCTGCCGTTCGGCGAAGCGCAGGAGGACGAGGAGGAAACGACGAACCTGGAGGCGGATCGCGCCTTCTTCAGCTTTCAATTGGCCGGCCTCTACACCGCAGGGAGATCCCGAACGAGGGTGGGGTCGAGGAGGGCTCTTTCGTGATCGGGCCTGTCGTTGGTCTGGGGTTCGGACCGGTCAACACCATCACCAACCTCTTTGCGGAGATTCCCTTCTCTGGAGACGAAGATGCCGGCTTGGCCTACGCCCTCAGCGCGGCTGTGGACTTTGCCGAGACCGACCATGGCGCATTCGCCGCCGGTGTCGAAGCGCATGGCACGATCGACGGAGCCTTCGTCGATGCGCTTCCGCTGAGCGAGCAAGGCCACTTCATCGGACTGGCGCTTTATGGAGAGTTCGAGAGCGGCGGCCGGACATTCGAGCCGCGCCTGGCTTTTCTTTTCGGTTTGACCGAGGCCAGCCCGGATGCCGTTGCTTCGATAAATCTGGAGTTGAAGTTCTGACGTTTCCCCGTCTGTGTTCGCTAGGAGCCATTGTGCTACTACCTGCTTGACCGGCTGGAGTGTCCGCCGAAGTCTGTGACTCGGCGGTTTTGGGGAGCAGACGGTCAAATCTACGTGCTTTCCATTCGCGAGAGATGTCGTGCGTCGCCGGAGTTGCTGATTCTTGCTCTCTATCCGATCGCTGTCGCCATGGGCGCGCTGGATGCTAATTGTATGTTGCGAAGCAAGAGGCAGAAAAGACAGTGAAGCAAGAACCGCCAAAACAAGAGCGCAGTGGCAACAATTGGGTTGCAACTCTCGCCTAGAGCACGACGTCCAGCGCCCGGCGAGGAAGCTTTTCGCGACGTCGAGGATGGTATTGATCGCCTTTTGCACGGCGATCAGGGTCAGCGCCGTCAGCGAGACGAAAACGGCATCGGTCGCGCTGCGCTGCATGGCCAGAAAGGGTCTTGCCGACCTCCGGCAGATAGCCCTTCCTGGGATCCTTGGCGAAAGCGGCGAGATTCTCGGCGATGTCGAGCAGGGTGTCGGCAATCTTCTAGAATTCGGTGCGGGCGAAGGTCGAGACGCTGCTCCAACCCTCGCCGAGGGCGGTGGCGCCGGCATTCAGCATTTCGGCCAGCAGAGTGTCTGTGGTTACGGCCATAGGCTTGGCTGTCATCGCGTTTGGCCTGCTCGACGATCCAAGCGGCGTCGATGGCCTGGTTCATGATCTTAAGCAGCGTCTCCGCGATGGCCGGGCGCAGGCCGGTCATGCCGGTGACCGGATCGACCATCTGGTTCAGGTCGCCGAGCTGGACCAGCTGGGTTTCCAAGATCTCCATCAGGCGCAAAGTACAGCCGCTGTTGCTGCCGTCCTGGCTTTGCACTTGCGGGGTGACGACTGCCGGCACATCGCTCTCACCCAGCGTTTCGGCCAGACGCGCGCTGACGGAGGCGGGCAGGGCATAGCTGCGCCCTTCGGCATTGATATGCGCCCGGGCATCAGGGTACCGATCTGCGCGTCGAGTTCGGCATAGCTGTCGAGATTGGCTGCATAGCTGCCCTGTGGGGTTCCGAAGCGCTAACCCATCTTGATGACAAAGGCATTGAAGTCTTCGCAATAGGACTGCAGGCCCTGCTCGATCACCGTGTCGTAGGACTCGAGCAGTCGCACTGTCAGGCAGTTTGCCAGCACGACCAGCAGCAACGGGAGCAGGGCTAGGCGCCTCGTTGCCACCGGTTCATTACCAAAAGGGGATGCATAGCGCCTCTCTCCACCGTTGGAGGCCCCAGCTTGGCAGCATCCGGCAGGTTTCGCACCCGTAAAGCTAGTTGGATCGTGTGATGCGGTAGGCGCAGCGTTGATCGCCGGAGAGCAGGTGCTGGCAACGTCCGACCGTCACCTCCTTGTCGAGCAAACTTTGCAAGAGCCGCAACTCGGAGCGACAGAAGCCCTGGCAAGCGGTTGCCGCCGCACAGATCGGGCAGTGATGTTCGGTCAAGAGGAAGCTGCCGTCTCCTTGCTCTTCCAGGGTCGCCATATAGCCTTCGGCTTGGCGTAGTTCAGTCAAACGCTCCAGCCGCTCGTGCAGGTTTGCACTCCCCGCGAGCGCTGTCCGGTAGCGCGCGGCCTGAGCGCCTTCGCGGCGGGCTATCAGGCGCTCCAGCCCCTCGGCACCGAAGAGCGTGCCGGCATCCTCGATCAGGGCGGCCGTCAGCTCTGCGTGGGCGTCGGGAAAGCGGGCATGGCCGGCGGCGGTCAAGGACCAACTCGCACTGGGGCGGCCGACGCCGCCCTTCTCGCTCTCCTGGCGCAGCAACCCGGCCTGTGCCAACAGCGCCAACCTCTGGCGTGCGCCCTGCTGGGTGATGCCCAGTCGCTGCCGCAGCGCCGCCGTGGTCATTGGGCCGGAAAGCTTGATGGTCTGCAGAATCTCCGAATCGCTCAGCGCCATGGCCGCTCCTCGTCTCGCGTTTGCGGTGGGCCTCTGCGCCCCCTTCCTTTTTGAAAGATATTCCTTGTCTTTTTCATTGCAAGGTCCTTCTATGAGATAGTTTAGAAATAAATATCTTGTTTTAATGCCAAGGCCAAGCCGAGCGAGGCCGGAATGGAGGGGCCATGCAGACGCAGACGCAGACGCAGGATCGCGAAGCCTGGGACGAGATTCTGGGAGAGGGGCGTTGGGCCGTCTTCCTACTGGTGCTGGGCGGCATCTGGCTGCATGCGGCCGACAGCCTAGTAGTGGCCACGGTCATGCCGGCCGTGGTGGCCGAGTTGGGCGGGATCGAGTGGACGCCCTGGGCTTTCGCCCTCTACCAGTCGGGCTCTATCGTTGCCGGGACCCTGGCCGGGTTGGCGTCGCTGCGTCTGGGCGTCGGCCGTACCTTGGCGATCTTCGCGGCGATCTTCACGCTCGGCTGCCTTGCCTCCGGCTTCGCGCCGGATATGGCCTTCCTGCTCTCCGGTCGGGTGCTGCAGGGAATTGGCGGCGGCGCCTTGATGGCCTTGTCCCATGTTGCCGTTACCCGTGGCTTTCCGGAGCGGAACTGGATCCTGCTCTTTGCCGTGATTTCGGGCGTTTGGGGTCTGGCGTCGCTAGCCGGTCCCTTGATCGGTGGTCTCTTCGCCGAGGGCGGTTGGTGGCGCGGCGCCTTTTTTGTTTTTGCCGGCAAAGGTTTCTTGGTTGCCGCGGCAGCACCCTGGCTCTTGGCACGGGTCGATCGCGGCTTTGTCGCTCTTGGCAGTACGGCCGTCCCTTGGGGGTCCCTTGCACTCTTGATCGCGGGGGTCCTGGCGGTCGCCGCTGCCGGTGTCTCCAGCGTCTGGCTGGGCTTGGGCCTCACTCTGTTCGGAATCGCCTTGCTGCTGGCCATGCTTTGGGTCGACTCTCATGCGGCGAGCAGCCTTATGCCGCAGCGGGCCTTGCGCGAAAGCCCCGGGACCCGCGACGGCCTGGCCCTGGCGCTGGCCTTGTCGGTGACCACTATTGCCTTTCTGATCTACGGGCCATTGCTGTTAGAGGCCTTCTACGGAATCGGGGCGCTGACGGCCGGCTACTATGTCGCTTTCGAATCGATTGCCTGGACCTTGGCTGCCCTGGCCGTGGGACGAGTGAAGCCGGAAGGCGAGCCCTTCTTCCTGCGTCTGGGTGCGCTCACCATCCTGGTGGGGCTGGTCGGAATTGCCATCTTCCTGCCGCTTAGCCCGCCCTGGCTGGTCTTGCCCTGGGTCGGCATGCAGGGCGCCGGATTCGGCATGGCCTACTCTTTCATCGTGCGGCGTGTCGTCGCCTCGGCGCCGGAGGCCGAGCGCGATCATGCTGCCGGTGCCGTGGCGACAGTGCAGATGCTGGGCTATGCCACGGGTGCTGCGATCGCCGGTGTGGCCGCCAATGCGCAGGGGCTGGCGCTTGCGGAAAGCGGCGAAGCCTTGACCTCCTTGGTCCGCGGCCTCTTCCTGACCTTCGTGCCCTTTGCCCTTTTGGGGCTGCTCGCAGCCAGGCGCTTAGCAGCCTTGCCCGCAACGCTCATCACATCTTGTCCCCAGGCGAAATCATAGTCTTGCCACAACTCGAGCAACCGGTTTAGACGATGCGACCAAATTGGGGTGCGGATTCCCGTGGGAATATGTTGAAATGGGAGAATGCAGGATGGCTGTCAGCACCTTTGCTGGACGGTATCTTATTTTGATTCTGCCGGCGGTTCTGCTCTTGTTGGCACCGCTCGGGGGAGTGGCCGCTCAGCTTCAGCCGGTCGAGATCGGCATCACCATCAACGAGGGTCAGACGCACCGCCTGTCGGATGTGCAATTGACCATCGAACCCTATGCCAAGGAAGGCGACATCGCGGCGCCGGTTTCCTTGAACGGTCCAGGCAAGGTCTCCTTGCCCGAAGGCCGTTATGTTCTAAAGGCGCAACTCGACCAACTGGTCGTCGAGAAGCCCTTCTCCGTCAAGGGCCCGACCAATCAGGTCGTCGTCCTGGACGTCGGCTTTGCCACCTTGGCCCTGATCCCGCAGATCGGTGCCAATCCCTACCGCCGCAATGTGGCTTGGCGCGTCCTTACTTGGCGCAAGGACCGCAACGGTCAACGCAAGCTTCTGGCCGTCCTTACCGGGGCGCGTCCGCGGATCACCCTGCCCGAGGGATTTTACATGGTGGAAGCGACGCACGGCGGAAAGGCGACCCGGCACACCATTGAGATCGATCGTGGCCGGACCTATGACTACACCCTGATCAAACAGTAGCGCGCATCAGGATCGTCGCGAAAAAGGGCACCCATTAGGGCCGCCCTTTGACGTTTTTGGGGCAGGGCATTCGACCCGGCCAGATCACCGAGGTACGGTTCTTTGCTGAGCCGCCTTGCCCTTTAGGGGTTTGTAAGCATCGGTAGGTTCAGGCCCTGCTCGCGGGCGCAGTCGATGGCGATGTCGTAGCCGGCATCGGCATGGCGCATGACGCCGGTTCCCGGATCGTTGGTCAGGACCCGCTGCAGCCGGCGGTCGGCCCCTTCGCTGCCGTCACAGACGATGACCATGCCGGAGTGCTGGGAAAATCCCATGCCGACGCCGCCGCCGTGATGCAGGCTGACCCAGGTGGCGCCGGAGGCCGTGTTGAGCAGCGCGTTCAGCAGCGGCCAGTCGGAAACCGCATCGGAGCCGTCACGCATGCCTTCCGTCTCGCGATTGGGACTGGCGACCGAACCGGAATCCAGATGATCGCGGCCGATGACGATCGGCGCCTTCACCTTGCCCTCGCGCACCAGGCGGTTGAAGGCCAGACCCAGCTTGGCGCGGTCGCCGAGACCGACCCAGCAGATCCGCGCCGGCAGGCCTTGGAATGCAATCCGCTCCTTGGCCATATCCAGCCAATTGTGTAGATGGGCGTTGTCCGGCAGCTGTTCTTTAACCGCCTCGTCGGTGACGAAGATGTCCTCTGCCTCGCCGGAGAGCGCACACCAGCGGAAGGGGCCGATGCCGCGGCAGAAGAGGGGGCGGATGTAGGCCGGCACGAAACCGGGAAATTCGAAGGCATCGGCCTCGCCCATCTCGAAGGCCATCTGCCGGATGTTGTTGCCGTAGTCCAGGGTCGGGATGCCCTGTCGATAGAGCTCGAGCATGGCGTGGACCTGGACCTTCATCGAAGCCTTGGCTGCCGTGACCGTGCCCTCCGGATCGCGTTCGCGCTGTCGGGCCCAGTGGTCGAGGCTCCACCCGGCCGGCAGATAGCCGTTCAGCGGATCGTGCGCCGAGGTCTGGTCGGTGACCACGTCCGGCCGGATGCCGCGACGGACAATCTCCGGGAAGATCTCGGCCGCATTGCCGAGCAAACCGACAGACAGGGCCCGACCCGCTGCATGGGCTTCTTTGATTATCGCCAAGGCCTCGTCGAGATTCGAAGCTTTCCGATCTAAATATCTGGTTTCAAGGCGTTTATCTATCCGGCTCGGTTGGCATTCGACGGCCAGCATGGAGGCTCCGGCCATCGTTGCCGCCAAGGGCTGGGCGCCGCCCATACCGCCCAGGCCGCCGGTCAGAATCCACTTGCCTTTGAGGTCTCCCTCGAAGTGCTGGCGGCCGACCTCGACGAAAGTCTCGTAGGTTCCCTGCACGATTCCCTGGCTGCCGATGTAGATCCAGGAGCCGGCGGTCATCTGGCCATACATCGTCAGCCCGACCTTGTCGAGGCTGTTGAAGTGCTCCCAGGTGGCCCAGTGCGGCACCAGGTTGGAGTTGGCGATCAGCACGCGCGGTGCGTCGGCATGGGTCTTGAAAATGCCGACCGGTTTACCCGACTGCACCAGCAGGGTCTCGTTCGCTTCCAGCGAACGCAGGCTGCGTACGATGGTGTCGAAGCAGTTCCAATCGCGCGCCGCCCGGCCGATGCCGCCGTAGACCACCAGCTCTCCCGGTTTCTCGGCCACCTCCTGATCCAGGTTGTTCATCAGCATCCGTAACGGGGCCTCGGTCAGCCAGGTCTTGGCCGTGATCTCCGTGCCTCGGGGTGCCTTGATCTGGCGCTCGTTGTCGATACGCGGATTGTTGTCGGACATGAGGGTTCCTCGTCTGCTTAGCTGCGGGCTGCCGCGGAACGATAGTCCTGCTGCCCGATGAAGGAAAAGCGGCTGCCGGGATGCAGCAGCCGACTGCGCGTTGCCACCAGTCCGCCCGACCAGGTGCGCCGCAGCAGGCTGAGGCAAGGCTCGCCCTTGTCGAGTGCGAGGGCTTCGCGCATCTGGTCGTCGGGCATGATCGCCTCGACACGATGTTCGGCCGCCTCGATCGGGCCCAGCCCGGTCAGATAGTCGAAAGGCGTCTGGCGGGTGAAGTCCTGAGCCAGGTAGTCCGGCGCGAAGGCAGGGTTGACATGGCGCATATCCAGTTGGATCGGCTGACCGTTCTCAATGTGCAGGATCACCGAGTGATAGACGCTGCTGCCAAGCGGCACAGCAAGATCGCGGGCCAACCAGGGCTCGGCTGTGATCTCGCACAAGATTTCTTGCCGGCTTTCGTGCCGGCCGCCGCGCTCCAGAATCTCATCGCGAACGGAGCGGATTTCCAGGAGCACCGAGTGCAGCTTCTGGCCGGCGACGAAGGTGCCGGCACCCTGCACGCGCTCCAGCCAGCCCTCCGCGCTGAGCTCGCGCACGGCCCGGTTCACGGTCATGCGCGAGGCCCGGAAATCGGCCATCAGGGCGCTTTCAGACGGCACACGTCCGCCTTCGGGCAAGGCGCCGCTTCGGATCTCTTGCTTGATGTGCTCTTTGATGCGTTGGTAGAGCGGTGGGGTGGTCTTGGCGAGGGCCTCGCTCACGCGCGGGTTCCTTCGAATGGCGTGACAGTGGGTTCGGAGAGCTTGTATATACAACTTGATTGGTGAAGACCAGCACTGTAGTTTCCCGGAAGGAACGCTTGCATGTCAAAAAGCTTCATTCTGCACAGAGGAGACGGGCCGCTGCTGGTGTCTCTGCCGCACGCAGGCGCGGAGATACCGTCTGCCGAAGCTGGCCAAATGCTGTCCTTGGCCAAGCGTAGCGCCGATACCGACTGGCATGTGGAGTGGCTCTATGCCTTCGCTCGCGGGCTCGGCGCCACGCTGCTGCAGGCGCGCTACTCTCGCTTTCTGATCGATCTCAATCGCGCGCCGGATAGTGCGGCGCTCTATCCAGGCGCCAACAACACCGAGCTTTGCCCGACCTCGAGCTTCGACGAGGAGCCGCTCTATGCGCCCGGCAGGGAGCCCGACGATACCGAGGTGGCGCGTCGACGAGAACGCTACTGGCAACCCTATCACACTTGCCTGAGAAGCGAGCTGGAGCGGCTGCGCCATAAGCACCAGCAAGTCGTATTGTGGGAGGGGCATTCGATCCGCGGCCGCGTGCCGCGGTTTTTCGAGGGTCGCTTGCCCGATCTCAATTTCGGCACCGCCGAGGGAACCAGCGCCGCCCCGAGCTTGCTGGAGGCTCTGGTCAATCGGGCCGAGACTGTGGACGGCTTCACGCAGATTGCCAACGGCCGCTTCAAGGGCGGCTACATCACCCGCACCTATGGTAAGCCCGGCGCGGGCCTGCACGCCGTGCAGCTTGAGTTGGCGCAAGCCGCCTACATGGACGAAGCGCCACCCTATGTCTACGATGAGGCCCGCGCGGCGCCGATGCGCGCCCTGCTCGAAGCCTTGCTGGAGCAAGCGCTGGCGTGGTTAGGGACGGCTCAGTAAGCAGCCGAACAGCAGACCGGCCAGGAAGCCGCCCAGGTGCGACTGCCAGCCGATCAGCAGGAGGCTTCCCATCAGACCACTTGCTGCGACTAGGCCGATCACGGCGTTGATGACGATCAGTGCAATCAGCAGGCGTTGCTGCGGCGAGCCCCGGCGCATGGCCGGTGCGCCGCAGGTGAGCGCCACCCCCATGATCCCGAAGAGCCCGCCGGAGGCACCGACGACGAGGTCGGCCGGCGGTCCGAAGTCGTAGGGGAAGACGACCTGCAGCAGCGATCCGGAAAAACCGCAGAGGAAAAAAAGGATCAGGAACCAGCGGCCGCCGAGATGCCGCTCGACCAGGGTCCCGAAGATCGCCAGGAACAGCAGATTGTTCACGAGGTGCAGCCAGTCGCCATGCAGGAAGAGGCTGGTGACGAAGGGCCAGAGCGCTGGGGCCAGCGGGCTCTCGCCGGCCAGGGCGGTCAACACATGGCCTGGGTTGAGCGCGAAGTTGCGAAAGAAGAGGGCCTCGTCCAGAAAGTCCAGTCGCGAAACATAGAGCTGTATCAGCAGCATGATGCCGCCGAGGATCAGGCAGGTCTTGCCGATTCCGTTCGGGCTGGAGGACGGCCGCTGCTGCCAGGTCACGCTGGCCCTCCGACGCAGCCCTGGTGCACGACCTGGTGCAGCGGATTGAAGCCGACACGGTAGGCCAATTCGGCCGGGCGCTCGATCTCCCAGATGCAGAGGTTGGCCTCCTTGCCCGCCTCCAAAGTCCCGAGAACATCACCCAGGCCCAGGGCACGCGCGGCCTCCCTGGTCACTCCGGCGAAACTCTCCTCGGGCGTCATGCGGAACAGCGTGCACGCCATGTTGAGCATGAGCAGGAGGGAGGTCACCGGCGAGGAGCCGGGATTGCTGTCGGTGGCGATCGCCATACCGACGCCCAAGCGGCGGCAGGCCTCGATCGGCGGCAGCTTTGTCTCGCGCAGCACGTAGAAGGCACCCGGCAACAGGACGGCGACGCTGCCGCTGGCCGCCATGGCCGCCAAGCCCTCTTCGTTGGCGTATTCCAGATGGTCGGCCGAGAGTGCGGAGAATCCCGCAGCCAAGCCGGCACCGCCCTGGTCGGAGAGCTGATCGGCATGCAGTTTCACCGGTATGTCGGCGGCCCGGGCCGCACGAAAGACCCGTGCGACCTCCTCCGGCGTGAAGGCAATGCGCTCGCCGAAGGCGTCGACGGCGTCGACCAGTCTCTCGGCGACCAAAGGTGGGATCATCGCTTCGACCGCGCTCACGTAGTCGTCCTGGCGCCCGGCGTACTCCGGCGGCAAGGCATGCGCTCCCAGGAAGGAGGTCTTGACCGTCACCGGCCGAAGCGTGCCCAGGCGCCGCGCTGCACGCAGCATCTTGCGTTCCTGTGCCAGGTCCAGCCCGTAGCCCGATTTGATCTCGATGGTGGTCACACCCTCGTCCAGCAAGGCGTCCAGGCGCGGCAAGGTATTGGCGACCAAGGAGTCCTCGCTGGCCTCGCGGGTCGCCGTGACGGTGGAGACAATGCCGCCGCCGGCCTTGGCGATCTCCTCGTAACTGGCGCCCTCAAGGCGCAGTTCGAACTCCGCCGCACGGTCGCTGCCATAGACCAGATGGGTGTGACAATCGATGAGACCGGGGGTGATCCAGCGCCCCTCGGCATCCTGGACGGTCTCTGCCAAATCGCCTGCCGCCCCAGGCAGATCGGCCTGCGGACCGATCCAGGCGATCTTGCCGTCCTTGATGGCGATTGCGCCCGTCTCGACCGCGCCATAGGGGCCGGCATCGGCCGCCATGGTCGCCAGTCGGGCATTGATCCAGAGATGCTCAAAACGTCCGGAGGTCATCGCTCTCGGCCCTTAATCCTGAAACGCGCGAAAGACGGCATTGTTTGCACGGCTTCACTTGTCTATACAAGTTGGCGCTTGCCGCCGCCGGCCGCGTCGTCTCTGAAGGTGTGATAACAAACCCATGCTAGGACAACAGGATTTCTTTGCGCCCTGGGCCTTGCTGCCGCAAGGCTGGCGTTCCGCCGTTCGACTCTCGGTCGATGCCGAGGGTTGGATCACCAAGCTGGAGCGCGACGCAGAGGTGTCGGGAGCCGAGCAACTGGCCGGGCCGGTAATCCCGGGCATGCCGAACCTCCATAGTCACGCCTTCCAGCGCGCCATGGCCGGCTTGGCCGAGACGGCAGGAGAGGGCGAAGACTCCTTCTGGACCTGGCGCGAGGTGATGTACGGCTTCCTCGCCCGTATCTCGCCGGAGCAGGTCGAGGCCATCACCGCTCAGCTCTACGTGGAGATGCTGAAGGGCGGCTTCACCGCGGTCGGAGAGTTCCACTACCTGCACCATGCACCCGACGGCAGCCCCTATGCCGACCGTGCCGAGATGGCCAAGCGTACGCTCTCCGCCGCCTCCGAGAGCGGGATCGGGATCACCCAGTTGCCGGTGCTCTACGGCTATGGCGGTTTCGGCGGGAAAGCGGCCGGGCAAGGGCAAAGGCGCTTCGTGAATTCTCCGGATCAAATAATTGAAATCGTTTCTTCTTTGCGAATTGCTTCCGATGGCAATCCGCAAAGACATGTGGGCTTGGCACCACACTCCCTGCGCGCCGTTACGCAAGACTTGCTGAGCACTGCCCTGCAAGGGCTGGAGGCCTTGGACCCGGCCGCGCCAATCCATATCCACATTGCCGAGCAGACCAAAGAGGTAGCGGATTGCGAGGCCTGGAGCGGGCAGCGGCCGGTCGCTTGGCTGTTGGACCGTTTTCCGGTCGCATCGCGCTGGTGCCTGGTTCACGCGACCCACATGGACGACGAGGAAACCCGGCGCCTTGCCAAGAGCGGTGCGGTGGCCGGGCTCTGTCCGACCACAGAGGCCAATCTGGGCGACGGCTTCTTTCCCGCTGGAACCTACCTGGCCGAGCAGGGGATCTGGGGGATCGGCAGCGACAGTCACATCTCGGTCAGCGCGGTGGAGGACCTACGCTGGCTGGAGTATGGGCAGCGCTTGCTGCATCGGCGCCGGACTCTCTTGACCGGCGGTGCTGGCTCTCATAATGGCGCTTGGCTTTATCGCCAGGCTCTCACGGGCGGTGCGCAGGCTCTGGGTCGGCGGATCGGAGCGCTGGAGGTTGGCGCGCGGGCCGACTGGCTGGTGTTGGACCAGGAGCATCCGCTGTTGGCCTGCCGGCGGGGCGATGCCTGGCTCGACGCCTTGATCTTCGCCGGTAACGCCAATGCCATCCGCGACGTTATAGTCGGCGGCCAGTGGTGCGTCCGCGAGGGCCGTCACCGCGAGGAAGAGAGCATAGCCGAGCGCTACCGCAGCGCCTTGAGGGAGTTGACGGCATGAGCGAAGAGATTCACTTCACCTACCTGGGCGGCCCTGATGTCGCAAAGCTCGGTCTCACCGACGCCGAGATCCTGGCCGCCGTCGAAGGTGGATTGGCTGCGCAAGGCCGGGGGGAGACCGTCATCGAGCCTCGCGTGCACCTCGAGCCTGATCCTTCTTTTCGTGGTCATTTCAATGTGTTGCGTGGTTATATTGCGCCCTTGTGTGTGGCCGGCGTGAAAGTGGTCGGTGACTATATCGACAACTACAAGCGTGGGCTGCGCTCGGAGATGGCGCTGCTCAATCTCTTCGACCCCAAGACCGGCATGCCGGTGGCCCTGATCGATGCCGCCGACATCACCGACATGCGCACCGGCGCGATGACGGCGATCGGTGCCAAGTACCTGGCGCGCAAAGGCTCGAAAGTCCTGGGCCACATCGGCGCCCGGGGCTCCTCCTATTGGAACGTGCGCCTATTGGACAGCCTCTTCGACTTCGAGGAGATTCGCGTGCACTCGCGTCGGCCGGAAAGCCGCAATAGCTTCGCCGAGCGCTTGACCCGCGATTTGGGGAAGACGGTAACGGCCGTCGACAGCTGGCAAGCCTGCCTGGAGGGCGCCGATATCCAAGTGGAGGCCACCCGACTGGAAGCACCTCAGCCTCTCTTCAAGACGGAGTGGGTGAAGACCGGCAATTTCGTGGTGCCCTACGGCACCATGAGTGCTGTCGAACTCTCACTGACCGAGGTTATGGACAAGCTGATCGTCGATGATTGGGGACAATGCAAGGGCGGCAAGCTGAGCAGCCTGCGTGCGCATGTAAAAAGCGGCCGTCTTTCCGAAGAGACCCTCTATGCGGAGATGGGTGCGATCGTCGCCGGCAAGCGGCCGGGACGAGAGCGTGACGGAGAGACCATTCTTTTCTGGCACCGTGGGCTCTCGACCTCCGACATCGCCTTGGGTCACGCCATGCTGGAGAAGGCGAAGGCGCTCGGCCTCGGCCAGCGCCTTCGCTATGCATAGGACTGGGGCGGCGGTCTATGGCCGATAGACGAGGAACATGATGGCTCCGGTCTCGCTGCCGGTGGAGTGCATTGCGCCCGGTGCCCGGATCACGAAGTCTCCGGCGCCATAGCTCGCCTCTTCGTCGTAGAAGCTACCCTCGATCACATAAATCTGTTCGAGCGTGTCATGGGCGTGCGCGGGATAGTAGGCGCCGGCTTCGACCTTCATCAAGAGGGTCGTCTGACCCGATGCCTTGTCGTCGTGTAGTGGCTTTACCAGGAACCCGGGCGTTCCGCTGTCCTGCCAGGGCTGATCGGCAGTGCTGGCAGTGATGCTCCCTTCGGGGGGGCGTGGCAGTGCGGTGGCGTTACTTTCGGAGGTCTCGGTCATGGCGCTGTTCCCTGGCTGCTGGCAGGGAAGCAGTAGCAGACGGACATGGCGAAGGCGACTGCGTCGAGAGAGCACCGGCAGGCAAGCTGCCGGATTACCGTACGGCGCGCCGGAAAGGGCGAGATCAAACAGCTACAAACCAATCCCATCCACGACCTAAGAGTATCGTACACTTGGGGAGGGGACGGCCATCTAGGGCTTGCCTTCTGACAGCCAAAGTGCGAGCGCTTCTTGCATGTCCTCGCGGTCGATTTGGCAGGTGATTTTTTGGGAAAGGCAAATCCAGCAGACCAAGTCCAAGCTTGGGCCTTGGCTCCCGACTACTTGACCGGATCATGGCCATTTTCTTCACGGCCTGGCGTACCCTGGCCTTCATCTTGATCGTCGGTTTGGCTTGCTTGGCAACCCAGCCGGATCGCGAACTGGCGGCCGACGATACCTCGTCGATGGAAGAGGAGGAAGAGGAAGCAGCACCCCCGACATTCGAGGGAGTTGCCTACAAGACGATGATCGTCGTCCCGGAGGAAACTGGCCTTTCCAGTGACTTGGAAGCCTCTTCCGTACTCATCCGTGAGGAGGACAAGCCGCCCTTCTCCCGGGCAGGGCTGTCGCAGCGTGTGCGACAGGATAGGGACGGTCTGATCAAGGTTGTCAACGCTCAAGGCTACTATCAGGCGACGATCAAGGTCGATGTGGGGAAGGGCGACCCGATCCTGGTCACGATCACGGTGACGCCGGGCCCTCGCACCAAGATCCAGAGCTTCAACATCGGGTTCGTGCCCGGATCCGACCTCTCCAAGCTGAAGCAACCCAGTCTGAGTGAGCTTGGTGTGGAGCTGGCGCAACCGGCGGTCAGTCAGAGCGTCTTGGAGTCCGAGGGAGAGCTGATCGAGTATCTGAGCAAAAATGGCTACCCCGATGCCAGTGTCACCAAGCGGCGGGTCACCGTCGATCTGGACGACAACGAGATGCAGGTGGCGCTGACCATCGATCCTGGTGACTACCTTGTCTTCGGGCCACTCTCGATCGCCGGTCTGGAACGTACCGACGAGGAATACATCCGTCATGTCCTGCAGTGGCCTGAGGGTGAAACCTTCTCCAACCGGCGCCTGGAGACGGTCAGGCGGCGCGCCGTTGCAACAAACCTATTCGGCCAAGTCGAGATTACCCGCAAGCCGGACGATCCCGTGGATGGTGACGAGGAACCGGTGGCGATGGCCTTGAAGGAGCGGCCGCCGCGCACCATTGCCCTGGGGGCGGGTTTCGCGACCGACTTCTCCAACACGCCCTTTGGCTTTATCGGCGAGGCCTCTTGGGAACATCGTAACATTCTTGGCCGCGGCGAGAGCCTGCGGCTCAGCGCCAATGGGCAGCCCGACGATCAGGCCGGACGGATCTTCTTCAACAAACCCAATTGGCTACAAAACGATCAGGCCGTGCAGTGGCGTTTCGCCATCGTCAACGAGGATCAAGAATCCTACCGCCAGTTTTCGATCGAGTCGACCTTGGGCGTCGAGCGGCGCTTGAACCGGAATTGGACCATCTTAGGTGGCGGTGGTTTCAAGTATCTCATTGATGAAGACCGCAGCCCCGACGTCGATACCGGCCAGGAAACCTACGTCTTCTACAACATCCCGATGCGGGTCATCTTCGACAATCGCGACGACCGTCTGGACACGACGGAGGGTTTCCTCGGCGGACTCTCGGTGGCGCCGACCCTGGTTACGGTGACTGATACGGCCTTCTATCTGCAGGCAGCACTCAGCGGCGCGCATTACATACGCGCGCTGGAGGAGCCGGACATCGTCTTTGCCGGCCGGGCGCGCGTCGCCACCCTGGCCGGGACGGAGCTGGGCAACATACCCTCAGGTGAACGCCTCTACGCCGGCGGCGGTGGCTCGGTCCGCGGTTACGAGGTCGATAGCCTGGGCCCGCTCGACAGTGCCAATGACGCGACCGGCGGGCGTTCCGCGATCGAATTGGGCATCGAGGCGCGCTGGCGCTTTTGGGACGATTACGGCATCGTGCCCTTCATCGACGCCGGCCAAGTCTACTCTTCCACCTATCCTGACTTCAGCGAGGACATTCAATTCACTGGCGGGCTGGGACTGCGCTACTACAGTCCCGTAGGCCCAATCCGGCTGGACTTCGCCGCCCCCATCAATAAGCGACAGCGCGATCGTGCCCTCCAGTTCTACATCTCCATCGGACAAGCCTTCTAAGCCGCGTCGGCGCCTCTGGCGCTGGCTACGGCGCGGCTTGCTGGCGCTGCTGCTGCTAGTGCTGCTGCCGCCTTTGCTGATCCTCTTGGCATTGGAGACCGGGCCGGGACAGCGCTTTGCCGTCAGTCAGCTGAACCAGATTCTCGGCGGCGAGGAGGGCGGCATCGAAATCGGTGAGCTGGGCGGCAGCCTGTGGAGCCGTTTGACTGTCAGCAGCGTGGCTATGAGCGATGCCGAGGGCGCTTGGCTGACCTTGAGTGCGATCACTTTGGATTGGAGCCCCTTTGCCCTGCTCTCCAGCGAGGCCGCGGTCAGTCTGCTGGAGGTCGGCAAGCTGGAGATGCCGCGGCCACCCTTGCCCGATCCCAATGCTTCGCCCGAGCCCGAGCCGGAAGCCGACGAACCCTTGATTCCGGCACTGCCCAGCTTGCCGGTCGACATCGACGTGGAACACTTCGCGGTCGAAGAGATCGTCCTGGGCGCCCCCTTGATGGGTGTGCCGGCGCAGTTCGGTGTGAATGCGGAGGCGCTCTGGCCGCGCGTAGGGGCAACGACCTTGAAGCTGGCCTTGGCGGGCCAGGCGGAAACCGAGATCTCTGTGGGCGCCGACCTCGCCTGGGAGCCCGATAGCCAGGAGCTGACGCTCTCTTTGGAGGTGCAGGAGCCCAAGGGTGGATTGGTGTCGAGCCTGGCCGCTCTGCCGACCCTGCCGTCCATCGATCTTTCTTTGAAGGGTGCCGGGCCCTTGAGTGCCTGGGAAGGGCAGCTGCGTCTGGCCCTGGACCAAATCGAGGCGGTCAAGGGTGACATTAAGCTTTCCGGCGAACCGGAGCGGCGCTTCTCGCTGAAAGGGCGGATCGATCCCAGCGGAAGTCTGCCGGCCGAACTTCTGCCGGACGAGGCGCGCCCCTGGCTCGCCGGCGGAGCGGAACTGGATGTCGCGGCGGAGTTGAGCGACGATCTCGTGACTCTTGAGCGCTTCGAGCTGAAGGCTGCTTTTTTCGATGTCAGCCTAGAGGGCAGTCTGGCGCCGGAGAAAGAGGAGGTGTCGGCCAATCTCACCTTGGCGCTGGCCGCCGACTCGCCGCTGCGCGAAATGGTGTCGGAGGTTCAGCTGGGAGCACTCACACTCCGCGCTGAAGCGGAGGGCCCATTGACCTTGCCGGCACTGCGCGTCGCCTTGGCCGTGGAGAGCGTAAAGACTGCGGAAGCCACAGTCGAAGGTCTGGATCTCTATTTGGAGGGTAAGCCGGAAGACGGCCGGCTCACCTCTACCTTGGACCTTCGGATAAGCGATCCCAAAGTGCTTCTACCGGGTCTGCCGCCCTTGCCCTACGGCAGCCTGAGGGTCAACGCGGCCGCGCTGGTCGATCCCGAGGCCAGGAGTGCTCGGCTCAACCGTTTCAATCTACGCGGCAAGGGGCTCAGTCTCTCCCTGGACGGCGATTTGGATCTGCCGGCGATCACCGGCCAGCCGGCGCTGCATCTGGATACCGTGCTCCCTGATCTAGGTCGGTTCGATCCCATGTTGGCCGGCCTGCCGCTGACGCTGACCTTGGATAGCGGTTTTGCTCTGGAGGGTTTGGAGAAGCCGATTGCTGCTAATCTCGATCTCACCTTGGTCGGCACCGGAGGGCTGCCGGGCGGCATCGGCGGCGCTCTCGGCGACGGTCTCTCGCTGTTCGGCGGCGTCGTCTCTGCGCCGGACGGCAGCATCACCTTGCAGGAGGTAAGCCTGCTCGGCGAGACCCTGATGGTCGATCTCGACGGCTCTGTCGCCGAGGAAGATGTCGCGCTGACTTGGAAGGTTGCCCTGGCCGATTTGGCGAGCCTCTCCGATCTCATGGGTAGCCCGGCCAGCGGTTCCTTCGAGGTTGCCGGCGCCTTCTCGCAAAGTGCCGGAGGTACCTTGGCGGTCACCGCCAAGATCGACGGCCAGGATCTCACGACGGCCGGCGAAACCATCGGTCCCTTGAGCGGCGAAATTTCGGTCGCCGGGACCCTGCCTCAGATCTCCGGCGACATTTCTATTGCCGCGCCCGAGAGCAGCTACGGGCCATTCAGTCTCTCGGCCAAGATCGAACCCAGCGGCGAAGAGGCCTTCCGTATCACGCCGCTGGCGGTGGCCTTGGGCAGCGAGGTCAAGATCACCGGCGAGGTGACCGTGCCGACCGCCGGGGTGCCGGTCAGCGGCAAGCTGAAGGGCGAGCTGGCCGGCGGCCGACTGCTGGCAAATCTGGGCGTGCCGCTGCAGGGACGAGGCAGCCTGACGCTCGACCTGACCGCACGCGGCGAGCAACAGGATGCGACCGTGGCGCTCAAGCTCTCGCCCGGCCTTTTGGCCGATATTCCGCACGGCGGGATATCGCTCAGCGCCAGCGCGCGCGATGCAACCGGTCAGCTGAAGCTGGATGGTTGCCTGGACGGCTCTGAAATCGCCGTCGATCCATCGGCTCAGTTGGCCTCGGTATCGGCGACCTTCTCCGGCACGCCGGAGGCTATGAACATAACCCTGGAGACAGCCGGTGATATCGAGGGGCCAGTGCGTTTGGCCTTGGCCGGGCAGGTCCGTCAAAAGGGCGCAAGGACGGCGATCGCACTCAGCCGTCTGGACGGCGAAGCCGTCGGCTTTCTCCTTTCGCAAACCCGGCAGACAGAGGTCACCATCGGTGCGGCCGGGCCCGAGAGTGCCAAGCTCGGCCTCTCCGTCGCCGGCGCGCAGATCGACCTCGATGCTGAGCTGGCCGGCAAGAATAAGCGGGTGGACCTCACCCTGCAGGGGCTCGATCTGGCGCAGCTGGAGGCCTTCACCGGCGAAGAGGTACCGAAGGGCACTCTTTCCGCCCAGATCGCGCTCACCGGCAATCGCCAGATGCAAGGACAGATCACGGTGCGGGCCAAGCAGATCGTCATGATGGAGGACGCCCTGCCGGTGACCCCGCCGGTAGACGTGACCCTGGACGGCACTTTGGGCCGCGAAGGTCTGGCGCTGAACGGCCGCTTGGCCGGCAGCTTCGGTCAGCCCATCGTCTTGAAGGCGGCGATTCCCCTGACGGTATCCTTGGCCGAGCCGGGTGCCGATCTCAGTCAGACGAAACCCTTCAGCGCAGAGGTCGACTGGACCGGCGAGTTGGGCCCGGTCTTCGATCTCGTGCCGGTCAGCGACCAGCGCCTGACGGGGCAGGGGGCGATCAATCTGGCGGTCACCGGCACTCTCGACGAGCCGCGCGCCAGCGGCCACGTCACCATTCAGGGCGGCCGCTACGAGAACCTCTTGACCGCAACCATCATCGAGAACCTGACGGTGGTGCTGGAGGGCAGCGACCGCCGCTTGGTGATCAAGGAAGCCAGCGGCAACGACGGTCAAACCGGCCGCCTGGCACTGACCGGCGATATCAACCTGGCAAGTGATCCGGCGCCGACTTTGCAGGTCAATCTGAACGTCAAGGATTTTGCTCTGGTGCGCCGCGACGACCTCTATGCTCGTATGAACATCGACATGCAGGTGGAGGGCGATCTCTCCAAGGAGATCGACGTCAAGGGCTCCATCACCAACGAGGAGATTCGTGCCTCCATCACGCCGGATCTGCCACCCAGCGTGGTCAATCTGGATGTCGAGCTGGTGCGCGACGGTGTGATCATCAACGCCAAGACGGAGGAAAGCGAAGAAGATGAGGAGCCGGCCCTACCGATCAATCTGGACATCACCGTGGATCTGCCGCGCCGGGTCTTCGTCTCCGGCCTGGAGCTCGATTCCGAGTGGGGCGGCAAGCTCTTGATCCAGGGCACGGCCGACAAGCCCTTCATCACCGGCGCCATCGAGCCACGCCGCGGTTTCTTTGCCTTGTTCGGCAAGCAGTTCGATCTGAACGGTGGCAGCGTCGCCTTCGACGGCTCCGAGAACATCGATCCGACCTTGGACCTCAAGGCCGTCTACGATGGCAACGATATCGTGGCGACGGTCAGTATTACCGGCAGTGCCAACAAGCCGAAGATCGCCTTGACCTCCGATCCGACCATGCCGCAGAGCGAGATCCTCTCCAATGTCCTCTTTAGCCGGGGCAGCGGCCAAATCTCGCCGGTCGAGGCCATTCAATTGGCTGAAGCCGCGGCGATCCTTTCCGGTGCAACGGGGCGCAGCAAAACCTCGATCGACTTCGTCCGCGCGACGATCGGCGTCGACGTGCTGCGCGTCGACGCCGGTGACGGCACCAACGATGCGGTGGTGACGGCCGGCGAGTACATCTCGGAAGACATCTTCGTCGGCGTGCGCCAGGGCACCTCTCCCGGCAGCACCCAAGCGACGGTCGAGGTCGACCTCTTCTCCGGCCTCAAGTTCGAGGGCCGCGCCGGCGCCGACAGCGAGGCCGACAACGGCGCCATGCTGCGCTGGGGGTGGAACTATTAGGAGGTCGGGACCGAAGCAATCGGGCGTCATAGCCTAGTGAGATCCGCTTGTTCGACCGGCGAAGACGGCGAGGCTCCGCAAACTGTCGACCTTGATAATTGGTACCGCTCCTATGATCTGTCGAGGGTATCTGCCGTGAGGGATTGTCGATGACTCCCTTCATTCAGGTGTGGAGATCGTGATGTCCAAGAGCATGCTGCACCGGCTGCCGCGCGCAGCCTATCGCGAGCAAGCCTGGTTCGAGCGTGAGATGGATCTGATTTTCTCGCGGACTTGGCGGCTTGCCGGCTTCGCAGAAGACATCGGCGAACCGGGCGATTTCAAGGCGGTGCAGGCAGGTCTGAACAACATCTTGGTGGTGATGGATCGGGACGGCCAGCTGCGTGCCTTCCACAACCTGTGCCGTCACCGCGGCACCCAACTCTTGCGGTCAGTCGGTAAGGTGAAGCAAGTCATCACCTGCCCCTATCATGATTGGACCTATGATCTGGAGGGACGTCTGATCGCAGTGCCGGAGGAAGCGGCTTTTGGGTCGCTGGACAAATCTTGCCTGGGGCTGAAACCGGCCTCGGTGGCGCTTTGGCGCAGCATGATCTTCGTGCATCCCGATCCGAATGCGGGCTCGCTCCAGGACTGGTTCGCTCCGATCGAGCCGCACCTTGGACCGCATGACGTCGCCAGTCTGATCGAGCTGCCGGGGGCGCGGAAGGTGTATCGTTTTCGGGCCAACTGGAAGTTCGTCGCCGAGAATTTCATCGATGTCTATCACCTGAAGCACCTGCACGCCGGCACCCTGCACATGTACGACCATGCCAAGGCGGTCTATGGATTTCACGGCCCGCACTTCGCCTTACGGGAACCCCTGGCACCCTACTATGCAGATGACATCGAGAACTTGGCGGAGATGCCTTTGGTGCTCCCGAAAGACAGGCTGGGTGCCTGGGTTCCTTTGCTTTTTCCCGGCCTCGGGCTAGCTGAGAGCGAGAGCAGTTGGTCCAGCTTTCACATCATCCCGCGTGCCGTGGATCTGACCGAGGTGGAAATCAGGACCCAGGTCAAGGCCGCAGCGGAATCGGAATTCAAGCGGCAAGCCCGCCGGTCGGCTTCCTTCTGGAGCAAGCGCATTCGCGGCAAGTACAAGGCTGAGGATGGGATGAGCGAGGGAGACCCACTCATCGGCGGCGACTTTATGCAAGAGGACATTCACGTCTGCGAGCAGCAGCAGAGGGCACTCGCGAGCCCCCTGTTCGAGACTGGCCCGGCTTCGGTTGGCGAAAGTCCTATCCTGCGGCATCAGGAGATCGTGCTCGCCTACCTGAACGGTGGGCAGGGGTGATTTAGGCCGGTTCTTGATCCGCCCGTACTGCCGCCAGAGCCGATGGCGTGTCGACGTCCAGTAGGATGGTGCTGTCGTCGAACGGCACCTCGGCCACCAAGTCGGCGTACTCGCGCAGCAGTTCGCGAGCACCCTGGTCGCCCTCGGTGGTCTGCGCTTCGGCGAAGAACTGGCGGCCGAGCAGGACCGGATTGCCGCGCTTGCCGTGGAAGGTCGGTAGGCAGATGGCGCGGCTCTCCAGCGGGTTGAAGCTGGCGATCAAGCGGTTGATGGTCGCCGGCGCGATGCGCGGCATGTCGCCAAGCAGGACCACGGCTGCCTCGATACCTTCCGGCAGAGCGGCCAGACCGCGCTTCAGAGAGGTCGAGAGACCGGCCGCAAAGTTCCTGTTGTGCACACTCAAGAGGTCCAGACCGTCCAGCGCCTCCTCGACGGCCTCGCGCTGGTGCCCGGTCACCAGGATCACCGGCTCGGCCTGCGAGGCAAGGGCGGCCTCGACGGCATGGCGCACCAGGGGCTTACCACTCAGCGGTTCGATCAGCTTGTTGCGACCCATGCGCTTGGCCTGTCCGGCTGCCAGCACCAAGGCAGCGACGCGCGGCGCACGCTGGCTGCCGGCCGGCGGCTCGACTGCAGCCGAGCGGGGCAGGGGGCGTTGGGCGGTGTCCTTCAAGAGACCGCCGATGCCCATGGCCTGAATGTCACCGGGGCCGACCGGGATCTCGGCCACCAGGCGCTCCAGGACCCAGTCGAAGCCGTTCAGCTTCGGCGAGCGGGCGCAGCCGGGCAGGCCGAGCAGGGGGCGCCCCTCCTTCTCCGCCAGCAGGATGAGATTGCCGGGATCGACCGGCATGCCGAAGTGGCGCACCCGGCCGCCGGCGCGTTCTATCGCCTCCGGCACCACGTCGCGGCGATCGACGATGGCAGAAGCGCCGGAGACCAAGACCAGATCGCAGCCCTCCAGCTGGGCGATGGCCTGGCTCACCGCCGCGCTCAGGTGCGGGCAGCGCAGCTCGACCACCGGCGGGCAGTCCAGGGCCGCCAAACGCCGGTTGGTCACCTCCGTGGTCTTGTCGAGAATGCTGGGCTTGAGTCCCGGCAGGGTGGTCTGCACCAGCCCGACCCGTTTGCTGCGGAGCGGTGCTACCGAAAGCAGAGGCTCGGCCGCGATCGCCAGCGCCTTCTGCAGCACGCTCTGGGAGAGCGCGAAGGGAATGATCTTGATGGTGGCCGCCATCTGCCGCGGCTCGACCAAGTCGAAGGCGCCCAAGGTGGCGACGGTCAGGGTTTCGTCGAGAGCATTCAGACGGTCGATCTTGGCGCGGTTCAGATTCAAGAGACCGCGTTCGCCGACGATCAGATTGCAGCGACCGGTAAAGGCCGCGGTCGTCATCAGCCCGGCGCCGGCCAAGGCTGCGGCGACCTGGGCTGTGGCCTCGTCCTCGTGCACCTCGCTTGCCTCCAGGCGGGCGGCGATGACCTCCTCGATGCCGGCCGCTTCAAGCGCGCCGAGGTCATCGGCCGAGAGGCGCCGTCCCTTCTTAAAGCGGCCCTTTGGCAGGTTGACCGCGTGGGCCAAGTAAGCGCCTTCGGCCTCGGTGGTCGGAAGCGGTCCAAACTCCATGGCGAGCGAACTAGGCCGCTTTCACCAGGAGCGGAGACCCCTGGCGCACCTGTGTCATCTTGGCGAGGATGGAGAGCGCGATCTCGGCCGGCGAACGGGCGCCGATGGCCAGGCCGATAGGCCCGTCGATGCGGCCGAAGCTCTGCGAGTCGATGCCGTGCTCCTGCAGGCGGATCTGCCGCTTGCCGTGCGTGTGGGTGGAGCCGAGCGCGCCGATGTAGAAGGCATTGCTGGCCAGAGCGCGCACCAGGGCTGGATCGTCCAGCTTGGGATCGTGGGTGAGGGCGACCACCGCGGTGCGATGGTCGGGTGCCAGGGCCTCCATAGCCTCGTCCGGCCAGTCGTAGGTCAGCGCCACGCCCGGAAAGCGATCCACGTTGGCCCAGGCGCGCCTGGGATCGACCACCACCACCTCATAGCCCAGCACGCGGGCCATAGGGATCAGGGCTTGGGCGATGTGCACTGCGCCGACGACGATCAGCCGCAAGGGTGGATTGAAGACCTGGATAAAGTAGCCGGTGTTGTCGTCGATGCCGCTACGGTCGGCGGCGAGCGCCGCTTCCAGGGCTGGCACCAGGGCGCCGGGTGCATCGAGATCGCCGGCCAGGCGCTGGCCGTCGCGATCCAGCAAGGCCTGGCCGCCGTTGGTCAGGTCGGTGACCAGGGCCACCGGCTGCTTCTCCGCTTTGGCCAGGGTCAGTGCGTCGAAGACTTCGCGTTGCATGGCTCTACTCCATCGCCTCGACAAAGACCTTGACCTCGCCGCCGCAGGCCAGCCCGACGGTCCAGGCTGCCTCATCGGTGACGCCGTAGGTCAGGAGCTTGGGCGCGGCGCCGGCCATGACCTCGCGGGCTTCCATCACCACGGCGCCCTCGATGCAGCCGCCGGAGACGGAGCCGGCCATGTTGCCCTTGTCGTCGACCACCAGCTGGCTGCCGACCGGGCGCGGCGAAGACCCCCAGGTGGCGACCACGGTTGCCAGTGCGACCTGGCGACCCTCGTCGCGCCAGTTACCGGCCTTGGCCAGCAGGTCTTCGCCCTTGTCTTGTGTCGTCTCGCTCATGTCGGATCCTCTCTAGACCTTGCGGCCCTCTTCGCTCCATCCGAGCCGCGCCGAGCGTCGGGGCGGCTGAGCCTGGCTGAGCGCGCTCGCCAGGTCGGCCAGGCTCGCCAAGCTGTGGACCGAGCGGAACTCGTCGACCTGCGGCAGCATCGCCCGTGCGCCCTGTGATTTTGGCGCATAGGCGTCATAGCGCAAGAGGGGGTTTAGCCAGATCAGTCGCCGGCAGGACTTGTGCAGGCGCTCCATCTCGTCGGAGAGGCACTCAGCACCGGCGCGGTCGAGGCCGTCGGTGATCAACAGCACGACGGCGCCCTGCGCCAGCACCCGGCGCGCCCATTGCTTGTTGAAGGCCTGCAGGCAGGCACCGATCCGGGTACCGCCGTCCCAGTCCGGCACCGCCTCCGTGACCTTCGCCAAGGCCGCGTCGGGGTCGCGAAAACGCAGCTGCCGGGTGATGTTGCTGAGCCGCGTGCCGAAGAGGAAGATATGCACCCGGTCGCGGTCGTTGGTCAGGGCGTGCAGGAAGTGCAGCAGCATGCGCGAATACTGACCCATCGAGCCCGAGATATCGGTCAGCACGACCAGCGGCGGCCGGCGCTCACGCCGTTTACGGCGCAGCAGCGGCAGGGCATCGCCGCCCTGGCGCAACGCCGCCTTGAGCGAGCGGCGCGCATCGATGCCCTGGCCGCGCGGGTCGGCCTGCCAGCGCCGCGTCTTCACGCGCAACAGCGGCAGGGTGAGCCGCGCCATGGCACGCTTGGCATCCTCCAGCTCCACCATGCTCATGGTCTCGAAGTCCTTGTCGGCCAGGACCTCCTTATCCGACCAGGTCAAGGTGGCCCGGATTTCGACATCTTCCTGCTCTTCGGCGTTTTCCGACTGTCCGGGCTGCTCGCCGGCCAGGGCCTCGCTCAGGCGCCTGGCGAGCTCCTTCTGATCCTTGTCGGCATCCATGTCGGGCAGGACGGTCGGCAGAAACAGCGAACGCATACGCTCCAGAAACTGCGGATTGCGCCAGAAGACGTGGAAGGCCTGATCGAAGATCTCCTGCTGATCGCGACGCTTCACGAAGACAGCGTTGAGCGCCCAGTAGAAGTCCTCACGGCGATCCAGACCCACGGTGCGCACGGCCTGGAGCGCGTCCAGCACGGCGCCGGGCCCGACCGGAAGGCCGGTGGCGCGCAGGGTGCGGGCAAAGGAGAGAATGTTGCCGGCGATGCCGCCGCCTGCGGGCTTCGCCGTGGTGTCCATGATCGGGCTAGCCCAGGAGCGCTCGCGCATCGGACATCTCGCGCTTGACGTCCGCGAGAAGCTGCGCCGCCTCGCTGCCTTCGATCTTGGCGATGTCGTCCTGATACTTCAGCAGCACGCCCAGGGTGGAATCGACCGCCTCTTCGTCCAAAGTGACCTTGTCCAACTGGGTGAGCGCATCGGCCCAATCCAGGGTCTCGGCGATGCCCGGCAGTTTGTAGAGTTCTTGGTCACGCAGCCGCTGCACGAAGGCAACGACTTCGGCCGAGATCTCGGCGCCGACATGCGAGGCCTTGGCCTGCAGGATGGCGCGTTCACGCGCCGCATCGGGATAGCCGACCCAATGGTAGAAGCAGCGCCGCTTCAAGGCGTCGTGGATCTCGCGGGTGCGGTTGGAGGTGATGATGGTGATCGGCGGGGCCGGGGCGGCGATGGTGCCCAATTCCGGAACGCTCACCTGATAGTCGCTCAGGAGCTCCAGCAGGAAGGCTTCGAATGGCTCGTCGGTGCGGTCCAACTCGTCGATCAGCAGCACTGGCGGGCCACTCTCCTGCGGCGAGAGTGCCTGCATCAGGGGCCGCTCGATCAGGAAGCGACGATCGAAGATATCGCTGGCGATGCGCTCGCGATCCTGCGTACCGGCCGCCTCGGCCAGGCGGATTTCCAGCATCTGGCGTGGGTAGTTCCATTCGTAAACGGCGCTGGCGACGTCGAGGCCCTCGTAGCACTGCAGACGAATGAGACGTCGGCCCAGCGAGGCGGAGAGCACCCGTGCGATCTCCGTCTTGCCGACGCCTGCTTCGCCTTCGAGAAAGAGCGGGCGGCCCTGCTGCAGCGCCAGGTAAAGCACGGTCGCCAGCGGTCTATCGGCGAGGTAGCGCTGACCGGAGAGCAGGCCCAGGGTCGCGTCGACGGAGGTCGGCAGAGTCTGTGTCATGAAGGGTCTACTTTTGGAGTTCCATGGTGCAGGGAGCATCGCAAGGCGCGCAGCCTAAAAGCGTCCGCTCCTTGGTCGCTCGGGTCTAGAGGCGGCGCGTCAGGGTTTTTGCACCCAAGTCCTGTTTTTCAAATAGAACCAGGTGCCGCTGCGGGCACGGTTGTAAAGCTCCTTGGCGTAGACCTCGCCGACCACGCTGACCGACTGGTTCAGCTCCTTGGCCCGCTTCTCGTAGACTTTGCGGCGCTTGGCATTGACGCTGTTCACCAGATTGGTGGCGCTCGGTTTTCTGGCGATCAGGAAGCCGTCGTAGCCCTCTCCGGCATTGCCGTTGCGGAGCTCGCTTTTCACCGACTGCCCCATGGCCGGGTTGACCGAGGAGAGGCCGCAGACCAAAGCCAGTGCCATCCAGAAGGAGGCTGCGAAGAGAATGAGGAGCGGCAGCCGCGGGCGGGTATCGGTCATCGACAGAGAGGTGTTCAAGCTGCTCATGCCTCTACTCCGTACCGAAGATATCGGGGTTGTCGGCGATGTCGCTTTCCGCCGCTTCCTCGATGCGCACACGCACATCGGCCTGGATGTTCAGGTTGATGGTGATCGGCTCTTTTGGCGCCTCGACGGCGACGGTCGGTGTGCAGCCGGCGGCCGCCACCAAGAGGGCCAGCGCCAAAAGGGCGAGCGGAATCTTGTTCGTCATGGTGTCTATCATACGGTAAGAGGGCCCCCGGAGATCTAGTGATTTCTTTCACGTCTCCTCATTTCCGGCTGATCGGGTTGCGATAGCCGACCTACTTTATGCCCCAAGCGCCGTCGAAAAGTTCGGGCGTGATTTCCCGGCCGAACGCAAAGGCGGCCAACAAATCGGCCAGGTCGACGGCGAAGGTGACGTTGAATTTGAAGGGGTAGCCTTCGAGGACCGCGGGATTTTTGCCTTCCAGGGTTAAGGCCAGATCCAGGTCGCTGCCGGCGGTCAAGCTGACGGTGGCGTAGAGGTAAGTGTAGTGAAAGTCCGAGAGGGCCTCCAAGGCGAAGAGCAGGTCCTTTTGCTGCTGGCTGAACTCGCCCAGGCCCAGACGCTCGGCCGCGTCTGGTATGCGAATAACGCCCTCGTCGACGGCCTGCAGCCAACCGTTAGCGATCGCTATCGTCTCATTGGAAAGATCCAAGTTCACCGGTAGTTGGCCGATGACGCGGCCTTCCAGTTGGATATCGTCCAGATCAAGGAGATCGGTCAGGCGATCCAGCTTCACGTGCGTCACCTCGACGGTGGTGGAGAAGCTGTCCTCCGGCCCGGCGACGCGAAAGGGGCTGGCAACCAGCCGGCCGCCGGCGAAATCGGCCTGCAGGGTCTTGGCGTCCAGGGCCGGACCGGATCGGGTATCCGCCACATCGAAGGTCAACAGGAGATCCGACAACGGCACACCGACATCCAGGTCCTCGATGGTGATCTGCTGATTCTTCAGGGTGACCAGCGGCGAGAGAGAGGCAAAGCGGAGATCGCCGTCCAAGCCTTCGATTCGCACCGGCAGCAGGGTCGCCGAGAACGACTTTAGCTGCAGCCGGGCGGAAATGTTGCTGCTGCGTGGCGACCGCTCGCCTTTGGCTTCGATGCTGACCTGGCCCGAGACACCGTCCAGGTCTTCCAATTGCTTGGACAGGCGTTTGGGCTGCAGTCCATTCGGCTTGAAGGTAATCGGCCCCCAGCGGGCCTCCAGGCTCCCGCGCTCGCTGGTGAGATCGTGCGTCAGGGTGACGGCAATCCGGCCTTGGCCATTGGGACCGCGTCCCTTGCCGGTCAGGCGGTAGCGGTCGCCCTTCTGCGTCAGGCTCGCCTGCAGGGTCATGCCGCTGAAACGCTGGCCGTCGGCAGAGAGTGCGGCGCCGCCGACCTCGATCGCCATGGCCCCGCTTTCCATGCGGTCCGGCGGCAGAGGGGCCTCGACCCTGACTGCCACTAGGCTGACCCCTTCACTCGGCAGAGAGAGGCTCTTGGCCTTGGCCGTGAGGGTGCCTACGAGCCCCTGGTCAGCGAGCGTTCCGGTCAGATCCATCTCGAGGCCGGAGATGTTGATCCGCGTGTTCTCCCCGGGAACGAGCAGGCTGAGGTCTGCGGCGGAGACAGCCAAACTGGGGCGCCAGTGACCGGCGCCGTCGCGTCCGAATGCGATTCGTTCCACCTCGAAACTGGCCGGCTTGCGCAGCAGGGAATCACCGTCGATGGCAACTTGACCGAGGGAGAGGCTTCCCTTGGCGTCGAGAGCGACACGGGTGTCCTCGCCGTCCGAGGCCAAGGAGAGCGGTAGGCTCACCTTGAGATCGCTCAGCAACACATCATCCTGGCGTGCCTCCGCCAGCTCCGCGTTCAGGAGCAGTTCGCTGGCGATGCGCTCTTCGTCCAGGCTGGCGTCGCCGCTCAGCATGAGCTCGGTAATCTTGTTGCCGAGGATCGGCAGGGATCGAACCGAAAGTGCAAGCTTGCTCAATGCAAGCGACTGCGGTGCCAGGTCGCTATCCAACCGGCTGTCCAGGCGCCCGGAGAAGGTGAGTGCGGTGTCGAGGCCGCTGCTGAGAGCGATCGGACCGAGGAGCGTGAAGGCGATTCCCTCCTCCTTGCGCTCGGCCAGGGCCTGCAGGCCCACATCGCCTTGCAACGGCAGGGTCAGCTTCAGATTGCGCCAGAGGGCGCGCCGGGTGTCCTCCGGCAATTTCGCCAACAGCGGCCCCTCCGGATCCAGCGCCGCAATGCTGAGGCGACTTTCCTCCGAAACCCAAGTCCTAAGCCTAGCATCCTCCAGCAGAATATTCAGATGCAAGCCCGCGCTGAGACCAAGCACCTTGCCCGGCACCGTCAGGCGATCGGCCGTGATCTTCAGCCGAGAGGCCAGGCTCGCGGTCTCGAGCAGCTGGATCGCCTTGCCGCCACGCTTGTGCATCAGGTCGACCAGGGGCGGTAGGGTCACTGTCAACTGGCTCTCCAAGGTGAGCGCACCGCCCTTCTCGACCAGCCCCAAGCGCGTGCTGGCCTTTGCCGCGTTCAGGGTGAGATCGGCATTGATCTGCGGACGGCTATCGACACGAGAGATGGCGATTTTGCCCTGACCGACCGACCCGCCGCCCGGAGCCGTCGCCTCGAGATCCAGATCGATGCGGGTGGGATCGGCGCTGAGCGCGATCGACAGCTTCTCGACATAGCCATCCAACGGCGAGATGCCTTTCAATTCTACCTGTCCGGTGGCGCTTGGCAGCGCGTCTTCCGGCAGGACCAACTCGATGGCTGCAACCAGGGACTCGATCCTGTTTCCCTCGACCTTTAAAGAGGCATTCTCGGCGGTGATCGTGACTCGCAAGGGCGCGTCTGGGTCTTGGAAGATCTCGATGGCTCCTTCGGCGCGGCCGAGCGGTGTCTCTAAGCCATACGTGAACTGCCCGGCGAGCGGCGCCTGGGGGGGGCGAACGATGCTGCCGTCGAGGCGAAGACGGCTTTCACCTTCGGCAGTCCCCAAGGTGATCTCCGCATCTTCGATCAACAGCGGTGGGATGGCCGCGGCCTCGCCGACCTCGGCCTCGTTGGGTCCGCCGAGCAGCCGGTCAAGATCGGGGTCGTCAAGCGGGTCGCTGCGGCTCTGGGTATTGAGGTTGAGGCGAAGACCGACGATTCGCACGTCGGCGATGCCCGGGTTCCAGGCGCGAGGGTCCCAGCCTTGCAGGCCGGTGAAGCGAACCTCGATGGACTTGGCCCGCAGGTTACGACGTTGCCCCAGCACCACATCCTCAACCCGTGTGCGCTCCTGGTCGAGGGTTTCGACCTGAAAACTGACGTTGGTGATGCCTTCCGCTGCCAAGGCATGGCGAATGGCCATCTCGGCGGCTTGGTGGCGCACGGTAATCAGACCAGCGAGCAAGGCAGCAAGCAGGGCAAAGAGAAAAAGAAAGGCGAATAGCAGGAGGCGCATGGCACTCGGCTGGCTGCAGTCGGCTGTACAGTCTTACGGAGGGACGCCGGAGCTGACCAGATGCTTGCGCGTCGCTGTGATCGGTGAGGAAGGGGCTTAGCCGGCCTTGATCCGGGCGCCGATCCGTTCGGCTAGGATGCCCCGGCCTTCGCGCAGAGCCGTGACACGACTGGGCGCATCCTGCGGGTTGACGGCCTTGGTCACGATCACTTCGCGCTGGCTGGCTGCTAGGTCCTCGCGCCGGCCTCGTCGACGTCGAAACGCAGCACATCCAACTCGACGCGCCAATCGGCGTCGACATAGGCTGGGATCGGCGTGGCCATCACCTGGTCGTCGCCGAAACGCTGTGCCAGGTCGTCGACCAGGCTGGCGGTGATGAGGTCGCCCAGCGGCTCGCTCCAGATCGCAAACTCGTGCAGGGAGATGCGGTAGGTTCCCTTGCGGGTTACCATCTGGGTCCGATCCAGATAGTGGGCGATTATGGCGGTATCGCCGAAGACGAGGGGCACGTCGCCGGAGGCGGCACTGTCCGTGCGGCTGGCGGCATCGGCCAGTCCGAAGGCCTGGGTTGGCGGCGTGCTACCGCAGGATGCCAGCAGCAGAGAAAGGCCGACTGTCGCCATACCCAGGATCATTGACGGGTATCCTTCTTGCCGCGGAGCAGCGCATCGGGGTGACGCTCCAGGTAGTCGGCCATGAGCCGAAGGGAACGCGCCGCCCCATCCAGCTCTCGGAGTAGCTTGCGCAGATCGGTCAGGATCGGCGAGCGGTCGCCCAGGCTGCGCTGCACCGAGACCAGGGTCTCACTGGCTTGATTAAGCATTCCGTTGATCGAAGCCACGACGCTGTCCAAGCGCCCATCCAGCCACTCGACGAAGGCCTCGATCTCCGACGTGCTGTCACGCAGGTTGGCCAGGGCCTCCTTCGGTTCGGGGCCTTCGACCAAGGCTTTCAGTGCCAGCAGGGACTCCTTGGCATCGTCGACCAGTGGCTCCAAGGGCAGGTTCGTCACCTTGTCGATGAAGGCCTGTAAGTGCTCCTTCACCTGCTCGGCGGTGCTCTGGCCGGCCGGGATCAGGGGCGGTTGATGGCTCTGGTCCAGGCTTGCCGGGTCGGCGTCCTCGTGGATGTCGAGATTCACCAAGGGGCCGCCGATCAACTGTTTGCTGGCCAGAGTGGCCCTGAGACCCTTCTCGTCTAGCCCGGACTTCTCACCGTAGGGACGCGCATGTTTTTCGTTGCCGCTTTTTCTTTGCTCGGATGCCTGATTTTTTCCGGGCATGGTGAGAGGTCCGGCGGTTTTGCCGGTTGGGTAGACTTGGCTCTTCCTCTGTTGTTTCGTCTCGGGGTTTGGGATCGGCGGCGTCAGCAAGCCACCCTGGATAATCACTCGTGGGCAATTGAGAACTCAGTCTGCCAGGGATGCGCCGAAGCCATGGCGATCTTGATGCGCCGCGCCGAGACCGTCGCCCGGGCGCCGAGCTTCAACAGCTTGAGGCGGATCGAACCCGCCGTGGCCCTGGCAAGCGCTGCGCCGGGAAGCGCGATGCGGCGCAGGCTGTCGACCAGGACATGGGCGAGCGAGGCGAACCAGAGCCGAAACTGGTTGGCCCGCAGCTTCGCCGCCGAGGTGCGGTCGGCGAAGATGTCAAGCTGGCACTCCTCGATCCGGTTCTCCACCTCGCCCCGGGTGCAGTAGAGCCGTTCGTAGAGCCGCCTGGCGTCGACTGCATCGGGCCTGATCGAGGTGACGACGAAGCGCGGATTGGCGCCCTTCGCCAGATGCTCTGCCTTGCCCACCACGCGGCGCGCCCGGCTCCGGCTCTTGCGCGTCGAAAAGCTGAAGTCAGCGAAGCGTCGCGCCGCCCGGCCCGTCCTCGTGTGCGCCGCCGCCTCGCGCGCGGCCCGCTTCCGCAACCGGGCGTTCTGGGCCAGGCCGCACAGAAAGCCGACGCCGTTCGCCTCGCACCACGCCATCATATCTTCGCGCGCAAAGCCCGCGTCGGCGCGCCACAGGATCCCAACCCGGGGCTAGCGCTGGCGGATCTGTGCGACGATCCGCGCCACCTCCTCCAGAGCGCCCGCCGCGCCATCGATGTTGGCCGCCCGCAGCTTCGCCGCCAGCAGGTGGCGCCCACAGGTGATGTAGAGCGGAAGCTGGCAGTAGCTCTTGTAATAGCCGTGATGGAACCGGCCTTCTTGAGTGCCGTGCACCGGGTCGTCCGTGGCGTCGAGGTCCAGAACGATCCGTGACGGCGCCGCCGCGTGGGCATCGAGATAGAGGCCGACGAACAGCCTCTCCATCGCCTCTCCGGCATGGCCGATCCGGTAGTAGCGGCCCGGCGCGCCGGACGGGGCGTGCTCCAACCGGCCCCGCGTGTTCTTGCCGGAAAGCACCGCGCAGTCCTTCCGATTTGCCTCCAACCGGTCCGACAACAGGGCCAGGACCGGGTCGTGGCGCAGCTGGTCGTGGCCATTGAGATCCTCGTAGCCGAGCGCGATCCCACAGAGCCGCTGGCCGACCGGGGTAGGAAGCTCATGCACCACAAGTTCCGGCGTCCGGCAATCGATGAAGCAGGACGCGACGCGATCGAACAGTCCGATCACGCGGTCGCAATGGCGCAACAAAAGCGCGCCGGCATCCGTACTGATCGCGCCGCCATCGAACGCCGCGACGCCCATCGAAGGCTTCAAACTCAAGCTGTTCCGGGATACACTCTGGTCGCAGAGGGCCTCACTCCGAATTCTGTCAAGTCGTTATTGTAAAATAACCTTACAGAATTCAAAGGAACGATGCACTCCCTTGTATGAGAAATGCGGGCTAGGGCAGCTACGGCTGCGTAAGTCTCCTCCGGAGTCTCCGGGCGCTTGCCCATCGCCGAAAAGAGGTTGGGTTGCAGTTCCAGATCGACGAAGACGGCAAAACCGTTGCGCTCTGCATCGTATAGGACAGGTCGATCTTGCATACCTCGCCTATGCGAATGCCCTTGACCTCCACCGATGCGCCCGGGGTCAGCCCGCGCACCTGATTGTCGAAGCGTATGGCGAAGGGGACGCCGTTCTCGATCGGCGGCGGCGGTGCCTCAACCCCGCCGATCCCCAGTCGATCGCGCAACGCCTCCTTCAAGGCTTCCTGCGCCGCAGGCGCCGTGCCGAATGCCACCTGGCAGACAAAGACCGCAGCTAAGACGAGCAGGAAAGACAGGCGGTTGCAGAAAAGATGCGTCACCCCGAATGCACTCTCCTGCACGAGCATTGCCATTCCCTCTCGTCTGTACTGAAAACACTATTGCAGAACGACGAAGGGCGCTTCAATAGTAGAAGCACCCTTTGCCAAATTTACTGATTAGCGCGGTTCAGCTGTCCAGGCGATCACCTGTATCGCTCTACCACGTTGTGTCAAAGCAAAGCGTCCTCGCAGACGAACCTGCCTGCTCGGATTTACTCCAGCGATGCTCAGCGACTTGCCGCTGCCACGGCCCGTTTCGCCATAACGCCGATCAGATGTTTGCGATAGGCAGCAGAGGCATGAATGTCACTGGCGAGCGAGCCCTCGTCAGCCGAACTGCTGCCGACCGCATCGGCCGAGAAGTTACCGGCAAGGTTGCCTTCGATGGCATGATCGCGGAAGACGCCGGAACCGGTCCCGGTCACGGCCACTCGCACCGTCGGACCGGACTGGGAAATCATCACGCCGACGATGGCATAGCGCGAGGCCGGATTCGGGAACTTGGAGTAGGCAGCCTTGTCCGGCACCGGGAAGGAGATCGCAGTGACGATCTCACCCTCATCCAACGCCGTCTCGAAGAGGCCGACGAAGAAATCGTCGGCCGCGATCTGACGCTGGTTGGTGTGGATCGTCGCGCCCAGCCCGACACAGCCGGCCGGATAGTCGGCCGCCGGATCGTTATTGGCGATCGAGCCACCGATGGTGCCGCGATGGCGTACCTGCGGATCGCCGATCCCCTCGGCCAAGGCGGCCAGGGCCGGGATCTTGGATTGCACGAGGCCACCTCCTGCGATCTCTGCATGGGTGGTCATGGCGCCGACCACGACGGCGCTGCCGTCATCGCGGATGCCCTTCAACTCGTCGATTGCACCCAGATCGACGATGTCGGAAGGCTGCGCCAGGCGCTGCTTCAGGGTTGGAATCAGCGTCTGCCCGCCCGCCATGAGCTGCCCGTCCTCGGCCCTTTGCAGGGTCGCGGCCGCGTCCGCCAAGCTTGTCGGGCGGTGATAGCCGAAATTGTACATCTCGGTTGTCTCCTCCTCTTTCTTACTCTGCTGCGGCGGCTTGCTGTGCCAAGCGCCACACCTTCTCCGGCGTGGCCGGCATCTCCATGTGCTTCACACCCAGTGCGTCGGTGATGGCATTGATCAAGGCCGGCGGTGCTGCAATGGCTCCGGCCTCGCCGCATCCCTTGACGCCCAGGGGATTGTGCGTGCAGGCGGTCTCGGTCATGCCGACCCGGAAGGACGGAAGATCGTCGGCTCGCGGCATGCAGTAGTCCATGTAGGAGCCGGTGATCAGCTGACCGCTGTCGGTGTCATAAATGCCGTGTTCCAGCATCGCCTGACCGACGCCTTGGGCGATGCCGCCGTGCACCTGACCCTCGACGATCATCGGATTGATCACCTTGCCGAAGTCGTCGACCGCAACCCAGTCGACGATCTCGGTGACACCGGTCTCCGGGTCGACCTCGACCTCGCAGATGTGGGTGCCGGCCGGATAGGTGAAGTTCAGCGGATCGTAGAAGGCGGTCTCGTCAAGGCCGGGCTCCAGATCCTCTGGGTAGTTGTGCGGCACGTAGGCGGTGAAGGCGATCTCGGCCATCGCCTTGGACTTGTCGGTGCCGGCCACGGTGAAGTTGCCGTCCTTGAACTCGATATCCTCGACCGAGGCTTCGAGCAGGTGGGCGGCGATCTTCTTGCCCTTGTCGATCACCTTGCCGCAGGCTCTGACGATGGCGGAGCCGCCGACGGCCAGCGAACGCGAGCCGTAGGTGCCCATGGCCATGGGGATCTGCCCGGTGTCGCCGTGTACGATCTCGACGTTCTCGATCGGGATGCCCAGGGTGTCGGACACCAGCTGCGAGAAGGTGGTCTCGTGGCCCTGACCGTGGGCGTGGCTACCGGTCAGCACCGAGACGGAGCCGGTGGCGTTGAAGCGCACCTGCGCCGATTCCCATAGCCCGACGCCGGCACCCAGGGAGCCGACCACCGAGGAGGGCGCGATGCCGCAGGCCTCGATGTAGGAGGAAAAGCCGATCCCCCGCAGCTTGCCATTTGCCGAGGATTGCGCCTTGCGTGCGGAGAATCCGTCGTAGTCGACCATCCGCAAGGCTTCGTCCATGGAGGCCTGATAGTTGCCGGTGTCGTACATCAGCGCCACCGGGGTCTGATAGGGGAACTGATCGGGCTGGATGAAGTTGCGTCGCCTGATCTCCGCCGGATCGATGCCCATCTCGCGGGCTGCGACCTCGATGGTCCGCTCCAGCACGTAGGTGGCTTCCGGCCGCCCGGCACCGCGATAGGCATCGACCGGCGCGGTGTTGGTGAAGACCGCCTTGACGTTGCAGTAGACCACCGGGGTCTTGTACTGGCCCGCCAGCAAGGTGGCATAGAGGTAGGTCGGCACGCAGGAGGCGAAGTTCGAGAGATAGGCACCCATATTGGCCGTGGTATCGACCTTTAGACCCAGGAACTCGCCCTGTTCGTTCATCGCCAGCTCGACGTGGGAGACGTGATCGCGGCCGTGCGCATCGGCCATGAAGGATTCCGAGCGATCCGCCGTCCAACGCACCGGCCGCCCGGCCCGCTTGCTGGCCCAGAGGCAGGCGGTTTCCTCGGCGTAGCAGAAGATCTTGCTGCCGAAGCCGCCGCCGACGTCAGGCGCGATGACCCGTAGCTTGGTCTCCGGGATCCTGGTGATGAAGGCGCTGAGAATCAGGCGCAGCACGTGCGGGTTCTGGTTGGTCGACCAGAGCGTATAGCCCTCGGTGCCGCTGTCGTACTCAGCCAGTGCCGCACGCGGCTCCATGGCGTTGGGGATCAGTCGATTGTTGACCAGATCCACTTTGGTCACGTGATGGGCATTGGCGAAGGCCTCGTTGATCGCCGCCTCATCGCCCAGGACCCAGTCGTAGCAGAGGTTGTCGGGCGCTTCGTCATGCAGCAGCGCCGAGCTCATGGCCGCGGCCGGCAGCACATTGGCCGGAAGCTCCTCGTAGTCGACCTCGACCAGCTCGGCGGCGTCGCGCGCCTGGCCGATGGCCTCTGCCAAGATCAAGGCCACCTGATCGCCGACATAGCGCACCTTGTCACGCACCAGCGGGAAGTGCGGCGGCGATTTGTGCGGCTCGCCATGACGGTCGCGCACCGTCCAGCCGCAGGGAATCGAGCCGTAGCCGTCCGCCTCCAAATCGGAGCCGACGTAGACGGCCACCACGCCGGGCGCGTTGCGCGCCGCATCGGCATTGACGCTGCGTACTGTGGCATGGGCGTGTGGCGAGCGAACGAAGACCGCAGCCACTTCGCCCGGGCGATGCAGGTCGTCGACGTAGCGCCCTTTACCGGTCAGAAAGCGCTGGTCCTCGCGCCGCTTGACCGACTGTCCTACCGAACCGTCCGGCATGATTTCTCGCCCTCCTTAGGCGCCGCCACCCTGCTGGGCAGCGTGCTGAATTGCGTTCACGATGTTGTGGTATCCGGTGCAGCGGCAGATATTGCCCTCCAGCCACTCGCGGATCTCTTTCTCGCTCGGATTGGCGTTGGCCTTCAGAAGGTCCACCGCGCTCATCACCATGCCAGGCGTGCAGAAGCCGCACTGCAGGCCATGGTGTTCGCGAAAGGCCTCCTGCATGGGGTGCAGCTCGCCGCCCGATGCCAGACCTTCGATGGTCGTGACCTCGCCGCCGTCGGCCTGGGCTGCCAAGAGGGTGCAGGACTTCACCGACTTGCCGTCCAGATGCACGACGCAGGCGCCGCACTGGCTGGTGTCGCAACCGACATGCGTGCCGGTTAGGTTGAGATGCTCTCGCAAGAACTGGACCAACAAGGTGCGTCCCTCGACCTCTCGGGACTCCTGTCGCCCATTTACTGTGATTGTCACTGTGGGCATGCGTCTCTCCCTGACTCTTTCGTCGAACTTCGGTTGCGGTTGTGGGGCCGTTCCCCGCGATTGCCGTATCCGACCTTTGGACAGGCCTAAAGACCCGACAAACAGGTCCTGTCCCCAGTCTCCCGGCGAAGTCTGTGTCCAGGATAGGCGATGGTCAAGCGCGAACGGTTCGCAATCATGCTCGAAACCAACGAGGAACGGCGGATTCCAGCTAATAAGTGGAGTTGGTATGCAAACCACTGACGCGTCTTCGGCGCCAGACTGCATAGCCATCCCCGTTAGATTCTGGGGGCCACCCAACAATCATACTGCGGATGGCTGGTCCGGGCCGATGCTGCTGAGCACCATCGGTCATGTGGTCGTGCCCCTACGAGTGGTGTAGGAGGCCGCCTGCGGAGCCTCCGGCGTAGCGCAGCGCACGGCCGAATGTAACTTTTAGTAGTAGTATTTTATTTCAAATAGAGTTTTTGTTGTTAAACCTAGAACCGGCCCTGGAGATGACGATGACCGAGGAGAGAATGGCTCTGTTCTGGATGGCTAAGTTCGGTCGCTACAGCACCGCTGTTCTACGGAAGGCTCGTTGCGGCTTAGGCTGGCGGTTGCAGCTTGTGCAGTGGCTCGTGGTCCGAATGGTAACGCTGGAATTACTGGCGTTTCGTGAAGCGGCCCACCAGATCTGCACCACTCGATGAGGACGAATGCTGGATTATTCCGAACTGTAAGGACGCCGGAAGGCTGAAACCTTGGCCGCCAATGGCCGATCTGCCGTTCATCTAGGTCACCAAGGGCGATCCGGAATATGCCGGGCGTTTCGATGCCGGAGGCTTTGGTACCAACATCATGGTCGGCGAATGGAGCTGTTCGCCTGGCAGTTTCGACTACACCTACCCAAGCGACGAGTTTCGCACGCTCGTCGAAGGCAAGGGTCTGATCAAATGCGAAGACGGCAAGATGCACGACTATCAGGCCGGCGACACCTAATTTCACCCGGAAAGGCGAGGTTGCATACTGGGAGGTCGTGGAGGACGGCCGCTTCGTTGCGCTAGAAATCGATCCGGAACATCCTACGGGGACGGCGATCTGCGGCAAGGGACACGCGGCGCCGGAGCTGGTCTATAGTGAGCAGCGTTTGCACTATCCGATGAAGCGCACCCGCCCGAAAGCCGATCCCGATCCCGGCTGGGAGAGGATCGGTTGGGATGAAGCCTTGGATACCACGGCCAGGATGCCTAAAGGCGCGATCAAGACGTGGGGCCCGGAATCCATGGCCTTCAGCATCACCACGATGACCGGGACTGGGATGCAGGGAGGTGGGTCGGGAAAACTGGACAGGTGAGTCAAGTGGGGTTTTCGCGTGAGATCGGCCTGATAGCCGAGAGCGAGGAGAGAGCATGGCAAGACGCCTGCGCCGGAACCACAGTCCAGCATTCAAGGCGAAAGTGGCCTTGGCAGCCATCCAAGGCGAGAGGACGCTGGCCGAGTGAGCCCGGCAGTTTGACGTACCCCCCAACCAGATCACCCAGTGGCGCCGGCAGTTGTTGGATGGCGCTGCCGGTGTGTTCGGCGACACCGCCAAGGCCGAGACGTTGCCGGCGGTGTATGTGAAGACCCTTCATGCGAAGATTGGCGAACTGACGTTAGAGAAGGATTTTTTGTCCGCAGCGCTCGGCAAGGCCGGTCTGTTGGCGCGCGCAAAGCGATGATCGAGCGCGACGACAGACTGAGCATCGGTCGTCAGGCGCAGCTGCCCGGCCTCAGCCGAGGTAGCGTCTCCTATCTGCTGCGCCCGACCTCGCAGACCGATCTCGCGCTCATGCGCCGGATCGACGCGTTGCCTCTGGATGACCCCTTTGCCGGCAGCCGGATGTTGCAAGGCCTGCCGAAGGCAGAGGGCTATGAGGTGGGGTGGCTGCGTGTTTCGACGCTGATGTAGAAGATGGGGGATCGAGGCGCTCTACCGCCGCCCGAGGACCTCGACGCCGGCGCCGGGACACAAGATCCATCCCTCCCTACTGCGCGGCCTCGCGGTCAGGCGCCCTGACCGGGTCTGGGCGATGGACATCGCCTACCTGCCCATGGCACGGGGCTTGGTCTATCTTGCTGCTGTCCTGGACTGGTTCAGCCGCAAGGTTCTGACTTGGCAGTTGTCGATCACGCTTGAGGCAGAGTTCTGTATCGAGGCCTTGGAGGAGGCGCTGGCACGCCATGGCAGGCCAGAGATCCTCAATACCGACCAGGGCAGTCAATTCACGTCGCTGGACTTCGTTCAGGTCCCAAAGGACGCGCAGATCGCGATCTCCATGGACGGTAAAGGAGCCTGGAGGGACAAGGTTTTTGTGGAGCGCCTCTGGCGCAGGGTCACGTATGAGGAGATCGACCTGCACGCCGACGCCAACCTGCCGGAGGCGCGCGCCTCGATTGGGCGCTACCTGGTCTTCTACAACAGCACGAGGCCACATGCGTCGCTTGGCGGGCAGACGCCCGATCAGGCCTACACCAGCGCGCTGCAGCCAATCCCGGCAGCGACTTGACCCAGACGGAAATCCACTCAGCTCGCATTTCTCATACAAGGGGGTGCATCATTCCTTTGAATTCTGTAAAGTTATTTTACAATAACGACTTAACAGAATTCGGAGTGAGGTCCGATGCGAACAGAGTGTATCCCGGAACAGCTTGAGTTTGAAGCCTTCGATGGGCGGCGCGATCAGTACGGATGCTGGCGCGCTTTTGTTGCGCCATTGCGACCGCGTGATCGGACTGTTCGATCGCGTCGCATCCTGCTTCATCGATTGCCGGACGCCGGAACTTGTGGTGCATGAGCTTCCCACCCCGGTCGGCCAGCGGCTCTGTGGGATCGCGCTCGGCTACGAGGACCTCAATGACCACGACCAGCTGCGCCACGACCCGGTCCTGGCCCTGTTGTCGGACCGGTTGGAGGCAAAGCGGAAGGACTGCGCGGTGCTTTCCGGCAAGAGCACTTGGGGCCGGTTGAAGCACGTCCCGTCCGGCGCGCCGGGCCGCTACCACCGGATCGACCATGACGGAGAGGCGATGGAGAGGCTGTTCGTCGGCCTCTATCTCGATGCCCACGCGGCGCCGGCACGGATCGTTCTGGATCTCGACGCCACGGACGACCCGGTACACGGCACTCAAGAAGGCCGGTTCCATCACGGCTATTACAAGAGCTACTGCCAGCTTCCGCTCTACATCACCTGTGGGCGCCACCTGCTGGCGGCGAAGCTGCGGGCGGCCAACATCGATGGCGCGGCGGGCGCTCTGGAGGAGGTGGCGCGGATCGTCTCACAGATCTGCGAGCGCTGGCCCCGGGTTGGGATCCTGTCGCGCGCGAGGCGGCGGCAGCGCAGGCGGCGCACACGAGGACGGGCCGGGCGGCGCGACGCTTCGCCGACTTCAGCTCTTCGACGCGCAAGATCTGGAGCCGGGCGCGCCGCGTAGTGGGCAAGGCAGAGCATCTGGCGAAGGGCGCCAATCCGTGCTTCGTCGTCACCTCGCTCGGGCCCGATGCAGTCGACGCCAGGCGGCTCTACTGCGCCCGGGGCGAGATGGAGAACCGGATCGAGGAGTGCCAGCTTGACCTCTTCGCCAACCGCACCTCGGCGGCGAAGCTGCGGGCCAACCAGCTCCGGCTCTGGTTCGCCTCGCTCGCCCATGTCCCGGTCGACAGCCTGCGCCGCATCGCGCTTCCCGGCACGGCGCTTGCCAAGGCCACGGCGGGTTCGATCCGCCTCAAGCTGTTGAAGCTCGGCGCCCGGGCGACGGTCTCGGTGCGGCGCATCAAGATCGCCATGGCCTCGGCGCATCCCTGGCAGGCTGAGTTCTCAATCGCCCACGAGCGATCATCCAGGGCGGCTTGCTGACGCCGCCGATCCCAAACCCCGAGACGAAACAACAGAGGAAAAGCCAAGTCTACCGAACCGGCAAAACCCCCGGACCTCTCACCATGCACGGAAAAAATCAGGCATCCGAGCAAAGAAAAAACGGCAGCGAAAAACATCAGCCTCCTTACGGTGAGAAATCCGGACTAGGTCGAACGGGGCGTCTCAGGCGATCTCCAGCAGCATCTTGTCGAGGAGCGCGCGCTCGAAATCGCTGCGGCTGTCGGCGGTCATGACGAAGGCGCCGGGTCCGCCGATCATCTCGGCCTCATAGGCTTCGACCAACCAAGGACGGCCGCTAGAGTACATTCATTTTATGAAGTGTCATAGCCTGCTGCGGCGAAATAGTTTGCGCACTCTTGCGGCTCGAACAGACCGATGATGTCGCCCACGGTATTCCAGAGGGTGCTGATGGTTCTTTCGGCCTTTGCGCGGATCAGTGATTTGAGTTTGGCGAATGCCATCTCAATTGGGCTGAAGTCGGGACTGTAGGGCGGCAGATATGTGAGGGTGGCGCCTGTGGCCTCGATGGCCTGTCGGACGCCGGCGGCCTTGTACACCGGCAAGTCATCCATGATCACGACATCTCCGGGATTAAGGGTCGGCGCCAGCGCTTGCTCGATATAGGCAAGAAAAGCGACGCCATTCATGGCGCCGTCGAGCACCGTCGGCGCGGTCATTCCGGTCAGCCGAAGCGCACCGGTAAAGGTGGTTGTCTTCCAATGCCCGTGGGGGATGCCCGTGCGACAACGCTCGCCCCGCCTGGAAAGCCCACGCAGCCGCGCCATCTTCGTCGACAGGCCCGTCTCGTCGATGAAGACCAGCCTGGCCGGATCGAAGTCGAGTTGGCTGTCAAACCAAGCCTGGCGCTTTCTCAAGACCTCCGGCCGCTCCTGCTCCAATGCGTGCGCGGTCTTTTGTACGTGAAGCCGCACCCGCGCAGCCAGTTGTTCAGCGCGCGCCGGCCAATCCGGACGTCGCGCTCGTCCGCGAGGCGCGCCACCATCTCATTGAGCGTGATGTCCTCGTCAGTCTCAATCAGGGTCAGTCTCAATCAGGCCCACGATGAAGCCTTCAAAACACGAACCCGCAGATCGCCACTCAATGCTCGTCCCATCCAAGACCTCCATGTCTGGAGACCTTCAATCAGACTTGCATCATCCCGTCACATCACAATCGATTCAGTGATTGGTGGATCTGCTCTAGGTCCTGAAGAATTGTCCTGCAGGATGGTAAGCGCGTTGATCACGATACCGGCAGCGATAGCGCGGTCGCGTGCGATAGGGGCGGGTACGATGCTGCGGTTGTCCGGGTTGTCGCCCGAGACATCGATCACCTGACGTAGCGGATCGCAGGGACAGCTCTCCAAGAGTAGTTGACTGGCGACGATGGCATCGCCGATGGCTTTGTAAGACTGAAGGGAGCGGGGAGCGGCCATGACTGCTGTCGCGAAAGCCGTGGCCGTCTCTGCATCCTTGACGAGGCGCCAGGGCACGACGACTTCTGCGGTGCCGGATCCGCCCCACTCCAGATAAGCAATCGCCACGGTGCCATACTGGCCGAAACGGATCAGGTCCAAAAGGTCGGGGTTGGTTACTGCCGCGGCGATGCCCTCACGCTGCAACGCGAACTCGGCCGGGTCGATGCTACCGGAGGCATCGACTGCCAAGACCAACGCCGTGTCGACCGCTTCCTCGGCCGGCAAATCGGACGGCCAAATCGAAACCAGAAGCAACATCGCCGCCACCTGCAAAAGCTTACGGAGTTTTGAACGTATCATCATTGCCATCGAGCCTCCGGCGGGCCTTTGCCTGCTGAGGCTGGAGCATCTGCACGAGAGACGCAAGCGCCGCGGCGGAACTCGGGGCGTCTTGCCGTCACCGCGGCGCATTGCCGAGAAGGCGGGAGCTGTGGCAATAAATAGGGAAGGGCCATGACCGGGACGGACGTATAAGCGATGGATAAACTCTCCCCTCAGTTTGCGATAACGCGCCGGTCGCTCTTGGCCGGCTTCGGCGGCATGGGTCTCTTGGCGGCCGCGCCATCTTGGGCGGCGACCCTGAGTTTTCCGGCTTGGTTGTCAGCCTTTCGTACAGAGGCCCGCGCCAAAAGCATCGCCGAGGCGACCCTGCAGCGCAGCCTCGACGGCCTGCAGCCGGTGCAGGGGGTACTTGACCTCGATCGTCGCCAGCCGGAGTTCGTACAGAGTTTTTGGCGCTACATGCGCCGTGTCAACGACAGCCGTATCGCAGAGGGGCAAAGGCGCCAGCGTGAGAATCAGCAGGTCTTGAGCCGAGTTGAGGCCGAGTTTGGAGTCCCTGCGCCGATATTCATGTCCTTCTGGGGTTTGGAGACGAATTTCGGCGAGACCCTGGGCGATTTTCGGGTGATTCCGGCGGTCGCGACCCTGGCGTGGGACGGTCGGCGCGAGGCTTTGTTTCGCGGAGAACTCATGGCTGCCTTGCGTATCGTCGAGAGCGGTGTGCGCACGGCCAACAACCTGATGGGCTCCTGGGCCGGTGCTACCGGCCAGTTCCAGTTTCTGCCTTCGACCTATCTGAACAATGCGGTGGACTACGACCGCGACGGGGTTCCGAACATCTGGACCAGATTACCCGACGCCTTCGCTTCGGCCGCTAACCTCTTGCGCAACAACGGTTGGCGCGTGGGCGAACCCTGGGGTTACGAGGTGGTTCTGCCGGCCGGATTCGCCTATGGATTGGCAGACGGATCGACGCAGCGGCCGCTTAGCGAATGGGAGAGATTGGGGGTGCGACGACCGGGTGTCGGTGGTCTGGTACCGAGAGTCGAAACCGGTGCCTTGGTGCTTCCGGCGGGCTGGCAGGGCCCGGCCTTTCTGGTGTTCGGAAACTACCGAGCGATACGACGCTGGAATAATTCGGAACTCTATGCCATATCGGTCGGGCATTTGGCTGACCGGATCGCCGGTTTCGGGCCGTTAAGTGTCAGAGCGCCGGCAGACGCTGATCGTCGTCTGACCTTGGTGCAGGTGCGAGAGATACAGGCCCGTTTGAATGCAATCGGTTTCGATAGCGGCGTTCCCGACGGCAAACTCGGACCATTAACAAGGGCCGCAGTGCGGGCCTACCAACAAAGCCAGGGGTTGCCGGCTGACGGCTTTCCGACTCTGGCTCTGCTGAGGCGATTGCAAGGATAGGAGATGTACCATGCCCGTGGCTGTCCGGTTCTTGGTTCTTTTTGCCGCTATGGCCCCGGTCATGGGCGCATGTGCCGGTAAGGACGATGCGGTCACTTCGCCCGCCCAGAAAGCCAACGTCAAGGCCGGTGCGCTGGAAAGCACAGCCGAGCCTCCTAGAGACCAGGTCAAGAGGCTTCGAGTCGGCAAGCCCTATCATCAGTCCGGACGGCTTTTTGAGCCGAAAGTCGACTGGACCTACGACGAGGTCGGCATCGCGTCTTGGTATGGCGGAAAATTTCATGGCCGCAAGACAGCCAACGGCGAGATCTTCGACAAGAACGCGCTGACCGCAGCGCATAAGACCCTGCCCCTGCCGGTGATCGCCAGGGTAACCAATCTTTCGAACGGGCGCAGCGTCAAGGTCAGGATCAACGACCGCGGCCCCTTCATCCGTGGCCGGTTGATAGACCTCTCGCAGGCTGCGGCCAATGAGCTGGGCTTCATTCATCATGGGACGGCCAAGGTGCGGGTAGAGGTGATTCCCTTGGAGAGTCGCGCTTTGGTTAAGGGCATCGAGCAATACGAGCCGCAGGCGCACTCGGTCTCGGCCGTGCCGGTCCGCGACAAGTCGGCCGTCTATCTGCAGCTTGGCAGCTTTTCCCAACGCGGCAATGCGAACAAGCTGAAGCGCGAGTTAGATGGCTATAACAATGTATCGATCCAGCCGGTGATCCTCTCCGGCAAGAAATATTTTCGGGTGCGGATGGGGCCCTATATGGATGCTTCGGCAGCCTTGCATGCGCGTGAGCGTCTGGCCGAGGCGGGCCTGTTTCAGAGCCACTTGGTGTTCGAAGGCAGCAGTTAAGAATCGGACCGCCCTGTTCTAAACTCTCGGGACGAGATCTAGAGCGATAAGGGAGCCCCCCTATGATCCATAAGCCGGCTTTGCTGACCGTCAGTAAGGCAGTAGCAGTGCTTGTCCTGCTTCTGGTGCTGACCGTCGTGCGCGGTGCCGAGGCCCTGGAGACCAAGGCCCGATCAGCAATCCTCATCGATGCGGAGAGTGGAGCCGTTCTCTTCGCCAAGCACCCCGACACCGGCCTGCCGCCTGCCTCGATGAGCAAGCTGATGACGGCCTTCGTCGTCTTCGAGCGCTTGAGTCAGGGCCTCCTCAGCCTCGAAGACAAGCTGCCGGTCAGCGAAAAGGCTTGGCGCATGGGCGGCTCGAAGATGTTCGTCAATGTCGGCGGTTCGGTCAGGGTGGAGGACCTGCTGCGCGGTATGATCGTACAGTCGGGCAACGATGCGGCCATCGTCTTGGCAGAGGGACTGGCCGGCAGCGAGGCGGCCTTCGTGCGCGAGATGAATGCGATGGCTCAGGAGTTGGGTGTAACTGGGTCCAGCTTCGCCAACGTGACCGGTTGGCCGGATCCCCAGCACCGCATGACCGCGCGTGACCTGGCGATCTTGGCGCGCCTGGTGATCCAGCGCTTCCCGCAGTACTACAAGATCTACAGCGAGACCGAGTTCACCTGGAACGATATCACGCAAGGCAATCGCAATCCCTTGCTGTTCCGCAGCGTCGGCGCCGACGGCTTGAAGACCGGGCATACTCGTGAGGCGGGCTATTGCCTGGTTGCTTCTGCCGTGCAGGAAGGTCGCAGGCTGATCCTGGTGGTCATGGGTTTGGAGAGCAAACGCGAGCGGGCAGAGGAGGCCGAGCGCCTGCTGCTTTGGGGCTTCCGAGAGTTTGCCCGCTATCGCCTTTTCCAAGCCGGCGAACAGCTGGACGAAGCGGAGGTATGGATGGGCGAACGGCCGACCGTGCCTCTGGTCGCGCCGACCGAAATCTCCATCAACCTGCTACGTGCATCGCGCAACGGGATGAGTGTGAAGCTGCTCTACCAGTCGCCGATTCCAGCGCCGATCCAGGCCGGCCAGGAGGTTGCGGTCCTGAGCGTCGAGGCGCCGGGTACGCCGCCGATCGACTTTCCCATAATCGCCGGCGCCAATGTTCCGGAAGCCAGCGTGCTGGGCCGCATGATTCGGGGCGTCTCCGCACTGCTGTCGGGCGGCTAGGATGGGCGGCGAGAGCGGCCGTCTCATCACCTTCGAGGGCGGCGAGGGCAGCGGTAAGTCCACCCAGGCACGACGTCTGGCCGAGAACCTGCAGGTCCAGGGACGGAAGGTCGTTTTGACGCGCGAGCCAGGTGGCACTCTTGGCGCCGAGCAGATCCGCGGCTTGCTTGTCAAGGGTGCTGCGGATCGCTGGGATGCCTGGAGCGAGGCACTCTTGGTGAACGCTGCGCGTCGCGATCATGTCGCCCGGATCATCGCGCCGGCCCTGGCCGACGGCAGTTGGGTGATCTGCGATCGTTTCGTGCATTCGACCTTGGCTTATCAGGGCCTCGTCGGCGGGATCGGCACCACACCCTTGCGGGCGTTGCACGCCATGACCCTGGGACGGCTCTGGCCCGACCTGACCTTGATCTTCGATCTTTCGGCAGAAGAGGGTTTGGCGCGCGTGTCCGAGTGGGGCGGTTCGGCACGCTTCGAGGCACGTGGCCTAGGCTTTCACACCGCGCTCAGGACGGCCTTCCAGGAGTTGGCCTCCGCCGAACCCGAAGTCTGTCGCCTGCTGGATGCGCGCGGCGAGATCGACAGCGTGGCGCAGCGGGTGCGGGTCGCGGTGCGATCTCTCGGCGGAACTTAGACGCTATGTGCCTGGAATCAGATCCACGCTCGACGGCGGTTCTGGTCGGTCAGGAGATCGCGGAGCAGCGCCTCCTCGCGGCCTTGCAGTCCGGGCGCCTGCCGCACGCCTGGCTCTTGACCGGAAAGACCGGAATCGGCAAAGCGAGCTTGGCCTTTCGTCTGGCTCGCTTCCTGCTGGCGCGGCCCGATGGTCAAACCGGCCTGACTGGCGATATGACTATCGATCCTGAGGAAGAAGCCTTTCGCCAAGTGGCAGTCGGCGCCCATCCGGACCTGCTGGTGCTGGAGCGCGGCGTGAATGAGAAAACTGGCAAAGCGCGCAGCGAGATCGTCGTCAAGGACGTCCGTCGGGCCGGACAGCGGCTCAGGCAGACGGCGTTGGGCGGCGGTTGGCGCTTGCTCATCGTCGATTCCGCCGACGATCTGAATCGCTCGGCGGCCAACGCCCTGCTGAAGCTCTTGGAAGAGCCACCACCGCAGGCCTTGCTGCTCTTGATCAGTCATGCTCCAGGGCGGCTCCTGCCGACCATTCGCTCGCGCTGCTGTTCCTTACCTTTGGCACCGCTGTCGCCGGATCTCCTGCAGAGCCTGCTGGCCGAGCGCCTGCCGGAACGCTCTAAAGAGGAGAGGCAGGTGCTGACGAGCCTGGCCGAGGGGAGCATCGGTCAGGCCCTGGCGCTGGAGGCAGCCGGGAGTTTGGGACTTTATCGTCGGATCCTCGGTTTGCTGAACCGGGCCGGGCAGGGGATTGATACCGCCGAGGCACATGCCTTCTCCGAAGAGATGGGAAAGGCCAATGCGGCCGAGAGCTTTTGTGTCGCCTTTGACCTGCTCAACTGGTGGCTGGCACGGATGATACGTGCTGCGGCCGGGCGCAGCCTGCCGAGCGTTCTGTTGCCGGAAGAGGAGGGTTTGGCCGAGCGCCTTCTGGCCAGACGCGCGCTTGCGGATTGGGTGAGCCTGTGGGAAAAGCTGAGCGCGCTGGCGCGAGGCTGCGAGCGCGCGAACCTGGATCGAAAGCAAGCCTTCCTGTCGGCTTTGATCGAACTCGACACGACCGGCTAGCGGGCGAGTGCCTTTCCGAGATGATGCAGAGACTGCCTTCGGGTCGGCCAACGGCCGCCAGCAGGCTGCAAGCGAGAACGAGATGGCTGATACCAACGGACGTTACTACGTCACCACGCCGATCTACTACGTGAACGACCGCCCGCACATCGGGCACGCCTACACCACGCTCGCCTGCGATATGCTTGCCCGCTTCATGCGCTTGGACGGGCGCGAGGTGCTGTTCCTGACCGGGACCGACGAGCATGGCCAAAAGGTTGAACAGTCGGCGCAAGAGCGGGGTCTCGAGCCTTTGGCCTATGCCGATCAGGTGAGCGCCGAGTTTCTCAAGCTGACGGAGACCATGGGTTTTTCGACCGACGCTTTCATCCGCACGACCGAAGAGCGGCACAAGGCGGCGGTGCAAGCGCTTTGGAAGGCGCTCTTCGCGCGCGATCAGATTTACCTGGGCCAATATGCCGGCTGGTACTCCGTCTCCGACGAGGCCTTCTACGGCGAGAAGGAACTGATCTTGCGCGACGGCAAGCGCTATGCGCCCTCGGGCAAGGTCGTCGAGTGGGTCGAGGAGCCCTCATACTTCTTCCGCCTTTCGGCTTGGCAGGATCGCCTGCTGGATCTCTACGAGAGCCAGCCGGACTTCATTCAGCCGGCGTCACGACGCAACGAGGTGATAGCCTTCGTGCGCGGTGGTCTGCACGACCTCTCGATCAGCCGCACGACCTACATCTGGGGGATTCCGGTGCCGGGCGACCCGGACCATGTGACCTACGTCTGGTTCGACGCTCTGATCAACTACATCACCGCGGCCGGTTATCCGGACGAGGAGGGGCGTGCTTGGAAGACCTTCTGGCCCGCCGACCTTCACATGGTCGGCAAGGATATCCTGCGCTTTCATGCGGTCTATTGGCCGGCCTTCCTGATGGCCGCCGATCTGCCGCCGCCGCAGCACGTCTTTGCCCACGGCTGGTGGACCAACGAGGGGCAAAAGATCTCGAAGTCGCTGGGCAACGTCATCGACCCCTTCGCCCTGATCGAGAAGTACGGACTGGATCAGGTGCGCTATTTTCTGATGCGCGAAGTGCCCTTCGGGCACGACGGCGACTTTTCGCATACGGCGATGGTGCGGCGTTGTAACAACGATCTGGCCAACGACCTCGGCAACCTGGCCCAGCGCGTGCTCTCGATGATTGCCAAGAACTGCAGTGCCAAGGTGCCTTTGGCCGGCACATTGACCGAAGAGGACCGGGCGCTGCTCGAGCAGGCGGACGCGATGCTGGGAAGGCTGCGCCAGGAGATCGAAAACCAGGCCTACAACAAGGGCCTGGAGGCGATCTGGCAGGTGGTCGGAGAGGCCAATCGCTATGTCGACGGGCAGGCCCCCTGGGTGTTGCGCAAGAGCGATCCCGAGCGCATGGCGACAGTGCTCTATGTCCTGGCCGAGTGTTTGCGCCGGATCGCGCTGGTGGTGCAGCCGGTGATGCCGGGCAGTGCCGCCAAGCTGTTGGATCAACTGGGCGTGTCGGAGGACGCCCGCAGCTTCACCAGCTTCGGAGAGGCGATGATGTCAGGGACGGACCTGCCTAAGCCGCAAGGACTTTTCCCTCGCTACAACGAGGAGTAGGTGGGCAGCTGATGCTGATCGATTCGCATTGCCATCTGGACTATTTGCAGCGCGAGGGCGACGAGCTGGCCGAGGTGATCGGCCGTGCCGAGGCTGCCGGTGTCGGTGCCATGGTCACCATCGGCACGAAGCTCTCGGAGGTCGAAACGGTCATCGCGATCGCCGAGCGCTTCGACAACGTCTGGTGCTCCGTCGGCGTGCATCCGCACGAAGCCACAGAGCAAGGCCAGTCGACGCCGGATCGTCTCTTGGAGTTGGCGCAGCATCCCAAGGTGGTGGGCATCGGTGAAACCGGGCTGGATTACTTCTATGAGCACAGCCCGCGCGCCGAGCAGCGTGAGAGCTTCCGCGCCCACATCGCGGCGGCTCGGACCAGTGGCCTGCCGCTGATCGTTCACAGCCGCGATGCCGACGAAGAGACCCTAGAGATTCTTGGCGACGAGCAGTCCAAGGGGCCCTTCACCGGCGTCATCCACTGCTTCTCCGGCGGCCCGGAGTTGGCGCAAGGGACACTGGATCTGGGAATGATGATTTCGCTCGCCGGCATTCTGACCTTCAAGAAAGCAGAGGCCTTGCGCGAAACGGCTGCTGCAGTGCCGATGGACCGCCTGCTGGTGGAGACCGACGCGCCTTACCTGGCGCCGGTTCCGCACCGGGGCAAGCGCAACGAACCGGCCATGGTCCGGCACACGGCTCAGGTGCTGGCCAGCGTCAAGGGCGTGGGTATGGCGGAGATCGCAGCCACCACCAGCGACAACTTCTTTCGTCTCTTTTCCCGTGCCAGCAGGTCGATTGCGTCGGCGTGACCGTCTCGTCATGAAGATCACCATGCTCGGATGCGGCGGCTCCGGCGGCGTGCCGCTGGCCGATGGCACGCCGGGAGGCCACTGGGGCGACTGCGACCCCGAGAATCCGCGCAACCGGCGGCGCCGTGTTTCCGTAATGGTGGAAGGTCATGCAGCAGGGCAGGGAACCCTGATCATCGATTGCTCCCCCGATCTACGCCAGCAGTTGCTGAATCACCCGGTCGAACGTCTCGATGCCGTCTTGCTGACCCATGCCCATGCCGACCACGTGCATGGGATCGACGATCTGCGCGCCTACACCTACCGCCAGCGCCAAGCTATTCCGGCCTTCATGGACGAAGCCACCCATCGGTCCATGATCCGGCGTTTCGACTATGTCTTCACCTCGAGCCACACCGAGAGCTATCTCTACCCGGCCTTGCTGGAGGACCGCGTCATAGTCGCCGGCACGCCCTTCGAAGCCGCCGGCTATGCGGTAACACCATTCCGTCAGAAGCATGGGCAAGCGCACTCCCTTGGCTTCCGCATCGGTGGCTTCGCCTATTCGACCGATGTCTCGGACCTGGACGAAGCCGCCTTTTCGGGCCTGGAAGGCTTGGATCTCTGGATCGTCGACTGCCTGCGCTTCGAGCCGCATCCAACGCACAGCCATTTCGAGAGGACCTTGGCATGGATCGAACGGATCAAACCGAAGCGGGCCGTACTCACACATATGAACCACAGCACCGACTTCGCGGTTCTTGCCAGCCGCTGCCCGGCCGGCGTCGAGCCGGGTTATGATGGCTTGATGGTGACTCTTTAAAGTCGACCAAGCTGTTGCTAAGGATGTGCCAGCGCTTTGGGGCGAGGGGTTCAAACGAGACTTTCGTCCGGATACCTCGCAGCCGCGCCTAGTCCTCCGCGTTTGCCCACCGCCTTTGCGCATGGCGATCCTGTCGCGCTTCGTGGCAAACGCCGGAGCCGCTTCATCATGGGCGACTCTGACCTCCGGGATTCTCAGGGCCTTGTTTTTCAAGCTCTCGAATGTAGGTCTATAAGTCACTGCTGGGTCGCGGACGAGTCTGTTGGCTTGGGACTCTTTCTAATTTTTGTAGAAGAAGGAATCGGTGCGGTAGATGCCGAACTGGGCGCCCGGTTCCCAATTGTAGACTCCGACCTTGGGGATGTTGGCCAAGGCCTTGTCGGCGACGATGGGCTGCGGCACCTGGCCGACGAAACCGATCGAATAGACCTGCTCGGCATTGATCTCCAGGATGGTTTCCCAGGTATCGCGGCGAGCCTCGTCGCTGGTGGCTTTGCGCCAGGCATCGAAGGCGGCGAGCAATGCCTTGGGCTTCTCCATGTCCACCGGCTCACCGGACTTGCCCTTGGTCTCGTAGTACTGGCCCCATTTCGGCCATTGATAGCCGGACTGGCTGATCGGGACCCAAGCGTCCGGCGCCATAGCCTCGGTTGGCACGCCATTCTCGTGGCCAAACCAGATCACCATGTTGGCTTCGCCAGCGAAGATACGATTGCGCAGCGCCGTGCGATCGCTAGGCTTGGTGAAGAGAGCGATCCCGATCTGCTGCCAACTGGTCTTCACCAACTCGAGAATGTCCGGTTCCTCTTCCGTCTCGCCGGCGGATTCAATGATGATCTCCAAGGGCTTGCCGTTGGGCAGCAGACGAATGCCACGATCATTGCGTTCGGTCAGGCCGATCTCGTCCAGAAGCTTGTTGGCTTCGGCAAGGTCGAACTGGGCCCAGGCTTGGCGATAGCTGGGCTTGTAGAGCGGCGATTCCGGTAGCGGACCCTGATTGCCGACAAGGCCCAAGCCGAAATAGATCACTTGGTTGATCTCATCGCGGTCGATTGCCAGCGACAGCGCTCGGCGAAAACGAACGTCGCGATTGAGCTTTTGCCAGACCGGATCGCTGGCATTGAGATTGGGATAGAGTGCAAAGTTCGAGGGCCGGACAGTCTTCCAGAGCAGGACCTGATAGCCTTCGCGTTTTTGCGCTTCTTTCAAGAGAGTGTAGTCGGAGAAGCCGATGCCGCGCGCTTGCAGGCCGCTGTCGCCGGCAGCGGTCTTGGCCGGCACCAGACCCGGCGAGGTGATGGCCAGAAGCCAGCGGTCGAGATAGGGCAGCTGCATGCCGTTCTGGTCGAGGCGATGGTAATAGGGATTGCGCGCTGCCGTCAGGCGCTGGCTGGGTGGCGGAGTTACTACCAGCCAGGGCTGCAGAACCGGCAGATCCGGATTGTCCATCCGGTAGAGATTGTCCAGGCTGTTGTGCAGGGCTGCCCAAGTTGGCTTGGCGAACTCGTCGACGAGGCCGGCCAGGATCTCGAGATCGGTGTACTTCTCGTGGAACTGCTTCATGTAGTGGGCCGGACGATAGATATAGAGCGGTGTCGCCTGGGCCAGCGCCGGCAGGAAAAAGGGATTTGGCGCCTGCCACTCGTAGATCACGGTCGTCTCATCGGGAAAGGTCACCGTCGGCAGTTCGCCGTCGACCAGGAGTTCGATCGGCGGGCCGACCGGCGCCAGCAGATCGTGATTGGCGACATCCTCCCAGTAGTAGCGGAAATCCTCCGAGGTAAAGGGCGTGCCGTCCGACCAGCGGTGTCCGGGGCGCAGTTTCAAGGTGAAGCGACGGCTGTCCTCGATCTGCACCGATTCCAGAAGATCGGGGACCAGATTGTACTGTTCGTCATAGCCGACCAGACGGGCATAGCCATAGACCGTCATCAAGCGGCTGTCCTTTTGCCGGCCGATCATGGTCTGCAGCTTGCCGCCGGATTTTCCCAGCATGCGGGCCTTGGTAGCCTCGACCACCAGCGGAACCTTGGGCACGCGCTCGTGCACCGGCGGCAGCTCGCCGGCCTCGACCTTGGCCTTCAGCTCGGGCGGCTCTTGGGGCGTCGGCAGGCTGTCCGGTGTCCAAGGGCTGAGGCTGACGCTCTCCGCGGCAGCCAAGGCCGGCAGAAGAGCGAGCGAAAGGAAGGCGAAGACAAGGGCAATTGGTCTCATCGGCTGAAGGTTCCGTCTCAAGCGCTGGTTCCGGTGTTTCCTCGACGAAGGCGCACGAGGGTCAAGTTCGACCCAGGCGGCAGGCGCGTGGTCGGTGCCAGATCCGGAAAGCGATAGCTTGCCTGGACCAGGGCCCGGGTTGATTCTTCTGCGCTTGCTTCATCATGCTTGCCATCATACGCATAGTGCTTGTGATTGCGCTGCCATTCTACACAGCTGGGCAAATCTTCCTGATCTTGCAGCATGGCGAGGCTCGGGATTGGCGGGGCGCCGGTGGGCATGCAGCTGCCAGGCCGGGAAGTTATCGTCGAAGAGCGCGAGCGCAAAACCGCGCTCGGCCGCTTGGCTGAGCCGCAGGGCATGCGAAATGTGATCGTCGAAGAAGCAGAGCGCGCGCTCGGGCGCAAAGACGTCGATCTGCACATCTGACCAATCCTGCAGGCGATAGACGACGTCAGGCGCGCGCAGACGGCCGGCCGGCGGGAGTTCGACGTCGTGCGTCTCGATCCGGACCGTCGGACAGGCCTGACGAAAGAGCCAGGCGCTGTGGCCCATGAAGGTGCCGCTCTCGACCAGAAGATCCGGCGAGAGCCATCGGGCAATCAGCCAAAGCCAGAGAGAATCGTTGAAGCCACTGCCGCGACGGTTCTCGACCAGGGGCCGCGTGCGGTAGACGGCCAGGAAGCGCTCCAGCTCTGCCGCCGTGTCGCCTTCATAGGTTCGGCCCAAGGTCTCGGCGGCGGCGCGCAAGGCCGGATCGCAGAGCGCCAGGATCTCTCGTGTCATGCGCGCGACTTCGGTCTCGCTGAGCGGCCAGGGCCAGCTATCCGGCGGCAAAAATCCTCGAACCTTGAAGAGATACGACATGGTGGCGGACGCTAGCTTGCGTGGAGGCCCAAGCCAAGCCCAAGTGCAGCATTTGAAGGATTTTCATAGTTCAAAAAGTTCCATAATATATATTATGCGAATATTAACCTGTACGAGCAAAGCTAATATGTTCCAGTTGAGCGAAGCAGAAAGGTGACACCTGCGCTATCGGATAGCGGCAAAGTGGTGTGATTTAGGGCTGGGTTGTGATGAGCGCGCGCTCAATCGCATCGAGGTTTTAAGCCAAGGCGTCGCGGGGGCGAATGACGGCAGGCGGTGCTGCATCGTGTTGGGGCTGAGTCGCCGGCAGGTTCACAGCTGCTCAAGCG
>CBDBCL010000037.1:0-301019 GCA_965202755.1 Rhodospirillales bacterium | reverse complement strand
ATACGTTGAGAACGGCCAGTACAGCAGCTGCTACCGACACATATTGGTCGATGAGTTCCAGGACATTTCACGTAGCCGGGGGCGTCTCGTTCGGGCTCTGAAAGCACAACATCCGGACGCCCGCATCTTTGGTGTTGGGGATGATTGGCAGTCGATTTACCGTTTTGCAGGGTCGGACATCAATCTCATGCGCAACTTCGGTAGCGAGTTCGGCGGCAGTTTCGATGGTCAGACGGCGGTTCATAGAACGGTGGATTTGGGCAGAACCTTTCGATCCGTCGACAAGATCGCCCACGCAGCCAGAAAGTTCGTGCTCAAGAATCCAGCCCAGATTGCAAAAACCGTCATCCCTGCGGGAGAGGCCACCTACCCAGCGATAAGGGCGGTTTCGACATTCCGCCACGATGCTGATGAAAAACTAGTGAAGGTGCTTCAATCCCTTTCGGAACTCGCCGACCTGGAGTACAAGAGGTCAAGCGTCCTGTTGCTTGGCAGATATAAGTATGTCGCTCCAAACGGCTTGACCAAGTTGCGGCGGGATTTCCCCAATCTCGATCTGTCATTTCGGACCATCCACTCGTCCAAAGGACTGGAAGCAGATCATGTAGTCTTGTTGAATCTGTACAGGGGACGCGCCGGATTCCCCTCGGAAATCGTAGACGATCCGCTCTTGAGCTTGGTCTCTCCGGATGCGGAGCCTTTTGAAAATGCCGAAGAACGCCGGGTGATGTATGTGGCCATGACGCGCGCCCGGCGCACAGTGACGCTGATCGGCTCGGCCTCCAAGCAGTCTGCATTTGTAGGCGAGCTGATGGCTGACCCAGAGTACGGAATAGCTGGTGAAGACAAGGACCGGCAACGCGATGAGATTTGCGGCGAATGCGGCGGCCACCTTTTGGCCTTTCCGACGAAAGACGGTCGAACTTGGTATAGATGCGAGCATGCGGAACTCTGTGGGCATTCTCTACCCGCATGCTCGGAATGCGGCATGGGTTTGCCTGAGCGCCAAGACACCTCAGGCGAGGCTGTTTGCTCGTGTGGAGCGACATTCTGTGCCTGTCCTGAGTGTCAGGATGGCTGGCTTGTTGAACGTTCCAGCCGCTACGGCCCTTTCCTGGGCTGCGTGAACTACCCCAAATGTAAGGGGAAGAAGCGGCTATAGAAAATGCCGCCAAGTGACGCCTTCAATCCACGCAATCCAAAACCACGGACCTCCCCAAGCATTCTGTGGATCAGTCAAACACCTGGTAGTGTCCAGGATCTTCCGCACATTGGATTTGGCGGGCTGTTCCATCAGGCACCCCTGTCCCGCTGCTTGAGCAGGTCCCTGTTCATGTAGCGCTTGCTGGACCATTTGGTGCCAGCGATGTGTCTCACCCTGGCCGCGGCCGGGTTGAGGGCCGCTTGGCCGTCGGGGAAGGCTCCGACGACGCGGGTTCGCCGCCGGATCTCCCGCATGATCCTCTCCAGAGGATTGTCGGTCCCGATCCGGCGCCAATGCTCATGGGGGAAGGCATGGCAGACCCAGGCCTCCTCGACCGTCTCCTCCAGCCAGTCGGCGCCCTTGGTCAGGCGCATGGCTCCGAGTTTGGCCGCGTGGTCTTGGCGCGGGCCGCCTCGCGGCTCTCCTGGGCGTGGCTCTGGCCTCCTCTATCGGCTTCTCCGTCTGGCGACTGAAAGCCTGAGGGATGCGGGGCCACCAACCCCACACAAATGGGCGAAACTTTCTCTACGTCATCCATTGTCGAGCGGCTGCACAGAACCCTCCTTGATTGGCACTTCCGCGTCGAGGGCCGGCCACTTGGTTCGAGACTGTCGAGGAGATGCAGACCTCGCCTGATCGCTAGCTGGAGAGCTACAATGCCAAACGGCCACATCAGGGCCGCGGCATGAATTGCAGAACGCCCCTCAAGGCCTTCCTCGGAGGCATCCCCTCACCAAGGGAGACGACCAGGACCCGAAAAACCGAGACTCACGACGAAACCGCAGTGGCAGCCTGACAACGACCGAAAGGCACCTCTGTCAGGCGATTACCGACCCTGTACAGTCAGGACATTCGACACCGTCGAGGCGCTTCGGGCAGACCTGCAGACGTTCAAGGAGGACGACAACGAGGAATGGCTCATACAGAGGCATGGCCATCGCTCGCCAAACCAGTGCGGACGTGACGCACTGGACAAAATCCCAGCCGCCGCGTAAGCTTCACGAGTGTCTCGATAGCCCTAGGGCGCTATATATCCGAAACGCGACAGCCTTGCGAATCTTACTGCTTTTGGCGAATCTTTTGGACGAAGAAGCACCGTCAACAGATGGGTCATTCTTCGCACCTGAGCGCCCCTTGACCGCAACATGAATGGCTGACGTTTGGAGCACTCAAACAACCAACGACGATCATCAATCAACAGGAGAAATGAAGATGCTCAAAAAGTTAACTGCAACCCTGGCTGCGGTTGTCGCAGCCGTTTCGCTGAGTAGCGCAGCTGCAAATTCTCAGACGCTTGAATGGACCACTGGGCAGCTTGGCGGCGGCTGGTACGGCATGGGCGGCGGCCTGGCCTCTCTTGTCATGGAGAAAACGGATCTCGACATCAAAGTCGTGCCGGGCGGCGGCAAGGACAATCCAATGAAAATAGAGGCAGGACTAAGCCAAATCGGCATGGGCCTTGACTTCCTTGCATTCGCGGCGGTGAACGGAAACGATCCGTACCCGAATGAACACGGGAAAGTGCTGGCGCTTGGAAAAGGCTGGTCAGACAACCCGTTCCATTTTGTTCGCGCAAAAGGTGACGCAACTCTGGATCTGAAGGGGGCGCTCACAACGGATGGACTGCGGATCGGTGTGACCAAAACCGGATCGTCTGAAGAGTTGACGTTCAACCGCGTCATGGACTTTTATGGGACGTCGTATGATCAGATCCGCGACGGTGGCGGTAAGATCGTTCAGGGCAGTTACACAGACCTTGTGAATGCTTTCAAGGACGGCCAGATCGATTACCTTTTCATTGCGCTTGGGCTGCCGGGTGCGGCGGTCATTGAAATAAGCCAGTCGCGCCGTGAAGCAGAACTGGTGCCCTTCCCGACAGAGGTGATTGATCACTTGAACACGACATATGGCTACGCGAAGGGCGCAATTCCGGCAGGCACCTACGATGACTCTCTTCAAAGTGGTGAGATGGCAGCTCCCGTAATGGGAACTATCGTGATGCTGTCCTCAGATATCGACGACGATACTGCCTATGAGATCACAAAAACACTCCTGGAGAACCAGGAACGGTTTGGTGCAATCCATGCGAGTCTTGCGAAGTTCAATCCGGAAACCGGTTGGGACACCTCGATTCCGATGCACCCTGGCGCTCTGCGCGCTTACGAAGAACTGGGCTACAAGTGATCTGACTCGGTCTTTCGCAGCATGACCGTTGAAGCGGCCCGATCGGGCCGCTTCCACCCACTATAGCCCGGGTCACGGCCGGACGAACGCAAATATAACAAGAAGGGGGGGCGGCCATGAGAGTCATCAAAGGTAGGGTTGGTCTAGGTATCAAGGCCTGGGCCGCAGGAGCGACCGCTCTCCACATATATTACGCCGTGACAGGCTGGCCGGAGCCCTTGACACTCCGCGCACTCCATTTTCTGCTCTACCTTCCATTGGTTTTTCTGCTGTTTCCAGCAAAGGCAAGGTCGCCCGTACATCCACCGCCCGGCGATGATGCTGAGGGCTCAACCACTCCCGATTATCGGGTAGACAATCCCACTTTACTGGACTGGTTTCTCGCGGCGCTGGGTCTACTACCCAGCCTTTACATGTACTTGAATGCGACAACAATCTACAACAGGTCCGAGTACCTCACGCCGCTGACAGACACTCAACTCTATCTTGGCATTCTTGTAATTCTTCTGATCCTAGAGGGCGTGCGGCGCGCATTGACGCCGGTTTTGGCGATTTTGGCGGCGGCTGTAATCTTCTACATGTTCGTCGCGCAGTATCTCCCTGGGCTGTGGAACTATCGCGCAATGAGTGTCGACCACGTTGTTGAGACAATGATGCTGATCAATGGTCGCGGCATCTACGGCCCGCTCATGGGTATATCAGCCACACTTGTCGCGATCTTCATCACCTTTGGAGCATTCGTCCGCGCAAGTGGCGCTGGCGACCTGTTTTCGCGTATTGGTGAAGCTGCCGCCGGCAAGTACTCTGGGGGACCGGCCAAGGTTGCCGTGATCAGCTCTGGCTTGTTCGGCACCATGAGTGGATCCTCAGTGTCGAATGTTGCATCGACAGGGGTGGTAACCATCCCGTTGATGAAAAAGCTGGGCTACAAATCGCACTTCGCCGGCGGCGTCGAGACGTCGGCGAGTGTCGGTGGCGCAATCATGCCACCTGTTATGGGGGCCGCGTCATTTCTCATGGCGGAGATCACAGGCATCCCCTACGTCACAATCATTATCGCAGCGTCGCTCGGTGCGGTGCTCTACTACGCGACCATGTTGATTATGGTACATCTCGAGGCCAAGCGTCTGAACCTGGAGGGCATTCCGGAGGATCAGCTCCCAACTTGGAGATCTGTCTTCCGCGACATTCATCTGCTCTTTCCGCTCGCTCTGCTGTTTGGAATGCTGATGAGCGGTTTTTCACCAACCTACTCTGCGATTTGGGCTATTGGTGCGGCAATCGTCGTGACTTGGCTACGTCCTGGTAACCGCATCGGACCGAAACGCATCGTTCTGGCGCTCGGTGAAGCAGGCGAATTGATCTGTATCGTCGCTCTTGCTGTAGCCGCCGCTGGGATCATTGTTGCGGGATTGACCTCGACTGGGCTGGTCATTGCGATAGGAAGCATGATCAGTGGGGTCTCTGGCGGTCAACTCTGGTTGGCAGCAGTCATGGTCGCACTCGTTAGCCTGTTTCTCGGAATGGGTGTTCCAACTACGCCCGCCTATCTGATTGTCTCTGTGGTTGGCGCGCCAATCCTGATAGAATTGGGTGCGCCCATGTTGGGCGCGCATCTGTTTGTGTTTTACTTCGCCATCATGGCGGACGCCACACCACCAGTTTCCATTGCTGCGTATACAGCGGCGGTCATCGCGAAAGCCAATGCGCTGCGAACGGGTTTTGAAGCGTGGAAGTTGTCCATTGGAGGCTTGATTGTCGCGTTTAGTTTCGTGTTCACCCCAGCGATCATGTGGCAGGGGTCTGTCTCCGAAACGATGATGATCTTGTTCGTTAATATCGTTTCCGTCACCTGTGTCAGCGCCGCAGCAATCGGATTTTGGATACAGAAAGTACCGGCGGCGATACGCGTTGTGGCGCTTGGTCTTGGTATTGCGCTTGCGTTCAGCTATCCGTTCGATCTTTCAATTCGAGCCATTGCAGCGGTTTCCATCGCGGCATTGATGATCTTGGTCGCTTTCGCGACGCGGGAAAAGACGATGTCAAGTCAGGGTTAGCAACAATGCCAGTTCACGATTCAGAGGGTCAGGTCTCAAATCTCACGCACCTAAACGCCAAGTCAATGACCGTCTGGCTGGTTGAAAACCAGATTGCGATGAAAAGGTCGCAGGGCGTCGGGTCGATCTCAGACAAAACACGACGTATCGTTATTCGCATAGATTCCGATGGCGGCCTCTCAGGCCACGGGGAAGCAGCGCCGTGGGCCGTGTTTTCTGGCACCACCGAAGCTGGTCTTGCGGTTTTGACATCTTATTTCTGGCCCGCAATTGCGGGCCAGAACGTGGCAGATATTCCGAAAATCATGAAGGCTTGTGACCGAGCGGCTGTCGGTCATTCCGAAGCGAAGGCTGCCGTTGAAATCGCTCTGTATGATCTGGTCGGCAAGGTATCCGGGTTGCCGATCTACCAGTTGCTCGGCGGAAAGGCACAGGACCGTATAGCCTTCAGCTTCTCCTTGGCGAATCCCGACCTCGACCGTGACCTTGAATTGGCAACCGAGATGTATGCTCAAGGGTCGCGGATCTTCAAAGTCAAAACCGGGTTTGTCGACGATCACCGAGAGGACGTCGCACGAGTGTCCCGTATTCGCTCCCATTTGCCTGACGATGTGGACCTGCGGATTGACTATAATCAGGGGCTGTCGGCTTTTGGAGCCTTGCAGAAGCTAAGGGAAATGGAGCAGTTCCGTCCAACCTTTATCGAGCAACCCGTCCAGGCGCATCTTTGGGACGTTATGGCCGATCTCACGAACCGGCTCGACACGCCTATTTTGGCAGATGAGAGCGTATTTGATGAGCGGTCAGCTTTCGGTGCAGCCAAGGCAAGGATCGCCGATGCATTCAGCGTGAAGGTCATGAAGGCCGGTGGGCTGTCCAAGGGTCGGGCAATTGCGTCAATCGCGGAACAAGCTGGGATTCCATGTTACGGTGGCACTCTGTTTGAGGGTGCGATTGCATTGAATGCGGCAGCACATCTTATTATCGCTACGGAGAACATCTCGCTGGGATGTGAGTTCTACATGCCTAAATACGTGATGGCTCCGAATGAATTGGAAGCAGAAGTCACCATAAGAGATGGGTTTGTCTATCCGCCCAATGGTCCTGGTCTTGGCTTGAACATTGATGAGGGTGTTTTGGAACGGACGTCGATAAAAAAACTGGTGCTATAGGAACATTCGCGGACGAACCCGGACGGTTACCCTTTTCAGTAGGTCATCGCGGCGTGCTCCTTGGGCGATGATGTAGAGAAAGTTTCGCCCATTTGTGTGTGGTTGGTGGCCCCGAATCCCTCAGGTTTTCAGTCGCCAGACGGAGAAGCCGATAGAGGAGGCCAGAGCCACCCATGGAGGAGGATGACAGGAAGGGCCTGTCGAAGGTGGTCCCTATCGACGCCGGTCGGATAGAAGATCATCTGAGGCAGATCGTGCGAGGCAGCGTCGAGGAGACACTCAACGGCCTGCTGGAGGCAGAGGCGGATCGGCTTTGCAATGCAGGGCGCCATGAGCGCAGTGAGGCGCGCCGCGACACACGAGCTGGCCGCTTCCGAGCGCAAGCTGCACACGCGCGCCGGAGAGGTGCAGGTGCAAGGTGCCAAAGCTTCGCACGCAGACGCATCGACGACGGCAATCATCGAGCGCTATCGCCGGCGCGCGCTCGCTCGAAGAGGCTTCGATGGAGATGTATCTGGTGTGTCGCTACGCCGGGTGGAGGACATCACCGAGGCCCTGTGGGGCACGCGGGTGAGCCCCAGCAGGGTCTCCAATCTCAACGAGAAGCTCTACTCCCGGATCGAGACCTGGCGGAACCGGCCGATCGAGGGCGAACACCCCTACCTCTATCTGGACGGCCCTCTATCTGGACGGCCCTCTATCTGGACGGCCCTCTATCTGGACGGCCCTCTATCTGGACGGCCCTCTATCTGGACGGCATTGTCCTGCAGCGCAGTCGGGCAGGTGAAGTGCGCAACGTCTCGCTGCTGCTTGCGGTCGCTGTCAAGGCCGACGGCTACCGCGAGATCCTCGGCAGCCTCGAGGGAGCCAAGGAAGACAGGAAGGGCTGGAGCGCCCTCCTCAAGCACCTCAAGGAGCGCGGCCTGACGGCTGTCGAGTCGATCGTCTCGGATGCCTGCAGGGGGCTCGTCGAGAGCGCGGCCGCGTTCCATCCGGACGCCCAGTGGCAGCGCTGCGTCGTGCATTGCTACCGCAATGCCTTCGTGCCCGCTGCCGACCGGCAAGAGGCGTGACGTCGCTCTCATGCTGAAGGCTACCCATGCCCAGGAGAGCCGCGAGGCGGCCCGCGCCAAGGCCGCCAAACTCGGAGCCATGCGCCTGCCCAAGGTCGCCGACTGGCTGGAGGAGACGGTCGAGGAGACCTGGGTCTACCATGCCTTCCCCCATGAGCATTGGCGCCGGATCAGGACCGACAATCCTCTGGAGAGGATCATGCGGGAGATCCGGCGGCGAACCCGCGTCGTCGAAGCCTTCCCCGACGGCCAAGCGGCCCTCACCCTGGCCGCGGCCAGGGTGAGACACATCGCTGGCACCAAATGCTCCAGCAAGCGCTACATGAACAGGGACCTGCTCAAGCAGCGGGACAGGGTTGCCTGATGGAACAGCCCGCCAAACCCAATGTGCGAAAGATCCTGGACACTACCCACCAAAGGAGACGACCAAGACCCGAAAAACCAAGACTCACGACGAAACCACGGTGGCTGCCTGACAACAACCCTGAGGCGGCACTGTCAGGCGATTACCGACTCTGTACACCAAACGCTCAGTCGGCCTCTGTGCCGGGAGGAAGCTTCGCATCACGCAAGAGCTCCAATGCCTTCTCCAACCGGCCATTCTGGGTCTTTGACCCCTTTCTCCGCATTATTTCTTCCCTCCAGGAGGGGACCTTTTCACACTCTGATAACCAGTGAGCGGTGGCCGCCAATTCAAGAGTTGTGGCTGGCACATTGGACCACTCTCCAATTTTCTTCCGTAAGGATTCATGGAACAAAGGCTCTTGATCCTTAATACTATGGTCTTGGTGGGTAACAAAAATGCTGTAGCGAGCGCCATCGCTTTGGCGTCTATCAAATTTCTCTCTGATAAGGTCGAATGCTTTCGCATCGAGCGATCGCGCTATCAATGTCCCGAGAGAAGGGGCCATAGTGATGATAGCTGTAGGTGAAACCGCTTTTTGGGCCGAACTGGTCGAGCAGATAAGCGATTTTTTGGAGACGGATGCGGCTCACCAAGCGCCCGCCTGCGGCGCGGATGATGTCGGCGATGTAATGTTCCGGTTCGGCGCTCATTTTTCCCCTCCCTTATCCGCGGGCTTGGTCGCGATGGGCTTCCTCGGCAAAATAGACCCTTGTGAAAGGCTTCTTAGGGCTTAGCGTCTCTATCAACTTCGACAGCTTGCTAATCTCCGTCGGTCGCCCGGCATCGAGAATATGTACCTTCTTGTGCATCTTTTCATCATCACCACCGATCTGCGTGTAGATACCTACGGCTGCCTTATCGTCGATCATCACACGCTCTTCGTTGATTCCGTCCTGAAAGTCTTTCCTTATCTGCCTCAGCCGCTTCCGCTGAGTTCCCTCGTCGGACCCAAATTCGGCGAGATCCAACGGCTTGTAGAGGTCACGTGTCGCAATCCTCTTCGCCATATCGGATATCGTCGGGTCCGCTGCCTCGCGCATGGCGTCCAAGGCACCAAACACGCAGTGATCATCGAGTGCAAGATAGTTCTCGACTGCCTCTCCGTTCTTCGCAAAGAACCGCAGAAGCGGATGGTCTCGATGCAAGCCCGTCTCGCGCGGTGCCTTGTTCTTGTTCGATGCCAATCGGGCGACTGCGCGGAGCAGCTTTCCAATCATTTGCTCGAGGCAGCGGGTCGTTTTATGAAAGTAGACCTGCTGGTGAAGGGTGTAGCGCGCCAGTAAGAACTGCTCTGCCGCAGCCAGCGCCTTAGCCGTCAGGCAAAAGGTCGGGACACGCCGCGAGTCGGTCTTCTCGTCGTCTGGGGCGTCGATGTCGTCTGGGGCGTCGATCTCGATCTCTTTAACTCGCAGGTTTTCGATCAGCCAGTCGAAGTCGATACCGCCGGCGCCGGTGCCCGTCATCAACTTGTCCCGGCGTAGGTAGTCCAGTCTGTCTGCGTCAAAGGAACTGGATACGACCGTCGTCGATACGGACCACCTTCGACAGGCCCTTCCTGTCATCCTCGTCCAGGGTGGCTCTGGCCTCCTCTATTGGCTTCTCCGTCTGGCGACTGAAAGCCTGATGTGCAGTGCCAAAGTCTTTTGAAGTGAACCTATCCGGCCCGAAGGGCGTTAGATCGAGAGGTCAGGTGAAAGGCGGCGTTCGGCGCGCTGGAGGCGGTGCGCCAAGGTCTTTTGAAATCCAGCCGATTCAGGGGTCGGAATCGCCTGGAAAAGCGGTTTCAGGGGCGCAATTCGAGGGGTGCGAAAGGCCTGGAAAATCCGACCATTTCGCACCCCTCGTCTTGTCGGAAAAAGAGCGCCCCTGCGCGGCCCTCGTCAGGGGCCTGCAACGTCCTTGCAGGCGGCTTGCAGCGGGGTTGCAAGAGACTGGAAGCGCCGCTTTCGTGCAAGGCAGATGAGAGGCCGCACCGGCGCTCGAGGAAGCGCGGCCTGACAGGGCGCAGACCCTCGACAGATCGAAGCCATGTCAGGCCGGGCGGGCCGCCTGCTCGCCTGCCCGGTCTTTCGGGCTCGTTTCCCGATCTGCGGGCCTGGCGTGCGCTCAGCTGTAGTAGGCGTCGAAGCCGATGGGCTGGCCGTTCTCCAGGCAGCCGGTGAGGTTACCGTCGGCGTCGCGTTCGGCCCTGGGGCCATGGGGCTGAGTTCGACGCCATCGAAGACGGGCGGCAGGGTGGAGCGCAGCGGCTCGCGGAGGATCGGGAAGAAGGATGTGACCAGCAGCCAGAGAAACTCGGCGGGATCGTGTCCGGGGTCTTCGAGGTAGAGCACGCGCCGTCGGGCCGCGTGGTGCGTCGTCTGTGGCGTTGCCTGGAAGAGGCGGTCGAGGCCGGGCAGGGCGGCTTGCGGGTGGTGGAGGTATTCGTGGGGGGCGTTGCCGGGATCCCGGGAGACGAGGGTCCAGCCTTCGCCCTCGGGCTTTCTGCCGCCGCCGATCTCGAGGGTGCCTGCCGCCGGGAGGTCGGCGGCGATGGCGGAACCCTCCGCCTCGACCCGCCCCCGCAAGCGGCCCCGGGCAGCCGCATCGCGATCACCGCCGCCGCCCCGACGGCTGGAGCCTCCAGCACGCAGGGCAGGCCGCCGCGTGCAGGCGCGTCACCTTCTGTTTCACGCCGCAAGACCGGGACAGCCCCCGACCGATTACCGGCGCCGCCGCGCCCGGCGCCGCCGATGACGGCCTGAAACCGGCGCCCCGAAAACCGGCGCTCAGGGGCGGGAATTTTCCAGCCCGAAACGCCCCGATTTCCTGGCCCCTTTTCCGGCCAGGATCACCCTGAACGTTGTAGCGGTCCCGATGGACCGAACCTGACGGCGGACGGCGACCGATCGATCCGGCAGCGGAAGAAGAGGGGGCTTGGGCGCGCCAATTTTCCGTGGCTCTTGGCCGAGCAGAGTGTCCCCGAGGCGGTCGGGGCTTCGGGACGCTCAGACGTCTCTTCCATGGCGACCGCGCAGGGTGTATCGTGCAGTCTATCGCGCGGGAGACAGTCGAGGCGGAACCGACCTTCAGGGCAACGGTGATGCGGTTTGCGCCGGGGTTTGCGACCCGATGGGATCGGGCAGATGCCGTTCCCGGCGTCCCTGCGCGCGGGCAAGACCGTCGTGACAGCAGAACGACGCGGTGCTAGACAGGGGTCTGCAAGAGATCGCCCGCGTTGCGGCAGACAGGATCGCGCGGCGCGCCAGCCGCGGGTCGTGGAGCGCTCCCGGCAGGATCACCTGTCTGGAATCGGGGTTGGAAGTGGGAGGATAGAGGTGTGAGGGTTGGAATCGTTGCGATCTCGACGGCGCTGGCGGTCTGTCTGGCCGTGCCGGGCGCGCGGGCGCAGGCCGACTGCGCAAACTGTAGATGCACAAAACATGAATAGCCGGACCCCGCTGCACGCGGCTGCACATGATGGCGATGCTGCCAAGATTAAGGACCTGCTCGCCGGCGGCGCCGATCCCGGTGCACAAGCCAAGAATGGCTCGACCCCGCTGCACTCGGCTGCTGGGAACGGCCATGCCGCCGCGATTGCGGCGCTGCTCGAAGGCGGGGCCGATGCGGGGGCAAAAAACCAGTATGCCCAGACCCCGCTGCACTGGGCTGCACAGGAGGGCCACGCCGCCGCGATTGCGGCGCTGCTCGAAGGCGGTGCCGATCGCAATGCGCTTGCCGAGTACGGCTACACCCCGCTGCACATTATCGCGCTGGAAGGCGATACCGCCGCGATTGCGGCGCTGCTCGCCGCCGGCGCCGATCCCGGTGCACAAACCAAGAATGGCTTGACCCCGCTGCACTTGGCTGTGTCGAACGGCGATACCGCCGCGATTGAGGCGCTGCTCGCCGCTGGCGCCGATCCCGGTGCGCGGGACGAGGATGGCAGGACCCCGCTGTACATGGCTGCAAGGAACGGCCAAGCCGCCGCGATTGCGGCGCTTCTCGACGCCGGCGCCGATCCCGGTGCACAAGCCGAGAACGGCAGGACCCCGCTGCACTTGGCCGCTGAGAACGACCGAGCCGCCGCGATTGCGGCGCTGCTCGAAGCCGGCGCCGATCCCGGTGCGCAGGACTGGATAGATGGCTCGACCCCGCTGCACTGGGCTGCAATTAAGGGCGATGCCGCCGCGATTGCGGCGCTGCTCGCCGGCGCCGCCGATCCCGGTGCGCAGGACTGGATGAATGGCTCGACCCCGCTGCACTGGGCTGCAATTAAGGGCGATGCCGCCGCGATTGCGGCGCTGCTCGAAGGCGCCGCCGATCCCGGTGCGCGGGACGAGGAAGGCGACACCCCGCTGCACTTGGCTGCACATGAGGGCCATGCCGCCGCGATTGCGGCGCTGCTCGACGCCGGCGCCGATGCGGGTGCAAAAAACAAGGATGGCCGGATCCCCTTCGACCTGATCGGACGCGACTCTCCGCTCGTCGGAACGGCCGCCTACCGGCGCCTGAAGGATGCCCGGTAGGACTGAAGCCAGCCGCCCAGGGGTGTCCTGGCAAGGGGTCTTCGGGATGTGGAATCCGCCAAGGGACGGAATGACACCCTGAGGCCTTGTTTTGCCGCCTGGACTCGCCCGTGCGGAGTGATGCGGGCCCATCCGGGCGGCGCGTTCTTCTGCGCCCTGGTCGAGACCGATCCGGGCAGGGCGCTGCATGCCGGCATCGAGCGACCGATCGACGATGAAGAGCGTCCGCCCGATACGACCGATTTCCGGCAAGGGCAAGCGCGCACTCCTGCCAAAGGCCCCCCCACTCCGCTCGGCAAGTGCCAGGGCTTGCAGCAGGGCCTTGCCGTATTCCCGTCCGAAGCAGGCGTCGGCGGAGCGGTCCTCCCGCGCCCCGTGCCGGTGGTGTCGGTGAGCTTCGGGACAGGATCGCGCGCGCCCTCGGGCCGTGCGGTGCGTCGTCTGTGGCGTTGCCGGAAGAGGCGATCGAGGCCGGGCAGGGCGGCTTGCAGGCGGTGGAGGTATTCGTGGGGGGCGTTGCCGGGGTCTCGGGAGACGAGGGTCCAGCCTTCGCCCTCGGGCTTTCTGCCGCCGCCGATCTCGCGGGTGCCTGCCGGCGGGAGGTCGGCGGCGATGGCGGAACCCTCCACCTCGACCCGCCCCCGCAAGCGGCCCCGGGCAGCCGCATCGCGATCACCGCCGCCGCCCCCGACGGCTGGAGCCTCCAGCACGCAGGGCAGGCCGCCGCGCGCAGGCGCGTCACCTTCTGTTTCACGCCGCAAGACCGGGACAGCCCCCGACCGATTACCGGCGCCGCCGCGCCCGGCGCCGCCGATGACGGCCTGAAACCGGCGCCCCGAAAACCGGCGCTCAGGGGCGGGAATTTTCCAGCCCGAAACGCCCCGATTTCCAGGCCCCTTTTCCGGCCAGGATCGCCCTGAACGTTGTAGCGGTCCCGATAGATCGAACCTGACGGCGGACGGCGACCGATCGATCCGGCAGCGGAAGAAGAGGGGGCTTGGGCGCGCCAATTTTCCGCGGCTCTTGGCCGAGCAGAGTGTCCCCGAGGCGGTCGGGACTTCGGGACGCCCGGGCGTCTCTTCCATGGCGACCGCGCAGGGTGTATCGTGCAGTCTATCGTGCGGGAGACAGTCGAGGCGGAATCGACCTTCAGGGCAACGGCGATGCGGTTTGCGCCGGGGTTTGCGACCCGCTGGAATCGGCCGATGCCGTTCCCGGCGTCCCTGCGTGCTGGCAAGAACGTCGTGACAGCAGAACGACGTGGTGCTATACAGGGGTCCGAAAGGGATTGCTGGCGTTGCGGCAGACAGGATCCCGCGTCGCGCCAGCCGCGGGTCGTGGAGCGCTCCCGGCAGGATCACCTGTCTGGAATCGGGGTTGGAAGTGGGAGGATAGAGGTGTGAGGGTTGGAATCGTTGCGATCTCGACGGCGCTGGCGGTAAGTCTGGCCGTGTCGGGCGCGCGGGCGCAGGCCGACTGCGCAAACTGGAGATGCACAAAACATGAATAGCGGAACCCCGCTGCGCTGGGCTGCACAGTTCGGCGATGTTGCCAAGATTAAGGAGCTGCTCGCCGGCGGCGCCGATCCCGGTGCACAAGCCAAGGATGGCGACACCCCGCTGCACTGGGCTGCACAGTTCGGCGAAGCCGCCGCGATTGCGGCGCTGCTCGAAGGCGGCGCCGATCCCGGTGCGCGGAACAAGGATGGCGAGACCCCGCTGCACCGGGCTGCTGAGCACGGCCAAGTCGACGCGATTGCGGCGCTGCTCGCCGGCGGCGCCGATCGCAACGCGCTTGCCGAGTACGGCTATGGCTATACCCCGCTGCACATTATCGCGCTGGAAGGCGATACTACCGCGATTGCGGCGCTGCTCGCCGCCGGCGCCGATCCCGGTGCACAAGCCGAGAATGGCGAGACCCCGCTGCACTTCGCTGCACATGAGGGCCAAGCTGCCGCGATTGCGGCGCTGCTCGAAGGCGGCGCCGATCCCGGTGCACAAACCAAGATGGGCCGGGCCAAGGGCCGGACCCCGCTGCACTTGGCCGCTGAGAACGACCGAGCCGCCGCGATTGCGGCGCTGCTCGCCGCCGGCGCCGATCCCGGTGCGCGGGACGTGTTTAGCTTCACCCCGCTGCACTTGGCTGCGCAGAACGGCCAAGCCGCCGCGATTGCGGCGCTGCTCGCCGGCGGCGCCGATCCCGGTGCACGAACCAAGAATGGCAGGACCCCGCTGCACATGACTGCGTTGAAGGGCCAAGCCGCCGCGATTGCGGCGCTGCTCGCCGGCGGCGCCGATCCCGATGAGCGGGCCGAGGGTGGCTGGACCCTGCTGCACTCGGCTGCTAAGCGCGGCCAGGCCGACGCGATTGCGGCGCTGCTCGACGCCGGTGCCGATCCCGATGCGCAGGACAAGGATGGCTGGACCCCGCTGCACTCGGCTGCTAAGCACGACCGAGCCGCCGCGATTGCGGCGCTGCTCGAAGGCGGCGCCGATCCCGGTGCACGAACCAAGAAGGGCGAGATCCCGCTGCACCGGGCTGCTGAGAACAGACATGCCGCCGCGATTGCAGCGCTGTTCGCCGGCGGCGCCGATCCCGATGAGCGGGCCGAGGGTGGCTGGACCCCGCTGCACTCGGCTGCTAAGCACGGCCAGGCCGACGCGATTGCGGCGCTGCTCGACGCCGGCGCCGATCCCGGTGCACGAACCGAGGATGGCAGGACCCCGCTGCACTTGGCTGCGAGGTACGGCCAAGCCGCCGCGATTGCAGTGCTGCTCGACGCCGGCGCCGATCCCGGTGCGCGGGACGAGGCTGGCTTGACCCCGCTGCACTGGGCTGCACGTGAGGGCGAAACCGCCGCGATTGCGGCGCTGCTCGCCGCTGGCGCCGATCCCGGTGCGCGGGACGAGGATGGCAGGACCCCGCTGTACATGGCTGCAAGGAACGGCCAAGCCGCCGCGATTGCGGCGCTGCTCGACGCCGGTGCCGATCCCGGTGCGCGGGACGTGGCTGGCTGGACCCCGCTGCACAAGGCTGCTGAGAACGGCCATGCCGCCGCGATTGCAGCGCTGCTCGACGCCGGCGCCGATCCCGGTGCACAAGCCAAGGATGGCTTGACCTCGCTGCACGCGGCTGCTGAGCACGGCCAAGCCGCCGCGATTGCAGCGCTGCTCGCCGCCGGCGCCGATCCCGGTGCGCGGGACGAGGAAGGCTACACCCCGCTGCACTGGGCTGCACATGAGGGCCATGCCGCCGCGATTGCGGCGCTGCTCGACGCCGGCGCCGATGCGGGTGCAAAAAACAAGGATGGCCGGATGATCCCCTTCGACCTGATCGGACGCGACTCTCCGCTCGTCGGAACGGCCGCCTACCGGCGCCTGAAGGATGCCCGGTAGGACTGAAGCCAGCCGCCCAGGGGTGTCCTGGCAAGGGGTCTTCGGGATGTGGAATCCGCCAAGGGACGGAATGACACCCTGAGGCCTTGTTTTGCCGCCTGGACTCGCCCGTGCGGAGTGATGCGGGCCCATCCGGGCGGCGCGATCTTCTGCGCCCTGGTCGAGACCGATCCGGGCAGGGCGCTGCATGTCGGCATCGAGTGACCGATCGACGATGAAGAGCGTCCGCCCGATACGACCGATTTCCGGCAAGGGCAGGCGCGCGCTCCTGCCAAAGGCCCCCCCACTCCGCTCGGCAAGTGCCAGGGCTTGCAGCAGGGCCTTGCCGTATTCCCGTCCGAGGTAGGCGTCGGCGTAGCGGTCCTCCCGCGCCCCGTGCCGGCGGTGTCGGTGAGCTTCAGGACAGGATCGCGCGCGCCCTCGGGCCGTGCGGTGCGTCGTCTGTGGTGTTGCCGGAAGAGGCGGTTGAGGCCGGGCAGGGCGGCTTGCAGGCGGTGGAGGTATTCGTGGGGGGCGTTGCCGGGGTCTCGGGAGACGAGGGTCCAGCCTTCGCCCTCGGGCTTTCTGCCGCTGCCGATCTCGCGGGTGCCTGCCGCCGGGAGGTCGGCGGCGATGGCGGAACCCTCCGCCTCGACCCGCCCCCGCAAGCGGCCCCGGGCAGCCGCATCGCGATCACCGCCGCCGCCCCGACGGCTGGAGCCTCCAGCACGCAGGGCAGGCCGCCGCGTGCAGGCGCGTCACCTTCTGTTTCACGCCGCAAAACCGGGACAGCCCCCGACCGATTACCGGCGCCGCCGCGCCCGGCGCCGCCGATGACGGCCTGAAACCGGCGCCCCGAAAACCGGCGCTCAGGGGCGGGAATTTTCCAGCCCGAAACGCCCCGATTTCCTGGCCCCTTTTCCGGCCAAGATCGCCCTGAACGTTGTAGCGGTCCCGATAGACCGAACCTGACGGCGGACGGCGACCGATCGATCCGGCAGCGGAAGAAGAGGGGGCTTGGGCGCGCCAATTTTCGCGGCTCTTGCCGAGCAGAGTGTCCCCGAGGCGGTCGGGGCTTCGGGACGCCCGGGCGTCTCTTCCATGGCGACCGGGCAGGGTGTATCGTGCAGTCTATCGCGCGGGAGACAGTCGAGGCGGAATCGACCTTCAGGGCAACGGCGATGCGTTTTGCGCCGGGGTTTGCGACCCGATGGGATCGGGCCAATGCCGTTTGCGGCGTTCCTGGGCGCGGGCAAGAACGTCGTGATAGCAGGGCGACGCAGTGCTAGACAGGGGTCCGAAAGGGATCGCCCGCGTTGCGGCAGATGGGATCGCGCGTCGCGCCAGCCGCGGGTCGTGGAGCGCTCCCGGCAGGATCACCTGTCTGGAATCGGGGTTGGAAGTGGGAGGATAGAGGTGTGAGGGTTGGAATCGTTGCGATCTCGACGGCGCTGGCGGTCTGTCTGGCCGTGCCGGGCGCGCGGGCGCAGGCCGACTGCGCAAACTGTAGATGCACAAAACATGAATAGCGGGACCCTGCTGCACTTGGCTGCACATGATGGCGATGCTGCCAAGATTAAGGACCTGCTCGCCGGCGGCGCCGATCCCGTTGCACAAGCCAAGAATGGCTCGACCCCGCTGCACTCGGCCGCTGGGAACGGCCATGCCGCTGCGATTGCGGTGCTGCTCGACGGCGGCGCCGATTCCACTGCACTATAAAGGAGAACAACTATGCCTGAAAGTAACCTAACCAAGAATGGCTGGACCCCGCTGCACTGGGCTGCACATGAGGGCCATACCGCCGCGATTGCGGCGCTGCTCGCCGGCGGCGCCGATCCCGGTGCACAAATCAAGATGGGCTGGGCCAAGGGCCGGACCCCGCTGCACTTGGCTGCTGGGAAGGGCGATGCCGCCGCGATTGAGGCGCTGCTCGCCGCTGGCGCCGATCCCGGTGCGCGGGACGTGTTTGGCTTCACCCCGCTGCACATGGCTGCTGAGAACGGCCAAGCTGCCGCGATTGCGGCGCTGCTCGAAGGTGGCGCCGATCCCGGTGCGCGGGAGGACGAGGATGGCTGGACCCCGCTGCACTTGGCTGCGTGGGAGGGCCATGCTGCCGCGATTGCGGCGCTGCTCGCCGCCGGCGCCGATCCCGGTGCGCGGGACGTGAAAGGCCAGACCCCGCTGCACTTCACTGCTGAGAATGGCCAAGCTGCCGCGATTGCGGCGCTGCTCGCCGGCAGCGCCGATCCCGGTGCACGAACCAAGAATGGCTGGACCCCGCTGCACAAGGCTGCTGAGAACAGCCATGCTGCCGCGATTGCAGCGCTGCTCGACGCCGGCGCCGATCCCGGTGCACGAACCAAGAAGGGCGAGATCCCGCTGCACTATGCTGCGTGGAAGGGCGATGCCGCCGCGATTGCAGCGCTGCTCGACGCCGGCGCCGATCCCGGTGCACAAGCCAAGGATGGCTTGACCTCGCTGCACGCGGCTGCTGAGCACGGCCAAGCCGCCGCGATTGCGGCGCTGCTCGCCGCCGGCGCCGATCCCGGTGCACAAGCCAAGGATGGCTTGACCTCGCTGCACGCGGCTGCTGAGCACGGCCAAGCCGCCGCGATTGCGGCGCTGCTCGCCGCCGGCGCCGATCCCGGTGCACGAACCAAGAAGGGCTTGACCTCGCTGCACGCGGCTGCTGAGCACGGCCAAGCCGCCGCGATTGCGGCGCTGCTCGCCGCCGGCGCCGATCCCGGTGCGCGGAACCAGTGGGGTTCCACCCCGCTGCACGAGGCTGCTGAGAACGGCCATGCCGGCGCGATTGCGGCGCTGCTCGAAGGCGGCGCCGATGCGGGGGCAAAAAACAAGAATGGCAAGACCCCCTTCGACCTGATCCCAGGCGACTCTCCGCTCGTCGGAACAGGCGCCTACTGGCGCCTGAACGATGCCCGGTGGGACTGAAGCCAGCCGCCCAAGGGTGTCCTGGCAAGGGGTCTTCGGGATGGAGTCCGCCAGGGGAGAGGATGACGCCCTGAGGCCTTGTTTTGCCGCCTGGACTCGCCCGTGCGGAGTGATGCGGGCCCATCCGGGCGGCGCGATGGGCTGCGCCCTGGTCGAGACCGATCCGGGCAGGGCGCTGCATGTCGGCATCGAGCGAGCGATCGACGATGAAGAGCGTCCGCCCGATACGACCGATTTCCGGCAAGGGCAAGCGCGCGCTCCTGCCAAAGGCCCCCCACTCCGCTCGGCAAGTTCCAGGGCTTGCAGCAGGGCCTTGCCGTATTCCCGTCCGAGGCAGGCATCGGCGGAGCGGTCCTCCCGCGCCCCGTGCCGGCGGTGTCGGTGAGCTTCAGGACAGGATCGCGCGTGCCGTCGGGCCGTGCGGTGCGTCGTCTGTGGCGTTGCTGGAAGCCATCAAAAAGGGCTCAAGCGCCAGCGCGGCAGAAATCGCCGTCATCCCGCAAGGCGCCGCCGGGCGCGGCAGCACGCTCTATGTCGATTTCCACACGACCAAACCGATCTATCCCGTTACCCACTGCCATCTGAATGCGATGGTCGCCGATACCAGGAAGTGGGAGCAGAGCGCGGCCTTTATTCTCGACAGCCACCCTGGCGTAGAGAAGTGGGTCAAGAACGATCGCCTCGGCTTCTACATTCCCTACAGACATCGCGGTCTGCCCGCCAAGTACCTCCCGGATTTCATTATCGGGACGGACGCTGGCGAGAGCGTCATCGTCGAGATCAAGGACCAGGTCACGGACAGCGCCGACGCCAAAGCCAAGGCGGCCGCGCGTTGGGTGGCGGCCGTCAATCGTCTCGGGGACCATGGAGGGTGGCGCTATCTCCTCGTGACCGACCCGGCGCGGCTCGGGATCGTGCTCAACGACGCCTGTGCCTCGAAGTGGAGCGAGTCGCCGTTCGAGGTGCGCGCGAAGGACGACTAGCCGCACGTCGGGAGGGCTGTCCGGATTCTCTATTCACCGCTTCGATCCATCGCCATGCCGGGCTTGTCATGCCCCCTGCCCGGCCGAGGCGTTGCCCGCGTCGACAGGAAGCCTCGGTTTCCCTAAAGGAGGCGGGCCACCCTTTCGGGCGCCGGAGGTCGAAGCGATGCGCGCCGTCATCTCGATCTCCACGGGCAAGGCCCAGGGTGTATCACGGGCGTGCCGGGTCTGGGGTCTGAGCCGGGCCAGCATGTACCCAGCGTGTACCGGGACTTGGCAAGCGGCCCAGCCAGAGCCGCCGCCCGGGTCCGCAGGGCCCCCTGTCGGATACGAGTGTCGGATACGAGTGTCGGATGCGAGTGTCGGATGCGCGCCCGGTCGAAGAGATCGGGCAGGTCATCACGGACAGCAGGTTCCATGGAGAGGGCTATCGCAAGGTCTGGGCGCGCCTGCGCTACAAGGGCATCCGCACCTCACAGGCGCGGGTTCTGCGGCGCATGCGCCGAGAGCGGGCTGTGTGCGAAGCCCTGCCGAGGGCCAGCACAGGGCCCTCGCGCCCATGACGGGACCATCGTCCCGGACGGTATCGACGAGATGTGTGGCACAGATATGACCGCCACGCTTCTGGGAACAGGGCGACAGGTCGCTGTCCTTGTCGCGGTCGATCATGGCTCGGCAGGCTGCCTTGGCATCCATGCCGCCACGCGGGGCACGCGCTTCGAGGCGCTTCAGCCGATCCGCCAGGGCGTGCGGGAAGGCTTCGGGGCTATCGGCAAGGACCTGGCCACAGGGCCGATCGTCCGCCATGAGCAGGGCTCACAATACATCGGCCACGACTTCCGGAACGAAGGCGCTCGGCTGGGCGCGACAGCCTCGCCATCCTTCGTTCGCGCGCCCGAAGGCAAGGGCTGCGCTGAGCGCAGCGAGGCGCGCCGCGACACACGAGCTGGCCGCTCCGCGCGCAAGCTGCACACGCGCGCCGGAGAGGTGCAGCTGCAAGGTGCCGAAGCTTCGCACGCAGACGCATCGACGACGGCAATCATCGAGCGCTATCGCCGGCGCGCGCGCTCGCTCGAAGAGGCTTCGATAGAGATGTATCTGGCTGGTGTGTCGGTCGTCGGGTGGAGGCCATCACCGAGGCCCTGTGGGGCACGCGGGTGAGCCCCAGCACGCTCTCCAATCTCAACGAGAAGCTCTACTCCCATATCGAGACCTGGCGGAACCGGCCGATCGAGGGCGAACACCCCTGCCTCTATCTGGACGGCCCTCTATTCCGAAACACGTGAACGGATTGAGTATCCATTCTTCATCCCCTTTCATGGCCTTGTGACAAGAAACTGTCACTCGGCTCGACATGACCCTTTTGATTGTCCCTTGGAAATGATGGCGTTTGCGAACATGCTTCTGACCGATCCTGGGGAATGGTTTGCGGAGCCGGACAGCGTTTGAAGAAACAATGTGGAGGCTGGCAGACTGCAATTTATCCGCGCACTCCCTTAAGGCAGTGGGGCAGGAGGAAGCCTGTTGTGGCGGAACTGGCGAACTTGTCGGAGGGCGAAGCGGCTCTCATGACGCTGCCGCGCGCAGGTGCGCTGCCCACGCGCAGCGACCTGGTCGCTAACCAAAAGAATTGTGCCTCCGGGCACAGAACTGCAAGACCGATGCGGAGGCCTTCGAGAGGCAGAACAGAGGGGCTGTGTCCGGGATGGTCCAGGATCTTTTCGTCCACATGATCGAGCAGGATCCAGCGGTCGTCGCACTTGAGGTCGGTGCCTTCGAAGCGCACTTCAGCCGCGGCCTCTGCAGCATCAGCCCAACCGCAAGGCAATAGCCTTCGAGGCCAATCCCGATGTCTATCGGGCTCATGCCGAGGCAGCATTGTCGGATGGCGTCGACTATCGCCACTGTGCCGTCGCCGTCGCCGCAGGAACCGCAATCCTGAATGTTCCAAGGGATCTCTACAGCCCAGCGTCCGGTTCCATGAACCCCATGTCCGGGCTTGCCGAGCGTCGCCGAGCGTGCAGTGTCGAACATGCGGAGGTCCCTGCCGTCTCGCTGGATGATGCGGTTGAGACGGAGGGTCTGGCCGGATCGCTTGCTCTCCGGATCGATGTGGAGGGCGCTCAGCGCGAGGTATTGGCCGAAGCCGGCCGTGCTCTGTCCCAAGCCATGGCCGTCTTCATCGAAGGGGAAACCGCGAACTCCTTCGTGGAGGGCGCCCGCGCGAACGAGGTGATCAGGACGCTTCGCGAACAAGGCCTCGTCCCTATTGCCAGAGACACCGAAGCCAGATGCCAGTTCAACGTCCTGTTTTTGCGTGGCGATCTGCTGCGGCGGCATGCGTCGATCATTGCCGCCACTCAGGCGGAGATTCTGAAGATCGTGCAGCCGTATCGGCCACCTGAGGAAGGCGCAGCTGCGACCTGCGTCAGTGCAAGCCTCATAAGCGTCGGCCGGTCTCTCTGTCGAAGAGATGGATTTTCTCCTGCGGCACGAAGAGACGCGTGACGGCACCCTGCCGGACCGGCGCATGGCGGGGAACCGTAGCCACGAGATTTTCACCGCCGATCGCGAGGTGCAGGTTCTGATCCGCACCTGTCCTCTCGGCCAGGACAAGCTTGCCCTCGAAGGCGCCCGCGTCGTCCAACTCCATGTCGGGAGGCCTGACTCCGCAGGTGACCTTGCCGGCGGCGAGGCCGTTTCTCTCCGCCGACAACAGCAGCTTCACGCCCGCCGCTCGCAGTACGGGCCTCCCCTCCTCGACCACGATCTCGGCCTCGAGAAAGTTCATCGAGGGGGAGCCGATGAAGTCGGCGGCATAGCGGCTGGCCGGTCGGTCGTAGAGCGCGTCGGGGGTGCCGACCTGCTCGATCTCGCCGGCCTTCATCAGCACGATCTTGTCGGCCATCGTCATGGCCTCGATCTGGTCGTGGGTCACATAAATGGTGGTGGTGTGCAGGCGGTCGTGCAATTGGCGGATCTCCAGGCGCATGTGCGCGCGCAGCTTTGCGTCCAGGTTGGACAGCGGCTCGTCGAACAGGAAGACCTTGGCGTCGCGCACCATGGCCCTGCCCATCGCCACGCGCTGACGCTGACCGCCGGACAGCTCTTTGGGATAGCGGCCCAGGTAGTCGGTGATGTTCAAGATCGCGGCGGCCTCTTCGACTTTCTTCTTGATCAGATCGGCCGGTGTCTTCTTCACCTGCAAGGAGAAGGCAATGTTGTCGAAGACCTTCATCGTCGGATAGAGAGCATAATTCTGGAACACCATGGCGATGTTCCGGTCCCGGGGATGAATGTCGTTGATCCGCTCGCCATCGATCAGGATGTTTCCGCGGGTGACGCTCTCCAGGCCCGCGGTCATCCGCAAGAGGGTGGTCTTGCCGCAGCCTGACGGACCCAAGAGCACCGTGAACTCGCGATTGGCGATCAGGAGCGACAGATCGTGAATCACCGCGACTGACCCGAAGTTCTTGGCGACGTTAGAATACTCGACGTTGGCCATGGGCCCTCGATGGCTGCGGCGAACGAGTCGCCATTTTTCCCCTGTCCCTCATGACAACAGCCGGCCGGGCGGCGCGTCGACGCCGCCCGGTTCGTTGGCCTCTACTTGCCGACGATGTCGTCGGTCGCCTTGGCAATGTCGTCCATCGCCTCCTTCGCCGAAGCGTAGTCGCCGGCGAAGTATTTGCCGAGGCGGACCGGAATCGTGTCGTTCGACAGTTCCGCCCACTCCGGCAGATCGGGCTCCGAGCCCATGTCGTTGGCGATGGTGTAGCGCACCACGTCCAGGTGCCGGGTGGTGCCGGGCCCGACCCGCCGGTTGGCAATGACGCGCGGATCGTCGTAGACGCTGGCCCGCGTCGGACCGGTGCCGCCGCCCAAGGTGGTGATCAGCACCTGGGTGTCGTAGCTGGTCGCCCACTGCATGAAGATCCAGGCCGCGTCCGGGTGCTTGGAGTTCCTGGAAACCGCCAGCGACGAGCCACCTTGATGGCCGACGCCGGGAATCTCGCCATAGCCGGTTTGCTCGACCGTTCGCAAGGTATGCACCGGCTTGGGCACATGCACGGCCTCCATCAAGCCGGAGACCTTGCTGGCCTTGGGGTCGTCAAAATAGGGAAAGAACTCGCCCCAACTCAACATGCTGGCGGCAACACCCTGGGCCACCGACTGGCCTTCGCCGTCCCAGGTCCAGCCGGTCACGCCCGGCGGCATGGTCTTGTAGAGCCTGTCCCAATAGGCCATGGCCTCCAGCCCGCGCTCGTCGTGGCCGGAGAAGCGGCCGTCGGGGCCGAAGATCGAGCCACCATGACCCCAAAGCCAGGCGGTCCAGTCGCACTCCAGGCTGTAGTGACCGGATTTCATCTGACCGGTGGTTCCATAGACATCCGGGCCCATCTTGTCGGTGATGGCGGCCGACTGCTGCAAGAGCTGCTCGAAGGTCGTCGGTGCGGTGAATCCCATGTCATCATAGATGTCCTTGCGATACATCATGATGAAGATCGGGATATCGTAGGGAACGCCGACCCAGCGATCCTCGTACCTGGCGATGCCATCCACCAGGGCGGGTAGAAAGTCGGCGATGTCGTAGTCCGGCATCGCCAGGTCGGGCTTGTTGTCCAGCTGCTCGCGCGGATCGAAGACGTCGCGGCTGACCGAGGCGGCCCAACTCTGGTCGATGTAGTAGAGGTCGTAGGTTCCCAGCTGCGAGGCGATGTCCAAGGTCATCTTCTGCAGCACCTGCTCCAGCGGCAGGACCTCGATCTCGACCGTCATGCCGGACGCTTCTTCGAAGTATTGCTTCAGCTGGCTGTTGATCGCGTTCGAGGGCGGCGTCGATTCCGTCGCCAGCTTCAAGGTGGTGCCGGCAAAGGGCTTGGAGACCTCCTTCACCCAGGCCAGGACCTCGTCCGAGGGCTTGAGCCCGGCGGCATGGGCGGCCGGGATGAAGCCGCCGCCGAAGGGCCGTGACATGCCGAGGCCGAAGGCGCCAAGGCCAAGGCCCAACTGGCCGGCCGCGCGCAGGAAGTCGCGCCGCTCCATCTGCCGACGCACGTAGCGATCGGTGATGTTGGCCAGGTAGTGTTTTCTGTCTTGATCTCGCATCGGATGGTCCTCCCTATGGATGATCTGGATGGGCCCCTATTGCTTGAGGGATCCCAGGGTGAGCCCGCGGACCAGTTGCTTCTGGACCAGCAGGATAAAGATGAAGGCCGGCACGATGGCGGCTGCGCCCAGTGCGGCCATGTTTCCCCAGGCCGTGCCGGTCGAGGTCACGAAACTCGAGGAGACGACGGGGACGGTCTTCAGGCCCGTCTGCGTCAGGGTCAGGACGAAGAGGAACTCCGTCCAACTGAAGATGAAACAGAGTACCGCGGTGGCGGCGATCCCGCCCTTGGCCATCGGCAGGATCACCCGGCGGAAGATCAGCCAGCGCGAGGCGCCGTCGATGATCGCGCTCTCGTCGATCTCCTGCGGGATGTCGTCGAAGAAGCTCTTCATCAGGAGCACGGCCAGCGGCAGATTCATCAGCGCGTGGATCAGGATGACGCCGGAGTAGGTGTCGAGCAGCCCCAGATCCATGTAGATGAAGAACATGGGGATCGCGACGGCGACCGGCGGCATCATCCGCGTCGAGAGGACCCAGGACACGAAGTGGTGGCGGCCGCGAAAGCCCATACGGCTCAAGGCATAGGCCGCCGCAGTCGAGATCGCGACCGCAAGCAGGGTCGAGAGCAGGGCAACGACGATCGAATCCCAAAGCCGGGGTGCCATGTAGAAGTTGCCGCCACCGGGCAGCACCTCCTGCTGGCGATCGAAGCCGAAGGAGATGCCGAAGACCTCCTCGAAATTCGCCATGGTCGGCGAGAAGGCCCAGACGTTGGGCGGTGTGTCGAAGATCTCGCGCGCGTCCTTGAAGGCCACCGTGACCCAGTAGTAGAGCGGAAACATGAACAGCAGCACCACTGCCCAGGCGAAGAGGATACGCAGCAGGCGCGTTGACCTGGACTGTACCATCACCAGCGCACCTTCGACCGCCAGATGAAGAGATTGGCGATCGCCAGAATGATGAACAGCGTGACCAGGGAGATCGTCGCGCCATAGCCCCACTTGATGAAGCTGAAGGTCTGCTGCCAGGCATAGAGGCTGAGCGTGTAGGTGGCGGTACCGGGACCGCCGGAGGTCATCACGAAGACATAGTCGAAGACTCGGAAAAGGTCGATGCCGCGGATCAGGATCGCCACCGCGATCACCTTGGACAGCAGGGGCAGGGTGATGCGGCGGAAGGTCTGGAAGCCGGAGGCGCCGTCCAGCATCGCCGCTTCGTAAGGCTCCTGCGGCAGCGAGCGCAGACCGGCCAGGAAGATCAGGACCATGAAGGGCGTCCACTGCCAGATGTCGGCCAGCATGACGCCGGCGAGCGCGGTCGCACTGGTGGCAAGAATGGGTGTGCTCGAATCCAGCACGCCCAAGAGCTCGAGGAAATAGCTCAAGGCGCCGAATTCCGGATCCTGTAGCAGAAGGAACAGCATGCCGGTGATGGCCGGCGGCACCACCAGGGTGAGGGTGAGCAGCGCCCGCAGCAGACCGAATCCCCGGCCGTCGCTGTCCAGCAGCAAAGCCAAGGCCATCCCCAGCAGCAGTTCGATGGCCAGAACGACTGCGAAGTAGGTGAAGGTGACGATCAGCGATTCCCAGAAGCGATCGTCCTGAAACAGCATCGACCAGTTTTCCCAGCCGACATAGACCAGACGTCGTTTGAAGGTGGCGTACTCGTGGAACGACAGCCAGATGTTGTAGACCAGCGGATAGATCGTAAACACGACCAGCATGGCGATGAGCGGCGACAGCCACGGCAAGGGATGGTCCGAAGACACGATCCTGCGCAACCTGGTGACCGCTGCCGTCAATGCTGCCTCCCTGGCCCTTCTGCCAAGCACCACGCAGGGGCTAGGCGTTCGCCGCTTTCCGGTTCGACGTCCTGGTCGTCGCCGGCTTTCCGGTCGTTGATCGCGCCGCCGGTTTTGCCCTCGAGGCTGGCGAGGCTGGCGCCTTTTTCTCCCTGGCCTGAAGGCCGTAGGTCGCAAAGCCGGCGATGGTCTCGTCGATCTGCTCCTTGGAGAGGATCACCTGGCCCTCGACCTGCAGCGACAGGAAGTACTGCCGCGCAAGGGTCTCCAGTTCCACCGTGCGCCACATCGCCTTGGCCAGGTTCTCGCCGATGGCGATCATGCCGTGATTGGCCAGCAGGCAGGCGGTGCGATCCCGCATCGCCTCGATTGCGAGCCCAGAGAGTTCCTCGGTGCCGAAGGTCGCATAGCCGGCGCAGCGCACACTGTTGCCGCCGAAGGCAGCGATCATGTAGTGGCAGGCCGGAATGTTCTTCCGCGCGATCGCCAGGCTCGTGCAGTAGGTCGGATGGGCATGTACCACGGCGTTGGCATCGGCGCGCTCGCGCAGAAGCGAATAGTGGAAACGCCACTCGGTCGAGGGCTTGGCCGGCCCGTCCCAAGCGCCCTCGCCGTCGAGCGGCATGGAGGTGATCATCTCCGGGGTCAGCTGATCGTAGGGAATGGCCGAGGGTGAGATCAGCATGCGGTCGCCGAAGCGCGCCGAGATATTGCCGGAGGTTCCTTGATTGACACCATTGGCATTCATCTGACGACAGTAGTCGATGATGTCCTGCCGCAGGGATCTTTCCGCTTTCGTCATGTCATCTCCATCACGCTGGCGCCTCTTCACACGGCCGAGGCGGCAAAATCGTCGAGCAGACCCGCATCGCAGGCGAGGTCTGCAAAGGAAAAGCGATTGCGCATCTCATGCGCATGGCGGACGGCCTCGCGGTAGAAATCCGCAGGCACGCCCAACTCCGCAGCCGAAACCGGCCCGCCGGCGCTGGCCAGCATCTCTTGCAGCTGCTCCGCTGGAATGGCGAAGGTGCGGCATTCCTGCCGCAGGGCTGGCCAGATTTCCGCGAGTTTTCGATTCAGGCGCTCGGCTCCCGCCGCATCGAGCGCCTTCTTGCGGTACTCGGCCTCGCACTGCCGGGCGATGGCCATGCCCATGCGTCGCGCCATGCCGTCCGGGTCGACCCGCGTTGCCGCCAGGAGCGGCGGCTGCTCCCGGCTCAAGAGGCAATGCTGCAGCCGCGCCATGGTCACGGTCGCGACGCCGACCTGCTGGCCGTGCAGGCTGCCCGGATGGCGCGCACCGGCAAAGCAGTCGATGTAGTGGGAGATTTGATGCTCGCCCATCGAGCCGTGGTTGGAGACGCCGGTGAAGGTCACGCCGATGCCGGAGAGCACCAAAAGGCGATTGAGGTAACCAATGGCACCGAGATCTCCGGCCCCGATCCTTGCCGCATGCTTGTTGGTCTCGGTCTCGTCGTCGCTGCCGATCAGGTAGGGGTCGTCGGCGTAGAAGGTCCCCAACAGCCGGTGCGACATCCACCAATCGGTCTGCGCCACCGAGCGGCAGAGGCTGTCGCCGAAGCCCGAGGCAGCCAGATGGCCCGGGGCGGCGGCGCTGACCTTCAGGTCGATGAAAACGCCGGCAGCCGCCTGCGCCGGCAGAGAGATCTTCAGGCCGCTCTCGAGGCTCATCGATGCGGTCGAAGAGGCATAGCCGTCCATCGAGGCGGCGGTGGCGAAAACGCAATAGCGCGTGCCGGCCTGCAGGGTTGCGTACTTGCAGAGATCGTTCACCGTTCCCGAGCCGACTGCCACGACGCTGTCATAGCCGACAAGGCGCGCCTTCAGTTCCTCGACCGCCTGCAGGTCGGCATGCGGTCGCTCCAGAATGACTGCGGAGGCTCGATTGCCCAGGTTGCGCCCGATTCGATGGCCGAGTGCATCCCAGGTGTCGGGATCGGCGACGACGGCGACGCTCCCGGTCATATCGAGCGCCTGCAGAAAGTCGCCTTCGCCGCCGTCCAGGTCCTCTCGGATGACGATCATGTCGTTGGCCAACTCGGGAGGCGGCCTTCCGGTCTCCGGATGACGCCAGCGACCCAGGCGAAGATCGTCGATCAGCCAGGTCCAGCCACCTTCCGGCCGATCCAGCGCCTTTGCGGCTTTTTCCATTTCGTCCTGTGCCACAAGTTTTTCATGGAACCAGACAAATGCCAGAGGCGTTTGATATGTGTCAACCGCATGAGACGAAGCGTCTTGACATTTGTCATTGGCCTGACCGAGATGGGTCATGACCTCTCCGACGGTACGTCTGCCGAGATCCGTGAACAGCCCGCCGAGCGAGTTCGGCGGAGATGTCGTGACCTGGGCGATATGGCTCTATTACATCGAGGGTCGGACTCAGAGCGAGGTCGCCCAGATGCTCGGCCTCTCGCGGGCCTCGGTTGCAAACTACCTGGCCGAAGCGCGCCGTCGCGGGCTGGTCACGATCAACATGGATCCGGAAATCTTGGCGCGGGTGACCTTGGGCCGGGCGCTGGCCGAGCGCTATGGTCTGGCGGGCGCCCACGTGATCCCGACCGGTCTCGGCGAGCAGGGCGACCTGCACGACCTTCGCAAACGCCTTGGCATTGCCGGCAGCCAGGTTCTGCGGCCGCATCTGGGCCGCAACGCAGTCCTGGGCGTCGCCTGGGGACGCACCATGCTGGCCCTGGCGCAAGCCCTGGCGGAGCAGACCATCCCGGACATGCCGGTGGTCCAGGTCTCAGGCAGCTCTCTGGGCGGCGAGGAGTCCTCGCCGGAGTTCTGCACGGCTCTGATCGCAGCCCGTCTGGGGGCCAGGTGCGAGAACTTCCACGCTCCCGCCATCGTCTCCACCCGAGCCTTGCGCGATGCCTTGTTGGCGGAGCCTGGGATCGCCAGGCAGATGGGCCGTATCGAATCCTGCAGCGTGAGCCTCTTCGGTGTGGGCGAACTGGACGAGGCGGTGGTCTTCTCGGAACCGGATTTCCTGACCCGGGATATCGTCGCGCACTACCTCGCCGAGGGGGCGGTGGGAATCGTGATCGGGCGCTTCATCGATGCGGCGGGGGCCGAGCTGAGTGGCCCACTTTCCGGCCGACAAATCGGCATCGCACTCAAATCCCTGCTGGCAACGCCGGAGCGCATCTGCGTTGCCGGAGGCTTGCGCAAGTATGCCGCCATTCGTGCCGTCTTGGCGGGCGGCTATGCCACCAGACTGGTCACCGACGCGGCGACCGCACGCTGCCTGGTGGAGACCTGAGCATGGCCGCAGACCTGGTCATCGGGCTCGACGGCTCGACCCAATCGATCAAGGCGATCGCCTGGACCCGGGAGGGCGAGGCCCTGGCCGAGGGGCGTGCCGCAATCTCCAGCGATTCACCGCATGCCGGCTGGGTCGAGCAGAGCGTCGAGGACTGGTGGCAAGCCACCTGCACCGCCTTGACGGAGGTCTCCAGCCAGATCGATCCGGCGCGCATCGCCGGGCTGGCGATCTCCAGTCAGCGCGAGACCGTGGCCTTTCTCGACAGCAGCGGCTTGGCGCTGCGACCGGCCATCGTCTGGCTCGACGAGCGCGCCTTGGAGGAGGTCAAGGCCTTCAGCCAGGCCTTCGGAGCGGAGCGCCTCCACGCCATCACCGGCAAGCCGATCGACATCACGCCCGTCGTCTATCGCTTGAGCTGGATGCGGCGCCATGAGCCTGACCTGCTCGACCGCTCGGAACGGATCCTCGATGTCCATGGGTTCTTGAGCCAGCGCCTGACCGGCCGGGCAGTCGCCAGTTGGACCAGCGCTGATCCCTTCGGTCTCCTCGATATCGCCGAGAAGGCCTGGTCGGAAGACATCCTCGAGCGCTTGGGCCTCTCCGCCGATCGCCTCGGATCGCTCCTGCCGCCGGGCGCCACAATCGGTCCGCTCAGCGAGGTGGCCGCAGCGCACTGTGGCCTGAAGCCCGCTACCCCGGTCATCGCAGCCGGCGGCGACGGCCAGTGCGCCGGGCTGGGTGTCAACGCGGCCAAGCCGGGCAGCATCTACCTCAACCTCGGAACCGCACTCATCACCGGCGCCTGGTCGGCAACCCCCGCGATCGGTCGCTATTGGCGCACCATGATCTCGCCGACCGGCGAGGGCTACTTTCTGGAAGGCTGCCAACGTGCCGGCGCTTACTTCGTCAACTGGCTGATCGACAGCTTTGCCGGTGGCCGCGACGACCCGGCGATCTTCGATCGCCTGGAGGCTGAGGCCGCGGCGATCCCGGTCGGTTCCGAGGGCCTGTTGGTCTGTCCCTACCTGGTCGGTTGCATGGACCCGCATTGGGACCCGGCCGCACGCGCCAGCTTCGAGGGTTTCTCGGCAGGACACGGCATTGGCCATCTCTACCGCGCCGCCCTGGAGGCCTTGACCCTCGAATCGGCGCGCTGCGTCGCCGCCATGGCGGAGAGCGGCATTGCGGCCTCGCGCATCATGGCGGTCGGCGGCGGAGCCAATAGCCGAATCTGGACCAGGATGTTCGCCGACGCCACCGGATTGCCGCTGATCAAGAGCCGGTCGTTGGAGGCTTCGGCTCTGGGGGCCGGCATGTCGGCCGCGGTCGGTGTAGGCTGGTTCGAGGGCTTCGACACAGCGGCGGCGGCCATGAGCAGCGATGGCGAGATTCTCCTGCCCGATCCGACGCAGGCAGACCTCTGGACCGGTCTCTCGAACCGACAGGCGCGCACCTACAGGCCGGGCTGAAACCGCGTTGCCCGAGGACATGGCAGTGCGGCCCTTTACACAGCAAGCCTTTTGGGTAGAGCGGATCCAGGCGAACAGGTGAGGCCACCTGATCGCGGATCCGCCCTGGCAGTCCAAATCGCCGAGCAGGCGACGCATGTGGCCTCGTGCCGTTGTAGAAGGCCAGGTAGCGCCCGATCGAGGCGCGTACCTCCGGCACCTTGGCGTCGGCGTGCAGGTCGATCTCCTCATGCGTGACCCTGCGCCAGAGGCGCTCCACGAAAACGTTGTCCCTCCAGGCTCCCTTGCCATCCATGGAGATCGCGCTCTCCGCGTCCTTTGGGACCTGAACGAAGTCCGGCGACGTGAATTGACTGCCCTGGTCGGTATTGCTGATTTCGAAGTGCTGGAGGGATATCTGCAGGATCATGGCCGCCCTGTCGCATTTTACTCCGACAAGCACTCGGTTTTCCGTGTCGCCAAGCAAGAAGCCAAGGCCGGGGCCGGCATGACTCGGGTCGGCCGCGCTCTGGGCGCGCTGAACATCGAGACCCTCTGTGCCAACTCCAGCCAGGCCAAGGACCGGGTGGAACGCGCGAACCGAAACCTGCAGGACCGCTTGGCAAGGGAACCGAGGCCGGCCGGGATTCGGTGACATCGAGGTCGCCAATGCCGTTCGCGCCTGCCGTGATGGTGCCTGAATTGCTGAGAGAGCTGTTGCTTCCCTCCATGATGAAAATGGCGGCCCCACTGTCGGCTCCCGAATTCAACGCATTCGCACCGCCGGTGACCGAGCCGGTCTCGCTGACGTCGATCGGGATCGCACCCATGTCGGCGCTGGCGCTCTGGGCGAAGACACCGAAGGCCACGGGTCCGAGTGCCACGACGGCTTGATTGACCGTCACGGAAACCCTCGTATCCGTCGTCGTCTCCGGTTGAGAGCCGCCGACGCCTTGGGCCAAAATCGCAAAGGCGGCATCGCCCGAGGTCGCGATCTTCGAACCGCTCGAACCCGTGACTTCGACCGTGCCGTCGCCGCCGCCGCCGGAACCGGAACCACCGATGCTGAGGCTATGGATCGGCGCGGAGGAGGCCGAACCGCCGGCACCACCACCTCCACTACGATCCTGCCTGACTGATCGCCCCCCACGAGGCAGACCCATGGCCGTCCACACCATCATGCTCCCCGACATGCTCTACGGCGACGAGCCGCGCACGATCGTCTGGGACGACGTCGCCGGCACCGTGGAAGGCACGCATTCCGATGTGCCCGGCATGCAGCGGAACCCGGCGGCGCCCAAGCCGCTCGACCTCTCCTCCGAAGGGCCGCGTGCTCTACCCCGAAGACCCCGGACACGATCCCGCCGAGTTCCTCTGGCTGCTGGTCATATCCTTCTTCCCGATCCTCGACGAGCCGCGGCGCTCCACCCTGCCGCCCGTCTTCGACGGCGTCGAACTCAGCCCGGGCGTCGGATACGACTGCCTGATACTGAGCGACAAGGCGGCACGCCAGGCGCATCTGGCCTGGCGGTACGGCGGCTACCGCAAGGCTGGCCTCAAGCACCACGAAGCGCTCGCGCGCACCGAAGCCGACGAGCCGCCGAGATGAACGAGATCCTGACGATCGGCTACGAAGGCGCGACGATCGAGGACTTCCTTGCGACCCTGGAGGCCGCTGCCGTCCGAACCCTCGTCGATGTGCGCGCCGTGCCCGTCTCGCGGAAGCGGGGCTTCTCGAAGAAAGCCCTTTCCTTGGCCCTGGAGTGCGCCGGGATCGCGTACCGGCACCTGTCCGATCTCGGCAATCCGAAACCGGGCCGCGACGCCGCGAAGCGTGGAGACCGGGAGGCATTCCGGCGCCCCTGCCTGCCTGCTCTGCTTCGAGCGCGAGCCTGCCGACTGTCACCGCGCGATCCTCGCCGAGGAAATGGCGCGCCGAGGCAGGCTCTCCGTCAGCCACAGGACCGTCCGGCAGGGGCTGGCCGAAGCGGCCGAAGGCGAACGCTTGCCGCTACAGCTAGCGGTCCAACTCCCGGTCTAGCTGCCGGGCCAGGTCCCCGGCCCCTCTCCCTCTCCGCGATCCTCCGGCATGGCGCGTCTGCAAGGGCGCAAAAGAGCCACTGCACAGCCCGTGCAGCGGCCCTGCAGAGCTCTTCGCGCGGCCGATTTTTCCGGGCAAAACGAGGGGTGCGAAACGCCCGGAAAATCCAAGCCATTCGCACCCCTCGAAATCTGACCCCGAATCCGCTTTTCTCGGTGATTCCGACCCCTGAATCGGCTGGATTCCAAAAGACTTTGGCGCACCCCTTCCAGCGCGCCGAACCCCGCCTTTCACCTAACCTCTTGATTTAATGCCCTTCGGTCCAGATAGGTCCAGGTAGGTCCGGGTAGGTCCACTTCAAAAGACTTTGGCACTGCACAGTTGAAGTCGGGACTGTAGGGCGGCAGATAATTGAGGGTGGCGCCTGTGGCCTCAATGGCCTGTCGGACGCCGGCGACCTTGTGCGCCGACAAGTCATCCATGATCACGACATCGCCGGGATCAAGGGTCGGCGCCAGCGCTTGCTCGATATAGGCAAGAAGCGACGCCATTCATGGCGCCGTCGAGCACCATCGGCGCGATCATTCCGGTCAGCCGAAGCGCGCCGGTAAAGGTGGTTGTCTTCCAATGCCCATGGGGGATGCCCGCGCGACAACGCTCGCCCCGCCTGGAACGCCCACGCAGCCGCGCCATCTTCGTCGACAGGCCCGTCTCGTCGATGAAGACCAGCCTGGCCGGATCGAAGTCGAGTTGGCTGTCAAACCAGGCCTGGCACTTTCTCAAGACCTCCGGCCGCTCCTGCTCCAATGCGTGCGCAGTTTTTTTGTACGTGAAGCCACACCTGCGCAGCCAGTTGTTCAGCGCGCGCCGGCCAATCCGGACGTCGCGCTCGTCCGCGAGGCGCGCCACCATCTCATTGAGCGTGATGTCCTCGTCAGTCTCAATCAGGGTCAGTCTCAATCAGGCCCACGATGAAGCCTTCATGCCCATCGAGGCTCGACCCGCGTCGACGACCGGTCGATCGCGGCTCCACCTCACCGGCTTTGGCTCGCGATATCCAGCGGATCGCGGTCGATGGCGCCACACCGAACCGCGCCGCAGCACCACGCGCCGACAGGCCCGCCTGCGATGCCTTCAAAACACGAACCCGCAGATCGCCACTCAATGCTCGTCCCATCCAAGACCTCCTTGTCTGGAAACCTTCAATCAGACTTGCATCATCCCGTCACATCACAATCGATTCAGTGATTGGTGGATCTGCTCTAGAGCAGAGTTCGTTCAACTATGATCAGATAAGATCCTAGTCCGCGCCGGTTCTAGTGTATCGGCCTTAGATCTTCACCAGGATGTCATTCAGCACCGGGTCGCTGGCCACCGCGACCTCGTTCTCCACCAAGCCGCCGCAGGCCGGGCAGTAGAATTACTGGAACTCGACCGCCTCGTCGATGAAGCGGGCCGGATCGCCGACCAGAGGATTGCTGGCCGCCACCGGTTGATCGCGACGCAGGCAGGCTGACTTGTAGGGTTCGGAAACCGCACCCAGATCGACACTACGGCGCCCGCAGGCCCAGTGGGCCGCACCGCCATTGGCACGCACCTGCAGGTTATCGGTCGCCTCCACCAGAACCTCGCCGTTCAAGCGCTTGGGCGCCGTTCCCTTGCGCTCGTCGGCAATCGCCGAACGCAGCGCGGCTCGTCGCCGCGGCGTCGATCCGACCGGCGGCATCCAGGACTGCGCCAAAGATCTCCTCTGCACCCTTACGGGTCACCGCATAGCCGTCGAGGCCGGCTTGCAGGGCCTCCAAATCGCGATCCAAGGGATCGCCATAGCCGCCACCGCCGGTCCAGCGCACGGCATAGACGTCGTTCGGCGTCTGCAAAAAACCCTCCTGGCGCAAACCCAGATCGACCGCCGTGCCGATCACCTCGCCGGCACCCGGCTTTCGGCGAAACGAGCCTGGATATCACTGCCGGTAACAAAGCAATAGGCATTGGTAGCCGAGGGATAGCCGGCCATCATGCCGGTCGAGGTCGGCGTGGCATTGCCCGACGAGAGTGTGTCCTGGATCATGCGCTCGACATTGTGCACGATGAAGCAGATCTCCGCCCCCATGCCGCTGCGATGCCGGCCGGCGCCGTCGGAATCCGAGACCTCTTTGCGATAGAGGAACAGCAGGGGGAAGGATTGCTCGGTGTGCTCGACGGTGGGCAGCTGGCAGATCGGCGTACGCGCCTGGCCGCCGGTATCGATGACGTCGCCATGCGAGAAGGCACCGATGGCTCCGCCGATGGGATCGATCAGGAGATCACCGAAACGTTCACCCCATTGATCGATGCCGCGGAAGATAGTCTCTGGCCATTGGCTGGTGCCGCCAATGCACATAATGTCCTTGCGCATCTCGGGATCCGGGTGGGCCATCTTCGAGAGCACGTTGTAGGCCGGGTAGAGCGAGATCTCCATCGACTGCGTCGGCGCGGTTGACACCGAAGCCGGAAAATTGGCACGGCTGAAGGTGCCCGGCGTCGGGTCGAAGTCGATGTGGCGCAGCGCACCGCCGACCGCGAAGTACTGGTCCCAGCACAGCAGCTCGTTGAGCGCCACCAGCAGAGAACCACGCCAACCGGAATAGGTGGCGTTCATGGCACCGTCCTGCGGTGCCGTGCCCTCGTCCTCGAAGATCAGGCGGTCGCCCTCCTTGCGCAGAGTCAGGACCACGCGGTGGGTGCGACGATCGCCGGGACGACAGGCCTCGACATAGGTGCGGTCCTGCCAGACCCCGTCCGGCAGGCGGCGCATCTTCTCCAGAAAGTCGGTCTCCGCCTTGGAGATGACCTAACGCATCACCGCCTTCACCGTGTCGGCGCCATAGCGCTCCAGCAAGGCCTCGAGGCGCGCCTTGGCGGTGACGTTGCCAGCGATCTGGGCACGCAGATCCAGCGCCACCATCGAGGGCTTGCGCGAGGAGCGCAGGTAGAGATCCTCGATGTCCTTACGCACCACGCCGTTCTCGACCAGCTTCACCGGCGGGATCAGGATGCCCTCTTCGAAGGCGTTCTCGGCCGAGGGGCAGAAGCTGCCGGGCGTGATGCCGCCGATGTCGTATTGATGCAGGCAGTTGGTGATCCAGCATAAGAGTTCGTCGCCGTGGAAGATCGGGCAGATCAGCATCACGTCCATCTGATGCGCGGCACCGACCCAGGGATCGTTGGCCAGGAACATGTCGCCTGGCTTGATTTCGGGGTTATCGCTGCGGTGCTCGAGGATCCACTTCACCTGCGTGTCGGTGACGCCCGACATGTACTGCATGTAGGGGCCGAAGTAGACGAACTCGGCCTCCTCGATCAGGATCGAGGGGTTGAGATCCAGAGCATACATCGCTACCGGCGAGCCCGAGATCCGCTGGATTGTGGTGCCATGCCCCTCGTTGATGTTCCAGAGATTGCGACGGATGACCTCGTAGGTCACAGGGTCGACGGGGCTGACATGGCCCCGGTGCAGCTTCAGCTTGGGTGAGATCCGTAGCTGCTTAGGCGGGGCATAGCCATAGGTGACGCCGTCGAAGATCTCGGCCGGCATCTCGCTGAGTTTGGTCATGATCTGGCTCCCGTCTCGGGCCGCTCGGCCACGTTGATCTCAAAATTGCCGTAGCGGTCCACAGCCAAGCTTTGACCCAGGTGCAGCATGACATTGGTCGAATCGGTCTCCACAATGGCCGGCCCCTGAATGCGATTGCCGGGCAGCAGCGCCGCACCGTCGCAGATCGTGGTTTCCTGGAAGCCGGCGGTCTCCTGCTGCGCCTCGGCCGCCCCTCCCGGGCCAACTGAGCCAGGCCTTCGGCCTTTAGTTTGGCCAGGATGGCCTCGATGCGGCCGACGTCGAAGGGCGAGGTCATGATCTCGATGCGCTCATAGACATGCAGAATATCGGCAACGGGCGCCCCGAAGGCGCGCCAGACCGAGGCGGTCTCGCGCTGTGGCACCACGACCTTGGCGATGCCCAGCTCGCGCGCGAAGATGCCAGCATGCATCGGCCCGGCGCCGCCGAAGGCATAGAGGGTGAAGTCGCTTGGATCGAAGCCCTTCTGGATCGTTACCTTGCAGATCAGGTCGGCCATCTGGAACTCGACGATCTTGGCGATGCCGCTGGCGCAGGTCTCCAGCCCCAGGTCCAACTCCGCGCCCAAAGCCTCGATCGCCGCGGCGGCGGCAGCGCGGTCCAGCTTCATGGCGCCGCCGGCGAAGTTGTCGGGGTCGAGGTAGCCCAGCACCAGGTCGGCGTCGGTCACCGTCGGCACAGCACCACCACGGCCATAGCAGACCGGCCCGGGTGCGGCCCAAGCACTGTCCGGGCCGACCTTCAGACCGCTGGTCACCTTGTCGATCCAGGCCTTGCTGCCGCCGCCGCTGCCGATGGCCTGGATATCCACCTTGGGCAGAAAGTATTCGTACTGATTGACGGTAGCCCGGTAAGAGGAGGCGGCGACGCCCTGGTGGATCACCCCGACATCGAAAGAGGTGCCGCCCATGTCCGTGGTGATGACGTTGGCCGGCTCCTGCTGCTCGGCTGCCAGGTAGCGCGCCAGGAACTGCGAGCCCACAACCCCGGCCGCGGGACCGGAATCCAAGGTCAGCAGCGTCGCCTGCCGGGCCTTGACGACCGAGATTGTGCCGCCGCACTGGGTGATCTGCAGGCGCGCGCCATAGCCGGTCTTGGCCAAGTCGCCGTCGACCTTGGCCAGATAGCCGGCCGTAATCGGGCCGATGTAGGCATTGAGCGCGACCGCAGCGGTGCGCTCGTACTCCCCCACTTGGGCACCAGTTCGTGCGAGCAGGTGACGAAGAGCCCTGGGGCCATCTCCTCGACCAGTTCGCGCAATCGGGCTTCGTGGGCGGGATGGAGGAAGGACCAGAGGCAGCAGATGGCGATCGCCTCGACCCCCTCGGCCAGCAGTTCGCCGATAGCTTCGCGCGCCTCGGCCTCGTTCAGTGCGACCACCACCTTGCCGAAGCAATCGACTCGTTCAGACACACCGCGAATCAGACGCTTGGGCACGATGGGATCGGGCTTGCTGCTTTCGGGGATGTGCACCACTAGGCGCACTTCGCGCCCCGAGAGGCCGCGCGAGCCGCGCATGATGTGGATGACGTCGTTGTACCCCCTAGTGGTGATCAGCCCGACCTTGGCGCCGCGTTTCTGGATCACCGCATTAGTGCCGGTCGTGGTGCCATGTGACAGCAACGGCAGGGAGCGGCCGAGATCGTCGAAGCTGAGGTCCAGCTTCTCAGCCACGCCCGCCAGTGCCGCCATCATCCCGCGGCTGAAGTCATCAGGTGTGGAGGGCACCTTGGCGGTGGTGATTTCCCCCTTGGCGTCGATCACCACACAGTCGGTGAAGGTACCGCCGATATCGATCCCGCAGAGATAGCTGTCCAAGGCATCCTCCTAGCACTTCTTGATCGTATCATAAACAAGAATGGAAGGACTGCCAATAAGGAGAAGGAAAGGTCTCTTTCGAGGCGTTGATATTGGCCTGCGGTGAGCGCGACTCACCACATCGCTCTCAGGCCGCCGACAGCGCTTCAACTACCGCCATAAGTCCGTATCGCCCACGCCAGGCTCTGCCCTTGATCGCTCCCCAGCAGCGCTCCGACCGACCGCACATTACCGAGGAACCAGATCCGATGGCCGAAACGCAGACACCGACTCGCCGACCGTCCCACGCGTTACATTCTTCCCCACCACGCGGCTCCTTCCCCGTTCTGAAATCCCTCTCATCTCATTACACTGCTGAAACATCCCGGCTAAATCGGGATGACGTCAACTCGAGACACTGTGCCGTCCAAGTCACGCTCCGGAACTCTGGTATACAGAGCAAATGCTTGTGGCATGAGAGACCCTTTAGTCGCGGTCTGCTCTGGTTGAGTCACCGGTTTATTCGGTCAATCAGGCCGATGCGGAGGTTTACCAAGCGAGATCTTGGGTGCAACTCGGCATTGCCGGGCGTTAGCGCAATGGCCGCGGACAGGTCGGCGATTGCCTCTGTCCGATCGCCGTTTCGCTTGTGAACCTTCGCCCGTTGCCGGTAGGCTTCGACACTGTCCGGTCGTTCCTCCAAGACACGGCCCAAAGTCTCCGCTTCTGTCGTTGTCAGCTTCTGTTTCAAGAAGAGGTAGCCGATATGAACCGCATAGGGACTATAGTGAGGAGCCACGGGATTGAGCGGGTCAAACTCCAGGAGTAACTTGATTTGCGCAGTCATCGGAAGGGCGAGATAGGTGAATTTTATCTGTTCTTTTTCTTGCTCTGAGAAGAGTGAGGTTGCTCGTTCATAGTCTTCCAGGGAGGCAGGAAACGACCCCTTGGCTTTGTGAGCCCAGATCGGCGAGATCGATACCGACGACACCGCTCTCGATCGCCGAGATGGCCGGCAAGAGTTCGGTATCGAAGTTGGCGGGATTGATCGAGGAGGCCCTGAAGTCGAGCTGGTCGATCCCGTCTTCGAACCCTCGAATCTCGTCATAACCGGCCTCCAGATCGAAGACCAAGAAATCGCTCTGGGACCCGCCGTAGGATATGTCGTCGCCGAGTTCTCCATTCACATAGTCGACCCCGTCACCGCCGCGCAGATCGTCGCTGCCGTCTTCGCCCATGACGATGTCATTGCCGGCGTGACCGCGAGCCGCGTCCTCGCCTATGCCGGCGAAGACGATATCCTTGCCGATGCCGGCGCCGATGTGGTCGTCGAAAGTCAGATAGGGAGCGATGGCATCGCCCGGGAGGTCGAGGGTTGATGCGTGCAAGCCATTGGCGAAGCCGGCGATGTCGCCTTCCGCCAACTGGTCCAGCAAGACGCCGAGTTCGCCGATGACGACGTTGGCCTCATCTTCACCGAAGAGATCGACCGGCCCGGCCTGCACCGGTGGGCTGATCTGGACCAGGAGTTCTTCCAAGGGAGAAGCGATGGCGGCAGTCCGGCCTCGGCCGAGGCGGTCTCGCCGGAGGGGCCGAGAAGGCCGCCACCCAAGAGAGCCCCGCCGACCAGTTGAAGGATCGGCTGGAGTAGGGCCAAGGTCTCGTCGTCCAGTACTCAACGAGGGTTCTTCATTTGCGTTGCCTCGATTGACTGTGCTGTCGGTCAGGACGGCGATCAAGCTGAAATTCGCCTCTGCAGCGCTTCTATTGGCCGCCGTCAAGCCGGTCGAGCGTTCCATTGGCGGTGCGGCGCGGCAGACGAGGCTATTTTGGCGTGCGCCGGTCGCAGATCTGCCCGCGCCAGCGTTGCTTGCTGCCGATCTGGGTTTGGTTTCGGTCATGCGGACACTGTGCCGGCGGCCCGCGCAGGGCGTCGATCGGACCAAGGATGCCCGTGAACATGGCACGAGGGAGTGCCGCATCGGCACACTGAAAAACGGCAAAACGTGCATGGCGCCCCAGCCGCGCGCCGGTCTCGATCGGGCGCTCACACAGAGCAGGTGAGTGAGCGGCGCTCGATGGCGTCCTTTCCCTCCTCGATGTGCTGCTCGGCGGTTCCCCGGTCGTTGTAGAAAGCCGGTACCCGCTCGTTCGGCAGGCTGCGGTTGGTCACGATGAAGCCGACGGTGGGAAAGAGCCCACCTGGATGGAACGCCACCTTGGCCACACCGGCGCGGCTTGGACCGGCTCTTGGCCCGGTAGCGGAAGCTCGTAAAGCGGCGCACGACGCGATGCGACGGCCGGCCGGGGCCCCGCTTCGTCAGCCAGGAGATCGGGTCGTAGGGCTTCGGGTTGCCCTCGACGGCCGGCCGGGGCCCCGCTTCGTCAGCCAGGAGATCGGGTCGTAGGGCTTCGGGTTGCCCTCGATCCGGATGGCGTAGTCCCAGCCTTCGGCCTCCAGCACGTCGAAGAGCACCGGGAGGGCGAAGGCAGCATCGGCGCTAAACCCTCGCCGCGCGACCGAGGGGTGCGCCTCGACCGAATACCGCGCCAAAACCGGCTTCAAGACATCTTCCCAGCTATCCGCGCTGTGGAGGTTGCCCGCTCGGAGCGCGCACCGCTCGAGGGCGCCAAACCGGTTGAAGACGAGGAGCGGGTATCGGCACTTCGACTGAAAAGGGCCCTTCCACGCAGAGCCCTCCCGATCGCCATGCACCGGGCTTTGCGAACTGTCCATGTCCAGTGCGATGCCCTTCGGCGGCCGGCGGTCCTGCACCGCATCGATCCAGCGCCCCGGCAGGGCAGCGAGGTTCTCCGGCCGCGTCGGTATCCCGGTTTCCAACCGCCTCAGGGCGGAGGCTGATGCCGCGCCGCGCTTCACGGCGCCTCTGCCAACGAGCGGGCGCATCGCCGGATCGCGGCGCAGCCGATCCGCATCGTCGACCTCCTCGTATCCAGCAAGGCGAGAGAAGATCGACTGGCGCAGCAGTGCAGCGAGACGGTGACGACCCTTGTTCCCGGTGCGTGGATCGACGATGAGGTTTGCAGCCAATTCAGTCAGACCCAAGGCGTCGTCGGGCGCGCGGTGAAGCAGCAGGCCGCCGTCGGAGCCGATCGAGGAGCCCTGGAACGCGCGCTTGACCGACCGGTCGAATTGCAGCCGAAGATGGCCCGTTTGCGCGTCTCCCGTCGCGGTCGCCGCCACTGCCTCGCTCCGTCGTGGCTAACCTATTGTGCTGTTTATACGATCACGCCTCAGCATGTCGCGAAACTGCCCTCGATATGGGAAATGCGGGTTGAGAAGAGTCCGATGGACGCTGGCACGGGCAAGCGGTGACACTGTTCGACGCTGCAAAAGGAGGAGCCGGTGGCGGGCCATGCGCCTTCACAAGGGCAACATGATCAGGATCGAGCCGACCGGCGAGAAAGCGAGCTTTTGGGTCGTGCGCAAGCGCGACCCGAAGAACATGCGGATCGGCATGGTGCCCCACGACGCGGCAGGGCCATTCGCGCCATCGGACTACAGGCACCTGACCTATAGCCGTTTGCAAGAATACCTGGCGCAACACGTCGAGATAACGGTGCTGGAGAGTGAGCGGCCGGGGTCCGGTGATGCACCGGTCCCAGCGGCTTAGGTCGCGGCGCTGCCGATTGGCGATCGGGGACCAGCCGCAATCCGCCTTCTTGTTTAGAAAGCCCTTTCTTCTAGCACCGTTGCGGATTGCGGTCACGGTGAAGCTGGAATCGCTCACTCTCAGAAGAGGGTGAGCTGTTGGGCGTCGGCAGCCTTTTGCCGCCATGCGAGCGTATCGGCCTCGGCGGTGAGCCAGGCGAGGACGTACTCGACCGGCCCTCCGGCTGCCTGCACGACGCTCTGCGAAGTAAAGTGCGAACGGTAGCCGGCTCCCGTGATCGGCAACGGCCCGCACCCGAGTTGCGCACATGAAGGTGCGCAGCGGCGATGCTGAAGCGGTCTTCAAGACCGAGCCAGTTCGGCTCCCACGAGATTTCGATGCTGAGGCCGGAGCCGTTGCGGTGGTGCCGGGCGGCTCCGACGCGGGTCCAGATGGGCTTTCCGCTGTGGCGGTTCTCGCGCACCTGCCACGCGATCAGCGCCGGTGCCTTAGTGTCGGTGGTCTTGGTCATGTCCGTTCTCTTTCGTTTGCATCCGCCCCGTTCGGACGTGCCCACGAAAGAGCCCGGCCGCGATGGTGCGGCGTCAGCAGGAAAATCGGGGGACCTTCAGGGGGAGTCGAGGCTTCCTGTTGACGCGGAAAGCGCCCGCGGCAGGCAGGGGACAAGAAGAGCCCGAAGGGAGATACAAACGAAGGGAGGCAACGGTCGAGACAATCCGGACAGATGGTGGCGCTGTGACGACGGGTCTGGCGAGAAAGGCCGGTAGCGTGGCACTCTATGGGGATGCGGCGGCGAGACCGCTCCGCAGGGAGGCTGGTTTCAGCCCGAACTTTTGGCCTCGCCCTGGGACGGATCGGTGTCCGGAGCGGCCTGCTCCGACGCCTCGGTTTCGGCGGTAAACAGGGTGGCGAGATATTTGTGGTAGGTAGCCTTGAGATGAGCGACAGAAGCGTCGCTATCCGGCGCGTAGTTGAGTTTTTCGGAGAAGAACCGGAGCCACGCTCGACAGTCGTTGATGATCTGACTCCAGGTCTTTAACCAGATGGTGATCGAGGGATCGTCGCTCTGGTGCAGCATACCCCTCGGCCGATCGTGTTCGGAGACCTTCCGGCGGGCATGGTCGTCCATCTCGCTCGACACGGCCCAGAAGACCCATTTCGTGGGCACGTCGCGGAACCGGGAATCTTCGGCGACGGCAAAAGCGTAGCTCTCGATCTGGGTTATCGTTTCGGCCTTGATGGAGACGTCCGGGCGCTTCAGCTCGACGATCAGGTGCTCTCGCTCCTCCGACCCGGCGAGCTGAATATTGTGCGAGAACATCAGATCGACGATGCCTCGGCGTCCGTCGGGACGGGTAACGATCTGGTCGATTTCGATTTCGCGACCCGGGACGGCGATGTGCTGCTTCAGCACTTCGGTGAGGGACTGATTGTCGACGGATAGGTGGTACTGCTCGCCGAATATCCATACGTTCTCGGCGAGGATGCGGTGAAGCTGGGTGCGTTCCCGGACTTTGTGTTTGAGGTCGGGGTCGAAAACCAGCGTCGCGAGTCCTTGAACGAATTCGAGACGGTCTGTGATAATCTTCGACGCACCGAATGATGTGAGAAAGGGTGGCTAGAGGTCCCACATCCAGATTCAGGTCAACCTTCGCCGACGCCCAATCGTTGCAGGCCGGGCTCATTAGCCCGGCCGCGCAAGACAGCCACCCGCAAGCGGCTGCCTCGCCCCTGTCGTCCCCGGAAAGGTCAGAGGCAAGCCGGCCCGCACCCGCGCGGCGAGGAAGGCGAAGGCTTCCGCTTCCAAGGCATCGCCGTCCCAGCCAACAGCCTCGACCGGTTCGACAGGCTGCGCCAGCCGCTCGGACAGGGCCTGCATCGTTGCCGGATTGCGACGACCGCCGCCGGTCACCAACCAGCGCTGCGGCGGTGCCGGAAGCAAGGGCGAAACGGCGGCGACCGCTGCCGCGGTAAAGGCGGTCAAGCTTGCAGCTCCATCCTCCGCCGACAGGGCCTCCAGATCCGGGAGCGCGAAGGCATCGCGGTCCAAGGACTTCGGCAGAGGTCGTGCGAAATAGGGATGGCTGAGCGCGCGCGCGACCAAATCCTCCTGCACCCGGCCGGCCCTTGCCAGCGCTCCCTCGGCATCATAGGGCCGCCCGCAGCGCTGCAGCAGCCAATCGTCCAGCAGAGCATTGCCGGGGCCGCAGTCGCAGGCCAGCAGGGCCTCGGGCGCCTCGCCGATCCAGGTCACGTTGGAGACGCCGCCGATGTTCAGGACCGCCAGAGGCTGCGCCAGGCCACGCGCCAAAGCCTGCTGATAGACCGGCACCAAGGGAGCACCCTCGCCGCCTGCCCGCACATCGGCGCTGCGGAAATCATAGGCCACCGGGATGCCGCTCAAGCGGGCCAGCAGAGCCCCATCGCCGATCTGCCAGGTGCGCCGCTCTTCGGGCGCATGCAGGATCGTCTGGCCGTGGAAACCGATCAGGCCGATAGCGCTGCGCTTCAGGCCCGCTTTGGCCAGCAAGGCCTCGACCGCAGCCGCGTGACGCTCGGTCAAGTCGCGTTCTACCTCGGCAATCGCTCCCTTGCCGCCGAAGCAGCAGCGCAGGCGCTCTCGAAAGGCCGCGTCGTAGGGCAGCGTGAGGTTCGCTCCCCGCTCCAAGACCGCGGTCCCGTCGCTCAGCAGCAGGGCGGCGTCGATACCGTCCAGAGAGGTTCCGCTCATCAAACCGACGATCCAGTCCGCCTGCATAGAACCCCCCCGCTATCGGCGCTTTGGTCCTGGAGGCCCGCCGTGCTATCAGCGGCAGCCTTCGAACAAAGAACAGAGACGAGAGTAACGGACGATGACCCGCCTACGTTCCGACTTCCTGGCCGCTCTAGAGGCTCGCGGCTTCCTGCACCAGGCAACCGACCTGGAGGCTTTGGACGCTCTCGCGGCGAAAGAGAGCATCACCGCCTATATCGGCTTCGACGCCACGGCCGACAGTCTGCACGTCGGCAGTCTACTGCCGATCATGTGCCTGCGCTGGCTGCAGAAGACCGGGCACAAACCCTTGGTCCTGATGGGCGGCGGTACCACCAAGATCGGCGACCCCTCGGGCAAGGACAAGAGCCGCCAGCTGCTCACCAGCGAGACCATCGAGGCCAACATCGCCGGCATCAAGCGCAACTTCGAGCCCTTCCTCACCTTCGGCGAGGGACCGCAGGACGCGCTGATGATCAACAACGTCGACTGGCTGGACGGACTGGCCTACATCCCGCTGCTGCGCGACGTCGGCCGACACTTCACCATAAACCGCATGCTGACCTTCGATGCAGTCAAGACCCGGCTCGACCGCGAGCAGCCCCTGACTTTCCTGGAGTTCAACTACATGATCCTCCAGGCCTATGACTTTCTGGAGCTGAACCGGCGCTACGGCTGCCGCCTGCAGATGGGCGGCTCGGACCAGTGGGGCAACATCGTGAACGGCATGGAGCTGGCCAGACGCGTCGACGGTGCCGAGGTCTTCGGCGCGACCACGCCGCTGCTCACTACGGCCTCGGGCCAGAAGATGGGCAAGACCCATGCCGGTGCCGTCTGGCTCTCGCCGGAGCGATTCAGCGACTACCACTACTGGCAATTCTGGCGCAACTGCGAAGACGCCGACGTCGGCCGCTTCCTGCGCATCTTCACCGAGTTGCCGCTGCAGGAGATCGCCCGCTTGGAGGCCCTGGATGGGACCGAGATGAACGAAGCCAAGAAAGTTCTGGCCAATCAGGCGACGACTCTGCTGCGTGGCGAGGCAGCGGCCGAGCAGGCGGCCGAAACGGCACGGCGGACCTTCGAGGGCGACGGCCTGGGCCAGGATCTGCCCACGATCGAGGTCTCGCGCGCCCGCTTGAGCGAAGGCGTCGCTCTCTTTCAGTTGCTGCGCGAGGCCGGCCTGGTCGCCTCGTCGGGAGAGGGCCGCCGGCTGATCAAGGGCAGCGGTGCCCGCGTGAACGATGCGCCTGCCGCCGACGAAACCGTCGCGCTTGGTTTGCAAGACCTGAGCGAGGAGGGCGTGATCAAGCTTTCGGCCGGGAAAAAACGCCACGCGATCGTGAGGCTGATCGACTAAAGCAAGACTAGGTTCCGGCCTTTCCTGCCGTTAGACTGCAAGCTGGTGGGGAAAGGCGCAGTATGAGCACAATCCGGGCTTGGCTGGAAGCACATGGCTTGGCCAAGCATGCCGATCTCTTCGAAGCGAATGACATCGGCACCGACATTCTGGGCGAGTTGGACGAGGCCGACCTCAAGGATCTCGGCCTCTCCCTCGGCGATCGCAAACGCATCATGGCCGCGCTACGCGAGGCCAGGCAACCGGACACTCCAAGCGCCATCGTCCAAATCGAAGCCCCCCAGATTGCCGCCTGGCGGCAAGTCACAGTGCTCTCCGCCGACCTCACCGGCTTCACTAGGCTATCCAATCAACTGGACGCAGAGAAACTGCACGAGCTGTTGCAGCGCTTCTTCGCCGAAGTCGACGAGGCCGTGCGCAGTTTCGGCGTTTCGATCGACAAGCACATCGGCGACGCCGTGATGGCGGTCTTCGGCGCCCCGGTGGCGCACAGCGACGATCCCGAGCGCGCCGTGCGCTCGACATCCACGCCCGTCTGGCCAAGTTCGCGCCACCGCAGCAAAACCACATCGGCATCGCCAGCGGCCAGGTGATGGTCAGCCAGACCGGCAGCAGCGCCTTCACCGAGCACACCGTGACCGGCGCCTCGGTAAACCTGGCAGCCCGTTTGCAGGATCTGGCCAAGGCCGGTGAGACCCTAATCAGCAACGAGGTGAAGCGCGCGACGAGCGGCACCGTCTTCTCAACCGAGCCTGCCGGTGCGCTGAAGGTCAAGGGCATCGAACGTCCGGTCATCGCCTGAAAACTCGTCGGTCTGGCCGAGGCGCCGAGCAATGGCCGGGCACGCCCCTTCGTCGGCTGCGAGCGCGAGAGCCGATGGCTGGAAAGCCTGCTTGCGGTCTGCCGTGAGCAGCGCCGCAGCCAGATTGCACTGCTGCGCGGCGAAGCCGGAATCGGGAAGACCCGTTTGGGCGACCATCTGCTCGATCGGGCAGCACAAAGCGGGTTTGAAACGCATCGCGCCCTGGTGCTGGACTTCGGCGCCGGCAAGGGACGCGAAGCCCTCCCCGAATTGTTGCACAGCCTGCTGGGCATCGCACCAGGCAGCGATCCGGTAAGCCGAAAGGCAGCTTTGGATCGTATCCTCGACAGCGGTTTTGTCGGCGATGAGGACCGCGTACATCTGAACGGCCTGCTCGACCTGCCGCAACCCGCGGACCTGGAGCGTCTGGTGCAAGCCATGAGTGCGCGCAAACGCAGCGAAGGCTAAGGAAAAGCCTTGTCGTGTCTGGCGACCACCCATGCCCAGACGACGCCGCTGTTCCTACGCATCGAAGACGTGCACTGGGCGGAACCGGATCTGCTGAAGCAGCTTGCGCGCCTGGCCAGCGACGCTGAGACGGCGTCGCTCTTCTTGCTGCTGACAAGTCGAATCGAAGGCGATCACCTCGATGCCGCCTGGCGCAATCGCTTGGGCGAAACGCCGCTGGCGGCCCTGGATCTGGGGTAGTGTCCAGGATCTTTCGCACATTGGGTTTGGCGGGCTGTTCCATCAGGCAACCCTGTCCCGCTGCTTGAGCAGGTCCATGTTCATGTAGCGCTTGCTGGACCATTTGGTGCCAGCGATGTGTCTCAACCTGGCCGCGGCCGGGTTGATGGCCGACTGGCCGTCGGGGAAGGCTCCGACGACGCGGGTTCGCCGCCGGATCTCCCGCATGATCCTCTCCAGAGGATTGTCGGTCCTGATCCGGCGCCAATGCTCATTGGGGAAGGCATGGCAGACCCAGGTCTCCTCGACCGTCTCCTCCAGTCAGTCGGCGCCCTTGGTCAGGCGCATGGCTCCGAGTTTGGCCGCGTGGCCTTGGCGCGGGCCGCCTCGCGGCTCTCCTGGGCATGGATAGCCTTCAGCATGAGAGCGACTTCACGCATCTTGCCGGTCGGCACCGGGCACGAAGGCATTGCGCTACCAATGCACGACGCAGCGCTGCCACTGGGCGTCCGGATAGAACTCGGTCGCGCTCTCTACGAGCCCCATGCAGGCATCCGAGACGATCGACTCGACACCCGTCAGGCCGCGCTCCTTGAGGTGCTTGAGGAAGGTGCTCCAGCCCTTCTTGTCTTCCTTGGCTCCCTCGAGGCTGCCGAGGATCTCGCGGTAGCCGTCGGCCTTGACAGCGACCGCAACCAGCAGCGAGACGTTGCGCACTTCACCTGCCCAACTGCGCTTCAGGACAAGGCCGTCCAGATAGAGGGCCGTCCAGATAGAGGTAGGGGTGTTCGCCCTCGATCGGCCGGTTCCGCCAGGTCGCGATCTGGGAGTAGAGCTTCTCGTTGAGATTGGAGACCCTGTGGGGCTCACCCGCGTGCCCCACAGGGCCTCGGTGATGTCCTCCACCCGGCGTAGCGACACACCAGCCAGATACATCTCCATCAAAGCCTCTTCGAGCGAGCGCGCGCGCCGGCGATAGCGCTCGATGATTGCCGTCGTCGATGCGTCTGCGTGCGAAGCTTCGGCACCTTGCACCTGCACCTCTCCGGCGCGCGTGTGCAGCTTGCGCTCGGAGCGGCCAGCTCGTGTGTCGCGGCGCGCCTCACTGCGCTCATAGCGCCCTGCATTGCAAAGCCGATCCGCCTCTGCCTCCAGCAGGCTGTTCAGTGTCTCCTCGACGCTGCCTCGCACGATCTGCCTCAGATGATCTTCTATCCGACCGGCGTCGATACGGACCACGTTCGACAGGCCCTTCGTGTCATCCTCGTCCATGGTGGCTCTGGCCTCCTCTATTGGCTTCTCCGTCTGGCGACTGAAAGCCTGAGGGATTCGGGGCCACCAACCCCACACAAATGTGCGAAACTTTCTCTACGTCATCGGATCTGGGGCCGTTGGGCGAGGCCGCGGCAATGGACTTGGCGCGAACCTATCAGGTCACCGAGGAGGGTTTCGCGCGCAGTTGAATCGAGCGTGCCGCGGTAAATTGCTTGTTCCTGGATCAGTTGCTGCAGATGGTCGGCGACAGCATTGACGAGGGCACACCGGGGTCGGTGCAGAGCATCGTGCAGAGTCGTATGGATCGCCCGGGTCCGCCCGACCGCGCCGCACTGGAGGCCGCATCGGTCCTGGGCCAGCGTTTTTCCGGCGAGGCGCTATCGGCGCTGCTCGAGGGGGGTGAAGGGGCCTTCGAACCACTGCTGCAGAAGGGACTGATCCGGCCCGAAGACGACGGCTTTCTCTTTGCTCATGACCTGGTCCGCGACGGTGTTTACGCCACCCTCCTACAGGAGCGTCGACGAAGCCTGCACGCCGCTGCCGCCGCCTGGTTCGAACAGCGCGACGCAACCCTCTATGCCCAACACCTGCGCGGTGCCGACGACCCGGGCGCTGCTGCCGCCTTCCTGCACGCAGCAGAGAGCTATTCTGAGCAGCATCGATTGGAGGCAGCACTCAGACTGCTCGAAGATGGCCTGGCCACTAGTCAAAGGACAGGCAGTGCACCTGGAGTTGACCATCGCCAAAGGCGAGGCCCTGCGCAAGCTGGGTAAGAGCTGAAGCCTCGCTCGACTGCTACGGTCAGGTGATGGCACTGGCCGAGATCGCGCGCGACCGCGCACGCTGTCATATCGGCCAGGCCGGGGCGATGCGGATCCTGGACCGCTTCGAGGCCGCCTTTGCCGAGCTCGACCGCGTTGCCGCCCTGGCGGAGGACGAGGAGGCCTTGCTGGCCGAGATTTGGACCATGGGCGGCAATCTCCTGTTCCCACTCGTCCGGCCGACTGTCTTGCCGCCCACAGCAAGGCACTCTCCCTTGCGCGCAAGGCCGGCGATCTGTCCGCCGAGATTCAGGCCTTGGGCGATGTCGGCGATGCCAACTATACGCTGAGACGCCTGCCCCAGGCCCAGGCCCACTTCGCCGATTGCGTCGAGAAGGCCCGCCGTCATGCCCTGGGTCAGATCGAGGTGGCTTTGCATCGATGCTGGCTTGGAGCACGCTCCTGGTCGGCACTATCACGAAGGCACGGCCGAGGCCGAAGCCATCTGGAAACAGGCGCAGGCCGCGGGCAACGACCGCGCTGCCATCATCGCGCTCAATGCGATCGCGACCTCGGCGATCGATCAAGGGCACTTGAATCTCGGTCAAAACTACGCCGAAGAGATCGTGCGCCGGAGCGATCGCCTGATCTCCGGGCGATTTCGCTCCTATGAATTGCACCTGCTGGCGAAAATCGCTTGCGAGCGCGCTGACCGAGGCGAAGCGCTGCGCCTGGCCGACTCAGCCTGGGCCGAAGCCGAGGCCTCCGCCGTCTGCTTTTGTGGCCTTGGATACTGGTGGTCAGAGCCCGTGCCCGCGGAGGCCGGCAAGCGCGTCAGGACCTCGAGGCGGGCGCCAAGCTTCTGGCCAAGGGTGCCATCGACCACAATCACTTCCTTTCGTCGCGAGGCCCTGGAGTATGGCATCGAGCGTCAGGCCCGGGCCTTCGAGGCCTATCTCGGTGCGGACGGAACCGCCTCGACGGACCTAGTGTTGCGCCGTGTGCGCTTCTTGGCAGCAATCGCGCGTGACCGCAGCAGCGTTGAGCCGGAGCGTGAACGCAAGACCCTCTTGCACATCGCCGCAGCACAGGGTCTAGGGATCCTGGCCAGAGCGCTACGCGACTGATAGGCATCCCGGCGTCGATCTGGTCGTATCGGCGGAGCGCCGCACAATCTGACTGGGAAAGTGACCGGTGATCCTCTTAACTCTTACTGGTCGATACCCTCCGGCCATTTGACGAGCGAGCTAGGAAATCCGCACGCGTGACATGGTTCTCGGCGTGGCTCAGATGGGGCCCGTGCAGAAGGCGGCCTCCCGCTCTCAGGTGGTCGAGCGGTTGCTGTCTCTCTTGTCGGAGGCGAAGGCCCGAGGCTGCGACTTCCTAGTCTATCCGGAACTGGTGCTCACCAGCTTCTTCCCGCGCTGGATCTACCAGCGCGGCGATCGCGAACTGGAAAGCTTCTTCGAAGACTCCTTGCCGAACCCGGAAACGCAGCCACTCTTCGACGCGGCGGCCGAGGCCTCAATCGGTTTTTATCTGGGCTATGCGGAGCGGACCGGCGCGCGCCGCTTCAACAGCTCGATCCCGGTCGATCGCCGTGGGCACACCCGCGGCAAGTATCGCAAGGTGCATCTGCTGGGCCACGCGGAGCCCGATTCCTCACGCAAGGGCGAACACCTGGAGAAGCGCTACTTCGACCTCGGCTTTCCGGTCTATGCCTTGGACGACGCGCGGATCGGCATGGCGATCTGCAACGACCGGCGCTGGCCCGAGACCTATCGGGTGATGGGCTTGCAGGGGGCCGAACTCATCGTCTTGGGCTACAACACGCCGACCGGCCTGGGCGAACCCTATCAAGCTGCCGCGCTCGCCAACTTCCACAATCGGCTCTGCCTGCAGGCCGGCGCCTATCAGAATGCCTGCTGGGTCGCGGCCGCAGCCAAATGCAGCTGCGAAGAAGGCTTTGATATGATCGGGCAAAGCACGATCGTCTCGCCCAACGGCGAGGTGGTGGCGATGGCCGCTACGCTTGCGGACGAGGTGATCTCGGCGTGCTGCAACCTGGATTTGGCCGAGTACGCCAAGCAGGAGGTTTTCGATTTCGCAAAGCATCGCCAACCGCAGGCCTATGGTTTGATCGTCGAGCGCAAGGGCGCCGGCGACATGGTGCAACCCGACCCCAGGAGGAGCGGCCTCGATGACTAGAACCGTCTTTATCAATGGTCGCTACTGCGCCGCCGAAGAGGCGCAGGTGTCGATCTTCAATCGCGGACTGCTGTTCGCCGATGCGATCTACGAGGTGATGACGGTCATGGACGGCAAGCTTTTGGAGTTCGCATTGCGCATGCAGCGTCTCGATCGTTCGTTGCGCGAAATGGGTTTCGCCTCGCCGTTCGGCCACGACGCGCTGCTGGAGATGCTGTGCCAACTGGTGCGCCGGAACGCCATCGAGGAGGGCCTAGTCTACTTTCAGATCACCCGCGGGAGCGACGGCGATCGCGAGTTTCTGCCGCCGGCTGAGCCCAAGCCCACCATCTTCGCCTTTACCCAGGCCAAGTCGGAAGCAACCAAACGCGAGCCGCGAGGGCATCTCGATCTACAGCGCGCCCGACATTCGCTGGGCCCGCCGCGATATCAAGACTGTGGGCCTGATGGGCAGTGTCTTTGCCAAGCAAAGCGCGGCCAAGCGGGGCGGCGAGAAGGTACTGCTGCACCAGGACGGCTATGTGACCGAAGGCGGTGCCACCAGCTTTTACATGATCGTCGGCGAGACCATCGTCACCCGCCCGCTCTAGAACGATATCCTGCATGGCTGCACCCGCCGTGCACTGCTGGCCCTCCTGGAAGAGAGCGACGTGAAGCCCGAAGAGCGGCTTTTCACGCTTGAAGAGGTTCTTGGCCGCCGACCAGGCTTTCATCACCGGCGCGTCCACCTACGTTTGTCCGGTCCTGAAGATCGACGATGTCACCTTGGATCAGGGCGTTCCCGGCCCACTCATTCCGACGCCTGCAGTACCTCTACCTCCGCTTCGCGCGACAGGATGCGATCTAGGGCGTGGTTCGCTCAACCTGAATGGGCACCGGCCCACAAGGTACTGGAGACTTGGGCGGCTGCGGCGTAACTTGGATGTCTGTGTCGAGCGCGACCAAGACGGGGTATGCTTGAAGAGTTCGCCATGACAATCGCTGCTGGGGCGATGCGGACCCTAATCCCGACAAGGGTGGATCAAGCCCGGTAATGACGATGCGGAGATCATGGATCACCTGTTCAAGAAAGTTGGCACAAGCGCGCCGGTCAAATTTCATTGCGCGAGATCGATGCGTCGGCCACTGGCCGCGGCTTCGTAAATGGCCTCCTCGATCTCCATGTTGCGCAGGTAGGATTGGGCATCGTTCTCGATGGCTCCCCCCCCCCCCCCGCAGGATGTGGTCGCTGAGGTACTTCTGCAGTGCATAGACACAGCTGTAGCGCGCCAAAGTCTTTTCAAATCGGGGCGATTTCGGCTGGAAAATGGGCTGGAAAATCCGGGCGATTCTGGCTGGAAAATTCCCGGTCTGGGGGGGCCGGATTTCGGGGCGGCTGGGCGTCGCTCGAGGGGGTCGGTTTCAGGGCGTGAGGAGGCGGACGTCATCGAGGAACCGCAGGGCGCGATAGTCGGGATCGCCGGCGTTGGCGATGGCGTGATCGATGCTGCCGCCGCCGGTGGCGTCGGGAGCGGCGGCGACGGTAATCGAGCGGGGGCTATTCCAGTTTTGCGGCGTGAAGTGGAGGGTGACGCGCTTGCGCGCGTCGGCCTGCCCTGCGGGTTGGAGGGTCCAGCCGTCGGGGGCGGTGGCGGTGATCGCGATGCGGCCTTGCGGCTGGCTGTCGAGGCGGAGGGTGTAGGCGCCCGCCTGACCCGGGGCGAGGCGCAGGCTGCGGGGCCGGGCGGTAAGGCCGGCATAGTAGCCCGCGGCCTCGTCGATAGCCTCCATGCGGATCTCGCCGTCGCCGAGCGGTTCGGTGGCGACGATGCGCAAGCGCGCGGGCGGGGAGGCCGCATCGTAGAGGCGCCAGAGGATGTCGCGCGGGGAGATGCCGGCCAGATTGCCGGCCGCGAGCGGCGGGTCGAGGGTGTAAGCGCCGGGCTCGCCGTCGACGGCAGAGACGGCAGCGTCATGCAGGCTGCCGCCGGGCAGGCGCAGGACTATGCGGCTGCCGGGCGCGACGGCGTTGGGCGGCGGCGCCAGGCGGAGGGTGGTGCCCTGGGCGGTGGCGACCCGGCCGGTCTGGCCGCCGTCGAGGAGGCCATGTGAGAAGATGACGACGTCGCCGAGGGCGACGGTCAGCCCCTCCGGCCCCATGCGCCAGGAGACGCGCCGGCGGTGGTATTTTTGCTTCGCCGCCTGCCGCCGTGCCTCCCGCCAGGCTTGGCGGGCGTCGGTGACGCCGGCCAGGGTGATGATGGCCGGACGTGCCGGGATCGTGTCGGCATCCACCGGCAGCGACAGGGTGCGATATTCCCAGTCGAGATCGGGATCGATGAACCGGGCCTCGATGCCGTCGGCGGCATCGACGGTGGCGGCCCAGGCGACAGAGAGGGAATCCCGTAGGATATTGCCGGGCGAGATCATGGCGGTGGGCGGTCGCGGCCGGTCGATCACCACACCCAGCTTGCCGGCGGCATAGCTGGGGACGGCTCGTCCGCACTGAGCGATCAGGGTCAGGATCTCGCGATGGGATACGTCTCGGTCGATCACGTAGTCGCAGGTCAAACGCTCGGCCGAGCAGTAGGCGGCCCAATCCACGATGGAGGACCAGTCGATACGGACCGAGGCAGAGGCGGTCGCGCTGTCGGGACGGCTGCGCAGGCCCATGCCGGCGACGAGGATGCCGTTCTTCTCAATACCCAGCGCGTACTCGGCGAAAATCCAGGCCGGATTGCGTGTGGTCTGGCGGGGGCCCTGGATGCGGCCCCGGTCGTCATAGACGCCGGCGAGCTGGCGGACGATGACGGAAACCCGCTGCAGGGTGCCTTGGGTCGCGGCCGAGGCGGTGGCCTGGATATTGAGCCGCGTCTGGCCGCGATAGTCGCCGGCCGGCGCACCGACATGCGCACGCAGCGAAATCCAGGCGATGCGATCGACGACGTGAGCGGCAGTGTTATTGGCCGGGAAGGTGCGCTGGAGTTGCACTTCCCAGGCGCCGGCCTCGGGCAGCGTCTGCACGATCGTGGTCCGCTGTGTGGAATTGGTATTGGCTCGATAGCCGTCGAGCGTCTCGCGATAGAGGTCCCATTCTGCCTCCGTCGGACGCCAGCGCGTGCTATGGCCGGAGATATATCGGTAGCTGTAGGTATAGCGATCGCCAACAGGGCCCGTCGTAGTTCTCGCGCTGCCTGTCGCATAAATCGGTACTGTGTAGCTTGATGTCCGCGTAAAGGTCTGGGGTCATATCTACGCCATCCGGCCCGACGATCCCTTGGTCCTTGAATAAAACATGACCTTTCACGTGATCCCCACGCTGTTCCGTACCGACTTCGGAATGGCGATCAGCGACAGCGTCCGCGTTACCGCTAAGAGGTGCGAAGTCCTGACCCACTATCCCCGCGACCTGGTGGTCGTAGAGGGCTGAGCCAAGCCACAAGAGGAGACCGACATGCGAACCACTATGACCACCTTAGCCTTGGCAATTGCCGCGGCAGCGGCCGTATCGAGCCATGCCCTGGCTGGCGAGACCTGTGACATGCCGGCTGCCTATTCCGGACAGAACTACGTTTCCAAGTCCTACATCGCCTTTGCCGAAGAGGTGACAGGCAACAGTGACGGCGCCCTGGAGATCGTCGTGCATCCCGCCGGTTCGCTCTACAAGGGCTCGGAAATCCTGCGCGCCGTTGCGCAGCGGGCAGGTACCGATAGGCGGGCGCTACATGGGTGCGCATGCCAAAGAGGACCCGATCTTCGGCATGGACGTCGTACCCTTCCTGGCGGCCGACTTCGACAACGCCTGGGTCCTCTACCAAGCCTCCAAGCCGGCAATTGAGGCCGCTTTGGCAGAGCGCGACATGAAGCTGCTCTACATGGCGGTCTGACCGCCGCAAGGCCTCTTCTCGAAGAACGAGATCAAGACCATGGCCGACATGGACGGTGCAAAGTTTCGCGCCGCCGACACCAACACCTCGCGCTTGGCCGGGCTGATGGGGGCAACGCCGACCAAGACCGAGGCGACCGAGATAAGCCAGGCCTTCTCCACCGGTGTGGCCGACAGCATGATGGGATCCGGCGCGATCGACGTGTTCCAGAAGATGTGGGACAACGCCGACTACTTCTACACGGTGAACGGCTGGATGCCGAAGAGTGCGGTGATCGTCAATCTGGACGCCTGGAACGATCTGGATCCGGCCACGCAGGCCGTGGTTCTGGAGGCAGCCGCAAAGGCCGAGGCCGCGGTTTGGCAGGCGGCTCGCGGCATCACCGAGAGCTACAACGCTACCATGGCCGAGAATGGCATGAGCGTGGCCGCTCTCTCCGAGACCCTGGCCAAGGAGTTTCGCGGATCGGCCAGGTCATGGCCGCCGAGTGGGCTGAGAACGCCGGCAAAGCCGGCGCCAAGGCCCTGGAAGGCTACCGAACGAGCGCCGACTAAGGGCAAAGCAGCATGCAGCGGGCCAGCGCGTCCCTGGAGGCGATCATACGAAGCCTCTGCCGTTTCTGCGGCTGGCTGGCTGCGCTCGCGGTGCTCGCTCTGACGGCCTTGGTCACACTCTCGATCGCCAGCCGCGCCTTGGGTATCTATGTGCCCGGTCTCACCGACTATTCGGCCTACTGCCTGGCATCCGCCGGTACGCTAGGCATGGCCTATACCTTCGGGGAGCGGGGACACATACGCGTCGAGATGCTGGTGGAGCAGTTGCACGGACGAGCTCGCTTCCGGCTTGAGGTTTCGGCGCTCTTCCTAACCACCGCGATGGCGCTCTACATGGCCTTCTATCTGGCGCGGATGACCTATGTCTCCTGAAGCTACCAGGATCGCAGCGACGGCTCCGACGAGATCTTGATCTGGATTCCGCAAGTCCCCTTCGCTACCGGCTTCTGCCTCTTCGCGCTGGTTCTGCTTCTGACCCTGGTGCGGGCCTTGATCCGCGGCGATCTGGAAGGCCTGAGCGCGCGCAAGGCCAGCGAGACTTGGGACTAGACCATGGTGGAGGTCGGCCTTGCCCTCATCATGATCGTCGCTCTGCTGGCGCTGCTCGCGCTGGGGCTGTGGATCGGCTTCGCTTTGTTGGGCGTCGGCTTCCTGGCGATGACGCCTTCACCACGCGGCCGGTGGGCGATGCCTTGGCGACCACCGTCTGGTCGCACAGCGCACTCTGGGGATTGGCCTCGCTGCCGCTCTTCATCTGGATGGGCGAGATCCTCTTCCGCTCACGGCTCTCCGATGGCCTTTTCGCCGGGCTGTCGCCGCTGATGCGACGCCTGCCGGGCGGCCTCATTCATGTGAACATCGTCGGCTGTGCGACTTTCGCGGCGATCTCCGGCTCCTCGGCGGCGACCCTGGCGACAATAGGCAAGATCACCGTGCCGGAACTGAAAAAGCGCGGCTATCCCGACAAGATGGCCTACGGCACACTGGCCGGAGCTTCGACTCTCGGCCTCTTGATACCGCCCTCGATCATCATGATCGTCTACGGCGTGACGGCGCAGGAATCGATCACCCGGCTCTTCATGGCCGGCATTCTGCCCGGCCTGATGCTGGCCGCCCTCTTCGTCGGCTACATCTTGCTCTGGGGCCTCTTCACCGCCGAGGGGCGGGCGATGCGCGAAGACTCGGCGAACTGGGGGGACCGGCTGCGTGGACTGATCAAGCTTCTGCCAGTGGCCAGCCTGATCGTCTTGGTGATCGGCTCCATCTACAGCGGCCTGGCCTCGCCGACCGAGGCCGCGGTGCTTGGCGTGCTGGGCGCGTTGATGCTATCGGCAATAGAGCGCAGCCTGACATGGTAAGGCTTCATCGAAGGCTTGATGGGCGCGATAAAGACGACCTCGATGATCATGCTGTTGGTCGCCGGCTCGGCCTTCTTGACCTTGGCAATGGGCTTCACCGGCCTGCCGCGCGGTCTGGCCAAGTGGATCGGCGCCATGAATCTCAGCCCTTGGATGCTGATTGCGGTCCTGGCCCTCTTCTACTACATCGTGCTGGGCTTTTTCCTCGACGGCATCTCCTCCATCGTCCTCACTCTAGCGGTGGTCGAGCCGCTGGTCCGCGGCGCTAGCATTAACATGATCTGGTGCGGCATCTTCGTGGTGCTGGTGGCCGAGATGGCGATGATCACCCCGCCGGTGGGCTTCAATCTCTTCCTGGTGCAATCGATGACCGGGCGCGATCTGGGGTTCATCGCCAGAGCGGCGCTACCGATGTTTCTGCTGATGGTCTTGGGTGTGGTCCTCTTGACCGTCTTCCCGGGCCTGGCACTTTGGCTTGCCCGAAGTCTTGACGGCGCGAGGTTAGGGTCATGCATCGCTCCATCCTCATCCCAATCGACAGCAGCGATCCGGATTGCTGGCCCAGCCTGCTGCCGGAACTTGCGGTCTACGCCGTCGAGGGCGCCACCCTGCATCTGGTCCAGGTGATCCCGGCGGATGAGGCCCTGGATCCTCTGTCGCAATTCGTGCCACCCGGCTTTGCCTAAGCACACAAAAGAGATGTGCAGGCTGAACTCGAGCGGTTGTCGCGAGACCTTCCAAGCGGGGCTGCGATCAAGCTGCATTTGCGCAGCGGCAAGGTCTATGTCGAGGCCCTGCACCTGGCCGCCGAGCTTAAGGCGGACCTCATCGTCCTGGGCTCGCATCGCCCCAATCTCAGCGACTGCCTGCTCGGTCCTAGTCGCCAGACACCAGAGATCGCTGCGCTAATGCCCATCGCCGGCCTCTCCGTTCCCCTGCCTGCTGGTTACATCCATCGGGATCACCACCGGCGAGACGGCCCAGACCAGTACCGCCGGCTTATTACTGCGGTTGCATCCGTGATGCGGGATGCGGGCGGGATGGCTGTAGCTGTCACCCTGACGCAAGGTGACAATCTCCTCGCCCAGACGCAGTTCCAACTCGCCCTCGATCAAGAGGCCGTGTTGCTCACCTTCGAAGGACATCATGGTCCCGTCGATACGCTCGGCACCGGGCGCGTAATGCGCGATGCCCATGTAGAAAGTACCGCCGATGGCGCTGGACAGCAGGCTGTCGACATAGCCCAACTCATGCGCGCTCTGGGCATAGAGCGCATTGAGATTGCGGCGCTCGTGGGAACGTACGACATAGGCCCGCTCCATCGGCCCGGCACCGCTGCGCCGGGCGAAGAACCAGTCCGGTGTGATCGACAGCGCTTGGGCCACGGCCTCGATCACATCCAGCGATGGTCTGGTCGCATCGCGTTCAATCGCGCTCAGGTGGCTGAGCGACACGCCGCTCACCTGGCTCAACTGCTTCAAGGTCATGCGGCGCGCCTTGCGCAGCTGTCGCACCTCGCTGCCGATGGAGGCCATCGGTACGCTTGCCGCCGGTACGCTTGCTGGCAGCACCTTGTCGGCTGCATCTGCCCGAGAACTCTCGCCCTCCGGTAAAGGAAGTGGCGTCTCGCTCATAACATCCCAGCCTTACTCCATAGACCGTAGTCAGACCAACGATTTGTCCATGAAAAGAATTCTATTGACAAATTCTTATTTGAAGGCAAACATGTTTCGAAAATGCGATAAGCTGACAGAGTTAACGGAAGCGGCCGAAGCCAAGCGACGGGGAGTAGACATCATGGAGTCGTTCAAATCCTTACAGGCGCTCGAGACAGAGGTTACGAAACCTGGGCTGACGCGGCGCTGTCTCTTGGTCGCCGGTGCAGCGATGGGCCTCTCTGGCTCCCTTTCCGGCGCGCTGTGGAACGAGGCCCGCGCAGAAAGTGCCGGCAAGGGCGGCCACCTGCGCCTGGGAGCCGACGGCGGCAGCACCACCGATACTTTTATCCCCTTGCAGACCCTGGGCGCCGATCATGCGACCCTGTCGATCCTCTCCACCTTCGACACTCTGACCGAAATCGACAGTGAAGGCAGACCGCAGCCCAGCCTGGCCGAGAGCTGGGAGAGCAAAGCCGACGGCAGTTGGGTCTTCCAGCTGCGCAAGGGTGTGGAGTTCCATGACGGTAAGGCACTGACGGCCGAGGACGTGGTTTGGTCGCTGCAGCAGCACGCGACCGAGAACACCAAGTTCGCCGAGGGCAAGCAGATCATCGAGAATCTGGAAGATCTGCGCGCCGACGGTCCCGATCGCGTGGTGATGAAGCAGCGCGCGGTCAACTTCGATCTGCCATCGCACCTCTCATCCTTCGGCCTCATCATCGGCCAGACCGGCAACGAGGACTGGGACGCCGGCATCGGCACCGGGCCCTACGTGAAGCAGTTATTCGAGCCGGGACAGCGCTATCTGGGCAAGAAATTCGCGAACTTCTATCGCGACGACCAAGGCCACTTCGACGATGTCGAGATCCTGAACGTCACCGATCCTGGCGCCCGGGTCACCGGCCTGCTCTCGGGCTCACTCGACGCCATCGGTTCACCGGATATCTCGGTGGCCAAGCGCCTGGCCGCGGCGCCCGGCTTCACCTTGGTCGAGGTCCTCGGCACGCAGCACTTCACCACCGACATGCGTTCCGACACAGATCCCTTCACCGACAACAATCTGCGCCTCGCTGTCAAATATGGCATCAAGCGCCAGGAGATCGTCGACAAGGTGCTGGGCGGCTACGGCAGCATCGGAAACGATATTCCGATCAGCCGGACCCAGCAGTTCTTCAACAAGGACCTGCCGCAGCGCGCCTACGATCCCGACAAGGCCAAGCACTATCTGAAGAAAGCCGGCATGGAGCAGGCCAACCTGGTCTTCTCCACCAGCGACGGCGCCTTTGACGGGGCCGTCGACGCCGGGGTCCTGATGAAAGAGAGCATGGCGCCGATCGGCATCGACGTTGAAGTCGACCGTCGGCCGGCCGACGGCTATTGGACCGACGTCTGGCTGAAAGCACCCTGGTGCGCGGTCTATTGGAACGGCCGGCCGACGGTCGACTGGATGTTGAGCTCAACCTACACCTCGGACTCACCCTGGAACTCGACCTACTTCAAGAATGCCACCTTCGACAAGCTGCTGGTCGATGCCAGACGCGAGGCCGACCAGGACAAGCGCCGCGAGATGTACTACGAGGCGCAGCGCCTGCTCTACGGGGAGGGCGGCGTGGTCGTCCTGGCCTTTGCCAACATCCCGATCGGGCAGAGCGACAAGCTGGATCACGGAGCGGTCGGCAGTAGCCGCCGTGTCGACGACAGTCGCCTGCCGCGGCGCTGGTGGTTCAAGGCCTAAGCTAAACGAGACCGAGCGCGGTCAGGGCCATGGACTCTGCGGCCGCTCGGCCGAGGGCCGTCGAGGAGATCGAGCACTGCTGGATCGCCATGCCCGACGGCGTGCGACTGGCTGCACGCCTGTGGCTGCCTCGGGGTGCAGCCGAGCACCCGGTTCCGGCCATCCTGGAATACATCCCCTACCGCAAGGGCGACATGGCCCGCGCGCGCGACGAGCGCAATCACCCAGTCTTCGCCGCGGCCGGCTACGCCTGCCTCAGGGTCGACATGCGTGGCTCGGGCGACAGCGAAGGCCTGATGCCCGACATGTACGCGCCGCAGGAGCTGGAGGATGCGCGCCGGGTGATCGTCTGGATCGCCGAGCAGCGCTGGTGCGACGGCAATGTCGGCATGTTCGGCACCTCCTGGGGCGGCACCGCCAGCTTGCAAGCCGCCATCGATGCGCCGGCGGCACTCAAGGCCGTAATCGCGGTCTGCGCGACGCATGATCGCTATGAGGACGATATCCACCACAAGGGCGGACTGCTGCTGACCGATTCGATCGAGTGGGGCGCGACCCTGCCGACGATCCTGGCCTCGCCGCCGAGCGCCGCACACTTGGGCGAGGCTTGGTTCGCCCTCTGGCAGAACCGCCTGCAAGAAGCAGCCTTTCCCTTGGAGACCTGGATCAGGGAGGAGGAACGCAGCCCCTATTGGCAATGGGGCTCTGTCGCCGACCAGGCCGGGCGGATTGCCTGTCCGGTCTTGGCCATCGGCGGCTGGTCGGACCGCTACTCGAACTCGGTCATGTCCCTGGTCGAGCTGAATGAAGAGAAGGTCTGGGGCATCGTCGGCCCTTGGGGCCACCAGTTTCCCGACGCCGGCCATCCCGGCCCGGCCATCGGCTTTCAGCAAGAGGCACTGGACTGGTGGGACTTTTGGCTCAAGCCCAATCAGGGACGCTCGATATCTTGGCCCAAGCTGCGCATCTGGCTCGCTGCTTTCGATCCGCCGGAAGCGATCCTCGACCGGCGCCGAGGCCACTGGATCGAACTGCCCGGACGGGCCGGGCAGGAAACCGAGCCGCTGGTGCTCTATCCGAAAGGAAGGGGCCTGACCGAGGGGTCGGGACTCTCCGATGCGAAAGCCACGATTCCCTATGACCTGCGCGTCGGCGCCGCTGGTGGCGACAGTGGCTATTTCGGCCGTCATGGCGGTTTGCCCAGTGATCAGGCGATCGACGACCAACGCTCCCTGGTCTTCGAGACGGAACCGTTGGCAGAGGCCGTGACCCTGCTGGGCAGCGCCGAGGCGATCTTGGAGGTCGCCTCCGACCGTCCCTTGGCGCAATTGGCCCTGCGTCTCTCGGATGTGTCGCCGGAGGGTGCCGTCGCGCGCGTCGGCCTGACGCTTTGCAACCTTGCTCTCTCGGACAGCCTCGAGAGTGGCCGACCGATGACGCCGGGCCGTCGGCGGCAGGTGCAGGTGACCTTTCCGACCAAGGTGCAGCGTTTCGCCGCCGGCCATCGCATCCGCCTGGCGCTCTCCTGCTCCTATTGGCCCCTGGCCTGGCCGGCGCCCAAAGCCACTCGAATCACGCTTAGGCTCCAGGGCTGCCGCTTGACCCTGCCTTGTCTCGTCGGACGCGCAAAACGGCTTTCCAAACCTTTTCCGAACCCGCAAACACCAACCGCGCACTTTCGGCAGATCGAAGCCGGGAAACTGACCCGCTCATCCTACGACGAGAAGGAGCTTCTGACGAGTGCTTGGCATCAAGGCCTGACGTCCCAGTGGTTTCCGGCGACTGAGACCCTCTTCGGCTACGAGACCAAGGCCCGGCGCAGCGTGCGGCCCGATGCGCCGCTCAGCGCCGTCAGCCGCTTCGAGCACCGGATGCTCTTCGAGAGACCAGACGGCACTGCGGAGGTAACCGGCTGGACTGAAGTCCAAAGCGATCTTCAGAGTTTCAAACTGTCCGGCGGCTTGCAGGCCGAGTGGCAGGGACACCGCCTGTTCGAGCGAACCTGGTCGCCGAAGATTCCACGGCGCTTGTCTTAGCGGAGGCAAGCGAAGCGCCGCTATGTGCGCAAGGTCGGCGCCAACAGCCGTTTCAAGCGGGTCACGTCGACCTTGGCGTTGTGGCGCCGCTCGCGCGGGATGCGGCCGATGCCCTCCAGTACCCGAAACTTGCCGAAGGGCCGAAGCCTCCGTTCGACCAAGGCGCGTCCGGCTCCAACCTTGCCGGCGCAGGCGACGATGAGTTCCGTCCCAAACCTGACCACAGCGTAGTCGTCTTGCTTCAAGAGATCCGACAGCAAGCCCTCGACCTGCAGCGGATAGAGGTCGTGACCCGGGGCACCGAGCCGATGGCGCGCCCGACCGACGATCCATAACACTCCGTCATGGTCCAGATAGCCCGCGTCACCGGTCCGATGCCAGACTCGCGAACCCACGGAAATCTTGTCGGACGAGGCCGAAGCTACGCCCGCTTCGCTCTCGATGACATGGGCTCCGGCAACGACGATCTCGCCCGCGACACCGGGCTGTTTCTCCAGCTCTGCAAATGCCGAAACGCTGAGTGCTGCGAACGCTTCACCCTGGTGGTTGTCGATGATCTTGACCTCGATGTCGTGAACGGCTCGGCCGACCGAGGCACCGCCGGTGAAGACCTGTCGTAGCGCCGGCAATTCCCCGGAAGCGGATCGCAAAGCTTGAAGCAAGGCGCGACAGTGCGGATCTCATCCCGCCGGATCTGGCGGTACAAGGCCTCTCCCTTCGGATCGGGCAGGACCGCGGTCCCCACCGGCGGCCAGAAAGGCCAGCACGAAAAGCGGCAGGGTCGACAGGCAAGCATCTCGCCGCTGCATGTCGAGAACCCCGGCAAGCGCCTCCTCCTGTGCCAAGAGCTTGCGATGCGAGCGCACCACGACCTTCGGCGGTCCGCCACTGCCGCTGGTGAAGGAGATCAAGGCGGACGCGTCGAGATGAAGAGAGGCAAGCTCGCAGCGCCATCTCTCCGCCGCCACAAACCACAAGCGCCGCGAGCAGGGCAGCCAGGTGCTGCTGCAGAAGGCCAGGGGTATGCGCCGCAGTGCAGCCGAGCCCAATCGCAAGAATTGCGCCTTTTCCGGGCCGACCATGGCCTTGGGGGTCGTCTCGGCGCAGGCCGCACTCACCGTCTCGGAGAGCGCTGTGGGATCGGACAGAACCGCCGGCGCACCGATGCGGAAAAGCGCCGGCAGAACTGCATAGAGCCTCGGCGAGACCGGCTCCAGCAAGAGAATGCGGTTGCCAGGCAGGATGCCCGCCGCTTGCAGCTGGCCCCCGATGGCCTCGACCCCGCATAGCTCAGACAGCCGCCGACGTTTCCGCTTGTCGGCAAAGACGAAGGCGATGGCCTCGGGATCTTGGACGACTTGGGCACGAAAGCGCACGTCGAGGCTCCGTTTCATATCAGCGACCTCCTATAGAGTGCGTAGCGGCGGATGGTCTGCGCCCGGCGACGGCTGAAGGCATCGGGCTTGCCGCCTTCGCGCATCGAGGCATGCAGGATGACCGACACGCCGGACTCGGCGGCACGACGCTCGGCGGTCTCAACCAGATGGCGTCCGAGCCCAGCATAGCGACGGCCGGGCAGAACCGCGACGGTCTTCACCACCAGGGCAGCCTGTCCCGGATCTGGCCAATCTTACAGTCGGAAGCCGAATAGAAATCCGACCAGCTTGGGGCCTTGCTCCGCGAGCAGGCAGTAATCGGACTCATCAGCCCGCGATGTCCTGCGTACTGCGCCAGAAAGGCCTCCAGCGGCAAGGGCGCGAAGAGCAGGTTATCTTGGAAACCCTGCATCGCCAAGGCATGGACGGAGGCCAGATCCTCGGCCCAGCGATGCCGCTCCAGCCCCCGCAAGGTAACGCTGTCGGCCCAAGCCAGGCGATGGCTATTCAAGACCGAAGGCTTTCCCGTCTCGGTCTCCGCCATCGCAGTCTTGTAGGTCACCGCCGGCTCGAAGCCGCTGGCCTCCATCCAGTCGCGCAACTCCATCGGACTCCTCGGCTCCAACGGCAGATTGGGCAGGCCCAGATCTCCGGTCCGCAGGCGGTAGCTGCGCCAGATGCTGTCGTGGCGCCACGCGCGGCAAGCGCGTCACAGGCCTTGTCGAGCAGGGCCACGAGAACGGCCCTATTGGGAGCCTCCAGGCTACCGATCAAGCCCGGGTTCTTGTCGGGCGAACTCCAGCGACCGTCCCACCAAATGTGGCAGCCGCCGCGAACACCGCCGATGAACGGACCTCGATCGGCATGAAGCGGCAGCCGTTTTGCAACATAGTCTCTGCCTGAACGACTGGACTCATGATCCTATCTCCTCAGTGGGTGCGACAAGTGTGAGGCTGCCGGGAATGGCCAACTCCAGCGCCACGAGTGCCGCCAGCGAGGCGCCAAGCCAGAGTGGCGAGCGTGTGCAGGCCGAGCCAGCTTCTCGGCGGGCGCAGCCCTGCCGCTAGGCCGGCGACGGCCAGAGCCAGGAGCAAGCCAATCAGAGCCAAACGCAGCGACGGCGTACTGACGTCGAACAGGAGCACGCTCAGCACCGCCAATGCCGCCCAGACAGCGGCTGCCAAGCCAAGCCCGCGGCCGGATCGCTCGGACAACACCGAGATCAGATGCGCGCCGAAGGCCACAGCGAATGGGGAAATAGGCATTGCTACCCATCCAGAGAGTTCCGGCCAGGAGTCGTGCGCGGCTGGAGAGCAGAGCAGCCAAGCCGGCCAAACCCATCGTCACCACAGTGTGGATCAGGAGGTCGGCGAACAGCGCGTCGGAGAGCGCTGCCAAGAGGAAGTAGGTTCCGATCGGTAGAGCCAGATTGTCCAGACCGTGCCAGGAGGAGCCCTCGAACCAGACCGCCAGGATCGCCACGATACCGAGAGGCTTGCGATCAGGGACACCAGCGCCGAGACCACCAGAAACGCCATGCCCCATGCGGGAAGAAGCGCGATCATCAAACGGCCTTCAGGACGTGAAAGGCACTGTAGAAGAGGGCCTTGTCTTCCAGCAGCCAGCCGCGTTTCGGGTCGCTGATCGAGCGCCAGGCGCCGGCGTCGCAGGTCTCGCGCGCGACCAGCAGGTTCCAGAAAGCAGCCCGGCTGCCTGGGGTGCAGGCCTTGCGCAGCCGCGTTAGACTGACTTGGAAGGCCGCTTCGGACATGTACTCGAAGATGCCGCTGAGGTTCATCCGCTCGAAGCGTCCGATGGCAGCCTCTTCGAGGCTCCGGGTTCGGTAGTGCAAACGATCCAGCCGCGCCCGAATGATCTCGAAGCTTTCCGGGCGCAGGGCCAGCGGCAGGTTCTTGCCATAGCGCCCGGTGAGAATGTGCTGCAGATAGGGATTCTCGCCGGGATCGAGGTTCACCAGCGCGTGGCGACTGCGCATTAGCAGCTGCCGAGGAAGATCGGTCTCTGCGTAGATGAAGAAAGCGGGATCGCGCCCCAAGGCCTGCATCGTCTTGCGGCAGAAGAAGGCCCGGAACAGCAAACGCCAGCGCCAGCTGTTCCATTTCTTCCGGAAGAAGCGATCGCGCTCCGCCCGATCTTTCGCTTCGAGCAGCCCGGCGACCCTGTCTCTTCCATGCATCAGATTCCGCAACAGCCCGCGGAACAGGCGGAAGCAACGTTCGAGACGGCCAATGCCGGAAAATCCATGCGCATGGAGGGCGCTGTTCCGCTCATCCCAAAAAGCCGTGACGGCGCTGTCGGAGATGAGCGGTCGGCAGCGCGCATAGAGCGCCGCACGTCGACGGCTGGGGCGCACGCCGTAGAACTCCAGAAAGGCCTCATGGTCGAGCGCCCGATAGGCAGCGACACGCAACGCCAGACAAGCGATCTGCGCCGGGTTGAGATCGACGGCAGTGACCTCGGCCGGATCGGCGAGCAGCAGCGCCAAGGCGTTGTCGCCGGCCGAGGCGATGGAAAGGCAGCGATCGCCGGGACGAACCTCCAGAGCATTGAGCAGAAGGTCCGCGTTCTCCCGAACCCGCCCATGGCTCACCCGGCCAAGCGTCATGCGCGCGGCGACTTCGCTGCTCATGACGACTGCAGCTTTCTGACCAGGCCCGCGGCCGCAACGAAGAGCGTGACCCAACCGGGGGCGGTGAAGGAGGCGATAAGGATATCACCCGGCTCGACGCGCGCCGTCTTGGGGTCGCGCACGACCGCGGCCCGTCCGCGAACTCTGCCCGCAGCACAGCCGGTGCCACTCCGCCGCTCGGGATCGAAGCGACGCTCATCCGGTACTTCGGCTGCGGGTTCGATAGCGCCGAGCGCGCCGGCCCCGCGGGTGATGAAGCGGCGCGGCAGATCCGGCTCTTCGCAACAGGCCTGGTACTCGGCCCGACGCAGATCGACCAAAGCGGAAAGATCGCCGGAGAGCTCCCCTGCTTCCGCCAGACCCAGCAGTTCCTCGATGCACAGATAGAAGACTTCGGAGCGATCGCGGAGCCGACCTGCGGCAAGCAAGTCCTCCGCCATGCCGAGGCACAGCCTGCGCACCAGTCCAAAGACCCGCGTGCACTCGAAGCACATGTTCTCGCGATCGCGGATGCGGTGAGGTAGTGTCCAGGATCTTTCGCATATTGGGTTTGGCGGGCTGTTCCATCAGGCACCCCTGTCCCGCTGCTTGAGCAGGTCCATGTTCATGTAGCGCTTGCTGGACCATTTGGTGCCAGCGATGTGTCTCAACCTGGCCGTGGCCGGGTTGAGGGCCGCTTGGCCGTCGGGGAAGGCTCCGACGACGCGGGTTCGCCGCCGGATCTCCCGCATGATCCTCTCCAGAGGATTGTCGGTCCTGATCTGGCGCCAATGCTCATTGGGGAAGGCATGGTAGACCCAGGTCTCCTCGACCGTCTCCTCCAGCCAGTCGGCGCCCTTGGTCAGGCGCATGGCTCCGAGTTTGGCCGCGTGGCCTTGGCGCGGGCCGCCTCGCGGCTCTCCTGGGCATGGATAGCCTTCAGCATGAGAGCGCCTTCACGCATCTTGCCGGTCGGCACCGGGCACGAAGGCATTGCGCTACCAATGCACGACGCAGCGCTGCCACTGGGCGTCCGGATAGAACTCGGTCGCGCTCTCTACGAGCCCCATGCAGGCATCCGAGACGATCGACTCGACACCCGTCAGGCCGCGCTCCTTGAGGTGCTTGAGGAAGGCGCTCCAGCCCTTCTTGTCTTCCTTGGCTCCCTCGAGGCTACCGAGGATCTCGCGGTAGCCGTCGGCCTTGACAGCGACCGCAACCAGCAGCGAGACGTTGCGCACTTCACCTGCCCAACTGCGCTTCAGGACAAGGCCGTCCAGATAGAGGTAGGGGTGTTCGCCCTCGATCGGCCGGTTCCGCCAGGTCTCGATCTGGGAGTAGAGCTTCTTGTTGAGATTGGAGCCCCTGCTGGGACTCACCCGCGTGCCCCACAGGGCCTCGGTGATGTCCTCCACCCGGCGTACCGACACACCAGCCAGATACATCTCCATCGAAGCCTCTTCGAGCGAGCGCGCGCGCCGGCGATAGCGCTCGATGATTGCCGTCGTCGATGCGTCTGCGTGCGAAGCTTCGGCACCTGCACATCTCCGGCGCTCGTGTGCAGCTTGCGCTCGGAGCGGCCAGCTCGTGTGTCGCGGCGCGCCTCACTGCGCTCATGGCGCCCTGCATTGCAAAGCCGATCCGCCTCTGCCTCCAGCAGGCTGTTGAGTGTCTCCTCGACGCTGCCTCGCACGATCTGCCTCAGATGATCTTCTATCCGACCGGCGTCGATACGGACCACGTTCGACAGGCCCTTCGTGTCATCCTCGTCCAGGGTGGCTCTGGCCTCCTCTATTGGCTTCTCCGTCTGGCGACTGAAAACCTGAGGGATTCGGGGCCACCAACCCCACACAAATGTGCGAAACTTTCTCTACGTCATCTGCGGTGACGCGCCTCGCGAGCAGGCAGTCGGACCGCCCAGCGCAGCAAGGGCCGGCCGACCAATTGCGCCTCCAGTTGCTGCCGATCCGGCAAGCTGTCGGCCTTTCGTTCCGCATCGCTGCTTGCGGCAGCATTGCCAATGGCACGCAGCAGGGGAGTGGGATCGTCGCTGAGCGTGGCACTCTGGAGCTTCAATTCCACACTACATCGCTCACCGAAGCGGGAGAGATAGCCTTGATAAGCCTCTGCCAAGGCCGGGTAGCACGCAAGTGCCGCCGCTGCCTCCTTCGGCGATCCCTCCCTGAGAGTCGCGACCAGCTTGGGATAGGGCCTAGCCATGCGGCCCAACTCGGCAATCAAACGGGCGGGCTCGGCACTGACGATCTCCTTCTCTCCGGCCAGCAATGCGGCCTGGAAGCGTTCCGCCTGGCGCCCGAAGTGCTTATGCAGCAGGCGGCCGAGCGCGCCGACGGCAATCATGCAGAAGAGGTCTCCACCAGCGGAGCAGTCCAGCGGCCGAGCAGATCGCGCTCCAGACGCCGATAGCTTTCCGCCCCAAGCGCCAAGCCTTGGACGTCCTGGCAAATCCGGGCCCGGCGCAACGCCACCTCGACATCGGCATGGAAGCGCCGAATACTGCGCTTTAGCCTTAAACGTTGCAACATCAAGCCGCCGACCACGCGGGCCAAGCGAAAGGCCGAGCCGATCTTGGCAAATGGACCGCCCTGCCCCCCTGCCTTGGATCTGCTGCGCCAAGGCCTGCTCGACGCTCATCATCTCTTCCATCAAGGCCTTGAGGAAGCTGTAGGCAGGGAACGTCCAGGATGCGATACCAGTTCAACAGGTTGTAGTAGATTCGGCCGCGGAGCTGGCCGATCATGTTGCGAAAGACCTCGGCGTTCCCCTCGATCTCTCGCTCGGAAACGCCGATCAACCGTGCCATTTGAGGATAGACGGCATCATAGACCCGGTGCGCGAAGGAGAAGGTGAGTGGCGATATGACACCGCCGGAAGCTCTGGACGATGTTGCTGTTGTCCCAAAGCGTCGGCTTGCCGGCCGGCAGTGCCGACAGGCCGGTGATCGGCCTAGCTTACAGAAGGTAGAGCCGGCCCTCCTGGATCGCCCACTCGACATCCTGCGGCTGGCCGTCGAGGCCAACCCGGCAGGTATCGCCGTCAATACGACCGGCCACCAAGTGTGCAGCGGTCCCCTTGACGGCGGCGATCACACAGACCTCGCGGCTACCGTCGGCCGGATTGGCAGTAAAGGCCACGCCGGAGAGCGCGAGTCGCAGCATGCGCTGCACAATCACCGCACAGCCGGAAGAACCAGGCCCAGTCGCCTCACAGACGGCCTCGCCACGGACATCCAGCAAGCTGTCGAACTGACTGGCAAAGGACTGGGCGGTGCCGTCTTCGCTCGCGCCGGACAAGCGTACGGCAAAGCTCAATCCGCCCAAACGGTGCAGCGCACGGACGATCTCCGAACGGGCGGCCCGGGCCAGACGCCCGGCCGAGACCCCTGCGACTGCCGGTGCATCGGCCGGCATGACGAACCAGTCGGGCACCGCCATGCCGAGGCGCTTCAGCTGCGCCAGGCCCTCGGCCTTGCCGCCACAATGAGGGTTGAGGTGGATCTCTTGTGGGAAAACGACTGCAGTCTGGGTCATGACATCACCTGTGGGGAGGCAAGAAGAGAAACTGATGAGGATCAAGAGCGCGGCGGTCGGCTCCGGCAGGGTGGTAGCCCAGCGTTTTCGGCTGAGTGCCAGAAGCGCGGCAACCAGGAGGCCGAGCGCGAGTAGCGCCGCGCTGGCCCGGGCCGAGACGACCAGAACGCTCGAGCCGCTTTGGGTCAGGATCAAACTGAGGCCGGCGAGCGCGAGGCAAGCGCACCAGACGAGAAGCGCAGGGCCCAAGCCCCAAATCTTGGAGTAGGTCTCCACACCGGGTCGCTCGTCCGCCGGGCAGCGCAACTTGCGCCCGATCTCCAGCGCCAGGCCGTTCGCATAGACCAGCGCGAAGACCGGAGTGGACAGCAGCAAGAGCCTCGGCCAATCGGCCGGCAATCCGCCCATCGCCGACCACTGCACGGCGACATCGAAGGCGGCGATCAGGGGCAGAATCGCCATGTGACTGATCAGGGTGGCGCTCAGCCGATCGCGGAGCCAGGCCGAACAGCCGAACTCCCAGGTCATCAGGGCGCCGTAACCCCAGACGACCGCAAGGGCGATCAGGGCAAGCGGACCCGAGAGCCAAGCGACCAGAAGCTGGAGGAGCGCAAAGCCACCGGCCAGGAACGCAAGCTCCTCTAGACTGACCAGCCCGCGCGGCACCAGGCGCTTGGGGCGATAGCGGGCACCGATCCGGCGATCCTTGAATTCATCGGCAATCCGCAGCTGCAGAAAGAAGCCGAAAATCGCAGCGAAGGCACCCAGCAGAGCCAAAATGCGGTAGGCATCGACCGCACCCACCAAACGCATGGCCCAGCTTTGCATCGCAACCGCCATGACCGCGATCAGCAGCCTATGCGCGAAAACCGGGAAGCGCTCCCGCTGATAGATCCAGAGGCGATGATGCAGCGGCAGCACGCGCTCGTCCGCAGCGGATAGACCACTCATGACCGCAACTCCGCTCCGCGCGCCCTTGCGATGGGCCTGGGCGAAGTGTCCGGCGGCCAGTGCTGCGATGATCGAGAGTTCGTCGGCCAGACAGAGCGCAGCTGCCGCCTCGGCCAAGCCAGCCGCCCTGCCGTTGCCGGCCAAGCCCATGAGGTCTAGACAGGCGCGCTGCGCGGGAAGACCGGTGCCGCCGGCGACGACCAGATTCGGCAGGGTGACCGATGCATAGAGCGCACCCTCCTCGGCCAGATCCATCCGGGTGATGCCGATCACCGATTCGGCGACACGGGCTGCATCCTGTCCGGTGGCGATGAAAAGCGCCGCCAAGACGTTGGCATAGTGGCCCTGCATCCCAAGAGTTCCGTTCAGCACGCCACTGATCGCCGACATCCGCCAGTAGTCGAGCATGCGCGTGACCTCGACCCGCAGCAGCCGTCGTACCAGCGCCGCCGGGATCACCGCCTCGGCCGTGGCCCTGCGACCTCGCCCTTGGATCAGTGACAGGGTACTGGCCTTCTTGTCGCCGGAGTGATTGGCCCCCAGGAAACAATAGTCCGGCTGGGTCGGTCTGGCTTCCAGGAGAAAGGCGGCAATCGCCTTCGTGGCGAAGGTCGCCATGTTCTGGCCGGCGGCATCGCCGGTCGAAAAGGTGAGCAGCAGATGGACGTGATTGCCTTCCAGCCGCGGTTCGGCCGCCAGCAGCCGCGCATGCTCCGAACTGCCGGCCGCGACCGCGCACAGGCGCGGAAAGGCCGTGTCGATCCAGCGGCAAAAGGCTTGTGCTTGGAGGAGATCGGCGAAGGCGAAGCCGGGCGCTGCTCGGCTATCTGGCCGTCGCCAGGGGGCAGCATCGACGCGAAGAACTGGCTGCCCTACTCTGGCCCGCCCGCTTCGAGGAACAGGCCAGACAGAGCCTGCGCCAATGCATTTCCACAATCCGCAAGGCCTTGGGACCGTTGGCGGAAAGCGTCATTGCCACCGAAGAGGATCGCCTGGAGGCCACGGCCGTTCTGGCCTGCGACGTCACTGACTTCGAGCACTTGGCCGCGAGCCAAATGCCGGAGGATTGGTCGGCGGCCCTGGATCTCTAACGCTGCTCGCTCCTGGATGGCCTCGAGGGTGTCTCCGAGGCCTACAATGCCTGGCTCGACGGAGAACGGACTCGCCTGCGCTCCACGGCTGCCGATTCGGTCGGGCGTTTCTTGGAGACATCGTCTGTCGAGACGGGCGACCCGGAGGCTCTGGCACTGGCAGAGCGGCTGGTCGAACTCGTCCCCTACCGGGAGAACAGACATCGCGCCTTGATGCGGAGCTATGCCGCCCAAGGTCGGCGCTCCTTGGCGCTTAGGCAGTATCAACTCTGCAAGGAGCTTGGCGCAGGACCTACAGATCGAACCGGAGACGGAGACCCTTCGTCTCTATGAAGAAATCCGCGGTGCAAGCGAGGGCACAGCGGCAAACGGCACGCCCTCGCCCGGCGAGGCACAGGCCTCCACCATCGACGAGAGCCGCCCAGCGGGCAGGTCCCCGGTCAGAACGGCCCTGGTCTTCTCGATCCTGGTCCTGGTCGCCTTTGGCGGCTGGTATGCCTTTCAAGGTTTGACCGGCAAGGCTTTCGACTGGGATCCGCCGCCCGACACGCTGGACCGATGACGTAGAGAAAGTTTCGCACATTTGTGTGTGGTTGGTGGCCCCGAATTCCTCAGGCTTTCAGTCACCAGACGGAGAAGCCAATAGAGGAGGCCAGAGCCACCATGGACGAGGATAACACGAAGGGCCTGTCGAACGTGGTCCGTATCGACGCCGGTCGGATAGAAGATCATCTGAGGCAGATCGTGCGAGGCAGCGTCGAGGAGACACTGAACAGCCTGCTGGAGGCAGAGGCGGATCGGCTTTGCAATGCAGGGTGCTATGAGCGCAGTGAGGTGCGCCGCGACACACGAGCTGGCCGCTCCGAGCGCAAGCTGCACACGCGCGCCGGAGAGGTGCAGGTGCAAGGTGCCGAAGCTTCGCACGCAGACGCATCGACGACGGCAATCATCGAGCGCTATCGCCGACGCGCGCGCTCGCTCGAAGAGGCTTCGATGGAGATGTATCTGGCTGGTGTGTCGCTACGCCGGGTAGAGGACATCACCGAGGCCCTGTGGGGCACGCGGGTGAGCCCCAGCAGGGTCTCCAATCTCAACAAGAAGCTCTACTCCCAGATCGAGACCTGGCGGAACCGGTCGATCGAGGGCGAACACTCCTACCTCTATCTGGACGGCCCTATCTCTATCTGGACGGCATTGTCCTGAAGCGCAGTTGGGCAGGTGAAGTGCGCAACGTCTCGCTGCTGGTTGCGGTCGCTGTCAAGGCCGACGGCTAGCGCGAGATCCTCGGCAGCCTCGAGGGAGCCAAGGAAGACAAGAAGGGCTGGAGCGCCTTCCTCAAGCACCTCAAGGAGCGCGGCCTGACGGGTGTCGAGTCGATCGTCTCGGATGCCTGCATGGGGCTCGTCGAGAGCGCGACCGAGTTCTATCCGGACGCCCAGTGGCAGCGCTGCGTCGTGCATTGGTATCGCAATGCCTTAGTGCCCGGTGCCGACCGGCAAGATGCGTGAAGTCGCTCTCATGCTGAAGGCTATCCATGCCCAGGAGAGCCGCGAGGCGGCCCGCGCCAAGGCCACGCGGCCAAACTCGGAGCCATGCGCCTGACCAAGGGCGCCGACTGGCTGGAGGAGACGGTCGAGGAGACCTGGGTCTACCATGCCTTCCCCAATGAGCATTGGCACCGGATCAGGACCGACAATCCTCTGGAGAGGATCATGCGGGAGATCCGGCGGCGAACCCGCGTCGTCGGAGCCTTCCCCGACGGCCAATCGGCCCTCAACCCGGCCGCGGCCAGGGTGAGACACATCGCTGGCACCAAAGGGTCCAGCAAGCGCTACATGAACAGGGACCTGCTCAAGCAGCGGGACAGGGGTGCCTGATGGAACAGCCCGCCAAACCCAATGTGCGAAAGATCCTGAACACTACCGCTGGACCTGACGCCGCCCAAGCAGCCCTCCATCGCCGACCTGCCGTTCCGCGCTGTCGGCGACAACCCAGAAGCCGCCGATTTCGCGCATGGCCTGACGGAGGGCGTAACCACGGCCCTCACCGTGGTGTCGGATATCTTCGTCACGGCTCAGACGGCGGCCGACCGCTTCGGCGAAGGAGACCGCGATCTCTCGGCCATCGCCGAGCGTCTGGGCGTTGCCATCTGCTGGAAGGCAGCGTGCAGCGCAACGCCAATCGTGCCCGAGTCTCGGAGCGCCTGGTGGAGACCGACAGCGGCAAGCAGGTCTGGGCCCAAAGCTTCGACCGCGAGGTCACCGACCTCTTCACCGTGCAGGACGAGATCGTGCATCGCATCCTGATCGCGCTGCAGGCCGAGATGACGGAAGGCGAGCAGGCGCTGATCTCTATGGAGGTTCGGCGCCCCGATTTGCGGGCCTGGGTGCTGGCCGCGCAGGCCTTGAGGCATCTGCGGCTGCTGACACGCGGCGAGGTGCTGCGCGCGCGGGAGCTCTACGAGCGGGCGATCGCGATCGATCCGGACTATCGCGGTGCCTGGGAAGGTTTGGCTTGGACCTTTTGGGTGGATACCCGCTTCGCCTGGGGGCCTCGCGCGAAGCATCCTTGCAGCAGGCCGAATCAATTTCGCAGAAGAGTCTTTCCATCGCACCCGAACGCGGCATCAACATCGCGCTGCAATCCATGCTGGCTCTGATGCGCGGCGAGTATGAACTCGCCGTCCAGTTCGGCGAAGCGGCCCTGAAGCTGCAGCCCAACGGCGCCGACATCACCGCGCTTCTGGCCCACGCCCTGAGCTATACCGAGGATCTGGAGCGCAGTGCTGCCCTGGCGAAGCGCGCGCTTCGCCTCTCTCCCTTCTACTCCGACTGGTATCGCTGGAGTCTGGCGTGGGCCTACCGTTTGCAGGGCAAGCTGTCGGACGCTCTGGAGATCCTGACCGTTGACAGGAACACAGAGGAAAGCAGCATCGCCCTTTTGCTGGAGTTGGCCGCCGTCTATGCGGCCTTGGAGCGCCACGAGGATGCGGCCGAGATCGCAGAAGAAGTCCTGACCCGGAACCCGGATTTCTCCAGCGCCGATTGGCTGGCAATGCCGCCTTACGCAGAGGCTGCGCAGGCACAAGCGGAGCTGGGCCCTCTGCGCGCCGCGGGTCTGCCGGACTAGAGTATCTGACCTGCTCCCGTGAACTGGTCATTGAGCATGGGAGGATGCTCGAGCAAATCCCGGCATACGGAAACGTCTGTGACGACGGCTTGCTTGTGCATCAACGCAATAGAGCGGTTCAGGCTAGCCTGAACCGCTCTGGGAAGGTTGAGGATTACTAACTAAAGACCGCATTCACCGCCTTGGAGATTGCGGCAACGATGGTATCTGCCTCTTTCCTGGTGAGGCAGAGCGGTGGCGCGAAGCCGATGATGTCGCCCTGCGGCATGGCGCGCGCGATCACCCCTTCCTTCAGAAGCGCTCCGGCGACGCTCGCGCCCACCTTCTTGGCCGGGTCGTAGAAGCTCCGGGCATCCTTGTCCTCGACGAACTCGACCGCCACCAGCAGGCCCTCGCCGCGCACATCGCCGACCTGAGGATGGGCCGCCAAGGCCTCGCTCAGGCGGGCGCGAAAGTAGCCGCCAACCTCGGCCGCGTTGGTCACCAATCCCAGGCTGTCGATCAGCTCCAAATTGGCTATGCCAGCGGCCGCACCGACCGGATGGGCCGAATAGGTCCAGCCATGGCCGATCGGGCCCATCTCGTCCGTGCCCTGCTCCAGAACCTTCCAAACTCCCTCCGCGACGATCGAGCCCGACAGCGGCGCATAGGCCGAGGTCAAACCCTTGGCAACGGTGATGATGTCGGGCTCTATGCCGTAGTGCGGCGAACCGAACATGCTGCCCAGCCGGCCGAAACCCGTCACCACCTCGTCGGCGATCACGAGGATGTCGTGGCGCTTCAAGATCGGCTGGATCGCCTGCCAATAGCCGGCCGGCGGCGGCACCAGGCCGCCGGTGCCCAGCACCGGCTCGCCGATGAAGGCGGCAATGGTCTCCGGGCCCTCGCGCTCGATCAGGGCTTCCAGTTCGGCCGCGCAGGCGGCAGAGAAGTCGGCCTCGCTCATCTCCCGGTTTTCGCGGCGGAAATAGTAGGGTGCCTGCACGTGCAGCACCGGCGACATCGGCAGATCGAACTTCTTGTGGAACAGCTCCAAACCGGTGAGCGAGCCGGTCATCAACCCCGAACCGTGGTAGCCGCGCCAGCGCGAGACGATCTTCTTCTTCTCCGGCCGGCCCAGGATGTTGTTCATGTACCAGACCAGCTTCACGTTGGTCTCATTGGCGTCCGAGCCGCCGAGCCCGAAGTAGACCTTCGACATTCCCGCCGGCGCACGCTCCATGATCATCTTGGCCAGACGGATCGAGGTCTCGGTACCATGCCCGACATAGGCGTGATAGTAAGCCAGCTCACGCGCCTGCTTGGCAATCGCCTCGGCGATTTCCTGGCGGCCATAGCCGACGTTGACGCAGTAGAGCCCGGCGAAGGCATCGAGAAAGCGCTGCCCGTCGCGATCGACGATGTGGACGCCAGAGCCGCCGGTGATCACCCGCGACGGCGTCTCGCTGCGCGCATGCTGGGCCAGATGCGTCGAGGGATGGAAGAAGGACTCGCGATCCCACTGGCTCAATTCGTCGTTCGTCAACATGTTCGAATTCCTTTATGTGCTGCTACGTCAGGCCCAGTCGCGTCAGACGTACTTGATATCGGTGAAGGCTTCCAGACCGTGGCGCGCGCCTTCTCGTCCTGGCCCGGACTGCTTAATGCCGCCGAAGGGGATCGGCGCGCCGGTCACCTTGGTGCGATCGATCGCGACCATGCCGAAGTTCAGTGCCCGGCTCAGTCGATAGATTCGGCGCGGATCCTGGGTGTGTAGATAGGCCACTAGGCCGTATTCGTCGGTGTTGGCCAAGGCCAAGGCTTCGGCCTCGCTGTCGAAGGGCGCCAGAGCCGCGACCGGTCCGAAGATCTCTTCCCTGAAGATATCGGCGCCCGGGTCGACATCGGCCAGCAGCGTCGGCTGGAAGCAGGGGGGCCCAAGCGATGCGCGCGCCGCCGGTCAAGCAGGCCGCACCGCGGGCGATGGCATCGGCGACCTCCGCTTCCTGCTTCAAGACGGCGCGCTCGTTGATCAAGGGACCCAGGTCGCGGTCTTCGCAGCCAGGACCGATGCCGAGCGCCGCACAGGCCTTGGCGAAGCGGGCGCAAAAAGCCGGATCGAGGCTGCGCTCGATCAGGAAGCGGTTGGCTGCGAGGCAGTTCTGGCCGCTGGTCGCGAACCTGGCCTTGACCACCTCCTCGACCGCGAGATCGAGGTCGCAATCGGCAAAGACCGGAAAGGGAGCAGGGTCGCCCAGTTCCAGCACCAGGCGCTTCACCGTGGCGGCCGAGCGCCGATAGAGCTCCTTGCCGACCTCCGTGGAGCCGGCGAAGGAGAGCGCGCGGACCCGCGTATCCTCGAGCCAGAGCACAACGACCTCGACTGCGTTCCCGGGAATGACGTTGAAGACCCCGGCCGGCAGACCGGCCCGAGCTGCCAGCTCGGCCAGGGCCAGCGCCGAGAAGGGGTCCTCGGCAGAGGGATGGACCACGACCGTGCAGCCGGCGGCCTTGCGCGTGATCATGGTGCAGGGAAAGTTCCAGGGCGTGACCAGCGCCGCGATGCCCAGCGGCTCGCGCCAGAGTTCGACCTCTGCATTCGGCAGATGCGAGGTCACGCCCTCGATGTTGGGTCGCTTGGCCTCTTCGGCGTAGAACTTCAGGTAAGGAGGCGGCGCAGTCGATCTCGCCGCGCGCCTCGGTGAGGGGCTTGCCCTGCTCGACGGTCATGATCCGGGCCAGATCTTCGCGATGGGCGCTGACCTCTTGAAACCAGCGCCGCGGCAGTGCCGCGCGCTCCTGAGACGGTGCCGCCGACCAGGCGGGAAAGGCCGCCTCGGCATGGGCCACGGCCTCGCCACTCTCTCGGGCGCCCAGCCGAGCGACCCGGCCGACCAATTCGCCGTCTGCCGGATCGGTGATCGCGAAGGAGGCCTCGTCAGCTGCGGCAATCCAGCGACCACCGCAATAGCCGAGGCTCTTCAGCAAGCTCGAATCCTGGAGATCGAGTTTTGGCCGTGATGTCTCTAGAACCTGCATGTGCGCTCTCCCCGCTTGGCGATCGGAACCAAGGTGAGAATAGGGGAGCGCGCGCCGAAGCTTCCTCCAAAGACCTGGCCGTTGTCAGAGACACTCTCGGTAATGCGGTCGCTCCGGCGTTACTTCCTCGCCGGGCCCAGCAAGGCTGCGAAAGGCGGGCAGTCCGGCGCCTTCACGGTCTTGGTCATGACGTAGGTAAAATAGCGTTTCAGGCCGATCCGCTCTGCCAGGAGATCGTCGATCAGGCGCTGGTAGCTCTCGATGTCCCGGGTCACCACCTGCAGCAGATAGTCGAAGCCACCGCCCAGAGCTCAGCAGGCGACCACCACCTCATACCTCTGGATGGCGGCCTCGAAGCGTTGAAAGTCGGCGCCACGGTGGGACTCCAGCTCGACCGTCACGAAGACGCTGACGTGGACGGCAATCTTCGAGAGCACCACCTCGGCACGATAGCCGCGCAGCAGGCCGCCCTCTTCCAGGCGCTTCAGCCTTTCCCAGCAGGCAGTCGGCGAAAGATTCACCCGATCGGCCAGCGCGGTCTTGAAGATCCGACCCCACGCGCCAGGATCTCCAGCATCTTGATGTCGCGGTCGTCGAGCGAAATGGCCATCCCCGAAGCTTCCGCCGTCACCGCATCGCTTGTCAATTGCCGCGCAGAGGCGCAAAAGTGTCTCATGACAATATGGCCACCAAAAGCCGGCAGCCTGAAGCGTCCGGCCTATCGCTCCCTTGCCCAGTGCCTCACCGAAGCGATCGAGGCCGGCGAGCTTCCACCCGGCACGCGGCTGCCGACGCATCGTGCGCTCTCCTACGACTTGGGCTTGAGCGTGCAGACCGTGAGCCGCGCCTATGAAGAACTGGCGCGCCTGGGGATCATCGAAGGCGAGATCGGGCGCGGCAGCTTCGTCCGTGCCGGCCCGCCGGACGAGCGCATGCCCTGGGACCGCATGGCCCGCAGCGAAGAGGTGATCGACTGCTCCATGCTGGTGCCGGTCACCGGCGAGATCCAGGCAACCCGCATGGCCAGCACCCTGGCTAGCCTGGCCCAAGACCTTCCGGCAACGGCGATTTTCTCCTTCCGGCCGAGAGCGACCCTGGAAGCGCATTGCGAGCGGGCCGTCCCATGGCTCGCACGCTGCAGCCTGGATGCACGCAGCGATCAGGTGCTGCCCACCAACGGCAACACCGCGGCTATGAGCGTCGCCCTGATGACGGCGGCCCTGCCGGGCGACTTGGTGGCCACCGAGGAGATGGGCCACCACACCTTGCTGTCGCTTACCAACACCTTGGGGCTGCGCTTGACCGGGCTGCCTATGGATCGGGAGGGTGTCCTGCCGGAGCCCTTCGACCAGGCCTGCCGGGCCTCGGCGATCAAGGTAGTCTTCCTGCTGCCCAGCGGCCTGAACCCGACGGTGGCGACCATGGGCCTCGAGCGGCGCAAGGCGATCGCCGAGGTAGCCCGACGGCACAATGTCTGGATCGTCGAAAACGACGCTTGGGGTCCGGTTCAGCCAGACCGGGCGCCACCGATCGCGACCTTCGCGCCGGAGCGCACCTTCTACCTCACTGGCCTAACCAAGTGCCTGCTGCCAGGCCTCAGGCTGGGCTGGCTGGTTGTTCCCGACACGCTGAACGCAGCTGCAAGAACACGCCACCTGGTCACCAACTGGATGGCGACACCCCTGATGGCGGAGATCGCCTCGCGTTGGCTGGAAGACGGCACTGCGGTGGAGCTTTTGAACTGGCAGCGCGGCCAGTTGGCCCGACGCAATGCGATCGCCGAGCGAGTGCTGGAGGGCATAGATTTCCACAGCACCCCCAACGGCCTGCACGTCTGGCTGCCGGTGCCCGAGACCTGGCGGGAAGAGGCTTTCGTCTCCCATGCCCGCCATGGCGGCGTCGCCCTTGCGGCTGGAACCAACTTCGCCTGCAGCGCACCGCAGGCGGTCCAGGGTGTGCGCATCAGCCTGGGGGCCGGCTCCGAGCACGACATCGAACAGGGCCTGAAAGTGGTGGCCCGTCTGGCGCGAAGCCTTCCGGAACCAGCGCTCCTGGCCATCTAGGCATGGTAGAGAGGCGACTCTTCTGTAAATCATTGATTTTGTTCAATTATCTAGGTCAAGGCTCTGAGAAGACGCTCTGCATCCACCCGCGCAGTGGTTCGAATGGGCGGAGCGAGTCTGCAATTCTCTCCGCTGCGCCCTCGCCGAAGAGAGTTTGCTGCGGCAAGCGGTCGTCCCATAAGGCGAGGCCTTTGCGGCGAAGCAAGGCCGCTTGCGGATGATCGGCGCCAAAGGGCGTGGGGACACGCTTCAGCGCAGGCGAGTCCGGCCTGATGCCCGCAGCCTCGCAGTCTGCCAGGAGTCCTGTCGGTTGAGCGCCGGCGTTGCTTGCCACGGCATCGCGCCAGCGGCTTAGTCGATCCGCGTCGAAACCGAGGCAACCATAACCGACCACCAAGCGCTCGATCTCCAACCCCACCATCCAGGCCGCCGGTCCCTCGCCGTCGAAGACGGAGATGTGGAGGTGCGTGTTGTAGGGCGTCTTGTCCTTGGAAAACCTGAGATCGCGATCGATGCGGAAGATCTTGGCCCGGACCGCTGCGCCGCCGCGCCAGCTCCAGGGCGGCAGAGAAGGCCTTGGCCGGTGCCTTCAACGCCGCCTCGTAGCGGCGCTTTTCCGTCGTGAACCAGCTGCGGTCGTTGTTCGCCGCAAAATCCTTCAGGAAGGCGACACTATCGGCGGTGAACATGGCAGGCCTATTTCGGCGGCAAGGAGAGGACATTGGCCAAGGCCAGGCTCCGCCAGGCTTTGAAGCGCATCTCGGGGCAGTCGTCGGCCGAGACGAAGTAGAGGCCGCGCATGCGCCGGCCACCCATGGCTACCTCCTCGCTGCCGCCGATCGCCTCGGCCTCGGCGGCGCGCTCCTTGCCAACGCGGAACATGAAGACGCTGGCGCCCGACCTGGCCAATGCTACAGGGGGTGGATTAAGACCGCTTTGACGAAAATTGTCATGATTTAATAAAATATTTGACATGATTTTTTCTCTGCCCAAGGCTGCGCACCGACCTGAGCCGTCGCGAAACCCTAGCGTGCGAGTCACCTAGCTGCCGGGCGCGGCGCAGGAGGACCGGAGCGCAAAGGCTGACCGCCGAAAGGCTGGGGCCGTCCGCTCTGCCGATTCCAAGAACAGGAAGGAAACAGTGAAGAAGAAGACGGTCTTTCTCGCAAGTGTTGCCGCTGCGATCATGGTTGCCGCCTCCGCCGCCTCGGCCGGGACTTGGCGCTATGCCTTCGAAGAGTCGATGGACGAGGTCCAGGGCAAGTTCGCCCAGAAATTCAAGGCCGAGATCGAGGCCAGGACTGACCACGAGATCCAGCTCTTCCCCTATGGAACTCTGGGTGAGTCGGCCGACATCATGGAGCAGGCGCAGGCCGGCATTCTCCAGTTCGTCGATCAATCACCCGGCTTCACCGGATCCTTGATTCCGGAAGCGCAGGTCTTCTTCGTCCCCTACCTGCTGCCGACCGATCAGGAGCAGCTGGCGCGCTTCTACCGCGACAGCAAGGCCATCAACGAGGATTTTCAAGGCCTCTATGCAGACCAAGGTCTCGAACTCTTGACGATGTTTCCGGAAGGCGAGGTCGCGATGACGACCAAGGATCCGGTCACCAGCTGCGCCGACCTGAACGAGGTCAAGTTCCGGGTGATGACCAATCCGCTGCTGGTGGAAGCCTATCGCGCCTTCGGTGCGACGCCGACGCCGCTGCCCTGGGGCGAGGTCTACGGCGGCCTGCAGACCAACATCATCCAGGGCCAGGAGAACCCGACCTTCTTCCTCTACTCGACCAAAATCTATGAGGTGAGCGACCATATCACCTATGCTGGCCATAACAACTTCACCACGGCGGTCATGGCCAACAAGGACTTCTTCGACGGCCTCGGCGCTGACGAGCAGAAGGCCGTTCAAGAGGCCACCACAGCTGCTTTCGACTACATCGTCGACTATCAGAAGGGCCTAGCCGACAGCGAGCTGCAGAAGATCAAGGACGCCAAACCGGAGATGACGGTGACCGTGCTGAGCGACGAGCAGCGCCAGTGCTTCAAGGACGCCGCCGCCGAGGTGGAAGCCAAGTTCATCGAGATGACGGGCGACAGCGGCAAGGCCATCCTCGAGCAGATGAAGGCCGATCTGGCCGCCGCCGCACAATAGCGGCCCAATAGTCAGAGGTTCCATTAGCAAGAGGCCCCAGTCAAGAGGCCTCAGACCCATGAGCGCTGTCGGGCGGCGCAGCTAGGCGCCCGCCCGACAGCGGCTCCTCTAGGGAGGACGAGCCTTGAGTGACAAGCAGAAATCCTCGGAACATGACTCCACTTTGCCGGGTTTCCTCGGCACTCTGGACAGCCTGATCAGTCGTGTCGAATCGGTCATGCTGGCGGTCGGCGTGCTGTTGATGGCGGCCAACACCGTAGGCAACGTCGTCGGGCGCTTCATCTTCCAGTCCAGCATCTTCTTCTCGGAAGAGCTGAACCGCATCCTGATCATCTTGATCACCTTCGCCGGCATCAGCTATGCCGCGCGGCAAGGCCGGCACATTCGGATGTCGGCGATCTACGACGCCATGCCGCCGCGGGTGCGCAAGGTCATGATGATCGGCATTTCCCTCTTCACCGCCCTCTTCATGTTCGGGCTTTGCTGGTACGCACTCGGCTATATCGAAACCCAAGCCGGTCGCGGGCGGGTTCTTCCGGCCCTGGAGATTCCGGTCTGGTGGACCCTGCTTTGGGTCCCGGTCGGCCTCTTCATGACCGGCATGCAGTACCTGCTGACCGCCATCAAGAACATCGTCGAGAAGGACATCTACCTCTCGACCAATGTGCTCGAGGGCTACGATAACGACGAGCTGGAAGTCTAAGGAGAGCGATCATGGCTTTAACCATCTTCTTCATTATGATCGTGCTCCTGCTGATCGGCTTCCCGATGATGATGCCGCTGATCGTCGGCGCCTTCGTCGGATTCTTCGCCATGCTGAATGGCTTCAGTCAGATGGAGACCATGGTGCAGCAGCTGATGGCCGGCATTCGTTCGGCCTCGCTGATCGCCGTGCCGATGTTCATCTTCGCCGCCGACATTATGACCCGCGGCTAGTCCTCGAACCGACTGATCGACATGGTGATGAACTTCGTAGGCCATCTGAAGGGTGGGCTTGCGGTCTCCACCGCGGCCGCCTGCACCATGTTCGGGGCGGTCTCCGGCTCGACCCAGGCGACCGTGGTCGCCGTCGGCGGCCCCTTGCGGCCGCGCATGCTGAAGGCCGGCTACAAGGACAGCTTCGTCCTGGCCTTGATCGTGAATGCTTCAGACATCGCCTTTCTGATCCCGCCCTCCATCGGCATGATCGTCTATGGTGTGGTCTCCAACACCTCGATCTCCGAACTCTTCATCGCCGGCATCGGTCCGGGGCTCCTGATCCTGCTGCTCTTCTCGCTCTACAGCGTGGCCTATGCCATCAAGAACAAGGTGCCGACCGAAGAGCGGGCCGGTTGGGGCGCACGCCTACGCTCGGTGCAGCGGGCGTTGTGGCCGCTGGGCTTTCCCGTGATCATCATTGGCGGCATCTACGGCGGCATCTTCTCGCCGACCGAGGCGGCGGCGGCATGCGTGCTCTATGCCTTGATCCTCGAGGTCGTCATCTTCCGCTCGATGACTATCGCCGACGTCTACCATACCGCCAAATCGACCGGGCTGATCACAGCCGTGGTCTTCATCCTGGTCGCTGCCGGCGCCGCCTTCTCCTGGGTGATCTCCTTCGCTCAGATCCCGCAGGCAGTGCTCGCTTCCATCGGCATCGACCAGATGGGTCCGATCGGCGTGCTCTTCGTCATCTCCGTCGCCTTCTTCGTCGGCTGCATGTTCGTCGACCCCATCGTGGTCATCCTGGTGCTGGTGCCGATCTTCGCGCCGGTGGTGAAGTCGGTCGGTCTCGATCCTGTTCTGGTTGGCACGATCATCACGCTGCAAGTCGCGATAGGTTCGGCGACGCCACCCTTTGGCTGCGATATCTTCACAGCGGTCGCTGTCTTCAAACGACCCTACATCGAGGTCATCTGCGGCACCCCGCCTTTCATCGTCATTCTGCTGGGCGTCTCGGTCGCGATGATCTTCTTCCCTCAGATCGCACTTTTCCTGCGCGATCTGGCTTTCGCGAAGTAGGAGGCAGCGATGTTCAAGCACATCCTAGTTCCGGTCGACGGCTCCAAGAATGCCATGGCGGCGCTGGAGAAGGCGGTTGAGCTCAGCAAGCTGACCGGCGCGGAGCTAACCCTGCTCACCGTCTATCGTCATCGCTCCATGCTGGAGGCTTCCTTCTCCATGGTGCGACGCGACGATCCGGGCAGCATGGACGACGTCATGCGCAACCATGCCAAGGAAGTCGCCGAGGAGGCCAAGGCGCACGCCCAATCGCTGGGCGCCGAGGAGGCCCGTGCCTTCGTCCACAACGGGCCGGTCGCGCGCGGCATCATGGCCTTCGCCGAGGAGCATCGAAACGATCTCATCGTCATCGGCTCACGCGGTCTCGGCTCTATCGAGGGCTATCTCTTGGGTTCCATTTCGCACAAGGTGACCGGCATGGCGGACTGCCCGGTTTTGGTGGTCTAGGTGAACGTCGCCGTAAAAAAGTCGCCGATCACGCCGCACCTGGGGCCGGAGGGCAGGCCACCGCGCCTGGGTATGATCGCCTTGGCGACCGATCTGACCTCGGAGCGCGATGCACTCTCGGTCATCCCCAGGGAACTCGCCGTCCTGCATGTCACCCGCGTGGCCTTTGCCAACCCCTCGACGCCGGAGAACCTGCGCCTGATGGGACCGCGCCTCACGGCGGCTGCGGATCTGCTGGTGCCCAGCATCACGCTTTCGGCGATCTACTACAGCTGCACCGCGGCCTCGGTGGTGATCGGCGACGCGCCGGTGGCTGAGGCAATCCAGCTGGCGCGGCCGGGTGTTCCGGTGGTGACGCCGACCGACGCGGCGGTTCAGGCCTTTGCCGCCTTGGGCGTCCGGCGGATCGCCTTGGTGACCCCCTATCTGGTCGAGACCACCGCGCCGATGGCCACGTACTTTGCCAAGCGCGGATTGGATCTGGTTGCCGCGCACTGCCTCTCGCTTGCCGACGATCACGCGATGGCGCGAGTCACCGCGGCCAGCATCGGGGACGCGCTGTCAGCGGCCGACTGCCCGGAGGCCGAAGCCTTCTTCGTCTCCTGCACGGCGCTACCGGCCTTGGCGGTAATCGCCGCATTGGAAGAGAAACTCGGCAAGCCGATCGTCTCTTCCAATCAAGCCGGCTTTTGGCGTTTACTGCATTATGCCGGTGTCGCGGCGGCAGCCGAAGCACCCGGTCGCCTTTTCTCCGCAACACCTTTGGAAACCACAGCGTGACGAAAGACGAGAGCGTGAGCCTGGCGGATATCCAAGCGGCCGCCCGGCTTCTCGAGGGTCGCATTCGACAAACTCCGATCGAGGCCTCGCAAAACCTCGGCCAGCGTCTCGGCGGTCCGGTCTATCTAAAGCTGGAACAGCAGCAGTACAGTGGCAGCTTCAAGTTCCGCGGTGCCAGCAATGCCGTCCTGAACCTGACCGAGGCCGAGCGGGTCGCCGGGGTCGTCGGGGTCTCGACCGGCAATCACGGCCGCGGCCTGGCCCGCGCCGCGGCACAAGCCGGCGTGCGCTGCATCGTGGCCATGTCGGAACTGGTGCCGCAGAACAAGGTCGAGGCGATCCGCAGCGAGGGCGCGGAGGTGCTGATCTGCGGCCGCTCGCAGGACGAAGCTCAGGTCGAAGTCGACCGGCTGGTGGCCGAGGGCATGACCATGATCCCGCCCTTCGATCATCCGGCAATCATCGCCGGGCAGGGGACTCTGGGTCTGGAGATCCTAGAGGCCTTGCCGGAGGTAGAGACCGTCGTGGTGCAGGTCTCCGGCGGCGGCCTCATCTCCGGCATCGTCACTGCGCTGAAGGCGCAGCGACCCGAGATCAAGGTCCTGGGCGTCTCGATGACCCGCGGTGCGGCCATGCGGGCGAGCCTCGATGCCGGAGAGCCGGTGAAAGTCGAGGAACTGCCCACTCTCGCCGACAGCCTGGGCGGTGGGATCGGCCTCGACAACCGCTACACCTTCGCCGCAGTCCGCGATCTGGTCGACGACGTGCTGCTGGTCAGCGAAAGTGAGATTGCCGCCGGCATACGTCACTGCTATTGGCAAGAACGCCAGATCATCGAGGGCTCCGGCGCGGTCGGCGTCGCCGCCCTCCTGGCCGGCAAGATCGCCGCATCGGGCCCAACCTTGCTGCTGCTGAGCGGCGGCAACATCGATATGAAACTGCACCACCGTGTCGTCTCCGGCGAGGACGTCGACATTGCCGAAGAACAGCGCTGATGTCGAGCATCCGTATCCTCACCGAAGCCGAGCTGCGCGCCGCCGTGCCGCTGGACCTCGACGCCGTCGACTGCGTCGAGGCGGCCTTTCGCGCGCTGGCCGGCGGCGAGGTGGTGATGCCGCCGATCCTCTCGATGGATCTGCACCATTGCGGCGGCGAGTTCGACGCCAAGACGGCCTATGTTCCGGGCCTGGACAGCTTCGCCTTCAAAATGTCGACAGCCTTCTACGGCAATGTGGCCCTGGGCCTGCCCTCGCTTTCCGGCCTCATGGTTGTCTTCTCGACGAAGAACGGCTTGGTCGAGGCGGTGCTGCTGGACAATGGCTACCTGACCGACGTGCGCACCGCCACTGCCGGCGCGGTGGCGGCCAAGCACCTGGCCCGCGCGGATGCCGCCTCGGCAGCCATTCTCGGCACCGGCCTGCAGGCACGCCTGCAGCTGCAAGCCCTGACCCTGGTGCGACCGATCACGTGCGCCAGCATCTGGGGGCGCGACCTCGCCAAGGCCGAGGCTTTGGCCGAGGAGATGACCCGGAGGCTCTCGACCGAGGTGAGGGCGGAGGGCGATGCCGCCGCCGCGGTCACCGGCGCCGATATCATCGTCACCACCACGCCGGCCGAGAGCCCCTTACTGCAGGCCGATTGGCTGCAACCCAGACAGCACATCACCGCCATGGGCGCCGACGCGCCGATAAAGAACGAGCTCGACCCCCGCTGCCTCACGCGCGCGCTCTATGTACCGGACCGGCTCAGCCAGACACGCGGTCTTGGCGAACTGCGAACGGCCATCGTCGCCGGCCTCATTCCGGCCGATCGGGACTTTCCGGAGCTGGGTGCCGTGATCGCAGGCGAGGCTCCGGCACGAACTGCCGCCGAGCAGATTACTTTTGCCGACCTCACCGGAACCGGTGTGCAGGATACCGCGATTGCGACCCTGGCGCGCGAGCGGGCGGCTGCGGCCGGCGCCGGCCGCAGCCTCTAGAGTTAAACACAGCAACAACGGATAGAGATTGAGACGAGAAGCCATGCTGGCGCCCACCCTCCACTTCACCCGCGCAGAGTACGACGCACGGATCGCCAAGACCCGCACCGCCATGCAGGCAGCCGGGGTCGAGGTGATCCTGGTCTCCGACCCCTCGAACATGGCCTGGCTGACCGGCTATGACGGCTGGTCCTTCTATGTCCATCAATGCGTCGTGCTGACCTTGAAGGGCGAACCGGTCTGGTTCGGTCGCGGCCAGGACGCGCAGGGTGCCTTGCGTACCGCCTTCATGGATCCGGCCAATATCATCGGTTACCCCGATCACTATGTGCAGTCGCGCGAGCGCCATCCGATGGACTATCTGTCCGAACGCCTGGAGGAACGCGGCTGGTCGGCCAAGCGTATCGGCGTCGAGATGGATAACTACTGGTTCTCCGCCGCCGCCCAAGGGGCCCTGCTGAAGGGCCTGCCGAATGCACGTTTCTCCGACACCACCGGACTGGTGAACTGGCAGCGCGCCGTCAAGTCGCCGCAGGAACTGGACTACATGCGAACCGCCGCACGCATCGTCGAGCGCATGCATGCGCGCATCTTCGAGGTGATCGAGCCCGGCATGCCGAAGTCTAACCTGGTGGCCGAGATCTTCGATGCCTCGCTGCGCTACGATCCCGCGATCGGCGCCGGTGGCGACTATCCGGCGATCGTGCCGCTATTGCCCTCCGGCAGCGATGCCGCAGCCCCGCATCTCACTTGGGACGATCGCCCGATGGTAAGCGGCGAGGGCACCTTCTTCGAGATCGCCGGAGTCTACCGACGCTATCACTGCCCGCTGTCGCGCACCGTCTTCCTGGGCAAGCCCAACCAGACCTTTCTCGACGTCGAGAAGGCGGTGCTTGAGGGCATGGAGGTTGGGCTCGCGGCGGCCAAGATCGGGAACCGCTGCAAGGACATCGCCGAAGCCTTCTTTGCCGTCCTGGCGCGCTATGGGATCGTCAAGGACAACCGCACGGGCTATTCCATCGGCCTCTCCTACCCGCCGGACTGGGGCGAGCGCACCATGAGCCTGCGCAGCGACGATCGCACGCCGCTGGAGGCCAACATGACCTTCCACTTCATGACCGGCCTGTGGATGGAGAACTGGGGCTTCGAGATCACCGAGAGCATCGTGATCGGTGACAGGGCCCCCGAGTGCCTGGCCTCGGTTCCGCGCAAACTTATGGTGAAAGACTGATGAGCGAGAGCCTGCCGGCAAGCCCGATCGTGGCGACCGTCCCCTTCGATGAGGACGGCCTGCATCATGGCTACCTGCGCCTGCCGCACAGCCGGGAGGACTCGGCCTGGGGGGCAATCCAGATCCCGATCACGGTCATCCGCAAGGGCGCCGGACCGACGGCGCTGCTGACCGGCGCCAATCACGGTGACGAGTACGAGGGGCCGACGGCCTTGGTCCGGCTGGCCCAGGAACTGCAGCCGGAGGAGATCACCGGCCGCGTGGTGATCCTGCCTTTCATGAACACACCGGCCTTTCAGGCCGGGCGGCGCACCTCTCCGCTGGACGGCGGCAACCTCAACCGCAGCTTTCCCGGGCGGCCCGACGGCACCCCGACCGAGAAGATCGCGGACTACTTCCAGCGCTACCTGGTGCCGCTGGCCGATGTCGTACTGGACTTTCATTCCGGCGGCAAGAGTTTGCAGTTCGTGCCTTTCGCGGCGGCGCACCTCTTGGACGACGCGGTGCAGCAGGCGGCCTGCATCGCCGCGATGCGAGCCTTCAACGCCCCCTACTCCATGACCGTTCGCGAGATCGACGCGACCGGAATGTACGACACGGCAGTCGAGCAGTCCGGCAAGATCTTTGCCTCGACCGAGCTTGGCGGCGGCGGCACGACCACGGCCAAGACCGTCGCCATCGCCCGGCGCGGCGTACTCAATTTCCTGAAGCATGGCGGCATCATGGCGGGCGCGCCGGAGCTCCAGGCCAGCATCGAGATCGACACGACCCAAGGCGACTGCTTCTGCTTCAGCGAAGAGGACGGACTGCTGGAACTGCTGGTGGACCTGGGTGAGCCGATCGGCGCTGGAGAGAACCTGGCCCTGATCTGGTCGACGAAGCGGACGTGGCTGGCTCCGCATCGCGTGCCATCGCCAACCAGCGGCATTCTCGCCGCCCGTCACTTCTCGGGCCTGATCAAGACTGGCGACTGTCTGGCTGTGGTGGCCAGCAAGGTTACCTGATCGCTGGATCAGGGCGCGTCCTCGGCGAAGCGGGCGATGAGCCATTCCTTCATCAGCAGCGCTTCCGGCGATAGCCACCGTGCATCGGCCGGGCTCACGATGTAGTGTGCCTGGCCCAGCAGGATCCTGCCCTCCAGCGCTCGGCAAACCCGTCCCTGGGCGACCAGATCGCGGGCCAAACGGGTCGCGACCAGGGCGATCTCGACGGCAGCCAATGTGATGTCGACGGTGATGCCCGGGCGCTGTGGATCGTAGGCGAGCGCGCTTGCCTTGAAGTAGCGCCCTCACTGATCCTGGAAGCCCAGGATGTGGACCAGGTCATGCCGATGCAGGTCGGCTGCCGTCTCCTCCGATAGCAGTTCGGCCCGCTGGCCTGACCAGTCGCCCTCTCCCAGGCGGATGTCGATATCGACCGCCTCCTCGGCGATGGCGTCGGCCCAGATTGCCAAGACCAGGCGTAGCGAGATCTTCGGATGCGCCGCCCGAAAGGTCGCCAGCCGCGGCGCCAGCCAGAGCACGGCGGTCGAAACAGGAACCCGCAAGCTCACCGGCCGGCGCGCACTCGGCCCGAAGAGACCCTGGGTGGAGAAGGCCAGATCCTCGATCGCCTTGCGCACTGCGGGGATGTAGGCGCGCCCCATCTCGGTCAGTTCCAGGGTGTGTGCACGGCGGATGAAGAGGGCAAAGCCCAAGGTGCCTTCCAGCGAGCGGATCTGATAGCTGACGACGGCTTGCGTCAGCCCCAGCTCGCCCGCCGCAGCAGTGAAGCTGCCGAGCCGCACAGCGGCCTCGAAGGCGCGCAGCCAGACCATGTTCGGCAAGCGGTAGGCTATGCCGCTCCCTCCTCGAACCACAAATTTTCTTTAGGCCTATCACCCTGTTTATTCGTTTTTCTTTCGGCAAGATCTCTCTCAGAGTGGCGCAGGCGTCGTTCGTTCAACCTGAATTGGCGCCGGCCCGGAACCCTCTGTCCGGACAACCTTTCAAGCGGACACATGGAAAGGACCCGTCATGAAGATCGGATTTATCGGCCTCGGCAATGTCGGCGGCAAACTCGCCGGCAGCATCCAGCGGAACGGCTTCGATCTCACCGTCCGCGACCTGGACCGCGCCGCCGCCCAGCCCTTTCTCGAGCAGGGCGCGACCTGGGCCGAGAGCCCGCGCGAGATGGCCGAGGCTTGCGACATGGTGATCACCTGCCTGCCCTCGCCGGCGGCCTGCTCGGCGGTAATGGAGGCCGAGGACGGCCTGCTCGCCGGCCTCTCGGCAGGTAAGATCTGGGCCGAGATGTCCACCACCGACGAGGCCGAGGTCCGGCGTCTGGCCGCCTTGGTCGAAGCCAAGGGCGCCGAGCCGATCGACTGTCCGGTCTCCGGCGGCTGCCACCGGGCCGCGACCGGCAACATCTCGATCTTCACCGGCTGCAGCCGCCAGACCTTCGAGCGCGCGCTGCCGGTGATCAAGGCCATGGGGCGGCGCATCCTGAACACCGGTCCGATCGGCTCGGCCTCGGTCTTGAAGGTGGTGACCAACTACTTGGCGACGGCCAATCTGATCACGCTCTGCGAGGCCATGGTGACGGCCAGGGCCGCCGGCGTGGACCTCAACACCACCTTCGAGGCGATCCGCATTTCGTCTGGCACCTCCTTCGTGCACGAGACCGAGAGCCAGGTCATCCTGAACGGCTCGCGCGACATCAACTTCACCATGGACCTGGTGGTGAAGGACATGAGTCTCTTCCAGGCGGTCGCCGAGCGGGCCGAGGTGCCGCTGGAGGTCTCGCCGCTGCTGCTCTCCATCTTCAAGGATGGCATGGCGCGCTACGGTGCGCGGGAGTGGTCGCCGAACATCATCAAGCGTCTGGAGGAGGCAACCGGCCTCAGCATCCTGGCGCCGGGCTTCCCGACCGAGATGGTGGACGACGAGCCGGAGGAGCCGGGCTACGAGGTGACCCCGACCGGCTTGGCCGCCGCCGCCGCGAAATAAGAGAGCTATCGCCAGGCAATTCGAGGCCAATCACTCAACGTCCGGCCTCGGCCGGCCCCTCCTCTGAGACCAGAAAGGTGCAGAGCAGGCTTTCGCCCCGCCGGCAGCGCTCCTCCACCCTGGTCCCGGTGACGCAGCTGATGAACTGCGCCGCGGCCGCGCAGACGCAAGCGTCCTGCCGAACCGCGCGGGCCAGCGGGCAGCTCTTGCATCATCCCGTCACATCACAATCGATTCAGTGATTGGTGCATCTGCTCTAGGTAGCTGAGGTTGACGTAGCCGCCCCAGCAGAGAGCCACCACGGCGACGCCGGCGGCCAGCTTCTGCGCGCGCCGGCCGATCTTGACATAGCGAACCTTACCGTCGCTGCGCAGGATGATCTCTCGCTCCAGGAAGAGTCGATCGCACCGCGCACGCAGGCGCCCCCTAGCTTCGGGGCTTCTTCTTCGCCAAACCGTCGTCTCCTTCCAAAGCGCCAGCCTTACGCGCCGGATGATCCCAGCGCGCATTTCGGAGCGACTCCCTCCACCAGAGAACCCGCACGACCTTGCGGCCGTTTTGCCGCTTGCCCTGGACGCATGGCGATTGGCGCAGCTCGGCAGGCGCTCACCCACGACGTTTGCCGCCTGCTTTCCCTGGATTTCGCGACTTCTCATCGACGCGAGCAAGGGGATCGTCCGGCCAGGAATGCTTGTGATAGCGGCCGCGCAATTCGGCTCGCACCTGCGGATAGACTTCGCGCCAGAAGTGCTCCAGATCTCCGGTCACCGCCACCGGACGGTTGGCCGGCGACAGCAGCGCCAAGCGCACCGCCACCTTGCCGCCGCCGACCCGTGGGATCTGCCGGGTGCCGAAGGCCCGCTGCAGACGGACCGAGGCGATCGGAGGCACGCCAGGAGCGCTGTTTCCAGATCCAGCGACTCAAGCTCGGATATCTTGCGCAGCCTCCAGAGTTGGGGACCGAGCCAGGCGAAAGGATCGGCCAACGGGCCAGCGTCATCCAGTAACGGCCAGGACTCGGCCGCAGTCTCGCCGGCACAGCGCGGCAAAGGCAATACGGGCCTGCAAGGCCCAGACCCTGGCGGTGAAGGGCAGGGCACCGACGCCGAGCCTGCGGATGCCCTCGGCCAGGGCCTGCGCCACCTCTTCCGGATCGGGCTTCTCCAGCGGGCGCTGACCGAGCGCCAGAGCCGCGAAGCGGCGCTCTTCACGCGCATGCACGCTACGGCTCTTATGATCCCATGCGACCCGGCGATACCAGAAGATCTCATCGGCAAAGAGATCCTCGATGTCGGCCAGAGCGAGAGGGGCTGCGCGTTGAATGCGGGGCGGAGTGCCACTGCCCAGATCCGCCACGACCAGCCAGGGCTCCAGGGCCAGGGGATCGTTGCTGGGGATCTGTGCCGGACGGACGTTGGCCAGGCGATAGCGGGTACGCTCGGGCTCCTGCTCCTACCGCTTCGCCACGCGATCGGGATAGGCCAGCGCCACGAGCGTCCCCACGGCGGACGCAGAGAGCGGTCCGTCGGACGCCGGCTTCACTTGCCACATCAGCTGGTGGGCGATGGCCTGCACCTTCGCGCTGGGCGCCTCGGTCAAGTGCCGGCCCTGCCGCAGAAGGCGTCAGATAGGCCTCCATATGATGGCGTAGGTTGCTGTCCTGCCCACCGCGGAGCAGTCCGCGACCGCTGAGCAAGGCGGCCAGAGCGCAGGCCTCGGCGGCCTGGCCCTGCTGTGCGGCCGCCAAGACCATGTGCCCCAGTCTTGGTTGCAAGCTCAAACGCCCAAGCGCTCGGCCATGCGCGCTCAGCGCTCCGGACTGCTCGAGTGCGCCCATCGAGCGCAGCAAGGCCTGGGCCGGCTCCATGAGGGCGGCGGGCGGTGGATCGAGAAAGGCAAGCTGTGCTCCCTCGCCGGCACCCCAGAGTGCCAGCTCCAGGGCCAGAGGCACGGGATCGCCGACCAGGATCTCCGGCGCCGGCTGGGCCGGTCGGGCGCGATGCTCGGCCTCCTCCCAAAGACGATAGCATCAACCGGGGCCGAGACGACCGGCCCGACCGGCGCGCTGGGTGGCCGTCGCCTGGCTGGCCGGCAAGGTCTCCAGCCGGGTCATACCCGAGCGCGGATCGTAGCGTGGCCCGCGGGCCAGGCCGCTGTCGATGACGACGGAGATGCCCTCGATGGTCAGGCTGGTCTCGGCGATCGCAGTGGCCAGCACCAGCTTGCGCCGCCCTGCCGGGGAGCCGGCCGCAAGGCCTGTTCCTGTGCGACCTTGTTCAGGTCGCCATAAAGTGGCGCCAAAGTGACCCCGTTCGGCAAACCCACTTTCTCCAGGGCTTGCACAGCGCGCCGGATCTCACCTTGTCCCGGCAGAAAGGCCAGCAGGCTCCCCTGCCGCCCCCGCAAGGCCTCCTTCACCACGCGGACCAAGCCGGTCTCCAACCGCTCGCGAACCGCGGGCGGTCGCCAGGGGATCTCGACCGGATGGCTGCGACCGCGGCTTTCGACCAGCGGCGCCCCGCCCAGCAGTTCGACCCAGGGTGCAACCTCCAAGGTCGCCGACATGGCTAGCAGCCAAAGATCGGGGCGCAGGGCGGCCCGCGCCTCCAGGGCCAAGGCCAGAGCCAGATCGCTCTCCAATCCGCGTTCGTGCAGCTCGTCGAAGATAACGCAGCCGACATCGGCCAGCTCGGGATCATCCTGCAATTGGCGCAGGTAGAGGCCGTCGGTGACCAGCTCGACCCGGGTCCTGGGACCGACCCTTCGCTCCAGGCGGACGCGATAGCCGACGCTCTCGCCAAACGCCTCGCCCAATTGCCCGGCCATGTGGCCCGCAGCCAGTCTTGCGGCCAGGCGGCGCGGCTCCAGCAGGTCCTGCATGGCCGGATGCTCGGCGATGGCCAGCGGCACCCGCGTGGTCTTGCCGGCGCCCGGCGGTGCCTGCAGCACGGCCGCACGCTCTTGCTGCAAGGCTCGCAGCAGTTCGGCTATGACTTGATCGATGGGAAGCGACGACATGATCCGACGACAGCAAAGAAGCCAGGAGGTAACCGCTCGCGACGCGTTCAACAAGCGGGCCTTGCCGGCAGAGGCTTTGCTGTACCGCGATTCCCTGCTGCTGCTGGTGGTCAACAAACCTGCCGGCCTGCCGGTCCACGGCAGTCCCTCCGGTAAGCCCAGCCTGGAAGATCTGCTGCCGGGCTTGCGTTTCGGCTATCGCGAGACGCCGCACCTGGCGCATCACCTGGATCAGGAAATCAGCGACTGCCTGGCGCTGGGCCGAAACGCCCGCGCACTGAGCAAGCTCGGCCGGCTGTTCCAGCGGCGGTTGGTGGAAAAGCGCTACTGGGCCCCGGTCGCAGATGCACCGCCGGAGGAGGCCGGCACGATCGACCTGCCGCTGGCGAAGGTCACGGAAGGTCGGCAGTGGCGCATCACCGTCGACAGCGGCGGCAAGCCAGCGCTCACCGGCTATCGCCTGTTGGGTCAAGCCCAGGGCTTGAGCTGGCTGGAACTCAGCCCCAAGACCGGGCGCACGCATCAGATCCGCGTGCATCTGGCGGCTCTGGGCTGTCCGATCCTGGGCGACCAAGCCTATAGTGGGCTGCCGGGAACTCTGCATCTGCACGCCGTCTCGCTCTGCCTTCCGCTCTACCCGGGGCGCCCGGGGATTGCCGTGACGGCGCCGCCGCCCAGCGCGCAGCAGGCTCTGCTTTCGGCCTGCGGTTGGCAACTCTCGCGGGGTCCAGGCGTTGACACCACCACCGGCTTGGCGCAGGACGGCTCCAGCCCAGCGTGAACGCACCCCACGGTGGGAACGGGTAGGGTATGACTGGACGACTGGTTGCCGACATAGGGGGAACCCGCGCGCGCTTTGCCGTGGTGCTGCCGAACGGGCAGATTACGCGGCGTATCGAATATCGCACGCAGGACTTCCCGAGCTTCAGCGCCGCGCTCAGCCGCTATCGCGCGCAGTCGGCAATCGCTCGCGGCGCCATCTCTGAGGCTGCTGTGGCCGGCGCCGGTCCTCTGGAAGAGGGAGCCTTGCGCCTGACCAACGCCAATTGGGTGCTGGAGGTCGCGGTCCTGAAGCGTCTGCTAGGCGTGCAGCGCGCCGCCGTGCTGAACGATCTGGCCGCCGTTGCCCATGCCCTACCCCTGATCCCGCCAGAACGCCGCCGAAGCCTCTACAGCGGAAGGGTCAAACTGGGGCAAGCCCGCCTAGTCGTCGGCTTGGGCACCGGCCTCGGCATGGCCCAGCTGATCCCTCTGGCCGACGGCAACCACCTAGCCTTGGGCACCGAAGTCGGCCATAGCGGATGGCTGCCGCTGGCACTGGCCCGCCGTGCCGAGCCGGAAAGCTGGAGCCTGGAGCACTGGATCTGCGGCCGCGGCTTGGCCCGGCTGCACAAGGCGCTCTCAGGCGAAGAGGCAGATCCCGAGGCGATTTCCACGAGCGACAGCGCGGCCGCGCGACGCACACGCCGGGTCTTTGGCGAAGCCGTGGCGGCAGTGCTGCGCGATGCGGCCTTGACCACCGGCGCTACCGGCGGCCTCTCCCTGATCGGCAGCGTCGCCCATGCGCTCGCCGACGACATCGCCGCCGGCCTAGCTCAGGTTCTGGCCGATCCGCATCCCTTGCGAGAGCTGGCGCAGGAGCTGTCAGTGGAACTCATCGAGGACCCGGACCCGGCTCTCTTGGGTTTGGCGAACCTGGTGCTGGGGTGACGGCAGCGCCCTCGATCACCGCAAACCACCAAAATTCCACAGCAAATCCTCCATCTCCGCTTCTGCGTAGCTGGAAATCCACTCGACAAAGGTCCCGGTTCTAAGGTCGTGCCAGTTGCGAACAACGGCAAGCAGCCCGTCCTGCAAGACGAGGGCTCGGCCACGGCGCGCAGCGGCTGCTCTTCGCGCAAAAAGTCCGCTGCGGTTCCAATCCAGCCAAGCGCCACACCTCACCCACTCAAGGCGGCCTGCATCATCAGCAGATGATTGTCGAAGGTGGAACCGGGCAGGGTCCCAGATGCCTCCACGCCAAAGTGCTGGAACCACTGTCCCCAGTCGTACCAAGTCCGATCGACGAAGACCGCGTGCAGCAGACTATGTTCGCGCAGATCCGCAGGCCGGCACACCGGGGCAGAGCGCCTTACATAGTCCGGCGAGGCGACCGGCACGAGGCGCTCGCGGAACAGCAGCTGCGCTTCGCAGCCGGCCCAGTCGCCACGACCGAAGCGGATCGCCACGTCGATGCCCTCCTCCAGCGAGGCCAGGCCCTGATAGGTCGTCACCATGTTCACCTGCAGGTCGGGATAGGCCTCGTGAAAGGCTTTCAGGTGGGGCAGCAGCCAGTAATTCCCATAGGCCAGATTGCAGGAGATCGTCAGCACATTGCTGCGCTTTCTGCGGCGAATGCTCTCGGTCTCGGCCGAGATCTGGGCCAGGCAAGCCGTTACCGCGGCCACATAGACCATCCCCTCGGCGGTTAGTCGGATCGGCCTGACCTTGCGGTCGAAGATCTGGATTCCCAGGAGTTCTTCAGCCGCACCGATGGCATGGCTGATGGCCGACTGCGTTATATTCATCTCCTCGCCCGCGTGTGAAAAGCTGCGCAGCCGGGCCGCCGCCTCGACCGCCAGAAGGGATTCCATGGGCGAAATCTGCTTCTAGTAGCCGATCACAGATTTCCTTCATGACATCATGAACGCTTTCCGGCCTTCCTTGGTCGCCTTTCCCAGGTGAAATCAACGAAATTCCAAAGTCGGAAGGGCGAAATCCCGTCTATAGCATGAATTCCATGAGGGAGAGATGACTGACTAGGTTCAGGTATCGGTCACCGGGCATGTCCTCGAGGTGACCCTGGATCGTCTGCCGGTCAACGCCATCGATCTGGCGATCAGCCGCCGGATGTACGAGACCTTCCATCGACTCAAGGAGGATCCCGCTTTGCGGATCGGCCTGCTGTCCAGTGCCGGCGACGACAAGAACATCTTCTCCGCCGGTTGGGATCTGAAGGCCTTTGCCGCCGGCGAAAGCGACGATCACGAGCAGGGCTTCGATCTGGGTCCCGGTAGCCTGGGCGGCCTGCCCGAGCATTTCGAGCTCTATAAGCCGGGCGTGGTGGCACTGGCCAGCAGGGCGATCGGCGGCGGCTTCGAACTGGCGTTCGGTGGCAACGTCATCGTCTGCGCGGAGGATGCCTACTTCTGGCTGCCGGAGATGCAGCGCGGCTTTCTGCCTGACGGCGGCGCGATCCAGAAGCTGCACTATCGCATCCCCCACAACGTCGCGATGGATCTAATTCTGACAGGCCGCAGAATGGACGTGCAGGAAGCCAAGCATTGGAGCCTGGTGCGCGATGTGGTTTCGACCGAGCGCCTGCTGCAGCATGCCCGTGCAGTGGCACAGACGATCGCCGAGGGGGCGCCGCTGGTAGCGACCGCGCTCAAGGAATACATGCGCAAGTACGGCCATTGCTCGGTCGAGGAGAGCCACATTGCAGTCCGTCACGCCTGGACCGGCAAGAGCGACATGCCGGTCTACGAGCGCATGTTGCAGTCCGCCGACTTCGCCGAGGGCTCGCTGGCCTTCGTCGAGAAACGCGATCCCAGCTTCAAGGGCTAATATCATGACACAACGTTTGTCCGCATTGTTCGAGGCCCGCTCGCTGGCTGTGGTCGGCGCGTCGGCCCGCGCCGGCTCCTTTGGCGCCCGCTTGGCCGAGGCCAGCCTGTCAGGCGGCTTCCAGGGGCAGGTCAGCTTCATCAATCCGCGTGGCCGCACCATCCTGGATCGCCAAGCCCTGCCCGCGATCTGGATCAGGCACCGGATCTGGCGGTGCTGGGCCTCGGCAGCCACAACCTGGAACGCGCGCTGCTCGACGCCATCGATCTGGGCGCCAAGTCCGCGGTGATCTTCGACGACTGCTCAGGCGAGACGGCGGACGACACGCTACTCCTTCAACGCCTGAAGGGCATCGCGCGAAAGGCGGATCTGCCGATTTGCGGCGGTTCCGGGATGGGCGTTCTGAACACGCACAGCGGGCTGGTCGGCAGTTTCTACACAGCCGACCACCTGAAACCAGGCGGAATCTCTCTCTTCGCCCATTCCGGCAGCGTCTTCACCGTGCTCGGCATGAACGATCCGGGCTTCCGCTTCGACCTGATGGCCTCGCCGGTGCAGGAGATCGGCGCGACCTTGGACGAGTAAATCGCCTATGCCGCCAGCCGCGCCACGACGCACGCCCTGCCAGCGGCGCTGGAGCCCTCCAATCCACTCGACTGCGCCGCCGACATGACCGAGGAGTTTCCCAAGGTCTTCGACTGCGGTCTGCCAATTCTAGCAGTGGCACCCGAGGTCTCTATGCTGGGCTTCGAAGCCGACCTGCGCGACGACTACGTCTACGAGCAGGGCCTGCTGAACCATGCTGAAAGCTTGGCCGGGCCGACGGTGAAGCCGGTCTTCGCCTACGCTAGCTTCGACCAAACCTACAATCGCGAGATTGGCGCTCGGCTGGCCGACTTGGGCGTGCCCTGCCTAAACGGTGCCGAGACGGTCATGACCGCGATTCGGCACCTGCAGGACTGGGCCGATCACCGCCGCCGCGCGCGCAACGCTCGACCCGAGGTGCCGCTGGCCCAGCCCCTGGGCCCACAGATGGACGAGACCAAGAGCCTCGCACTTCTGGCCGGCTACGGCCTGCCTACGGCGCCCAGCCGGGTCTGCGAGGATACCGAAAGGGTCGCCCGTGCCGCCCCGCGGATTTCGGCTTTCCGCTGGTGCCGAAGACCGCGGAGATCGGCATCGACCACAAAAGCGATCTGGGCGGCGTGGTTCTGAACCTGACGAGCTCGAATTCGGTGCAGGCGGGCCTATGCCGACCTGGCCGCACGCCTTGGCTCGCGCGTGACCCTTCAAAAGCAGGTCGAAAGAGGAATCGAGCTGGCTTTCTGCTCCCTGTATGGCCCCGACTTCGGCCCCCTGGTCATGGTTTCGCCCGACGGCATTCTGGTGGATCTCTTCGACGAGCGGCAGTTCGCCCTCGCGCCCTTCAGCCCGCAGCAGGCCGTCACCATGATCCGCAAGCTGACCGTCGCACGACTGATCGAAGGTGCCAGAGGCAAGGCGCCGCGCGATCTGCGCGTGGCAGCGCTGGCGCTCAGTGCCTTTTCCATTGCATCCGCCTCGCTAGGGTCAGGTGCGGCAGAGATCGAGACCAATCCGGTGGTGGTGACCGAGTGCGGCGCAATCGCCGTCGATGCCTTGATCGTCCCGGCCGGAACAGCGGCACGGGAAGCCGCTTAGGTGTCACATCCCGCGTGATTGTACGATCTCTTTTTGAAGATCTCCGGCTTCTGGCGGTACCAGTCCTTGAGCGCGTCGATGGGCGTGCGGCCCTTGAGCGCGGATTGCGGGAGCTGGCCGTTGTAAAGACGGACTTAGCGCAGGCGCGTCCGCTCAAGATCCTCGCCGGAGCGGAAGCGGTGGCTCTGCAGGACGTCCTCGATCCAGCCATTGAACCGCTCCACCCTGCCGTTCGTTTCGGGCCGCATCGGCGGAGCGAGGCGGTGCTCGATGCCAGGCTCCGCGCAGAGGCGGTCGAACTCGTGGTTCCCGGTGGCCGGACGGCGGCGGAGGCCGAAGAGCCGGTCGGTGAACTCCTTGCCGTTGTCCGTGAGAACTCGGGTGATCTGCATCGGCGCGGCCCGGTGGAGGTCGCGCGGGCACCGGCGTGCGTTGGCCGCCGTCTTGGCCGGATAGATGCGGACGAAGACCCATCTCGTCGCGCGGTCGATCGCGACGAAAAGGGAGCGGCGCTTCTCCTCATCGGCCATCTGCGGCAGGTATGTCACGTCGATGTGCAGGTAGCCGGGCTCGTAGGCCTTGAACGGCTTGTGGTCGGGCTTCGCCGCCTTCGGATTCAGGTCCTGGCAGTTTGGACATGCCGTGCCGGCGCAGGCAGCGGTCGAGCCCCGAGCGCGGAACATCCGGATTCAGGAACTCGCGGACCAGGGCCAGCAGGTCGTCGAAGGGCAACAGCAGGATCCTGCGCAGAGACACGGCGACAGCCTTCCTGGGCTGGTGTCAGCGTCTTCTGCAGCTTGTGCCGGCGTGTGGCTCCGGTCGTGGACGCTGTCCCTCTTCCGCCACTTCCACACGATCTGCTCGGAGATCCCGTACCGCTCGGCCAGGACCCAAGCCGGCTCGTCGCTCGCCTGGATCGCCGCCCGTACCTTCGGCGTCGTCGTCGCCTGCTTGTGAAGAGAGATCGGCATGCTCGTCCTCACGTCCCGAACCTCGCCCAGGATGGAGCGTGCCACGAACAGCGCCCGCCGGCGAGGGTCTATGTGATCATCCGGGATGGAACAGCTATGTCGGCAAGCAGCTATCCTTCTCCTACGAACGCAAGCGGATCGTCCCAGAGCAGAACGATACAACCCGTGCGCTCGTCGGCAAGTATGTCGATACCCAGGTCTTCGCGGATGGTCGGCTTCAGGTGCGTTGGAGAGGTCTTTCGCTGCCCTACATCGTGTTCGATAAGGATCGGCGCGTCAGTCACCCCGCGGTCGTCGAGAACAAGCACCTGAGCGCCGTTCTGTCCCAGGTCCGCGAACAGCCAGGAGAGCCTGCCGGCAAAGCCGAAGGTGCGGACCGACAGCGAGAAGATGGGCTATCGGGCGATTGGCCGAAAACAACGTAACCGGCCCGCAGATCAAGAAACGAACCCAAAAGACCGGGCAGGCGAACAAGTGACCCGCCCGACCCGACAGGGCTGCAATCTGTTGAGGGTCGCAGCCCTGTCAGGCCGGGCTCCCTTAAGCGCCAGTGCGACCTTTCTGCTTTGCTCAGACAGCGACATTTCTACCCTGTTGCAACACCTATTGGCACAAGTTCCTGGCGGAACATCGGGCGCTACCCAAAGGGTCGCTCGGCGGAACGATCAGCGTCACCCTGGACTTCGACCAGCTTGACCTAGGTTTGAGTCTGGATGATTGGACTACGGCCGAGGCTGCTACGAGCGTCATTCTCTTGATGACGCAGCTGGTCCGAGGCGTCCGGCAGGCAAATCTGGAAGGCCGAGCCTGCCCCGACGAGAGGGTCGCGCTAGCCTCCGCGACCAGCCGTCTGCCGGCGGTCGCCTGCGACATCATTAAAGACTGTTCCCAATCGAGCCACTGAAGCGTCTTGGCACACGGCGACATCTACCGTCTGGATCTGCCCGAGGCCTGCGGTGCGGGCGAATTCGACGCATTGGTGAATGCGATCGATAGCATGATCGAAGATCGGGGCGAGCGGCCGCCGAACCTCTTACCGGCTGTGACCGCCATCGATCGGAACGAGGCTTCCGAGCTTCGCACCACCCTCCTCCAGGATCGAATGATCGCCAAGACCATGGCTGCCGTGGAATCCGCCCTTGGCATCGCCACCATCGACGAACATCCGCACGATTCGACAGGTGTCGCCTTTCAGCGGCCACTCATGATCGGCAACGGATTTGATCGCTGGTTCGGAAAAACGACCTTCTCGGTCAGCGCGCGTCAGTGGATCGGTGTCCAACTCGACCACACTTTGTTCAACGGAGAGCTTGGCCAGACCTTCATGGAACTCCTGCTCGCGACTTGTCGCGCCCTGTACCAAGGCAGGGTAAGGTCCGGCGGATCCGGCCGAAAGGAGAGCACGCCGTTCCATCGGCTGCCTTCGCCGCCGATGAAGTGGGAAAACCTTCGTCGCATTCTTGCTGCGTATCGTTCTAGCGGTCAGGTGGAAAATAACTTCACGATTTACGGATCGATGCTGTCTCTGCCAAAAGCCACGCAGTCCGAGATTACGGAATACGCGACCCTTGCCGGCCAATTGGTCATGGCAAAGCACAGGGGCGCTATGCCTGAGACAGTGGTTCCTGTGAGGCATCTAGGCTCGCAAGCGAAAGGAATGAACTACATTCGCGCATCCTTTGAGAGCGTCGCGCAGCTGCCGGCCTTCTGGCGTGCGCATCGCCAACTTGATCCGACCTTGCTTGCCAAGGCAATTTCCGATTGGCGCCTTTGGTTTCGGCGTGGATTGGTGGGGGGACTTCGTCGCACGCTCCTCCTCCCTCTTGATTGAGAGGGCAGCCACGGCCGGTATTGAACATCCGCTCTTTCAATACAGGCTCTTCGAGAAGCGGTCTAGCGATGCGCTGCTTTACTTTGTACTCATGCCCACGGCAGAGGCGCCAGGAGGCCGCATCTATGTCTTTCCTCACATGACGCTCATTCTTGGTCGCTCGCAGCCTTCATCGGTGCGAGCACGGTTCGTTTCGATCTGGCGTCCAGTACTGAAGATGCCGCCCTTGTCGTGCCTGAGATAGGCGCTCTGGTTACCCAGATGTATCACCTCCGAGATCAAACTCGATGGGACTGTCGCGAATCCCCGCCCAGCAGAAGCATGCGGCCATTCCTCTTGACCTCAAGCGGTCGCTTGCTTCGCCGGGCCGGTGACGGCATCGAGGAGCTTGGGCTGGATGGAAGAGACTGTGCCGTTGGCGCGCAATGAGGACCGCATTCTCTGGCTAGCTGTACCGGGGAGCCGAACCGGAGCTGGGAGAGGTGGCTCGGGAAAGCTGGACAGGTGAGTTAAGTGGCGTTTTCGCGTGAGATCGGCCTAATAGCCGAGAGCGAGGAGAGCACGGCAAGACGCCCGCGCCGGAACCACAGTCCAGCATTCAAGGCGAAAGTGGCCTTGGCAGCCATCCAGGGCGAGAGGACGCTGGCCAAGACCGACAGGCTCGATGCCGCCATGTTGGCCCGCATGGGCCAACAGAGACCCATGGCGCTAACCACGTCTCCCGGCAAGGCCCTGCAAGACCTGCGCGAACTGCACCTCCTGCGCCAGGCCTCGGTCGAACAGCGCACCGCGGCCAGCAACAGAAAGGCCAGCCTCTCCCTCGGCCTGACAAAGAAGCTGCTCAACCGGCAGCTGGCGCCGATCGAGCGCCATCTCGCGGCCATCGATCAAGCCATTGAGGCGCTTTGCGACCAGAGCCATGGCCTCGAGCGTCGTCGACAGCTCCTAACCTCTTTTCCCAGGCATCGCCGAGACCACTGCCGACGCGCTCATCGCCCCGATGCCGGAACTCGGGCAGATCATGGCCAAACCCCTGGCCGGCCTCGCGCCCATCACCAGACAGTCCAGCGCCTGACACGGCAAGGCCTCGATCAGGGGCGGGCGCGCCAACTCAGACAGGCACTCTACCTGCCAGCCGTCGTCGCCTGCCGATACAACCCCAACCTCAAGGCCCTCTACCGACGCCTCGTGAAAGCAGGCAAACCCAAAAAACTTGCCATCATTGCCGTCATGAGAAAACTCCTCATCCTCGCCAACACCCTCATTCGCGAAGAGCAAACTTGGGAGGATAGACCCGCTCGATCTAAATACGGATACTGTAAAGAGGTTTACCTCAAGGCCACGGGCGAAGGCATGGCGTTGCCGCTTCACGCCTTCGCCGTCTCACTTGATCCGCCAGGCTTGATCTTCATCGGCGAACTCGCGGGCCGCTCGACGCGTTGGTTACTGCGCAACTTTCCCTTGGACGATGCGCATCTCTCGGCCCTGGCCGTGTGCCACCCGGCGCCGGAGCAGGTCGCGATGACCTGCAGACCGCAGCAATTGCAGAGCCTTCTGGCGCTGATCGAGTAGCGGTCGGGCTCTAGAGTGCGAGGAAGCGGGAGAGTGGGTAGTTGAAAGTGTCCTCGTGACACTTCAGGGCGTTCAGGACGGCAGGGCCGGTAAAGGCGCGCACGTCATACTGGCAGACGCTGACCAGCGGGAAGCGGCGGGCGATGTCGTAGTTGTAGCGGGCCTCGTAGGCGATCAGTTCCGCGTCGGTCATCCCCTGCTGCCGATACCAGGACATATCACCCAGCAACCTGAAGGAGCGCAAGCCGGCTCGGCTCAACATGACCAGGCTGTGCTCGACGAAGCGACACATGGCTTCGCCGTCGCCGATGCCGTCGCTCTCGGTTAGCCGGCCTTGCGCCTTGGCTTCGGCCAGATCGCTCCAGGCTTCGCCGATGTGACCCAAGATTTCTTCGCGCACCGCTTTCGTGGCGATCAGAAAGCAGCCGTCGCCGTTGCGCAGCCCGTCAGTGAGGAAGGGGACCGACCACTTGAGGCGGCCGAGGTCATTCTCGTAGAGGGTGCAAATGTGATTGCCATATTCGATGGCGATACCTTCCAGCAGCACCTCGGTCGGTCGACTGCTCGGCGGTATCGCGGCGCCTGGCGCTTCACGCACCTCGAGAAAGGCCATCAGGTCTTCGCGGCGAAATCGGCGTTCGCGCTTGGCGCCCAGCCGCAGACAAGCGAGCTTGCCGGCATTGGTCCAGCGCCTGAGCGAGGCCTCGCTGACCTTCAGTAGGGCCGCTGCCTCTTTGATGTTCAGTAGATCCGAATTCGGGTCGGGCCGGGTCGCCATCCTCACCAACCTCACTCGCCACACGTTTGCTTGCATCAACCTATCCAATCATATATTATCTTGCAATTTGATTGACAAACTTTCCTCGACATTGTTAAGCTTTTGTAGGATGCTCGCCCTGAAAACGCGTCCTTGAAACAGGGAGGAAATCCAGATGAATTGGACATTACGCTATTTGCATCACCCGGCGTCCCAGCCTTGCCGCACGGGACGACAGTTCATGCTGGAGAACGACATTCCCTTCGAGGACGAGGTCGTCGACATCACCACCAACATCAACGAGACGCAGGAATTTCGGAACGAGTACAATCCCACCGGGCAGGTGCCGATTCTCTGCGATGGTGACCTGCGGATCTGGGAGAATGTGGCTATCGGGCGCTATCTGAACGAGAAGTTCGACTGTTCGGCACATTGGTTTGGCGCCAGCTTGGAGGAGCGGACCCGGATCAACATGTTCGTCCAGTGGTATGCCTACACGCTGCGCCTGGGTGGCGGCGCCTTCCACTGGACCATCTTCGCACCGCTGATCTACGGCAAGGACAAGGATTTCACCGCCGAGCGCCGCAAGGGATTCCACGTTCTCTATGAATCGATGGATCTGATGGAGAACTACTGGCTGAAGGACAGCGACTATGTCTGCGGCAGCGAGATCAGCTATGCCGATCTGGCTGCCTTCCATGAGTTCGTGTCGCACGACGCCGGCTACATCATTCCCGATCGGGTTTGGGAGAAGCACCCGCGGATTAGCACCTGGTTCGCCAAGATCTCCGAACGGCCGGCCGCGAAAACCGTGAGCGAATGGCAGTACGATGTAGTGCGGAAAGTGCTTGCCGGTGAAATGTCGGTGACCTTCACCCGCCGCACGGCGGTGTTGAAGGGGACCGAAGCGCACGGTGGCCACAACCATGGCATCCCTCACCTGGGTGAGGGTCAGGATTTCATCGCGCAGGTCGAGTCCTAGGCAGCGCCCTCGAGCGGGCCGAGAACGCCGCCTGCTTGCTTCAGCAACAGGCAGGTGGCGGGTTGTTTGCACCATCGCGAATGTGCGGGACGGGAGTGATGCGACAAACCGGGTGAGCAAGTTTCTTCATGCGCCCCTTAGCTTTTGAATGAGGCATGTCGATGGGCTTGGCGTCGGAGCTGCATGGCAGCGCGGTTCGAAGCGGTAGGTTCAATTATCTGGCGGCGTCCGTAGAGAGTTCGCTCTATCGCAACGGTCGGGTGTTCACGCGTCGGGACGATAGCGGCAATGACAGCCCCTGGGTGGGAGCCGATTTCGACCGGCGACAGATGCCGGTCTGTAACTCGCGGGGCCTGGCGGTATCCCAGCGCCATACCCTTGACGCCAATGGCTTCGAGCGATGCGAGGCAGCGATGGCGTCTGCTGTCGACTTTCTCGATCACGAAGCGGTGGTGCGCCGCTATTATCCTCAGTGCATCGAGATCGTCCGCCAGATGAGCGGTGCCAGTCTTGTCGCCGCCTTCGACCACAATGTGCGCTCGGTCTCCGGCAATCGCAGCAAGCGCCAGAGCCAAGGCGGACAGCAGGTGCAGCCACCGCTGCATATGGTACATGGCGACTACACCCTGACCTCTGCGCCGCAAAGGTTGCGCGACCTGGCCAAGGCGCCGACCGCCAACGATACCTATCGCAGCCTGCTCCGCGAGGGTGGCTCGCTGCTAGAAGCGGACCGGGTCGATCGCCTGCTCGCCGGCGGTCGTTTCGCGATCATCAATCTCTGGCGCAACATCGCGTGCGAGCCGGTCGCCACTCATCCGCTTGCACTCTGCGATGCGGCCAGCGTGCATCCGGAGGATCTGGTGGTCTTCGAGATCCACTACGCCGATCGGATCGGCGAGAACTACTATGCCAAGCATGCCGAGGGACATCGCTGGTACTTCTTTTCCGCACTCACCTGCGACGAGGCCTTGCTGATCAAGCAGTGGGACTCGGCCGGAACCCTGGCGCGCTCGGGCGGCGGGACTGCCGATGCGAGGCAGCCGGACAGACCCTGCACCTTCAGTTTCCACAGCGCCTTCGACGATCCGCTGCAGCCCGCCGACGCGCCTGATCGCTGGAGCATTGAGGTGCGCTGCGTGGCGCTCTACGACTAAGGCCCTTCACGCCCCAGCGCTTCAAGGCGCGGTTCCCTCAGCGACAAAAGCTTCTTGATCGATATATGACCTATTGATGCGAAATACGATCTAGCGCTGCCGATCTCTTCGGTGAAGCCAGTCTTGGAGACGACCATGGCCGATGCGCGCGCGAAACTCTGTGGCGAGGCCCTAGTCGCCTTGCTGGCGGACTATGGGATCGACACGGCCTTCGGCATCCCGGGGGTGCACACCATCGAGCTCTATCGCGGTCTCGCACGGCAGTCTTTGCGCCACGTGCTGACCCGCCACGAGCAGGGTGCCGGCTTCATGGCCGACGGTTTCACGCGGTCGAGCGGCCGTCCGGCCGCCTGCTTCCTGATTTCCGAACCGGGGCTCGCCAACGCAGCAACGCCGATCGCACAGGCCTATTCCGACAGCCAGCCGATGCTGGTCGTGGCCTCCACCAACACCCGGCGCGAGATCGGCAAGGGCTGGGGGCCTTTCACGAGCTGCGCAACCAGCGCCTGATCGCCGAGCAGTTCTGTACCTGTGCCGGTCAGGCACTATCGCCCGAGGATATCTCCGAAGTCGTGGCTCAGGCCTTCTTGGCGATGCAGTCCGGGTGGCCGCGGCCGGTCTACATCGAGATACCTCGCGATCTCCTGTCGGAATTGGCAGTGGGTGACTGGACACCGCGCAAGAGCGCAAAGGCGCCGGCTGCGCGGCCTGAAGAAATTGCGCTGGCGGCCGAACTGCTCAGAAACGCGACGCGCCCGCTGATGCTGGTCGGCGCCGATGCGGCGGACGTGGCGGCACGCTTCGGCTATTGGTCGAGCGCTGCGGCGCCCTGGTTATCAGCTCCATTTGCGGCAAAGGCGTGGTGCCGGAGGGGCATTCGCAGGTTTTGGGCGCCGCGCTCTCGATGCCCGAGGCGCGGGCGCTGCTGGCCAAAGCCGACCTAGTGCTGGGGATCGTCACCGAACTCTCCACGGTCGATGCCTCGAACCAGACGCTCAGTTTCGGCGGCTCCCTGATCAGGGTCGACCTCGACCCGCGCAAGAAGACCGACCGCTACCCGGTCAACCTGCCGATTCTGGCGGACACCAAGCTGACTGCTGAGGCTCTGGTCGCTGCCTTGCCGGTCGCAGGCGGCGGTCTTGCCACTGCCTGGCAGGAGGATCTACCCCGCGTGCGCCAGCAGTTCCAAGTCTTCGGCGGCGCCAAAACTGCAGAACATCGCCGGGTGCTGGCCGCACTGCGCGACGCCTTGCCGGCCGAAGCCATCGTCGTCGGCGACATGACCCAGCTTGCCTACAGCGGAAACCATGCCTTCCCGGTGGATCGCTCAAGACCCTGGCTGCACCCGGCCTCCTTCGCCAACCTAGAACACATTCATTTTATGAAGTGTCATAGCTGCTGGTGCGAAATCGTTTGCGCACTCGTGCGGCTCGAACAGACCGATGATGTCGCCCACGGTATTCCAGAGGGTGCTGACGGTTCTTTCGGCCTTTGCGCGGATCGGTGATTTGAGCTTGGCGAATGCCATCTCGATTGGGTTGAAGTCGGGACTGTAGAGCGGCAGATATGTGAGGGTGGCGCCTGTGGCCTCGATGGCTTGTCGGACGCCGGCGGCCCTGTGCGCCGGCAAGTCATCCATGATCACGACATCTCCGGGATCAAGGGTCGGCGCCAGCGCTTGCCCGATATAGTCAAGAAAAGCGACGCCATTCACGGCGCCGTCGAGCACCGTCGGCGCGGTCATTCCGGTCAGCCGAAGCGCACCGGTAAAGGTGGTTGTCTTCCAATGCCCGTGGGGGATGACCGTGGGGGATGACCGCGCGACAACGCTCGCCCCGCTTGGAACGCCCACGCAGCCGAGCCATCTTCGTCGACAGGCCCGTCTCGTCGATGAAGACCGGCCTGGCTGGATCGAAGTCGAGTCGGCTGTCAAACTAGGCTTGGCGCTTTCTCAAGACCTCCGGCCGCTCCTGCTCCAATGCGTGCGCGGTCTTTTTTGTACGTGAAGCCACACCCGCGCAGCCAGTTGTTCAGCGCGCTCCGGCCAATCCGGACGGGTAGTGTCCAGGATCTTTCGCACATTGGGTTTGGCGGGCTGTTCCATCAGGCACCCCTGTCCCGCTGCTTGAGCAGGTCCATGTTCATGTAGCGCTTGCTGGACCATTTGGTGCCAGCGATGTGTCTCAACCTGGCCGTGGCCGGGTTGAGGGCCGCTTGGCCGTCGGGGAAGGCTCCGACGACGCGGGTTCGCCGCCGGATCTCCCGCATGATCCTCTCCAGAGGATTGTCGGTCCTGATCTGGCGCCAATGCTCATTGGGGAAGGCATGGTAGACCCAGGTCTCCTCGACCGTCTCCTCCAGCCAGTCGGCGCCCTTGGTCAGGCGCATGGCTCCGAGTTTGGCCGCGTGGCCTTGGCGCGGGCCGCCTCGCGGCTCTCCTGGGCATGGATAGCCTTCAGCATGAGAGCGACGTCACGCATCTTGCCGGTCGGCACCGGGCACGAAGGCATTGCGCTACCAATGCACGACGCAGCGCTGCCACTGGGCGTCCGGATAGAACTCGGTCGCGCTCTCTACGAGCCCCATGCAGGCATCCGAGACGATCGACTCGACACCCGTCAGGCCGCGCTCCTTGAGGTGCTTGAGGAAGGCGCTCCAGCCCTTCTTGTCTTCCTTGGCTCCCTCGAGGCTACCGAGGATCTCGCGGTAGCCGTCGGCCTTGACAGCGACCGCAACCAGCAGCGAGACGTTGCGCACTTCACCTGCCCAACTGCGCTTCAGGACAATGCCGTCCAGATAGAGGTAGGGCCGTCCAGATAGAGGTAGGGGTGTTCGCCCTCGATCGACCGGTTCCGCCAGGTCTAGACCTGGGAGTAGAGCTTCTTGTTGAGAGTGGAGACCCTGCTGGGGCTCACCCGCGTGCCCCACAGGGCCTCGGTGATGTCCTCCACCCGGCGTACCGACACACCTGCCGGATAAATCTCCATCAAAGCCTCTTCGACCGAGCGCGCGCGCCGGCGATAGCGCTTGATGATTGCCGTCTCGAAAGTCTGCCTGCGAAGCTTTGGCACCTTGCACCTGCACCTCTCCGGTGCGCGTGTGCAGCTTGAGCTCGTGTGTCGCGGCGCGCCTCACTGCGCTCATGGCGCCCTGCATTGCAAAGCCGATCCGCCTCTGCCTCCAGCAGGCTGTTCAGTGTCTCCTCGACGCTGCCTCGCACGATCTGCCTCAGATGATCTTCTATCCGACCGGCGTCGATACGGACCACGTTCGACAGGCCCTTCGTGTTATCCTCGCCCATGGTGGCTCTGGCCTCCTCTATTGGCTTCTCCGTCTGGTGACTGAAAGCCTGAGGGATGCGGGGCCACCAACCACACACAAATGTGCGAAACTTTCTCTACGTCATCTCCGGACGTCGCGCTCGTCCGCGAGGCGCGCCAACATCTCATTGAGCGTGATGTCCTTGTCAGTCTCAATCAGGGTCAGTCTCAATCAGGCCCACGATGAAGCCTTCATGCCCATCAAGGCTCGACCCGCGTCGACGACCGATCGGTTGCGGCTCCACCTCACCGGCTTTCGCCCGCGATATCCAGCGGACCGCGGTCGATGGTGCCACACCGAACCGCGCCGCCGCACCACGCGCCGACAGGCCCGCCTGTGATGCCTTCAAAACACGAACCCGCAGATCGCCACTCAATGCTCGTCCCATCCAAGACCCTCCTTGTCTGGAGACCTTCAATCAGACTTGCATCATCCCGTCACATCACAATCGATTCAGCCCGCATTGCCCAGGTGGGGTTGAGGTTGCGCCACCCACGGTGCTGCTTCATGGTTACATATCATGGTGTTGTGTCGATTGAAGCGAGGTTTTCATGGTGCATCCGATGGGTGAATCCAAGAACGGGCTGCTTCGCGTGGATTTCGACCGCCGCGTGAAGCTGGAGTTCCCTGGATCGAAGGTAACGTCGGACGGCGGCTTGCTCGCGTATCGGGAACTGGACGACGCGCTTGGCCTGACAGAGATGGCGGCCGGGGCGCTGCGAGACGGTCGTCGCGGCAAGAACGGCTGGCACGCTGTCGTCGGGATGCTTCGGCAAGCGGTGTTCGGGCGTTTGGCCGGGTACGAGGATGTCAACGACGCCGAGCGGCTTTCTCGCGATCCAGCGATGCGTTGGATTGTCGGCGGCAAGGCGACGGATCGGGGTGCGGCCTCATCGAGCCAGATGGGCCGTTTCGAGACGCAATGGCTGACGGGTGACGTCAATCTCACCGCACTCAGCGCTCTGTCCGGGCTGTGGATCGACCGCGTTCATCGTCGCAAACCGCCGAAGCTGATCATCCTGGACATGGACAGTTCGGTCAGCCCCACCCACGGCGAACAGGAAGGCACGGCCTACAACGGCCACTTCGGCTGCACCTGCTATCACCCGCTTTTTGTCTTCAACCAGCTCGGCGATCTGGAGCGCTGCGCCTTGCGACCCGGCAACGTGCACAGCGCCGATGGCTGGCGCGCGGTGCTGGACCCGGTCGTGGCGCGTTATCGCGAGCGCAAGCTGCGGCGATACTTTCGGGGCGATGCCGCCTTCGCCTCACCGGACATCTACGAGTATCTGGAGGCCGAGGGCTTCGGCTACGCCATCCGGCTTCCCGCCAACAGCGTGCTCCAGGGATACGTCGCCCACCTGCTACGGCGCCCAAAGGGACGGCCCCCGATGGAAGTCCGTCGCTACTTCGCCAGCTTCAGCTATCGGGCTGGAAGCTGGACCCAGGCGCGGCGCGTGGTGGCGAAAGTGGAATGGCATCCGGGCGAGTTGTATCCCCGCGTCGGGTTCGTCGTCACCAATCTGTCCCGGCCCGCCGAGCGGATCGTCGCCTTCTACAACCAGCGTGGCACGGCGGAACAACACATCAGGGAGGGCAAGAACGCGATCCGTTGGACGCGACTATCCTGCCGACGCTTCAAGGCCAACGCGGCTCGGCTTCAGCTTCATGCACTGGCCTACAACCTGGGCAACTTCATGCGCACGCTCGCTTTGCCAGACCCAGTGAGCAATTGGTCGCTGACGACGCTGCGCGAGAAGCTGGTGAAAATTGGGGCAAAAGTCGCGCGTCACGGACGCTACGTCACCTTCCAATTGGCCGAGGTCGCGCTCCCGCGCGACCTGTTCGCCGATATCCTGGATCGGATCGACCGCTTGCGACCACGGCCGACACCAGCGTGAGCCAACGCTATGCCAATCAAAACGACTTCACGACGGGAGACCTGTGCCCGGAACGCTACGAAATTGGCACTGGCCCGTGGGTTTCCGATCAGCGGCCCGTTGTCCTGGCCGTTCTGGGCCGTTTCCCAATCCCCGACGCCTCTCAGATTGCATCCCAGCAGCGACCAAGGCAATATGAACGTCGTGATCGGGCGCTACGTGGGCGATCCCGGCTTGAAGGCCTCGTTCTGCAAACGCCGCATCGGCGCCACCGTGAAAAACCGTCATGGCCGTCTGACTACGCTCGATGAGGCGCTCGGAATGCCCCTGCGTTTCGCCGCAAAACGCATCGAAAATCGCGCACTCCCGATCCTCGCCACCACCCTCGAACCCCAGCGCGCGCTTGAAGCCTGCAAGAAACGCTGGGCCATCGAGCGCTTCGGCGACGTCGAAACCCGCGGCTTCGACCTCGAAGATACCAGGTTCTCCAATCCGGCTCAACTCGACACTCTCTTCGTTCCGCTCGCTCTGGCCGTCGCCTGGGCCGCCAAAACCGCTGACATCCTCGTCGGCAAAAAGCACCGCAAAACGAAATCTCACGGCTATCTCGCCACATCCTACTTCCGCATCGGCTTCGACCAACTCCGAAATTCGGACACTTCATCGACCGAGAGCTGCCGCTGCTCTCTGCAAACCTCTACGATCGTGATCCAGGAGAGTCCTGTCGTGTGGATCAGATTAGCAGGTCAGGGAGATGGGATCGACAGGTTACGCGGCTCGACGGAAGAATCGGTGTCTCTCGGCTAAGCGGTGCTGACAGGGTCTCCGGCCTTTCAGGCGATGACAGTCTCTGCAGCTCCGACGTTAACCTCCTGGGAGGCAAGAGCGCCGACAGCCTCTACGGCGGCGCTGGAGACGACAAAAGCCTCTTCGGCGACAGTGGCAACGACCGGCTGTTTGGTGGCAGCGGGTCGGACGGCCTGTCGGGTAGCCTCGGCGATGACGACTTGCGTGCCGGCAGCGGCAGCGATAGCGCCTTCGGTGGTAGCGGCGCCGATATGGACTACGACGGTGCCAACAACGACACCATCATCGTGGAGACCATCAGTAACATCGCGGATTTATATGTATAGACCAACGAACCCGCAGTTCAAAGAAATTGGAAGATCTATTGGCTCATATTAGAAATCCACACTATCGATCTGGCCGCCGCTGGATCGTGATCTAACGAGTTCATGCAGTTCTGCATCGCAAAAAGCTTCACCAAAGCGCTGAGTAAGCTGAGCGCGCAGGAGCAGTCTGCGGTGAAGATCACTTTCTTCGACCTGCAGCAGGACCCGTTCGCGCCCGGCCTTCAGTTCCACCGCATCGAAAAATCAAAAGACCCGAATTTCTGGTCGATCCGCGTTCAGTGATTGGTGCATCTGCTCTAGTGACTCTCATTTGCTGTCCAAGAGACCCACCACAGGTCTGAAACCAATTCGAATCAATGCCATGCGCCCTGTCCACCAATCTGAATCGGACATCAATGGACTTGACCCGGCCTTGACGGGAAGGGCTGTACGGCGGCCCCGCAACGATGGCGTCTGCCGATCATTTTCTCCACGATGCCCAGACTCCTACGCCTCTCGTTAGAGAGCATGCCATATTATTTATAGGCTCAGTTTACAGATATATGTGTTCATGTTATGTTTCTTTCTAGATCAGAGGGATAAATTGGTGATGGATCACAAGCAGTTTCAGGAATGGCTCTCAGGGATAGAGCAACTCAGCGCGGCGCAGCGGCAGGAAGCCGAAGCTGTGTTCGCAGGGGGTCCGCAAGCGTCAGCTTCACTGGCGGCTCTTGAAGCGAGCGTGGGTGAAGATCGCCGGTGCCCGCATTGCGGCACACCCGGAGCGATATCGCGTGGCAAGGCGCGGGGTCTGCGGCGATATCGGTGCAAGGGGTGCAAGAAGACATTTGATGCTGCGTCGGGCACAGCCTTGGCGGGTCTTCATCGCAAAGACAAGTGGCTTGCCTTTGGACCCTGTCTTGCGGATGGGTTGACGCTTCGCGCGTCGGCCGAGCGATGCAGGTTTGCCGTCAATATCGCATTCCGCTGGCGGCACCGGTTTCTCGCCGCAGAAACCGGGGAAGCTCACAAGCTCACGGGCATTGTCGAGGCCGACGCGCCCTATGTTCTGGAGAGCCGCAAAGGCGAGCGGCACCTGAAACGCAAGGCGCGTCGCCGCGGTGGCAAGGCCGGAAAGCGCGGCCTGTCAGATGAGCAGGTGCCGGTGCTGCTTGCCGCTGACCGCAGCGGTATGACCGTCAGCGCAGTGCTTCCGGCGGTCAATGCCGATACCCTGCGCACGGTCATTGAGCCGGTCGTGGATGAGCATCCGGCATTCGATGCGTCGTATCGCTTCTGCGCATCGCGCAGGTTCTTGCCCATCGTGTTGGTGAGTGATGGTCACCGCGCCTATCCGCCCTGCGCGCCGCTCTGGGCGTTCGCCACGAAGCGCTTAACCTGTCCAGGGGAGAACGCGTGCGCGATGCCTTTCATATTCAGACGGTGAACAACCCACACAACTATCTGGCGGGCATGTTCGAAGCCAAGAAGGGCTTCCGGCGCATCAAGGCTTACAAGCAACTGCCCATTCCTCAAGCAGGCTCTCATCGAGCAACACCAAAAACACCTGCTTGACCAGATCAAGGACGCCGCATAACCTCACATCAAGCAGCGGCACTCAGACGAGTTTCAACATCAAACGGGACATTCCCCAAAATATCTCGCCAACTATCTGCGATGGTTTCAACGCGGTTGTCTCGAAAACGCATCCCCACACACATGCCTCGCCGTTGTCATCGACAGATCATGCATACGATTTGTAAACTGAGCTCATTTATAACAATAGCTATTGTTATTATGGTCTGAAAAATGCCATTCTCCGCGCAGGCAATGATGAGGCACCGACGTTCTTGGAGGCGCCGGCTTGCTGACAGGGCATGGAGAAAGGAAGCCTCTCACAAAGAAGCTTGCCATAGTGATCGGGCTCTCGGCATGCTTGGCGACCTCCCTCTTCGCAGCGGAAGACAGGGTTCTGGAGTTCCCGAGCGACTATAGGGAGATCTTCACGCTCTACTACACCGGCGGGCGCTTGTTCGAAGACGAGCAAACGATCCGGATCTATGCCAACGACATTGCGCTCACGGGCGCGCAGAGCGACGGCCGTCTGCCCGAAGGTTCCGTGCTGGTCGCCGAGCTCTTATGCGGCCCAGACCGACGCAGAGGGCGCGGTCATTGAGAGCGCGCTGCCCGGCAAGGCCAAGGCGATCGCCGTGATGGAGCGTCGCAGTGGCTGGGACGATGTCTATCCCGAGGACCTGAAGGTCGGCGACTGGGAGTTCGAGGTCTTCAGCCCCGGACGGCAAGAACCTAGGCAAGGACACCACCGCCTGCCGCGCCTGCCATCACCCCGGTCGACAGCGAATTCACCTTCTCGCTCGAGCATCTGAAAGCGGCGAAGTAGGCGCGGGCTTCACTACGGACGGAAGGTCTGCACGAGCATCGAGCTACCTAGTGATACCTGACGGCCTTGCTCTGTCCTACGCATTCTCTTTCGGGACCCAGGGGATGTGGGCGAAGGCGACGCCCTCTTCGGAGAGCGCCTTGGCATCCTCGCTCGAGGTTTCGCCGTAGATGCTGCGGGCCTCGCTCTCGCCGTAGTGGATCTTACGAGCCTCTTCGGCGAACTCGGGGCCGACATAGTCGCAATCGCGCTCCACCGACTTGCGCAGCTTGATCAGCTCCCTGCGCAAGGCCGCCGGCAGCTTGGAATTGGCCTTTCCAGGCAGACGCGGGGCCATCAAGGCCTTCTCGACCTTCGCCGTGCCGCACTCCGGACAGGTGATCTCGCCGGCGGCTTTCTGCTCGTCAAAGCCGGCACTGTTGCGGAACCAAGCCTCAAAACGGTGGTCCTGCTCGCATTTCAGGTCATACTTGATCATGAGTTTAAAATGGCGCGCCGTACCGGAAAGAGCAAGGGAAGGCCAAATCCTGTGACAGACCGCTTCAGACCGCCGCCCTCGCCCTGGATCCAATGCTATGCTTGGTGCCTGCCCAACACGGGCTCGGTGCTGGACCTGGCCTGCGGCAGCGGCCGACACAGCCGCTACCTCCTGGACCTGGGCCACCGGGTGACCGCGCTGGATCGCGATCTCTCCGGCATCGCCGACCTCGACGGTACACCCGGCCTCACCCTGTTGCAAGCCGATCTGGAGGACGGCAGCCCCTTCCCCCTGGCAGGACAGAGCTTCGACGGCGTGCTGGTCGCCAACTATCTCTACCGTCCGCTGCTGCCGGCATTGCTGGACGCGGTAGCGCCGGGCGGCGGCTTTCTTTATGAGACCTTCGCGCTGGGCAACGAGCGCTTCGGCAAGCCCAGAAACCCCGATTATCTGCTGCACCCCGGCGAGTTGCTGGAGACCCTGCAGGGCCGACTGCGTATTCTCGCCTACGAGGACTTGGTGGTTTCCGAACCGCGCCCGGCTGCTGTACAGAGGGTGGCCGCAAGGCGGGAGTAAAAGGGGCTGGTAGAGCGACGATGGCAAGCGACGAACATAAACACGAGCCGGGGCACAAGCACACCCACGGCATGCCCGGGCACAGCCATCTGCCGAGTGGCGTCGATGCGGAAAGGCGTATCCACCTGGTCCTGGTCATCACCTTCGCCTTCATGATTCTGGAGGCTGCCGGCGGCTTCATCTCCGGCTCGCTGGCGCTGATTGCCGATGCCGGTCATACGTTCACCGACGTGGCCGCCCTCCTCCTGGCCCTGGCTGCGATCCGCCTGGGACCGGCGCTCCGGCGAAGCCAAGCGCACCTTCGGCTATCGCCGCTTCGAGTTGCTGGCCGCCTTCACCAACGGCATCCTGCTCATCCTGCTGACGATCTGGATCGTGGTCGAGGCCATCCTGCGCTTCTTCCAACCGATCGCGATTCTAAGCGACACCATGCTCTTCGTCGCGCTCGCCGGCCTAGTCGCCAACGGCGTCAGCCTCTATCTCTTGAGCCGCAGCGACAAGAGCAGCCTGAACATGCGTGCGGCCCTGCTGCATGTGCTGGGCGATGCCTTGGGCTCAATCGGCGCGGCCGGTGCGGTGCTGGTCATCCGCTTCGCCGACTGGACGCCGATCGACTCGATCCTCTCACTGGTCTTGAGCGTGATCATCCTGAAAAGCGCCTGGGCGATCACCCGCCAAGCCGCCCACATCCTGCTGGAGGAAACACCGGACCACCTGGAGCGGGACGATGTGCTGGAGACGGTGAAGTCCATCCCGGAGGTCGCCGACGCGCATCACCTGCACCTCTGGTCGCTCAGCAACCAGTCCCTGGTTGCGACACTGCACATCGTGCCGGCAGAGGGCGTGGCCGCCGAAGACGCCATCCTGGCCGTGTGCGCCCGCTTGCAGTCCAACTACGAGATCGGCCATGCGACGGTCGAGGTCGAGCGCCTCGGCGCCTGCGGCGACGAGATCGCCGAACAGCAAGACAAGAGCGACCTCCGGTCTTAGGATATGGCTCGAAATGCACTAGGTGGCGCAATTCCTCGCCTGCACCGGCCCAGCGGTCACGGTCAATGGCCGATTGTACCGATAGGAACGGTCGCTGATCGCGACTTACACCACAGGCTTCATCACCGGATTTGATTCACCACTGTCTGCTTTGAGTTCAGGCCTATTTTGGAATCATTTCAGGGTCTCCTCAAAGGCAACTCTCGCCCCTGCGAGCGCGCGACACTTTCGTGGATAGTCGTGCTCGACACGGCCATCCACGCGTTGGCGAGAGGTCCGACAAAGGCCGTGTTCCCTTGCCGCGCGTTACTGACTCCCTTCTCGGGTCCAGGGGGTCCGCCAAAGGTCTGAACATGAGTAGAATCAATGCCGTGCGACCTGTCCAGACTCCCTTATCCGGGCAGCAGTGGGTCTCGGCCAGGGCATGACCAGGTTGGGATCAACACCCGATGGCACGAAATCAAGACTGCAACCCCGGCCGGAAGAGAGCGCCGAAGCCGGGCCGCGCGGTCTCGAGCCCCGCCAGGGTCAACATGTGCCAAGCCAGAGCCAGGTTGCTGGTCAGCACCGGGATGCCGATACTCTCCTCCGCCTCCTGCACGATCGCGGCACAGCGTAGGTTCGTGCAGGCGACGAAAACCGCGTCGCAGGCAGCCTCGGCCGAGACCGCTTCGATGGCCGCAACAATGGAGGCAGGTGCGATCCGTGCGACGACGGGATCCTGGCTCTCGTTGAAGGAGCCGAAAGCCGCGATCTCCATCCCGCTTTCTTCGAGGATCGCCCGCATGCATGCCGAGACCTCGGCCAGATAGGGCGTGACGAAGCCGAGCCGCTTCACGCCCAAGGCTCGACAGGCGGCGATCGTGGCGCTGATCGGTTCCGTCACCTTGGCTTCCGGGCGGCTCCGGCCGATGGCGGCTGCGACCCGCGCCGGCCCGATGACCGTAGCCGCCGAGGTACAGCCGTAGCCGATCGCATCGAAGCTCAAGCCGCTGGGGAAGAGCGCCGCCGAGGCCGGCAGATCCGCCTCCATCCTGGCCAGGGTTTCCTCGTTCACCTCGTCCTGATTGGCGATGCGGTTGTGATAGATGGCGATCCCCGGCGCGCGGAGCAGCTGGGCCATCTCCTGCTCCAGGGTCTCGTCGGTCTGCAGAACGATCAGGCCGAGGTTGCCAGCGGTGCCGATGCCGCTGTCGGTTTGGAAATCCAGATTCATCGGCCGCTACCCGATCACCGACAGTTCACTGGCCGCCCGGGTCGACAGCAGGGTAGGCGGCCCGTCGCGCACCACTAGGTTCTCCTCGTGCACCATGATCCGCCCCTCACCGTAGCTGAGCGAGGGTTCCAAGGTGATCACCATATTCTCGCACAGGACCGTGTCGTCGAAGGCCGCATGGGAGGGCCACTCGGTCAGCTGCATACCCAGGCCGTGGCCCATGCGGCCCACGTCGCCGCCGCCATCACCGCCAGTCTCCTCGACAATCACCGACTGCATGGCCCGGAACAGCTGGGCGCAGGTGACACCGGGCCGGGCGGCCGCGAGCCCGGCCTCGGTCGCCTTGAAGGCCACCTCGTAGGCGCGTTTGCTGGCATCGTCGGCGCTGCCGACCGCGAAGTTGCGGTCGAAGTCGCTGAAATAGCCATCGTACACCGAGCCGGTATCCATCATGAAGATATCCCCCGACCTTAGCGGCCGATTGGAGGGCGGCGAAATGACGTCAACATAACCGCCTCGATCAGCACCGCCGACCAGATAGGGAACGTCGTCGGCGCCCTGCCGCAAGCACTCGATTTTGAAGGCCTTGAAGGCCTCGACCAAAGGCTGACCGGCCTGGATCAGCTGCTCGATCCGCCCGAAGGTACGCGAAACGATGGCGCAGATATGCTGGATCTTCTCGATCTCGGCCTCCGACTTCACCATCCGCAGGCTGCGGACCAATCCGGTCGCATCGCGCACCTCGAGACCGGGTAGGCCCGCCAGCAGGCGTTCATAGTCGCCCAGAGGCATACGCAGCGCCGTCTCGTGCCCCTTCAGCAGCCCGATCACCGCGCCGGAACCGGCATAGGGCTGCAGCAACTCGGTCAAGAGCGAGAGGCCGTCGTCCGCCGGGGCCGGGGCACTCCAGGTGCGAATGTCGCTGACCCAGGTCCGGTGCATCAACGCCGCGCCGATCTCCGGGATCACCGCGACCGGGCCGCCCTTGCGCGAGACCAGCAGGAACCAGGGGCGGGTCGGGCTTTGCCAAAAGAGAGTTTGAAAGCCGCTGAAATAGCGGATCTCAGGCTCCGTGGTCAGCAGGATCGCCGCCAGGCCCTGCTCGGCCATCAGCCTTTGCGCATTCTCCAACCGCGTTTCGTACTCGGCCTCAGGGAAGCCCCGCGCCGGCGCGTGATCAGACATCCTCGCTCATCTCCATCATCTTCGCGTAGACCGCAGGATCAGTGATTCCTTCCGATCCCAGCAAGAGCAAAACCGAGTCCGCCTCGATCCCCAGTGCCTCGCGCAAGGCTGGGCGGCCTGCGGCAGCGATGGCGGCAGCCAGCCCGGCCACCGCGGACTCACCGGCCTCGATAACCGGATCGCCGGCGATGGGCTCGGCCAGCAGCCGCATGGTCGGGGCCACCAAGCTGTCGGGGATGGTCAGGAAATCGCCGGCCTCTTCGCGCAGGATCTCCCAGGCCATCTCCGAGGGTTCGCCGCAGGAGAGTCCGGCCATCACGGTCTCGGCCTCGATCCTAACAGCGGTCATGCTATCGGCCTTGGCGCTGGCGAAGAGGCAGGCGGCAAGCTCGGGCTCGACGATGACCACGCGCGGCGCCGCCTCTCGCCAGTGCTGGCGGAAAGCAGCTGACACCGATGCCGCCAGGCCGCCGACGCCGCCCTGCAGAAAGACATGGCTCGGCGGCGGCTCGAGCGCGGCGGTGATCTCTTCGGTCATCACGCCATAGCCGGCCATCACGTCGCGGGGCGGATCCGAATAGCCCTCCCAGGAGGTGTCGGACACGACGAACCAGCCATTGGCCTCGGACTCTTCGCGGGCCAGCCGGACCGAGTCGTCATAGTCGCCCTCGATGCGGATTACCTCGGCCCCCAGGTCGCGCATGGTCTGGGCCCGCTCGGCACTGACCTCGGCATGAATGTAGATGCGACAGGGCGCACCGAAGCGGCGGCAGCCCCAAGCCAAGGAGCGGCCGTGATTGCCGTCGGTAGCGGAGGCCAAGGCGATCTTTGCAGCCTCTGCGCTGAAGCGACCGTCTCGCACGTCTTGCAGCCTGACGACATCGGAATGGCCCGCAGATGCCCGCATTTTGGCGATCTCACGCTGCAGAACCCGCTGGGCGGCGTAGGAGCTGCCGAGCGCCTTGAAGCTGCCGAGACCAAAGCGCGGGCCTTCGTCCTTGTAAAGCAGGCCCTTCACCTGCAGCCGCGCGGACAGCTGGCTCAAGCTGTGCAGGGGCGTCGGCTGATAGCCCTCCCACTGGGTGATCTCGGCCGCGGCCTCGCGAAAGCCGGCTGCGGGAAGCACCCGCGCAGCAGCATCACCGCTATGCCGCCTGTAGGCAAAGTGTTCGATGGACGCCTGATCGAAGTAAGACATGTCAGCTTCCCCTGGGTGCGAGCCGATCGCTGACGAGGGCAATCCAGAAGCGGGCGCCGATCATCAGAAGATCGTCGTTGAAGTCGTAGTCGGAGGCATGCAGCGGCTTGCCGTGGACGCCCTCGGTGCCGTTGCCGATCAAGAGGAAACAGCCGGGCACCGCCGAGAGGAAGTGTGCGAAGCCCTCGAAGAAGGACATCGGCGTGCGATCGGGGATCGCCCGATTGGTCACACGCTTGGCCGCCTGCATGGCAGCGGCGACGCAGTCCTCGTTGTTGATCGTTTCGACGAACTCGGTGTTGAAGCCGACGCGGATCTCGACGCCGTGCGCTGCCTCCACCCCGGCCACGATCTGGCGCATGAAGTGTTCGATCGCCTCGCGATCCTGCGACGAGCGGGCCCAGGCATCGCCCTTCAGGTTCACCCGACTGGGCAGGATGTTGCGCGCGCCATTGGTCACGAACTCGGTGACCGAGACCACAGCGCCGGCAGCAGGCGCCAGCTTTCTGGCGACGATGGCCTGCAACGCCTGCACCACATCGGCGCCGACCAGGATTGTGTGGCTCCCCATGTGCGGCATGGAGGCATGCCCGCCTTGGTCCAGAATCTCGATCTCGAAGAGGCTCTCGCTGCTGCAGATCAGGCTGGGCCGGGTCGAGATCTCGCCCAGAGGCACGCCGGGCAGGTTGTGCAGCGCATAGATCTCCTCGATGCCGAAGCGGCTGACCACCTCCTCCTTCAGCATTGCCTTGGCGCCAAGTCCGTTCTCTTCGTTCGGCTGGAAGACGAAGACCAGGGTTCCGTCGAAGGTGCGGGTTTCGGCCAGATGTTTGGCCGCGCCCAGCAGCATCGCCATATGGCCATCGTGTCCGCAGGCATGCATGACGCCTTCGAGATTGGAGGCGTGGCCTGGCAGGCGGTCTCCCGGATCGGCAGGGTATCCATCTCGGCACGCAGGGTGATCGTGCGGTCCGACGGACGTGCCGGCCGTCAGAACGCCGACGACACCCTGGCCGCGGTGAACCGTCAAGCCCCACCGCTGCAACAGCTCGGCTATCTGCGACGCCGTCCTGCTTTCCTCGAAACTCAACTCCGGACTCCGATGAAGATCGTGGCGTATCGCGATCATTTCGTCGCGCAGCGACGGGCTGAGATCAACCGGTGGGGCTGTCATGGATTGCTGTCCTCCTGATCGAAGATCCTAGTCCCAATCCTCCGTGCATTTTCCGCCGATCGTTGCTAGGTTGTTCTGAAGTTCGTCGATTTTTTGTTAATCCTGTAGGAAAAGCGCAACATGGACCGGTTCGATCGGCAAATTCTGTCCCACCTTCAGGCCGACTCTCGTTTGACCGAGGAGAACGGGAACCTCGTCGGCTTATCGCCTGCTACCGTGCAGAAACGCGTTGGTGTTGCCCCCGTTTAAGCGGACAGCTCGCGGCTAGGTATTGAGCGCTTCGGAACGCCCTTGGAGACGCCATCCTGAGGCCTGAGTGAGGATGGTTCTTGTTGTAATCCTCGAACCATCCGGCGATCTGGCCGAGAGCGTTGGCGGCCAGTCCACGCGTGAAGAAGCTGCACGACACCAGGGTGATCCAGCGGGAAATCGCAGTATTAGATCCTCAACGCTTGGGCCAGACCGTCACCGTCGTGGTCGAAATCGACCTCGGCCGCGAGACCCTGGACGTGCTGGACGCTTTCAAACGATGGATGCGCGAGGCGCCCGAAGTGCAGCAGTGCTACTATACGACCAGAGAGGTGGGTCTCATTCTTATCGTGGTGGTCAAAGATATCCACGAGTATGAAACCTTCACACAAAACTATTTCTTCAGCATGCCGCAAGTACAAAAATTCAAGAGCTCAGTGGTTATGGATCGGGTGAAGGCCGAACTCAGCATACGTGTGTTCGAATGACACCTGCCGTAGAGATGATTGAGGACAGCCAGTGCTCTGTGCCGCAGGGAGCTTCGGCTCTACTTAACACTGCTCCTCGCCCTGCCGCTCCGGGGCTTTGACACCGTCCCACGATCACCTAGAGTACCACGCAGGCTGGGGACACCCGGCCGAGATGATCAGCCATGGTGGCCGCAGAAGGAGTGCGCCTTGGAAAACTTCTCCCTGTTGCTCTCGCCCTTTCAAGTGAAAGGGCCTGGAACTCCGCAACCGCTTCGTCATGCTGCCGCACTTCACAGCCATGGAAACGCGGCGTGGCGAGCCGACGGAGGAGCAGACCGCCTACTACGCCGAACGGGCGCGGGGCGGTGTCGGCCTGATCGTGACCGGCAGTCAAGCCATCCATCCTTCATGCCAGATGTCGCCGCTTTACGGCCGTGCCTGGGACCCGGATATGATCCCGGCCTATCGCCGTATCGTGGACGCGGTACAGCCCTTAGGGGCCAGGATCTTCGCTCAGCTGAACCACGGCGGACACACCGCCCTCTATCGCCATCCCAAGGAACTCCGGGCGCCCTCGCAACTTCCCGAGCCTTGCGCACGCTACAACACCCTGGAGATGGAACCGGAGGATATTGAAGCTGTCGTTGAGAGCTTTGCCCTATCCGCTGTCAACATGCGCGAGGCGGGTTTCGACGGCATTGAGATCAAGATCGGTCACGACGGCCTGTTGCGCAGCTTCGCCTCGCCCTTCTTCAATCGGCGAGAGGACGCCTATGGCGGCTCCTTGGAAAACCGCATGCGCCTGTCGATAGAGGTGCTCGCCGCGATGCGGCGGGCGATCGGTGCTGACTGGCCGATTTCAATCAGGCTCTGCCTGCACGAGTACACCTCTTTCGGCTACGGTCTGGAGATGGCCCGGGCGCTGGCCGACAGCGGTTGCGTCGACATCTTGAACTGCGATGCCGGCTCCTTTAGCAGTTTTTGGATGGAGATTCCGCCAGCGGCCGTGCCGCAAAACTCCTTCAACGCCTTGAACGCAGCACTCAAACGAGCAACGAAAATCCCGGTGATCGCCTTCGGCCGGATCAAGAAGGCGGCAGCAGCGGAGAAGGCGGCAGCAGCGGAGCGGATCCTGCAGCAAAGCGATGCGGATCTCATCGGTATGGCGAGGCAGCTGATCGCTGACCCGCATCTGCCCAACAAGGTTAAGGCGGGCCGGGTGCGAGAGGTACGCCCCTGCATCGGCTGCAACGACGCCTGCATTTACCAAGTCATGCAGGAGAACCCGCTGCGCTGTGTGCAAAATCCCACCGCCGGTCGCGAGCTGGAGCTCAGCGCTCCACCGACCGTCACAGGGACCAAGCAGCTTGCTGTCGTCGGCGGCGGCCCGGCGGGCCTGCGCGCGGCGGTCGCCTTGCGCGAAGCCGGTCACCGGGTCACCCTCTTCGAGCGCGACCGTGAGCTCGGCGGATTGACCACCTTAGCGGCACGCCAACCCCATCATGGCGAGATCGGCGAGTCCATCCTGCACCTGACCATGGAGGCAGAACGCCTTGAAGTCGACCTCAGACTCGGCTGCGAGGCGGGCGTGCAAGAGCTGCTGGCACTGGCCCCCGATGCGGTGATCTGCGCAACGGGCTCGCGGCCTTACATGCCTGGTAGAGATCGGAATGCCGAGGCCGAGGCTGAGACGCTACCTGCCTCCATGGATGGCGCAATTCCCGGACTGAACGATCCAAGGGTCATCAGTCAGGAAGATCGTGCTGCTGGACCGCAATGCCCATTGGGAAGCCTGCGGGACGGCTGAGTTCCTCATGGAGCAAGGCCACGAGGTGGAATTCGTGACACCATTGGCCTCCGCCGGCGTCGACTTGGAGCCGAGCAACGCTGCCCTCTTCTATCAGCGCGTTCGACCGCGCGGCCTGCGCATCACCGCGAACAGCGACATCGAGACCATCGATGGCGATGATCTCGTCCTGGTCGACGTGCACTCGGCCGAAGAGCAACTGCGCTGCGGGATCGATTGGATCGTGCTGGCAATCGGCTGGCGCTCGGAGGATTCGTTCTATCGAGCCCTCAATGGCCGCTTGCCGGTATTCCGGATTGGCGACTGCCGCGCACCGCGCTACTTGGAACAGGCGATTCTTGAGGGCGAGGCGATCACCCGGGAGATGGCGACACGAATCGCTGCGGCTCATACCAAGCCGCGTTGAGTGCAGCTCGCCGCGTCGCATCGACCCGCTTCCCACGCCTGTGGGACTCAAGGGGCTGCGCAACTATCATACTCCCGATGGGTGGCCGGATGCGGGCCGGTGCCGGTTCAAGTTGAACGAACACCGCGCTAGATCTTTGATCCGCTAACGGCATGTTTGCCCATTTCACCTGCCAGGAAGCACGCGGAGGTTTTGGCGGCCTCCTTGGGGTTCGGGTGGGAATCGAGCTCGACTGAGACCCAGACTTCGAAATTCGCATCCACCAGGGTCCGGACGATCCCCGCCATATCCAAATCCCCCTCGCCGAACGGCAGGAAGGCGAAGGGATCGCGACGGAAGTCCTTCAAGTGGACATAGGTGATGCGATCGGAGTAGCGCCGGATCATCTCGCTTGGATCGCATCCGCCGGCAACCAGATGCGCCATGTCGGGGCAGAACTTAATTGCCGTCAGCGAGAAGACGCGCTCGATCTGTTCCGGTGTCTCGGCGATGGCGGTGAGATGCGGGTGAAAGTGCGCGTCCAGGCCTCGCCGCTCGGCGATCCTGCAGACCTTCTCCAGGCTGTCGGCGAGTCGGAGGTAGTCCTTGTCTCGAACACCGCTGGCACGCTGTGCGCCGCCGCCAACGACCAAAGTGCTCACCCCCAGCCGCCGCGGCGACCTCCGCAGCACGCTCGACCCGCCAAAGGTCCGATAGAAGAGGTTCTTGACGGAGGTCACGCCAACGCCATCGCCACCAAGCGCGCCCCAGCAGTTGGCTTGATATCCCAGTTTCCAAGCCAGCATGGTCTCTCCTTTCGGCCTCTGTCCTCGCAGTGCAGAACCAATACTATCCTTTGAGCGCTTGGTAGATCGACCTGTTGAAAGTAGGGACCGGATCGACGATGCCTTCTGAAGGTTCATCCCAGGGGTCCTTGATGCTCCAGCCTCACCCGCCCCAATCTAATCGAGCAGACGCTTCTGCAGGTCGCGGTAGCTGGCGAGTGTCTGCTCGCCTGGCTGCATGACGATCTCTCTGTCATGCAGAACCAAGGTCCTGCCGCTGTTGTAGGCTCCCAGGATCAAGCACCGAATCATGTCGTCGGACTGGTTCTACAGCACCATGTGAGCCCCACAGGCATAGTCCATCGAAATACGCCACTTCGTCCGTGACAGCCGCTCGTAGTGGTGAAAGGCGATCTCGGTCCATTGGATGCCGACGCTCTTGATGTGGTTGGCGATATAAATCTCGGTCACGCTCCCGTTTCAGTGTTTGGGACCTTGGTTAGGACGCAACAGCAGCCGCTCGACCGGCACGCCCTTCTTGACCTCCAAACGCAAAATCTCATCGATATCGGCCTCGCAGGTAAAGCGGTACCATCGCCCCTTCGGGTAGACGACCATAGTTGGCCCCATCTCGCAACGGTTCAGGCAACCCGCCTGGTTGATCCTGACGTCGCGCAGGCCCATCGCCATGGCCCTTCGGCACATGTAGTCGCAAAGCTGTCGCGAGCCCTTGGCCGAACAGCTGCCGCGCCGGTGCTTGGGCGCACGCTCGTTCACGCAGCAGAAGACATGCACCTCGTAGAACAGCGGCCAGCTGTCCGGAGACATGGTGGCGAAACCCGACCCGGACGGCGCGCCAAAGACCGCCTCCCGCTTGCCCGTTTTCCTATCATCCGACACCGCGTTGTCCTCTCTTGTCTGCATTTAAGGCGCAAATCTTCCAAATCAAAACAATTGATCTGTTTCTAAATGGCGTGCATCATAGGCAAGAACCGGATAAGCTTAACTGTGAAGGTGGACGGCGATGGCGATCAGAAACCGACTGGCAGCCGAAAGCAGCCCCTATCTGCTGGCACATGCGACGAATCCGGTCCACTGGCAGCCTTGGGACGAAGAGACACTGGCTCTGGCCAAGCGGGAGGGTAAGCCGATCCTGCTCTCCATCGGCTATTCGGCCTGCCACTGGTGCCACGTGATGGCGCGCGAGAGATTTGCCGACGCGGAGACGGCGGCCTTGATGAACCGCCATTTCGTCAACATCAAGGTGGATCGCGAAGAACGGCCGGACCTCGACCAGATCTACCAGGCAGCGCTCGGAGAGCTGGGAGATCAGCGGGACTGGCCCCTGACACTGGTCCTCACGCCGGACTGCGAGCCCTTCGCCGGGGGCACCTATTACCCGCTGGAACCCGGCTACGGCCGGCCTTCAAGGATCTGCTGCAGGCACTGGCGGACGCCTTTGTCGAAACGCCGGAAGACGTCCAACGCAAAGCCGAGGCGGTGGTGCAGAGCCTGGCGCGGAGTGGCGGCGGCAAGCGCGGCGGACAGATTTCCGGAACCCAAGCCGATCACTACGCGGCACAGGTGGCGCAGGGGATCGATTCGGTCTACGGCGGCTTCGGCCGCGGCCCGAAGTTCCCTCATCCCATGGCCATGGAGATAGTGTGGCGCGCCTACCTGCCCAGCCGCCACAAGCCCTATGGCGACCTCGTCGTCCTCAGCCTGGAGGAAATGTGTCGCGGCGGCCTCTACGACCACTTGGGTGGCGGCTTTCACCGCTATGCTTTGGACGAATTCTGGCTGGTCCCGCACTTCGAGAAGATGCTCTAGGAGCCTGGAAATCATGAGGCCCCGGCTCATGTTCGACGTCACAAAGGAAAGGGGCGGGGTCCTGACCGAACCCCGCCCAAAGACAACTTCAAAACTATAGCGCGTTAGGCGCTGGGCTTCTCACCCTCCTCAGCCGGGGCCGCATCGCTGGGAGCCTCGGCCGGAGCCTCCTCCGTGGCCTTGTCCTTGGCATCCTTTGCGGCTTCCTCGGCAGCCTCCTCTGGGGCGTCCTCCGCAGCCTCGGCTGCAAGGGTCTCCTCTTCAGCGTCCGCCTTGGTTTCGGCGTTCTTGTCCTTCTTGCGCTCGGCCTGTGCCTTGTTGAGCGCGGCACCCAGGATGTCGCCCAGGCTGGCGCCCGACTCGGTGGAGCCGTACTCGGCGACCGCCTGCTTCTCCTCGTCCATCTCACGGGCCTTGATCGAGAGCGTGATCCGGCGGGTCTTCTTGTCGATGTTTGTGATCTTGGCGTCCACCTTCTCACCGACCGCGAAGCGATCCGGGCGCTGCTCGCTACGCTCGCGCGACAGCTCGGACTTGCGGATGAAGCCCAGCGCGCCGTCGCCCAGGTTCACCTCGATGCCATTCTCCAGGCTGGTGGCCACGGTGCAGGTGACGACTTCGCCCTTACGGATGGCACCGATGGTCCCGACAAAGGGATCCTCGGAGAGCTGCTTGATGCCGAGCGAGATGCGCTCCTTGTCCATGTCGACGTCCAGGACCTTGACCTTGACCATCTGGCCCTTGGCGTAGTCGCGCACGGCATCCTCGCCGCTGCGATTCCAGTCGATGTCGGAGAGATGCACCATGCCGTCGATATCGCCGGGCAGACCGACGAAGAGGCCGAACTCGGTGATGTTCTTGATTTCGCCTTCCAGCTCGGTGCCGGGCGGGCACTTGGCGGCGAAGCCTTCCCAGGGATTCTCCAGGCACTGCTTCAGGCCGAGCGACACGCGACGCTTCACCGGATCGACGTCGAGGACCATGACCTCGACCTCCTGGCTGGTAGAGACGATCTTTCCGGGGTGCACGTTCTTCTTGGTCCAGCTCATCTCCGAGACGTGCACCAGACCCTCGATGCCGGCTTCCAGCTCGACGAAGGCGCCGTAGTCGGTGATGTTGGTTACGCGGCCCACGAACTTGGCGCCGACCGGGTACTTGGCGGCCACGCCTTCCCAGGGGTCGGCCTCCAGCTGCTTCATGCCGAGGGAGATGCGCTGCGTCTCGGGGTTGAAGCGGATCACCTGCACCTGCACCTGCTGGCCCACGTTCAAGGCCTCGGTCGGGTGGTTTATGCGCCGCCAGGAAATGTCGGTGACGTGCAACAGTCCATCGACGCCGCCCAAGTCCACGAAGGCGCCGTAGTCGGTGATGTTCTTCACCACGCCGCTCAGGATCTGCCCCTCTTCCAGGCTAGCCACCAGCTCCGAGCGCTGCTCGGCGCGGGTCTCCTCAAGCACCGCACGGCGCGAGACCACGATGTTGCCGCGCGAGCGGTCCATCTTCAGGATCTGGAAGGGCTGCTCGGTGTGCATCAGCGGGGTCACGTCGCGGATCGGGCGAATGTCCACCTGGCTGCCCGGCAGAAAGGCCACGGCGCCGCCCAAGTCGACGGTGAAGCCGCCCTTGACGCGGCCGAAGATGCGGCCGGTGACACGCTCGTTGGCCTCGTACTGCTTCTCCAGCAGGGTCCAAGCCTCCTCGCGGCGCGCCTTCTCGCGCGACAGCGCAACCTCGCCGTGCTTGTTCTCCATGCGCTCGAGGTAGACCTCGACCACATCGCCGGGGGCCAGAACCTCGGCCTCGCCCGTCTTCTCGAATTCCTTCAGGGGGATGCGCCCCTCGGCCTTGAGGCCGACGTCGACCATCGCCGCATCGCCGTCGATAGAGACGATGGTGCCCTTCAACACGGCGCCTTCCAAACGGCCGCCCTTGCCGAGGGATTCGTCCAGGAGATCGGCAAAGTTTTCCATTGCCGGGCTCTCGCTGCTCTGTTCGCTGACTGCCATACTTTAGTCTCGTCCTTCGTGCTCGGCCTAGGCAGCAACACGCCGTCCGGGCCCCGTCTGTTAGAGTTTCGTGGATTTACGTCTTTTTGCCTCGCCCGACGGGCGCCGCGGCGCCGAAGGTTCGAACGGGTTTCAGGGAGCGCCTAGGCCCTCTAGGGCCGCCCCCGATTGCAGTCTTCTGCTGGCAAACCTCATCTTCTTGCACGCAAACCTTGGGATTGGCGCCCGATCAGCCGCGGCCGATCCGTGATAGAACGATGGCCATGGCGCTCTGAAAGGCCTCCTCCCGGTCCAGGTCGGAGGTATCCAGCTCCACGGCATCCGGCGCCGGCTTGAGCGGCGCGACCGCGCGTTCCTGATCGCGACGGTCCCGCTCCTGCACATCCTGCAGGACTCGCAGGTATATAGCATCCTCGCCGCGCTCTTGCAACTCTAGACAGCGCCGCTTTGCGCGCACCTCGGCGCTGGCGGTGACGAAGATCTTCACCGCCGCATCCGGGCAGACCACGGTACCGATATCGCGCCCGTCCAGCACCGCGCCGGCCTTGCCGCCGGGCGGCTTCACGGCGAAGCCCTGCTGATAGCTGAGGAGTGCGGCGCGCACCTCCGGCAGGGCGGCCGCCTTGGAGGCACCGCTGGAAACCGCGTTGCTGCGCAACCCCTCGCGCGCGCTGTCGGCCAGAGTGAGGGCGCGGGCGGCGGCGATGAAGTCGGCCACCTCGGGCGCGGCCTTGGCGGCGAGCGCTGCCGCGGCGGTCTCCCGATAGAGCAGGCCGCTGTCGAGATAGGCGAAGTCCAAGACCTCGGCCAGGCGTTTGGCCAGAGTGCCCTTGCCGGCTGCGGCCGGTCCGTCGAGTGCGACGATCATGCTGCCGTTCCCATCTTTGCCCCCAGTGCGGACATCAATTCGCCGAAGCCGGGGAAGGAGGTATCGACGAAGCTGGCGTCGTCGACGGTGACCGGCCGCTCGGCCGCCAAGCCCAGGACCAGGAAGCTCATGGCGATGCGGTGGTCCATGTGGGTGGCAACCAAGCCGCCGCCGGGGACCCGGCCGCTCTTACCGCCGCTACCCTGGCCTTCGACGATCAGATCGTCACCCTTGATCGCCACTGCAACCCCGTTGGCGGCCAGGCCGTCGGTCACGGCCTGCAGGCGGTCGCTTTCCTTGACCCTGAGCTCGCCCAGGCCGCGCATCACCGTGCGGCCCTCGGCGCAGGCCGCGGCCACGGCCAGGATGGGATACTCATCGATCATCGAGGGCGCGCGCTCGGCCGGCACCTCGATGCCCTGCAGACTGCCGCCCGTCACCTCCAGATCCGCCACCGGATCGCCGGAGCTCAGGCGCTCCTCGCTGAAGGTGATCTTGGCGCCCATCTCCTTCAGGGTGGTTAAGAGCCCGGCCCGCAACGGATTGACGCCGACCGACGGCAGCCGCAGCCGCGAGCCCGGCAGGATCGCCGCAGCGACGCTGGGGAAGGCGGCCGAGGAGGGGTCGGCCACCACGTCTATGCCTCTGGCGATCAGCTCCTGCTCGCCGATCACGCGAATCTCCCGGCCGCCGCCCTCGGCCTCTTCGACGATGACCTTGGCGCCCAAGTGGCTCAGCATGCGCTCGCTGTGGTCTCGGGTCGCCTGCCTTTCGATGACGCCGGTGCTGCCGGGAGCGGCCAGGCCGGCCAGTAGGACTGCGCTTTTCACCTGGGCCGAGGCCACCGGCATCTCATAGGTGATCGGCAGCAGGCGCTCCGGGCCTTCCAGCTGCAGCGGCAGGAAGCGCTCGTCGCGCAGGGTGAAGCCGACACCCATCTGGGCCAGCGGATCCGTGACGCGGCGCATCGGCCGCCGGTTCAGCGAGGCGTCGCCGGTCAAGAAAGCGCGGATCGGCTGTCCGGCCAGCACCCCCATCAGCAGGCGCACCGCGGTGCCCGAGTTGCCGAGATCCAGCACCTGGCTGGGCTGGCTGAGGCCGCCGACACCCAGGCCCTCGACCCGCCAGGCAGCATCGGCCTGGCGCTCGAGCCGCACCCCGCAGGCGCGCAAGGCCGCGGCGGTGCGCAGCACGTCTTCGCCTTCCAGCAGGCCGGTGATGCGGGTCTCGCCCAAGGCCAGGGCTGAGAGCAGCAGCGCGCGATGCGACATGGACTTGTCGCCGGGCAGCTTAGCGGTGCCGCTCAAGGCATCGCTGGGGAACGCGGTTAAGGGGCGCTTGCTCTGGGTTTCAGTCATGCCTTGAGTCCTGGTCGAGGGATGGATCTACTTTCGGCCGGCGGCGGGGTCAGGCGCGCTCTGTAGCAGGCCGGCAGCTGGGACCGCAAGTTGCCGCTGCACCGCCATGCCACCTGCCCGTCGACCGGGTTGCTTGCTGACGCCGGGGCAGGGTTGCGGCCTGTGCGATTGACAAGCTGGCTATGATCGTGACATTTGCTAGCGTCTTGAATTCTACGCAGCGCGAAGGTCGATCCCCGGCCTGCCGCCCTCAATCCGCTGTTGCCCGACCGGTCGTCAGCCGATCGCCGAGTGGTCTTGGGGGCCGGCGGCGCAGCAGCAAAGCAGGAGACTTGTCCCTTGTCCAAGCCGGAGTGGGGCCTGAAGCGGATTTGCCAAGCCTGTGCAACCAAGTACTACGATTTCGATCGCCGTCCGATCATCTGCCCTTCTTGCGGGGTGGAGTTCGACCCAGAGGCCATCCTGAAGGCGCGCCGCTCGCGTGCACCGGTCGCCCGCTAGGAGCGCCCGGCTCCGGTCGCCGCCGCGGCCAAGGAGGAGGAAGAGGTCGAAGAGACCGAGAGCGAGGAGGAGGATAGCGACAACGGCGACGATGACGTCGGCAAGCTGGTCAGCGACGACGATTCCGACGAGGAGAACAATCGCTAGATGAGGCGCGAGTTCTGGCACTGGACTTGGTGATGGATCGGTTTGGAGGCATGCGCGGTTTGGTTTTCGGCCGCGCGTTCTCTGCATCTCTGCAGTGCGGAATGCGGTGGAAAGCCGATTTTTGCGCTTGCGTGAGCGCAGTCGGCTCACTATGTTCCGGCTCTCTCGTGGGCGGCGGCAGTTTGCCCTTACCGCGCGGTGCTGTGGGGCTGTAGCTCAGCTGGGAGAGCGCTACAATGGCATTGTAGAGGTCGTCGGTTCGATTCCGTCCAGCTCCACCACCCCATTTCTAAAAGTTTGAAGTTGTGCTAAGGCCTTGGAAATTGCGCCGTATTTTCTGTTCCCTCTCGCGAAATTGCCCGCCAAGCTCCTTCGCTTGCCTAGAGGTCATCCAGATCGGCGCGGCCTAGCTTTCTGTGACTGCCGCCTGCCAGAAGATGAGCAGGTTGGCGCCCCAATAAATAGAGTAATCAAACGGTGCCTTAGCGGCTTGGTGATTCGTCCTGCCACATGCTCTGCGCCCCTAGGCTTGAACCATGGCCGGCATTTCTGGAGTGCGCTGAGAGGCTGGCGCTTAAGGAAATGGGTAACCTCCGCTTCTGCGAAGCGGTCCGAAGTTGCTCGAGGGATCGAAGCCGAATGGCCAAGACCACACAGCGGGCTTGGTTCACGAGAGCCCGATCCGGCGAAGCCGGATGCGCTTCAGCGCGCTGGCCAAGAAACCGGCCAAAAAAGAGGACAGAGAGATGGCTCGGTAAAACTGGACAGGTGAGTTAAGTGACGTTTTCGCGTGAGATCGGCCTGATAGCCGAGAGCGAGGAGAGATCATGGCAAGACGACTGCGCCGGAACCACAGTCCAGCATTCAAGGCGAAAGTGGCCTTGGCAGCCATCCAAGGCAAGAGGACACTGGCCGAGTGAGCCCAGCAGTTTGACGTACACCCCAACCAGATCACCCATTGGCGCCGGCAGTTGTTGGATGGCGCTGCCGGTGTGTTCGGCGACACCGCCAAGGCGGAGACGGTGCCGGCGGTGTATGTGAAGACCCTGCATGCGAAGATTGGCGAGCTGACGTTAGAGAAGGATTTTTTGTCCGCAGCGCTCGGCAAGGTCGGTCTGTTGGCGCGCGCAAAGCGATGATCGAGCGCGACGACAGACTGAGCATCAGCCGTCAGGCGCAGCGGCTCGGCCTCAGCCGAGGTAGCGTCTCCTATCTGCTGCACCCGGCCTCGCAGACCGATCTCGCGCTCATGCGCCGGATCGACGCGTTGCATCTGAATGACCCCTTTGCCGGCAGCCGGATGTTGCAAGGCCTGCTGAAGGCAGAAGGCTATGAGGTGGGGCGGCTGCGTGTTTCGAAGCTGATGCAGAAGATGGGGATCGAGGCGCTCTACCGCCGCCCGAAGACCTCGACGCCGGCGCCGGGACACAAGATCTATCCCTCCCTACTGCGCGGCCTCGCGGGTCAGGCGCCCTGACCGGGTCTGGGCGATGGACATCGCCTACCTGCCCATGGCACGGGGCTTGGTCTATCTTGCTGCTGTCCTGGACTGGTTCAGCCGCAAGGTTCTGGCTTGGCAGTTGTCGATCACGCTTGAGGCAAAGTTCTGTATCGAGGCCCTGGAGGAGGCGCTGGCACACCATGGCAGGCCAGAGATCCTCAATACCGACCAGGGCAGTCAATTCACGTCGCTGGACTGCGTTCAGGTCCCAAAGGACGCGGAGAGCGCGATCTCCATGGACGGCAAAGGAGCCTGGAGGGACAAGGTTTTTGTGGAGCGCCTCTGGCGCAGGGTCACGTATGAGGAGATCGACCTGCACGCCGACGCCAACCTGCCGGAGGCGCGCGCCTCGATTGGGCGCTACCTGGCCTTCTACAACAGCACGAGGCCACATTCGTCGCCTGGCGGGCAGACGCCCGATCAGGCGTACATCAGCGCGTTGCAGCCAATCCCGGCAGCGGCTTAACCCAGACGGAAATCCACTTAGCAATCGCTCGAACCCTGTTCAAACAATACGAGCCACCTCTCCGTTCGGCCTGGAACTTCTCGCCTCGGTGCACTGGGTGACGACGCGTGAGAACGCCGTCAGTACGGAGGACACACTGGCCAAGGTCTATGCCTGGAATGAGCGGAAGAAGCGCTTCTCGCCGCGCCAGACCGGCATTGCCTATAATACCAACGAGCATAGGCTACGACCCATGCGCCCACTCTCTCATTCCACTGGTTCGGATCTTCCATGGCCGCTCGATGAGCTTGTTCCAAGCCTCGCAGCATAGAGCGACGATGTCATCGTATGATCCGAAGACTCTGTTCGAGAACCAGTTTTCGCAGATGAACTGCCAGATGTTCTCGACCCGGTTCAATTCCGGTGCCCGTAGTGGCAACTCCATGAGTGTAAGTTGTTCGGGACATCCAGTTTCGGCGTCGTGTGCCAGCCTGCCCGGTCGACCAGGATCACGGCGTGGGCTCCCGGGGCAACAGTCGCGCTGATCTCGACCAGATGCTCGTTCATGGCATGGGTGTCGGCATAGGGCATGACCAGGCCCGTGCCTTTGCCCTTGGCCGGGCAGATCGCGCCAAAGACATACGCCCATTTGGTGCGTTGATCCTTTGGCGCTGACGGGCGCGAGCCGCGTCTAGCACACCTGCGCGTGATCTTGTTCTTCTGACCCACTCTGGCTTCATCCTGCCACCACAGCTCGATTGCTACGCCCGGACCAAGCCGCGCCTGGATTTTCGCCAGTTCGGCGGGGACGTTTTTTTAAAAGCCACAACGACATACTCGTTTTGAGCGTGGTGACGGGGATGTGCGGAAATCTTTGCGTATCCCATCTCGCGCAGCGCCCGGCCAACGGTGCTTTCATCGACCGAGACGCCGAATTCTTCATGGAGGTCCTGGGCCAGATCACAGCGCCGCCAACGGACCACGCCATGGATCGCCGGGATTGGCCCCCGTTCCACCCATTCAGCAAGTGCCTTGCGGTGTTCGGCGGTCACCTTGAGCTCAAGCCCGGAAGACCAGCGGTTCTTCAGGCCGCCCGGCCCGTCCGCGTTGCAGCGGATCACCCAGTCACGGACAATCTGCAGCGTCACACCGCCGAGCTTCGCCGCATCCCTGCGCCTCCCGCCATCGTAGATCACGGCCAGCGAAAGCAGGCGGCGCATCTGATCACTATCACTGCTCTCCCGTGCCAGACGACGGAGTACACCGCCGTCATAGTCTTTTCCTGGCTGAACCGCTCTGCCCATCGATGCCTCCCATCGTTTGGAGACAGTGAGTCAGAGCTTTACCGCTTTGGGAGCCCCCCAAATAAGTCAGAGGTCCCAACTGCTGGTATTAGCAGCGACGATGTGGCACTCAGCGAAGCGGGCGGCGACCTCGTCATCGGGATCGAGAACGGTGGTCATCACTATCTGGTCGAAGACCTTCAGGCCGAGGACTTGGACCAAGCCAACTTCGCGGCGCCAAGCTGGAACAGCGTCCTGACCGCGCCCGGCGGCGTCTACGATCAACTCGCTGCTCCGGGCAACGATACGGACTTCTTCGCTTAGCGGCCTCCGCAAGCAACCGTTTCGGAGGTGCAGGCGACAGATTGCTGCGATCCGTCGCCTTCCGCCTTCTGCTAGTGCGCTTCGGCCCAGGACTCGCCGATGCCGGCGTCCGCGACCAGAGCGACGGAAAGCTCCAGGGCCGGGGCCGGGGCCTCTTCCATGATCCGGCGGACCAGGGCCGAGGTCTCCTCGATCTCGGCTTCCGCCACCTCGAAGATCAGCTCGTCGTGCACCTGCAGCAGCAGCTGCGCGCCCAGCCCTGCCTTCTCCAGCGCCGCCGGCAAGCGGATCATGGCGCGCTTGATGATGTCGGCCGCGGTGCCCTGGATCGGCGCATTGATGGCCGCCCGCTCGGCGAAGGAACGCCGGGCCGGGTTTTTCTCCTTGATCGAGGGCGTGTGCACCTTGCGGCCGAAGAGGGTCTCGACGTAGCCCTGCTCACGGGCCGCCTGCTTGGTGCTCTCCATGTAATCGCGGATCTCGGGATAGCGCTTGAAATAGGCCTGGATGTAGGCCTTTGCCTCTGCCTGGGAAATGCGCAGGTTGTTCGCTAGGCCATAGGGCGAGATGCCGTAGATGATGCCGAAGTTGATTGCCTTGGCCTTGCGCCGCGTCTCGGAATCCATCTCCTCGAGCGGCACGTCGAAGACCTGGGAGGCCGTCTTGGCGTGAATGTCCTGGCTCTCCTCGAAGGCCTCCTTCAAGGCCGGCACGCCCGCCATGACCGCAGTCAGGCGCAGCTCGATCTGGCTATAGTCGACGCTGAGCAGGCGGTGGCCGGGCTCGGCCACGAAGGCCTCGCGTATGCGCCGCCCGGTCTCGGTGCGAATCGGGATGTTCTGCAAGTTGGGATCGGAGGATGACAAGCGCCCGGTCGAGGCCACGGCTTGGCTGTAGGAGGTATGGACCCGACCGGTCTCGGGATTGATCTGCTCCTGCAGGGCATCGGTGTAGGTTGATTTCAGCTTCGCCAGCTGCCGCCAGTCCAGGACCTTTGACGGCATGTCGTGGCCCTGTGCCGCGAGGCTCTCCATGACGTCGGCACCGGTCACATAGGCGCCGGTCTTGGTCTTCTTCACACCCGTCGAATCGATCCCCATCTCGTCGAACAATATCTCGCCCAGCTGCTTGGGACTGCCGATCGAAAAGGGCCGGCCGGCCAGCTTGTGGATCTCGCTCTCCAGCTCGGCCAAGCGCGCCTCGAAGGAATCCGAGAGCTCCTTCAGTTTGCCTTTGTCGACCTTGATGCCGCGTGTCTCCATGGCCGCCAGGATCGGCACGAGCGGTCGCTCGAGGGTTTCGTAGACCCGGGTTACCCGGGCCGACACTAGGCGCGGCTTCAAGGCCTCGTGCAGGCGCAGGGTGACGTCGGCATCCTCGGCCGCATAGGTCAGCGCCTTGTCCAACGGCACCCGGTCGAAGGTCATCTGCTTGCGGCCGCTGCCGGCGACCTCGCTGAAGGGTATCGGCCGGTGGCCCAGATGCAGCTCGGAGAGCTCGTCCATGCCGTGGCCGTGCGCACCGCCGTCCAGCACATAGGACAGCAGCATGGTGTCATCGATCGGCGCCACGGCGATGCCGCGGCGGGCCATCACCAGCATGTCATACTTGATGTTCTGCCCGACCTTGAGGATGCCGGGGGCTTCGAGGATCGGCTTCAGCGCGGCGACGGCTTGCTCAAGCGGAATCTGCTCGGGCACCTCGACCGTGAAGTCGAGGGTTTCGCCGTCCGGGGCAATCTTGCCGTGCTGCAGCGGAATATAGCAGGCGTGGCCGCCCGGCAGCGCCAGCGAGATGCCGACCAGATCGACCTGAAGGGCGTCCAGGCCGGTGGTTTCGGTATCGACGGCGAGGATGCCGGCCTCCTCTGCGCCCTCGATCCAGGGCGTCAGCGCCTCCAGACTCTGCACCAGGCTGTAGCTTGCCTGATCGACCAGCGGCTCCTCTTCCTGCTTGGCCTCGCCGCCATCCAGCTGCTCGGCTAGGCGTGCCAGGACCGAGCGAAATTCATAGCGCTCGAGGAAGGCACGCAAGGCGTCGCTGTCCGGCTGCTTCAGATCGAAGGCATCGAGGTCGCAGTCCATCGGGACATCGTCCTTGAGCGTCACTAGCAGCTTGGAGATCCGGGCCTGCTCGGCATACTCGAGCAGGTTCTGCCGCCGCTTGGGCTGCTTGATCTCACTGGCGCGCTTCAGCAGCGTTTCTAGATTGCCGTAGGTCTCGATCAACTGCGCGGCGGTCTTGACGCCGATACCGGGAACGCCCGGCACATTGTCGACCGAATCGCCGGCCAGGGCCTGCACGTCGACTACCTTGTCAGGCGCGACGCCGAACTTCTCGGCCACCTCGCTCGGGCCAATCTGGCGCTGCTTCAGGGGGTCCACCATCCCGACCCTGCCGCCGACCAGCTGCATCATGTCCTTGTCGGAGCTGACGATGGTCACCTCCCAGCCGACCTCGCGGGCGCGGCGGCTCAAGGTGGCGATGATGTCGTCGGCCTCGAAACCCTCCATCTCCAGACAGGGCAGGTTGAAGGCGCGCGTGGCTTCGCGGATCATCTGAAACTGCGTCACCAGGTCTTCCGGCGGATCGGGCCGCTGCGCCTTGTAGTCGCTGTAGATCTCGTTGCGGAAGGACTTCGACGAAGCATCGAAGATCACCGCCAGGCCGTCGCATTCGCTGTCGCGCAGCAGCTTGATCAGCATGTTGGTGAAGCCGAAGGCGGCGTTGGTCGGAATCCCCGTCGAGGTCGAGCGCGGCGGGATGGCGAAATAGGCGCGAAAGATGTAGCCGGAGCCGTCGACCAGATAGAGATGCTTGGAATCGGCGCCGCCAACTTCACTTATGCCAGCCTCACTCATGGACGACACCTAAAGACTTCTGACGCAGCAGGAAGCGCCGATCGCAATAGCCGCACTCGACCCAGCCACGGCCTTTCATGTTCAGCCAGACCTTGGGATGGCCCAAGGCACCGCCGCCGCCGTCGCAGGAGACGACCTCGCTGTCGACCTCGATCACCTCGGGTGCTTCCGCGCTCAAGGGCGCATCGTTCTGTGCCATCGCACCAGCCTCGCTTCAAAAGGGTGTCTTGAGAGGCGGATCATAGCGCGCGCTCGGCAGCATTCAACGAAGGCTTTCCCTGTCGCATGCATTTTGCCGCGCTGCATTCGTGCCACCGGCTCATGTGACTTGCCCTCGCCCGGCTCTCTCACCACTTTAGGCCCCGCTCGCTGACCCAGAAGAATGGACCTAAGGAACCTGAGGACCAGGATGACGGACACGAAAGTGCAGCAGTCGGAAAACGCCGACAACCTGCCGGAGAACGCGGTCGCGGTACACGGCCTGACCAAGACCTATACCGCGCGCGGCAGCGGCAAGGCGAGCGGCAAGCAAGCGCTGAAGGGCATCGATCTGGAGATCCCGCGCGGCAGTCTCTTCGGCCTGCTAGGACCGAACGGCGCCGGCAAGTCCACCTTGATCAACATTCTGGCCGGCCTGGTGATCAAGAGCGGCGGCGAGGCCGAGGTCTGGGGCTTCGACATCAATCGCCAGGCGCGCCAAGCCCGCGCCGCCATCGGCGTGGTGCCGCAGGAGCTGAACGTCGATCCCTTCTTCACCCCGCGCGCCCTGCTCGAGCTGCAGGCGGGCCTCTATGGTGTGCCGCCCTCGGAGCGACGCACCATGGCGCTCTTGGCGACCCTGGGCTTGGCCGACAAGGCCGAGGCCTATGCGCGCACGCTCTCCGGCGGCATGCGCCGGCGGCTGATGGTGGCCAAGGCGATGGTGCACAGCCCGCCGGTCCTGGTGCTGGACGAACCGACCGCCGGCGTCGATGTGGATCTGCGCCAGCAGCTCTGGGCCGAGGTCAGGCGGCTGAACGCCGGCGGCGTCACCGTGCTCTTGACCACGCACTACTTGGAAGAGGCTGAGGAGCTCTGCGATCGCATCGCGATCATCAACCACGGTTCCCTAATCGCCTGCGACAGCACCATCGGCCTCCTGGATCGGCTGGATACCAAGGAAGTCTTGGTGACCCTCGACCGCGATCTCGACGGCCTGCCGACCGCACTGGGCGACTACCGCGTCGAGATGGTCGGCCGGCGCAGCCTTCGCTTCCAGTACCAAACCAGCTGCAGCCCGCTCGCCGGCATTCTGGCGACCCTGTCCGGCTTGGGCCTCGGCATCGTCGACGTCTCGACCAGCGAGCCCGACCTGGAGGACCTCTTCCTGCAGCTGACCCGCAGCTAGGGTGATGCAGCGTCTGCTAAAAGCCCTAGCCGTCCTCGTCACCGGCGCGCTCGCCGCCTGCGCGCCGAAGCTGGCACCGCCGGGGCCGGAGTTGAGCCCGCCAGCCATTCTTGAGGGTGAGAACGTCGAAACCGCACGCTTCAAGACCCACGACGGCTATCGCACGACCCTGCGGCTCTGGCTGCCGGACGCGCCGCCTGAGGCCGTCATCCTGGCCTTGCACGGCTTCAACGATCACTCGACCTTCATCGCACCGGCGGCGGAGCGTTGGCGGGACAGCGGCATCGCCACATATGCCTACGATCAACGCGGCTTCGGCACGGCAGAAAACCGAGGCCTCTGGGCCGGCTGGGAGGCCTATGCGACCGACGCGCTGGCCCTCTTGCGGCTGCTGCGGGAGCGCTACCCCGACAGTCCGATCTTTCTGCTGGGCGAATCGATGGGCGGCGCCATCGCGATTGCAGCATTGACCGAGGAGATTACGCCTGAGGAGAGGCCTGATGTCGCCGGCGTGATCCTCTCGGCTCCGGGTGTACGCAGCCGCGATACCCTGCCGTTCAGCTACCGCGCCAGCCTCTATCTCATCGGCCACAGCCTGCCATGGCTGGCGTTGAAGCCGACGGGCATTCCAGTCCAGGCTTCCGACAACATCGAGGCGCTGCGCGCGCTCGGCCGAGACCCGCTCGTGATCAAACGCACCCGGATGGACACTGTCTACGGACTGGTCGACCTGATGGATCTGGCCCAGGAACGCGTGCTCCTCTTCGACGAGCCGCTTCTGCTGCTCTATGGCGAGAAAGACGAACTGGTCCCGGCGGATGCGGTGACGCTGCTCTGGTTGCGCCTGCCGCCGGATGCGCAAGGCCAAAGGCGCGCGATCTATCCCGAGGGTTGGCATCTGCTGTTCAAGGACCTGCAGGCCGAGGTCGTGATCGAAGACGTCGCCGCCTGGGTACTTGCCCCGGACACACCACTACCGTCACGAGCCGACCTCCGTGGCAGCGAGGAGAAGAGCTAGTATGAATTGCACGGACCCCAAAACCATCCAGGACTGAACCTTCCAGCGATGCGCAGGAACAGAATGTGAGGGTGAAGGGGAAAAATGAGCTATGACAGAAATCCCAATAGTGGTTACACACTGCCGATGATGTCTATCGTAGAGATCCCTGAACAGCATTTCTCAGAAGGCGAGGACGGCCTCACCGGTTCCCGACCTTGACCGGAATCATTCACGTTTACCCCCTCGGCAACACGCGCGGAGTAGGATAATGGCACTCTTCACTGGTACTGCGAGAGATACTTCTTCGAAGGAACCGATGGCGACGACACCTTCTATGGCTATGGCGGTTCAGATCAATTTTTCGGCGAAAGCGGAAATGACGTTGTTTTCGACCAAGGCGGTGACGACTACTACGCCGACGGAAGATCCGGTGATGACACGATCTTCATCGGTTCCGGTGTTGATCAAGGCTTGTGCGGCGGTCCCGGCGATGACACCGTTATTGAGGGCTCTGGAAAGTTTGCAAGAGTATCTCTCGGGAGCGGCGCCGATCACCTCGACCATGGATATTTTTGCGGCGAGTATCCTTACAATCGATTATCTGAAGTCCCGAATATCTATGGCGGTAGCAGCGACGACGAGATCTCCACCAGCGAGGCGACCGATACCAACATCAATGGTGATAACGGTGATGACGTGATCGAAACCAGGGGCGGCAAGGACATCTTCGTCAGCGGCAATCAGGGCGATGACATCCTCAATGGCAGCAAGAATGCCGACAACGGCTGCGGCGACGACATGATTCACGGCGAAGGCTGCGACGACACACAGCTCCTCGGCGCCAGCGGAAAGGACGAGATCTTCGGCGGCAAGGGTGAGGATGCGGGTGCTTTCGGCAATGACGGCGACGACGAGATACACGGAGGCAGCGGCGGAGATACCGCCCTCTTCGGGCGCAGCGGTCAGGATCTCATTCAGGGCGAAACGGGCGACGATGCCATGCTCGCCGGCGGCGAGTGCGACGATCGGGTCGAGGGTGGTGCCAGCGACGACGATCAGCTCTTCGGCATCAGCCCTGCGACAGTACCGGAAACGACAAGGTCTACGGCGGCGGCGACAGCGGCATCGTCGGCAGCGAGAGCGACGACGAATTGGCCGGCGACAGGGCCTTCGGCAACGACGGCGCGGACTCTGCTTGTGGTGGCGCCGGCAGTGACCTTCTGAACGCCGGCATCGGCTCCGACCGCTTGAACGGTGGGTCCGGCACCGACGCGATAACCGGCGGTGTGGCCAACGACACCTACATCGTCGATACCGCCGGCGACCTGGTGCGGGAGAGCGCTGCCGGCGGTTTCGAAGACGTGCTCCGCTCCGATGCCCAAGCCTACACCCTTGCCAGCGGTGCCGAGTGCTTCATCGAGCGCGCCAACATCAATAACGGGATCGGCGACGCCGATCTGCAGGGCAACGAGAAGACCAACACCCTGATCGGCAACTCCGGTGACAATGGCCTCTTGGGCCTGAACGGCGACGATATCCTGAACGGCCGCGGCGGCACCGACGCGATAACCGGCGGTCTGGACGACGACACCTACGTCGTCGATACACAGAGCGATCAAGTGATCGAGCTGACCGGATAGGCAACGATCTGGTGTGCGCGGAGACCAATTTCACGCTTCCCGGCGGTACCGCGACGGCTTTTGTCGAGAACTTGCGCATGCAGGGTGGCAAGGGCGACATCGATGACCGGCAACAGCCTGGACAATCGGATCAAGGGGAACAGCAGCGCCAACATCCTGCGCGGCCGCGGCGGCAGTGACGAGATCGAAGCCGGCGACGGCGACGATGAGCTGTTCGGCGGTGCCAGTTCCGACCCACTCATACCAACGAGCATAGGCTACGACCCATGCGCCCACTCTCTCATTCCACTGGTTCGGATCTTCCATGGCCGCTCGATGAGCTTGTTCCAAGCCTCGCAGCATAGAGCGACGATGTCATCGTATGATCCCGAAGACTCTGTTCGAGAGCCAGTTTTCGCAGATGAACTGCCAGATGTTCTCGACCCGGTTCAATTCCGGTGCCCGTAGTGGCAACTCCATGAGTGTAAGTTGTTCGAGACATCCAGTTTCGGCGTCGTGTGCCAGCCTGCCCGGTCGAACCAGGATCACGGCGTGGGCTCCCGGGGCAACAGTCGCGCTGATCTCGACCAGATGCTCGTTCATGGCATGGGTGTCGGCATAGGGCATGACCAGGCCCGCGCCTTTGCCCTTGGCCGGGCAGATCGCGCCAAAGACATACGCCCATTTGGTGCGTTGATCCTTTGGCGCCGACGGGCGCGAGCCGCGTCTGGCCCACCTGCGCGTGATCTTGTTCTTCTGACCCACTCTGGCTTCATCCTGCCACCACAGCTCGATTGCTACGCCCGGACCAAGCCGCGCCTGGATTTTCGCCAGTTCGGCGGGGACGTTTTTTTAAAAGCCTCAACGACATACTCGTTTTGAGCGTGGTGACGGGGATGTGCGGAAATCTTTGCGTATCCCATCTCGCGCAGCGCCCGGCCAACGGTGCTTTCATCGACCGAGACGCCGAATTCTTCATGGAGGTCCTGGGCCAGATCACAGCGCCGCCAACGGACCACGCCATGGATCGCCGGGATTGGCCCCCGTTCCACCCATTCAGCAAGCGCCTTGCGGTGTTCGGCGGTCACCTTGGGCTCAGGCCCGAAGACCAGCGGTTCTTCAGGCCGTCCGGCCCGTCCGCGTTGAAGCGGATCACTTGCCAGACGACGGAGTACATCGCCGTCATAGTCTTTTCCTAGCTGAACCGCCCTGCCCATCGATGCCTCCCATCGTTTGGAGACAGTGAGTCAGAGCTTTACCGCTTTGGGAGCCCCCCAAATAAGTCAAAGGTTGCAACTGCTGGTATCAGAGGCGAGAGCGGCAGAGATATCATCGCGATGGGCTCAGCCGATACGGCCTTCGGCGGTTCCGGCGCAGATTCCTTCCGCTTCGACGGCGGCGATCTGGGATCGGGCGGCTCGGGCGGGCCGGTGATCCGCGACTTCCAGGCCGCCGAAGGCGACGAGCTGGTCTTCGCCACGGGTCTGGGGGGTCGGCAGCTTCAGCTACATCGAGGGTGCCGCCTTTTCCGGCAGCGGCAACTCCGAGGCACGCTTCGCCGGAAGCTGCCAGATTCAGGTCGACCAAGACGGTGACGGCAGCGTTGACCAAGCTTTTCTGGTCGATGGCGTCACCGCCGCCAACCTGCTGACCGCCACCGACTTTGTCTGGCTGTAACCCGGAGCCGAGAGTCCCTTCTGAAGCGCGCGTAACGTCTAGAAAAAGCCGTCAAGCGGATTCATTCGACGCCAGCTTGGCGATAGTGTTACTGGTAGAGTGGCCGGGGGAGAGTTCCGCCAAGAGGATCTCACCGCCATAGCTCTGCACGATGTCGGCGCCGACCACCTCCTCGACGGAGTAATCCGCTCCCTTGACCAGCAACTCGGGCTTGAACGCACGGATCAGGCGTTCCGGCGTATCCTCCTCGAAGATCACGACACCATCAACGCTGGCCAGCGACGAGAGCACGGTAGCGCGTGCGAGTTCGCTTTGCACCGGACGCTTGGGCCCTTTCAGGCGGCGTACGGACTCATCGCTGTTCAGACCGACGATCAAGCGGTGGCAGCGCGTGCCGGCCTGCGCCAGAAGCGATATGTGACCGGGATGCAGCAGGTCGAAGCAGCCATTGGTGAAACCGATCTTCAGATCGGCCTGTCGCCAGCGATGAATCTTCGCCCGCGCCTCGTTCAAGCCCATGACTTTGCTGCCGGCGGTCAGGAACTCCTGAGCATGCAGGGTTTGCTGGATCTCGTCCGGCGTGGTGACCGCCGTGCCGACCTTCCCCACCACGATGCCGGCGGCCACATTGGCCAGCCGCGCCGCATCAAAGGTGGTGAGGCCGCCGGCTATGCCGGCTGCCAGGGTGGCGACCACAGTGTCGCCGGCGCCGGAGACATCGAAGACCTCCTGCGCGCGGGCATCCAGGTGGCGTGGACCTTCCTCTTCGTAGAGCGTCATGCCCTGTTCGCTGCGGGTCGCCAGGACCGAGGCGATGCCGCAGGCTTTGGAAACCAAGCGCGCGGCGGCCACCACTTCCTCGTCGTTGCTGACCGGCAGCCCGCTGGCCTCGGCCAGCTCGCGGCGGTTAGGAGTGACCACATCGGCGCCGCGATAGCGACCGAAGTCGCGGCGCTTGGGATCGACAACGGTGGCGCAGCCGCGTTGGCGAGCCGCCGAGATCAAGGCCTGGATCGTCGCCGGCCCGAGCACGCCCTTGCCGTAGTCCGAGAGCACCAGCACCTCGGCCTCCTCCATGTGCTGCTCGGCGGCACTGACCAAGGTATAGGCCAAGGCCGTCGACAGCGGCCGCGAGGTGCCGCGATCGACCCTGAGCAACTGCTGGTGCAGAGCGACGTGGCGCTCCTTGATGGTGTTGGCGCGGCTGCGATCCAACAGCAAGTGGCCGAGGTCGCCGGTGGCCTCGTTCACCAACCGCTGCAACTGCTGGCCGGCGAAATCGTCGCCGATCACCGAGATGAAGGCCGGTCGCGCGCCCAAGCCGGCCAAGTTTCGCACCACATTGCCGGCACCGCCCAGCATCGCATCCTCGCGCTCGACATGCATGACCTGAATCGGCGCCTCCGGCGAAATCCGCTCGACCCGTCCATGCACGAAGCGATCCAGCATGATGTCGCCGATCACCAGAACGCGGGTACCACGTATTTTCTCCAGCGTGTGGCTCAGATCCTGCGTGTCATCCATGGCCATCAATCGAATTCCTCCTGCCGCTCGCTCTGTGCAGTCGTTCAGTCGGTCTCAACCAGTCCCAAGCCCTGCTCCAAGGCTCCGCAAAGCAGATGGCCGAGCGTGATATGCATCTCTTGAATGTGCGCCGTGATCTGGCTGGGGACTACCAGTCGGATGTCGCAGAAGTCGGCCATCTTGCCGCCGTTACGCCCGGCAAAGCCGACCGTCACCAGTCCCTGGGCACGAGCCGTCTCCAGGGCCAGCAGCACATTCTTGGAGTTGCCCGAGGTCGAGATACCGATCGCCATGTCACCCTCGCGCCCGAGCGCCTCGACCTGCCTAGCGAAAATCTGGTCGAAGCCCATGTCGTTGCCGATCGCGGTCAGGGCCGAGGTGTCGGTGGTGAGCGCGATTGCCGGGATCGAAGGCCGATAGGTGATGAAGCGCACCGTCAGCTCTGTCGCCAAGTGCTGCGCGTCGCTGGCTGAGCCGCCGTTGCCGAAGAACAGCAGCTTGCCGCCGCCGCGCACAGAGGCCAGCGCTGCTTCGCTCAACTTGGCAAAGTCGGCACCCAGGGCGACCCGGGTCCGCGCCGCGACCTCAAGATGCTCGCTAAAGCCCGCGGCGAAGAGGCGGTCACTGTCGAATGCCGTCATGGCGAGGCCCCCCTCAACTCTCAGCTTCGGCCCGGTTTTGCGATAGATCGTATCGACGGCGAGGCCCCGCAAGAGGCCTAAACTTGAAGAAAGCGCCGCCGGTCGTCCTGCAGCACCAAGGCGGTCAAGCTACCACCATAGACCGCGCCGGTGTCGATGCCGATGCGATTGCTCCGCAGATCCGGCTCCCAGGCCGGCGTATGGCCGTGCACGACGATCTTGCCGTGGTCGCAGTCCGACAGGAGAAAACTGTCGCGGATCCACAGCAGATCCTCTTCCGCCTGGCGGGCGAGTGCGATCCCCGGCCGCACGCCGGCATGGCAGAAGTAGTAGTCGCCGGCCAGGTAGCAAAGCGGCAGGGTCCGCAGAAAAGCCCGGTGCGCCTTGGGCACCAGCTCGCGCAGCACCCGAGGCAGGCTGCTGTAGAGCTTGCCGCGCGCCATCAACATATCCAGATCGATGCCATAGGACTGGCAGGTCATGCTGCCGCCGTTGGCCAACCATACCGCCAGCGAGCGCGTGCTCTCCAGGGCGCGCAAAAAGAGGTCCTCGTGGTTGCCCTTGAGGCAGACCACCCGGCAATCGGCCGCGAGGTCGGCCGGCCCGATACCCCGGCACAGGCGCTCGACAACACCCGCCGAATTGTCACCGCGATCGACATAGTCGCCCAGAAAAAGCAGCAACGTCTCCCCGGACCAGCCTTTGAGATCGACCCGGATCTCCGCCAAGAGGAATTCCAGAAGATCCAGGCGGCCATGCACATCGCCGATCGCATAGATTCGTCGCCCAGCGTCTAGGACGGCTTGCACATCACTTCCTCTCCCAAGTCTCGCACACGGCAAGGGCGACTTTCCATGGCCAGTCGCATTGGCCCGTGCCATGAAGCACTTGGGTGTTTGTTGGCCGAAGCTCGACCGGCAAGACGCGGTTTGTTATTCTAACTCTGCATGGTAGACGCGCTTCCTGCCCATAGGGATAAGCCAAACTTGAGTTGGTTGCGGCGGAACCGACATGGAATCACTTACGGGGCGGTCGATGCTTGGGTGTTGGCCTTTGCATTTTCGTCACAAAACCGCCGTTAAGTTTTGATGTTGCTGGCGACCCATCGTCGAATGCCGTCAGAGTTGAAAATAACGCGCCCGGACAAACTTGCAGCCAAGCGACGCCGGAGAGGCAGAAGCACCGCCATCGCCTGTGGGGCCGCTCCGGCGAAGAGCAAAGCGCCGGCGCCGCAGATGCCGGATTCGTTGGTGCGTTGCCTTGCCCGCGTCTCTATCGAGTTCGGTCGCCCGGTCGACGAGACCGAAGTGTGCGGCTTGGCCCCGGTAGCGCCCGGTGGCCTGACCGTCGACCAAGCCTGCCGGATTGCCGAACGCATGGGCTACTACGCCAAGCGCGAAGGCAAGGTCGACGCTGCCGTTCTGTCGGAGATGCCGGCCCCGATCCTGCTGTTCGGCCGGCGCCCCAATTCCGCCCGGCTGGTTCTGGGCCACGAGCCCGAGGGCCTGCTGGTCTACGACGGCGCGTTGGATGAGACCGTGGTGTTGCCGGCCGGCGCGCTTGCCGCCTCCTCGCTGGAAGCGGCGATGCTAAAGGCCAAGTCGCCAAGCCACGCCGAACAGCCCACCTGTTGGAAGTTGGCGAACAAGCGGGTTCGCGGCACCATCTGGGAAATCATCCTCTGCTCTTCGGCGATCAACATCCTGGCGCTCGCCATGCCCTTCTTCGCCATGACCATCTTCAACAAGGTGGTCGGTCAAGAGGCAGTGGATACCCTGGCGATCCTGGTCGTCGATATGATCCTGATCTTCGCCTTCGAGGGCACCTCGCGGGCACTACGCGGCTATGTTTCGGCCCACACCGGGTGGCACATGGACGCGCTGCTGAGTGGCGAGGTGATGCCTCACTTCCTGCACATCCCTTACCGCCAGTTCGAGAAGCAATCGGCCGGCACCATGGTCGAGCGTATCCGTCAGCTGGATACGGTGCGCGCCTTCTTCACCGAGTAGATGCCGATCCACATCGTGGACCTGGCCTTCATCGTCCTCTTCACTCAGCCCTTTATCACCTATGTGGCGATGACCGACGTGCTACTTTTAGTTATTATGACGGCCGTGATGTACAAGAAGAAGATGGCGCTGGTCAGCGAAACCTTCCAGGCGCAAGCGGCCAAGGCCTCGCTGCTGAACGAGACGGTGAACAACTCACTGAGCGTAAAGTCGCTGTCACTGGAGGCCTAGATCGAGCGCCGCTGGGAGGCTCGTGTCGCCACCGCTGCCTGTACCTCTTACTGGTCCGGCAACCTGACCAACCTGTCACAAGCCATCGGCCACATCCTGCAGCTTCTGACCACCGTGACCTCGCTGTCGGTCGGTGCATTGCTGGTGACCGACGGCGAGATGTCCCTGGGCGCATCGATCGCCGGCAACATGTTGGCCAGCCGGGTGCTGATGTCGCTGCGCCAGGTGGCCTCGGCTTGGCACCAAGGTGACCCAGGTGTGTGACGCCTTCCGTCGCATCAACGAGATCATGGACGAGCCGGCCGAGCCTGAACCCGGGACCAACAGTCTGCTGCCCGACCTGCGCGGCAAGATCGAGATCGACCGTGTCAGCTATACCCACGATCCGGAGCTGCCGCCGGTCCTGAGGAAGGTCTCGCTGGCAGTGCCGCCGGGCACCATGCTGGCGATCATCGGCCCCTCTGGATCCGGTGAATCGACCTTGGCCAAGTGCATTCAAGGCCTCTACTCGCCGACCAGCGGGCGCGTCGTGATCAACGGCACCGACGTTCAGCACATGTCCCTGGCCGCCCTGCGCCAGCAGATCGGCGTGGTGCCGCAGGACAGTCAGCTTTTTGCACGGTGCGCGAGAACATCTCCATGGGCGGTTTCCAGCGCTTCCCGGAGCGGGTCTCGGCGGTGGCCAAGTGCGTCCGGGCGCACGAGTTCATTCAGCGCCTGCCCAAGGGCTACGAGACCGTGCTTAGCGAACGCGGCGTCGGCCTGTCGAACGGACAGCGCCAGCTGATCTGCATCGCCCGGGCGCTGATCCGCAATCCGCGCATCTTGATTCTGGACGAGGCGACCAGCGATCTGGACCCGGTGGCGGAGGATTTCTTCCTGCGTAACCTGCGCCGCGCCGCGCGCGGTCGCACGGTTATTATGGTGACCCACCGTCTGGCTCCGCTCTCCATCGTCGACCAGGTCGCTCTGGTCATCGATGGCCAAATCGAGAAGTTGGGACTGCCCAAAGAGGTAATCAGCTACGCCAAGACCCGCATAGCGGAAGTTGCACGCCCGAGCTGAGCGCCTATCTCTAGTCCCTAGGCCGAAGCATGCGCATTACTGCGGAGAGATTTGACGATACAAATGCCCATCCCTTTTCAGGCCAAGGCCCCGGCGGTGCCGCAGAAGCGCATGCCGGACACCATGTCGAAGAAGTCGTGCAAGCGCTTCTCCGACTTCCTGCCGGAAACCCAAGCCATCGTAGAGCGGCCGCATTCGCCCTTCGTGCGCCATTATGTTCGTGCTGATCGGCCTAGTGGCCAGCCTGATCACCTACATCTCGCCGGACGAAGTCGACTAGGTGGCGACTGCGTCCGGCGTGGTGCGTCCGGACAAACGGGTGAAGGTGGTGAACCATCCCGAGGGCGGCCGGGTCACGGCAATCATGGTACGCGACGGCGATGAGGTGAAGAAGGGCGACGTGCTCTTGTCGCTGGACCCGAACTTGATCGCCGAGGAGGTCGAGAAGCGCCGCGATCAGTTCGTCGCGACTAGTCTGGACGTCGAGCGTCTGCGCGCCGAGGCGCTGAGGGCCGTGTGCCTTCCTTCGATCCCGAACTGGTCACCGAGCGTCCCAATCTCGCAGCCGCGCAAATGAGCCTCTACCAGGCCCGCACCCAGGCGATCAAAAGCCGGCGCTCCTCGGTGCAGCAGGTGATCAGTCAACGCACCCACATGGTCTCAACCCTTGAGAGCCGTCTGAAGAAGGCAAAACGCAGCTACGAGCTGATGAACCAGCAGGTCACCAAGCTTTCGACCCTGCGCGACAAGGGCCATTTTCCCAAACTGCAGTTCATCGATCGCGAATCCGAGACCCAGGTGAAGCAGGAACTGAGCCAAGCCCTCTTCCGCTACGACCAGCTTGAGTCGGATCTGGATCAGAGCAATCTGGTACTCGGCAACCTAGTGATTACCGCGTCCTCCGACGGCGTGGTCCAGGAACTGGCCGTCAACAACATCGGCCAGTCGATTGCTCCCAATCGGGAGATCATGCACCTGGTACCGACCGGCGACACGCTTATCATCGAAGCCAAGCTCAGCAACGACGACATCTCCTTCGTGTCCCTGGGACAGGAGGCGCGGATCAAGGTAGCGACCTACAACTACATCCGCTACGGCACTCTGGCCGGCGAGGTGGCACGCATCTCCCCCGACGCGGTCGAGGACGAGAAGACCAGCAAGATGCTGTTAAAAATCTGGGTCCGTACCCAGAACAACTACATGGGCGTGGTACCGGACCGGTACCCGGTCTCTCCCGGCATGACGGCGACGGTGGATCTGGTGACCGGCAAGCGCACCACCTTCTCCTTCCTCACCGACAAGCTGCGCCGCACCGCGCTGGGCGCCTTCGATGAGCGCTAAGGAGTAATCCAACCGGACAGCACCCCCGCCCAACCACCCAATCTATGATACTCCTAAGGCGGGGGTGCGGGCCGGTGCAGCTTCAGCGCGAGCGGATATCTACGCTAACCGAGAGACCCTTCCCGGATCTCTCCGCGTTCCAGTACCAGGGCATGATCGGCGAACCTGCGCAGCAGGGCCGGGTTGGATTCAGTGATGATCATGCTGACCGAACGATCGCGATCACGGAGCGCACGCAGGGCTTCGGCATAGCGTCGGGCCAGGGTCGGCGCTAGGCCCTGGAAGGGCTCGTCCAACATCAGGAGCTTGCTGCCGATCATCAGCGCACGACCCAAGGCGACCATCTTGCCCTGACCGCCGGAGACGGAACCAGCCGGACGGTTCGCCATCTCTTTCAGCTCCGGCAGGATCTCGTACACCCGCGCCAAGCGTTCCCGAAGGGCCGCCGCCTCCAGGCGGGCGACCTGGCCCGGCATCAGAATGTTCTCCTCGACGGTGAAGGCAGAGAAGAGGCGCCGATCCTCAGCCGCATAGCCAATGCCGAGCCGGGGTCGCTTGGCCGGCGGTATGGCGGTCAAGTCCCGGCCGTCGAAGGTGATCCCACCCTTGACCTGGGTGAAGCCCATGATCGAGCGCAAGGTCGTGGTCTTGCCGGCCCCGTTGCGGCCGATGATGGCGACGGTCTCGGCCACCTCGACGGCGAAGGAGAGGTCACGCAGGATCTTGACGCCGCCCAAGGCCACCTCGACCGACTGGAAGCGCAGCATCGCTAGACCTCCTCGCCGATCACGTTTTCGATCACGTCGGGATGCTCCAGGATCTCCGCCGGCGTCCCTTCGAGCTGAATCTTGCCGGCCGACCAGACCGCCACCCATTCGGCGTACTTCTCGACGATGCCCATGTCGTGCTCGACGAAAACGGCGGTGACCTGCGCCTCGGCCAGGGCCTGCACCAGAATGTCCATCACGCCGTACTTCTCCGATGAGGCAACGCCCGAGGTGGGTTCGTCCATCAGTAGCAATTTGGGCTTGAGGGCCAGCGCGACGGCAATGTCGATCAGCTTTCTCTGCCCCTCCGGCAGTTCGTTCACCAAGCGATCGGCAACCTCGGCGCAGTTAACGAGTTCCAAGATGTGCTCCATCTCCTGGCGCTCGGGAATGGTCTGCAAGCGCTCGAAGGGCCACCAACGGCGCGATCGTGCCGAGGCGGCAATCAGCAGGTTCTCCAAAGCCGTATGCTCGGCAAAGAGCTGCGGGATCTGAAAGGCCCGCGCCACTCCCATGCGGGTGATCTGCCGCGGCGAACGCTGCGTCACCTCGCGGCCTCGGAAGAAGACCTGACCGCGCGCCGGCTTCACGTAGCCGGTACAGATGTTGAGAAAAGTGGTCTTGCCAGCACCGTTGGGACCGATGATCGCCAAGTTGCGGCCCTCCGAGATCTGGATGTTCACGTCGTCGGCGGCGACCACGCCACCGAAATGGATCTCCAGTCCCTTGGCTTCCAGCAGGATCTCGGCCGTCACGATCGCTGCTCCCCGCGCTCCAGGCGTTGTATCAGGCCGTCGTAGAGGCCGACCAGTCCGCGCGAGGCATAGAGGATGATGCCCAGGAGGAAGAGGCCGAGGATCATCTGCCAGTAGTCGGCGGCGAAGGCGGCCGCATAGGTCCGCACCGCCTCATAGATAAGAGCACCGACGAAGGCACCGGCGACCGAGCCGGCGCCGCCGAGAATGGCGATGAAGACCAGCTCGCCGGAGCGAATCCAGTAAGCGTACTCCGGCGTGACGATGCCTTGGGCGACCGCCATCATCGCCCCCCCCAGGCCGCAAAGCAGGGCCGAGAGGACATAGCCTGCGAGCAGGGTCGAGCGGGCGGAGACACCCAGATACTCCAGCCGCGTCTCGTTGGTCTTGATCGTCTTCATCATGTTGCCCAGCGGCGACTGCAGAAAACGGTGCACGCCATAGGCAACCAGGATGGCCAGAGCTGCGCCGCCATAGAACAGCAGGGTCTCGAAGGGATCGCGTTCCAGTTCGATGCCCAGAACCGAGGGACGGGCCACCTGCAGCCCATCGGCGCCGCCGGTTAAATAGTAGAACTTCTCCAGGATCGAATAGAGGATCATCGAGAAGGCTAGGTTCAGCATGCCGAAAAAGATATAGCGATAGCGAACCACGAAAAGCCCGACCAGCAAGCCGACGAGCAGGGAGGCGGCCATGCCGATCAAGAGCATGGAGATCAGCTCCCCACCGGCGAAGGCCTGCCCGAGAAAGGCCGCGGCATAGGCGGAAACGGCAAAGAAGAGGGCATGGCCGAAGGAGACTTGCCCGGCCTGCAGCAGAACCACAATGCCCAGCACGGCCAGGCCCTTGGCGAGCGCCAAGGTCAGCACGATCTTCGACCAGGGCGCTAGAACCGGCAGCAGCAGGATGATCGCGAGCAGAACGAGCGGCACGATACGGCGCAGAGTCATGGCCGCCGGTGCCGTCTGATCAGACAAGGCGCTAGATCTTGCGGGTCTTGGCCATGCCGAAGAGCCCCTCTGGGCGCAGCAGCAAGACCAGCAGCATGATGAGGTAGGGAACCAGGACCTCCAGCTCGGGCATGAGGTAGACGGCAAAGCTGCGACCCAGTCCGATCAACAGGGCAGCGATAGCCGCTCCCTCGATCTGCCCCAAACCGGCCGTTGCCGCGACCGCGAAAGAGAGCACGATCATGTCCGCCCCCATTCCCGGCAGCACCGAGGTGGTGGCCGAGGCCAGGGCGCCGCCGAAGGCACCCAAGGTGGCACCGACCACGAAGGTCACCAGAAAGACCCGATCGGCATCGATCCCGATCGAGGTCGCGGCCTCGCGATCCTCGGTCACCGCCAGGATCAGCTTGCCGGTCAGGGTTCGCCGCAGGAAGAGGCGCAGCCCGATCAAGACCGCCAATGCGACCCCCGGCAGCAGCAGTAGTTGATAGGCGGTGTAGTAGACGCCGAAGACCTCGATGTTGCCCAACTCCTGCAGGGCGGCGGCCTGGAAATAGGGCTGCGTACTCCAGACCAGCCGCTGCACATCCTCCAGGATCATGAAGACGGCAAAGGTCACCAGAAGCTGCAGCGCCTCTTCCTTGACGTAGATGCGCTTCAGCAACAGCTGTTCGATCGGGCCGCCGACCAGCAGACCGACCAGTACGGCGGAGACAAAGAGCAGCGGATAGGCGAGCCAAGGCGAAAATCCGGCCGCCATCACGCCACCGACCAATGTCACCGTCAGATAGGCACCGATGGCGTAGAAGGAGCCATGCGCGACGTTCAAAATGCGCAGCACCCCGAAAATCAAGGTCAGGCCGACGGCGACCATGAAGACCAGAGCCGCATAGGCAACGCCATCGAAGACCGCCAGAGCCACCAGCTGTGCGTTCACCACAGCCCTCCGATACAAGCCGAGGCCGGAGAGCACGCTTCGGCACGCCCTCCCCAGCAGAAACACTAGTAGCAACGGGTATTGGTCCCGACCCTTGTCGTGCCCAAGCTTGACCCGGGCATCCAGCGCCACTTTCTCAGATCACCGGATCAAGTCCAGTGATGACGCCTATGGCGGCAGTCGCGATCAGTAACCCTTCGTACAACAATACTTTAGTGGCTAAAGTTCTCGATCGTCACCTCGTCGACGAAGCTGGGCGGCAGCGCACTCAGCCACTCGATCGACTCCTTGCCGACCGGGGTGATGACCTCGTCGCCCTTGAACATCAGCATGTTGTCCAGCACCGCGAAGTCGTAGCCATCAGTGTGGATCGTGGTTCCCAGCAATTGATCCTCGACACCCTGATTGTCGTCACGGATGCGCACCTCACGGCCGAGGCCCTGGAAGGTCAGGCCCGCCATAGCGTCCACCACCTGCTCGCGGCTCGGCCATTCGCCGCCGTTCGCCTCGATCGCCTTCTCATAGGCTGCCTTCAGGGCCGCCAAAGCTTGGCTCACATGAAAGACTGGATAGATCGGATAAGCCCCGGTCTTCTCGCGGAAGGCCTCGACGAAAGCCTTGAACGCAGCATCGTCACGCTTGTCGGGATGCAGGAAGTAATGATCGCCACGGGTGCCGACGATGTGCCCCGGCGGCAGGCTCTTACCCAGACGCTCCAGCGAACTCTCGACCAGCGGCAGTACCAAGACCGAGGTGTTGGTCAGACCGCGCTGTGCCGCCTGGCGCACGAAGGTGTCCAGATCGCCGCCCCAGGAGGTCGAGAGGATGACGTCGGGCCGAAGGGCCTGCAGACGCGAAATCTCGGTCGAGAAGTCCGGCGAACCGAACTTGGGGAAGAACTCGGCCACCACCTCGACGTCCGGCTTCAGGGCCTTCAGCGCAGTGATGAACATGTTCCAGCTGTCACGGCCCCAGGCATAGTCCTGGTTCACCACGGCGATGGTCTTGAAGTCGGGATGGGTCTTCAGGAGATAGAGGACCGAGGCCAGCATCTCTGGCGTCGCATGGCCTTGCGTGCGGAAGACGTAGCGATAGTCGTTTTCCTCGAAGATTCGCTGCGTGCCGCAGTCCCACATGAAGTTCATGATCTTCAGGTCTTCGGCCAAGGGCGCGATCTTGTTGCAGTTGCCGGAGGAGATGGAGGCGAACATGGCATCCACATCCTCGTCCTGCACCAAGCGGCGATACTCTGCCAGCAAGGCTTCGCCGCCAGCGCCCTCATCGACGAAGGTTGCGGTCAGCGGCACGCCGCCGATGCCACCCTCGTCATTCGTCTCTTCGATCAGCATCTCGGCAGCCGCCTTGGCCGGCTCGCCAAAAACCGAGGCCGGCCCGGATAGAAAGGCGGTGATGCCGATATCGATCGATTCCGGCTTCTCGGCCGCCCCGGCCAGTGAGGCGGTAACCAGTGAGGCGCTGCCCAGCACCAAGGCGCCGCAGAGGCCTCCAATCAGCTTCCTTTTCATCTCATCCCTCCCGTAAACCCGCTTTGCTAAACTGCTCAAGCCGCCGGCCCCAAGGCTCGCAGCTTCCGATAGTAGGCTGCCGGGCCAAGCCGACATGCGGAAAGACCTTTTTCACATCGCCCCTATAGTCAAACCCTATAGCTCTCCTCCTCCAGGGGAGCCTCGGCCTTCCAGATCCCACGCTCGACCAGATCGCCGATCACCTCCAAGGTGACACGTTCGACCTCAAGACTGGCACGGGTCACCAGCCGCCCGGGGCTGCGCACCAGATAGACCGGCCGGCGCATCACCGGCTGGACAATGAGGGCGGTGACCAGCTCGCCACGATCGACCAGGTCCTGCGCCGCAGCGGGCGCTAAAATCGTGTAGCCGCTGCCGCGCGCCACCAGGATCTTGATTTGCGTTAGCGCATCCATCTCGACCGCGACCTCGACGGCAAGGCCGCTGGAGCGCGCGAAGCGATCGATCATGGCCCGCAGACCGTGAGTCTGCGAGGGCAGAACCAGATCCAGACTCGCAATGTCGGCCAGGGCGACGGCCTGACCCGGCGGCGTCTTCAGCGGCCAGGCATCAGGCGCCGAAAAGAAATAGAGTTCTTCGCTCATCAAGGCTCGAATGTGCATGTGGCGTATGGCGGAGACGTCATAGAGCATGCCGATATCGATGCTCTCTTCTTCCAACCAGGCCTGTATGAAGCCACTCATGGCCTCTGCCACGCGGAGCTGCACCGCGGGCAAAGTCAGGCGCACCGTCTCTGCCAGCGGCACCGAGAGAACCATCGAGACCGAGCTGGGCAAGCCAAAGGTAACGGCGCCGCGCGGCTCCCCACCGGACAGGCGAACCTCTTCGGTCGCCCGATTGATCGCCAGGACTATCTCGCGCGCGCGCTTCACCAGCAGTTCCCCCGACTCGGTCAAGGTCACGCCGCGCGGCGAGCGCACCAGCAAGGCGACGCCCAACTCCTCTTCCAGTTTGATCACATGCTGCGACAGCGAGGGCTGGGCGATGCCGACACGATACGCCGCCGCCGACAGCGAACGCTGCTCGGCAATCGCAGTGAAGTAGCGAAGCTGCTTGACGTCCATGAAAGCCCTTCTTTCTGGAAAAGCTATAGCTCAGGCCTATTGCCCGTCAAGGAAGCAACTATTTGCTTGCTCGGGCCACGTCGGCAGACTTGCGATGGCAGCAGGAAGATGGGAAAGCCAAGGGTGCCAAAGCGCCTGCCTGACAAAGGCGGATCGTTTGCCGTGCTCCTGGTCGAGAAGAGGCGCTATGAAAGACTTGGACGATATCTTTGTCGTCTCACTGGAACAGGCGGTGGCCGCGCCCTACGCCTCGGGCCGACTGGCCGACGCCGGCGCACGCGTGGTGAAGATCGAACGGCCCGAAGGTGACTTCGCCCGCAGCTACGATTCCCTGGCCAAGGGCAACTCGGCCTATTTCGTCTGGCTCAATCGCGGCAAGGAATCGATCTGCCTCAATCTGAAAGACCCGGCCGACCACGATCTTCTGGCTCGCATGCTGGAGCACGCCGATATCTTCATTCAGAACCTGGCGCCCGGCGCGGCAGGGCGCCTGGGTTTCGGCGCCGCCGACCTCAGGGCCCGCCATCCGGAGCTGATCGTCTGTTCCATCTCCGGCTACGGCGAAGAGGGTCCCTATCGCGATCAGAAGGCCTACGATCTGCTGATCCAGGCGGAATCCGGTCTCTGCGCCATCAACGGAACGCCTGAGGGGCCCGCGCGGGTCGGCGTTTCGGTTTGCGATATTGCAGCCGGGATGACGGCCTATCAGGCGATTCTGCAGGCCCTTTTCGCGCGCGCCCGCGGGCACGGTGGGCGGGCCATCGAGGTCTCGCTCTTCCACGCCATGGCAGATTGGATGAACGTGCCCTACCTGCAGTATCGCTATGGTGGCAAGGCGGCGCGGCGCCAAGGGCTGCGGCATCCCACCATCGCCCCCTACGGCGCCTTCACCTGCGCCGACGGCAAGGCCATCTTGATCTCCATTCAAAACGAGCGGGAGTGGAAAAGGCTCTGCGAGGAGGTTCTGAGATTGCCGGAGATGGCCCTGGATCCGCGCTTTCTCTCCAACGCGCTTCGGGTGGAGAACCGCGATGCCCTGGACGGCGCCATCGGCCAAGTCTTCGCCCGAAACGACCGCGAAGCCAACATCGAGCGCTTGGCCAAGGCCCGCATCGCCTACGGCCGCCTGTCGGACTTGGACGATCTCTTGGAGCACCCGCAAGCACGCCTCGTTCGGGTCAACACGGAGAACGGCCCGTTGGAGCTGCTGTCGCCGGGCTCGGTGGTCAGCGGCCGTTTGGAGAGCTATGGCACCGTGCCAACCGTCGGGAAGCACAGCGAGGCGATTCGAAAAGAGTTCAGCTAGAGCGGTTCAAGCGACCAAAGGATCACCTGTACCGCTCTAACACATTGATTCAAAATCAAATTGTCGACGTAGATGTTTTCATCTGCTTGGGATTTTCTCTAGTCCTCCGAGAGGAAATCCTCCGGCTTCAGACCCTTGTCCCGCGCCTCCAGATAGTCCTCCGTGGTGCGTACCCGCGGTTTCTGGCCAATGGCGAAGGGGTCACCGCCGGAAAGGTCGGCCTGATGCTGAATGCGGCAGTCGTCGCACATCTGAATCAGACGGCTGCGCTCCTCCGACTGGAACATCCAGTGCTTGCCGGCAAGCTGTCGGGAGATCCGCGCGATGGTCCCGCGACTGCCGAAAGGCTTGCCACAGGTGACGCAGGCGAAGGGCTCGTCCTCGTTAAGGACTTCGGCCCGTAGGGCGGCCGTCTCGAAGGAGAGCCGCGGCTCCAGGGTGATCGCCTTTTCGGGACAGGTCGCAGCACAGAGCCCGCATTGCACGCAGGCCTGCTCGATGAAGGAGACCGCCGGACGCTCGCCGCCGTCGCGTAGCGCGTCGGCGGGACACGCAGAGACGCAGGCCAGGCAGAGCGTGCAGCCCTCGCTGTCGATCTCGATCCGGCCATAGGGCGCGCCCTTCGGCAAGGGCAAGAGCTCGCCCTTCGGCGCGCAGACCTCTTTCAGGGCCGTCAGCATTGTGCGCGCCACGGCACGCTTGCCGCCGACCGGAACGGGTGCCTGGCCGGAGAGCGCCGGCAGCGGGCCGAGCTGCCACAGGCGCACCTCCAGCGACTCGGGGTCAGGATTGTCATGCAGATCGATCCGCGATTCACCCTGGCTGAAGCCAGCGAGGACTGCCTGCATCAAGGCGATCTCCTCCTTGAGGCCGCCCAGATCCTCTGCCTTCTGCAGATCGGCAAGCAGGAGAATCCGCGCCGCGCCCGCCGCGAAGGCGGCTGCGAAGAGATCATGACCGGCTTGACCCAGGGCGTTCAGCTCAAGCGGCAGGACCGTCACCGGCAGCCCGCGTCCAAGCCGCGCGATGATGGAGATCATCTCGCTGCCATGCCGGTCGTGTAGCAGCAGAAGCGGGTCCTTGCCACCAGCCTCGCGGTAGCCCGTTAAGAGCACCTGGGCTTGGCGGATGACATCGTTCTGGTCGGGAAAGCCGTAGCGTACCGCACCGGTCGGGCAGTGTGCGGCACAGGCACCGCAGCCGCCGCAAACCAGGGGATCGATCGAGACCTTGTCGCCCTCACTGGTGATGGCGCCGGCCGGACAGAGATCCAGGCAGTTGCTGCAGCCGGTAATGCCGGAACGCCCGTGCGCGCAGATCTCCGCATCGTAGGTGACATAGAGAGGCTTTTCAAACTTGCCGACCAGATCGCTGGCCTTGAAGAGGGCGAGCGCCACTGCGGCCGGATCACCGGGATCGGCGCGCAGATAGCCGTCGCGCTTCTCCCAGCCGCTGAACGGCGCCGGCTCGCCAGAGAGATCCAGAACAATGGAACAGCGTGACTTGGCCCCGTCGCGCGGCATGAGAAAGGCGGGCTCAGCACGGGAGGAGGGCAGGATCGGCGCGTAACCCTCGACCGTCACCTCGAAGTCACCCATGGCACCGGTGACTGCGGAGAGGCGACCGCGGTAGATCGGCACCGGCATCACTTCTGGCAGGACCAGATCATCCCATTCGCTCAAGACCAAGCTGACCGAGAGGCGCTGGTTCAAGAGCAGGGCCATATCGAGGGCCGACTGGCCCTTGCCATAGACCAGGCAAGACCCGTCGGACTCGATTTCCTTCAGCCGCGCTGGCGTGGCCTCGACCAGGGCGGCGGCGACAAGGGCCGTCATCTTCGCCGTCGGATCGCCGCTCTCGGTCCAGCCGGCGCGCTCGCGGATGTTGACGAAGGCAACATCGGCCTCGGCCTCATCGGCAAGTTCTTCGAAGAGCGGAGATTCCTGCGTACAGCCGACCAGCAAGGGTTCGCCGCCGGCCAACTCCTCTTCGAAGCGGCCCAGATCCTGGCGGCAAAGGACCGTGGCGGCCTTGGCCGAGGGGCAGCCGAGATGGCCGGCTATGGCCTCAGCATCCACCTGCATGGTCTTCTCACAGCTACACAGCAACAGCCGGCGCTTGGCGTCTGGCATCGCGCTCCCCACTCCCTTGTGTTGTGGCTTTCGCAAGCCCTTGGCTTGGAATTCTCATTCTAGAGAGATATCTGTAACAGATCGGACAAAAAGACAAACTCAAGGGAACGGCAAGGATGGAGTCACCGCGCCAGGCAGAGATGCCGGTCGGCGTGCTGGTCGAGAAGCGACCGGCAAAAAGCCTGTGGGTCGATGCCGTCTGGCGACCGGTCTCGGTGATGCCCGGTGAGGCTGGGGTTGCCCCCTGGACGGCAATCGCCGAGGAGGAAGACGGCACCCTGCGCTATTGGGCCGGTGGCGAGCGCTTGACCCTTTATCGCGGCGATACAGAGGCCTATCGATCCAATCTGGAGGGCGACACCAGGATCTACGTCGTGCTGCGTCCGCGCGAGGGAGCCGGCGAACTGCCCTATGAGATGCACTTGGTGACGCTCTCTCCCTACGAGGCGCAAGACCATCTGGACAGCGACGACGACATCGTCGAGGCCTTGCCGATCGTGCCGCAGATCCGTGAATTTCTGGAACAGTTCGTCGCCGCTCAGCCGGAGCCGCCGGCCTTCAAGAAGCGCCGCCGCGACAAGGCCGTGCCGGACCGTCTGCAGTTCTCCAAGGAACCGATCTTCCTGCAGCGCAACCGACCATCCGAAGGCGAGGAACACTAGCATGGCCAAGACCCCCAAGGTCGAAGAGAACTCCTTCCTCTCGCGCTGGTCCCGCCGCAAGACAGGCCTGGAGGAGAAAGCCGAGAACGAGGCGGCACCGCTCGCCGCGGCCAAAGAGGCACAGGCGGCTGAAACGTCACGCCAGGAAGAAGAGAACCGCGCCGAAGCCGAAGCCGTGGATCTGGAGACCCTGACCTACGAATCCGACTACAACCTCTTCCTAAAGCCGGGTGTGCCGCCAGAGTTGCGCAGCCAGGCGCTGCAAAGGCTGTGGCGGTCCAACCCCCTACTGGCCAATGTCGACGGCTTGAACGACTACGACGAGGACTTCACCACCCCGGCCGGCGCAGCCGCGGCCGTGGTGAAGACAGCCTGGAAGGTCGGTAAGGGTTTCCTCGACGACGAGGACAAAGAGGCGTCGAAAGAAGAGGCAGAGACCGAAGCCGAGGCCGAACCGGAGCCGCTGAAGCGGAAACCCACGAAGCCCGCTTCTCTCAGGGCGTCGGAGGTGAGGGCAGCACCTTTGGCCGAACCCGAGGTGGAGAGCGACGACAGCACCGCCGAGCGGCCGCAAGAGGTCTCCGCCCCGCTTGCGCAGCCACAGCGCGTGGGCCTCCGGGCCAGGCTTGATCTGGATGCCTTCGGAGACTCCGAAAACAAAGACACCACCTGATCCCGGCAGACGACGAAAAGAATCCATCGCCGCGATGATCCGCCTGCGACTCTCCACCGTCTAGGGAGGAGGCAGCAATTGATCATCGCTGGAGGATCGAATCATAGCCTTAACCAGCGTAGGAGTTGGAAACTTATTTGACAATATCCTGAAGTTGTTTGGACCGGACGCGGGACTAGACAAGATGACAATAATTCGGCTGAACAGCTTCTTGGGTGTCTTCGCCGAATCGAGCTTCGAGGCAACCACTTGCGGAGGTAAAGTCACACGAAGGGACTTCTCGGCCGGCATCTTTGACGATCTTGTTCCGGACCTGGTCCCTGCAGCCATCCCAGCTGGCATCCCGCCGGAGCAACGCTTATTGGGTACGATCAAGGACGGCCGCTCGAGCGATCTAGAGAGCGATGCCTTGATGCAGTTCACTCAGGGTAAGCTCACTCAAGAACAGCTCATCAGCTTCAGCCCCAAGGCCAAGTTCCTGCCGGAAGATGGCGGTCGAGGTGATCCGCCGACCGGAGCACCTGGAAATCCGCCGGCCGGAGGCCCGCGGCAAACTCCGGGACCCGGCGGCAGCAAGCTTCCCGCAACCGGCAGCGATGCGGGCTTGGGCGATCCGACCAAGCTACCGCCGGACGAGTTGATCCCGGCGTCCTTCGATGGCGGCTGCTGGCATTACAGTGCCACCCGGGTCTACTTCTCCGGGATCGGCGGCGTTCAAGCCTCGGGGCAAGCTGCCAAATTCTCGATCGGCGCCAAGATCAAGGGGAGGCCGACGGTCGGTATAGCCACCACCGTAGACGCCAAGCTAACCTACAGCCTGACCGGAGATCTGCTGCGCAGACGGGTACCCGACGGGCGCGGCGGCTTTCAGGAGACCGACCCGCTCCTGACCGGGCGTTTCACCTGCTCCGGAACAGCTTCTGCCTCTACAACTGGGTCCAGGGCACGGCAATTCTAAGAGGCCAACTGAACATCGACTTCAGTGCCAGTCAGGCCACACCTCTGGCTGAATTCGGAGGCCAGGCAAATCTGATGGTGCCCATTCAGCTGCACGCCTTCCGCTTCCGACACTTCTCCGGCGGCAGAGGCGTCATCCTGGACAGTGCCGGCGCGCCCAGTACAGGATAATTACCACGGCGGGACCGGGGCCATGTCTCTCTACTGCCAACCACTCATCGACAGCCTAGTTCTGAGCCGGCCACTCGTCTACCTGCCGGATGTTCTGAAGGAGGCCCTGCGCAAACGCCTTGAGCCGGCGCTCAAGATTTGCGTTGCGGCCTCCTTCTCCCAGATCCCCTGCAAGAGCTGTCCGGGTCTCCTCTGCTTTGAGGCCAACGGCATCGCCTACTATCCCGACGGCATACCCTCGATCCGCGCCAGGGTCCAAGTCGCCGGGTCCAGCGTGGTTCTTTCGACATCCTGTCGCTGGGTGTTCTGGGGAACGGCGGCAAAGAGATACCCTTTGGAGACTGCCCCTTCGGCGATTGCATCGACCAAGCGGTATCGGGTATGCTCGGCTGCGAGATCGGCGGCAAGGTGACTCTCTCGTCGGACCTCCTGACCGATTGGAATCGCGCGGCGATAGTCAAAGTAGTCGCTTGGCTCTTCACCGTGAATTCCGGCCTGCGACCGCCCGGCAGTCTGCTGTCGATCCTGGACATCCGCCCGGCCGAGGAGGTCGGCAGCGATCCCACCTTCGAGGTCGCCCTGCGCGGTAGCGGTCCAAACGGCGGTATTCTCTCCAACCTCGAGGAGTTTACGTTTGCACCGCCTTAGCACTGCGCCGCCGTGCAATGTTCTGCAAGACCTCGGCATGGACGGCCAGGTAGCCGCGCCCCACAGGATAGATCTGCGTCGCGACCTTCTCGTGCAGCGCCGGCAGCGCGTGGAAGGGCACCATGGGGCAGAGGTGGTGCTCGGCGTGATAGGACATGTTCCAGAAGAGGACATGCAGCCAGGCCGGCGCCCGCGTCGTGCGGGTGTTGCGCAGCAGGTTGCCGTTCTCTTCGCAGTCGCCGTGCTCGGCTATACGCAGCCAGCGCATGAAGGGCTCGCCCAGAAAGCGCGGCAGCAGCCAGAGCCAGAGGATCGCGAGAGAGCCCGTCAGGATCGAGACCAGGGCCAGTGCGGCATAGATCGCCATGATGATCCGCGCCTCGCGCACCACGGCCGGAAGAGCGCCCGACGGCAAGACCTCACGATCAATCTCGGCTACCTTGCCCATGGGATGCAGAAAGAACCAGCGCAAGCCCCTGGCCCAGAAACGATAGCCGCTGCAGAAGAAGAGATAGCCGGCAAGGCTCATTCGCTCGGCCAGCATGTCGTGATCGCGGCCGCGAATCTGCGTGTAGGTGTGATGATGGGCATGGCTGTAACGGAACATGGTCGGCGGCACCATGTAGATGAGACAAACCAGCCAATAGACGCCTTCGTTCAAACGCCTGGAGCGAAAGGCCGTGCCGTGACTGCACTCATGCGCCGGGGCGAAGAGCAGCGCCATCACCGCACCATGCAGCAGCAGCGCCGGGACCAACAGCCAAGTCCCCAAGGCCAGCCATAGCAGCGCGCCGATCAATCCCAGCACGCCCAGATGCCCGAAAAGTCGGATCAGGCCGTCCCGATCCGTACGCTTGGACAGAACCTTTACCGTTTTACGGTCCACGGCCTGATCGCGGCCATAAGTGAGGACGCCTTCGCCAGCGGTCATCGCACAGTCTCCTTAACCTGCGGCCATTCTGGCGAAGGGACAGCCGAAAAGGCAAAGCGGAAAATCTTGACATTGGATTAAGAAATCCAATTCATAGGACATGACCTATCGCCTGCCGCCGCTCAATGCCTTCCGCGTGTTCGAGGTCGTGGCCAGGCTTGCCAGCTTCACCAATGCCGCGGACGAACTGCTACTCAGCCAAGGCGCCGTCAGCTATCAGATCAAATCTCTCGAAGAGAAGCTGGGCATGAACCTGCTCATCCGTTCGGCACGGTCGGTGACCCTGACGCCGGAGGGTGAACGTCTGCTGCCGGTGGTGCGCTCGACCCTGCGGCGCCTGCAGGAGGAGATCGCCGCGATCCAGGCCGAGCGGAACGGCGGCAGCTTGACCATCGCGCTCAGCACCTACGTGGCGGTGCGCTGGCTGTCGCCGCGGATCAACGGCTTCTTGAAGGCAGCACCCGGCACCAGGATCTTGCTGCGACACAGCCTTGAGGACCCTCTGCCCGGCCCCGGCGGCGGCGATGTCGCCATTCGCTGGGGCCGCGGCCGCTGGCCCGGCTTACAAGCCGAGCCGCTGATTCTCTCACCCATGCTGCCCTATTGCAGTCCGGAATTGGCGGCCGGGCTCGACCAGCCGGGCGACATCCGCCGGCAGCTTCTGCTTCGCGAGGACTCGCCCTTCGATCTCTGGGAGGCCTGGATGGAGTTGGCGGGACTGGAGCCGCTGTCGACTCAAAGCAGCTTGGTCGTCAGCGATTCCAACGTCCGGGTGCAAGCTGCCGTGGATCACCAGGGCCTGGTCCTGGCAGACGTTCTGGTGGCGCCGGAGTTGGCGAGCGGCCGGCTGGTGGCGCCCTTCGATATCGCCCTGGAGGGCTGGGGCTACTTTCTGCTCTACGAGGCCTCGATGGCCGACAAACCGGCGCTGGCCGCCTTCCTCGCCTGGGCCAGGGCCGAAAAAGCTGCAAGTGCGGTGCGAAAAACTCCATAATCCAGCCGCAAGAGGAGGACAGCGCCGTGGCGATACCGATCGCAGACAGATGGCTCGAGAAAATGTCTCTAGGCGACGGTATCACCTTGATGTACGAGCCGCATATCGTACCCCTCCTGCGATACAACATCTGGCATATCCGGGGCCGCGACCGCGACCTCCTGGTCGATAGCGATACCGGGCTTGTGAGCCTTGTCGATTTCGCCAGGCAGATTCTGGACAAGCAGGTGAGCGCGGTCGCCACTCACGTGCAGCTCGACCACAGCGGCGGCCACCACGAGTTTGCCGAGTGCCTGCGGGGCCCACCGAACGATCTGAACCTCGTCGACGCGCGTTTCGCGCCGGTGATCTGGCCACCCTCACTCTGCCGCCAATTCCCGGCTATGCGATCGAGGGCGCCATGGTCACCGCGCTGCCGCATGCAGGTTTCGATCTCAAGAGCTATCGTCTTAGGCCGGCGCAAGGCATTGGCTTCGTCGGGGAGGGGGATATCCTGGACTTGGGCGACCGTTCCTTCGAGGTTCTGCATCTGCCGGGTCATTCCCCGGGTGGCATCGGCCTCTGGGAGGCTAAGACCGGCCTGTTCTCCGGCGATACGATCTACGACGGCCCGCTGATTGACTCCCTGGACCATTCCGACATCGGCCAGTACCGCCTCAGCCTGGGGCGCCTGACGAGACTGCCTGTCGAGACGGTGCATGCCGGCCACGACCCCAGCTTCGGGCCAGAGCGTTTGCGCGCCCTCGTCGCTGCCCAGCTCGCCCACTGGGAGGAGCAAGAGCGAAGCGACCGCAGTTCGCAATGAGCATAGGCACCGAGAAAGCTGCAAGCGCACTGCGTTTTCGCTGAAGAGGTTTGTCGACGACCGAAACGGCGCAGCAAAATGCTGAGATACGGAGTCGACCTCAAGGGCGGGACCTATGTCGGAAACAATCGAGACCGGGCGTCGTTCCGGTGGGCGCAATGCGCGGCGCGCGGCCCGCGCGGCCGATGCGGAGCAGATCAATCCCTGTCCGCCGGGCCAGATCGGCGGGCGTTACCGGCCGCTGTCGGACAGCGAGATGGCGCAGATCTACACCATGGCGCTGCGCCTACTGGACGAACTCGGCATGGGCGAGGTGCCCGACGTGCTCAAAGAGATCGCGCTCGCCGAAGGCGCAGAGCTGAACGCGCTCGGTCGTCTCCGCTTCTCGCCGGCCCTGATCGAAGACATCATCGACGGCGCTGCCAAGAGCTTCGTCTTTCATGGCCGCGATCCCGCGCGCGACTTCGAGCTGGGCGGCAATCGCGTCCACTTCGGGACCGGCGGCGCTGCGGTGCAGACCCTGGACCTAGACAGCGGCCTCTACCGCCCCTCGACCCTGCGCGATCTCTATGACTTCACCCGGCTGGCCGACAGCCTGACCAACGTCAGCTGGTTCACCCGCTGCTGCATCGCAACCGACGTCGAAGATGTTTTCGAGCTGGACGTGAACACGGCCTATTGCCTGCTGCGCGGCACCACAAAGCCGGTGGGGACGGCTTTCACCCTCGCCAGCAGCGTCGACCCGATCATCGACATGTTCGACAGCGTGCTGGGCGGCGAGGGTCGCTATCGCAAGCGCCCCTTCTGCAAGGCGCACATCTCGCCGGTGATCTCACCGCTGCGCTATGGCGAGGACGCGGTCGAGGTGGCGTTGGCCTGTATTCTCCGGGGCGTGCCGATCTCCTGCATCACGGCGGCCATGTCGGGCGCCACGGCGCCGGCCACCCTGGCCGGCTTCCTGGCCCAGTCCCTAGCCGAGACCCTGGCTTCCCTGGCCTTCGTCAACATGGTCGAGCCCGGCTATCCCATGATCTTCTCGAACTGGCCCCTGGTGATCGACCTGCGCAGCGGCGCCTTCTGCGGCGGTGGCGGTGAGATCTCGGTGTTGAACGCGGCCTCGGCGCAGATCATCAACTGGCTGGGCCTGCCCTCGGGCGTCGCCTGCTCGATGTCGGACGCCAAGGCGGTGGACGCGCAGATGGGGATGGAGAAGGCGCTTTCCGCGCTTGCCGCCGGTCTGGCCGGAGCCAACATGGTCTATGAATCCTCCGGCATGATGGCGAGCCTACTGGGCGCCTCCTTCGAGGCCTTCGTGCTGGACGACGAGATGCTGGGGCATGTCTACCGGGCGCTTCGCGGCATCGAGGTCAATGCCGAGACCCTGAGTTTCGAGGCAATCCGCGAGGCGGTGCTGGGCGAGGGCCACTTCCTGGGCGGTGCGCAGACCATGGCCTCGATGCAGCGCGACTACTTCTACCCGACCCTGGCCGACCGTGACGAGCCCAAGACTTGGGCGGAGAAGGGTGCCAAGGATGCCTGGCAGGTGGCCAAGGCCCGCGCCCGCACGATCCTGGCCGAGCACCACCCCAGCTACCTGGACGGCGCCGCCGACCGCGCCATCCGCGCACGCCTACCGATCAGGCTGGACTGACGGCGCCTTCGCTCAGCTATCGCTCTCGAGCAGGACCAGCTGTCCCTCCAGCCAGGGCATGCGGGTGAGGGCCGGGCGAATCGTGTGCGTGACCACCTGCTGACGCAACAGCTGCGCCGCCCGGCTGGGGATGCTGCCGAGGGCCTCGCGGCGGGCATGGAGCGAGATCGTTCTGGTCATGCCGCGGAAGGGCAGCAGTCGGGCCTCGATGGCCGGGTTCGCCGGTACGTTCAAGAAACTGGCGGGCGTGGTCATGGCCCAGCCGCCGCATTTGGCCACCAAGGTGATCAGCGAGGCCGTCGCATCGACCTCGAACTGATGATGCGGCGGCGAGAGGCGCAGGCGGCGCAGGTGCGCCTCGACTTGACGCCCCATGCGTTGTGCCTGTCCGTAACGCACCATCGGCGCGTTCCTCAGGCTCTCTTCCAGCGGCTCGCTGCCGAAGAGACCGCGGGCGGCGATCAGGATGTAGGGCTCGCGCAGGATCGGATGGATTTCCAGCCAGTCGGTCGAGGTCTCGACCTCGGCTGCGACCACCAGATCGACGGCCCGGCTCTCCAGGGCCAGGACGTTCTCGTGGCTGAGGCCCGAATGCACCTGGAAGCGACACTGCGGCCAGTCCTTGGCGAGCGCCAGGACCAAGCCTGGTAGCATCTCGCTGTCGAAGTCCTCGATCGCCGCCAGGCGCAGCTCCGGCAGGGCCGTCAGGTCCAGCTCGATCAGCTCGGCCTTGGCGGCTGCGGTCTGATCCAGAATCGCCAGCACCCGCTTCTGGAAGAGGTCGCCGGCCGGGGTGAGCGCCAAGGGGCGCGCGGCGCGCTCGATCAGCAGGGCGCCCAGCGCCTCTTCCAGATTGGCGATCTGCTGCGAGACCGAGGAGGGGCTGGCCGCCAAGCGCTTGGCGCCGGCGGCGAAGGAGCCCTCTTCGATCACGGCCACGAAGACCTCGATGGCCCGCAGGGTGAGGCGAGGCGGAGCCTCCGCCTCGCCTTGACCCGGCCGGCTCGTCACTTCTGATCCTTGCGCCTGAAGCCACCCTGCACGATGCGATCGATGACCATGGCGCAGAATAGAATGGCGAAGCCGCCCAGCAGGCCCGGTCCCTTGGCTGCGTACTGCAGGGCCTCCAGGATCACCTTGCCGAGACCGCCACCCCCGATCAGCGAGATGATGACGACCATGGAAAGACACATGAGGATGGTCTGATTGACCCCGGTCATGATCGAGGGCAGGGCCAGGGGGATCTCGACGTCGCGCAGCAGCTGCCAGCGCGAGGCTCCGAAGGCCGAGGCCGCCTCCTTGATCGATTCCGGAACGCCGCGCACGCCCAGCGCAGTCAGGCGCACCACCGGCGGCATGCCGAAGACGATGGTGGCCAGAACGCCCGGCGGATTGCCAGTGCCGAAGAAGGCGATGATCGGGATCAGATAGACAAAGGCCGGCATGGTCTGCATGAAGTCCAGCACCGGCTCGGCCACGCGGTAGGCCCGCTGCGACTTGCCGAACCAGATCCCCAGCGGAATACCGATGATGACGCAGAGGAAGGCCGCAGCGCCCACCAGCACCACGGTCTCCATCGAGATCTCCCAGTAGCCGAGAAAGGCGACATAAGCCAAAGCGGCAGCGGTGAATATCGCGACACGGGGGCCGGCGGCGCGCCAGGCGACCACGCAGATCACCGCCATCACCACCGGCCAGGGCGTGCCGATCAGCGCGATGGTGAGCGCATCCAGGATGCCGCGAATGCCGGCGGTTATGCCGTCGAACATGCCGGCACCACCCGCGGCGGCCATATCGAAGACCCCCTCCAGCCACTCCGCGGCCGAGGAATAGAGCTCCTTGTCGGCCGGGAAAGCCTCCAGAAAGGCCGGTACCGAGGTCACGGTGAACTTGTAGATGGTAAGCGGCGCGATCGCCGCGACCAGAGCGATACCTAGAATGAGGCTGCGTTGGTTGCGGCCCGAGGCCACCGTGCGGTCGATTCGCCAGCGCGAATACTGTGCTTCGTAGGCGATGTTGGAATAGACGGCCTGGACCAGCTTCAGCGCCACCAGAAGCGCCAAACCGCCCAGAAAGATGCCCAGGGCAGCATCATTGGCGGCATCGGCGGCGGCTTGGGACTTCTCCGCCGCTTTGATCATGTTGTCAGCCAGCTTTTCGAAACGGCTGGGGTCTTCGCTGGCGGTACGGGCCGCCTCGGCCTTGTCCAGAAAGCCCTGCGCGCGCTCGCGCTGGCGATCCGCCTTGGCTAGGTCCTCGGCACCGAGATTGCCCCAGAGGCCACGGCCGATCTGCACCAAGGCGATGGTCTCCAGGATGATGAAGGCCCAGAAGAACCCCCAGACGCCGCGGGCTGCAGCCCAGACCGGGCCCAGCAAGCCGGCCGCCCGGTTGAAGGTGATCGGAATGGGACTGGTGGCCTCGTGGATCTTGTGAAAGACGCTTTGGTAGTAGGCCGCATTCTTGCCGGCGAACTCGGTGATGTTGGCATCGAGGTCCTGCTTGTCGACCTTGATGTCCGAGACGGCGGCGAGGCTCTCGTCTTGCATGCTCATTCCTTGCCTCCCTGAATGCCGCGCAACAGCCGGGCCTTGGAGACCGCGCCGATGTCCTTGCCGTCGGCATCGGTGATGACGATGGGCCGATCGCTGCAGACCGAAAGATCGATCAGATGATCCAGATCGGCATCCTCGAGCGCGCGCGGCGCGTCGATGATGTCGCCCCTGGCCTCCGAGAGCGGCCCCATGACGCTGTGCGCCTTCACCAGCTTCAGCTTGGAGATGTCTTGCACGAACTCACGAACATAGTCGTCGGCCGGCTCGGTCACGATCTGCTCAGGCGTTCCGATCTGGACTATGATACCGTCCTTCATGATGGCGATCCGGCTGCCCATGCGGATGGCCTCGTCCAGATCGTGGGTGATGAAGAGCGTGGTCTTCTGCAGCTGATCGACCAGCGCCTTGAACTGATTCTGAAGCTGCCGGCGGATCAGGGGATCGAGCGCCGAGAAGGGCTCGTCCATCAAGAGGATTTCCGGATCGGAGGCCAGCGCACGGGCGATGCCGACGCGCTGCTGCATGCCGCCCGACAATTCCTTCGGCAGGCGATCCTCGAAACCCAGCAACTCTACCAGGGAGAGCGCGTGCTCGGAGACTGCCCAGCGGCGCGATTTGGGCTCGCCGCGAATCTCCAGGGGATAGCCGACATTGTCGCGCACCGAACGATGCGGCATGAGGGCCATGTGCTGAAACACCATGCCGATCTGCTTGGCCCGAACCTGGCGCAACTCCTTGTCGCTCATCTTGGCGACATCGCGGCCCAGGATCTCGATGCTGCCGGAGGTCGGCTCGATCAGGCGGTTGACGTGGCGCACCAGGGTGGATTTGCCGGAGCCCGAAAGCCCCATGATGCAGAAGATCTCACCGCGGTCGACGGAGAAGGTGGCGCCGGCCACGCCGACGACACAACCGAACTTCTGCAGGATCTCCGTTTTGCCGAGACCCTCGCTCTTGACCGCAACCATGGCCTTGTGCGCATCGGCTTCCGGCCCGAAGATCTTCCAGACGTCCTGTAGTTTGACGACGACTTCGTTCACTGCACAGCCCCCTTTCGACAAGACGGCGGGGTGGCCGCTTTTCTGTGCGCTTAGGCGGCCACCCCGACCAATGGGGGTCTACTGCAACCAGCTATCGACGATGTCCGGATTCTCGGCCACCCACTTCTTGGCGAACTCCTCCGGATCCTGCTTCTCGACGACCAGGGCGTAGGTCATGCCCGAGACGATGTCGGTATCGAGCTTGTAGTTGCTCAGCAGAGCCGCGACCTCCGGAGCCTCCTCCTCGAGCGCCTTGGCATAATGCAGATGCAGATAGGCCAGGTCCCAGGCGACACCGGCATCGGACTTCTCCAGCCAGTTGGGATCGTCGGTCGGCTGGATCACGTTCCACTTGGCGGCATCATAATCCGGCTCGGCCAGAACCTGCAGCTCATGCAGGGCGAACATGTGGTGCGGGGTGTAGCAGAAGCCGACCCAGCCACTGCCCTGCTCGACCGCCTTGTCGAGCGCGGCCAAAGCCAGCGTCTCGTCCATTTCCAAGAGCTCGAGGGTCTCGTCGTAGCCGTAGGACTTGGCACGAATCTTCTCGATGTTGGTCGAGGCCCAGCCCGGCGCACCGATCCAGATCGCGCCCTTGCCGTCACCGTTTCCGTCGAACAACGCTGCCTTATCCGGATCGGTCAAATCGTCGATGGTCATGACATCATTGGCCTCGGCATAGGCCTTGGGCACGCACATGCCCTGAAAGGCGGGAATGCCGTTGGTGTTCATCACCACAGTGCCTTTGTCTTTGACGAAGGTGTTGTGCAGGTTCACCTGGTTGGGCATCCAGACCTCCGGGTGCACATGCATCGAGCCCTTGTCCATGGCCTCGAAGACGACCGGGTTGGTGCCGTTCTGCAACTCGACATCAAGGCCGAGGTTGTCTTCCATCACCACCTTCAAGACGTTCGCCGTGGCCGCAACCGACGGCCAGTTCGGTACGCCGATGATGACATCGGCGGCCTGGGCATAGGCGCTGAGCGCCATCGAACCGGCCAGTGTGGCGAATGCGATCTTGTACTTAAACCATGTGAATCTCCCGTTCGTGAGTTGATAGGGTCGCTCATTACCTATTGCTCGATCCTGCAGGCGACCGACTGCGGGGATCATGAACCGGGGGCGCCTCGACCGCCAAGACCTTCTGTCAATGTTCGATCGTCGTCGCTCTGCTTTGCCTCCTCCGCGCTAGCCGGCCAAGCACTTGTCGAGGGAGACCTCTGCGAAAGGCTCCATACAGTCCAGAATGATCTCGGCAATCAAGCGGCACTCTTCCAGCGAAAAGGTGAGCGGGATGCGCATGTCGAAGAGCTGGGCCAAAAGCGCGTCGCTCCGCGGCAGTGTTTGCGCCTCGAGGTAGCGCCAGCTGTCATGCCGGCAGGTGTAGCCCCTGGGTTCAGCCTCGCCGAACCATTTGAGCTCGACCCCGCGCGACAGACAGACTCGGCGAAAGGCCTGGCAAGCTTCGCCGTTCGCGCCCTCGAGCAGGAACTGGATGGAGCTGCCGACAAAGTGCTCCTGCGCCGGGCGCCTGGGCAGGTAGACCGCCGGCGAGCGGCGCAAGAGCGCCTCGATTGCCCGATAGCGCTCGTTCCAGCGCTCCACCTGTCGATTGAGGTTCTCCAGCTGCGGGCGCAGGATCGCCGCGCGCAGGCTGTCCATGCGGCCGCTATAGTTCGGCGTCTCGTAGCGCACCCGCTCGAAGGCGGCCAGTTCGGGAGCCGAGCGATGGTGCTCATAAAGCATGTAGGAGCCCGATAGGATCGTCGCCCGGGCCATGAGATCGGCATCGTCGCTGGTGAGAAATCCGCCTTCGCCGGAGTTGATATGCTTGTAGGTCTGGGTCGAGAAGCAGGCGGCCTTGCCGAAGCTACCGCTCTTCCGGCCATTCCAAGCCGCACCCATGGTGTGCGCGCAGTCTTCGATCAACTCGACGTCATAGTGGTTCAGCACAGCCATCAGGCGCTCCATGTCGACCTGATGCCCGCGCATATGCGAGAGCAGGAGCACACGCGATCCGCTGCTTTCGATCTTCGCCGCCAAGTCGTCCAAATCCAGCACCAAATCGCGGGTGACCTCAACCAGAACCGGCCTGCCGCCGGCGTTGTCGATGGCGCCTGGAACCGGCGAGAGGGTGAAGGCGTTGGTCAGCACCGGCGCATCTCGTTGCAGGCCGAAAGCCTTTAACGCGATATGCATGGCATAACCGCCCGATGCGCAGGCCAGGCAGTGCGCGCTGCCTTGATAGCACGCGAACTCCTCTTCCAGCAGCGCCACCTCGCCGGCTTCGCTCGCGGTCAGGTTGTAGCGATGCAAACGCCCGCTGCGCAGCACCGCTACGGCTTGGGCGATGGCCTCTTCGGGAATGGCTTCCTGCTGGGTGAAACTGCCTTTGAAAACCCTCTCGCTCATTCGCGAATCCTTAGAAGCGATCACGCTATGCGCCGCTGTCTGCAGCCGGAAATCTCGGCCGACGGCGAGGCGCCGGATCGCTCGATTCAACCACATCGATGCGGGCGCAGAGACTAAAGACAGAAGGCCCCCTATTTCCAATGCAGACTTCGATGCATTATATGCAGAGTCTGCATGTAACAAGGAGTCCGGACTTGCGCCTGGAGTGGATCGAGGACCTCTTGGCAATCGCCGAGTCGGAGAGTCTGACCGAAGCCGCTCTCAGGCGCAACGTGACCCAGCCGGCCTTCACCCGACGCATCCGCACGATCGAGCTGCAGGTCGGCACGACCCTGCTGGACCGCAGCCGCCGGCCGGCCAAGCCTACTGCGGCGCTGCTGGATCGCGTCGAGGAGTTCCGCGTTCTGGCTGTCAGCCTGCGCCGGGTCGGCGCTGCGCTTGCCGCCGCAGACGGACGGCCGAGCGCCGTCGTGGTGGTGGCTCAGCACGCTCTGGCCAACGCCCAGGTGCCGGGCCTGGTCGCCCCCTTGCTCAGCAGTCTCCCGGTCGCGCGTCTCTCTCTGCACTCGGCCAGCCGACACGAAGGTTTCGCCATGCTGATGACCCGGCGAGCAGCCATCATGCTGGCCTACGAGACGGCGCAACTGCCGCTAGCCACCGAAGAGGCCTTGATCGAGAAGCTGCGCATTTCGCAGGAACGCCTCTCTCCGGTCCTGTCCGCCACCGCTCGGGTTTCGGGCTGGCGTCCGCAGCCCGGCGAAGAATTCATCTATGCCGCCTACCCCGAAGACAGCTTCTTCGGGCGCCTGCAGGCCGAGGCCCTGGCCTTGCCGGAGGCGCGCGTCTTTCGCTTCCGCCCGTCCTGCGACGTCACCTTGAGCCCGGCCGCCCTCGAGCTAGCCTGCAGCGGCTGGGGTGTGGCCTGGGTGCCGCGCGCGATGGCGGCGCAGGATCTGGCCGCCGGTCGCCTGCTCGATCTCTCACCGGACCTGGGTGCGCCCAAGATGGATATCCTGGCGGCCCGTCTGCGCGCGCCAGCCCGTCTGCGCGCGCCACAGAGCGCCGCCGAAGACCTAGCCTGGCAGCTTCTGGCGCAGCAGACGCGGATCTAGCAATTCCCAAGCAGACGGAATCGTCTGCGACGACGATTTGCTTTAAACAATGTGGTAGGGCGGTTCAGGCGATCCTGTGGCCGCCTGAACCGCCCTGATCCGAATCGGGCACCGGCCAGGCTGCCAGCGGCGGCAAGGACATGAGAATAGCGTCGGGATTGCCGCCGGTCATCAGGCCGAAGCGCGTGCCGCGATCGTAGATCAGATTGAACTCGGCATAGCGGCCGCGACGAAACAGCTGATGGCGCCGCTCGGCCTCGCCGAAGGCGCGGTCCTTATGCCGCCGCACCAGCTGCGGATAGATGTCGAGGAAAGCCAGGCCGACATCCTTGGTGAAGGCGAAGTCCGCCGCCCAGTCCGCGTCCAGGTAATCGTAGAAGATGCCGCCGACGCCGCGCAGCTCCTTGCGGTGCTTGTTGAAGAAGTAGCCGTCGCACCAGGCGCTGAATCGCTCGTAGTAGTCGGCCCCATGCGCATCGCAAGCCTGGCGCAGGCGCGCGTGAAAGGCCCTGGTGTCGGCTGCCTCCGGAGTGATCGGATTGAGGTCGGCGCCACCGCCGAACCAAGCCTTACTGGTCACCACATGGCGCGTGTTCATATGAACCGGCGGCACCAAAGGATTACGCGGATGCAAGACCAACGAGATGCCGCTGGCCCAGAACCGCGGGTCTTCGGAGGCCCCGGGGATTTCCTTGGCGAAGCTTTCCGAAAACTCCCCCCAAACGGTGGAGACATTGACCCCGGCCTTCTCGAAGACGCGGCCCTCGCTCAGAAGACCCATGACGCCGCCGCCGCCTCCCTCACGCGTCCAGGGGCGCCGCTCGAAATAAGCAGTCGGACGCTCTTCGGCGCCGAAACCGCCCTCATCTTCCAAGGCCTCGACGACCGCACAGATCCGGTCGCGCAGGTTCTCGAACCAGCTCTTGGCTGCGGCCTTGCCGACTTCGATCTCCGGTGGGGTCATGTCTCTTTGGCTTCACTAGGCGTGGTGGCCTGCCGCAAGGCCTCGCCCAAGACCATCGGCTGCGGCCGTTGCGACATTGAGCCGATCATGACTCCGGCTGCATGGGGATGGTGAGCGACGCATCGGCCTCCTGATGTATCTGGTCGGGCACTCTTGCCGATTCACGCCCCAGCAGCAAGCGATCGCCCGGTCGGAAGGAAAAATCCAAGTAGGACGGCTCGGTCTTGGTGGTCAGCAGCAGGAGACGGCCCCGATCTTGCGCGCGATAGACCTCCCAGGAGCTGTGGCGCCAGCAGTCTGCGAGATCGCGATAGTCCATGCCGGCGCGCCGCAAACGTCGATCGTCCATAAGGAATCCAAAGGGTTCGATCAAATCCAAGCCGACCCTCCAGACAGGCACCCAGGCGCATCAGGGCGCCGCAGTTCTGCGGGATATCGGGCTGGTAGAGAACCAAGCGAAGCGGGTGGTTCAAGCTATCGGTCATGGCCTTTCCGTAGCAAAGCCGAGAGTGGCTGGGGCAGCCGGAAATGCCAAGCCTCGAGCATGCGGCGGAATGGCCGCGCCGGGTCTTGCGGCCCTCTGCCGCACGGGTGCCGCAGGGGCGACCGTTAGCGCTATTGTCTTGCCGACGAGAGGTGGATCTAAAACCTGCCCGTACTATTGCATGTCCTAGGATTTGGTTAGGGTTTCGGGAGAGCAAAATGTCCGACGCGGCAAAAGGCGGAGCCGACAATGCCGAAGAGCATGGCGGCACGCGACGCGATTTTCTCTATCTGACGGCGGGTGCGCTGGGCGGTGTGGGCGCCTTGGCCGTGGCCTGGCCGTTCATCAACTCGCTCAATCCGGCACAAGACGCTCTGGCGCTGGCGACGATTGAGGTGGATTTGGAGCCGATCGAAGTCGGCCAGTCGGTGACCGTGATGTGGCGCGGCAAGCCGGTGTTCGTGCGTCACCGCACGCAAGCCGAGATCGAGGCCGCACGCGATGTCGACGTGACCGACCTGAAGGACCCTCAGACCGATTCCTCACGGATCGTCGAACCGCCGCCGCCGGAGAGCACGGCAGCCCTGGCCGCAAGTTCAGACTCCGATTTCCTGGTGGTCGTTGGCGTTTGTACACACTTAGGCTGCATTCCGGTCGGACAGAAGCCGGGATCGGAACGCGGCAACTACGGCGGCTGGTTCTGCCCCTGCCACGGTTCGCACTACGACACCTCCGGACGCATCCGCGTGGGCCCGGCTCCGCGGAACCTGGATGTTCCCGAATACAGCTACCTGAGCCCCACCCGTATTCAGGTCGGTTGAGGACACCCGAAAGGCACGCCATGGCTAGCAACGGCTCTTCGACTGGCAGCGCTGTGATCAAGTGGATCGATCACCGCCTGCCGATCTTCACCTTCATGCGTCACGAGACGCATGAATATCCGACGCCGAGGAATCTCTCCTACTGGTGGAATTTCGGCTCGCTGGCCGGAATCCTCTTGGTGATCATGATCGTCAGCGGTCTGGTGCTGGCGATGCAGTACAACCCCTCGACGGACGGCGCCTTCGATTCGGTCGAGCGTATCATGCGCGATGTGAACAGCGGCTGGATGCTGCGCTACATCCACATGAACGGCGCCAGCTTCTTCTTTGTCGTGGTCTACATCCACATCTTCCGCGGCCTCTACTACGGCTCCTTCAAGCCGCCGCGCGAAATTCTCTGGATCCTGGGCGTGGTCATCCTGATCTTGATGATGGGTACGGCCTTCACGGGCTATGTCCTGCCCTGGGGGCAGATGTCGCTCTGGGGTGCCACGGTGATCACCAACCTCTTCTCTGCCATACCGCTGATCGGCGAGTGGATCGTGACTTGGCTGTGGGGCGGCTTCTCGGTCGATAATCCGACCCTCAACCGCTTCTTCGTCTTCCACTTCCTGCTGCCCTTCGTGATCGTGGCGGTGGTCTTCCTGCATCTCTGGGCCCTGCATCGTTTCGGCTCCAACAATCCCTTGGGCATCGACGCCAAGGGACCGCAAGACAAGATCCCCTTCCATCCCTACTACACCGTCAAGGACGCCTTCGGCCTGGGCGTCTTCCTGATCATCTTCGCCGCCGTGGTCTTCTTCGCACCCGACTACATGGGCCATCCGGACAACTACATCCCGGCCAATTCGCGGGTGACGCCGGAGCACATCGTGCCGGAGTGGTACTTCCTGCCCTTCTACGCCATGCTGCGCGCGATTACCTTCGACATCGGCATTCCCTTCACCGGGGTGGTGATCATCGAAGCCAAGCTGGGCGGCGTGATCGTCATGTTCGGCTCGCTGATCCTGGTGGCTCTGGCGCCTTGGCTGGATCGTTCGCCGGTGCGCTCGGCCCGCTTCCGGCCGCTCTATAAATGGTTCTTCTGGATCTTCGCGCTCGACTGCGTGCTACTGGGCTATTGCGGCTCCAAGCCGGCCGAGGGCATCTGGCCGGTGATCTCGCTTCTGGGCACCATCTGGTACTTCGCCCACTTCCTGATCATCCTGCCGCTGCTGTCGATCATGGAACGCCCGAAACCACTTCCAGCCTCGATCAGCGAACCCGTACTGAAGGGCGGCGGCAGCATGGCCGGCGCAACCGCCAAGCCGATGGAAAAAGCATGATGAAGTTCCATCGAACGACACAAGGCCTGCTGCTTGCAGCAGCGCTCATGACGGCGGCAGGTGGTGCGGCCTTGGCTGCTGGCGGTGGCGGCGACGACGACAAGTGGCATCCGGAGCCTCTGCCTTCGCTGGACTGGTCCTTCGAAGGGGTGTTCGGCACCTACGACCGAGCATCGCTGCAACGCGGCTTTCAGGTTTACAAAGAGGTCTGTTCGGCCTGTCACGGTCTGCGGCTACTCTCCTATCGCAATCTGGAAGCCATCGGCTTCTCGCCGGAGGAGGTGAAGGCCATTGCGGCGCAGCACGAGGTCGAGAAGGGCCCGGACGAGAACGGTGACATGTTTACCGCCCCGGCCTTGCCGTCTGATCGCTTTCGCTTGCCCTTTCCCAACATCGAGGCCGCCCGTGCCGCCAATGGTGGCGCGGCACCTCCCGATCTTTCCTTGCTGAACAAGCGGACGGCCTATCGTGCCAACTATCCCTACGGGATTATCACCGGCTATCTGGATGAGGCACCGGCCGACTACGAGGGCAAGCTGCAGCCGGGTCAGTACTTCAACAAGTACAAGGGTCCTCTCTCCATGGCCCCACCCTTGGCTGATAGCATGGTCGAGTATCACGACGGTACCGATGCGACCGTGCACCAGATGGCCTACGACGTCTCCAACTTCCTGATGTGGACGGCAGAGCCGCACATGGAGGTCCGCAAGCAGACCGGCATCAAGGCGATCTTCTTCCTGCTGGTCTTCACCGTGATCCTCTATGCCGTGAAGCGGAAGGTCTGGGCCAAGCTGCACTAACTGGCAGGAGTAGGCGATGGCGGTCCGCAATCTGGAAAAGCGTCTGGTCGAGGCGGCCATGGCTCTGGCAGCAGAGCGGCCTTGGCCGGAGGTCGGCTATCGCGAGATCGCGGCCAAGGCGGGCGTACCGCTCGCCGAAGCCTGGAAAGCCGCACCCGGGCGTCACGGCATCCTGCGTCACCTATCGCGGATGGCCGACTTGGCCGTGCTGAAGGAGCCTGCGGCGCTCGACGACGGCGATGCCCGAGACCGGCTCTTCGACGTCCTCATGCGCCGCTTCGATGCGCTTCGCCCCTATCGCAACGGCCTGGCTTCGGTAGCGCGCTCGATGAGCGGGAACCCGGCAGCAGCGCTCTCAGGTGGGCTTAGCCTCTTGCAGTCGATGCGAGCCATGCTTCTGGCTGCCGGCCTCACGGCCGAAGGCTACCGTGGCCTTTTCCGGGCCAAAGGCTTGAGCGTCATCTGGCTGGCCAGCGCGCGCACTTTCGTCAAGGACGAAAGTGAGGACTTGGCGCCGACCATGGCCGCATTGGACAGCCAACTCCGTCGAGCCGAGCGCGTCCTTGGCTGGTTCCGCCGTCGTCCGAACGCCGACGAGACTGCTGAGTCCGAGGGCGATTTAGCCTAACCTGCCTGTTCTCCCAAAAAGAGAAGTACGACTGTGAGCGATCCCCTGTCCTACGACGAGTTCCTGCGGGTCGATATCCGTGTCGGCCGTGTGCTCCGTGCCGAACCCTATCCGGAGGCGCGCAAACCGGCGATCAAGCTCTGGATCGACTTCGGACCGGATATCGGCGAGCGCAAGAGCTCGGCACAGCTGACACGTCACTACACGCCCGCAGGCTTGGTCGGCCGCCAGGTGATGGGGGTGGTCAACTTCCCACCGCGCCAAATCGGCAAGTTCATGTCAGAGGTCTTGGTCGTCGGCACACCCGATGCCGAGGGCGAGGTGGTGTTGCTGGCGCCCGTTCAAGAGGTCCCGATCGGCGGCCGGCTTTACTAGAGCGGAGTTCTCTCAAGCTACATCGGCTTCGGCCCTTTCTCCGGCCGGCGTCTTTGCCTGCCGGCCTCAGGATCGCCCCAACCCGCTGCGCAAAGAGCGCTCTTACCCTTCGGGCTGAGCCAAATCCCAACGACTGCCGTTTCAACCGCACTTGACGTCCCGACACTGCGGAGAAGATCTCGCGCGCGTGATTACTGAGCCATCTCGCGCATTCAGACTCGACTGGAAGGGGATACTCGGCCTGTAGAAAACCTTGACTGCTGGTGAGCAGTACTGAAACTTTTAGAAATTTCAGATTCTTGATAATTACTATAAGTATTCAAAAAGTTTTGCTTATATGATTGCAAATTCATAATCTGGAAGTAGTGTAAGCAGATGTTGTGATCCATAAGACACGTGAATTGCCGCCGACCATCACAACCATTACAGCGCCGCAAGGAGTAAAAGGAGATAATTGGATGAGCGAGGGACAGGTTCACACAGGTGTTCAGTGAGCAACTCGGCGCCAGTGACGAACAGTACATGGTGAAGATTGAGTATTGTGACGATTTCAAAAATTATGGCTTTGATGATATTCGCATCACATTGGAATTACTCGACAACGGAAAGAGCCAAGACCGCCGGCTTCATCTTCGAACTGCCGGAATGCAATTGCGACGGGCCGCCCGACCCGGAGCTAGGCGACGGCGAGGGCAATACGCCCGGCTTCTGGAAGAACCATCGCGATATCTGGAACCAGGAAACTGGCGTCTTCATCAGGAGCAACTACGAAGACCTCTTTCTGGTCGATGCCGTCGGCTCGAAGAAGGTCTTCGACGATCCCACGCTCTTGGAGGCCCTGCCGGGCTCGGGGCGGCGGCGAAGCGGCCTTGCTGCGCGCTTCGATAACCGCCTACGGCAATGCCGCCAGCGACGACGTCAACTATGTGATCGACGAAGCCGCCCTGGCCGATGCCGCATTCGAGGCCGGCCTCAATCTCACCAAGATCTTCTCGACCTTGAGCTTTATCGATGACAATAGTGACGTGGAAATCTCCACCGATGAGGTCTTGAATGTTGTGCGCGACGTTTACGACGCCACCGGCAGCGACGACTTCGATTGGAGCGATCGCGGTGCCGTCGCCCGCGCCCTGGACGTCATGAACAACATGCCGAGCGTCGAGTTCGAAGGCTTCGTGGTGTAACCCAGTGTCCGAGCAGACGGCAGGCTCTGCGACGACAACTTACTTTTGAGTCGAGGCGGCAGAGCGGTTCGAATGTTCCCTTGGGCACCTGAACCGCTCTCTCGTGCTGCCCGCTCAAGCCCGGCTTAGCAGCAGACCGCCCTATCGAATGACAGCGGCAATCACACTGGCACGGGCGAACATGTCCAGCAGGTCGAGGAAAAGTTGCACATAGCGCGGCGTCACCTCCGGCGGAACCACCAGCACATCGCCGGGCAGCAAGGAGGTGCTTCTCTCCGCATCCTCCAGCAGGTCGATGGCACCCGACAGGCGGCGCACGATGAAAAGGTCTTCGTCGGCCCTGTCGGTGTAGCCGCCGGAGTCCAGAACATAGTCCATGAAGGTCTTGCCTTCCTCCCACGGGATCGTCTGGGGAATACGGACCTCGCCGGAGATGTTCACCAGGCTGCTGCGCGAAGGTATGAGAATGATGTCGCCATCCTCCAGGCGCAGATCGTTGACGGTACCGTCGCTCTCGACGATGACGACGATTCCTTCCGGTTGGGCCTCACGCGCCCGCTGAATGTATTGACCCAAGAGGAGCGCCTCATCGGCGCGGATCTCCGCCTCACCGGCCGTCAGTGAGCGAGCCGTCAAGAGGCTCTGCTCAAGACGTTCCAGGCTGGATTCCAAGAGCGCCTTCTGCTGGCGCGCCACCGAAGGCCGCTTCAGGAGGACCGACTCATAGGCCGACAGATCCGGCTTAACCGGCACATAGTTCAGGAACTGCTGTAGGGTGGTCGTCGGCCCGACGATGTAGCGCGAATCGCCCAGATAGGTTCCCTCCAGAGAGACTTGGATGGTCTCGCGCGGACGGTCGGCGAAGTAGGTGATGTTGTCCTGATCCTCCAACTGCGTCGATTTGAAATCGGCCATGTCGATGTAGGCGCTGTAGGGCTGACCGCGGCGCGTCCCCTCGAGCAGGACGTGCGAGACGTTGGGCAGGGGGCGCGCCAGCTTGTTCAACTCACCGCCGCTCATGCCGTTGCCGCTAAATTCGAAGGCGTGGCTGTTGCGTATGGCACCCCGGGCCGCCACCAGGGGGCGTTGGGCGCCGACCAGGATCGTGTCGCCGGCTTGGAAGATGTGCCGACGCAGCGAACCGCGTAGCAGGAAGCTATAGAGGTCCGTGGTGTAGAGGCGATCGCCGTTGCGCAGGATACCGACATTTCGATAGCTGCCGCTGGCTGGCATGATTCCGCCGGCGCGGGCGAGAAAGTCGATCACCGAATCGGTCGGCGTTCCGGCAAAACGCCCGGGCGTCTCGACATAGCCGGTGACGAAGACGCCGATCGAGGAGAACTCGAGGACGGTCGCATAGCTGTCGACATTCTCGCCATAGACCTCCTGCACCTGGGTCTGGATGCGCTCGTTCAGACCACCGGCGCGGACGCCGGCCACCTGAACCGGGCCCAGTTCGGGAATGAAGACATTGCCTTGCGGATCGACGATGGTCTGCAGGTTCGTCTCGACCGCACCGGTCAACTGAATAGAGACGCCGTCGCCGATCATGATCGGGCTGGCAAGATCTGCCGACTGAGAGACCGGAAAGCCGCTGTGATCGAAGAGACTGGAGCCGAAGGGTGCCAATTGCTCTCCCACCGGGATGGTGTTCTGATCGCGCTCTTCGGTATCGAAGGTATTGCTGCGTTCATCCACCTGAACCTCGTCAGGCAGAACAACCTGCGCCCAAGTGTGCGAGGCCAAGAGAAGGCTGATGAGAAACATGCAAGCAATGCCAAGTCTCATAGGATGTGATCCCGGATTCCAAGAATAAGAAGGCGCCCGATGGTGAAGACCAGCAAGACCACGAGGAACACGAAGAAGAGACTCTCCCAGCGGTCGGGCAGTTGCGCCTGGTCCAGCTCCGTCGGCGCCACCACGGGAACCACATAGAGCTGCTGGCGCTGTGCCTGGGCGATGGAACTCTGCATTGAGGCCAGCGAGGCGCTATAGGCTTGGCCCGCCAATTCCTTGCGCAGCGAGAGCAGTTCGAACTCGGGGATCAGGTTGCCTAAGGATTCCTGCTGGCCAACCAGGCGCTCGTGCTCGCGCTGCACCTGAATGCGCAGCGATTCAATTCTCGCTTCCAACTCCAAACGGGCGACGCCTCCCCGGTTGCCGGTCACTTTGCCCAGTTGCACCAATTCGGCTTCGGACTTGGCGATCTCGCCTTCCAAGGTGGCAATGATGCCGTTAACCCGGACAATGACCTCCATCGGATTGATCACGTTGTTGGTTTGCCGGAATTGCGTCAACTGCTGCTCGGCATCTTCCAAGGTGGCCAGCGCCTCGGCCACCTCCCGGCGCGCCAGAGCCAAGAGGTCGGCCTGTGCGCGCGTGTTGAATTCATTGATCAGGCGTTCGCTTTCCACCAGCATGGCCTCGCTGATCGCCAGGGCGTCGCTGGGCGTGAAGGCCCGCACGTCGATCGATACCAGTCCGGTAATCTGATCGTAGGCCGCATCGATCATACGCAAGTAGTAGGCATGCAGGTCGAGCAGCGTGGAGTCCGCCGGCAGATAATAGAAAAGATCGTCTTTGGGGAGGCTGTACATGGCGCGCAGGTCGACCAGCTGCTCCAGACGCACCAAGCCCTCGTAGGATTGTACGTAGTCGACCACGCTGAAGGACTCGTCCGCCGCCCGCCCGAAGGCCTGCGGTTGTCCCAGGATAGAGGTCACCGTCGGCACCTCCACCCCCGCTGTCCTGATCAGGAAGACGGTCCTGACCTCGTAGCGATCAGCCGCAACGAAAAAGTAATAATAGCCGGCGACCAGCATCGGACCGACGATCATGGCCAGCAACAGGAGCGACTTGAAGAAGCCGAAAACGAAACGCAAACCATGAACGACATGGGCGACCGGCTGTTCCGCCGTCTCGAGCTGCGGCTGGTCTCTCGGCTCCGACTTTGGCGCCTTCAGCGAGGGCATCGGCTGGCCATCGTCTCGCTGCTCCTGCCACCCTTTGCTGCTGGATCTCGACTTGTTGCCACGCCGGACGACCGGGATCGGCATTGTTCCGACGCCCTTCTTGGCGCCCTTTCTCCCGGCAGATCGCTGCCGTCCGGATCGCTCGCCTGAGCGCTTTTGCACATCGTCTTGCCGTTCGTCGCCATGCTCTCCGGCTTCGCCCGCCGCCCTGTCGGTCTTCCCAGCGCCCGCCTTCAGACGCCGATTGGCTCTCTGCTCTCTTAGCCTCCTTTTGGATGTATCGCGTTCGAAGTTCTCTACGTTAACGTGATCGACTTTCTGGTCCTCTGCGGCTTGGCCACTCCTCGATTCGGTCTTTCGCGACTCCCTGGCCACAGCGTCGATAGCGAAGGCGACCGTCGGGGCGGGCTCGCTGCCCTCCTCCATGGCCGCGTCCTCATCGGCGGCGGAAACTTCTTGCTGGAGAGTGAAACCGACCCCTTCGGCATCCGCTTCGACGGGAGAGGCATCGCCCAGTCGATCGGGATCGAAGGCGAAGTCCAGGGCTTCGCCAGCTCTGCTCTCTTCAACTCCGGGAGTGCCTTCAGCCCGGCTGTCGGCGAAATTCTGGGTCCGCCAATCAGGCGCCTGTGCGGCAGCCACGGCGGAACCCTCTGCCACCTGGGACTCTTTGCGCTTGCCGTCCAAAACCTTCAAATTGAGCTTCGGGCCGTTCTTAGAGGCTTTCATATCGCTTAATGCCTTCCGACACCCTTTCGAAGTACTCTAGCTTACTGTCGTTCAGAACGTAAACGCACCGGCAGAATTTCCGGATCGTCCGCATGCGGTGCGACACGAATACGAAGGTGCTGCGCGCGGCAAGCCTTTCGATCTCCGCTTCTGCTCGCTGGTGAAACCTGGCGTCGGCAACCGACATCAGCTCATCGAAGAGGTAGCACTCGAAGTCCATGGCCACCGACATGGCAAAGTTGAAGCGGCTGCGCATCCCGCTGGAGTAGGTCGAGAGCGGCATATCGATGTAGGACCCGAGCTCCGCAAAGCTCTCCACGCGTTCGAACATCTCCCGCCAATTGCGCCCGTAGATCCGCGACACCAGCTGGATATTATCGCGCCCGCTAACCGCCGAGAGAAAGGCGCCGCCGAATCCCATCGGCCAGGACACCTCAACGCCCGGGGCCCAGGAGACCGTCCCCGAATTCGGTCGTTCGGCACGGGCAATTATCCTGACTGTGGTCGACTTGCCCGCACCATTGCGACCCAGGATGCCGATTGACTGCCCTTCCGGCATCTCCGCGGACACATCATCCAGAATATAGCGTTTTCTACCCTTCACACGATAGAACTTCGACACATTCTGCAGGGTAATAAGCGCCGTCATCGCATCAATCGATCCCGGAACAGGCGTTCGAGCAGCAAGCCTGCCACCAAAAACCCAACGATGAACTTCGCAGCATACTCCAAACTTCCGTAAGCCGTATCGTATTGCGCAAAATAAAAACTCCTCGACCATTCAGTCATATGCAAGAGCGGATTATACAACAGCCAATGCCTCAATCCAGGCGGCAATTCCGGCACTGCAAAAAAGATTCCAGATGTAAAATACAGAATACGATTCATAATTTTATTGAAACCTTGCAGATATGGTACGATCAGCGCGAGGCTTGCAACCGTCAACCCGTATCCAAAGCCAAAAATATTACATACGATCAGCAACAATATCAAATAAAGCGGTTGATCAGGTTCAGATGCAAATCCTGCCAGGCGCATGATCACATAAAAGACCACTCCAGTTATAAGATTAATAGTCAAGGATACAAAAAATTTTGCCAAGTATATATCCAATTCCATCACATGATGAAAGTAGAGAAGGCCACGATTGGCCACCAGGGCAGTCATCATCGACTGGTTCATCTGGCTAAAGGCATAAAAATACAGCACTCCGCAGACGGTGAATGGAAAAATTTCCATCCCACCATAGGCCGGCGCACCAACGATGAGGCGAAGAGTGGCGATGATGCCGGACTGCATCATCGGCTGCCCAAAGGTGAAGAGAATGCCGTAGCCACGCCGCCCGAACTCGGCAGCGAACTCTCGCAGGATCAATCCCTTAAGCACGCGCAGCTGAATTGCCAGGGCATCGAGCATGCCCGGATTCTTCTTACGGCGACCATTACTCACGATACTAGACAAGGCGTCAGGACCTCAGGCTGCTGTCAAGGCGGAGCGAAGGGCTAGAAACTTGGGCCACTGTCGCTGCCGCGCAGGGGAGTCACCATCGCCCAACTGCCCTTTCCGCTCGAACAGGCAATACGATCGAAGCTTCCCGCGCGTGATAAAGAGGTGATACGCAGCGGTTTGCATTGCCGTCCGCTGGCCGCGTCGTAAGCTGGACCGATCTCGACCGACCAGCTCAAACCCTGCCGGTCTAACAGGTTGGCAAAGCCCGCGTTCCCGGCCAAGGCCTGAGAGAGCGTCGCGGCGGTCCCTGCCGGTGACAGATTGGTCAAAGTTGACACCGAGGCGCTGCTCGAGGCGGCCCCCGAAGCGGAACTCGACCCGCTGCCGGCACTGCTGAATCCGCCGGCTTGCTTGCATGCGGAAAGCATCCCAGCACAAATCAGCATCATGCCAAGAATCCGCAGCGCGCGCGCCGGCGCGTGTCTGCCCCATAGGCGATCCTTCACGCTAACCGTCTCGGCCTTTGCACTCGTTGACATGGCATATGTATTCCTGTTGCAGGAGCGGCGCTCAATCTAGCCAAGGACCCTTGCATTGCAAGCCAAGAGGTGGCCGCACGGCGGGGACGACGAAGAGCGAACTCGGCAGCTGGGCCTCAATTCCGCGACGGAGGGTGCAGACTTGGCTTGGCAACTGCAAGTCTCCTTCGTCCCGATACGGCGACGTCGCGCAGATTTCGATGCTTTTCCAAGCCGGTAATGGCTATCGATCCTCGGTGTGGAAGTGGCAGAGTGGGGTTCTGACCTCAAGCGATAAAAGCAAGGCTTGCCTTCTCGTAGATTCTTGACTCTGCCACCAGGAGAGACACATGTCAAGGTGTTGGTTTTCTCGACCCTTTCCGCTCTAGTGCTGCTCATACCGCTATCGGTAGAGGCTGAGACCGGCGCCGCCTTGGAGATCGATCAGAACCGCATCAAGCAGTTCTTCGAGCATTGTCTCGAAGGCACCGGCGGCGATCAGGAGAGCAACAGCAGTCAAGCCCGCAGCTGCACCAAGAGCTATTTCTCCCGATGTGCAGAAGGTGGCGGCTTCAGCGCGACGATGCATCGCCGGTGCTGGGGGCCTTGGAAAGCTACTGGGCCTCTGTGGTCGAACTCAGGGCCAAGCGCATCGAGGGCGTAGCACTGGCAAACCTGAAGCGCTACGTCACCCAGTCCGGTCGCGCCGAGGAGCGCTATCGCAAGGAACGTTGCGCCTTCTATCGCCATCTGAAGGGACCTTGGACCGCTCCTGCCGAAGCCAAATGCCTGACCGACACTCTGATCGACCGGGCCGTCGACCTGGCAGGTCATTCAAGAGAACATGCCGCGCTAGCAGTCGAGGTCTAAGCCGAGGGGCCGCGAACCTCTTGGATCACTTCGAAGCCCTCGAACTCCGGTGGGCCCCGATAGATATCGCGATGTGCGGCAGCACCGCTGTGCGCCTTGCGAAAGGCCTCCGACTTCGTCCAGGACTCGAAGGCGTCGGCAGAGACCCAAATGCTGTGCGAGCTATAGAGCGCATAGTCCTCGCGTACCAGCCCCTTCAGAAGGTGAAAGACCCGGAACCCGGGCACCTCGTCCAGAAAGGTCCGGCGCGTTTTCCAGACGGACTCGAAGTCTTCCGTTCGATCCAGCTTAACCCGAAAGCGATTCATCGCGATGTACATGGCCGAAGCTCCCAAAACCGAGCGAAGGCCGACGTGTGACGGCCCCCACCGGGGTGTGATTTGAAGATCAAGACTTGACTTGGCAAGGCGACCTGGCTGGAGCAAGGGCCGCCATTCCCGCGTCAGATCGAGAGTCTGGAAATCAGCTCGCGTCCTGCGGCCTGGATATGGGCGGCCAGAAGCGGAACGGCAGTCTCCAGGTCGCGGCGCCGGTAGGCCTCCAGCAGGCTCCGATGCTCCGCCTCGGAGCGGGGCTGCCAAGCCAGATCGCGCCAGGTCGCAAAGAGGTAGCGGGCGCTGGCATCCTGTAGCTCGGCGATGGCCGCCAGTAAACGACGTCCGCCACCGGGCGCATAGAGTGCGGCGTGATAGCGCCGATTGCAGCCCTCCCAAATCATGAGCGCATCGGAGGCCTCGGCCTCGGCGATGGTCGCCTCCGCTTCGGCAGCCAAGAGCCGTTCCTGCGGCGCGCAGCTAAGAGCGCGGCGAAGCGCGAGACACTCCAAAGCCATCCGCATCTCGACCAGTTCCTGCAACTCCTCAGAGCGGAACGCAGCGTGGTCGTCGGCAGTGCCTCCAAGAAACTGCGTATGATCGGCTGGCGGGTCGGATGGATCGCGGCGCCTGAAGCCCTGGTTCCGGACTTGGTGGCAGTCTCACTGGCCAACGTCGTGGTGCCGGTCGGTATCGCCCAGGCAGCCGCAGCCATCGCGCTGCAGCGCTCCGAGAAGGATCTGCCGGCCTATGTCAGCAAGCTGCAGGCGCGTCGCGATCTTCTCATGGCCGAGTTCGAGGGCCTACCGGTCGATCTCCCCAGCGGCGGCTGGTCGCTTTTACTCCGCAGCCAGGATCTCGGCTTCAGCGGCGAGGAGGCGTCGCAGCGTCTGTTGGCCCAAGGCGTCGCAGCAACCCCGATGACCGGTTGGGGGCCGCAGAATGGCACTCCCTTCGTGCGCTTCGTCTTCTCGAAAGAGAGCTGCGCTCGACTACAAGGCATCGGCGCAAAGGTCAGGCGCGCCCTGGGAGCCTAGGCCTCCCTTAGGGTGCGATCCAATCCGCAGAAACGGTCGCAGACCCCTCTCCATAACGAAAGAAGGCCCGTTTCAGGTTGCCGCGTCGGTGCTGAAACCAATCCAGCGACCGGGGCTTGTAGACGAGCGGGCCGAAGGCCTGCCGGCCGACCTCCGTGTCTTCGCTATTGGGCTCCTGATCCGGGGTCGGGTTCTCCGGCATCGCGAGCAGAGCTCCCGGCGGTCCGCCGCAGTAGGTAGTGCGAGTCCAGTTTGAGAGACCGACCCAGGCTGCTACATTCAAAGCGCTTCCGGGCGGATGCAGCGTCACCCGCCCCCGAAACCGAAGCTGCAGGCAGGCATGAGGATCGTATCCAAGAAGCGATACTCTTGGGTCATGCTGCAACTGGTCCCATTTCGGGCTCCGACAGTCGGTGTGGAACACCATGTGCCGCTCTGCGACCTCAACCGCGCGCAGGACCAGAATCCTGGCCTGTGGATGTGTCGCACGGTCCAGGTTGCAGAGCGTCAAATAGTGCAAGGCATCGTCCGGATCGCTCAAGACCCTCTGCAGGCAGTGCCAGGTCTCGATCTCCAGACGCTCCAGCGCTTGCGAAGCGATCACTCCCGTTTCTCTCGGTGGCGCGTCAGGACAAGAACCGAGAGCGCTAGGTCCCCCAGCGCGTGCCCGCGAAAGAGAAAGACGGTCCGCTCTTCGGCACTCACTCGGCCGGGGATGGTCTCCTGCACCAGCCCAGAGATGTCACCGGCGACGAAGGCCGGATCGCAGAGCTTGTTCGGCATCTCGGCCTCTTGCTTAAGATCGTCGATGACCACCCGATCCAAAGCCGCAAAGCTCTCCCTGTGCCAAGGCACGCCGAGATCCGTAATCGCCGCAAAGGCCCCCTTGGCAAGCCCGGATGCATCCAGAAAAGGATCCATCCCGCCGGTCGCCGTCGTCGAGGTGACAATCAGGTCCACGCCTTCGATGGCAGCCTGCCCGGAATCGCAGACCTCGACCGAGAGCTTCAGGTCTGTGGCCAGGTCGCTCAGCTTGTCGATGTTGGCCTGGCCGCGTCCGAAGAGCTTGATTGCTCGCAGCGGGAAGAGTTCGCAAAAGGCGCTCAAATGGCTTCGCGCCTGCACCCCGCAACCGACAAAGCCAACCAAGGTCGCATCCGGCTTGGCAAGGCGCTTGGCGGCCGTGGCGCTCAAGGCTGCGGTTCGCACCGCAGTGATCCAGTTCCCGTCGAGAATCGCCGCCGGCAGACCGGTCTGGCTATCCAGCATGGTCACCAGGCCATTGATCTGCGGCAGTCCCCAGTCTGGGTTTGTGGGGTTCAGGACCACTGTCTTGGCAGCCAGAAACGAGGGTCCATCCATCGCCGCCAGCGCTGCCATCATGTAGCGCCCGTCTCCCGGCTGAACGACGGCTTTCGCTGCGCTCCACACGCGACCCGCCGCGGCCCCGCGAATGAGCGCTTCGATACTGTCGATCATATCCGTCGTAGTGAGCCCGAGGCCGGCTAGCAGCTCTTCCGACAAGTAGGGGATAGGCGAAGCGTCACTGGTCATGGGTTTCGGTCTCTCGCAAGGGGGCACACAGGCTTGGCGAAGCATGCACCCGGCTTTCCATCGCAGCCAACCGGAAACCGCCGGAGAAGGCAGAATTGGTCCTTCGGCCGGATTGGAACGGTCAAACAGCGAAGAGCCGCCGGCGAGAACGCGGTACTCCCTGAAGACCTCTTCGTAGGCTGCGGCAGCCTCGTCCACATCCTCCTCGGTCATAGGAAGCATTAGGGCGCAGAGGCCGCGACGCGCGCTATAGAGGCCCCGTTGCAGCAGATCCAGGTGCAACAGCTTCTGCCAGCCGGCATTGACTTTGACAGCCCCGGGATGTCGGGGTCGATCGGACTGGAAGTGGAGGCCCAGCATGGAGACCCGCCCGGTCACCTGCAGCGCCAGGCAGCGGCAGCCACGAGGCGCCCGCGCAGGCGATCGCCCAGCGCATTGCATCGCTCGATGGCCTCAGGGGTCAGGACCTGCGTAAGCCCGGCAAGCACTGCCGCCATCATCAGCACGTTGTTGTTGAAGGTGCCGGAGTGTGGAAGCGGCTGCGGATGCACCGGGTCGAAGCGCGCCATCAGCTCGCGCCGCCCGCCGCCCGCGCCGAGACTGAGCCCGCCACCCAGATACTTGCCGAAGCTGGTGATGTCCGGCGTCACTCCCATGGCCCTTTGCAGTCCCCCTTCGTCCAGACGGGAGGTCATCACCTCGTCGAAAAGGAGCAACGCGCCGGTTTCATCGGCAGCCGCGCGGGCGCTTTCCAAGAAGCCTCGATCGGCCGGCAGGCAACCACCTGCACCCATCGTCGGTTCCAAGAGGATCGCCGCCAACTCGCCGCCGGCTGCCCGCACAGTCGCGAGCAGATCCTCGCTGTCGTTATAAGCGCACTCGCGCCGGAGGCACATCCAGATTGAGCGCCCCGTGGCCGGGTGTGTAGTGGACGACGCCGCCATGGTAGCCGCCATCCATGACCAGAATCTTGCTGCGAGCGGTCAGAACGCGAGCCATCTGCACCGCCAACAAATTGGCCTCAATCCCCGAATTGCAAAAGTGCACAAGCTCGACCGAGGGAAAGCGCCGGCAGAACTCCACCGCGAGCGGCGCCTCGTAGCGGTTCGGCCCGCCCAGCACAAAACCGTCCGCCAGGGCCGTCCGCAGGGCCGAGAGGATCGGCGCCGCAGAGTGCCCGTAGTAGCCGGCGGTGTACTCGCCCAGCAGGTCGAGGTAGCCGTAACCGTCCAGGTCGTAGAGACGGGCGCCTTCGCCCCGCGCGATGCCGAGCGGGAAGGGATCGTAGTGCAGGACGGTGCGGGTGTTTCCGCCCGGCATCCAGCGCTTGGCAGCGCCGTCGCGCGCCCGGCTCTTGGGGTTGGCCGCCACATAGCGGGCCTCGACATCGGCAAGTGCTGCCTCAGGGTCTCTGTTCGCGCGCAAACCCGATCTCCCCCATCCACCTCGTGTCGGAACCCTAACCCCCGCCGAACGAAAGGTCACGCCCCAGCGGCCGCCTGGTGACTTTCCGCGGCGATCGCAATCATTGTCGCCATGGGAACGACCGCCTGGGCGGACACGACACTCGATCGAGACTATCTGATCGATCACTGGAGGATCGGCGATCTGCAAGAGTGCGACAGCAGCGACACCCTGACGTTCTACGAGCGAGGGGCTTGGGCAGTGACCAACGGTGGCAGCAATCCGGTCGAGGCGATCAGCCTGTGGCAGCCCGAGGGGACCACGGTGAAGATCTTTGCCTCCGACCTCAAGGACGCGAAAACCTATGATGCCCTGGACGCCGAAATCAGCGAGGTCACGGCCGACAGCTTCTTCATGACCGCCAAGCCCCTGCAAGGCAGATCAATCACCTCTCTACCGCTGCAGTTACTAATCTCTTCAATCAAAGTGCGATGAGTGTGGCTGATCGCTTCGCGCCGATCCGCTCCAGAGCCTGTTGAGAATCACGCGAAGTTCAAGCGAGCAGCAAGTTCACAGACGGAACTCGGATTTGCTGGACACAAGCCCGTTGACTTACCCCTGTCGTCTTCCGGCTTGACCGGAAGACGACTATCCGCTGTCCAGACAAGCGGCACGTGATTCTCCGGTCAAGCCGGAGAATGACAATGGAGGGGTGTGAGCGTGCTGGTCGAGTTGGGCCGAAGGCACCATTCGGGCAAATGGACGGACCCAAGCAGTCGACATGCTCTTCAAGGCGGTTCTCTCGCATTTCCCTTCCGTAACGACAACTCCTTTCTCTTCTCTACAGGCCCTAATCAAAGTCCTCGGCAAGGGCCGCGCGGATCGCCTCGGGAATCACCACCATGTGGCCGTAGTCGGGATGCTCGATGCCGAGAATCGTACGCATTCCCGGCGTCTTGAAGGCCTCGGCCTGCGCGTCAGTCATGGGGAAATGTACGAACTGAACCGACGAGGCCTTGCCGTCGGCTGTGGTCCGATCGACGTCGGCCTCGGGCCGGCTCATCGCGCGGCTGCCGTCGACCTCGATGAACATGGTCTCCTCGACGCCGCCCAGCTTGGCCAGGAAGGTCGTCCGGCGCTTCGGCTCGTCGATCTCGAACATGACCGTCGCGATCAACTCGCGCCCCTGCGGGATCAAGGGATTGTAGGCCGCCAGCTCATCGGCGATCTGGTCCTCCCCACCCTTCTCGATGTAGAGCATCTCGTGGATCTGGTGCCACATGGTGGCGTAGTTCTCGAAATAGAAGGTCGCCACCGGACCGACCTCCAGTCGCCGCAGCTTCTTCTTCTCGACCAGGTCGCGACGCAGCTCCTTGCGCTCGCGGGCATAGTCGTCCAGCGCTAGAATATCGCCGCGGGTGATCTGCCGCTTCGGTGTCACGGTCTGAGACATAGTTCCTCCTTGGCCGGCGGGCCCAGCTAGTAGCGAAGCCCGTAAGCGCGTGCGAAAAGTTCGATCGGGTGCGGAGACTCGACAAAGTCCGGTTTCTTGTCCATTGAAAGCGCATCGATGCCCTGGCGCAGATGCTCTCCGGCGAGCGGGCACTCCGAAGACAGATAGGTCTTGGCCGGCGTGTTCTTGCCCGCCGCGGCGGCATCCCCTGCCTTCTTCGCGACCGTGGCTGCCTGGCGTGCGGCCGGACGTCCGATCTTCAGCGCAACCTCGAAATTGTCCTTCATGATGCCCCAAGAGCCGCCGTGACCCGAGCAGCGCAAGATCTGAGTGACCGGCGTCTCGGGCACCAGCTTCATCATCTCGTTCGCCTTGTTGCCCATATTCTGGGCGCGGGCATGGCAGGCGATGTGCAGCGCAACACCACCGTCCAGCGGCCGCAAGCCCTCGATCAACCCTTCCTTGCAGGCGATGTCCACCACATACTCGGTGATGTCCGAGGTCGCTTTGCTCAGCTTGGCGACTGCCTCGTCATCGGGCAGCAGCAAGGGCCATTCGAACTTCAACATCAGTGCACAGGAGGGCGTCAAGGCGACGATGTCGTAGCCCTGGTCGATCAGCTGGCCCAACTCCTTGGCAACGAGCTTCGCCCGCACGGCGACGCGGCCGACGTCGCCGCGCTCGAACTGCGGCATGCCGCAGCAACCGGGATAGGCGGCGAGGGTCTCGACACCATTCTTGGCGAGGACTGCCTGGGCCGCGCGTCCGATCGCCGGATTGTTGTAGTTGACGAAACAAGTGGCATAGAGCGCGACCTTGCGCCCGGCCGCCGGCGCTTCGGCATTGACAGGCGGGCTCTCGCGCTTGGCCTGGCTCTCGAAGGTGCGGCCGTGGAATTTCGGCAGGTCGGCCCTGGCATCAACGCCGGCCACTTTCTCCAACAACGGCCTGGTCGCCTTGTTCTCCCTATTGCTGGCCCAGTTGGCCAGACCCGGAACCATGCCGGCCAGGCGGCCGTTGCGATCGGTTTCGGTGAGCTGCTTGGTCCAGAAATCCTTCTTGCCGGTCTTCAGCTCGGCAGCGCGGTGGCGCAGCATGAGATGGGGGAAGTCGATGTTCCACTCGTGCGGCGGCACGTAGGGGCAGGAGACCATGAAACAGAGATCGCAGAGCGTGCAGGCCTCGACGACCTTGCCGTAGTCTTCTTTCTTGACGCCGTCCAGCTCGCCGGTCGAGCCATCATCGATCATGTCGAAGAGACGCGGGAAGGAATCGCAGAGATTGAAACAACGCCGACAGCCGTGGCAGAGGTCGAAGACACGCTCCAACTCGGCCTCGATCTTCTCCATGTCGTAGAAGTCGGGATCGTTCCAATCGATAGGATGCCTGACGGGGGCGTCCAAGCTGCCTTCGGCCATCCGCTTGTCCACTTCGCTATAGCCATCGGAGCCCGTAGCAGGGTCTTGCGCGAGGACTCTCGGGATCTATAAGAGGAATGAGAGTTCGGCAGTGCCGCTCTCTCGCAGGGGAGGGCACCAGTCAATCGACCGGTGCCCTCGACCGCAGGGTCGTTTGGGCTCGGCCGGAGCGCATCCAGCGACCTGGGCGCGCTTCAACCGATAGAGTGCCTTAGCTGTCGAGGCCGTCGAGCGCCTTCCGGAAACGGCCGGCGTGGCTCTTCTCGGCCTTGGCCAGAGTCTCGAACCAATCGGCGATCTCGTCGAAGCCCTCTTCGCGGGCGGTGCGGGCCATGCCCGGATACATGTCGGTGTACTCGTGCGTCTCACCGGCAATGGCGGCCTTCAGATTGTCGTCGGTCGGGCCGATCGGCTCTCCGGTCGCCGGATCGCCGACCTCTTCCAAAAACTGCAGGTGGCCGTGCGCATGGCCGGTCTCGCCCTCGGCAGTGGAGCGGAAGACGGAAGCGACGTCGTTGTAGCCCTCGACGTCGGCCTTCTGAGCGAAATAGAGATAACGACGATTGGCCTGGCTCTCGCCGGCGAAAGCGGCCTTCAGATTGTCTTCGGTCTTGCTGCCTTTGAGTTCCATCGGAACGATCTCCTCCTAGCTGTGCCTAACCTCAGGACCGGACAGGTCGCGGTGCCCTCCGGCCTGGATTTCAGATCTCCTAGTGCCGAGTGACACCCCCGAAAGCGGGGGAAATCCCTCTTTCGTTGTGGTCGTCTCAGCACAGGAGATGTAGGTTGGGACAAAGGTTTGGTCAACAGTTTAGAATGATTTGAGAACAATTATCACGATTGGGCGACGTTCAGCGCCCCTCATCCTCTTCCTTCTTCAGACGGATGATCACATCGACGCGTCGCACCCTGCGGCCTGGCGGTGCCAGCGGCAATTGCGCCATGGCCACCTGATCGCCGGGAATGTCGATCAAATCACCATGGTCCTCGTCATAGAAGTGGTGATGATCGCTGGTGTTGGTGTCGAAGTAGGAGCGACCGCTGTCGACCACCACTTCGCGCAGCAATCCGGCCGCCGTGAACTGGTGCAGGGTGTTGTAGATCGTCGCCAAGGACACCGAGATCGCCAGATCCTGAGCTTCGCCGTGCAGGGTCTCGGCGGTGAAGTGCCGATCGCCGCGGTCGAACAGCAGCCGCGCCAAAGCCAAGCGCTGCCGCGTCGGACGCAAGCCTGCGGCGCGGAGACGTTCCAGAGCGGGGGTGAAGGTGCGTGCCTGAGTCATGGTTTGTGATCTGGGAACTGTTTCAGCCGATTTAAAGCGCTGAGGCCAAAGCTGATAGAGCGATTTGGAATCGCTCCAAGATATATGCCGACGCCGGCGTCGTGATCAGCCGTCTTTCAGCAAAAGATTCCGACAAGGCATTGGCCCGCTTGCATTCCGCTCGCGGGTACGATAGTCAGCATCGGATAGGGTCGTGGAAGCTGCACGACGTTTTTTCGTCGTCCGACTTTAGGCTGCTCCCCCCTGAAGCGAAGCATACGGCAGTCTGGCGGCGCCCTGCTGGTTGGAGGTTACGGTCCCTTGAACGATACCACCGGTCCAAGCGACGAGCGCAAGACCAGTTTTTCTTATCAGGATCTGATCGACTGTGCGCAAGGGCGCTTATTCGGACCTGGCAATGCGCAGCTTCCCATGCCTCCGATGCTGATGGTGGATCGGATCGAAAGCATATCCGAGAAGGGCGGCAAGCACGGGCGCGGTGAACTTATCGCCGAGTACGACCTGACACCCGATCGCTGGTTCTTCAAATGCCACTTCGAAGGCGATCCGGTGATGCCGGGCTGCCTGGGCCTGGATGCACTCTGGCAGATGGTCGGCTTCTTCCTGGGATGGGTCGGCGCTCCCGGCAAGGGCCGCGCGCTTGGCGTCGGCGAGGTCCGATTGACCGGCCAGGTTTTACCGACGGCAAAGAAGATCGTCTATCATCTGAACCTGAAGCGCGTGATGCGCAGCAGGTTGGTGCTGGGCATTGCGGACGGCAGCATGAGTGTGGACGGGCAGACCGTCTACGAGGCCAAGGATTTGCGGGTCGGCCTCTTCAAGACCGAAACGGCCTGACCCCTCGGCAAGTGAACTGGAGCCTGAAGAATGCGACGTGTCGTCGTGACAGGAATGGGAATCGTCTCCTCGATCGGCAATGACAAGGCTGAGGTGACGGCCGCGCTGCGCGACGGTCGTTCCGGCATTGAGCGGAGCGAAGAGCAGATCGATCTGGGCTTCCGCAGTGAGGTTGCGGGAACCGTCAAGCTGGATATCGAAGCGCATGTCGATCGCAAGCTGCGACGCTTCATGGGCGAGGGGGCAGCCTACAACTATGTCGCCATGCGCGAAGCGATCGAGGATTCCGGCCTAGAGACAGCGGAGATCTCGAACGAGCGCAGCGGCTTGGTGATGGGCTCCGGCGGTACCTCGACCCGCGACCTGACCAACGCCTATCAGATTGCCAAAGAGCGCGGCGTGAAGCGGATCGGCCCCTTCATGGTGCCGCGCGTCATGTCCAACACCAATTCGGCGACCCTATCGGTGCCCTTCAAGATCAAGGGTGTCAGCTACACCATAAGTTCGGCCTGCTCCACCTCGGCGCATTGCATCGGCCATGGCATGGAGCTGATTCAGCTGGGCAAGCAGGATTTGGTCTTTGCCGGCGGCGGCGAGGAGATCTCCTGGACCGCCTCGATGCTGTTCGATGCCATGCCGGCGCTCTCTTCCAAATACAACGACCGGCCGAGCCAGGCCAGTCGCCCCTTTGACCGGGATCGCGACGGCTTCGTCATCTCCGGTGGCGGTGGCACTTTGGTGCTGGAGGAGTTGGAGCATGCCCGCGCACGCGGCGCCAAGATCTACGCCGAGTTGGTCGGCTATGGTGCGACCTCGGACGGCTACGACATGGTGCAGCCCTCCGGTGAAGGTGCGGTTCGCTGTATGCGTATGGCCTTGCAGCCGATCGGCAACAGCCGCGTCGACTACATCAACACACACGGCACCTCGACGCCGATCGGCGACGTTGCCGAGTTGAAGGCGATCAAAGAGGTGTTCGGCGAGGAAGCACCGCGCATCAATTCGACCAAATCTTTGACCGGTCATGCCTTGGGTGCGGCCGGGGTCAACGAGGCAATCTACTCACTGCTGATGATGCAGGAAGGCTTCTTGGCCGCCTCGGCCAATATCGAGACCTTGGATGAGGAGGCTGAAGGGCTCCCCATCCTGCGTCAGCGCGAAGACGACGCGCAGATCGACTGTGTGCTCTCGAACTCCTTCGGGTTCGGCGGCACCAATGCGAGCCTCGCCTTCAAGCGCTACGAGGGTTAGGGCCAAAGGGCCGGCGTCTCTGCCTTGCGCAGCGTCTGCCCGCCGGCAGCGAAGGTTGGCGTGGTAACGAGCCCCAGCGGCTCGCTGTAAAAGAGGGGAGGCCGCCGGCGTGCAGGCTCTCGAAGGGTTGATGAGCGGTAAGCGCGGCCTAGTCATGGGCATCGCGAACGATCACTCCATCGCATGGGGGATCGCAAGTGCGCTGCATGCAGCAGGTGCGGATCTGGCCTTCACCTATCAGGGCGAGCCTTTCGGCAAGCGAGTGAAACCGCTAGCCGAGTCGATCGGCGTGTCACATTTGCTGCCCTGCGACGTCGAGGACGAGGCATCGCTCTCGGCCGTTTTCGAGCGTTTGCAAGAGGATTGGGTCAGCCTGGACTTCATCGTCCATGCCATCGCCTATTCCGACAAGGAGGAGCTCAAGGGCCGCTACATGGATACCAGTCGCGCCAACTTCAAGCACACGCTGCTGGTCTCCTGCTACTCCTTCACCCAGATCGCGCGCTTGGCGCAGCCGCTGATGACCCCGGGCGGATCGCTCTTGACGCTCTCCTACATCGGTGCCGAGCGGGTAACGCCGAACTACAATGTCATGGGCGTGGCCAAGGCGGCGCTGGAGTGTTCGGTGCGTTATCTGGCGACCGACCTCGGCGATGCCGGGGTCAGGGTCAACTGCATCTCAGCCGGACCGGTCCGCACTCTGGCCGGCTCGGCCATCGCCGACGCCCGCTTCACCTTCGGCTGGACCCGCGATCAGGCGCCGCTGCGCCGCCAGGTCGGCTTGGAAGAAGTTGGCCGCGCCGGCCTCTATCTGCTTTCGGACCTGGCCTCGGGCGTCACCGGCGAGGTGCACTATGTGGATTGCGGCTACCACGTGATCGGCATCCCCTCTCCGCGCCGCCTGACCACCAGCGAGGTCTCCAAGGCGAAGGGCAGCAGTGCCGGCGAGTAGCCGTTAGGCCACCTCGGCCCAAGCGGCGAGCGCCGGCGGGTCGGCGGTGATCGCGCAATCCAATCCCATGGCGAAAAGCGCTTCGGCGCGCTCGGCCGAGTTCACCGTGTAGGCGGCCGTCTGAAAGCCGGCAGCCTTCACTTTTGCGATTCGTTCCGCCGTCAGGCCTGGATGCCACAGATGCATCGAGATGCACTCCAGGCGCTCCGCCGTCTTCTGCCAGTCGGCCGGCAGCTGCCTCACCAGATAGCCGCGCGGGGCTTCCGGCCAGAGACGCTGGACCTCCTCCAGGGCTGGAACGTCGAAAGAGGAGATCAGCGGAATCGGCAAGTTCTGCGGCCAACGCGCCTGAGCCAACTCGATCGCGGCGATCGCGGTCTCGCGGGCCAGCCCGGGCGAGGGCTTGATCTCAATGTTGGCGGCAAGGTTCAGGGCGCCGAGCAGGGCGATGGCCTCGGCGAAGAGGGGGACGGTCTCGCCGGCAAAGGCGGGATCGAACCAGCTTCCGGCATCGAGCGTGGCGACCTCTGACAGCGGCAGCTGCGCAATCTTGCGGCGGTCGCCGGCGGTGCGGTGCAGGGTGTCGTCGTGCATCAAGACCGGCACGCCGTCGCCGGTCAACTGAACATCGAACTCGACCCAGCCGAGTCCGAAATCCTTGGCCTTGCGCAAGGAGATCAGCGTGTTCTCCGGAGCGTGGCCAGCGGCACCGCGATGGCCCATGAGGCGCGGCAATTTCATGAGGTCTTGTCCTACGTGGATTGAGCGGCGCCACCTTGCGTTGAATTGTCGACCGCAGGCAAGGGCTTGGACGCCGCATCGAAGAGGTCGGCCAAGGTTCGCTCCGGCGGCCGCTCGCCGACGGCGATGTCGTAAAAGCCCGCCAGTTCGCCAAGCGCAGTCTCGCCGCCAAGCTGGAAATCGCCGTAGAAGAGCCGGTCTTCAGGCTCTCGCCCGGCCTAAGGTCGACGACGCTGCCATGGCGCAGCACCAAGGCCGGCCTCGCATAGCGCGGCAGAGCACGCCCGGAGGCCGCCAGGCTCTCACCATGCACACGATAGGCCACGACCTCCATGATGACGTAGAGAAAGTTTCGCACATTTGTGTGTGGTTGGTGGCCCCGAATCCCTCAGGCTTTCAGTCGCCAGACGTAGAAGCCAATAGAGGAGGCCAGAGCCACCATGGACGAGGATAACACGAAGGGCCTGTCGAACGTGGTCCGTATCGACGCCGGTCGGATAGAAGATCATCTGAGGCAGATCGTGCGAGGCAGCGTCGAGGAGACACTGAACAGCCTGCTGGAGGCAGAGGCGGATCGGCTTTGCAATGCAGGGCTCTATGAGCGCAGTGAGGCGCGCCGCGACACACGAGCTGGCCGCTCCGAGCGCAAGCTGCACACGCGCGCCGGAGAGGTGCAGGTGCAAGGTGCCAAAGCTTCGCACGCAGACGCATCGACGACGGCAATCATCGAGCGCTATCGCCGGGGCGCGCGCTCGGTCGATAGAGGCTTTGATGGAGATGTATCTGGCTGGTGTGTCGCTACGCCGGGTGGAGGACATCACCGAGGCCCTGTGGGGCACGCGGGTGAGCCCCACAGGGTCTCCAATCTCAACGAGAAGCTCTGCTCCCGGATCGAGACCTGGCGGAACCGGCCGATCGAGGGCGAACACCCCTACCTCTATCTGGACGGCCCTCTATCTGGACGGCCTTGTCCTGAAGCGCAGTCGGGCAGGTGAAGTGCGCAACGTCTCGCTGCTGCTTGCGGTCGCTGTCAAGACCGACGGCTACCGCGAGATCCTCGGCAGCCTCGAGGGAGCCAAGGAAGACAGGAAGGGCTGGAGCGCCTTCCTCAAGCACCTCAAGGAGCGCGGCCTGACGGGTGTCGAGTCGATCGTCTCGGATGCCTGCATGGGGCTCGTAGAGAGCGCGACCGCGTTCTATCCGGACGCCCAGTGGCAGCGCTGCGTCGTGCATTGGATGCCTTCGTGCCCGGTGCCGGCCGGCAAGATGCGTGACGTCGCTCTCATGCTGAAGGCTACCCATGCCCAGGAGAGCCGCGAGGCGGCCCGCGCCAAGGCCACGCGGCCAAACTCAGAGCCATGCGCCTGACCAAGGGCGCCGACTGGCTAGAGGAGACTTGGGTCTACTATGCCTTCCCCCATGAGCATTGGCGCCGGATCAGGACCGACAATCCTCTGGAGAGGATCATGCGGGAGATCCGGCGGCGAACCCGCGTCGTCGGAGCCTTCCCCGACGGCCAAGCGGCCCTCAACCTGGCCGCGGCCAGGGTGAGACACATCGCTGGCACCAAATGGTCCAGCAAGCGCTACATGAACAGGGACCTGCTCAAGCAGCGGGACAGGGTTGCCTGATGGAACAGCCCGCCAAACCCAATGTGCGAAAGATCCTGGACACTACCTCCTCCATCTGCTCCTCGCCCGGCAGGGTCAGTTCGACCCGCTCCAGGGGACCGATGCGCGGCGGAATCGTCAGCTTCAGCCACTTGGCCAGGGGGGCGTACAGTCCATCCTTGAAACAGCAGCGCGGCCAGCACAACGATGAAGGCCGTGTTGAACAGCAGGTGGCCGTCTGGATGGCCGCTGAGCAGGGGCACGATGGCCAGCAGAATGGAGATCGCACCGCGCAGGCCGAACCAAAAGACCAAGGCGGTCTCGGAGTGACTGAAGCGAAACGGCAAGAGGCCGATCCAGACCGCCAAGGGTCGCGCAACCAACATCAAGACCGCGGCGAGCAACAGCGCATCGATACCGACATTGAGAAAATGGCTGGGCGTGGCCAAGAGGCCCAATGTCAAAAACAGGACGATCTGACAGAGCCAGGTGAGGCCCGCCTGAAAGCGCTGCACCTCCACCCGACTGCGCATGCACCCATTGCCGACCACCAAGCCGGCGACATAGACGCCGAGAAAACCGCTGCCGTCGACGAGGTTGAGGGCGGAGAAGATGGCGACCGGGTCGGTTACTACCCGATTCGATCTCCAGGATGGCCTTGACCCGTTCACGCAAGACGACCCCGGACATGCGCAACAGCAAGAAGACCGCCGCCGCATCGGTCGAGGCAACGATGGCGCCAAGCAGGAGGCTGGTTATCCAATCGACCCCCATTAGATAGACGGCGGTCACCCCCACCAATCCGGCCGTCGCCAAAACGCCCAAGGTTGCCAACATCAAGCCCGGCCCGGCCGCCAGACGCCAGGTCGACCAAGGCGTTTCAAAGCCGGCGTCGAAAAGGATGACGGCCATGGCCAAGGAACCGATGAAATAGGCCAGCGGCGCATTGTCGAAATCGATGTCGCCGGGTCCGTCGGTCCCGACCAGCAAGCCGATGCCCAGAAACATCAGCAAAATGGCAACGCCCAGGCGCCTCGACAGCAAAGAGGTGAAAGTCGAGAGCATCAGAAGACCGGCACCGACCAAGATCACCAAGTTGATCAGGTTGAGCATCCCTACTCCCTAGATCGAAGCCGGCAGCACGACAATGTGCATCAAGGTCCAGCCCACCCCTTGCATGACCCTCAGGAGATTTGCACAGGCCTCGGATTTGCGCGAAGAGCTTGCATCGCTTGCAGAACTGCCGGCCCGAAAGATGGGGGGACCCGTGATGAACATCCCACCCGATCGAGAGGCCCTGCGCCAGCAGGCAATAGGCATCATGAACGCCAAGGCCGGCTGGATGATCGGCATCGGCCTGATCATGGTCGTTCTCAGCGCCGCTGCGGCCTTGCTGCCGCATCTGGCGACCTTGGCGATCGAGGCGGTGATCGCCTATGTGCTGCTCATCGGCGTCGCCGCCACCCTGCTCAAGGGCTTCGGTGGCAGCACACAGAACTCGCGCATGGCCGAGATTCCGATGGGCGTGCTCCACCTTATCATCGGCGTACTGCTGCTGTTGAATCCCTTCGAAGGCGTCTTGGCCCTGACCTTGATCCTGACCACCTAACTTCCTGATCGACGGCGTTTTACGCGTCTTCCTTGCCTTTTGCCCGGAAAGCGAAGGCCATCGCTTCTAGCCGGGCGTCGGCGGGCTTTGCTCGCTGGTGCTGGGCGCCATCATCATCGCCGGCTACCCCATCGCCTCGCAATGGGTGCTTGGCCTGCCGGTTGGCATCAACCTCTTCTTCTCCGGTTTCGGTATGGTGAGTGTCGGCTTCAAACTGAAGCAGAGGTAGCCGGGGGCAAAGGCAGGGGTCATGAGCGCAGATTGCCGGGGCATTGAGCAGAGCGGTGCCGATAGCGAACAGGCGGCCGCCTTCGACCGGGTGATCGAGGAGTGCTTCAAGTACCGACTCTCCACATTCCAGAGCCTGAAGCCGATCTGCGCGGCGGCACCCGACTTTGCCATGGCACATCTCTTGAAGGGCTTTCTGCTGCTCTCGATGGGAACGCGCGAGACGGTGTCCGCAGCCCAGGCCTGCGTCGCCCACGTCGTCGAACGCAAAGCCGCCCTGACACCGCGCGAGAGGCTACATCTCTCGGCCCTGGAGGCCTGGTGCCGAGGTGACACCGCCGCTGCCTGCCACCACTGGGACGAGATCCTCTTTGCCGAGCCCCTGGATCTCTTGGCCTTGAAGCCGCAGCACTTCGCACTCTTCTGGCGCGGTGAAGCCAATCATATGCGCGACGCCGCCCAAGGTGTGCTGCCCGCCTGGAGCGAAGACACGACCGGCTATGCGGACCTGCTGGGGATCTGGCCCTTCGCCTTGGAGGAGACCGGCGACTATCGGCGCGCCGAGACCAAGAGACGCGAAGCCGTCGAGCGCCATCCCGAGGACCTCTGGACAATCCACGCCGTGGCCCATGCCTACAAGAGGAGGGTCGCCTCAGCGAGGGGATCTCCTGGCTGGATCAGCCCTACGATCGCTGGGACGACCGCAACCCCTTCAAGGACCATCTCTGGTCGCACGCAACCATGTACCGCTACGAGAAGGGCCAATTCGATCATGCCCTGGTACTCTATGACCGGATAGTGTGGCCGGACGGTTCCACCTTCTATATGGATATTCAGAACGCGGTCTCCCTGCTGGCTCGCCTGGAACCGGCCGGCGCCAGCGTCGGCGAGCGCTGGGAGGAACTGGCCTCTGCCGCGGTCAAACGCCAGGAAGACCACATGCTGCTCTTCACCGAGCCACATTATGCCATGACCTATGGACGGACCGGACGGCAGGAGGAAGCCAAACGTCAGCTGGCCTCGCTCCACGCTTTCGCCGACGGTCCCGATGCCACCGCGGCCGGCTTGGCGGACCCGGTGGTTGTGCCGCTCTGCGAGGCCATCGAGGCCTACTATCGCGGAGACTATGGGGGCAGCCGTCGACCGCCTGCTGCCGCTGCGCTACGACTATCAATCGCTTGGCAGCAGCCACGCGCAGCGCGACATCTTCGCCCTCTACCTGCTGGCCGCCGCCCTCAAGGCCGGCCGCACCACTCTGGCCCAAGTCTGCTCCGCGAGCGTCTGGCGCGGCACCCCAACAGCGCCTCCACCTAGCAGCACTCCCGGGCCCTCGACAGCGAACTCGGCAATGCAGAGGCCGCGGCTGCGGCCGCAAGCGAGGTTCGCCGCATCGGCGCCGAGGCCTAGTCTTACCGAAGACTTGATAGCTCTAGCAACCAGCCGCTCGTTCCGCCGGTGTCGTCTCTTCCACTTCGGGCAGCAGGCTGGGGTCTGCGGTCACGGCCCGTACGAGCTGCATGAACGAGAGGACCTGCTCTGTCGGACGCTGCGACATGGGATAGGCCAGGACATAGCGAAAGCTGACGGCCGGCAGGAAGGGGCGGACGACCACATCGTGCTTCAACCAAGTGCGCGCGGCGAAAGGCTCGATCAGCGCGATCGCCAGGTTGGCCGCGACCAGTGAATAGCCCATGTGCGAGTTCTGGATGCCGACGCTGCGCCTATAGCTCACGCTGGCATCCTTGAAAACCTGATCCACCTTGTTCCAGTTGATCGCACCCGAGGGCAGGATCGAGAGCACCTCTTCACCGGCGAAGTCGGCGGGCGTGATCAGAGCCTTCTCCGCCAACCGATGCGATCGGTGAAGCGCGCAGACATGCCGCGCCTCGAGCAACAGCTCCTGGGCAATTCCGGCAACGTCCGGGAACGCCAAGGTGAGCGCCAAGTCGGTCATATGCATCTGCAGGCGCGAGAGAATCTCTGAAGACGAGAGTGACTCGATCGAGAGATGAACCTCGGGAAAACGCGCCTGGAACCGCTGCACCGTCGGCGGCAAAAGACAGGTCGAGAGTGCCGCCGTGCCGCACACGCGCAAGTCCGCCTGGCTCTGGGTGCGGATCTGCTTGGCGATTCGATTCAGGCGTTCAAAGCCCTGAAAGTAAATCTCTACGCCTTGATAAAAGCGCAAGGCATTGGACGTCGGCAACAAGCGTCCTTTGTAGCGCTCAAAGAGTTTGAAACCCAGACTGGCTTCAAGGTCTGCGATCAGACGGCTGACCGCCGGCTGGGTGATGGCCAGAGACTCGGCGGCGGCTGTAGCCGTGCCGTTCATCATAATATGGCGGAATGCCTCGATTTGCCGATATCGCACCGACAGGAGTCCCTATCGCTAAGAGTATTCTTCGCTCAACCCGAGTCGGCACCGTTACCTTGCGCCGAGAACGCCCCTTGCAGGCTGCCGATACCTGCAAGTCGTGCAGATTGATCTGGAGGGTTCGATCAAATCGAAGCGCAGGGTCTACGTGTAGCATAATATTCAATTATATACCTATGCCAAAATCAAATTTGCTGCCGCTGGGAATGCTTTGATAGGCTTTCCTCTCCTATCCGAGGCGGCTTGGGCCGGTCCCGCTTGGGATCTTGCCGGGCCTCGCTTCGTCGGATGTGGAAGATTTGGGAGGCAGGAATGGCACCGCTTACGAAGGTTCTGGTCGCCGGCTATGGATCCTGGGCCATGACCTCGGCCAATCCGGCAGCATTGACTCTGGAGCACTTGGCAGGCGAGACCTGGCCCAACTGCGAGTTCATTGCGCTGGAGGTTCCGGTCAAGACTCATGGCTTGTTGCCGCTGATCGAGGAGACCTTGCAGAGGCACAGCCCGGACATATGGCTGGGGCTGGGTGTCTACCCCAAGACCATGACGGTCCGGATGGAAGCGGTCGGCGTCAACTGCCGCGACTTCGTCGTTCCGGACAATGAAGGCGTGCAGCTGGAGGGCGTGCCAATCCTCGATGTCGGTCCGGCCGCCTACTTCTCGACACTTCCTTCACGCGCAATAGTCGAGGAGATGCGTGCGCACGGCGTGCCGGCGGAGCTGTCCTACTCGGCTGGAACGCATATGTGCAATCAAATGCTCTACACCACGCTGCACCTGATAGAGCGACACAACATGGCCGCGCAATGCGGCTTCATGCACGTGCCCTCGACACCGGAGTTCGTCGCCAAGCACTTCCAGGAAGAGGGGCCGCAACCCTCGCTGCCGGTCTCGATCATGGCCGCCGCCGGGAAAATTGCGATCGATCTCTCGGTGGAACGGCTGGCCGATGGCGTGCGGCGCGCTGCGATCTGATCACGGACGAAGAGGAACGCTCAAATCGCAAGCAGCAAGACTCCATCCTGTAAAAAAACGAGGAGGTAAAGAGATGATACTGGGATTCCTTCGGAGAACGGCCCTCGTGGCGGCCGGATTGTTGGCCGCCGGTGTTGCCGGCGTGTCCGCCGACAGCGCCAAAGCACAAGGGATCTTGATCTACGGCATGCCGGCAGATCACGACATCCTCGACCCGCACGCGACGGGAGGCTGGATCACCTATCATGTCACCTACAATATCTTCGAGAGCTTCGTGAAGGAGGACCTGACCGAAGCCGATGTGATGACGCCAAAGCTGATGCCTGGCCTGGCGACCTCTTGGGACGTCTCGGAGGACGGCACGGAGTACACCTTCCATCTGCGCGAAGGGGTCACGTTTCACGACGGCGAGCCCTTCAATGCCGATGCGGTCATGTTCAACTTCGATCGCTTCTGGAACAAGGACTCGCCCGACTACTTCGAGAAGGCCGCCGCCTTCGTCAGCGCCTATACCCAGTGGATCAAGAATGTCGAGAAGATCGACGACATGACGGTCAAGATCACCTTGACCCAGCCGAACTACGAGTGGCTGCGCACCGGCCTGCAAAGCTACGGTCAACCGCTGATGATCAGCCCCAAGTCGGTCGCCGAGCACGGCAACGACGGCATCGCCCTCAATCCCGTCGGCACCGGGCCTTTCAAATTCGTCGAGCGCGAACAGGGCGTGAAGACGGTGCTGGATCGCAATGATGACTATTGGGGCCGGAAGGCGAAGCTGGACCGCATCATCTATCGCCCGCTGGAGGATCCCGCGACCCGGGTGAATGCGCTCCGCACCGGCGAGGTCAACTTCATCGGCGTGCCGCCTTGGGACGAGGTCGAGGACCTGAAGAACGAGGGTTTCGTTCTGACCACCAACAACAACGTGCCCTTCATCCTCTTCATGCACCTCAACTTCAAGCACGAGGCCCTGAAGGACAAGCGGGTCCGCCAAGCCATCAACATGGCAATCGACAAAGAGGGGCTGATCAATGAGATCTACGCCGGCACCGGGCGCGTGGAGCATGGCATCCTGTCGCCCGGGACCTTCGCCTACGATCCCACCTTCACCTTCTACGAGTACGATCCCGAGAAGGCCAAAGAGCTTCTAGCAGAGGCTGGATACGGCGATGGCTTGGAGCTGAACTGGGACATCTACCAGTACGGCACCGGGGAGCTGGTCGAATCCTGGATTCAGCGCGACCTCAAGAAGGTCGGGATCGACGCCAAGATCCAGAAGTTCGAGTGGATCGCCTATCTACGCCGCTGGGCTTCGGGCATGACCGAGGATGTGGCCATGAACCACATCGGCTGGGGCATGACCTATCCCTCCTTCATCCGGATCATCGCCAGCTGCGGCTCCTTCCCGCCGAACGGCGTCAACTCCGGTTGGTACTGCAACGAGGAAGTCGACAGGTTGATGGACGAGGCGGTCACCATTGACGACAAGGACAAAGCCAAGGAGGTCTACCAGCAGATCAACCGGATGATTATGGAGGACGCCGCTTTCGTTCCCCTGCTTGACGACCTGCAGCCCATCTTCATAGCGCCCGCGGTCAAGGGCTTCGTCAATCCGCCGAACGATTGGTACGACTTCTCGACCGTCTGGATCAAGGAATAGCGCAAGAGGGGGAGACTGGCTGCTTGCAGAGGATCGCAAGGGGTGGCCTCGCCTGTGCTAGACTTGTAGAAGACAACCTCGTCGCTGTCGCAGCCGACAACGACGGGGTCGTATCTGTCGACGCGCCGAATGATCGGCTGGAGGCGCCTTGTGTGTGGAGGGATCAGCGGTGTTGAGGCAGATCATCACCCGCCTGCTGGCGGTCGTGCCGATCCTTCTGATCCTGTCGGTCTTCGCGTTCTTCCTGGTCCACCTGGCCCCGGGCGACGTCACCGATGCCCTGCTGGGGCCGATGGCGACCGAAGAGGCCAAGGAAAAGCTGCGCGACGCGCTTGGCCTCGACCGGCCGCTGATCGTTCAGTACGCAAACTGGCTCGGAAGCATTCTGCAGGGCGATTTCGGCACCTCGGTGCACACTCAGCGCCTAGTCAGCGATATGGTGCTGCCGCGCTTCTACAACACCGTGATCCTGGCCGCCGCCAGTCTCTTCATCGCGCTGACGGTCGGCTTTGCCGTCGGCATGTTCGCGGCCGCACGCTCCTACTCCACCTTCGACCGCGTCAGCATGTCGGCGACCCTGATCGTCGGCAGCATGCCGCCCTATTGGCTGGCCTTGCTTCTGGTGCTGGCCTTCGCCCTGGAGTATCGCTGGTTTCCGGCGACCGGCATGATCTCGATCACCGGCGACGGCGGCCTCATGGACATCCTGCACCATCTGGTCCTGCCGGCGATCGCCACGGCCGCGGCACCGGCGGCGATCATCACCCGCATGGTGCGCTCCAGCATGCTGGAGGTCTTGAGCCAGAACTATGTGCGCGTGGCCCGCGCCAAGGGCATTCCCAAGCGCAAGATCCTCTGGCGCCATGCCCTGCGCAACGCGCTGCCGCCGATCGCGACGATCTCCGGCCTGCAGCTGGGCTTCCTGCTGGGTGGGGCGCTCTTCACCGAGGTGGTGTTTGCCTGGCCGGGTCTGGGCAATCAGCTCTACTACTCGATCGTCGCGCGCGACGTGGCCGTGGTGCAGGCGGCCATCATCATCATCGCCTTGGCCTTCGTCCTAGTGAACCTGGCGATCGACATTCTAAACGCCCTGCTCGATCCGCGCATTAGGACGATGTGATGAGCGCCCTGCAGAACGGAGACATCTCGAACGGTAGCGAGTCCTCCGGCTACCGGCGAGAATCGCGCTGGCGCAGCGGCTGGCGTGCCTTTGCCGGGGATCGGGCGGCGCTGATTTCACTAATCTTCCTGCTGGCCATGATCCTGGCGGCGATCTTCGCCTCCCTGATCAGCCCACACGATCCCTTCGAGGCCGCGCGCATGATGCGCAACAAGCCCCCTTTGACCGAAGGCTATTGGCTGGGCAGCGACAGCAATGGGCGCGATATCCTGACCCGCATTCTCTACGGCGGCCGCATCTCGCTGCTGGTCGGCTTACTGCCGACCCTCCTGGCCACCCTCATCAGCCTCTTTTTGGGGCTCGTCGCCGGCTACTTCGGCGGTTGGGTCGATCAGGTCATCATGCGCGTGCTCGATGCCTTCTTCGCCGTGCCGCTGGTCTTGATGGCGATCGCCATTGCCGGCGTCCTGCAGCCAGGCGTGGTGACCGAGATCATCACCATCACCGTCGTGCTGATCCCCTACATATCCCGCATCGTCAGGACCTCGACCCTGACCGCCACCGCGCAGCCCTACATCGAGGCAGCCAAGGCCGGCGGTGCCGGCACGACCGCGATCGTCTCGCGCTATGTCCTGCCGAACATGATCTCGCCGGTGATCGTCTATGCCACCACCCTAGTGGGTTTGATGATCGTCGTGGCCTCCGGTCTCTCTTTCCTGGGGCTGGGCGCACAGCCGCCGGCGGCCGATTGGGGAACTATGGTGAGCGACGGTCGCGTGGCGCTGAAGAAAGCCCCGCACGCCACGATCTTCCCAGGCCTGATCATCGTCCTGGTGGCGCTCGCCTTCAACTTCCTGGGCGACGGCCTGCGCGATGCCTTGGATCCCAAGGCCGGCGCCAGTCGCAGAAAGGGGTGAGATGAGCGCCGAAGAGGTCATACTGCAGGTCGAGAATCTACGCACCGAGTTCAAGCTGGAGAAGGAGATCCTGAAGGCGGTCGATGGCCTCTCTTTTTCGCTGCACGCCGGCCGCACACTCTGCATCGTCGGCGAGTCCGGCTCGGGCAAGACCGTGACCTCGCTCTCTCTCATGCGGCTGATCGATCCGCCGGGGCGCATCGTTGACGGCCGCCTACTCTATCGCGGTCAGGACCTGATGCAGTTCTCGGAAGCGGAGATGGAGAAGATCCGCGGCGATCGCATCGCCATGGTCTTCCAGGACCCCATGAGTTCGCTCAATCCCTCCTTTCGCGTCGGCGACCAGATCGCCGAGGGCCTGATAGTGCACGAGGGCTTGAGCGAGGCGCAGGCGCGGCGCCAGACCCTCGAGATCATGGCCCGGGTCGGCATTCCCCAGCCCGAGGCGCGCTACCGCGACTATCCGCATCGATTTAGCGGCGGCATGCGCCAGCGTGTGCTGATTGCTGGCGCCATTGCCTGCGAACCGGACTTGCTGATCGCCGACGAGCCGACCACGGCGCTCGACGTCACCATCCAGGCGCAAATCCTGCGGCTGCTCAGTGACATCCAGCAAGCGATCTCCAGCACGCTGCTGCTGGTGACCCATGATTTGGGCGTGGTCGCCGCCATGGCCGACGAGGTGATGGTCATGTATGCCGGAAAGATGGTGGAGTACGGCAAGGTGAAGACGATCTTCGCCGCACCGAAGCATCCCTATACCCAAGGCCTGCTCTCTTCCCTAGTGCGCCTGGACGCCACCCGTAAGAGCGATCTGCAGCCGATCCCCGGCCTGCCGCCGGATCTGGCCGACCTGCCGGGCGGCTGCAGCTTCTGGCCGCGCTGTCCCCTGGCTGAGGCAGGCTGCCGAAACGCAGTGCCGGCCTTACGCAAAAGCGACAACGATCATCTGGTCGCCTGTCACCTGGCCGAGGCCTCGAGCGAGAGTGCCGTGGCATGACGGCGCCGCTCCTCCAGGTCCGCAGCCTCGCCAAGCATTTCCTGACCTCGAACGGCCGCCTGCTGGGTCGCGGCAAGGCACTCTTGAAGGCGGTCGACGGCATTGATTTCGACCTCGAGTTCGGTGAGACCCTGGGCTTGGTCGGCGAGAGCGGTTGCGGCAAGTCGACCAGCGCCCGCCTGGTCTTGCGGCTGATCGAGGCCAGCAGCGGCGAGGTCCGTCTGGACGGCCAGGACGTGCTGGGGGCCTCGACAAGAGCCTTGCAGCGCTTGCGCCGCGACATGCAGCTGGTCTTCCAGGATCCGCTTTCGTCACTCAACCCGCGCATGAGCGTGGGCACCAACATTGCCGAACCCTTGCGTTTTCACGGCCTAGCCAATCGCGCCGAGCGCACCCGGAAGGCACAGGAACTGCTCGACATCGTCGGATTGAATCCGCGCGACTTCGATCGCTTTCCGCACGAGTTCAGCGGCGGCCAATGCCAGCGCGTGGCAATCGCCCGCGCCTTGGTCCTGCGGCCCAAGCTGGTGATCTTCGACGAGCCGGTCTCGGCCTTGGACGTCTCGATCCAGGCGCAGATCTTGACCCTGCTGCTCGGCCTGCAGGAGGAACTGCAGCTCAGCTACATCTTCATCTCGCACGACTTGAGCGTGGTCAAGCGGATCGCCGATCGGATCGCGGTCATGTATCTCGGCAAGATCGTCGAGACCGGCACCAGCGAGCTGCTCTACCGCGAGCCGCTGCACCCCTACAGCAAGGCACTGCTGGACGCCATTCCGCTGCCCGACCCGACGGCCAAGCGAGTGGATGACCTGGGTGTCCTTGAGGGCGACATCCCCAGCCCGATCGACCCGCCCTCAGGCTGCCGCTTCCGGTCGCGCTGCCCGCACGCCATGCCCGTCTGCGCCGAGCGCGAGCCGCCGCTGAAGGAGGCCGCAAGCGGCCACCAGGTGGCCTGTTTCCTACACGAGTAGCGACAGCTCCTTTAGGCAACCTCGTAGCTGCGCAGGAAATCGAGATCGGGTTCGATGCCGAGTCCCGAGCCTTGCGGGATGCGCAGGAAACCGTCGCTCGCCTTGACCTGCGCCTGGATGTCCAGCGGCTCCTGCAATAGGTCGTCGCGAAAACGGTTCTCGGTGGTGTCGAACTCGAACAGCGGCTCACGTGGATGGAGACCGACGGGAAGTGGTGGCATGGCGGCCAGCAGCTGCTCGGCAACCGCCTCGGCATTCTTCTTCTCGAAGGTAAGCGCGCGGTGATGCGCGTTGGCCAGCAACCTCTCCATACGCGCCTCCGCCAGATCACCGCCGCGAGCTAGAATTGCATTGGCCGCGGCGCGATGGAAGGGGACGGAGTCCCGGTTCTCGCGCGGGTCCTTGTTGGTGAGCCGGATGGAGCTGAGCAGGGCCGAGAAGATCATGCCTTTCATAGCACGCAACAACTCGTTCTCGGCTGCGCGCAGGATCGCGCGATGAAAGAGGGCGTCGGCGACGACGAAGTCCTCGATCGAGCCCTTCTCCGCCTCCATGCACTGCTGTGCCGAAAGGATCTGCCTCTGGCTCGCTTCGCTGCCGCGTTCGGCTGCCCAGCGCGCCGCCTTCGGCTCGATGACGAGGCGCAGATCCATCAGCTGGCTGAGGAAGGCCGCGCTGGGCGAGGCGGACTGATGTCAGGCGAGCACGCCGACGTCCATCAAGCGCTAATTGGCCCGGGCCCTGACTCTGGTGCCGATGCCGCGGCGCACCTCCAGCAGGTCCTTGCCGACCAAGACCTCGATGGCGTCGCGGATCACCGAGCGGCTGACCTGGTAGCGCTCGGCCAGCGCGCCCTCGGCATAGCTGGCCATCACGATGCGCCGCCCGATCTCCCGCGAGAGGCTGGGCGTTAGCCTCGAAATCTCTCACAGATTGTAGAACAGTATCTCGTTCATAAGATATTTTCAAATATATGATGTTTTAGGAGTCAAGGCGCACCGCTGTGCGCTTGCTTGAACCAGCGCGACAGTCGCGCCAAAGTCACCTACTCAAGTTTCCCCCCTGCGATCGGAGCACGCCATGTCCGCAGCCCCCTATCCAGACTAGGTCACAGCCCTCGTCGTCGGTGCCGGTCCGGCCGGCCTTGCTGCCGCCCTCACCCTGTCGCGTGCGCTGCAGACCACCTTGGTCCCGGACAGCCGAGCACCCCTCCGCAATCGAGACTCGCCGGGCGTCGGCGCGGTCTTGGGTCGCGACGGCGTACTGCCGGCGGATCTGCAGGAGATCGAGCGCTACGGCTATGCCCGCTTTGCCGAGGAGGGCGCCACCGCGATCGAGGGCTAGGCCCCGGAGGGTTTCACGGCCACGACCGAGAGTGGCCGTCGGATCGCAGCCGCGCGCGTTTTGCTGGCCTGCGGCATGGCCGGGCTGACATTTTCCCGGATCTACCGGGGCTTTCGTCATTCTGGGGCAGCCATGTCATCAACTGCCCCTTCTGCCACGGCTTCGAGCTCAGCGGCCAGCCTTGGGGCATCTTCTGCGACCGCCCGGAGATGCTGGCAGCCGCCGAGATCTACGCCACTTGGACCCGGGACCTGATCTTCTTCCTGGAACCGGGCCAAGAACCTCAGCCGGAGAGAGCACGCACACTCGAGCCGAAAGGTTTCGGCATCGAACGCCGCCGCATCCATCGGCTACTCGGCGACGAGGCCAGCTTGAGGGCCCTGGAGCCGGAGGGCGGTATCCAGGTGGCGCGCGAGGCCTTGGTGCTCTGGCCCCGCCAGCGGCAGACAGACTTGGTGGCCGGGCTGGAGCTAACCCTGGACGAATCCGGCTCGCTCAAAGTCGACGAGGGCTTCCACGCCGATCGGCCCGGTCTCTACGCCGCCGGCGACCTGCTCTATCAGGGCCACCGGAACATCAACACGGCGATCCACATGGGTAACATGGCGGCAGCGACGACGGTGGTGGAGCTTGGCGATCGGAGCCACGTAAGGACCTACTCTGACCATATATTCTGCTCGAACAAGTAGCTCGGTGCCAAGCCATGCAGTTTGCAAGTGCATCACCTTTTTCAGCAGTGCCGACCACCCCCAACATTGTCATGCTCAGATTTACGCCTCGACGAGCCATCCCAGAGGCAAGAGATTCGGAATCAGCCATACGCAGGCCCGACGCGCTTGAAATTTGTAGAAGGGCCACGTCTGCCATCGCCCCGTCGAATGCATAAAATGCCTGTACTATTTGTATGTTCCCCGATCTGGCCTGTAGTTATCAAAATACCATCGATACAGATCTCTATTCTGGACATACAGGCTAGGCACTATAAAAATAAAAAATTCAGGAATGATGGCACCAATTCATACATGTCAACAAGAGAGCCAGATTTTTTGCTTTGCTTTCTAGTTAGGCGTTAAGCCTGTAGTCAACGAGGACGGTACAGGTACCTGCACCGACTCTCCGCTAACCGCATGTCCTCACCGCCCCTCCCGTCGCCAAGCCCACACGGCCGTGCCCAGCGCCAGCAGGAGGAAGGCCCAGGCCGGTAGGAGGGTCTGCTCGCTGATGCCGGTGACGCGATAGCGATCCTGGCGGACCAGACCAACCCAGTCGTCGCCGGAACGCCGGCCCTCCTTGGTGACGGTGCGTAGGCCCGGGTCCGGGATCTCCTCCAGCCAGAGGCTGCCGCCGCCGCTGGCCTCGACCAAAGGCGCCAAAGGCTCAGCGCTGCTGCGCAGGTCGGCCAGTTCCAAGGGGTTGAGGGGACCGGCCGCGGCCAAGGTCGCGAGCGCGTCGTGGCGGATGGTGTAGAGGCCGGTCTCTTCCAGCACGCGGCGGCCGACCATCAGGCCCGGACGCTCCTCGGACAGTTCCATCTCCTCGATATCGCCGTCCGGCCCCTCGACGGTGACGGTGACCGGGTCGCTGGAGAGCGAACGGCGCTCGACGATCAACTGGTCGCCGCGGACCGAGGCACTGAGGTCTTCTTCCTCCAGGTCGGGCTCCCGCATCAGCCAATGGGCGACGCGGCGCAGCAGTTCAGCCTGCGGGCCGCCGCCCTCGAATCCGCGCGCCCATAGCCAGACGTGGTCCGACATCAACTGCGCGACGCGGCCCTCGCCAACCCGCTCCAGTACCAGCAGCGGCCGGCCGCTGGGACCCTCCATCAGCATCTGCCCGCCCTGCTGCTCGGCCTCGACCAGACGGAACCAGCGGCCCCAGTCGGGCACCTCCTCAGCCGAGGGGTTGGAGCCGGGCAGGTCGGCGGTCACCGGATGGCGCTGACCCAGGTCGGTCAACTCCGGCCGATAGCCGCGCTCGACGATCTCACCGGTGGGTGCCAGGGGCATGACCCCGCCCAAGGGCGTGCCGTAGAGCGACTGGCTGGTGGCCGATGCCGGACCGGCGCTCTCGAGGAGCGCCCCGCCCTCCTCGACGTAGCGGGCGATGTTCTCCAGATAGAGCCGCGGCAGGACCCCGCGCCGGCGGTAGCGGTCGAAGATGATCAGGTCAAACTCGTGCAGCTTCAGGGAGAAGAGCTCGCGGGTGGGAAAGGCGATAAGGGAGAGCTCGTGGATCGGCGTGCCGTCCTGCTTTTCCGGCGGGCGCAGGATGGTGAAGTGCACCAGATCGACCGAGGGGTCGGATTTCAGGATATTGCGCCAGACCCGCTCGCCGCTGTGCGGCACGCCGGAGACCAGCAGCACGCGCAGGCGGTCGCGCACGCCGTTGACGGCGACCACGGCGCGGTTGTTCTCCAGGCTGAGTTCGTCTTGGCCGGGCGAAGTCTCGAGCAGCAGCAGACTCTCGCCGCGCCGGGTCAAGGTGAAGGGAACCTGGACATTGCGCTCGACCGGCACGATCAGGCGCTCCTTGTCGCCGCCGTCCTGGCTGACCGTGAGCACCGCATCGAGCGCGCCCTCGTCCCGATCCTCGACCCTGACCGCCAGGGTCTGCTGCTTGCCGACCATGCCGAAGCTCGGCGCCTCAACCACGACCAGGCGACGGTCCTGTGCGCCCTGGCGGCCGGAGATCAGGTGGTGTAGCGGGGCTTCGATCGCCAGTTGCTCGTAGTTCTCCGGCACGTCGCGGATCTGGCCGTCGGAGATGACGAAGATGCCGCCAATCTGGGCGCGCGGCAGATCGGCCAGAGCCTCCTCTAGGGATTGAAACAGGCTGGTGCCCTCACCCTCGGCGCCGGCGCGCACGACCAGAGTGTCAACCGCCGGCAGACGCCCGAGTTTCTTCTCCAGGCTAGCAAGGGCCCGCGCGGTCTGCGCGCTGCGGTTCTCGACCGTCTGCGAAGGGCTCTCGTCGACCAGAATGATGGCGCGCTCGGGCAGGCCTTGGCGCTCTTCGTGGATCAGCGAGGGATTGGCCAAGCCCAGCAGCAGCAATGCCACCGCCAGACCGCGCAGCGGCCAGCCCACGGCACCGCGCCAGGCAGCGAAGGCGACCAGTAGAAAGGCGAGGACACCGAGGACCAGCAGAACCAGATGCGGGACCAGCGGCGCGAAGGCGATCGAGGCGCTGCTCACTGTCCCAGACGCTCCAGGATGAAGGGCACATGCACCTGATCGGCCTTGTAGTTGCCGGTCAGGCTGTAGAGCACCAGGTTGATGCCGAAGCGGAAGGCCATTTCGCGCTGCCGCTCGCCACCGGGCACCACGGCGAAATGCGGCCGCCCGGCGCGATCAAGCGCCCAGGCGGCGGCCCAGTCGTTGGCGCCGATCAGCACCCGGGCCACGCCGTCATTGGCCACCGTGCCCTCGGTGTCGACCCAGAGCGTGCTGCCGTCGTAGCGGCCGGGGAAGTCCTGCATCAGGTAGAAGGCCTTGGTCAGCACGTGCTCGGGCGGCACCGGTGCCAGCGGCGGGATCTCCAACTGCTCGGTCAGGCGGCGCAGGTTCTGGGTGGCGCTAGAGGTCGGACCGCCACCGGCCGGGTCGCGCAAATCGAAGAAGATGGTGCCGCCATTGGCCAGAAAAGCATTGACGCGATTGGCAGCGGCCTCGCTGAGCCGTGCCTGCTTCACCGTCACCGGCCAGTAGATCAGCGGAAAGAAGGCCAGCTCGTCGCGTTCCAATTCGACGTCGAAGGGGCTCCCGGCCTCCACCGCGGTGCGGCGGTTCAGCATGCGCGAAAGGCCCTCGAGCCCGACGCGCGAAATGGCGTCGACCTGGTCGTCGCCGGTCTCGACGAAAGCCAGGCGGGTGTCGCGCGAGGCCTCCATCGCCAAGCCGTCATCGACCGCCCAGGCCGACTGCTGCGGTCCGGCGATCAAGGCCAGCGCCAGCAACGCGGCGCCGACCGGCCGGACCACGAGACCACGCAGAAGCAAGGCCAGCAACAGGTCGGTCAGTAGCAGGATCAGGGCCGCGGTCAAGAGCCAGGGGTTCAATTCGAAGGCCGGCGCCGTGCTGTAGACCTCGCGACTTACCCCGGTGATCTCCGGCATTGGCAGCAGACGCGGCACGGCGGACTCCAGGTTGAAGGCGCGACGGGTATCTCGATTGCCATAGTAGCCTGGCGGATGGCGCGGGCCCACTGCCTTGTCAGCCACCGCCTGCAGGGTCAGGTCCAAGACCGAGGGCGAGGGCTCGGTTAGCCGCCCGAAGGCATCCAGACTCTGCACCGGCGCCAGACTGGCATCGCCGATCAGCGGCGTCAGGCCCTTGGCCGTCTCCACCACTCGGCGCAGCATGTCGACGAAAAGACCGGAGAGCGCCAGGTTGCTCCAAGACGGACTGGCGGTGGTGTGCACCAGGACCAAGGTCCCGGCGTCGCGATCACTGGCAGTGACCAAGGGCGTGCCGTCGGCGAGGCGTGCCCAGGTGCGGTTCGCCAGATCCGGCGAGGGCTCGGCCAGGATCTGGCGATCCACCGTCACCTCGTCGGGCACTGCCAGACCGGCAAAGGGACCCTCGGTCAGAGGCGCCACCGGTACCGGCTCCTCCCAGGACATGACCCCGCCCAGGCGACGATCGCCGACCCGCAGAGGAACCGGTGTGAAGGCGTCGGGGCTGCCGGCCAGGCGCGGCCCGGCGAAGCGCAGCACCAAGCCTCCGGCATCCAGGAAGGCATCGAGATCGCTCTGCTCCTGCGGCGAAAGGGCGCCGCGATCGGGGATGACCAGAACCGAGAGCTTGGCCTCCAGCAGGCTCTGTAGGCTGCCGCGGGAGATCACCGAGAAGGGCGCCAAGGCCTGCTCGACATAGTGCAGCTCGCTCAAGAGCGGCTGCACCGCCATCTCGCTGCTCTCGTCCTCGACCAGACCAACGGCCAGGCGCTGCGCACGACCGTCCAGCAGCAAGGTGGTGGCCGCCGTGCGCTCCTCAATGAGGGAGAAGCGGGCGATGGCGTTGCGCAGCTCAAGCGGCAATTCCAGCGCGACGGAGGCTTCGGTCGCCTCCTCCTCGAACCTGAGCTCCGCCCGGCTGACCTCACGGCCGTCGTCGCGCAGCGCCCGCAAGGTGAGCGGCATAGAGGCCGCGGCGAGCGGGCGCTCGAGGGTCGCTAGCAATCCCTTGTCGATGTCGCGCGGCGGCCGGATAAGGCGCGGTAGGCGCTCGGCCTCTGGATGAAATTGGGTCACCGGACCCAGCCCCGCCAGACTGCGGCCGAAACTGGAGGTGCCCAGGGCGTCCAGGCCGTCGCTCGCCCAGATGACTTGGTGATCGCGCCCCTTGAGGTCGGCAAGAGCCAGGATCGCGGCCTCACGGTCCAACGGCCAAGGGCGCGGCTGTAGACCGGCCAGCTGGCTGCGCGCCTGGGCTGCGGTCATGCTGCCGGAGACGCTAGGCGCCTCGCCGGCTTCGCCCGGTGCAGTCCGTAAGAAGCGTACGGGAACGCCGGAGCGCTCGGCCTCGGCCAGGTGGATATCGACGGCGGTCAAACGCTCGCGCCAGCCGGGCGCGGCGGACCAGCCGTCGTCCATCACCACCAGCAAAGGCGACTGGCTGGAGAGCGTCGTGGCCGCATTTAACAGCGGGCGGGCAAAGGCGATGATAACCAGCGCCGCCACCAGCAGGCGCAGCAAGAGGAGCCACCAGGGCGTGCGCTGCGGGGTTTCCTCCACCGGGTGCAGGCCGAACAGCAGCCGGACGGCGGGGAAGCCCAGCCGCTTCGGTGCCGGCGGCGTCGCCCGCAGCAGCCACCAGAGCAAGGGCAGCAAGGCCAGGGGCAGCAGCAACCAGGGCTGCGCGAAGGTAAGGCTGGCGAAGAGGCTCATACGCTGCCCCTCGGTCCCGGTGCCAGGCCGGCGTGCAATGAGGCCAGAACCGCAGCGGCCGGACGGTCGCTGGGCACGGAGAGAAAGCGCCAGCCCAAGCTGCGGGTCAGGGCCGCCAAGCCGGCCTGATGATCGCGAAAACGCTCGATATAGGCCGGACGCAGGGACTCGACGCGCGGGGCCAGCCAGCGTCCCTCGCCTTCCAGCCCCTCGAAGCGCACCCGCCCCTCGAAGGGCAGGGCCGCCTCGGCCGGATCGTAGATCTGCACCAAAAGCCCGCGGGCACTGCGCGCTGCAAGGATGCCAAGGCGTGCCGCAAGCTCATCCAGCGTGCTGAAGAAATCGCCGAACAGCACCAGATCCGCCTGCCGCTGCAGCGGCCCCTCCGGCGGCAGGCTCGCCTCGCTCGGCTTGGCCAAGGCATCGGCGAAATGGGTGAGCGCCGCGCGCCCCCGCCGGCCGCACTGGTCGAGACCCAAGAGCGCCACCTGCTCTTCGCCGCGGATGGCCAGGGCGGCCAGACTCAGCAGCAACAGCTCGGCCCGCTCCAGCTTGGTCGGGCGCTCGCGCGCACCACGCCAGCGCATCGAGACACTGGAATCGCGCCAGAGATAGAGACTGGCCGCCGCCGACCATTCGCGCTCACGCACATAGACCTGGTCGCTGCGGGCCGAGACGCGCCAGTCGATGGTCTGGGCCATATCGCCCGTCACATAAGGCCTAAACTGCCAGAAGGCATCGCCCGGCCCGGCCCGGCGCCGACCATGGGCGCCGGCGGTTACAGTATCGGCGATGTGGATGGCATCCACCACCAAAGGCGGCAGGCGCCCGGCCAAGATCTGGGCCGCAGCAAGCCCGTCCTGCCGCTTGGCGCGCCGAAACAGAGCGCCTCTCTCGGACTCAGTCGAGCGTGCCAAGGAGGCGCTCCAGGATATCCTCCAGGCTCAGGCCCTCGGCCCGTGCCGCAAAGCCGAGGGCCATGCGATGGCGCAGGACCGCCGGCGCCATCGCCGCGACATCGTCCAGCGAGGGAGCAAGGCGCCCCTGCATCAGGGTCCGCGCCCGGACCACCAGCATCAAGGCCTGACTGGCCCGTGGGCCCGGTCCCCAGGCGACATGCGCCTGCACATCGGTCAAGCGGCTGGTCTGAGGCCGCCCTTCGCGCACCAAGGCCAGGATGGCATCCACCACCTTGTCGCCGACTGGCACTTGGCGCACCAAGCGCTGCGCCCTCTGCAGGGTCTCGGCAGGGGTCACCTGGCGCGCTGGGGCCTCCTCCAGACCGGTGGTGGCGATCAGCATGCGCCGCTCGGCCTCCAGGTCCGGATAGGCGACGTCGATCTCCAGCAGGAAGCGGTCGAGCTGGGCTTCCGGCAGGGGATAGGTGCCCTCCTGCTCGATCGGATTCTGCGTCCCCAGCACGTGGAAAGGCGCCGGCAGCGCGTGGGTCTCGCCGGCCACGGTCACCCGCTGTTCTTGCATGGCCTGCAGCAGGGCCGACTGGGTGCGCGGGCTCGCCCGATTGATCTCGTCGGCCATCAGCAGCTGGGCGAAAACCGGACCTTGGACGAAGCGAAAGTGGCGCCTGCCGTTCTCGTCCTCTTCCAGGACTTCGCTGCCCAGTATGTCGGCCGGCATCAGGTCGGGCGTGCATTGGATTCGCTTCTCACTGAGCCCGAAGACGCGGCCCAGGGTTTCGACCAGTTTAGTCTTGGCCAGTCCCGGCAAGCCGACCAGCAGGGCATGCCCGCCGGCCAGTAGCGTCACCAAGGTGGCATCGACCACGGTGTTTTGACCGAAGATGACCTTACCGATCGCGGCGCGGGCATCGCCCAGATGTGCTGCCGTCGCTTCCATGTCGGCCGCCAGGGCATCGGCGGTCAGCTCCACCTTCATTTCACTCTCTAAAATGACCACTGTCGGACCTCTTGTTGTTCGACAATCCTAGCGTCGCCTTTTTCCTAGGCGACCGCAGGCTTAGGTTAGCCTAATCTAGTGTCTCGGCCGCGACGCTGCCCCCATAAGCTGGCGACAATGTGATGGTGCTATGACCAAAAGCGCGAACGAATCCCTTCTAGACACTCTAGGGCGCGAATCCGCCAGAGGCCAGAAGCCAAGCCCAGAAAGCGCAGAAAACGGTGCCGCGCCGGACCAAGAGCGCGATTTGCAGATACGCATTGCCGCGGACGGCACTTGGTACTACCAGAACTCGCCGATCAGCCGCCTGCCCTTGGTGAAACTTTTCGCCTCTGTACTCAAGCGCGAAGCCAACGGCTGCTATTGGCTGGTGACCCCGGCAGAGCGCGGTTTGATCGCCGTCGAGGATGCGCCCTTCGTCGCCGTCGACTGCCAGGCCGAGGGCAGCGGCCGAGACCAGGCGCTTTTGTTCCGTACCAATCTGGATCACGAAGTCGCCGCTGGTCCGAAGCATCCGCTCCGCGTCAATCAAGATCCCGCGAGCGGCGAGCCGCGGCCCTATATTCTGGTGAAGCCGGGGCTGGAGGCGCTGATCAATCGTGCCGTCTTCTATCGGCTGGTCGAGCTGGCCGTACCCGACGAAGATGACCCCGACAGTCTCGGCCTTTGGAGCGGCAGCCGCTTCTTTCCGCTTGGCAAGGCCGCCTAGTCGATGTCGGCTTTGTCGCTGCAGGATCTCGCGCAACGCTTGGCGCAGCTGCCCGAGCCGCAACGCCGCGGGTCTCCTCGGAGCGTGAATGAAAGCGGCCTGCCACGCGGCGATCATGAGATCAATCCCGAGATCTACGATCCAGACCAGCGCCTGCGCCAAGCCGCGGTCCTGGTGCCGATCGTGCTCAACCCGGAGGACCCGAGCCTGCTGCTCACCCGTCGGACCGCCCATCTTAAGCACCATTCCGGACAAATCTCCTTCCCCGGCGGCGGCGTCGAGCCGCAAGACCACGCGCCGGAAGAGACAGCCCTACGCGAAGCGGAGGAGGAGGTCGGGCTCGACCGTGGTCTGATCAGGCTCATCGGCCGCCTCGACACCTACGTGACCAGAACCGGTTTCGACGTGACGCCGGTGATTGCCTTGCTCGAGCCGCCCTTGGCGCTGAGCTTGCAGGAATCCGAAGTGGAATCGGCCTTCGAGGTGCCGCTGGCCTTCTTCCTGGACCCCGCCAGCCGCAAGATCGACAGCCGCCTCTATGCCGGCGCCACCCGCTACTTCTATGCATTTCCCTACAACAACTATTACATCTGGGGCGCCACGGCCGGCATGATTAACAATCTTGTCGAAGTCCTAAGCGTCGGCGCGGCGACCTGACGATGGCCCGCCTTCTCATCGCCCTCATCGCGGTCGCCCTGCCCTTCCTGGTCTATTTCCTGTGGATGGTGCTGGAGCGGCGGCGCGATCAGGCACTGACCCAAGGTACCAACGATGCTTGGGCCAGAGTGCCCTGGGGTTGGCTCATTCTCTCCAGCCTTGTGCTGATCATCCTTTCCTTTCTTGCCATGTGGTTCTTCGATCTCGATCCTGACGGCTGGATTGGCGGACCCAGCCTCATTCAGCGCGGTCAGCCGGGCAACTAACCATGCCCGCGGCCCTCCCCTCTTGGGCAGACGCGCCAGCGCTGCGGACCGTCCTGGAAGCCCTGATTGCAGCCGGAGGCGAAGGCCGTTTTGTCGGCGGCTGTGTGCGCGACAGCCTGCTGGGCCGCCCGATCAAGGACATCGATATCGCAACGCCGCTGCTACCGGAGGCAGTGATGACTGCCCTGAGACAGGCCGGCCTCACGGCCATACCGACTGGCCTGAAGCACGGCACCGTCACTGCGCTCTCCGAGCGCCAGACCTTCGAAATCACCACCCTGCGCCGCGACCTGGAAACCGACGGCCGCCATGCCCGCGTCGGCTTCACGCAAGATTGGAGCTTGGATGCCGAGCGCCGCGATCTCACGATGAACGCGCTCTTCCTGGACCGGCACGGCCAACTCTACGACTTCGTCGGCGGCAAGGCGGATATCGAGGCCGGCCGCGTGCGCTTCGTCGGCGACCCCAGGCGACGCATTAATGAGGACCATCTCAGGATTCTGCGCTTCCTGCGCATTCACGCGCATTATGCCCGTACTGCGCTGGACCCGCCGGCTTTGGAAGCCGCAAGCGCCCTGGCCCCCGGCTTGGCGCAGATCTCCGGCGAGCGCAAGCGCCAGGAAATGCTGCGCCTGCTGGAAGCCCCCGATCCCTTGCCGGTCCTGCAAGCGATGTTGGATCGCGGGATCCTGGCTCAGGTTTTGCCGCAAAGCGACGACCTCGCGAGGCTCGCTCGCCTCCTGAAACTGACTCCCAACAGCGATGGCCTGCAACGCCTGGCCGCTTTGCTGCCAGCCGATAGGGAGTCTGCGTCCACAACTGCAACCTCGCTCAGACTCTCCAAACTGGAGGCCAAACGGCTGTGCTCGATGGTGGAAGCAGCACAGGCGGGGGGAAATCTCGCCGACCCAATCAACCGGCGCAGGCTGCTCTATCGTCAGGGCGACCAAGCGCTGCTTGATCGAGGTGTGAGTGCCGTCGCCGCCGGACTCCTGACACTTGGAGTGCTCAGCGATCTCAAGGCCGAGGCCACGGCCTGGCAGCCGAAGCGCCTGCCGATCGGCGGCCGGGACTTGGACGAGCTTGGTCTGGAGGGACCGGCGCTCGGCGCCCTCTTGCGCGCGCTCGAGGCCTGGTGGATCGATGCAGACTTTTGCCCTGATCGCCGCGCCCTCCTCGCCGAGGCCAAGCAGCGCCACCCGAGGCAACCAGACTGACCTCCGTTCTAAATATGGAACGGATCGTTTCGATTTCTCCCGATTGTTTCGGAATTTGAGATGCCCAAGTCTTGCAGCAGACAGGATTCATCGGCGCTCAGGCGCCCAAAGCCGTCACCACTGGACAGGAGTCATGACTATGATCGAGCTTCGTCCCTTTGCCGAGCTGGGCCATTTTCAGCACGACTGGTTGACCGCGCGCCACCACTTCTCTTTCGGCCACTATCGCGATCCCCGGCGCATGGGATTCGGCAGACCTCAGGGTCTGGAACGACGACACCATCCGACCGGGGAGCGGTTTCGACCGCCATGACCACCGCGACATGGAGACCGTGACCTAAGTCCGCAAAGGCGCCATCACCCACCGCGACCACTTGGGCAACGAGGGCGGCAGCTTCTCGAAATGGAGTCGCGACGGCGAACTGGTCGCCTTGCCTCGGGCAGAGCCGGCGACCAGGACGCCTTCGAAATCCACCAGAACGCCGCGATTCTGGCAGCCACTCTGAAACCCGGCGAGACGGTGACACACCTCTTGGCGGAGGGCCGCGGCGCCTATCTGGTGGCCGCCACCGGCGCCTTCACGGTCAACGGACAGGCCGTCGCCGCGCGCGACGGTTTGGCGGCCAGCGGCAAGCAAGCGCTTCAAATCCTGGCAAGCGAGGCGACGGAACTTCTGGTCGCCGATGTAGCCCTGATTGGCTAGGTGCTAAACATCGTCCTGGAATTGCCGACGCTCCCTCATGCGTTTCGAGGCTCGCGAAGCGCTCCTGCGCAGGTTAGGCTCGCACGAGGCTCGGTATCAGGAAGCGATCGCTTGCAGGGACATTCGCGTTCGTACGATCTGGCCGTTGTCGTCGCCCTTGCGGCGAGCCTGATCTCTTTCGCCTTTTGGGGTTATGTGCTGCTTCTCGGTTTCGACAGCCCGCCGGTTACGAGACCTACTTCGCACAGGGCAACTGGTGGCCCTATCCCTTCTTCTTCCTGGCTTTGACGCCAGGACGCTGGTTTACTTGGCGGCCGCTGCTCAGCGCCTGGGCGGAACTCGGCGACAGCGGTGTCCTGCGGGCAAAGCAAGGAACATCGCAGCCAGAAAGCCTCGCGTGTCTTCTCGCCAGTCTAGGACGTTGGCGCCTTGCGGCTGGTCTGACTGCGCTGGCGATCGCACTCCTGGTCAATGGTATGAATTGGAAACCCAACGCCGACGTTTTCTTCGGCACGGCCGCGAAGCACGAGCAGCTGCGGCAGGCCTGCGACTACCGCAGCCCCTCGGTCAAATGGCTGTTCGAAGCCGAAGAGAGCCGCGATGCGCTGCTCTGTATCGAGCGGCGGACGGGCAGCCGCGGAAGTTCGGCCGAAGTGCACATCGATCGGCCTCTGCCGCAACTGCTCTTCAACCTAGTTCCGATGGCGCAACAGTTCCTGCTGGTATTCCTTGCCGCGCTCGCAGTCTGCCAGATCCTCTTGCACACGCTTTTGTTCGCGCTTTTCGAGCGCCCGGCGATGCTCGCTGTCTTCCTCTCCCTCGCGGCGACGCCGCCGGAGGACTATCTGCCGGGTCAGGCCTTGCTCGCCTTCGCCGGGCCTGCCTGCACGATCGCCCCGATGATCGCGACAATTCTGGTTCGTCAGGCACGACTTCCAGCCTGCTGGCGCGCGCTGGCCGGCGAGGGACCGGTCGCGGCCGCCGACTACCGCCACCAACAGCTCTGGCCCTTGGATCGCAATTGGTCCTCGCAGTTGGGTATCGTTTTCGCCTTCGCCCTGGCAGCGCTCTCCATCGGCTTTGAGGTGCACCAGTCGATGCGCGTGTAAGAGCCGTCCTCGCGATTCTTTCCTATTCGCAATACATTGACGAATCGTCAACTACTGAACTGCGCAAACTGAGGGAGCCCTTGTGTCCGAGAACTGGGACGAGCATGTCGAGCGCTGGGATGAGGAGCAGCAGACTCGTTTCTATGCGTTGCAAGCATTGTCGTCGCTAAGGGCGCATATCACGGACGACGAGCGGACCTGGCGATCGAAACGGGTTCTCGATTTCGGCTGCGGCACCGGCCTTGTGACCGAGAAGCTCTCGCCGCTCGTGCAGAACATCATCGCCGTCGATGCCTCAGTGAAGATTCGAGATCCTGACCAAAAAGCAGATCGCCAACGTAACCGCGATCTGCCGATTTGGACGATGAGAAGGTCCGGCGCAGCGCGAATTGGCTTTCCGGCTTCGATCTGATCGTCGCCTCGTCCGTCTGCAGTTTCCTGCCGGATTACAAGTTCACTCTCAGCCTTCTGGCGAAGGCGCTCGCCCCAAGGGGCAGCTTCGTGCAGTGGGACTGGCGGGCAAAGGGCGCGGATGGCTTCGGATTGACGGCAAACCGGATCGAGCAGGCTCCGACAGCGGCAAAGCTGCAGGACCGGCGTGTTGAAGAGGCCTTCGCCATGGCGATTGACGATCAACCCATGACCGTGCTGATCGGCATCGGCAGGCGTAACAACCTCTTCGAGACTGCAAAGCTCTGTCTGTGCCGGCCGGCTGCTGCGCGCGTCAGTGCCCATTGCGCAGCATCTTGTCCATCACGTCCATGCAGCCGGTGACCTCGGCTGCCTCGCTGTCCCTAGCAGGCAGGATTCGGCGTGGCGGTAGCTCTTCGGCGCGCGCCTCGGCCAGGGCGAGCTCGTTGCTGAGGCCGGCCTGCCGGCGTCGGAAGCGATACCAGAGCCGCATGACGCTCGCATACTCGCCCGGCGGATCGCTGAAGAGGCGGTCGCCGTTCTCCGAGATCATGAGGTCGTTCAGATTGATCGAAGGGTCTTCGCTCTTCAGCATCTTCAAGAGCTCGCGGGCCAGAACGGCATAGGATGACGTAGAGAAAGTTTCGCACATTTGTGTGGGGTTGGTGGCCCCGAATCCCTCAGGTTTTCAGTCGCCAGACGTAGAAGCCAATAGAGGAGGCCAGAGCCACCATGGACGAGGATAACACGAAGGGCCTGTCGAAGGTGGTCCGTATCGACGCCGGTCGGATAGAAGATCATCTGAGGCAGATCGTGCGAGGCAGCGTCGAGGAGACACTCAACAGCCTGCTGGAGGCAGAGGCGGATCGGCTTTGCAATGCAGGGCGCCATGAGCGCAGTGAGGCGCGCCGCGACACACGAGCTGGCAAGCTCCGAGCGCAAGCTGCACACGGAGAGGTGCAGGTGCAAGGTGCCAAAGCTTCGCACGCAGACGCATCGACGACGGCAATCATCGAGCGCTATCGCCGGCGCGCGCGCTCGCTCGAAGAGGCTTTGATGGAGATGTATCTGGCTGGTGTGTCGGTACGCCGGGTGGAGGACATCACCGAGGCCCTGTGGGGCACGCGGGTGAGCCCCAGCAGGGGCTCCAATCTCAACAAGAAGCTCTACTCCCAGATCGAGACCTGGCGGAACCGGTCGATCGAGGGCGAACACCCCTACCTCTATCTGGACGGCCCTACCTCTATCTGGACGGCCCTACCTCTATCTGGACGGCATTGTCCTGAAGCGCAGTTGGGCAGGTGAAGTGCGCAACGTCTCGCTGCTGGTTGCGGTCGCTGTCAAGGCCGACGGCTACCGCGAGATCCTCGGCAGCCTCGAGGGAGCCAAGGAAGACAAGAAGGGCTGGAGCGCCTTCCTCAAGCACCTCAAGGAGCGCGGCCTGACGGGTGTCGAGTCGATCGTCTCGGATGCCTGCATGGGGCTCGTCGAGAGCGCGACCGAGTTCTATCCGGACGCCCAGTGGCAGCGCTGCGTCGTGCATTGGTAGCGCAATGCCTTCGTGCCCGCTGCCGACCGGCAAGATGCGTGACGTCGCTCTCATGCTGAAGGCTATCCAGGCCCAGGAGAGCCGCGAGGCGGCCCGCGCCAAGGCCACGCGGCCAAACTCGGAGCCATGCGCCTGACCAAGGGCGCCGACTGGCTGGAGGAGACGGTCGAGGAGACCTGGGTCTACCATGCCTTCCCCAATGAGCATTGGCGCCAGATCAGGACCGACAATCCTCTGGAGAGGATCATGCGGGAGATCCGGCGGCGAACCCGCGTCGTCGGAGCCTTCCCCGACGGCCAATCGGCCCTCAACCCGGCCACGGCCAGGTTGAGACACATCGCTGGCACCAAATGGTCCAGCAAGCGCTACATGAACATGGACCTGCTCAAGCAGCGGGACAGGGGTGCCTGATGGAACAGGCCGCCAAACCCAATGTGCGAAAGATCCTGGACACTACCCGGCATAGCCCAGCCCGCTTGAATGACGATTGTCTAGGCTGGCGATACCGCCGCACCGGAAGGAATCGAAGAAGAAGTTGTCGAAGTCGATGGCTTCGTTGCCGTAGCGGCGATTGGGGTAATCCAAGCGGGCTCCGGGCGTGCTGCTGCGGACTGCCGTGCGATCGTCGTGCTTGGCGTCAAAAACCTTGAGTTTCTGATCCAGGCGGAAGAAGCGCAGCCGTCCGTCGCCGCGCCCCTCGAAGACCGCCGACATGCAGTCCATCATCCGCCGGTTGGCAGCCAAGACACAGGCATCAATGTTGTGCATCTCCGCGGCCGAGTACTGCGTATAGTCGTCCGCTCCACCCAGGCGGTTGTCATAGACCGGGTAACAGCCGCGCTGCTGGGTCAGATCGCCCGGTATAGGTCTCCCGGAGATTATAGAGGTACACTAGGTTGGGCACGCTGGACGGCAGGACCACGGTGTTGACGACGATCTGCTCGACGCTCGCCGGCAGATGGTACAGGGCCGCTGGCCGATCGGCGAGGCTTCTCGGTTGCGCCAAACTGCAGGTCGCGGGAGATCTACAGGCGGAGAAAGGACCAAAGAGCGATTCCGTCGTGCCCCGATGCTGTACCTCCCTCTTCCACCTTGGAAGCCCTGGTCCAGCGCTATCGCCGCTTCGCCGAGGAGGCGGCAGGCCACTCGCCCCTTTATGAGGCAGCAGCCGGGGCCGTGGCCGCGGATCGGGCGATCCTCGTCAAGCTGGCGCGCCTGCCAGAGGCCAAGCAGCAACCAATCTGCTCTTCGCCTGCCTCCGCCACCGCTTCGGCTTAGCTGATACGGCCGAGGCCTTCCTCTCGCCGGCACATGAAAAGTGGCCAGGCCTTTCGGCGGTCATGACGACACGAAGCACGCAAACCAGCGAACCCGGCCGCTGTGCCACCTTGCTGCTCTTGCTGGCGCGTCTACCCCAGCCTCTGGCCTTGCTGGAAGTGGGCGCCTCGGCCGGCCTCTGCCTACTGCCGGACCGCTATGGCTATGACTATCAGGTGGCGGGCCGACACCAGAGGCTAATACCGTCCGATGCCAGTGCTGAGACGTCGATTTCCTTGTCGCGCTTGCCCCGACACACCGCTACCCAGCGAGATGCCGAGGGTAGTCTGGCGCGCCGGTCTGGATCTCAACCCCCTCGACCTCGAGGGCCCGGAGGCTGCGGCCTAGCCGGAGACCTTGTTCTGGCCCGAGCGAAGGGCGCGCGCGAAGCGGCTGCGCCAGGCCATTGCCATCGCCCGCCAGGATCCACCCAGAGCGATCCAGGGCGACTTGAACCGGGACCTCGCGGCACTGGCCGTCCGAGGCGCCCGAGGACAAAACAGATTTTCAACAGGAGACGGAGGCAGTTTGGATCGCCAACGAGGTGGCCTCGGCGCTCGAAATCGTCGGCAGATCCTGGCAGCCGGACGACGAAACCCTCTTCTTCCTGACCGGTCAGAACGGCAGAGCTGTTGCTCGCTCGGACCCGCACGGCAAGGCCATCCGCTGGAAGCCTTAGGTCCTTCGCAACCCTGCCCTACCGCTGGTCTCCTTGACTTGTCTGTCGGTCTTGCCTAACTGGCGGCATCCCTGATGAAGAGGAGACCTTACTATGCCAGTCCTTACGCTTCCTGACGGTGCCACGCGTAGCTACGACGCACCGGTCCGGGGAACACGGCTGGCGACCGACATCGGCCCGCGCTTGGCCAAAGACGCACTCGCCATCAAGGTCGATCGCGTGCTGCACGACCTGGCGTTCGAGATCGACCACGACGCCCGGGTCGAGATCGTCACGCGCGGCCATTCCGATGCCCTGACCCTGCTGCGCCACGATGCCGCCCACGTCCTGGCCGAAGCGGTGCAGGATCTCTATCCCGGCACCCAGGTCACCTTCGGCCCGGCGACGGAGGATGGATTTTACTACGATTTTGCCCGCGCCGAGCCCTTCACGACCGAGGACCTGGAAGCCATCGAAGCGCGCATGCATGAGATCGTGACGCGTAACGAGACCCTCACGCGCGAGATCTGGCCGCGCGCCGAAGCGATCGCCTACTTCACCAAGCTGGGCGAGACCTACAAGGCCGAGCACATCGAGAGCCTGCCGTCCGAGACAGTGATCTCGATCTACCGCCAGGGCGACTGGTTGGATCTCTGTCTGGGTCCACACCTGCCGGAGACCGGCAAGCTTGGCCATGCCTTCAAGCTGTTGCGGGTCTCGGGCGCCTATTGGCGCGGCGATGCGCGCAACGAGCAGCTACAGCGGATTTACGGCACGGCCTGGGAAACGGAAAGGCAGCTCAAGGCCTATCTGACCCAGCTGGAGGAGGCCGCCAAGCGCGACCATCGCCGCCTGGGCCGCGAGCTCAGCCTCTTCCACCAGCAGGAGGAAGCCGTGGGCTCCACCTTCTGGCATCCGCAGGGCTGGCAGCTCTGGCGTACGATCGAGGACTATCTGCGCCGCAAGCTGATCGAGGCCAGCTACGACGAGGTCAAGTCGCCGCAGCTCTTCGACCGCATCCTCTGGGAGGCCTCCGGCCATTGGGAGAAGTTCCAGGAGCATATGTTCATCGCCGAGTCCGAGCATCGCACCCTGGCGGTGAAGCCGATGAACTGCCCGGGCCATGTGCTGACGTTCCGCCAGGGCCTCAAGTCCTACCGCGAGCTACCGCTGCGCTTTGCCGAGTTCGGCTCCTGCCACAGGAACGAGCCCTCGGGCGCCTTGCACGGCCTTATGCGGGTGCGCGCCTTCACCCAGGACGACGGGCATGTCTTCTGCACGCCCGACCAGATCGTCTCTGAGACCGAAGCCTTCTGTGCCCTACTGTTGGACATCTATCGCGGCTTCGGCTTCGACGAGGTGCGGGTCAAGTTCTCCGACCGGCCGAAAAAGCGGATCGGCAGCGACGAGACCTGGGATCGGGCCGAACAGGCCTTGATGGAGGCAACGTGCCATGCCGGGCTGGAGTTCGAGTTGAACCCCGGAGAGGGCGCTTTTTACGGTCCCAAGCTGGAGTTCGTTCTAAAGGACGCGATCGGTCGTGATTGGCAGTGCGGCACCTTCCAGGTCGACTTCGTGATGCCCGAACGCCTGGGCGCCACCTACGTGGGCAAGGACGGGGCCAAGCACCATCCGGTGATGCTGCATCGAGCCATCCTGGGGTCCTTCGAGCGCTTCATTGCAATTCTGATCGAGAACTTCGCCGGCCGCTTCCCCCTGTGGCTGTCGCCCAGGCAAGTGACGGTGGCCACCATCACCAATGATGCCGACGGCTATGCCGAGGAGGTGGTGGCGCAGATCAAGGCCGCGGGCCTGCGTGCCGATGCCGATCTGCGCAACGAGAAGATAAACGCAAAGATCCGCGATCTCTCGCTCGCCAAGGTTCCGGTGATCGCCGTAGTCGGGCGCAAAGAGGCCGAAAGCGGCCAGGTCGCGCTCCGCCGTCTGGGCGGCAAGGCGCAAGAGATACTTGCGCTTGGCGACGCGCTCACTAGACTAGAGGCAGAAGCGCGTCCACCCGCCTGAGTGCAGCGGGCGCACTTTCTCGTTTTGAGGAAGCGCCGAAAGCGCACAACAATGGTTAGGAGAGCGAGACATAGCACGATTTCAACTGGACGCGGCTCCGTCCAAAGATGGGCCCCGAGCCAATGGCGACATCCGCGTGCCGCGGGTGCGATTGATCGACGAGCATGGTGAGAACCAAGGTGTCGTGGCGACACCGGAAGCCTTGCATATGGCCTATTTGGCCGGGCTCGATCTGGTGGAAATTTCCCCCAATGCCGATCCGCCGGTGGTCAAGATCCTGGACTACGGCAAATTCAAGTACGAAGCCCAGAAGCGCGCCAACGAAGCCCGCAAGAAGCAAAAGGTCATTGAGGTCAAGGAGATCAAGATGCGCCCCGGCATCGACACGCACGACTACGACGTGAAGATGCGCCAAGTGAAGAACTTTCTGGAAGAGGGCGACAAGGTGAAGATCACCCTGCGCTTCCGCGGCCGTGAAATGGCGCACCAAGAACTGGGCGTGAAGGTCCTGGACCGGGTTCGCGAGGACACCGAGGAACTGGCCAAGGTCGAAGCCTACCCCAAGCTGGAGGGGCGGCAGATGATCATGGTGATCGCACCGCGCTAGAACGGATCGCGATCGGGTGGAATCACCTGCTCGCGATCCGCTCTACTTTCAACCCGCATTTCCCATATCGGCCGCAGTTCCGCGACATGATGAGGCATGATCATATAATCGGCACACTAGGTTAGCCAAGACGGAGCAAGGCAGTGGCGGCGACCGCGACGGGAGACGCGCAAACGGGCCATCTTCGGCTGCAATTCGACCGGTCGGTCAAGCGCGCGTTCCAGGGCTCCTCGATCGGCTCCGACAGCGGCCTGCTGCTTTACCGCGCGCTCGACGACGCCTTGGGTCTGACTGAATTGGCTGCAAACCTCATCGCCGATCCACGCACCGGGAACAAGGGTCGTCACCGTCTCGCTGCACTCCTGCGCCAGTCGATCTTCTCTCGCCTTGCTGGATACGTGGAGGTCGACGATGCGGATCGGCTGGGAAGATGTCTCGAAGCCGGTTTTGGCGCGGTATTCGGTCGAGGCGCAGCCCTCGATCGCGCGGCGAGGGTGTCGCGCCGATGCTGCCTTCGCCCTCCCGGCGCTCTTCGACGTGCTGGAGGCCGAAGGCTGGGACTACGCCATCCGGATCGAGGGCAACCCGAAGCTCTACGACCGGATCTCCTGGCTGATGAAGCGGGGCCCCGGCCGGCTGCCGCATCGCGTCGTGCGCCGCTTTACGAGCTTCCACTACCGGGCCAAGAGCCGGTCCGAGCCGCGCCGGGTTGTGGCCAAGGTCGCGTTCCATCCAGGTGCGCTCTTTCCCACCGTCGGCTTCATCGTGACCAACCGCAGCCTGCCGAACGAGCGGGTGCCGGCTTTCTACAACGACCGGGGAACCGCCGAGCAGCACATCAAGGAGGGAAAGTCGCCATCGAGTGGACGCGCCTGTCATGCATGCGCTTCGCCGCCAACGCCGTTCGTCTCCAGCTTCACGCACTTGCCGACACCCTGGCGACCTTCCTGCGCACGCTGGCCATGCCTGAGGCCATTGAGCGTCGATCGCTCACCGCTCTGCGTGAGCACCCGATCGAGACCGGCGCGCGGCTGGGGCGCCATGCACGCTTTGCCGTTTTCCAGTGTCCCGATGTGGCACTCCCTCGCGCCATGTTCACGGGCATCCTTAGCCTGATCGACGCCCTGCGCGAGCCGCCGGCAGCAGTGTCCGCATGACCGAAACCAAGCCCAGATCGCCAGCAAGCAACGCTGGCGAGGGCAGAACTGCGACCGGCGCACGCCAAAATAGCCTCATCGGCCGCGCCGCACACCAATGGAACGCTCGGCCGGCTTGACGTCGGCCAATAGAAGCGCTGCAGGGACGAATTTCAGCTTGATCGCCGCCCCGACCAACGGCACAGTCAATCAAGGTAACGCAAATGAAGAATCCTCGCTAACAGATAAGTGGGAGTGATAGAATAGGTACGACTTCAGAAATCTACGAAGGTGGCTGCTATTGTGGCAGCATTCGCTACCGAATCGAAGATGTCCTCCTGTGGTCCGGGCATTGTCACTGCCGCTCTTGCCAGTTGGCGCTGGGCGGTGCGCTGGTGACCTAGGCAAAGATCGCTACCGAGAACTTCACCATTCTGCGGGGCGAAGCGAAAATCTGCGAGAAGACACCGGGGATCAAGCGCGGCTTCTGCGGCGATTGCGGCACCAGCTTGACCTATGCCACAGAGCACGAGGTCGAGAGGGTCAGGACTGGACTAAGGACGCCTGGTTCTCGGCAACGTCCCTCGACGACCCCTCGATCACCATCCCCAAGTCGCATGTCGTCGTTTCCCACAAGCAGCCTTGGATCAAGCTGGCCGACGGCCTGCCGGCCTTCCCCGAATTCTAAAAGCCTGCACCGAACGAAAAGAGGACGTAATGACAAGCGCCTATTCCTACAGCTGCAAAGATTACCCCAGTATTGAGACCTGCCCCGGAAAGGTCGTCGCCGCCAGCGAAGATGAACTCGTCAAGCTTATCGAGCTCCATGCCGTCGTCGCGCATGGCGAGGATCCCTCAGCCTAGAGCGAGGACGATTTCGCTAAACTGATGGCACTGATAAAGCGCGAATAGGCCGCTGGGCAGACTTCAGGACCGAATGAAGCGATTGAGCACGCGACCGAGGCAACCGGTGAAGACCAAGGGCGCCTCGGTCACCACCGAACAGAGTCAGGGCGCACCCCTCACCGTGATCGGGCTGTGCTCGACGGAATCGTCTGCGATCTGCAAGTCACCGGGACCATAGGTGCCCGAGGGATCGCTGAAGGCACCTTCGAGCACCAGGGTCATCTCCAAGCCGCGCCGGGTATGGGTCAGAATTCTGACTCCACTCTTCGCCCAAAGCAGCCGGGCGGTCCCGCTGGAAAGGCCGGGCAACACATAGTCTCTCAAGCCTGGAACCAAGCGACGCCAAGGCAGGCCTTCGATCGTTTTGTCGACGAAGCCGCGGAGCGGCTCCGGTAGTCGTTCGTCATCTCCGATCGGCCGGATAGGCTCTTCGACCTGTCGGGACAGAAGCTGCTCGCGCAGACCGGCTGAGAGGGATGCCGTCTCGCCATCCTCCAAGAGCGTACCGGCGATTGCCTCATAGTCGGAAAGCGCTCTGCGGACATCGGCCCGCAAGGAAGCCAGAGACGCAACGCCAAGGCTCAGCGCCTCGGGCAGGACTCCTGCCGCATGGGCGATAAGCAGGTCGTCGCGCTCTGTCGAAACATCCATAACGCTACCCTAATAGTCCTCTTCCAATGCGCGCCTCAGCCGCTTCATGGCCAAGCGCAAACGTGATTTCACCGTACCCAACGCGATCCCGGTTTCGGCCGCAATGGTGCTGTGAACCTTGTCGCCGAAGTATGCCATACGAACTAGATCCGTCTGCTCTTGTGGCAAGTCCGCGATCACCAGCCTCAACCGATGGTTCTGTTGTTTTCGGTCGACCGTCTCATCTGCCGATGTTACCTCGGGATGCAGCAGTGGCTCGTGCGGATCGAGTTCCGGCTTCATCTCCCGCCGCAAGCGGTCGATCCGCTTGTTGCGGGCGACGGTGAAGACCCAGGTCGCCAAGCTCGCCTGCTTCGGATCGAAGGTTTCGGCCCGGCGCCAGAAGATCAGCATGGTCTCCTCTACCAGGTCTTCAGCCGCCGCAGCCTCGGTCCCCTGACGCATCAGAAAGGCCTTCAAACGCGGTCCGAAGTGGTCGAAGAGAACAGCAAAGGCCGTGCGGTCGCGTTGCTGTGCGACCGCAGCGATCGAGGCACCCTGATCATCCCTCTCCACCACTCCACTCGTCCTCAACCGAAGCTGTCGTTGCCCGTGACGGGCCTGCAGCATCCATCTCTCTACCGACTGCTGCGGTTCGAGCAAGGACGAAAGCGCCTCCATGACTGCTAGTTACGTTCAGCGATCCGTTCCGGATCACCGGAGCAGGGGAACGGCGAGCGAGATCGGATGCGTTCAGTCCACGACTGCGCTCAGTCCACGGTCGCATCGCGCCGACCCGCCTGACCCTCTCCGGTCGGGGGAGGTTCTTCGACAGCACCACCTTGGTCATGCCCGAGAGGCGCGGCGCGCAGATGAACGGTGAAGACCGAACCCTTTCCCACTTCGCTGCGAATGTCCAAGCGTCCGCGATGGCGGCTAACGATGTGCTTGACGATGCAAGACCCAGGCCGATTCCACCGAGGGCGCGGGAGCGCGCCTTGTCGACCCGATAGAAACGCTCGGTGAGGCGCGGCAAGTGTTGGCGCGGGATGTCATCACCCTAGTCGGTGACCGCTACCGAAACCGTGTCGCGACCTGTGAGCAGCTCGGCGTCACCATCGCCGGCCGGCGCCGCGTCGATCGTCACCACAGATTTTCGGCAGCCATACTTAATCACGTTGTCAATCAAGATCTGGAACACCTGTTCCAGATCTTCCTCGTCGCCGTAGGCGGCCAGCGGCTCTTTCACCCTGACGACAAGTTCAATTTCTCGCTTCTCTGCTTCCAAGGAAAGCGCTGTGGCGATGCGCTTCAGGAGCGCCGTCCGCTCGATCACCTCACGCGGCGGCGTATGCTCGCGCATCTCGATGCGCGACAGCGACAAGAGGTCTTCGACCAGACGCGCCATGCGGACCGAATGTTCGGCCATGATCGGCAGGAAACGTGCCCGGGCCTCGGGGTCGTCCCGCGCCGCTCCGTCCAGAGTCTCGATGAAGCCTATCAGGCTGGTCAAGGGTGTCTTCAGTTCATGGCTGGCATTGGCCACGAAATCGGCCCGCAGCTGCTCTGCCCGTTTCAGAGCGGTCATGTCCTGCAACGCCAGTATTGCGATGGTTCCGTTCGGTAGTGCAAGGGGCAAGCGCTGAATCTGGGCCACGAAATGCTGCATCAGGCCGCCGGCTATGGTGAACTCCAGGGTCCGGCTTTCGGCGCCGGCGAGAACCGCTTCGGCACTGGCGAGCAGCGCCGGCTCACGCAGCACAGAGATCAGATCCAAACCTTCGAGCCTGCCTTCGAAGAGCTCTTTGGCAGCACGGTTGGCGCGGGTCACGCGGCGCTCGGCGGTGATGGTGAGCAGCGGTTAGAGCAGCGCCTCCTTGCCGGAATCAGAAGCAGCCAGATCCTGTCGCGACCTTTGGCCTGCGCGCAGAGCTTCGAGAATGATGTGGTTCAGGGTTACGGGCACCAAGCTAGTGGGGTACTCCGGCAGCGGCTCGAGTGTTGCGTCTGGATCGGTCGCGTGGCGCGCAAGTCTGCCCGATAGCTGAGCGACCTGTCGGCGCTGCCAGCGCAACAGCAGAAAGCCGCCGAGAAGGCTCGCCGCGGACAGGAGCAAGAATCCGAAGAACGTAAGCCAGCCAACCCCCACAAAAAGGAGACCGGCAAGGCCGACAGGCAAGCTTAGCAAAACGTAGCTCAAGAGCGCTTCTTGACGAATGCTCGGTGCCGGCGTGGCTTGCCGATCATCCTGCGCGGCGGCTGGGCTTACAGTCGCATTCGGCTGGATAACCGAGCCGGCCTGGTTGTCTAGGCCGGCTTCGCGGCGCGGCGGCGATGTTTCGCTCTTCAGAGCCTCTTCGAAGCCCTCGAGAGGATCGACCAGGATCGGGCGCGCCGGCGTCTCCGTCAGCGGGTCCTTGTTCTCTTTGTTCGATGCGTGCTCTGTCATGGCAGAGGCAGTTTAACGGCTTACCGGCGCCGGGTGAACGGGAGCGGACACAAAGCCCGCGCCTTTCCCAAGCTCGGCACGGGCCGATAGGCCAAGGCGGTCGGCAGTAACGCTTAGTTCGACGGCTCTTCGCTGACCTCCGCTTCGCTCTCAGCAGCCTCCGGGCTTCCGCTCGCAGCCGTCTGACGCTGCTGATGCAGCTGTTCGAAGTCGATCGGCGTCATCAGGAAGGGCATGAAGCCGCCGTCGCGGCTCAAGGTCGCCACGATGGCACGGGCGAAGGGAAAGAGCATCCGCGGCGCCTCGATCAGAAAGGCGCGCTCGGACTCTTCCGGCGTCATCTCGACCTGAAGGTTGGCGATGCCGGCATAGTCCAGTTCGATCAGGAAGGCATTCTTATCGCCGACGATAGCCTCCACGCGCAGCGCCAGGATGACCTCGGCCAGCCGATCTTGGATGCCATTCACCCGCACATCGACCGAGATGGCGATCTTCGGGCTGTTCTGGGTCTGACCGAAGATGACCGGCGAGTTGGGATTCTCGAAGGAGAGATCCTTCACGTACTGCGTTAGAATCAGCAAGCGGGGTTGCTGCACGCCTTGGCCCGGAGCCTCTGGCAGGACCGGCGCCTGACTATCGCTCATGCTCTCTTTCCCTGCGGTGAAGGCGCGCCTCTAGCACGCCCGCGCCCAATCCGGCAAGGGAGCCAGTTCGCCCAAACCTCTGTTCAAAAGAGGCTCAAAGCCAGCGCGAGGGCATCAGCGCCTTTTCGTAGTGATAGTGCGAGAGGCGCTCGACGCCGCGCTCGGTGATCAAGACCTGCTGTCCAAGCTTGATGCCTTCATCGCCGCCGACTTCGCCGATATAGCTTTCCACGCAAAGCGTCATGCCGGGCTGGATCTCGCCGTCATAGCCGGCGGAATCGAAGTCCTCGGCATAGTAGATGCTGGGGTAATCGTCGCAGAGCCTGACACCATGCATCACCACCGAATAGCGGTTAGGCGCACAGCTGCTCGGCAGTTGCCATCTCCTCTCCGAGATCTCGCGAAAGGTCAGGCCGGGTTGCGACTGCTCGATGTTGGTCTCGATCTGTTCGTAGGCCAGACCATAGAGCCGCCTCTGATCCTCGCTGGGCTTGCCGGGTCCGCAATGAAAATTGCGCGAGATGTCGGCGCAATAACCGAAGGGGTCGATCAGATCGGTGTCGAAGGACACCAGGTCGCCCGGCCGGATCAGATGTGCGGAACACTCCTGGAACCAGGGGTTGGTTCGGCTTCCGGCGGTCAGCAATCGTGTTTCGATCCACTCCCCACCCTCGGCAATGTTGGTTTCATGCAACAGCGACCAAAGTTCGTTCTCGCTGAGGCCGGGGCACAGTGCCTCTTGCATGCGTGCCACGCCGGCTTCGCAAACGGCCATCGATTGGTGGGTCAGCTCCAGTTCCTCCGGCAGCTTGATGGCGCGCAGCACCTCCATGATGACCTGGCCTTCCTCCAGAGCCACCCCGGAATCGGGCAGAGCGAAGTGCCGAGAGGATCGCAGCGATCGATCGTCAGGCGAGCGTTGCCGTCGCCATGGAGACGCACCAGATCGGCGATTTCGGCAGCCCACTGCTTGGCCTTTTCCGGTCCGCGTGCGCCGGCGCCGAAGTAAAACCAGGCCACCGCCGGCCGCACCTCGTCAACAGTCCCCAGGCCCCGGCTCAAGTGGTCGCAATTGTGAAAGTCGAAAAGGACCACCGGGCCCTGGGTGGCGATAAAGCAGTAGCGCACGGCATTGTGCAGGGTCCAAAGCGTCATGTTCCGGCTACCGGTGGCATAGCGGATGTTGATCGGATCGTAGAGCAGCAGGCCGGCCACATCGGCTGCCTTCAAGGCTTGGCGCACCTTCTCCAGACGCTGCAAGCGAAGGGCGTCCAGGCCAATCCCCCCAGAGTGTCGTCGGTATTGGGCGGGAGCGTTCGTGCATCCGCCGGGTGACTATCGGGCATGGAAGGCCTCTCGCGTGATGGCTAGCGTGCTCCTGGCTCCTAGGTTCGGCTGCGATGCTTTGACCTGTCTGCTCCAAATCGACGGCCTGGGTCGCCTGCGGTGCATTGGCGGTCAACAATGGGGCTTTGCAGAGAAATGACTCTCCGCCTATATCTCTTCGGCTCCCGGACAACAGCCTAAAGGCGTTTCCCGGAAGCGCCAGAGCAGGGTGACGACAAATCAAAACGATTTGTCGTCACCCTGCTCTACAACGTTGACAATAGTGCGGATCGCGAGCAGGTGATTCCACCTGCTCGCGATCCGCACTCGACACTAGGCGCCGAAGTCGAATGCTTCGATCATGCCGCCCAAAGGAGTCTCTCGATGTCTCAACCCTTGATGCCCAAGGCGACCGCCGTCTGGCTGATCGACAATACCGGGCTGTCATTTCAGCAGATTGCCGAATTCTGCAGTCTGCATGTGCTCGAAGTGCAAGGCATCGCCGATGGCGAGGTGGCGAAGGGCATTCAGGGGCTGGACCCCACCATGAACAACCAGTTGACCAAGGAAGAGATCGCCCGCTGCGAGCAGCACACCAAGCGACGCTTGGTGATGTGCAAGCAAGACCTGCCGGAGCCGCTGAAGCGCACCAAGGGCCCGCGCTACACCCCCGTAGCCAAGCGCCAGGACAAGCCCGACGGTGTAGCCTTCCTTTTGAAGCACTTCCCCGATTTGAAGGACGTGCAGATCTCTAAGCTGATCGGCACCACCAAGAACACCATTCAGGCGATCCGCGAGCGCACCCACTGGAACACGCAGAACATCAATCCGCGCGATCCCGTCCTGCTCGGACTCTGCACCCAGACGGAACTCAACGCCGCCGTCGACCACATCGAAACCCTGAAGGCCCGCGAAGCCCAGAAGCACGCGACGCAGAAGGCGCGCGACGAGGCGGACGTGGACGAGGCCTTCGAGGATCAGGGCGAAGGGCGTCAAGAGGCCGGCGAGGATCGGGGCGAACAACCATGATCGTCATCACCGGCAGCGTGCACATTCGCGAAGATGCGCAGGAGGCCGCCCGCCCGGTGATGGAAAAGGTGCTGAGGCTGTCGCGGGCCGAGAGGGGCTGCGTACACTATGCCTATGGCGTCGATGTCCTCGACCCGACACTGATCCACGTGAGCGAGCAGTGGGAGAGCGAGGAAGACCTGCAGGTGCACCTCGCCAGCGACCACATCGCCGAGTGGCGCTCGACCTGGGAAAGTCTCGGCATCGGCGATCGCAAGCTGCAGCTTCACACTGTGAGTACGTCGAAGGCGGTCTAGAGAGAAAATCTCGCGCTTCCGGCATCATCAGCGACGACAATTTGCATGTTCTAACGAGGTACTAGGCGGATGTCCGAACGGCCGCAATCGTTTCGGAGAAGCGCCACGGGCGGATCGCCCGGCAGCTCCAGCAAGTGCTGGGCCAAGGATTCTGTGCCACCGCAGTCGAGGAACTTCGCAACAATCTCCTCGGTCGAGAGGGGATCGGCAGGCCCTCCCTTGACATGGCTCACGGTTGAATGGCGACACGAGCCGTCGGCAAGAGTTAGATGGATGTTATCGGAGTGGTCTGGGCTGAAATCGTCAAGCCTAGGGCCTGGATCATAGGGTGCGACAGCGATCCGACCCATGAGAGATTGGAGATCCGGGCGCCGAAGCGCGGAGGTTGAGAATCCTTCGGGCCTCAAGGCCTGCTCACTGAACGCCAAGGACACACAATAGGGTAGACTGAACCGAGCCTCCCCAGGGGGTCTTCAGCACTCCGAAAGATGCCACACGGAAATAGGCTCCGGGATCTCAATTCGTCTGGACCGAACAGCATCGGCCGAGAACCCAGGTGTTGCGGCCAAGTTCAAAGCTGCCTCGACGCTGTGATGGGTGTAGGCACAACATGGCCAAGGCTTGCGCAAGATTGGCGCAGTCTCGATAACCGGACGGCGCGTAGGTCGAGGCCGGTACCTCATAGTCGTCGAAATCAAGGACGTGTGCCGCAAATCCGTTAATCATCGCTGCTGTCGGCGCCGAAACGGACAATCCGACGACCGCAGTCGCTACAAAGGCCCTCGGCTCCACCGGACCGCACGGGCTGGACAAGAGCCAAGACACTCGGATCCGTCGCGCCGATCAGCATACATGCCATGGTATCGAGAAAGGCCAATCTAGCCTCTTTCTGCACAGCCCCTCCGGAGACTGGCTGATGGCCAGCCGACCAGGACGCAATGTCCTCCAGCAGCGACACCTTGGGCGGCCCCGGTGCAGCCTTGCGCGCCTATCGTGTCTTGGGTGCTGGCCGGCCTTCGGTGGAAAGCGAAGGATCGGCTATCCAACCTTCCAGAGAATCGATGGGCAAGCACGCGCCGAACCCTTGATCGCACTGCTGCCATGCCCACGCCGCCTGAATGGCACACAGGAGTGCATCCAAACGATCGCCACTGGGATCTACGCAGAGTTCGTCCGGAGCCTCTATTGAAAACCCGAATTTCGCCGGCGCTCCAGCGAGCAGGCTCCGCATGAGGTCCAGCCGTGCCTCTTTTAGCGCTTCCGTCTGTCGTTTCTTATCGTCGCTCTTGTAGCTTCGTTTTCCGATAGTCGAGCGGGCAAGAACACCCGGATAGGCCTCAAAGACGAGCCGATCTGGGTCGCCTTGATTGAGGTGTGGGATCGTAACGCCGGTTGCGAGAAGCCGAGGAGCACCTTCGAAGAACATCAACGCGACCGGCACAACATACTGCTTCTGCGGGCTGATAGATTTCGCCACGCGGTCCGTTGCTCGTAGATGCTCCTTGTCCCCTTGAGGACGAGGCGCTTTGTATCTATCCAGCGCTTGGCGAAATTCCGCTCTACTAAGTGTCCGAACATGACCGACATATCCGGCCCAAGTTCGCGGCCATCCGACATTCTCTATGAAGCGGCGGGATTGGCCAAAGGGTAAAGTCCATCCCAGCGACCCATGGCCCCGGACGACGAAGGCATGCCTCGAAGCCAGCAAAATCCTTAACCTCTTCCAGCCGACCCGTCCGAAGGACACCGGCCTCCAATTCACAATGAAGGCACGTAATCGGCTTCTTCACGTTCGGGCTGCTGGTAAAATCGATCCCAAGGATGTGCAAAGGTTCCTCCCGGGTAAAGCCTGTGTGATCGTTCGAAAAGGGATTGTCCCAATTGATGTTCAAACTCGCCTGAGCGGCGCTGCTCGATGGGAGGTTATGCGGCGCCCTCGATCCGGTCAAGCTGGCGCTTTTGGCGGTGCTTGATGAGAGCCTGCCTGAGAATGGGTCGCTGCTTGTAGGCCTGGATGCGACGGAAGCCTTTCCTGGCTTCGAACATTGCATCTGCTGTCCAGCGCAGGGACATTTTGGCGTCCCGCCAGCGTTTCACGTTGCGGCAGACCTGCCGGATAACGCTGTTCATGGATTCGACGATGTTTGTGCCGGCCAGAGAGCGGCGCAGTTCGAGAGGCAAATCCAGCCTGACCGCGGTCGGGATTTCGTCGTGACCTTCGAGAATCGATCCGGACACATCCACTGCGTCCTGCTCGAAGCGCCGCGCAAGGTTGCGCATCGGGCGTTCGGCCTTGTCGGCGTCGTCGAGTTCCCAGGCCTGTTTCAGGGCGCGGCGCACGGCGGCACGGTGCCTGGGCGCCAGCCGGTCGGCGATCAAGGCGCCCTCGGAGTCCTGCTGGCGGATCGCCCGGAAGGCCGTGGGCGCGGTGAAGAGGCTCACCACCTTATGCTCGGCAGTCACCTGCCAGAAGGCACCGGCATCGGGAGTGCCGACCTGCTTGCCTTCATAGAGCACAGAGGTGCAGCCGGCGAGCAGCGGCGCATAGACGATGTAGCTGTGGCCTACAACCCAGCCGACGTCGGAGGCCGCCCAAAAGGCCCCGCCCGCCTTCACGCCATAGAGGTTTTCCATGCTCCAGGTCAGCACCACGGCATGACCGCCGGTGTCGCGCACGATGCCCTTGGACTGGCCGGTCGTACCGCTGGTGTAGATGATGTAGAGCGGATCGGTGGCGGCCACCGGCACACAGGCCTGCGGCTCGGCTTCCGCCATGGTTTCGGCCCAGTCGTGATCGCGCTCCAGCATCTCGGCTTGATGCTGCGGGCGTTGCAGGACGATGCAGTGGTCCGGCTTGTGCACCGCCATCTGGATCGCCGCATCCAGCAGGGGCCTGTAGGCGACGGCACGCCCCGGCTCCAGGCCGCAGGAGGCGGCGACGATGGCCTTGGGCTGGAATCGTCGATGCGGGTGGCCAGCTCGTTGGCGGCGAAGCCACCGAAGACGACGGAGTGCACCGCACCGATGCGTGCGCAGCCCAGCATGGCGATGGCGGCTTCCGGTACCATCGCCATGTAGATGATGACCCGGTCGCCCTTGCCGACCCCCAGATCGCTCAACACGCCGGCAAAGCGCACGACCTCGTCCAAGAGCTGGCTGTAGCTGTAGTGCTGCTTCTCCTGGGTCATGGCCGAATCGTAGATCAGGGCTGCCCGATCGCCTCGGCCGGCCGCGACATGGCGATCCAGGCAGTTGTGCGCCGTGTTCAGGACACCGCCGACATACCAGCGCGGCACCGGCTGGGCATCGCGATCGAGCACCTTCTCCCAGGGTTCGATCTGCTCCACGCCCTGCCCGGCCTCGCCCCAGAATCTCTCCGGGTCCTCAAGCGAACGGCGATGCATCTCGGCGTAACGTCCCATGCCTCCCTCCTCTACGGCGAACTTTCCGCAGCCTTGAAGCCGCTTTCGTGAAAGAGACCCTAGCTGCGCCCGCGCTGCAAGCCTTGAGCGGTATCACGTGCAAGGACAGGCAGGCGGAAAAGTCGACACCCCGGCCAGCGAAGCGAGAAACCTTGCCAAGATCAGGCCGGCTTGATCACAATTGCTCACTTTGAACGAGACCATCGTCCGGGAGGCGTCCGAAGACGCATGAATGCTGAAAACCCCTTCGAAGAGAGCCTCGAGGCCGGGCCGGCCAATCATGTTCCGCTGACCCCGCTCACTTTCCTGGAGCGCTCGGCCGAGGTCTTTCCTCGGCGCACGGCCGTCCTGCACGGACCGATCCGCAGAAGCTGGGCCGAGGTCCTGGAGCGCTGCCGACGGCTCGGTTCCGCCCTGAAGGCACGCGGCATCGCTCGCGACCAGACAGTGGCCATCATCGCCCCCAACACCCCGCCCCTGTTCGAAGCCCATTTCGGCATCGCCCTGGCCGGTGCCGTTCTGAACGCCATCAACACCCGCCTGGATGCCGCGACAATCGCTTTCATCCTGGAACACGGCGAGGCCAAGGCCTTTCTGGTCGACCCGGGCTTCGTCGAGGTGGCCCGGCAAGCCGTGGCCGAATGTACCCACAAGCCGCTAATCGTCGCCCTGGACGATCCCTTCGTCGAAGCCACAGAAGGCTTCGGCGATGTCGCCTACGAGGATCTGCTGGCCGAGGGCAATCCCTCAGCAGTCGGCGACTGGCCCAACGACGAGTGGCAGTCGATCTGCCTCAACTACACCTCCGGCACCACCGGCAACCCCAAGGGCGTGGTCTACCACCACCGCGGCGCCGCCTTGCTGGCCTACGGCAACATCATGGCCTGGGACATGCCGCAGCATCCGGTCTACCTCTGGACCCTGCCGATGTTCCACTGCAACGGCTGGTGCTTTCCCTGGGCGGTGACGGCGCTGGCCGGGACCCACGTCTGCCTGCGCGCGGTCGAGCCGGCGGAGATCTATCGCCTGATCGCCGAGGCCGAGGTAACCCACCTCTGCGGTGCGCCCATCGTGATGCAGATGCTGATGAACGCCGGCGCGGAAGAGCGCCGCGACTTCGGCGACCGAACCGTGGAGTTCATGACCGCCGGCGCCGCGCCGCCGGCCGCCATCCTGGAACGCATGACGAGATTTGGCTTTCACGTCACCCACGTCTATGGCTTGACAGAGGTCTATGGGCCCGCAGCGGTTTGCGACTGGAAGCCGGAGTGGAACGGCCTTTCGATCGACGAGCAGGCCAGAATCAAGTCCCGTCAGGGCGTAACCTACCCGGTCTTGGAAAACATGATGGTGGCCGATTCCGAGACCCTGACGCCCTGTCCGCGCGACGGCGAGACCCTAGGCGAAGTGATGATGCGCGGCAACGTGGTCATGAAGGGCTATCTGAAGAACCCGCGTGCCACGGAAGAGGCCTTCGCCGGCGGCTGGTTCCGCACCGGCGATCTGGGCGTCTGGCACGCCGACGGCTATATCGAGCTGAAGGACCGCTCGAAGGACATCATCATCTCCGGCGGCGAAAACATCTCCTCGATCGAGGTCGAAGGCGCGCTCTATCGCCATCCCGCCATCGCCGCCTGTGCCGTGGTCGCCAAGGCGGACGCACACTGGGGCGAAACCCCCTTTGCCTTCATCGAACTGCGCCAGGGCGAAAGTGCCACGGCCGAGGGGCTGACGGAGCACTGCCGCCAGCACTTGGCGCGCTTCAAGGTACCCAAGGGCTTCGCCTTCATCGAGATTCCCAAGACCTCGACCGGAAAGATCCAGAAATTCGCGCTGCGGGAGCGGATCAAGGCCGAGGCATAGCAGTCTTGATCCCATCTGTTCGGGCAGCAGAGCGCCATGGAGGGCGCTAGGATCAGGATGGCGATCAAGGGCACCAAGGCGGCAATGAAGGGCAGACAGCCGCCTCGGTCGAGGTGGCGATACCGACATAGATCGCCACCGTGATCACCAGCCCGATCAGCAGGATCAACCCGACCGTCGCCGCAATCTGCAAGAGGGTCATCTTGATGGAGTCTTCCCGCTCGGGGGTGTCCGAAGGCTTCAGAAGCCCCAAACCCAGGCCGATCAGGGCGAAGGGCAAAGAAGGTGACCAGAATGACGCCCGGCAGGAAGCCGGATCCAGATAGATGTTGACCGGATCGACCTGGGAAGCGATCGCCTGATACCCGTGGCGGCCAAGGAGCCTGCCGATCGCTAGGGCTGGCACCTGCCGGGAGATCCGACACCGCCGATCCCGCTCCTGGCCTACGATCGGGGATCCTTCCTGCGCGCCGCGGTGGATCAAATCTTCGGCGAACTACAGGGCGGACTAGAGGTACGCCACATGAATGCCTTTACCGAGGCCATGGTGTCGCCTGGCTGCCGGCCAGCGCCGTCCGGCCGCAGATCGATGCCGGTCTCCTGGTAGAGATCGGTGGCGCCGGATGGACGGCGGACTTGACCCTCTCACTCTTCTCAGCGCCGCAGATCATCGACGAGCAAAGCCGTGAGATCTGGCAAGCCTTCGCCGACGCCAGTCCGCTGAAGGTCGGTTAAACGGCGACTGTCGCGTCCGGTTTCAGCGCCTCCGACAGGGCCGCGCTGTCAGTCAGTGGGAGAGAGCAGGCCGAACCCATGCACACAAAGGCCGTTGCCCTGTCCTCGATCTGCTCTTTACCGAATGCCGGATGCCCTGAGGGCAGGGCCGCCCCTGGCGCCACGACCTGCAGCACCAGCCAGGGATTCCCGACCTGCCAGGCAGCAGCGATCAAAGCTTCCGTCTCGGTCTCGCCGCGGGTGCCGACAATGGCGACCTGAACCGCCCGCTCGAGGAACTCGGCTGCATTCAAGAGAGTCGCCAAGTGGAAGAAACGCTCGACCTCGCCGGTGAAGGCAGCGCTCGTACGCTCCGCTTGGCGACGATAGTCCCACCCGCCGGTCAGATAGTAGAGTCGCGCCAAAACCTCCACCATGACTGCGTTGCCTGAGGGAGCGGCGGAATCCTGCACCGACTTGGCGCGCACCAGCAGGGCCTCAGCATCGGCTGCTGCAACATAGAAGCCACCGCCCTCCTTGTCCTCATAGTAGCGGTTCGCCAGCTGCACCAGATCGCGGGCGAAGGCCAGGGCTTCTTCGTCGCCCGTCGCCTCGTGCAGCAACAGGGCGGCGCGGGCCAGATGAGCATGATCGTCCAGGGTCGCCTGGTGTTTCACCACGCCACGGCGCCAGGAATGATGCAAACGTCCTTCGACCAAGAGGGACTCGCGAAAGAAAAAGAGTGCAGCATGAGCCGCGTTCAGCCAGTCTTGGCGGTTGAAGCAACGACCGGCCATCACCAAGCCTGCGATCATCATGCCGTTCCAGTCGGAGAGCACCTTGTCGTCCCACCCGGGCCAGATGCGCTCTCCGCGGGCCTGGTAGAGGCGCCGGCGCAAGGGCGCCAGTGCGGCCTCTTCGCCCGAGTGGAGATCGCCCGACAGATGGCGCCGATTGAGGATCGTCTGGCCCTCGAAGTTGCCGTCGGGCGTTACGCCATAGGCTATCTCGATCTGAAGCGCCTCCTCCTCGCTCAAGACATCGCGCAGGCTCTTCGGCGTCCAGAGATAGAAGAGGCCTTCCTCGCCTTCGCTGTCGGCATCGTAGGAGGCAGCGAAGGCCGGAACCCTGGGCCCTTCTGGCCGGCCGCGATCGCTGACGCCCGGTTCAACGGCCGCCGCCGGCATCTCCTCCAGCAACCAAGCCACGGTCTCCTCAGCACGCTGCTTGAACAGCAGGCGCGGCTCCAGCGCCCAGCTGCTGGCCAACAACTCGAGAATCTGTCCGTTGTCATAGAGCATCTTCTCGAAGTGTGGTACCAGCCAAATGGCGTCGACGGCATAGCGGGCATAACCGCCGCCCAGATGATCGTAGATGCCTCCCTGACTCATCTTTTCCATCGCGAGCGCGATGGCTTGGCGATAGCCCTCGCCCTCGCCGCGCCAATAGGCACGGCGCAGCAACTCCAAGGTGGGTGGGGTCGGGAACTTGGGGGCGCCATCCAAACCGCCTTCCTTGTTGTCCATGGCCTGCAGCAGGCGGGCGGCAACGTCGCGGAGAAGGGCAGGCGTTACGCTGCCGCCGGGGCTGCTGGTTGCCCATTGGGCAAGACCTTGCGTGAGCGCGGCGACGTTCTGCGCGACCTTGTCCTGGCTTCCGCTCCAGATCCGTTGAATGCCCTTGAGGACCTTCGGGAAGCCCGGTCGGCCGTAGCGATCGGCAGGCGGAAAGTAAGTGCCGCCCCAGAAGGGCTCGCCGTCTGGGGTCAGGAACATTGTCAAGGGCCAGCCACCCTGCTCCCCCAGAAGGTGCAAGGCCTGCATATAGAGAGAGTCGATTTCCGGCCGCTCTTCGCGATCCACCTTGATGTTGACATAGAGGCGGTTCATCAGCTCCGCCGTCGCTTCGTCCTCGAAGGATTCATGCGCCATCACATGGCACCAGTGGCAGGCGGCATAGCCGATGGAGAGCAGGATCGGCTTGTTCTCGGCTCTGGCGGCCGCCAAGGCCTCGGGACCCCAGGGCCACCAGTCAACCGGATTGTCTCTATGCTGCAGCAGGTAGGGGCTGGTCTCCTGGCCCAAACGGTTCATCGAAGCTCTCCTATCGGTTCGATCCCCAAGGCCGCGGCACCTGCAGCGAAGGATTCTGCGAGATTACCCAGCAAAGCGGTTGCCCGCCAGGCAGGTCGTACTAAGGTGGCGGCAATGGAGCCTGGTCTCAAGGTCAAGATTCTCAAGAACGATATCCGGGCGAAGGAGACTTGCAGCGATGAAAATCCAGATCGATATCGACTGTACGCCGAAGGAGGTTCGCGAGTTCTTCGGCCTTCCCGACGTGGCGCCGATGCAGGAGCGCCTGATGACGGAGGTCGAAAAGCGCCTGCAGGGCGCCTTGAAGAAGATTGAAAGTGGAGACATCTTGCACACCTGGATGCCGGTGGCATCGCAAATGACCAGCCCATTCGCCGGCAAGGCAGGACTGGGAGAGCTTTGAACAGATGCGCCGCTTTTTCTGGCCGCGCATGGTGCCCTCGGCTGACGACGACAAGGAGACGTCTTGAATGGACACCCTCGATGCCCTCTTAAGCCGCGAATCGGTCTCGGCCAAGTTTTTGACGGAACCGGCGCCCAGCGCCGCGCATCGCCGCCAAGCCTATGAGGCGGCGATGCGCGCACCCGATCACGGTGCGCTTCGGCCCTGGCGCATCATCGAGATCGAGGGAGAGGGGCTCGAGCGTTTGGGCCAGCTCTATTACGATTCCGCCAAGCGTGCTCAACCCGACGTTGATCCTGCCGTTTGGGAAACCGCGCGGGCCAAGGCATTGCGCTCGCCGCTGATGATCGGCATCGCCGCGGTGGTGCGCGAGAATCACCCCAAAGCACCGGTGATCGAACAGGTGGTGGCCGCCGGCTGCACCGCTCAGATCCTGCTGACCGCCTTCCATGCGCAAGGCTACGGCGCCGTTATGGTGACCGGGGGCCGGGCTTACGACCCGGCCTTCAAGCAGGCGCTGGGTCTGGAGGGGAAGGATCATCTGATCGGTCTCATCCACGTCGGCACGCCGCAGGAGGAGCGCCCGCCCAGCGGCAAGATCCGGCCCACGCTCGAGGATCACCTGATCCGCTGGACCGGCTAAGTCAGCTTGCCCACGCTGGAGACGATTTACGCCCCCGCCACCGCGCGGGGGCGTTCTGCCTTGGCCATCGTACGCATCACCGGCACGCAGGCCGGGAGCCTGCTGGATCGGCTCTGTCGAGGCGCGCGGCCGGCGGCCCGCATTGCCAGCCTGCGGCATCTGGAAGATCCCGACAGCGGCGAGGGGCTGGACCAAGCCCTGGTGCTCTGGTTTCCCGCTCCGCGAAGCGCCAGTGGTGAGGATCTGGTTGAACTGCATCTGCATGGTGGCCCGGCCGTGTTGGACGGGGTGCTGAGCGCACTCTCCAGGCAGGCGGGTTTGCGCCTGGCCGAGCCCGGCGAGTTTGCCCGCCGCGCCTTTGCCAACGGCAAGCTTGACCTCACGCAAATCGAGGGCCTGGCCGACTTGGTGGCCGCCGAAACTGGAGCACAGCGGCTCCAGGCCCTGGCCCAAGCCGAGGGTGCACTGTCGCAACGTCTCGAGGTCTGGCGCGCGCGCCTCATTCAGGCCGCGGCCCTGATCGAGGCGCATCTGGACTTCGCGGAGGAGGAGATACCCGACGATCTCCGTTCGCAATCCTCCGAGGAGGCCGAGGCGGTCGCCGAAGAGATCTCCGTCGTGCTGGCACGGGCCGCTTGGGGAGAGCGGTTACGAGACGGCATCGCCTGCGCCTTGCTGGGCGCCCCCAATGTCGGCAAGTCTTCGCTGTTGAACGCCCTCACCGGACGCGATGCCGCAATCGTCACCGATCGCCCCGGAACGACTCGCGACCCAATAGAGGTCTCCCTGGACCTGAAAGGACTCCCGATCACTCTGATCGACACAGCCGGGATCGCTGCGGCAAGTGACGACACGATCGAGCAAGAGGGGATGCGGCGCTCGCTGCAACGCGCAGAGGCAAGCGATCTGGCCTTGGTCATCGTCGATATCTCGCGTCCGTTGGACCTGCCCGAGGTTTTGACCGAGATTCCGCCCGAGCGCCGGCTTCTGATCGGAAACAAGTGCGACCTTGGCCAGACAAGAACGCAGCATCTCGATGTCGCCATCTCAGCGAAGAGCGGCGCGGGCCTAGAAGATCTGATTTCCGCCTTGACGACTAAGGCCAAGGCCTCGATGGGGCAGAGAGAGGGGGAGGCGGCTCTGGTCACCCGCGCCCGGCAGCGCTTGGCCCTGCAAGAGGCGCTGGAAGCCTTGGAGCGCAGCAGGACGGCGGTCCTGCCGGAACTATTTGCCGAGGAACTGCGCTTGGCCTTGCGCGCCTTCGGCAAGCTCGCCGGCCGGGTCGATGTGGAGGAGATCCTCGACAGGATCTTCGGCGACTTCTGCATCGGCAAGTAGCTGTTTCACGTGAAACAGTGGCTACATAGCCGATAGATTCGAGGCCCGCTTTGATTCCGGGCCTCCGACAGCCTATAAAGAGCGCTATGAAGACCAAGCAATACAGCTGGGATGTCCTGATCGTCGGCGGTGGCCACGCCGGCTGCGAGGCGGCCGCGGCCGCGGCACGCCTGGGTGCCAAGACGGCGTTGGTGACCCACAAGCCGGAGACCATCGGTGTCATGTCCTGTAATCCGGCCATCGGCGGCCTCGGTAAGGGCCATCTGGTGCGGGAAATCGATGCCCTGGATGGCCTCATGGGCCTGGCAGCGGATGCTGCCGGCATTCAGTTCCGGGTGCTCAATCGCAGCAAAGGCCCGGCCGTGCGCGGCCCACGCGCTCAGACCGACCGTGGGCTCTATCGCGACGCCATTCAGACGCTTCTGCAGCAGCAATCGGGGCTCGAGCTTGTCGCGGGAGCCGTCGAGGATCTCCTAGTCGATGAAGCCCAGGAGATTGCAGGCCTCTGTCTGGCCGATGGACGCGCGCTCCGGGCTGCTGCCGTAGTTATCACCACGGGCACCTTCTTGAACGGTGTGATCCATATCGGTTGCGAACAACGCGCAGCCGGACGAGTCGGTGATGCGCCCGCGATCAGCCTGGCTGAGAGCTTCAGGCGTCTTGGATTCGCTATGGGTCGCCTGAAGACCGGTACACCACCGCGCCTGGACGGCCGGACCATCGACTGGGAAGGCTTGGACGCTCAGTCCGGCGACGACCCGCCGGAGCCCTTCTCCAGCCTGACCACCGCGATTACCACGCCGCAGCTGCCCTGCTACATCACCTGGACCACGGCCGATACTCGTGCACTGGTCCAGGCTAACCTGCATCAGGCGCCACTCTACAGCGGCCAGATCGAGTCCGTCGGGCCGCGCTACTGTCCCTCGTTCGAGGACAAGGTGGTGCGCTTTGCCGAACGCGAGCGTCATCAAATCTTCCTCGAGCCTGAGGGCCTGAGCGATCCAACCGTCTATCCCAACGGAATCTCCACTTCCTTGCCGGCGGAAGTCCAGGAGACCATGCTCGCCACGATCCCCGGGCTGGAGCGGGCGCACATTCTGCAGCACGGCTACGCCATCGAATACGACCATGTCGATCCACGCGAACTCACCCGATCGTTGGAAACCCGGCGTTTGCCAGGGCTTTTCCTAGCCGGACAGATCACCGGAACCACCGGCTACGAAGAGGCCGCGGCCCAGGGTTTGATCGCCGGCGTGAATGCGGCCAGGCGAGCGGGCTGCGGGGCGCCGGACTTTCACCTCGATCGGGCCGAGGCCTATATCGGCGTCCTGATCGACGACCTGATCTCACGCGGCGTCAACGAGCCCTATCGCATGTTCACCAGCCGGGCCGAATTCCGTCTGCGGCTACGTGCCGACAATGCCGAGGAGCGCTTGACCGACCGCGGCATCGCAATCGGCCTAGTCGGAGAAACCCGGGGCACGAAGTGGCGAGAGACGCAAGCAGCCCTCAAGGCGGGTCACCAGCTCCTGGCCAATCTTCTCGCCACTCCTCAGGAGTTGGAGCGCTCCGGGATTGCCGTGAACAAGGACGGACAGCGCCGCAGCGCCTTCGCCCTGCTGCGCTATCCCCATGTGAGCTGGGAGAATCTGGCCAAGCATTGGCCCGAACTTGAAGCGCTTGCGCCGGCGACCCAGGCTAAACTGGAGATCGATGCCGTATACCAGGGCTATCTGGAACGCCAGGAGGCCGACGTCGCCGCCTATCGCCGTGACGAGGATCTGCGCCTGCCGGCCGACCTGCCGCTGGGCGAGATGGCCGGTCTCTCCAACGAGGTGCGCCAGATCCTGGCGGCCGCTCGGCCGGAGACTTTGGGCCAAGCTGCCCGCCTGCCCGGGATGACGCCGGCAGCCCTGACCCTGCTGCTGCGCTATGTGAAGCGCAAGAGCGCCAAGCGTCAGGCTGCGGCCTAGTCCATGCCAGCGCGAGAGCCTGCCTTGGCGGCTTTTGCCGCCCGCTTCCCGATTTCGGAGCGGCAGCAGGATACACTGACCCGCTATGCCGACATGCTTCTGACCTGGAATGAGAAGGTCAATCTGATCTCACGCCGCAATCCCAGCGACCTCTGGGAACGCCACATGCTGGATTCGGCGCAGCTCATGGAGGTGCTGCCGGCTGCACCCCCAGCGCGGCCCTTGCGCATCGCCGATCTAGGGAGCGGCGGCGGCTTTCCGGGCTTGGTCCTGGCGATCCTCGGCGCCGGCGAGGTATATATGGTCGAGTCGGACGGACGTAAGGCCGCCTTCCTCAGAGAGGTTTCACGTGAAACAGGGGTGGAAGTGGCGATCCATAGCGCGCGAATCGAGACCATGGTGCCCTTGCAGGCTGATTGCGTCACGGCCCGGGCGCTGGCGCCGCTGCCGAAACTGTTGGGCTACGTGGTGCGTCATCTAGTCCCAGGCGGGAGGGCGCTGCTTTTGAAGGGCCGCAGCCGAGAAGGTGAGTTGACCTCGGCACGCCGGCAATGGAGCATGGATCTCAGCGAGCGACCCAGCCTCAGCGATCCCGAGAGCGCAGTTCTAGTGATCGAAAACCTGCTTGCCAAAGACGGTAGGAGTGCCAGATGACAGCCGCTGCGGCCGATCTGTCGTCACAATCGAACGCTAAGGTAAAGTTCCAGCGCCTGAGCGAGAGCCACTTGGTCCGATCGCACCGCTTGAAGCCAAAGCGTAGTGCGAATCGCTCCACCACAAGGGTAGGGGAGAAGCAGAGCGCATGATCGTCAGTGGAGCTTGGGCACGGGTTCTTACCATGGCCAATCAGAAGGGCGGGGTCGGCAAGACCACCACGGCCGTCAATCTGGCGACCGCCCTGGCCGCCTGCGATCGGCGCTGTCTGCTGATCGACCTCGACCCGCAGAGCAATGCGACCACCGGCCTGGGGCAGGATCGTCCCGCCGCCAGCGACAGCGTCTATAGCGTCCTGATCGAGGGCCGCCCCTTGCATGAAATCCTGATCAAGACCGAGGTGCCGCGCCTTACCCTGGCGCCGGCGACAGTGGATCTGGCCGGTGCCGAGGTGGAGCTGGTCGAGAGCGTCGGTCGCGAGCGCCGCCTGACTTCCGCCCTGGCGGCGGTGGCCGGCGACTACGACTACGTTTTGATCGACTGCCCGCCATCGCTGGGGTTCCTCACCCTGAATGCGCTGGTCGCCGCCGATGCCGTCCTGGTGCCGCTGCAGGCCGAGTACTATGCCCTGGAGGGTCTCTCGCACCTGACCCGCACCATCGAGCGGGTGAAGCGCAGCCTCAACCCCAGGCTGAAGATCCACGGCATCATCTTGACCATGGTCGACCGCCGCACCAGCCTGTCGGAGATGGTCGAGGCCGATGTTCGCGAACACATGGGCCAACTGGTCTATGAAACCACGATCCCACGCAACGTCCGGATTTCGGAGGCGCCGTCGCACGGACTGCCGGCGTTGCTCTACGATCTCAATTGCCCCGGGTCGCAAGCCTACTTGAGACTGGCCAGCGAACTGCTGCGTCGGGAGGGGGAACGCCAAGCCGCATGAGCAGCAAGAAACAAGGATTGGGTCGTGGCCTCTCGGCCCTTTTCGGTGAGGAAGCCATCGCCGGCCTCAGCGCAAAGCAATCCGGCGCGGAGATTCAGAGCACGGGCGGCAAGGCCATCGCCATCGACCTGCTGCACCCCAACCTGACTCAGCCACGCCGCCACTACGACGAAGACGCGTTGAAGGCCCTGGCTCAGTCGATCGCACAGCAGGGCGTGCTGCAGCCGCTCGTGGTGCGACCGCATCCGCAGCAGGTCGGACATTATGAGATCGTCGCCGGGGAGCGGCGCTGGCGTGCAGCACAGCGGGCCAAGCTGGCCGCGCTGCCGGCGGTGATTCGCGAGCTAGACGATCGCGCAACCCTGGAGATCGCGCTGGTCGAGAACGTACAGCGCGAGGACCTGACGCCCCTGGAGGAGGCCGAGGCCTACCGCCGCCTGATCGAGGATTTCAGCTATGGTCACACCGACCTGGGCAAGGCGGTCGGCAAGAGCCGCAGCCACATCGCCAACACGCTCCGCCTACTGGGCCTGCCTGATCAGATCAAGCAGGCGGTCGAGCAGGGACGCCTCTCCGCCGGGCATGGACGCGCGCTCCTGACCTCCGAGAACCCCATCGCACTGGCCGAGGCGGCCATGTCCGAAGGCTGGTCGGTGCGCGAGACCGAGCGCCGCGCGCAGATGCCGGGCAGCAGCGGTACACCGCGTCCGCGCGGCGCCTCCAGATCGGCGCCCAAGGACGCCGACACCCTCGCCCTGGAGCAGGACCTCTCGCTGACCCTGGGCCTCAAAGTGAGGCTAGACCATCGCGGCAGCGGCGGCCAGCTCTCGCTGCAATACGCCACCCTGGACCAACTCGACGATCTCATCGCCCGCTTGCGGGGGGTACCTAGTTTTTAACCCGAACGTCTCAAACGAGCGGGGTGAGTCAAGGCAATTCAGCGACCGTGAATTCATCGGCGCAGACCGGATTGAATGTCTCCTGAAGAACGACATCCCTTTCGCGCTGCGCGTGAAGGAAACCATGACCGTCGAACGCGACAACGGCCAGAAGCTCTCCTTGAAGGCATCGCTCTGCAAACGCCGCATCGGCGCCACCCTGAAAAACCGTCATGGCCGCCCGACCACGCTCGATGAGGCGCTCGGAGCCTGGGCCGCCAAAACCGCTGACATCCTCGTCGGCAAAAAGCACCGCAAAACGAAATCTCACGGCTATCTCGCCACATCCTACTTCCGCATCCGCTTCGACCAACTCCGAAATCGGACACTCCATCGACCAAGAGCTGCCGCTGCTCTCTGGGAACCTCTGCGATCGTGATCCAGGAGAGTCCTGTCGTGTGGACCAGAGTAGCAGGTCAGGGAGATGGGATCGACAGGTTACGTGGCTCGACGGAAGAATCGGTGCCTCTCGGAATCCTGATTGAAAATCGGTTGGAATGCCGTCCTGTCAGCCGGGAACAGGGACCTTCATGGCTGGAAACGACGCTAGATTTCGCCAAGGCATCAGATTTTTCCTCTATATCCATGCAAGCTCATGCACCCGAAGCTCAGAGGCTACTTCGAGAGAGTGAGCGGTGAGCGTGTGCGGGCCGGCCTCTCAGCGAAACGGCCAGTTGGGCCAGCATTGCATGCCGCTATCAATGCGGCCCTGGCGGCCTTCGCGTCCGAGATCGCGCCCAAAATCGTCGCATCTCACAAAGGAGTGACCATCTACTCGGGTGGTGACGATGTGTTGGCGCTTTGCCCGCTATCGGAAGCAATTAGGTGTGCTAGAGCACATTCATTTTATGAAGTGTCATAGCCTGCTGGTGCGAAATCGTTTGCGCACTCGTGCGGCTCGAACAGACCGATGATGTCGCCCACGGTATTCCAGAGAGTGCTGATGGTTCTTTCGGCCTTTGCGCGGATCAGTGATTTGAGCTTGGCGAATGCCATCTCGATTGGGTTGAAGTCGGGACTGTAGGGCGGCAGATATGTGAGGGTGGTGCCTGTGGCCTCGATAGCCTGTCGGACGCCGGCGGCCTTGTGCGCCGGCAAGTCATCCATGATCACGACATCTCCGGGATTAAGGGTCGGCGCCAGCACTTGCTCGATACAGGCAAGAAAAGCGACACCATTCATGGCGCCGTCGAGCACCGTCGGCGCGGTCATTCCGGTCAGCCGAAGCGCGCCGGTAAAGGTGGTTGTCTTCCAATGCCCGTGGGGGATGCCCGCGCGACAACGCTCGCCCCGCTTGGAACGCCCACGCAGCCGCACCATCTTCGTCGACAGGCCCGTCGCGTCGATGAAGACCAGCCTGGCCGGATCGAAGTCGAGTTGGCTGTCAAACCAGGCTTGGCGCTTTCTCAAGACCTCCGGCCGCTCCTGCTCCAATGCGTGCGCGGTCTTTTTTTGTACGTGAAGCCACACCTGCGCAGCCAGTTGTTCAGCGCGCGCCAGCCAATCCGGACGGGTAGTGTCCAGGATCTTTCGCACATTGGGTTTGGCGGGCTGTTCCATCAGGCACCCCTGTCCCGCTGCTTGAGCAGGTCCATGTTCATGTAGCGCTTGCTGGACCCTTTGGTGCCAGCGATGTGTCTCACCCTGGCCGCGGCCAGGGTGAGGGCCGCTTGGCCGTCGGGGAAGGCTCCGACGACGCGGGTTCGCCGCCGGATCTCCCGCATGATCCTCTCCAGAGGATTGTCGGTCCTGATCCGGCGCCAATGCTCATTGGGGAAGGCATAGTAGACCCAGGTCTCCTCGACCGTCTCCTCCAGCCAGTCGGCGCCCTTGGTCAGGCGCATGGCTCCGAGTTTGGCCGCGTGGCCTTGGCGCGGGCCGCCTCGCGGCTCTCCTGGGCATGGATAGCCTTCAGCATGAGAGCGACTTCACGCATCTTGCCGGCCGGCACCGGGCACGAAGGCATCCAATGCACGACGCAGCGCTACCACTGGGCGTCCGGATAGAACTCGGTCGCGCTCTCGACGAGCCCCATGCAGGCATCCGAGATGATCCACTCGACACCCGTCAGGCCGCGCTCCTTGAGGTGCTTGAGGAAGGTGCTCCAGCCCTTCTTGTCTTCCTTGGCTCCCTCGAGGCTGCCGAGGGTCTCGCGGTAGCCGTCGGTCTTGACAGCGACCGCAAGCAGCAGCGAGACGTTGCGCACTTCACCTGCCCAACTGCGCTTCAGGACAATGCCGTCCAGATAGAGGTAGGGCCGTCCAGATAGAGGTAGGGGTGTTCGCCCTCGATCGGCCGGTTCCACCAGGTCTCGATCTGGGAGTAGAGCTTCTTGTTGAGATTGGAGGCCCTGCTGGGGCTCACCCGCGTGCCCCACAGGGCCTCGGTGATGTCCTCCACCCGGCGTAGCGACACACCAGCCAGATAAATCTCCATCAAAGCCTCTTCGACCGAGCGCGCGCGCCGGCGATAGCGCTCGATGATTGCCGTCGTCGATGCGTCTGCGTGCGAAGCTTTGGCACCTTGCACCTGCACCTCTCCGGCGCGCGTGTGCAGCTTGCGCGCGGAGCGGCCAGCTCGTGTGTCGCGGCGCGCCTCACTGCGCTCATAGCGCCCTGCATTGCAAAGCCGATCCGCCTCTGCCTCCAGCAGGCTGTTGAGTGTCTCCTCGACGCTGCCTCGCACGATCTGCCTCAGATGATCTTCTATCCGACCGGCGTCGATACGGACCAAGTTCGACAGGCCCTTCGTGTTATCCTCGTCCAGGGTGGCTCTGGCCTCCTCTATCGGCTTCTCCGTCTGGTGACTGAAAGCCTGAGGGATTCGGGGCCACCAACCACACACAAATGTGCGAAACTTTCTCTACGTCATCTCCGGACGTCGCGCTCGTCCGCGAGGCGCGCCAACATCTCATTGAGCGTGATGTCCTTGTCAGTCTCAATCAGGGTCAGTCTCAATCAGGCCCACGATGAAGCCTTCATGCCCATCAAGGCTCGACCCGCGTCGACGACCGGTCGGTCGCGGCTCCACCTCATCGGCTTTGGCCCGCTTTTATCCAGCGGATCGCGGTCGATGGCGCCACACCGAACCGCGCCGCCGCACCACGCGCCGACAGGCCCGCCTGTGATGCCTTCAAAACACGAACCCGCAGATCGCCACTCGATGCTCGTCCCATCCAGGACCTCCATGTCTGGAGACCTCCGATCAGACTTGCATCATCCCGTCACATCACAATCGATTCAGTGATTGGTGCATCTGCTCTAGGCCCTCTCCCTACCCTCCGTTTGACAAGCGCGAAGCGAAGGTAAAGACTTCGTTACCTAGCGGAGATCTCCGCTTTGACCATCAAAGTGTCGAGGCACAAGCCGATCAAGGCAAGATACAATCTGTTTGTCCACACAAGACTTTCCGCAGGGAGAGGACTGAGGTTATGGGTTTTATAGAAGACATTTTTAATGCCACCAGCGACCGAACTTGGAGGTAGTCGCTCATCCCCTTTCTTGTCGTATTGGGCTCGTTCTTCATTTTGGCGACCGGCTTAGTACAGCTCCGCTTCTTCAAGCGCATGTTCCGCGTGCTCTTTCCCGGCCAGATGCCGACCGAAGGCGGACGGGTGAGCTCCCGTGCGGCTCTCTTGATCAGCGGACGCGTCGGCGGCGGCAACATCGCCGGCGTCGCCGTGGCGATCTCGCTGGGCGGTCCCGGTGCGTTTTGGATGTGGATGATCGCCTTGGTCGGTATGGCCACCAGTCTGGTCGAATGTTCTCTGGCGCAGGCCATCAAGCGCTCGGAGCCGGGGACAGCACCTATTGCAGCGGACCGACGCAGTATATCCTGCACGGCCTCGGCCAGCAGTACAAATGGCTGGCCGTGATCTATGCGATCTGCCTGATCGCGGCCTTCGCGCTGGGCTTCAACGCCTTCCAGGGCAACACCGTCGCCGACGCCATGCAAGACAGCATCGGCATCAAGCGCCTCTGGTCCGGTATCGTGCTGGCGGCGATCACCGCCCTCGTGGTCTTCGGCGGCATCAAGCGCATCGCCCAAATCGCCAACGTCGTGGTCCCGGTGATGGCTGTCGGCTACATCCTGATGGCGATCCTGGTCATCATCAGCAGCATCGACCAAGTGTCCAGCGTGATCGTCGATCGTCACCATCGTCGAGAGTGCCTTCGGCTTCAACGAGGCCGTGGCCGGTGGCATGGGTGCTGCCATGGCGCAGGGCCTCAGGCGCGGCCTCTTCTCCAACAAGGCCGGCCTCGGCAGTGCACCGAACGTGGCCTCGGTCGCCTATGTGCGCCATCCCATCAGTCAAGGCATCGTGCAGGCGCTGTCGGTCTTCATCGACACCATCATCATCTGTTCCTGCACCGCCTTCGTCATTCTGCTGGGCAACTACGTGGCCGGTGCCGAGGCCGTCGACGGCGTTGTGTTGACGCAGCAGTCCCTGGTCAGCCATGTCGGCGAATGGAGCCAGTATTTCCTCAGCCTGGTGATCCTGCTCTTCGCCTTCAGCTCGATCATCTATATCCAGATACTCGTAGATGTCCGGTGAGGCGAAGGCGGCATCGCCCCGAAAGTATCGCCGCAGCTTGCGCTCGCGATAACGCGCCACGACCGGGTCCAGCACCGCGCGCCAGCCATCGGCGCTGTGCACGTTGCCGGGTCGCAAGGCGCAGCGCTCCAGATCGCCGAGCTGGTTGAAGACAAAAAGCGGGTGATAGCAGGTGCAGCCGAAGTGGCCGTTGTAGGCCGTGCCTTCCTGTTCGCCGTGGGTGGGGCTGACCGAACTGTCCATGTCCAGGATGATCAGCTTCGGCGGTTTGCGACGATGAACGCGGTCGATCCACAGCCCGGACAGAGCGCTGAGTGCGGTGAGATTGACGTCACCCGTCAGCCATTGCGTCTCGAAACGGCCCATCTGGCTCGATGAGGCCGCACCCCGATCCGTCGCCTTGCCGCCGACAATCCAACGCATCGCTGGATCGCGAGAAAGCCGCTCGGCGTCGTTGACATCCTCGTACCCGGCCAAACGCCCGAACACCGCTTGCCGAAGCATCCCGACGACAGCGTGCCAGCCGTTCTTGCCGCGACGACCGTCTCGCAGCGCCCCGGCCGCCATCTCTGTCAGGCCAAGCGCGTCGTCCAGTTCCCGATACGCGAGCAAGCCGCCGTCCGACGTTACCTTCGATCCAGGGAACTCCAGCTTCACGCGGCGGTCGAAATCCACGCGAAGCAGCCCGTTCTTGGATTCACCCATCGGATGCACCATGAAAACCTCGCTTCAATCGACACAACACCATGATATGTAACCATGAATCAGCACCGTGGATGGCGCAACCTCAATCCCACCTGGGCAATGCGGGCTATAACTACTACCTCAGAGAGAACACGCTGAACGTCTTCTTCGATTCGGCCATGTCTCGAAACATCCTGCGCGTCTGCATCATCGCCTTGGTGTTCCTCGGCTCTTCGGCACCGGGGGCGACGGCGGTCTTCTTCTTCTCCGATCCGATGATGGGTATCCTGGCCCTGGTCAACCTCCTGGCCATATCACCATGCTCTTCCCGGGGCCTTGAGACTACTGAACGACTACCGCGCACAGTTGAAGGCTGGGGCCGATCGTCCAACCTTCGATCCGGAGCAATATAGCGATCTGGACATCGACAAGACGGCCTGGATCTTCAAGGACTAGGCTTCTTGCTTCGAGAGCGCTAGGCGGGGCCTCCACACTGGAGGCCTCGTCACCTTTCTTTAAGTACGCATTGAAAAATATTCAATCAATAATAGCCGCGCCGAGAGTCGAGGCGATCGACCAGTCACCGGCGGAATTGCTCATGATTTCAAAAATCTACTCGCGGTCATCCAAGACAATGTGGAGCTGCTGGAAGATCAACTCGGTGCCAATGCTCCCCTGCTGCTGCCGATTATGCGCGAGCTGCTACGGCGGACCTTGGGCAAGATCATCGAAGTTGAAATTTGCTCCAGCGCCGATCTAGCAATCGCGGTCGCCGACACCGGACAGATCGAGAACGCCCTCTTCAACCTTGCATTGAATGTACGCGACGCCATGCTGAAGGGGGAAAGCCGACGATCAAGTGTGCGAACGCGCGCTTGGATGAGGCATATGTCGCCGCCAATCCCGAAGCGATTGCCGGAAACCATGTTGTGCTCGCCGTCAGCGATCAGGGTGTCAGCATGTCGGAGGAGGTGAGATCGCGCGCCTTTGAGCCCTTCTTCACGACCAGGGAGATCGGCCAAGGCAGCGGCCTCGGTCTCTCGATGGTCTATGGCTTTGCCAAGCAATCGGGCGGACATCTCTTGATCTACAGCGAAGTGGGCAAGGGCACGACAGTGAAGCTTTATCTGCCACCGATTGCCAGCCAAGCTTCAGGAGGCGGAGGAGACGGCACAGGACATCCCGCGCGGTCATGGGGAGAGCATCTTGGTGATCGAGGACGATAGCGACGTGCGCGCCTTAGCCGTCCGCCTCTCGGAGGATCTGGGCTATCGCGTCTTTCCGGTGCCCGAGGTGGCAGCGGCCCGCAAGGTCCTGAAGAGCCGGGGAACTGTCGATCTCGCATTATCCGACCTGGTGCTGCCCGGCGGCGTGAGCGGCCCGGAGTTTGCTGAAGCGGCGCGGCGGGACTACCCGAGCCTAAAGATCATCTTCATGCCCGGCTATCCAGCGATCGCGGCCAAGCGAAACGGCTTTCTGGGGTCGGATAGCGTGCTACTGAACAAGCCCTTCCAACGCCGGCAACTCGCACAAAGCATTCGTAGTGCTTTGGGGTTAGACCCAGGGCTGCAGCCCTACCCAAACTTGCCACTGCGCGGGAATCCGTTAGGCGGCAGCCTTCCGGCCTGGGCACGCTTGCCGATCCAGTCGGTCAAGCGCTGCTCGCGCCGCGTGCGCTCGGCACCTAGAGACCAGGTGAGGCCCTCCTCCAGGCGGAAGCTCTTGACGTCGGCCAGGCCGCCGTCCTTGTAACGCTGCAGGATCACACCGCGGCCGCGAGTCATCACCGGCAGGTCCGACAAGGGGAAGACCAGCAGGTGGCGGTTCTCACCGATGACGGCGACATGGTCGTCGTCGGACGCGATCCGCCAGACCGCCGCCACTTCGTCGCCGTCGCTGAGGTTCATCACCTGCTTGCCATTCCTGGTCTGCGCCACCAGCGAGGCCTCGGCCACCTGGAAGCCATGGCCGGCACTGGAGGCCAGCAGCAGCTTCGCCTCGGCCTGCTGCACGAAGATCGCCAGCAGATCGGCGTCGTTCGGCAGGTCCATCATCAGCCGGAAGGGCTCACCGAAGCCGCGCCCGCCCGACAGGCGATCGGTACCCAGGCTGTAGACCCGGCCGCTGGTCGCGACCAGCAGCAGGCGGTCGGTGGTCTGGGCGTGCAAGGCGAAGCGCCCGCGGTCACCGTCCTTGTAGCGCGCCTCGGCAATCTGACTGGCCTCCAAATGCCCCTTGGCGGCGCGGATCCAGCCCTTGGTCGAGCAGAGCACCGTCACCGGCTCGCGCTCCGTCACCGCCTCCAGCGGCACCACGACGGGCGCGGGCGGTGCGGCGATCTCGGTGCGCCGACGGCCCAGCGCGGTCTCGGGGCCGAAGCTCTTGGCGATCTCGCCGATCTCCTTGCCGATGGTCTTCCACTGCCGCTTGGGTTCCTCCAGCAGTAATTGTAGACCTCTCTGCTCGATCAGAAGTGCGTCCTGCTCCTTCTTGATCTCGATCTCTTCCAGCTTGTGCAGGGCGCGCAGCCGCATGTTCAGGATCGATTCGGCCTGCGTGTCGGTCAGATCGAAACGCGCGATCAACTTTTGCTTGGGATGATCTTCGAAGCGGATGATGCGGATCACTTCGTCGATGTTGAGGTAGGCGACCAGATAGGCCTCCAAGACCTCCAGACGGTCGGCGATCTTGGCCAAGCGATAGCTGGAGCGGCGCTGCAGTACGATCTGGCGATGATCCAGGAAGGCCTGCAGCGCCTCCTTCAAGGTCATGACCTTGGGCGTGTTGTCGGCCTGTAGGACATTGAGGTTCAGCGGGATGCGAACCTCCAGATCGCTGTTGCGGAAGATCTGCTCCAGCAAGACCGGCGGATCGACGTTACGGCTCTTGGGTACCAGCACCAGGCGGATGGCCTCGTCCGACTCGTCGCGCAGGTCTTCCAGCAGGGGTAGCTTCTTCTGCTCCATCAACGCGGCGATCCGCTCCACCAGCTTGGCCTTGGCAACCTGATAGGGGACCTGGGTCACGACCGCCTGCCACAGCCCCCCCTTCATCCGCTCCACCTCCCAGCGTGCGCGCAGGCGGAAGGAGCCACGCCCGGTCTCATAGGCGCTTTGGATGTTGGCCGGATCCTCGACCAGAACGCCGCCGGTCGGAAAGTCCGGACCAGGCACGAAGGCCAGCAGCCCGGCGACACTGGTGCTGGGCTTTCGGATCAGCTGCTTGAGCGCAGCGCAGAGTTCGGCTGCATTGTGCGGCGGGATCGAGGTCGCCATGCCGACCGCGATGCCCTGCGCCCCATTGGCCAGCAGGTTGGGAAAGGCTGCCGGCAGCACCACCGGCTCTTCGGCCTCGCCATCATAGGTCGGGCGAAAGTCGACGGCATCCTCGCCGATCCCCGGCAGCAGCAGGGCCGCGACCTCGGTCAGCCGCGCCTCGGTGTAGCGCATGGCCGCGGCGTTATCACCGTCGACATTGCCGAAGTTGCCCTGCCCATCGATCAGCGGAAAGCGCAGCGCGAAGTCCTGGGCCAGGCGCACCAGGGCATCGTAGATCGCTTGGTCGCTGTGCGGATGGAATTTGCCGATCACGTCGCCGACCACACGCGCCGATTTCTTGAAGGCAGAGTTGGGATCGAGGCGCAGCTGCTGCATGGCGAAGATCAGCCGCCGATGCACCGGCTTCAAGCCGTCGCGCACGTCGGGCAGCGAGCGCGACATGATGGTGGAGAGCGCATAGTTCAAATAGCGCTCTGAGATCGCATCTATGGCGCGGACGGGAATGATCTCGCCGCCGCCGGCTGCTGCACTCCTGGCCATAAGGGGCTCCGACTCCGACTGCCTTTAGGACCTCAAGCGTTTAGCACGTTGCCGCCGCGCCTGGGAATTGGACCGAATGGCCGGCCCCACCGCCTTGCCGCTTGAAATGCCGCGCGCTTTGCAACACCTTGGTCGCGAGCTTGTTGGCCTGCGCGCAAACAAAAAGTCGAATACTTATACCATTTAGAAAATGATAATCTTGGCGTAAACTGCAAGGTATTTTAACATTTGTCCCTGACTTCTTCGTCATGCTCTGCATCCGCCCAGATAGAAAATCACTTGAAAGCGAATAGGCGTTTTCCCAGCTGACCAGGATGGATGCGCGGACCTGTTGAATCCAATCGATATCGCGAGCTCGACGACTCGGCCAAACAGGCGATCTTTCTGACGATCGACCACTTGGCCAACGAGCAAAGGAAGAAGGCGAGCTGAGCAATGTCTGATTATAACGGTGTTTGGGACAAGCGCGTGTGGGGTCCGCGGCGGCTCTGGTTTCAAATTTTTCGCGGCGTGGTAGCACTTTCCATCGGCTGGGGTATTGTTTCGGCGATTGGTGAACGGGATTTTCTGTACACACTATTCATTACATCAAGTGTGACGTTTATCAACATAATTGTCGTAATTGGTTTTTTTGTCGCTTTGTGCTTGGGGTGTATGATTGCCGAAACCTGCGGCTTGTTTGGATGGCGGCGTTGGGCAGTCGTAGTTGCGACTCTTATAGCATGGATCGTCGGCGGCGCGCTTATTACTTTTATACCAATCGTTGGGCCGGCCTATGTTGCGTATTTAGATGAACGGCCGGTAGGTATTGACTGGCTAGTGCCCCGCCGGTAGATATTGATTGGCGATAGGTATCGATCTTGGTGTGTCGTTGTTGACCTTGTTGCTAAGAGGAGCATGGATACGATGTGGGTGAAGATTGCAAACTCAACCATGCCTGTTTCCTACCTTGCTGTTCATGATCGGCATAGGCGCTTCTATTGCGAAACTCTGGCGCTGAAGGCCCTGCCGGTGAGCTTAATCTACGCAGTCTGGGCTAGCACCGGAATCGTCGGCATGTTCTGTATCGGCACCCTCTTCTATGGAGAAGCCGTAAACATGGGATCGTCCCTGGGCGTCCTGTTGGTTGGTTTCCGGCGTCACGGCAATTCTCTATGCGGCCTGACGACGACCAATGGCAAGGGCAAGCCCAGGCATCGATCGATCTACGCCCCGGGCTTGGCAAGGACCGGATCAAGCTGCTCATCGCCTACAGGAAGCAGGCCCGCTACAAGCCGCGGTTCCGGGAAAGCGTTACGCGCCACGTCAAGGGCGTCGTGGCGCGGGAGATGGAGAAGAGCATCGCCGAGGTGAATGCGAAGGAGGCAGCACAGCGGCAAGTCTGGGCCTCATATTTTTGTGGTGACCGCGCACTCTGTATGATATTTTTAGCCACTTTCTTTTGTTTATGGGGATGGTACAATGGCTGTAAATCACGAGGACTGATCTGAACGACACGATCACCGGCACGAACCAGGTGGATACGATTTTTGGACTGAGTGGCAACGATCGGCTTTACGGTCTCTCCGGCAATGACAGTCTGTTGGGTGGGAGTGGCGGTGATTTGAGTATTTTCGGATCAGAAGGCAAGAATACCCTCTACGGCGGCATCGGAGATGATGTTGTCATTGGAGAAGGCTTCGCGACCGACAGTCTGTTCGGCAGCAGAGGAGATGATAAGCTGCTGTATGGAGGGCATGGCCAAGACTCGATTTATGGTGGAGAGGGAAGCGGCACCTTTTTGGACGGCGGTACTGGCAAAGACATCCTCTTCGGCGGTTCGGGAAACGACGAGCTTTTCAGCGGAAGCTCGAACGGCGATAGCATTTACGGAGGAAGCGGGGCGGATAGTCTCTTCTTTGGCGGTGTGGGCAACGACCCACTCGTGGGGAGAGCTGGAGACGACTCCTTCCTGTTCGGTGAATTCGTGTTAGGTGAATGCCGGCCCGATGAAGAGGGCGATGACACCCTCAATGCAAACGCAGGCAGAGATATGTTACCTGTTTGGCAAAACAGGCGATGATGTTGTCAGGGGTGGCCGCGGCAATGATGCCTTCCTCTTCGGCGGGAGCGGCATCGACAGCGTGTTCGGCGGCAGCGGCAGAGATACCCTGAATGCTGCCAGCCAAGGTGAGTTGCTGTCCGGCGATCTCTTCGACCGGTGGCGCGGGTGTCGATACGCTTCTCCTTGCCAATGGCATCAGCCTGCCAGCCGGCGTGACGCTGACCAGCATCGAGTTCGTGATCTACAGCTAGACGGCCCAATCCAACAGCCAAGATAGCGTCGGTCATTGACGACGACCGACTCATCTCGTCAGCATCGTCCCGTACTCGGCCGCACTCCGATCATACTCCCGATGGACGGCCGGGTGCGGGACAGTGCCGATTCGCGCTGAACGCACACCGCCTAAAACCGTGTCGCGCTGTAGGGCTGCAGCGGGATGTCCGAGGTACGTTCGGCCAGAAGATCGGCAACCAAGTCGGCCGTCCTCGGACCCAGGGTCAGCCCCAGATGGCCGTGGCCGAAGGCAAGCACGGCGTTGCGGGCCATGGGGCTGCGGTCGATCACCGGCAGGGAATCCGGCATCGAGGGCCGGAAGCCCATCCAACGCGTCGCCCCTTCGCTCTCGAGGCCGGCGAACCAGCGCTTGGCATTGCTCAGCAGCACCTCGGAGCGCTTCCAGTTGGGCGGCAGGCCCAGGCCGCCCAACTCGTCGGTTCCGGCCAAACGCAGACCTTCAGCCAGCGGCGTCATAACGAAACCGGCGTCAAGCGAACAGATTGGCTGACACAGCTCGACATTGGGCTCCGGCAAGGTCAGGTGGTAGCCGCGCTCGGTATCCAGCGGCACCTTGGCGCCCAGCCGGCGCGCCAGCTCTTTAGACCAGGCGCCGGCCGCCAGGACCGCAGCATCGCACTGGATATTGCCCGCGGTGCCGACAACCGCCGCGACCCGACCATCGACGAGGTCGAAGCCCCACACTTCCGTCCGCTTGAAGACAACACCCCGGGCCTCGGCGACCTCGGCCAAGAGGCGGGTATAGCGATAGCTCTCCGCGACGTGGGCGATATCGGGATAGTAGGCGCCGGCGGTGAAAATCGGCGCCAGCGCCGGCTCGTACTGCTGCAGTTCCGCGCCGGTCAGGAGGTTGAAGTCGACGCCGCGCTTGCGCTGCAGCATCCGCTTCGTCTGAAAGGACTTCCAAACCCGTGGGCTCTCGGCGACCGTCAACCATCCGCGCTGGAGGATCATGTCGCGGGCGCCGATCCAGTCGACCAGCTCATAGTGGGTTTTCAGCGACGGCCCCAGCAGGGCCGCCAGAGCCTTGGAGATCTCTTCGACCCGCTCCAGGCGTCCGGCGGCCAGGAAGCGCAGCAACCAAGGCGTCAGGCGCGGCATGTACTGCCAGCGGATTGCCAGCGGCCCCATGGGATCGAGCAGCATGCCCGGCAGTTTGCGTAACAGACCCGGCAAGGAAATCGGTGCCACGGCCTCCGGTGCTATCACCGAGGCATTGCCGAAGGAGGTCCCCTCTCCCGGTCCGCCCCTGTCCAGCAAGGTGACCTGCCAGCCCTCGCGGCTAAGACGCAAGGCGCAACAGATGCCGACGATGCCGGCGCCGACCACCACCGCATGCCCCCGCGAGGGCCGCTTTTCCTCGACCATGCACTTAACCCGAATTTCCCAGATGGATTGAGATGTTAGTGACCTGGTTGGACGATTCTGCCATAAGAATCAATGCAATCTCTGCAAGGTCCTTTGGAGGAGACGCAGCATGAATCGATTCACCGGCGGCTGCCAGTGCGACAATGTCCGCATTGTAGCGTCGGGGCTGCCTTACCGGGTCGGCCTTTGTCACTGCCTCAACTGCCGCAAGCATCATGGCGCCCTGTTTCACGCCTCCGCGATATTCCCGCAGGATGCGGTGACGATCAAGGGTGAAACGCGCGATTACGCCGGCCGACATTTCTGTCCGCGCTGCGGCTCGTCCGTGTTCGCACGCAGCGCGGACGAAGTCGAAGTGAACTTAGGATCCCTGGATGCCCCCGACCAGCTGATGCCAACCTACGAAAGCTGGATCATCCGTCGCGAGTCCTGGTTGCCGCCCTTTCCGCTCACGAGAAGATACGATCGCGACCGTGACGACAGAGGTCGCTTTGAGGAGTAGGTTGCACGGCCGGTACGAAGGCGCCGTTACAAGCTTAGGGGCGTCACGACACGAAAGTGCACATGTCGTCCGGCTCGCGAGAAAATCGAACGAACTATGCCGCCCGACCATAGGGCTGTGTTCGTTCAACTTGAATCGGCACCGGGTCTCACCCCCGCAGAGCCGGAGCCAAGCCCCGATACCCGTATTGGCGCGCGGCGGCACAGACTCACCACGGGGTATCCATCACAACTACAGGGGGTGTGGGCCGCTGCCGATCGAGGTTGAACGAACGACTCTCTAATCCGCTGCCCTGACCAATTCCTCCATGGCGTCAAAGCAAGGCGGCCAGAAGCCCGACAGGAAGCCAACCGCTTCTCTCCGAAATCTCAGAACGATCGCCATTGGCGTCATGGGCTTGGCCGATGGTGTAGCGCACCTCGATCCCGGTCTCCGTCACCGTCAGATGATAGGTCTCTGGCAGCGTTATGCCCTCATGCGCCGGGTCAGCTATGCGGGTTGAGCAATAGTCGAATGGCTCCCAGTCGGTGACCCAATAGAGGAAATCCGCCGCTTCGTGCGCACAATGGTACCCCGAACCATTGCCGATGCGGCACTCCGGGTTTTCAACACTCACCGATTTCATTCCCACCATCCAGCGCTGCTTGAGTTCTGGCGCCATCAAGGCCTCCCAAGCGACCGCGATCGGCATGTCGAACTGGCAGCGGTAGGTCCAGACGCCATCCGTCTCCTGCAGGAAGCAACGTTCGCGACTGGCGCGGAATTTCTTCCAGGCTTTGGCAAGATTGTAGACCTGAATCGAAACCTCGCCAAAGTGCTCGAACGGCTGCGAGAATGGCACCAATGCCGCCTCGATCCCCATGGCCTCGACCGCCGCGTCGCTGAACAGCGCATAGCTTCGCACGCCGGTGGCAGCGTGAACGTCGGTCTTCGCCATGCGTTGCACCAGGATAACATCAGCGCCGGAGATGTCCTTCACCGGCACCACCTGAATCTCATCGAAATTTCCGTGATGAGCCATGATCTTCAGGTCCAGCATGGTGACATTGGCGCATGCCCGACAGGGACAGCTGGTGTTGGCGATGATGCTCTGTCGACGATTGGCAAAGGGGTTGTAAAGGTTCTCGCAAACCGTGAGAAATGTCTCGCCGGAGGGAAATTCCTGCTGCGTCGAATAGGCACGCACTGCATCTCCTTCCATTTTCCAGAAATGGAGCGGCTCACCCACTTGCTCGGGCAAGGAAGTCAACAGCAATTGCAAGATGGGATTGGCGTGATCCTGTTCGGAGGATGTCAGGAACTGGGTAAAGCCAGAGCTATCGGCGATCAAGAGGTAACCTGTGTGAGTCGTCATTTCAAAACTTAAGTTCATTTATGTGCTGACAGAAGACAACGATATGATAATGAAACGGAAGCATGAATTCGCCGGAATAATACCGGCAGCCCAAATTATTGACCTCTGAGTGCCCATTTTCTGGAGCCGATGGAGGTTATGGTTTGGGGTTGAGCCAAAAGCTTGTTGCTAGCCTCGCATCCCGCGTCGATGATGTCCTCATAGGTATCGAAGACAGGGTTGGAGGGCCAGTCTTGTCGGAGGTCCTGCCAGATGTTCTCGACCGGGTTGAGCTCTGGCGATCGAGAGGGCAACAGTATGATGGCGATGTTCTTTGGACGCTTGAGTTTGTCGGTGCTGTGCCATCCGGCCCGACCCATAAGGACGACGGCGTGAGCGCCCTTGGCCCTTGAGGTTGGCGACGTTGCGACCGATCTCGTCGAGGTGCATCTGCATGGCCTCGGTGTTGGCCTTCGGCAGCATGAGAGCGGCAGCGGCGCCGCGACGCGGGCAGATGGCTCCAAAGAGACAGGCATTCTCGTAGCCCCGGTCGGCCGGCAGGCGTGGGCGGGCGCCGGTCCTGGCCCAGATGCGCGTGCGGCCGTTTTTCTGTCCCAGCCTGGCTTCATCTTGGAAGCAGATCTCGATCGGCATCGTCTTGGGCAGATGGCCTCTGTGCGCTGCGAGCGTGCGCGAGAAGTTTTTTCGAATGCCTCCAGGACAGGTCGATCCTGGGCCGGATGCTGCGGGCGTCCGCCGATAAAGGAAAAAGAGAGAACCCGGAGCAGCGCGGAGACGCTACGCTCACTATGGATGACCTTGAAACGCTCTTCGATGACCCGCTTCAAGTCGACCCGTCGCCAGCGTACGACGCCGTCGACTGCCGGATCGGGGCCGGCCTCGACGATCGCCGCCAGCGCACTCATCTGCTCCGCCGACAAACGACGCGGACGCCTGGGCGGTTCGTCAGGCCATCCGGCCCTTCGGCATTGAAGCGGTGCGCCCAATCCCGCAGCGTCGGCGATCCCTTCCGCCGATCTTCGCCGCTTCAGCCCGGCTCATCGCGTCGTAGACGGCCACCAGGGCCAGAAGACGGCGGATCGCCTCGGATCCTCACAGCGCTTGGCCAGTTCCCGAAGGCTGGCTGCATCGTAATCGTCGCCAAGCTCAACACTCGATGGAATGGCGAGCCTCCTTCGCATGCCTTGAATCATATCTCCACCCGCGTCGAAAATCACCCAAGTCAAACTTTCTTGCCGCTGGTATAACTTGCTCCCAACCCAGGGCCCGCTGCGGCAGGCGGTCGTGTCGGATATACTGTACGAAAATCTTCTGGCAATCACAGGGTCACTTAAGACGACATCTCGAATTTCTACGGCGTCGAAAAAATCGCCGACCTTGAAACTCAGAAGGCCCGTTCGGGTCAACCAGCAGAAAACGATGGCGGGCGGCAATTGCTTGCCCCCACCCACTCTCCTGAGGCTTTTAACCAGCCGGGTGTGCTACATCCAGCCAAGTTCCTTCAGGGTCCAGGACGCATTCCAGACCTTGTCCATCTTCGCGACCTTGCCCTCCTCGTTCATCGTCAGTGCATAGACATAATCCGTCTTTGTTTGCTTGTTGGTCGGCAGAACAGGCCCGCCATCGCTCACATGGATCCTCGTGATGGTGGCGAAAAATATGGCCATCTGGTTGGCCTCGTCATAAGACGATCCGTTGATTTGGTACGCGCAGCCCTTAAGGGGACCTTCTCCAAGTCCCTTCATCCACTCTCAGTAGGCCTCGACGGTATCAATGTCCGCAAGCGGTTCGCATTGCCCGGCGAACGAAGCCCCGTCTGTGACGTAACTCCCTGCACCCCTCCCAACCCTCCAGCGATTCGTAAGTGTAAAAAAACTTCGTCCCTATTTCAAATTTTGACATTTCACTCTCCTTTGATGACTCACAATAAATGGCGATCTAACTATCAGTACCGTCAAAAATGCTACAGGCCAAAACAATTCAATGCGATTTTTACGATTGGTTGCTAGATATCACGTTAATATACTATAGTATCAGCTCAGACTTATCTTGCACCTTCCATCAAGATCCGCGGCAACGGCAGAACGTAACTCGAAAGCAGAAGTCTCCTTTTATTCTAACGAACCGGAGACTATTGTTTTTTTGTGCCGTAACCCCTCAAACGCCGTCTTGCCGATCCGGCTCTTTGGCCGGCACTTCGGCGCGTGCGAAGCGATCCGACAGACGCAGGCGCGCCGGTGGCAGGCTGCGGTTCTGCGGATGACAGATGCTGCGCTCCAGGAAGTGCGCAGTGAGCCGCAAGCCCTGCGCCACCTTGTCCGGACCGCCGGCAGATCTGGCGAACAGGAATCCCGGCAAATCCAACAGTCGGTCGCGGTAGAGTGCTCCGGCCGCGCGCGAGACGGCGCGGCCGCTCTTCGGGCTGACGTAGACCAAATCCTCGCGAACGCCGCTGGCAGCACAGCTTGTGAGGTCGAGGCCGAAACCCAGCAGGCGCAGCAACTGCAGCTCCCAGACCACATAGGCCTCGGCCCAATGGGCCTCGTTGAGCGCCGACAGCAGCGCCTGCAAGCCTTCATAAGCACCCGGTAGCGGCGCTCGTTCCGGCAAGGCCACTTCGGCCAAAGCCAGAGCCGAGGAGAGCGCAGCCAAGGGGCCAGGCGCATCCAGCAGGAGACCCAGGGATGTCCCAGTCACCTCGCAGCGATAGCTGCCCAGGTGTTCCGGCAGGCGTCCGCGCCAGCTTGCCGTGACCGCGGTCCCCGGCTGCACCTGCCCGCTGGTGCGACGTCCTTGACCGCCGCGCAGCAGGCCGGCATGGCGGCCGTGCGCTTGTGTCAGCAGTTGCAGGATGACGGCGTCTTCGCCATGCGGCCTGGCGGACAGCACCAAGGCCTCGTCGCTCCACTCCATAATCCGCCTCAAGCCTAGCGGCCGGGAATATCCAATCCCAGCAGGCGAAGGCGTGTCGGATCTTCGCTCCAGCGGGGATCGACCTTCACGGTGATGAAGAGGTGAACCTTGCGCTCCAGGATCTCTTCCAGCTCGCGTTGCGCCTGTCGGCGCACGGCCGCAATGGTGCGCCCACCCTGACCGATGGCGATGCCGCGATGGCCGTCGCGGGCTACGGACACCAACTGGCTGATCTTCACGCTGCCGTCGCGGAAATCCTCCCAGGCCTCGGTCTCGACGGTGAGGCCGTAGGGAATCTCCTCGTGCAGATTGAGGAACAGCTTCTCGCGGGTGATCTCGGCCGCCAGCATCCGCGCCGAGAGGTCGCTGACCTCGTCCTCCGGAAAGAGCCAGGGGCCGGTCGGGACCAAGCCCGCCAGCCGGGTCGCCAGATCCCCCACGCCATCGCCGGTCTCGGCCGAAACCATGAAGACCTCGGCTACGACCCTGCGCGCAGTAAAGGCTTCGGCAAGCGGGATCAGGCGCGGTTTGGACACCAGATCGACCTTGTTCAAGGCGACCAGAGCCTGGCGCTCCAGCTTCTCCAATGCCGACAGAACCTCTTTCGTGTGCTGGTCCAGGTCGCGGCGCTGTGCATCGAAAACCACGACGATGGCGTCGGCGTCCTGTAGGGCCGACCAAGCGGCCTGCACCATGGCCCGATCCAGGCGTCGGCGCGGCTTGAAGATACCGGGCGTGTCGACCAGCACGACCTGGCTATCGCCCTTGATCGCCACCCCGCGGACGCGAAACCGCGTAGTCTGCGCTTTGGGGGTGACGATACTGACCTTGGCTCCGGTCAGCTGGTTGACTAGGGTCGACTTGCCGGCATTGGCCGAGCCCAGAACGGCGACCAGACCGAAGCGGCGCGCGCTCATCCTTCGCGCTCCTCGAGACGCAGCAAGAGGCTCTCGGCCGCCTGCCGCTCGGCCTGTCGCTTGGTCCGGCCTTGTCCCTGTTCGGGAGAAAAACTGCCGACCTGCACTTCGATGGTAAAATCGGGTGCATGCGCCGGGCCCTCGCGGCAAACTTCGCGATAGCGGGGCAGCGGCAGACCGCGTGCCTGGGCCCATTCCTGCAACGCGGTCTTGGGATCGCGCGGCGGCCGGCGTTCTTCCATTGTCCGCACCCGCCAAAGCCGCCGAACCAGGCTTGCGGCCGGCTCATAGCCACCATCCAGGAAGACGGCGCCGATCACCGCCTCGCAGACATCGGCCAAGGTGGCGCTGTTCTCGCGGCCGCCACCGGCCTCCTCCGATGGCGCCATGACGATCGCCGCCGGCAGATTGAGATCACCGGCGACCTCGGCCAAGGCTTCGCGCGAAACCAAGACGGCAAAGCGTTTGGCCAGCAGACCCTCGACCTCCTCGGGAAAGCACTCCAGCAGCAGCGCCGCCACCACCAGGCCGACCACGCGATCGCCCAGAAACTCCAAGCGCTCGTAGCTGATTCGCTTGCCGCTGGTGACCGTGCTGGCATGGGTCAGCGCCTCTTGCAGCAGTTCCGGATTGGCAAATCGATACTCGAGGCGGACCTGGATATCCTGCAATTGGCTAGTCAATCGTCATGCCGATCCGATCCCAGCGGATCAGATCGCCCCAGTCGCTGGGATCGAAGAAGCTGGCGTGCTCCTCGAAGGAGATGAAGATGATCTCCGCCCGTCCGACGAAGTTCTCCAAGGGCACGAAGCCGACATTGGCACGGCTGTCCGAAGAGTTGTCGCGATTGTCGCCCATCATGAAGAAGTGGCCGGCCGGAACGGTGAAAACCCGGGTGTTGTCGTAGGCTAGGTTGTCGCCACACTCCCAAATATCGTAGCTGATCCCGTTCGGTAGAGTCTCGCGATAGAATGTCGCCTGTTGTGCGACATAGCCGCAGGCGCCCTTTGGCCCCGCGCCGATTTTCTCCCGGGGTACGGCCTGGTCGTTGATGTAGAGCTGGCCGCCACGGACCTGCACCGCATCGCCCGGCAGACCGATCACGCGCTTGATGAAGTCGGTGCGATTGTCGGCCGGGGTCTTGAAGACGGCAACGTCGCCGCGCTCCGGGTCGCTACCGAAGACGCGCCCGGAGAAGAGTGGAAAGCTCCAGGGGAAGGAATGCTGGCTATAGCCGTACCTCATCTTCGAGACGAAGAGATAATCGCCGACCAGCAAGGTCGGCTTCATCGATCCAGACGGGATGTTGAAGGGCTCGAAGAGAAAGGTCCGGATGCCGAAAGCAACCAGAACGGCGACCACGATGGTGCGATAGGTATCGCCGCGATTGCGCCACACGAGGCTCCAGAGGCTGCTCACCTTAGGCGTACTCCGCTCGGTCATGAAGCGGCCTCCTTCAAGGCCTGGACACTGCCTGGCCCCTCGCCTCCTTGTCGCGGAACCGCTGAGATGATCACGATGGCCTGGGCCAGGGGATAGTCGTCCGTCAGCGACACGTCAATGCGCGCTTCCATCCCCTCCGGCAGAAGCTCCTCCAGCCGGCGTTGGGCGCCGTCGCTCAAGGCCATGGTCGGCTTGCCGCTGGGCAGGTTGACGACGCCCATGGAGCGCCAGTACACACCGCGCCTCGGCACCCCGGTGCCCAACGCCTTGGCGCAAGCCTCCTTGGCGGCGAAGCGCTTGGCGTAGGTTTCCGCCTTGGTCACACGGCGCGCCGCCTTGGCCCGCTCGCCATCAGTAAAGACGCGCTTTTCGAAGCGCTCGCTGAAGCGCTCCAAGGTGCGCGCGATCCGCCTTATGTCGATGAGGTCGCTGCCGATCCCGATGATCATCTAGAGGTCGCGCCTTTTTTGAGGTTCGCTCGATTGCGCCGCGGAACTAGCCGCGGGCGCGCTCGACCGAGGTGACGGTGGGCGCGGCACGCAGCGCCGCAGTGATATCGGTCAGATGCTTGAGATCACTGACCTCGACATCGACGAAGAGTTCGAAGAACTCCATGCTGCGGTTGGTGATCTTCAGGTTGGCGATGTTGCCGTGCGCCTTGCCGATGATGGTGGTGAGATTTCCCAGACTGCCCGGCGAATTGGTGATGACGGCCTTGATGCGACCATGGAAGGACTGCTCGGCCCCCGGCGTCTCCCAGGAGAGATCGATCCAGCGTTCCGGCTCGGACTCAAAGCTCTGCAGGGTCTCGCAGTCGATGGTGTGAACCGTCACCCCGCGCCCGGTGGTGACGATGCCGACGATGCGGTCACCAGGCAGCGGATGGCAGCAGTGGGCGAAATGCACGGCCATGCCAGCGATCAAACCATTGATCGGCATGGCGTGACCATTGCCCGGCGGCGGCTTGCGCTTGGGCTGACTGGTCGGCGGCAGGGACTTGTCGCGGACCGGCGCCCGGGCCGTGGGATAGACCGAGACCAGCACTTCCCGCGCCGTGATGTTGCCCAGCCCGACGGCCACGGCCAGATCGGCAACGCTGTCCTGCTTCAGCTTCTTGATGACGCCGTCCAGCGCCTTCTCGGTCAGCTCATAGCCCTCTTGGCGGAACAGGCGGGCCAGCATCTGGCGACCTAGCTGCTCGTGCTGATCGCGCTCCTTCAGGCGCACGAAGCGGCGAATGCGCGCCTTGGCCTTACCGGTGACGACGAAGCTTTCCCAATCGGGCGAGGGTGTCTGCGCCTTGGAGGTGACGATCTCCACCTGGTCGCCGTTCTTCAGCTTGGAGCGAAAGGGCACCATGCGGCCGTTGACCTTGGCGCCGACGCAGGTATCGCCGACCTCGGAGTGCACCGCGTAGGCGAAATCGACCGGCGAGGCGCCGCGCGGTAAGGCAATCAGATCGCCCTTCGGCGAGAAGCAGAAGACCTGATCCTGGTACATCTCCAGCTTGGTGTGTTCCAGGAACTCCTCTGGGTTGGAGGCATGCTCCATGATGTCCAGCAGCTCGCGCACCCAGCGGAATTGGCGGCCGTCGACGCCGAGGCCCTGTTTATAGCTCCAGTGCGCGGCCACGCCGAACTCGGCCACATCGTTCATCTCTTTGGTGCGGATCTGCACCTCGATGCGTTGGCTGCGCGGCCCCAGAAGGCCGCTGTGCAGCGAGCGATAGCCGTTCGGCTTGGAGGTCGATATGTAGTCCTTGAAGCGCCCCGGTACGACCGGATAGTGGCCATGCAGGACGCCCAGCGCATGATAGCAGTCGCCGACCGTCTCGACCGAGATACGGAAGGCCATGATGTCGGAGAGCTGCTCGAACTGCACGTTCTTGCGCTGCATCTTGTTCCAAATCGAATAGGGGCTCTTCACCCGGCCCGAGACCTGTGCTTCGACACCCTCCTTCTTCAAGGTCTGAGTCAAGTCCTCGATGACCCCCTTGGTCAGATCCTCACCATACCCGCGCAGGAACTCCAGACGCCGCACGATGGAGCGATGCGCGTCCGGCTGCAGCTGAGCGAAGGCCAGATCCTGCAGCTCGTCTTGGAAATGCTGCATGCCGATCCGCTCGGCCAGAGGCGCGTAGATCTCCAGGGTCTCGCGGGCAATACGCTGTCGTTTGTCCGGCGACTTGATGTAATGCAAGGTGCGCATGTTGTGCAGGCGGTCGGCCAGCTTCACCAGCAACACGCGGATGTCCTGCGACATGGCCAGCAGCAGTTTGCGGAAATTCTCCGCATGCTTGCTCTTCTCGGAGCGGATTTCCAGCTGACCCAGCTTGGTGACTCCGTCGACCAGGCGCGCCACGTTCTCGCCGAAGAGTTCCTCGACGTCGCCTATGGTCGCGTCGGTGTCCTCGACAACATCGTGCAGCAGGCCGGTGATGATGGATTCTGCATCGATGCGGAGATCGGAGAGAATGCCTGCAACTTCGATCGGATGCGAAAAATAGGGATCGCCCGAGGCCCGCTTTTGCGAGCCGTGCATTTTGATGGCATAGACGTAGGCGCGATTGATCAGATCCTCGTTGGCCTGAGCGTCGTAGGTCTTGACCTTTTCGACCAGTTCGAACTGCCTCAGCATCCTCTATCCCTCGCTGAGAATCGGCGCCGACGAGATCGACCGATCATTGCCGATGACCGATGATGTCGGGCTAGGAACAAAGGTAACGTCGAACGGCAGTCCAAGCCAGAGCTTGGCAGGCCATAGCTGCCTTGAAATCGATGGCTGCCTGAATCGGCGCAAGCGACCTGAATGGCCGAGCCGCAAGGCCGCTCAGTCGTTCTGTTGCTGCTCGGCTTCCTCGGCGGCGAAGTTCGACATCTCTCACTCGAACTCGGCTTGGAGGGAAACCGAGGTCTTGCCGTCGATCGTGCTGTCCTGCAGGGCCGACATGGCAACGCCCAGCTCGGCGGCGATGGGATCGAAGTCGGGACTATCCTCCTCCGGCTCGTCGCGCTCCGCCTGCTTTTGGAAGCGCCGCACAAGGGCTTCCTGAATGCCGTCCAACGACACGGTCCCCTCGGCGATCTCGCGCAACGCGACCACGGGATTCTTGTCGTCGTCGCGCTCGATCTCGATCTGGGCGCCGGCGGAGATATCTCGGGCCCGCTGGGCGGCCAACAACACCAGGTCGAAACGGTTGGTGACCTTCTCTACACAGTCCTCGACGGTTACGCGCGCCATAGGGGGGCGGTCTCCTCACGGTTCAGAATGGAAATCAGCCTTCTCAAATAGGCCAAGGATGTTGAGATGGCAACTCTTCTCTTGCAGCAGGGTCCCAGAATCATGCCCGGGCGCTACACGTCGTCCAGGTGCAGACAGATCGCATTCTCGGGCAAGGCCGCCAGCAGTGCGGCCAAGGGGCGTCCGTCACGCGGATCGCGCCAGTTCGGTGCGACCTCGGCCATGGGCCGCAAGACGAAGGCACGGTCTTGCAGACGCGGATGCGGCAGATTTGGCCAGTCCGCCCCGCTCGTCACACGGCCGTCGTAGTCGATCAGGTCGAGGTCCAAGGGTCGCGCTTGGTTCGGGTGCTGGCGCCTACGCCCGACCTCGGCCTCCAGGGCATGCAGCCGCATCAAAAGATCGCCGACGTGGAGCAAGGTCTCGCAGCGAGCCACGGCATTAACATACCAGGGCTGCCCCGACGGCGGCCAAGGCGGCGAGCGATACCAGCGCGAGCAGGCGCTGAGTGCGATTCCTCGCAAGGGTAGGAGTCGGCAGAGCGCCTCGAGGCTCGCCCGAGGCTCGCCGAAGCGCCCAGACGGCAGATTTGCGCCGAAAGCGAGCAGGACTCTGGCCAAACTAAAATAACCTCCTTGCCTAAGCGGCTGTTTCCCATACATATAGGACTAGGCTCGGCTGCAGTGATCGCGATTCGATGCTGCCGAAACTTCAGACTGTCGTGTACGTGCGTGGCGTGACAGCGTTATTCCGGGTCTTTGTTGGAAACCCTTTGCCGCACCCTGGTCTTGGCGTAGCAAGGCCAGCGGCATTCTGAGGACTGAGTATGCATTTTTACACGACGGAGCGGATAGCGCTCTTCATCGATGGTGCCAACCTCTATTCGACGGCCAAGACACTTGGCTTCGATATCGACTACAAGCGCGTGCTGGAAAGCTTTTCGGAGCAGGCGCGCATGATCCGGGCCTTCTACTATACCGCCCTGATGGAGGATCAAGAATACTCGCCGATCCGCCCGCTGGTCGATTGGCTCGACTACAACGGCTTCACCTTGGTTACCAAGCCATTGAAAGAGTTCACTGATTCCATGGGTCGCCGGAAGGTCAAAGGCAACATGGACATCGAGCTGGCGATCGATATGATGGAGATGGCAGACCGTCTGGACCACATCGTGCTGTTCTCCGGCGACGGCGACTTCCGCCGGCTGGTTGAAGCAGTGCAGCGCAAGGGCGTGCGCGTGACCGTCATCTCGACGATCTCCATCCAGCCGCCGATGATCGCTGACGAGCTGCGCCGCCAGGCCGACAACTTCGTCGATCTGCAAGATCTGCAGCACCTGATCGCGCGCACGCCAATGGCCGAGGGTGCCCCGCGCCGCACCCGCGTTCTGCCCCCGGGCGTCACCAATCCAGCCGACGCCGAAAATGTAGACGAGGCGGAAGAGGCCTTACCGCGACGCTACACCGCGCGTTAAGGCCAGGCGCCGAACCGCAGGATGGAAGAGCCTACGAGCGCTTGTCCGCTTTGCCCGCGCTTGGCCGCCTATCGGCTCGATATTCGCGACCAGATACCCGGTGGGCACAATGCCCCGGTCCAGGCCTTCGGCGATCTTTCGGCGCGCCTGTTGATCGTCGGCCTGGCGCCGGGCCGTATGGGCGCCAATCGCACCGGTCGTCCCTTCACCGGCGACTATGCCGGCGATCTGCTCTATCCGAGTCTGCTGAAGTTGGGCTTGGCGCAGGGGACCTTCGACCGCCGCCTGGACGACGGCCTGGAGCTGAAGGCGACCCGAATCACCAACGCCGTGCGCTGTCTGCCGCCCGAGAACAAGCCCAGCACAGCCGAGATCGCGACCTGCAATCCCTTTCTGACGCAGGAAATCGAGGCCATGCCTCGGCTGAAGGTCGTGCTGTCTCTGGGTCTGATCGCGCATAAAGCGGTGCTGCGTGCGCAGGGTCTGCGCCAAAACCACTGCCCCTTTCGACATGGGGCCCTACATAGCTTGCCGAGTGGTCTGCTGCTCGCCGACAGTTATCACTGTTCGCGCTACAACACCAACACCGGCCGCCTGACCGAGACCATGTTCCTCGCGGTCCTGGAGCACGTGAGCGAGGTGATGGAACCGGATCGGCGGTAGCCTTTGAGGCTGCCTTTACCCGCTTCAAGAACAGGTGATTCTTGGGCTCGCAATACACCTCCTCCGTCACTACCGGGTCAAGCCTACGGCTGTCCGGTTAGACACATGGATTTGCAAAAAGCCCTTCTCTCAAGCCTTACCCGTCACCCGCGGGCTTGACCCACGGGTCCACGTGGCTAGGCCGCACGATTGTGGAGCGTTCTATGCCATCGGCAAGACGTGGATGACTCTGACAAGCACGGTCATGACGATCAATAGCAAATGGAAACATCAAATATAACTCGATTTAGGTTCGCCGCATGGTTAAACGGACAGCAATGGCTCAAGGCCAGGGATGACATCGAATGGGAGATGTCGGTGTCGCACCCTTTCATGATTTCGGGCGCTACCCTTTGGCACGCAGCAGCCTGTGACGCTGTCGGCTCCAGTCGCGCGCCTTGATGGTCTCGCGCTTGTCGACCTGGCGCTTTCCGCGACCCAAGCCCAACTGGCATTTCGCAAAACCACGGTCGCTGAAATAGACCGAGAGCGGCACGAGGGTGAAACCCTGGCGGCGCATCTGACCAATCAAGCGGCCCATCTCCTTGCGCCGCAGCAGCAGCTTGCGGACCCGGGTCGGCTCGTGATTGAAGCGGTTGGCCGGCCCGTACTCGGGAATATGCGCGTTCAGCAGATAGAACTCGCCTTCCTTCTCCTGAGCGAAGGCCTCGTTCAGGGAGGCGCGACCGGCGCGCAGCGACTTGACCTCGGTCCCCATCAGGACCAGGCCGGCTTCGACGGTGTCGTCGATGAAGTAGTTGTGTCGGGCCTTGCGGTTCTGTGCCACGAAACGCCGCGGCTCATCCTTGGCCTTCTTGGATTTGCCCATAATCTGAATATGGGGAGGCTATCGGCCGGTGGCACCCTCCCCTCGCACTCGCTAGTTCAAAAGACCGGCGTTGACCATCGCGTCACGCACCAGCTGTTCGGTCTCGGGTTTCACCGTGATCAGGGGCAGGCGCAGCTCGTTGTTGCACAGGCCCAAGAGGCTGGCGGCGAACTTCACCGGTGCCGGCGAGCTCTCGACGAAGAGAGCCGCATGCAAAGGCTGCAAGCGGTCGTGGATCGCCAGGGCCTCGTCGGCATCGCCTGCCTGCCAGGCCTTGTGCATGCGCGACAGGAGTCCCGGTGCGACATTGCTGGTGACCGAGATGCAGCCGTGACCGCCGGTGCCGAGGAAGGCCACGATGGTGGCGTCCTCACCGGAGAGCTGGCTGAAATCGGCATCGATCGCCAGGCGCGTACGGGTCGGCCGGGTGAGGTCGTTGCTGGCGTCCTTCACGCCGACGATGCGCGGCAACTCGGCCAAGCGGGCCATGATCTCCACCGACATATCAATGATCGAGCGACCCGGGATGTTGTAGATCACGATTGGAATGTCGCTGGCGTCATGGATCGCCCGGTAATGGGCATAGAGCCCTTCCTGCGTCGGCTTGTTGTAGTAGGGCGTCACCACCAGGGCAGCGTCGGCCCCTGCGGCCTCGGCATGCTGGGTGAGTTCGATCGCCTCGGCCGTCGCGTTGGAGCCGGTGCCGGCGATGACCGGACGTTTGCCTTTGGCCACCTCGATGCAGAGCTGGACCACGTGTTTGTGCTCGTCGTGCGTGAGCGTCGGCGATTCGCCAGTGGTACCAACGGGGATCAGAGCATCCGTCCCTTCTTCGATCTGCCAGGCGCAGAAGCGTTGGAACGCTTCTGCGTCCACCGCACCGTCCTTCATCGGCGTGATCAACGCTGTGCAGGACCCGTGGAACAAGGGATTGCCAATCATCGTTCTAGAGTTCCTCTCGGATAAGCGGCCTCGCCGGCCCACACAGGAAGTGCGCACGGAAAAGCGAGTCCGGACCATAACGCCGCCGAGATGCGCTCAGCAAGACCGTTGCGCGCACAGGGCGAAAGAGGCCGCGCTGCGGCCAATCTGCAACGCCCCACGGTCGCAGCCTGGACCCGAGGCCTACGATCGAACGGGCATTGCATGTCTGAGACCCCCGGCGTTCAGCCCCGGCGTTGGTGAGACACCGCTAGCGCGATCATCTGGCGCAGCAAGGCCATAGCTGGATCTCGATGGCTGCGTTCGTGCCAGAGGCGATAGGTGAAGCGCTCGATCGGCAAAGGCGGCCTTAACAGCGCCAAGTTCGGCATCATGGCGTAAGCCTCGGCGACGCGCCGCGGGATGGTGAGGATGGTGTCCGTCTCGGCCACCATCAGGCGCGCGACAGAAAAAGGGGACCCAAAGCGCGATCTGGCGGCTCAGCCCCTGCTTCTCCAGCGCCTGGTCGATCACGCCGCGCCCGCCCCGAAGACGGTCACCAGGGCGTGCAGCCAAGCCAGAAACTCGGCCAAAGTGATCGCTTCGCCGCGCTGCACCAAGGGATGGCCTTGCCGCAAGAGGCAGACGTAGTTTTCCTCGAAGAGGGTCCGTGTCCTCAGGTTCGGCGGCGTTCGACATTGGCGTAGAGGGCAAGATCGATCTCGCCGGCCGTCATCTTGGCAAAGCTGCCACGGTCGACGGTGACCAGTTCGAATCCGGCCTTCGGCGCCGCCGTCATGATGGCCTTCAAGGTTGGGGCCAAGGCCGCAATGGCGCCGTAGTCGGTCGTGGCAATGCGAAAGATCGCCATGCTCTCGGCCGGGTCGAAGGGCGCCGCCTCAAACAGGCCGAGCGTTGCTTGCAGGACCTCCTGCAGCGGCGCGGTCAGCGCCTCGGCGCGCGCCGTCGCCACCATGCCATGCGAAGACCGCACGAACAGAGGATCGCCGAACTGCCGTCGTAGCTGCGACAGGGAGCGCGAGATTGCCGGTTGGCTCAGGTTGAGCTTGCGCGCCGCCCCGCTCACGCTCTCCAGCAGCGCATCCAACACCGCTAGGAGATTGAGGTTCAAATTGCGTAAATCAGCTTTTTGTATAATCCATATTTCTTCATTTCAATTACGTTGGCTCAGTTTACAAATCGTATGCATGATCTGTCGATGACAACGGCGAGGCATGTGCGTGGGGATGCGTTTTCGAGACAACCGCGTTGAAACCATCGCAGATATTTGGCGAGATATTGTGTTGCGATCCCCCGAAAGCGTCGCAGGAAGTTCTTCAAGCGGCTGTGTGGGTTGTTCACCGTCTGAATATGAAAGGCATCGCGCACGCGTTCTCCCCTGGACAGATCAAGCGCTTCGTGGCGAACGCCCAGAGCGGCTGCGCAGGGCGAATAGGCGCGGTGATCATCGCTCACCAGCACGATATGCTCATCCACGACCGGCTCAATGACCGTGCGCAGGGTATCGGCATTGACCGCCGGAAGCACTGCGCTGACGATCATACCGCTGCGGTCAGCGGCAAGCAGCACCGGCCCCTGCTCATCTGACAGGCCGCGCTTTCCGGCCTTGCCACCGCGGCGACGCGCCTTGCGTTTCAGGTGCCGCTCGCCTTTGCGGCTCTCCAGAACATAGGGCGCGTCGGCCTCGACAATGCCCGTGAGCTTGTGAGCTTCCCCGGTTTCTGCGGCGAGAAACCGGTGCCGCCAGCGGAATGCGATATTGACGGCAAACCTGCATCGCTCGGCCGACGCGCGAAGCGTCAACCCATCCGCAAGACAGGGTCCAAAGGCAAGCCACTTGTCTTTGCGATGAAGACCCGCCAAGGCTGTGCCCGACGCAGCATCAAATGTCTTCTTGCACCCCTTGCACCGATATCGCCGCAGGCCCCGCGCCTTGCCACGCGATATCGCTCCGGGTGTGCCGCAATGCGGGCACCGGCGATCTTCACCCACGCTCGCTTCAAGAGCCGCCAGTGAAGCTGACGCTTGCGGACCCCCTGCGAACACAGCTTCGGCTTCCTGCCGCTGCGCCGCGCTGAGTTGCTCTATCCCTGAGAGCCATTCCTGAAACTGCTTGTGATCCATCACCAATTTATCCCTCTGATCTAGAAAGAAACATACCATGAACACATATATCTGTAAACTGAGCCTTGATTTTCTCTCTCTTCTTTTGTGTCGCGCTGCTGGCCCGCCACCCGAACTGGCCGCAAACACAGCGGATTGCGCTGAAGGCCGAGGCGGCGCTGACCAGGGCCGAGCAGCCGCAGGCTCTAATCGCCTTCTTTTCGGGAAATCCACCCCAGACTGGAACCGCAGCGCTGGCTTACATCAATGCCCTGGAGAGGCCAGCGGCGATCGCTTGGGCACGGAGCAGGCCGCCCGCAATGCCTGGCGCAGCGCCGGCCCAAGGACGACCCAAGAGGCCAGCCTACTTAATCGCTATCGCCGCGTACTGGGCCCCGACGATCACTTGGCGCGATTGCTGTTCCTGATCGATAAGGATGATTCCAAGGCCGTGCAGCAGGGCGCCCTCACCGATGCCGGCTATTCTGAGCTTGCCGCCGCACGTCTGGCACTGAAGGCGCGCAAGAGCAACGCGACCTCGCTGGTCAATCGCGTGCCCCGCAATCTGCGCGGCGACCCGCAGATGCAGATCGATCTGGCCGGCTACTATCACCGCAAGAAGCAGTATGAAAACCTGGATCGGCGCCTAGCCCAACTGGGTACCGCCAACGCCGGCATGCCGGATTCGATCTGGCGTCTGCGCTTTGCCTCGGCGCATCACAATCTACGCAACGGGGCGCACAGCCAAGCCTATCGGGTTTCCCGGAATCATGGCCTTTTCTCTGGCAGCGGTTTCGCCGAGTTGGAGTGGCTGGCAGGCTGCATCGCCCTGGAGCGGCTGCGCGATCCGCAATCCGCCTTCAACCACTTCAAGCGCTATTATCAGGGCTCGACCATCTCGCCGATTTCACGCGTCAAGGCGGCCTATTGGGCGGCCCGGGCCGCCGAAGCGATGGACCGGCGCCAGGAGGCCAAGAGCTGGCTGTCCTTGGTTGCGGCCGAGCCCACCAGCTTCTACGGTCAGCTCGCTGCCGCACGCTTGGGCCTGCCACCCGGTGCCGGCTTGCCACGATAGCCCGGCTTGAGCGAAGGCCAGTTCGCCCGCTATCGCGGCGGCGACCGGGCGCAGGCGATGGCGGCCCTCGCCCGCGCCGGCGAGCGCTGGCGCACAGACCTCTTCTTTTCCAGCCTACGCGGCGCAAGCGGAGTTCCAGTCCCTCGCACGCATCAGTCAAGGGCTGGGTCACGTCGCTCTGCAAGTGAAGGCGGCACGGCGCAAGGGCTGCGTCCTGATCGACGACATCTTCCCGCGGCCGGTCTGGGTGCGTCCAGGCACGCCCGAGCAGGCGCTGGTGTTGGCGCTCATCCGCCAGGAGAGCGAGTTCAACGATCAGGCCGTCAGCCATGCCGATGCCCTGGGCCTGATGCAGCTTCTCCCCTCGACCGCTCGCGACGTCGCCAAGCGCTCAGGGCTCGGCTACAGCCGCGCCAAGCTGGTCCTGGACCCAGGCTACAACATCACCTTGGGCCGGCACTATCTGGAGGAGATGGTTCAGCGCTACGGCGGCACCTACATCCTGGCACTGACCAGCTACAACGCCGGACCGCATCGCACCGACCGCTGGCTCAAATCCAACGGCGACCCGCGTCGCACGTCAACGGACTTCGCCCTCTGGGTTGAGACCATCCCCTTTGCCGAAACCCGCAATTACGTTATGCGTTTCCTCGAAGGGCTCACGGTCTATCGCAATCTCTTTGGCGAAACCGACGTCCTGGCCTGGAACGGTTACAGCCCGGTCGGCCAGGGACCCAAGGACGCGCGTCAGACCTTCTGCTGCCAGTAGTATAAGGAACGCTGACTATGACTGCCGATGCCTTCTCGGGCTGCAAAGCCTGCGTGTTCGATGCCTATGGGACCCTGATGGATGTCCATTCCGCCACCGCCCGCGAAGGCGCGGCCTTAGGCGACGCGGCACAGGAGGTATCGAACCTCTGGCGTCAGAAGCAGCTGGAATACACTTGGCTGCGCAGTCTGATGGGCACCTACACCGACTTCTGGCAGATAACGCAGGACGGCCTAGACTATGCACTGGAGGCCCACGGCATCAAGGACCCGGCTCTGCGCCAGCGCCTGCTGGATCTCTACATGACCCTGGATGCCTATCCCGACGGTGAGGCGACACTGGCGAAGCTGCGCGACGGCGGCAAGAAGACGGCCATTCTCACCAACGGCTCGCCGGCGATGATCGAGGCAGCCTGCACGGCCAGCGGACTGGACAAGCAGCTGGACCGCATCCTGACAGTCGACCATCTGCGCATCTTCAAACCCGACGCCTCGGTCTATCAACTGGCCGTGGATGAACTGGGTGTCACCGCCGGCGAGATTTGCTTCGTCTCGACCAATGCCTGGGATGCAAGGGGCGCTGCGCACTTCGGTTTCCAGGTCGCCTGGCTCGATCGCTTCGGCAAGCTGCCGGACCGCCTGCCCGGCGACTTCAGCGCCGTAATCAAGAACCTGGACGCCCTACCGCCACTCTTGGGCCTCTAGTTCCCTAACGGAGATCCATGGAGCAGGGAGACCGCTTCATCCAAAAGCGTATGCGCGTGCAGGACGGGTTGGAGATCGCTTACCGCGACTATCCACCGCTCGACCCTGCCGGCTGGCAGCGACGGCCGCTGGTCTGCCTGACCGGCATCACCCACAACAGCAGTGACTTCCACATTCCCGCACTGCGCTGGAGCCAGCGACGTCGGGTAATCGCTCCCGACATGCGCGGACGCGGCAAGTCAGGGCGCGATCCCAGCGGCAAGAGCTATCATCCCGAGGCCTATATCGCCGATATCCATGCACTGCTGACCGTGCTGGAGCTGGAGCCAGCGATCTTCTGCGGCACCTCGCTAGGCGGTTATCTGGTGACCGGCATCGCAGTCTTCATGCCGACCGCCTTGCACAGCGCCATCCTGAACGAGGCGAGCCCGGTCATCGACCCCAGCTTGGTCGAGTCCATCCGCGGCAATGCCGAGCCCTTGACTCACTACCGCCCGAAAGACCTGGCCGAGGCCAAGGCCACCTTGAAGGAAGCGCTGCCGCATCTGGACCTCACCATCGAGAGCGACTGGGACGCCTTAACCGAAGGCAGCTATCAACCGGGCGCCGGCGACCAGCTGCAAGCCACCTGGGACCCCTTGCTGGTGAAGCGCATGGCCCCAGCACCGCAGCCGGAGCGCCTCTGGCCCTTCTTCCTGGCCCTAAAGGGGCGGTCTTTGCTGCTGGTTCGGGGCGTGAAATCGGGCTTCGTGAGCGACGAAACTCTGGCCGAATTGCAGACGGCCCATCCGCAAATGACAGTGGTCACGGTTCCGACCGCGGGGCATTCTCCGACCTTGAAGGAACCCCTATCGGCGGCAGCCATCGACTGCTTTTTGGAGGAACAAGACCCATGACCGCCTCACTGCCCAGCTTTGCCGACATCGAAGCGGCGGCCGAGCGGCTAGCAGGTGCTGCGATACGCACTCCTTTGCTGCCCTGCCCGGCCCTGGACCAAGGCTTGGGAGCGCGTTGTTTCGTCAAGCCGGAGGCCCTGCAACGTACCGGTTCCTTCAAGTTTCGCGGCGCCTACAACAAGCTGTCACGCTTGGCCGAGCGGGCGCGAAACGCAGGTGTCGTCGCCTATTCCTCCGGCAATCACGCCCAGGGCGTCGCTGCCGCCGCACAACTACTGGGCGCGCAAGCCAGCATCGTCATGCCGGCCGACGCACCGGCGATCAAGCTGGAGAACACCCACAGCTACGGCGCCGAGGTCCTGCCCTACGACCGCTACCGGCAAGAGCGCGAGAGCGTCGCCCAAGCCCTGATCGAGGAGCGCGGCAGCTTGCTGGTGCCACCCTACGACGACCCCGACATCATGGCCGGGCAAGGCACGGTCGGGCTGGAAATCGCCGAGCAGGCAGCCGAGGCCGGCGTCGCGCTGGACGTCGTCCTGGTTTGCTGCGGCGGTGGCGGCCTAGTCTCCGGCACCGCCTTGGGCCTGGCCGAGCGCAGCCCCGGCACCGCGGTCTATAGCGTCGAGCCAACCGGCTTCGACGACACCGCTCGCTCGCTCGCATCCGGCCGACGGGAAACGGTCGACCCGGAAGCCAGGAGCTTCTGCGATGCCCTGCTGGCGAAGACGCCGGGCGCCCTCACCTTTCAACTGAACATCCGGCTATTGAAGGGCGGGCTGGCCGTCAGCGATGCCGAGGTCGCCGCCGCCATGGCCTTCGCCTTTCGCTGGCTGAAGCTGGTGGTCGAGCCCGGCGGCGCCGTCGCCCTGGCAGCCGCCCTGCACGGTAAAATTGACCTCAAAGGCAAGACCGTCGCCATCGTCTTGAGCGGCGGTAATGTCGACCCGGCGCTCTTCGCCAAGGTTCTGGTCGAGAACTAGCCCGGATAGATCACCAAGGCTCAGTTTACAGATATATGTGTTCATGGTATGTTTCTTTCTAGATCAGAGGGATAAATTGGTGATGGATCACAAGCAGTTTCAGGAATGGCTCTCAGGGATAGAGCAACTCAGCGCGGCGCAGCGGCAGGAAGCCGAAGCTGTGTTCGCAGGGGGTCCGCAAGCGTCAGCTTCACTGGCGGCTCTTGAAGCGAGCGTGGGTGAAGATCGCCGGTGCCCGCATTGCGGCACACCCGGAGCGATATCGCGTGGCAAGGCGCGGGGCCTGCGGCGATATCGGTGCAAGGGGTGCAAGAAGACATTTGATGCTGCGACGGGCACAGCCTTGGCGGATCTTCATCGCAAAGACAAGTGGCTTGCCTTTGGACCCTGTCTTGCGGATGGGTTGACGCTTCGCGCGTCGGCCGAGCGATGCAGGTTTGCCGTCAATATCGCATTCCGCTGGCGGCACCGGTTTCTCGCCGCAGAAACCGGGGACGCTCACAAGCTCACGGGCATTGTCGAGGCCGACGCGCCCTATGTTCTGGAGAGCCGCAAAGGCGAGCGGCACCTGAAGCGCAAGGCGCGTCGCCGCGGTGGCAAGGCCGGAAAGCGCGGCCTGTCAGATGAGCAGGGGCCGGTGCTGCTTGCCGCTGACCGCAGCGGTATGATCGTCAGCGCAGTGCTTCCGGCGGTCAATGCCGATACCCTGCGCACGGTCATTGAGCCGGTCGTGGATAAGCATCCGGCATTCGATGCGTCGTATCGCTTCTGCGCATCGCGCAGGTTCTTGCCCATCGTGTTGGTGAGTGATGGTCACCGCGCCTATCCGCCCTGCGCGCCGCTCTGGGCGTTCGCCACGAAGCGCTTGACCTGTCCAGGGGAGAACGCGTGCGCGATGCCTTTCATATTCAGACGGTGAACAACCCACACAGCCGCTTGAAGAACTTCCTGCGACGCTTTCGGGGGATCGCAACACAATATCTCGCCAAATATCTGCGATGGTTTCAACGCGGTTGTCTCGAAAACGCATCCCCACGCACATGCCTCGCCGTTGTCATCGACAGATCATGCATACGATTTGTAAACTGAGCCATCACCAAATTAGGTGCATCGGCGGTTTGAATCGGTGAAAATGTGTGTGTGAACAGAGACTTACGCCGAATCTGGAGGGGCCCACGATGCCGACAGACTGTCGCTCGGACCTGATGGTCTTTGCACGCCTCGAAGGATGCAATGTTGTCGCTGACTTTGGCGGTGGAGCCATTCCCTCGGACGCCGGGGCCCTGCTGCTGGGCGCGAGCGACAAGGCGACCGATCCGGTGGATCGCCTTGTCGTTTGCTTCCAAGATGGGCGCCGATCCGGGAGGGCGGTTCACGACCTGGCGACCCCGGTCGGCCAGCGTCTCTTTGCTATCGCGCTTGGCTACGAGGACCTCGACGATCACGATGCTCTGCGTCATGCTCCTGCCTTGGGCACAATCTTGGGTCGCTTGCAAGCTCGCCGGCCAGACTGTGCACCCTTGGCCGGCAAGAGCACCTCGAACCGCCTGGAGCACGCCCCGGGCGGGCCGGACCGCTACCACCGTATCGGCCATGATGCGGCGGCTATCGAAGATCTCTTCGTCACCCTCTTCCCGGAGGCCCATGAGAAGCCGCCCAAGCAGATCATCCTCGATCTCGATGCCACGGACGACCCTGGCTTTGCCCGCGATGACCTGATGGTCCGGGCGGAGGCTAATCGAGTTCACGACCTCTTTGGCCTGGTCCGCAACAGCCGGCCGGTCGCGCACATCCATGTCGCGCTTGCCTGGGCCGAGGAACAAGCGCTCAAGACCGGACAGCCCGCCCGCCGCTTTGCCGACTTCCGCTGGAACACGAGAGACAGTCGGAGCCGGCGACGGCGCGCGATCGCCAAGGCCGAGTGGATGGCAGGGCGCGGCGACAAGGGCGCTACTCCGCGCTTCGTCGTCACCTCGCTCAAGCCCGAGGACTACGACGCCCGCACCCTCTGCGAAGAACGTGACTGCGCGCGCGGCGATAGGGAGCGCGTAGCGCCGGGCTTCGCCCTGCATCGAGGACTGCCAGCGCGACCTCTTCGCCGACCGCACCTCGGCTGCCAACATGCGGGCCAATCGGCTCCGCCTCCTTCGCCTATGTCCTACGCGCTGCCTTGCGTCGCATCGCCCTGCCACACACCCAACTCGCTAGGGCCACCTGCGCCACTCTCCGAAATAAACGCCTCAAAATCGGCGTGCAGATCACCCGTTCCGTCAGACGCATCCGCATCGCTATGGCCTCCGCTTGCCTCTACAAAGACGAGGTCCCTATCGCCCACACCAAGCTCTGCCCTTGACCGCTCCCCAGCAGCGCTCCGACCGAACGCACACTACCGAGGGACCGGATCCGATGACCGAAACACAGACACCGACTCGCCGACCGTCCCACGCGTTACATTCTTCCCCACCATGCGGCTCCTTCACAGCTCTGAAATCCCTCTCATCTCATCACACTGGCGAAACATCCAGGCTAGGCGACCTCTTGGCAGGCCGCGTCGAGGGCTGCAAGGCTCTATACCTTTGTTTGAACAAGCAAATCGTCGTTGCTGATGAGTCCATCAGCTCAGATTTTGCTCTAAGCGCCCTTGATCATCACGCACGCGCGAAGCCGTAACGGATGGCCTCGATCATGCGGTCGAGGGCCGGCGAGGCGGCGTTCGGATTCTTGATCAAGGTAAGTTCGGAGGCCGGAAGCGCTGGAAATCCGTCGCTCTCCGCGAGCAGCTGCATGTCCGGCTCCAGGGTGTCGCCGGCCAGCATGCTGACGGCCAGGCCGGCCGCCACCGCGGCCTTGACGCCGAGGACGCTCTCGCTGGTGAGGACGATCTTGAAGGGCAATCCCTCGGCCGAGAGGCTGCGGATCGCCATGTCTCGCCACCAGCAGGCCCGGTCGAAGAGGGCCAGCGGGATGGGCGCGCCCTCGGGCGGAGGTCGCCAGCCCGATCGCGCGACCCAGTGGGTCGAAATCGACGTCAGGCTTTCGCCACCCTGCAAAGCCGCGCCCTCCTCTGCCGAATAGACCGCGAGATCGAGCGAACCCTCGGCCACGGCCTCGGGAAAGCCGGCCGAGAAGCCGCAGCGCATCGAGATCTCCACGCCGGGATTGGCCTGGCAGAAGCGCTGCAGGATGAACGGCAGAACGCTGTGGCCATAGTCATCTGGAATGCCGATTGCCAGACGACCGGTCAAACGATCGGAGAAGGAGGCGCGCAAGGTATAGAGTTCTTCCAGCAGCTGTCTGGCGCGCGGCAGGAGCCTTTGCCCGGCATCGGTCAAGCGAACTCCGCGGGCTTGGCGATCGAAGAGGCTGACCGACAGCATCTGCTCCAAGCGCTTGATCTGCACGGAGATTGCCGACTGTGTGCGACCGAGTGCGCCGGCCGCCTTGGTCACGCTGCCCTGCTGCGCAACCGCCAGAAAGCTGCGCAGCAGGTCGACGTCCAGTCCTTCACCTAGGCGTTCGATTTCGTTCATGTCATGGATGATAGAGATGCGGCGACTCGATGACTAGCGCAGGATCGCCCCCGATCGACAGGCCTTCACGGAGATAGGGCCAGGAAGCGCTCGGCCAAGGGATGACCCGCGCGGGAGCGGTAGGCAATCATCGCGGTATCGGGCAAGTCCGGAAGACTGTCTTGGATCTGTCGCAGTCCCTTGGCCGCCGACTGTGCCATAAAGGTATGCCAAGGCCTGCGGCGACTGCAGACTGCACGCCTTGGATCGAGTTGGCTTCGGTTGCCAATCGCCAAGGCCGGCCATCCTCTGCCAGAGCATCGCTGGCCATGCGGCGGTAACTACAGGGTGGCTGCATCGCGATGAGCGGCAGCGGATCTTCCTTCTCGACCGCGCGTTCCGGGAACCCGACCCAGACCATCGGCTCCTGCTGCAGAACCAGCCCCTGGTCACCTCCGTCCGGGCCGGCAATGACGACATCGAGGTCGCCGCGCTCGAGCGCCTCGCGCAGCGCATGACCGGGGCCGAGCTTCAGCTCGAAGGTCAGCTTCGGATGTGCGCACTTGAAGCGCCCAAGCAGCGCATGCAGACGGTCGGGCGCCAGGTACTCGGCAAAACCAACTCGGAAAGGTGCCGCGGTCTCCGGCGCGCTGAGCGCAGTCGCAGCCTCGTCCGCGACCGCCAGGATACGCCGCGCGTCGCCGAGCAGAAGCGCGCCGGAAGGCGTCAGCGAGACATTACGGATGGAGCGTTCCAGCAGCCTGGTCTGCAGCCGATTTTCGAGCTTGGCGATCTGCAGGCTGACCGCCGACTGCGTGCGCCCGATCCGTGCGGCGGCTGCCGTGGAAAGACCCGGTATCGGCAATCGCAACCAAAGCCCGAAGGCTGATCAGATCGGCACCCAGGCGAAAAGGTGATCTATTTGAATCAATCATCGATACCATAAGAACAACTCATTTTCCCTGTTCATGCGGTCCTGGCAGAACTCTCATCGTTGTGCAATGATCGATGATGATTTCGAATTGATCGCCGTGAACGTTCACAGAGGAGACCCGAGTATCATGAAAGCAGTGGGATACAGGAAGAGCCTGCCGGTCGAGGAGGCCGGCGCCCTGGAGGACATCGAAATCGACGATCCGACCCCGGGGCCGCGCGATCTGCTGGTGGCGGTGGAGGCCATCTCGGTCAACCCCGTCGACACCAAGGTCCGCATGCGTGCCGAACCCGACAGCGGGCACAAGGTGCTCGGCTATGATGCGGCCGGCACCATCGAGGCCGTGGGCGCCGAGGTCAGCCTGTTTCAACCGGGCGACCAGATCTTCTACGCCGGCGACATCACCCGTCCGGGAACGAACTCTGAGTTGCATCTGGTCGATGAGCGCATCGTTGGTCGCAAGCCGAATTCCCTCAGCATGGCCGAAGCCGCGGCCCTGCCCCTCACCTCCATCACCGCGTGGGAACTGCTGTTCGACAGCTTCAAGGTGCCTGAGGGCGGCGGCGCGGGCGAGACCTTGCTGGTGATCGGCGGCGCTGGCGGGGTCGGCTCGGTCCTGATCCAGATTGCCAAGGCCTTGACCAAACTCACGATCGTCGCTACCGCCTCGCGCCAGGAGACCCGCGAGTGGTGCAAGGCGATGGGCGCGGACGCGACCGTCGATCACCGCCAGCCCCTGCCCGAGCAGATCGCAGCACTGGGCCGGGGGCCCCGCTACGTGGCGGCCTTGACCGGAAGCGAGCAGCATTTCGAGCAGATCGTGGAACTGATCGCACCGCGTGGCGAGATCTGCATGATCGACGACCCGGCAAGCCTCGACATCATGAAGATCAAGCAGAAGTCGCTCTCCTTCCATATCGAGTTCATGTTCGCCCGCTCCATGTGGCAAACAACCGATATGGACGCCCAGCACCGGCTGCTGGATCGCATCGCCGATCTCGTCGCCGCCGGCCGCATGCGCACCACCGCGACGGAGAACCTCGGTGCAACCTCCGCCGCCAGCTTGCTGGAGGCGCATCGACGCCAAGAGAGCGGGCGCGCGATCGGTAAGACCGTCCTGGAGGCTTTCGCCTGAGGCCAGATTCGAACCGGCCTCGTCACTCACAAGCGTTCGATTTTATTCATAATTAGCATCGTAACTATTCGTTGGTGAGATGCCTCTCGGATCGGCACCTTTCGGCCATGACCGAGCTATCCGAGGGGCAGGCACCCCAAAGCCGAATCCGGCTGTCGCGCCAACAGCTGCTTCGCATCGCCACTGTCGCAGGCAGCGCGACGGCGCTTGCCCTATGGCCGACAACACTGCTGCAGGCCGGCCTCTACGCGCTGGAAAGTTTGCTCTCCATCGGGCCGATGATCCTGCTGGCCGTCTTGCTGGTGGCCTTTGCCGCGGCCAGCGGCGCGGTCGGCCTGATCGCGTCTGCCTTCCGTGGCCGGCAGATCCGTATGATCGGCTCGGCCTCGCTGATCGGCGCCCTCACCCCGGTTTGCGGCATCACTGTCTTTCCGCTGATCGCAGGCTTGATGGCGGCCCGCGTGCCGCTGCCACCGATCATGGCCTTCTGGCTTGCCTCGCCGATTACCAGTCCGGGAATGCTGGCGATCACCGCGGCCACCTTGGGATTGCCCTTTGCCATCGGCAAGACCTTGGCGGCGATCGCTTGCGGTCTTTTGGGCGGCGGTGCGGCCCTGGCGGCGGTCAAGCTCGGCTGGTTCCGGAACCCCGACCGTCCGACCCGTCTCTCCCAGTCCTTCGGCTGCGGCTGTAACGCGCCGCAATCGCTCCGCTGGCGCTTTTGGAGCGAAGCCAGCCGGCGGAGCACCTTCACCAAGGCGGCACGCGATAGCGCCCGCCTGGTGCTCTTCTGGCTGCTTTTGGCCTTCATCGCCGAGTACTTTCTGAAGACCTACCTGCCGCAGGATTGGCTGATCCCGCTGGTCGGGCGCGATGCCTGGTACGCACTGCCGCTCTCGGCGCTGGTGGGGATGCCCATCTACCTCGACGGCTATGCCGCCCTGCCGCTGATCCGCGGCTTGATCGACAGCGGCATGCGTCCGGACGCGGCCATGACCTTTCTGATTGCCGGCGGCATTACCTCGGCCTGGGCAGCGATCCCGGTCTACAGCCTGGTACGCCTGCCGGTTTTTCTTTTCTATCTGGTGCTGGCTTTCATCGCTGCCCTGCTGTCGGGCTGGGGTTTTGGATTTTTCACCTGAGCGAGCGTGACTCAGCCGTCTTTGCCCTCAAGCGAATCCTTCAAATCCTCGATCTCGACCAGGGGGTCGACCTTCTCGGCCCAGTCCTCTCCATCCGACAGAGGCAGGCGCTGGGCTTCTTCGCTGGAGATCCGCTTCAGGCTACCCTCGATGTGGGCGCCTGCCTCGATGGCGACGGTCTCGTGGACGACATCGCCGGCGATATGCGCGCTCTTGGAGATGACCACCGACTTGGCTCGCACTTCGCCCGAGAGATAGCCGTCGATACGGGCGGTCTCGCAGCTGATCTGCCCTTGGACGTGCGCCTCCTGGCCGATGGTGACCGAGCGGCTGCCGACATCGCCGATGACCCGACCATCGACCTGGATGCCCCCGGCCGAGCGCAAAGTCCCTTCGACCTGCATGTTGGCAGCGATGATCGAGGGAACGGAGGCGCTGCGCTGCGCGCTTCCGGCACGTTGGCGTTGGCGTGCAGGTCGATCTCCTCATACTTGACCGTGCGCCAGAGGCGCTCCACAAAAACGGTGCCCCTCCAGGCTCCCTTGCCGTCCATGGAGATCGCGACCTCCGCGTCCTCTGGGACCTGAACGAAGTCCAGCGACGTGAATTGACTGCCCTGGTCGGTATTGAGGATCTCTGGCCTGCCATGGCGTGCCAGCGCCTCCTCCAGGGCCTTGATACAGAACTCTGCCTCAAGCGTGATCGACAACTGCCAAGCCAGAACCTTGCGGCTGAACCAGTCCAGGACAGCAGCAAGATAGACCAAGTCCCGTGCCGTGGGTAGGTAGGCGATGTCCATCGCCCAGACCCGGTCAGGGCGCCTGACCGCGAGGCCGCGCAGTAGGGAGGGATAGATCTTGTATCCCGGCGCCGGCTTCGAGGTCTTCGGGCAGCGGTAGAGCGCCTCGATCCCCATCTTCTGCATCAGCGTCGAAACACGCAGCCACCCCACCTCATAGCCTTCTGCCTTCAGCAGGCCTTGCAACATCCGGCTGCCGGCAAAAGGGTCATCCAGATGCAACGCGTCGATCCGGCGCATGAGCGCGAGATCGGTCTGCGAGGCCGGGCGCAGCAGATAGGAGACGCCACCTCGGCTGAGGCCGGGCAGTTGCGCCTGACGACCGATGCTCAGTCTGTCGTCGCGCTCAATCATCGCTTTGCGCGCGCCGACAGACCGGCCTTGCCGAGCGCTGCGGACAAAAAATCCTTCTCTAACGTCAGCCCGCCAATCTTCGCATGAAGGGTCTTCACATCCACCGCCGGCACCGTCTCGGCCTTGGCTCGGCCTTGGCGGTGTCGCCGAACACACCGGCAGCGCCATCCAACAACTGCCGGCGCCACTGGGTGATCTGGTTGGGGGTGTACATCAAACTGCTGGGCTCACTCGGCCAGCGTCCTCTCGCCCTGGATGGCTGCCAAGGCCACTTTCGCCTTGAATGCTGGACTGTGGTTCCGGTGCGAGCATCTTGCCATGATCTCTCCTCGCTCTCGGCTATCAGGCCGATCTCACGCG
>CBDBCL010000036.1:0-220526 GCA_965202755.1 Rhodospirillales bacterium | reverse complement strand
CAGCGGGAAAGGTCTGACATGGCTCGAATCCTAGAGACGTGAACGAAGCGGGACAGAGGGCCTAGCGCGACGCTGCTGTCCCCCTAGCTGCCGTCAGTCTTTCTTCTCGCCCTCGTCAGCCCCCCTTCCTGCTTTTCGGCCTGCTTTTCGGCCTTGGCCTTAAGACCGCGAGCCGGGGCCGGCGCCGGGGCAGCAACCGATTCATTGCGATCGAGCACGGTCGTGATGGTGCCGCGCACCACCTTCACCCCGGACGCCTTCGGCGATCTCGACTTGAACCTCATTGTCGTTGATCACCTTGGTCACCTGGCCGACGACACCGCCACCGGTCACGACCCGGTCGCCGCGGCGCAGGTTGGTGACCATGTTGCGGTGTTCCTTCGAGCGCTTCTGCTGCGGACGAATCAGCAGGAAGTAGAAGACCACGAAGATGAGGACGAGGGGCAAGAGCGACGTGATGATGTCGCCGCCGCCGCCGCCGTTGGCCTCCTGCGCGAAGGCCGGTGCGATGAACATGAAAGGATAACTCCACTATACGGTGGTCGGTCAAAGTCGGCGGACTATAGCGATCCTTTCGCAAAATGCAACGCGCCTGAATGGGTCCTTTTCCCACCACCTGACAAGCCCCGGACCGCTGCACTCAGGGCAGGAGAGGGACCGGCTTGCCCGACCCGGGGAATTGACGCCGGGCGCCGGGGCCCCTAAGGCTCGCGCGACCCCATCCTCGGTCGACTTCTTGGAAGCCTTATCGACGCCATGACCGACGACCTCGCCGCCCTGGAACCGCTGCTGCGCCGCCTGACCGAAGCCTTGGAGCGCCTGGCGCCGCCGGCCTTTTCGCCCAGCACCCTGGATCTGGCCGACGCCTATATCTGGCAAGCCGACGAAGGCCGCCTGCAGCCGGTACCCAAGGTCAATCTGGTGTCGCTCGACCTGCTCTGCGGTTTGGATCGCAAGGTGGAGACCCTGTTGGAGAACACCCGCCGCTTCGCGCGTGGTCTGCCGGCCAACAACGCGCTGCTCTGGGGCGCGCGCGGCATGGGCAAGAGCTCGCTGGTGAAGGCCAGTCACGAGGCCGTGAACGCCGAAGCAGAGGCTGGCGACCATCAGCGCCTGGCCTTGGTCGAGATCAATCGCGAGGACATTCCGAGCCTGCCGCGATTGCTGCATCTGCTGCGTGGCCAGCCGCGCCGAGCGCTGCTGTTCTGCGACGATCTTTCCTTCGAGAGCGAGGACGCCAGTTACAAGTCGCTGAAGGCCATCCTGGAAGGCAGCATCGAAGGACGGCCGGCCAATGTGCTCTTCTATGCCACCTCCAACCGTCGCCACCTGCTGTCGCGCGAGATGATCGAGAACGAACGCTCGACCGCGATCCATGCCTCGGAAGCGGTGGAAGAAAAGGTCTCGCTATCCGATCGCTTCGGCCTGTGGCTCGGCTTCCACAACTGCGACCAGGCCACCTATTTCGAGATGATCGAGGGCTACTGCCGACGCTACGGCTTAGGCTTCGAGCGCGAGGAGCTGGCGCGCGAGGCCCGCGCTTGGTCGGTCACCCGCGGCAGCCGCTCAGGCCGTGTCGCCTGGCAGTTCATCCAGGATCTGGCCGGCCGACAGGGCGTCCCGATCGATCTATAGCTTCAGTTCGGCCGCATTGCGGCTAGGCCATCCTTGTCCTGCAGCGAGACGCAGATGCTGGCGAGGCGTCGCGGCTGATCGTAGGGCCAGGGCCGTCCTTGGTGCAGAACGGCAAGCTCATCCCAGATCAGGAGGTCACCCGGCGTCCAGCGGTGGCTATAGATCGCCTCCGGTCCGGTGACGGCCTTGATCACCCGATCGATCAGGGCGACCCCCGCTTTCGGCTCCATACCGTCTACGGCATAGGCGTGCGAGGCGATACAGAGAGACTCCTCACCAGTCACGGGGTTCTCGATGACCGCCTGCCAGCATTGATCCGACCATTGGGCGATCAGCTCTCGCTAGGCGAGGATCCAGATCGCGCCAGCCCGCCCGTGAGGAGACGAATTCGGTCTCTCCCCCTTCCGTGGACACCACCCGGGCCTGCAGTAGATTGGCCAGGGCCGGCACTGGCAGGAAGGTGCTGTCGGTGTGCCAGAGGAAGTTGGCCTGCAGCTGCAACAGCTGCCAATCCTCGGCGCTATAGAGGCGATCTTCGGCTTCGTTTGAGACGAAAGCGATTTCCAGCTCCGGCCGGCCGACGATGCGATCCTCCAAGGGGCCGAATCGCCGACCCAAGGCCAGGTGGGCCTCGTCGTCCAACGCTTGATCGCGAAACAGCAGCAGGCTGTGACGCTCGAAGAGATCGCGGATCTCGGAAAAAAGCCCACTGGCGTCGAGGTCTTTCAGATCGCAGCCAGAGATCTCAAGGCCGAAATCTCGGTGGATCGCTGTCACCTGCATCGCCTAGGTCCTTTGCTCAAGACTGGCGCCGCTCCCAACCACTGACGCAATAGGCGGAAAAGCGGGTCGCCGGCGGCAGGTAACCGCATTCGACGCCCTCCGGCAAAAAAATCCTGCGGTCTCGATCAGCTTGAGGATGGGCCGATTGAGGTTGCACCCGCCGGCAATGCGTCCCCAGGTGCCGTTCAGGCGGTCTTGCCAACGGCGCACCGAGGGGTCCGGGCCTCCCCATGCTCGGTGAAGATCAAGCGCCCCTAGGGTTTCCGAAACCGACGCATCTCCGCCAAGGCGGCGGCCGGATCGGGAATCATGCCGAGCGAGAAGGTGCAGACCACACTGTCGGAGATGGCCTCGCCAAAAGGCAGGTCTTCACCGGACAGGATCTCCAGCGCCACCAGCACCGATGCGGCCGTGATCCGCGGCGCGGCCCGGCGCAGCATCGCACCGGCCGGATCGACACCGATCACCTCGCGCACCCTGTCAGCATCGTAGAAGCAGGTTCAGCCCGCTGCCCAGGCCGATTTCGATCACCCGCCCTTCGGCCGCCGGCACCACGCGCTGTCGCAAGGCCTGGATCGGCGGCATGCCGCACGAGAAATCGATCATGCTGGGCAGCAGATGTCTTGCATACCAGGATTCGCTTATCGGCTTGCTTCCGATTTCCGCCGCTTCCAGCCCAGCTTGGCACAGGGGTGACCGAGGTCCAGAAAATTTGCATCGAGCGGCACGATTTTTCTTGCGTCGAGCGCGTGATCATGAAAATTTTTGATCGAATTTCATAAGTACGCGGAAATGGATGCGATCTTTCAAGACGACCCAGCACAGGCAGAGGTTTTGGCGGGCCGACGCTTGGGGCAGGATCTGCGCAGCCTGCGCAAGGCGCGTGGTCTTACCCTAGCCGAGCTGGCGCTCCAGCTGGGGCGGTCGGTCGGCTGGTTGAGCCAGGTGGAGCGCGGCCTGTCCGAGCCCGGTATCAGCGATCTGCGGGCGCTGGCCGGTGCCTTCGAGGTGCCGCTGGGCTTTTTCTTCGCCAACGAGGCGGCACCGCCGGCCGAACAGGGTTTCATCGTGCGTCGCGACGCCCGCCGTTCGCTGGGCAACACTCAAGACGGTCTTGTCGAAGAACTGCTGTCACCGGATCTAGGCGGCTCCTTCGAGATTGTCCGCAGTGTCTTCGCGCCCGGAGCCAAGCTGGCCGAGCCGGCGCTGCGTGCCACCGAAGAAGCCGGCTACGTCGCCGCCGGCAAACTGGATCTGACGCTTGCCGGGCGCTGCTTTCACCTGCAGGCCGGCGACAGCTTTCGCTTTAAAGAACAGGTTCATCTTTGGTGCAACCCCGGTGACGAGCCCTGCATCGTCATCTGGGTGATCGCACCGCCTATCTACTGATCCTTCGGACCCCGGAGACTCGCACTATGGCTAAGCTCCCCTCCACCGCTCGCGTCGTCATCATCGGCGGCGGCGCCGTCGGCTGTTCCAGTCTCTACCACCTAGCCAAAGCCGGCTGGACCGACTGCCTTCTGCTCGAGAAGAACGAGTTGACCTCAGGCTCCAGCTGGCATGCGGCCGGCAATTGCCCGACCTTTTCCGGCTCCTGGTCGATCATGAAGATGCAGGGCTATTCGAACGCCCTCTACAAGGTGCTGGGCGAGGAGGTCGACTACCCGATCAACTATCACAACACGGGCGCGATCCGCCTTGCCCACACCGAAGACCGTATGGCCGAGTTCCGCCATGCCTGCACCATGGCAAGGCGCCAAGGCATCGAACTGGGGATGATGACCAACGAGGAAATGCGGGAGATCTATCCCTTCCTCGAGACGCACGACATCCTGGGCGGCAGCTACGACCCGACCGACGGCGATATCGACCCGGCACAGCTGACCCAAGCCTTCGCCTCCGGCGCCCGCAAGCTGGGCGCCAAGATTCAGCGCTTCTGTCCGGTCACCGGAGTGCGTCGCGACGGCGGAGAATGGATCGTCGAGACGGCGCAAGGCGAGGTCCGCTGCGTGTACGTGGTCAATGCCGCCGGCTATCGCGCAGCTGAGGTCGGAGCCTTTTTCGGCCGCAGGATCCCCTCTGTGGCGATGTCTCATCAATACCTGGTCACCGAGCAGATCGAAGGGCTGAAGTCCCGCGGCGACGGCAAGCTGCCGCTGCTTCGCGACCCCGACATCTCCTACTATCTGCGCCAGGAGGGCGATGCGCTGTTGCTCGGCCCCTACGAGTGGCAGGCGACACCGCATTGGGTGACTCGCAGCGATCCCATGCCGGCCGACTTCTCCTTCCAGCTCTATCCCGACGATCTGGATCGTCTGGAATACTACATCGAAGACGCCTGCGCGCGGGTGCCGATCCTGGGCACGGTTGGGGTGAAGCGCGTGGTCAATGGCCCGATCCCCTATACGCCGGATGGCAATCCCCTGGTTGGCCCCATGCCCGGCGTCAAGAATGCCTTCGAGGCCTGCGTCTTCTCCTTCGGCATCGTGCAGGGCGGCGGTGCCGGTAAGGTCCTCTCGGAATGGATCATGCACGGCGAGACCGAGTGGGACATGTGGTCGATCGATCCGCGCCGCTTCACCGGTTTTGCAACGCAAGAATACACCCGCGCCAAGGCGATCGAGTTCTATCAGCGCGAATACGCCATCGGCTATCCGCACGAAGAGAAGAGCGGCCGGCCGGCCGGCCGGCCTTGACCTCGCCAATCTACGGCACCTTGAAGAACAAGGGCGCGGTCTTCGGTGCCCGATCCGGCTGGGAGCGTGCGGCCTGGTTCCCACGCGCCGGCATCGACCCGGAAACCCACACCAACCGCCTGGACCACGGCGAGTCCTTCGCCGCCGTCGGTGAGGAGTGCCGGGCCGTACGCGACACCATCGGCATCATGGACTTCCCCGGCTTCTCGCGCTTCCAGGTCAGCGGCGCCGGTGCCGCGGACTGGCTGGAGAGCGTCATCGCCGGGCGCCTGCCCCGCGTCGGCCGCGTCGGCCTAGTCTACATCGCCACCAGCCAAGGCCGCATCCTCTCCGAGCTGACGGCAACCCGCCTGGATCACGACGAATTCCTACTGTTGGGCGCCGGCAGCGGCGAGTGGCACGACCTGGATCTCTTGAAGCGCTATCTGCCGGACGACAGCCTGATCGCCATCGAGAACAAGACGGCCGACTGGAGCGCCTTGATCGTCACCGGCCCGAAGAGCCGTGGGGTCATCGAGGCCGTCGCCGACCTCGACTTCTCCAGCGCCTCGCCCTGGCTCTCGGTCCAGCCGATCACCATCGGCATGGCCCGCGGTCTGGCGCTGCGCATCTCCTACATCGGCGAGCTGGGCTGGGAACTCCACTTCCCGCTGGGTCAGGTGTTGGGCGTCTATGAGCGGCTCTGGGCTGCCGGCGAAGCGCACGGCATCCGCGACTTCGGCATGTACGCCATGGATTCGCTACGCCTGGAGAAGTGCTATCGCTCCTGGAAGCTGGACCTCTCGACCGATTGGACCTTGTTGGAAGGCGGTCTCGACCGCTTCGTGAAGCTGGACAAGCCCGACTTCCCCGGCAAGGCAGCCCTTCTGAACGAGAAGCAACAGGGCTACAAGGAGCGCTTCGTACCGCTGCTTCTGGAAGAGACCGACACCGACGCGCCCTATCTGGCATCGGTCTGGCAGAACGGCACCGCCATCGGCCTGGTGACCTCCTGCGGCTACGGCCATCGCGTCGGCAAGTCCATCGCCCTGGCGACGGTGCGCAGCGACCTGTCGGAGGTCGGCACCGAATTGGAGGTCGATATCTACGGCGCCCGCAAGAAAGCCATCGTCGCCAGCGAGCCGATCTACGATCCCCAGAACGCACGTCTGCGCGCCTAGCATTCAACACGAAGGAACCAAGAAGACTATGAAAGAACTTCCCGCACAGGCCCGCGCAGTCATTATCGGCGGCGGCGTCATCGGCTGCTCGCTCGCCTATCACCTGACCTTGCTCGGCTGGAAGGATGTAGTGCTGCTAGAGCGCAAGCAGCTGACCTGCGGCACCACCTGGCACGCCGCGGGTCTGGTCGGGCAGCTGCGCGCAACCATGAACATGACCAAGCTGGCGCAGTATTCGGCCGAACTCTACGGCACCTTGGAAGCCGAGACCGGCGTCGCCACCGGGTTCAAGCAGCGCGGATCCCTGGCCCTGGCCTTGAGCGAGGATCGCATGGAGGAGCTGGCGCGCGGCGCCGGCATGGCCGCTACTTTCGGCCTGGATGCGCATGTGATTTCGCCCAAGGAGTGCCTGGACCGCTATCCGCTACTCTCCTTGGACGGCGTTGTCGGCGGCGTCTTCCTGCCGACCGACGGACAGGCCGATCCGGGTAACGTGGCGCTGGCCATGGCCCGCGGGGCACGCAACCGCGGTGCCTTGGTCTTTGAGGGCGTGAAGGTCACCGCCATCACCCAGGACGAGGGGCGGGTCACCGGCGTCGAGTCCGAGCGGGGCGCGATTGCCGCCGACTATGTGATCAACTGCGCCGGCATGTGGGGTCGCGAGGTCGGCCGCATGGCCGGCGTCGGCGTGCCGCTGCAGGCCTGCGAGCACTTCTACATCGTGACCGAGGGCATCGACGGCCTCTCACCGGATCTGCCGGTCCTGCGGGTGCCCGACGAGTGCGCCTACTATAAGGAGGACGCCGGCAAGATCCTGCTGGGCGCCTTCGAGCCCAACGCCAAACCCTGGGGCATGGGCGGCATTCCCGAAGATTTCTGCTTCGATCAGCTGCAGGAGGATTTCGACCACTTCGAGCCGATCCTGGAGAAGGCGATAAATCGCGTGCCGCTGCTGGCCGAAGCCGGCATCCACACCTTCTTCAACGGACCAGAGAGCTTCACACCGGACGACCGCTACCTGCTGGGCGAAGCGCCGGAGCTGAAGAACTTCTATGTCGCTGCCGGCTTCAACTCGATCGGCATCCAGTCGGCCGGCGGTGCCGGCAAGGCCCTGGCCGAGTGGATGGACGCCGGCGAGCCGCCCTTCGACCTTTGGGACGTCGACATCCGGCGCATGCAGCCCTTCCAGTCGAACAAGTCCTACCTGATCGCCAGGGCCAAGGAGAGCCTGGGCCTGCTCTACGCCGACCACTATCCCTACCGCCAGTATGCGACGGCGCGCGGCATCAGGCGCAGCCCCCTGCACGATCGCTTGGCAGGGGCCGGCGCCTGTTTCGGCGAGATGGCCGGTTGGGAGCGGGCCAATTGGTTCCTGCCTGCCGAGGCAGCCACCCGCGGTGAAGCAGCCGAGTACCAGTACTCCTGGAAGCGGCAGAACTGGTTCTCCTATGCCGCCGAAGAGCACCGTGCCGTCCGTCACGACGTCGGCCTCTTCGACATGACCTTCTTCGGCAAGATCCGCGTCGAGGGTCGCGATGCCGAAGCGGTTCTACAGCGTGTCTGCGCCAACGATATGGCGGTTCCGGTTGGCCGCATCGTCTATACGCAGTGGCTGAACGAGCGCGGCGGTATCGAGGCCGACGTCACCGTGACCCGCCTGAGTGAGACGGCCTTTCTGGTGATCACACCAGGCGCTACCCTGCAGCGCGACCTGGCCTGGCTGCGCCGCCACACGCCGGAAGAGGCTTTCTGCATCGCCACCGACATCACCGCCGCCGAGGCCGTGATCTGCGTCATGGGCCCCAAGGCCCGCGATTTGCTGCAGCCGCTGACGCCGCAATCGCTTGCCAATGCAGACTTCCCCTTCGGCAGCATGCAGGAGATCGAGATCGGCTTGGGCGTAGCGCGGGCGCATCGCGTGACTTATGTCGGCGAACTCGGCTGGGAGATCTATGTCTCCAGCGACATGGCGGTGCATGTCTTCGATGCCATCGCGGCTGCCGGGCCGCAGCAGGATCTTCGCCTCTGCGGCCTGCACGTGCTGGATTCCTGCCGAATCGAGAAAGCCTTCCGCCACTACGGACACGACATCACCGACGAGGACCACGTCCTGGAGGCCGGCCTGGCCTTTGCCGTGAAGACCGAGAAGCCGCGCTCCAACCTCGGCGATTTCCTGGGTCGCGATGCGGTCCTGCGCAAGCGGGAGAGCGGCCTCAGCCGCAGGCTGCTACAGTTCCAACTGACCCAGCCCGAACCGCTGCTGTATCACAACGAGCCCATCGTGCAGGACGGCCGAACCGTCGGCTACCTCTCGTCGGGCAACTACGGCCACCACCTGGGCGCTGCGGTGGGCTTGGGCTATGTGCCCTGTGAGCCCGGCCAGAAGGTGAGCGAGCTGCTGCAATCCAGCTTTGAAATCGAGGTGTTCGGCAGCAGAATAGCGGCCATCGCCTCGGCCAAACCGCTCTACGATCCGAAGTCCGAGAGGACCCGACTTTAGCGGCAAACGAAGGCGAAGGCCTGCCGACACTCGGGGAGAGACTGCGATGACTATGGAAGAGGTGGGCACCAAGACCGGCCGACGCCGCGGTCGGGATGCCAGAATGGCCGCGCGAGCGGCACCCTTGGCCGAGGATGTTCGGCCGATCAAGGCCGGCCTGCGCGGGGGGCAGTATCGCCCCCTGACCCAGGCAAATGTCGAGCGCATTCACCAGGCCGCCCTCGACGCGCTGGAGCAAATCGGGCTGGCGCAGGCCATCCCCTCTTGCGTCGAAGTCTGCACGGCTGCCGGCGCGATCATGGGCGACGACGGCCGGCTGCGCTTCCCCCGCGCCCTGGTCGAGGATGTGGTGACCAAGGCTTGGCGCCACCAGCCGCTCTTCGCCCAGCAAGAGAAGTACGATATGCTGCCGTCCGGCAATCGAGTCTACTACGGCACCGCCGGTGCGGCCACCCAGATCGTCGATCTGGAACACAACAGCTACCGCGATGCCACGATCAAGGATCTCTACGATTCCGCCCGGATCGCTGAGACCCTGGACAACTGCCACTTCTTCCAGCGTCCGCTGACGGCCTGCGATATCACAGACCTGGTCACCCTGGACGTGAGCACGCTCTATGCCTCGATCTCCGGTACCTCCAAGCATGTCGGCACCAACTTCAACGTGGCGGAGGGCGCCGAGGTCTGCCTCAAGCTGCTGCATGACTACTGCGACAGCGAAGAGGTCTGGCGCGCACGTCCATTCGTCAGCAATTCGAACTGTTTCGTCGTCCCGCCGATGAAGTTCGCCGAGGATGCCTGCCGGGTGCTGGAGGTCTGCGTGCGCGGCGGCATGCCGGTGCTGCTGCTCTCGGCCGGGCAGGCAGGTGCGACCGCACCTCCCTATCTGGCCGGCGCCGTGGTCCAGGCCGTGGCCGAGTGCCTGGCCGGCCTCTGCTACGTCAATGCGATCAACCCGGGCGCGCCGGCGATCTTCGGCACCTGGCCCTTCGTCTCGGACCTGCGCACCGGAGCCATGTCGGGCGGCTCTGGCGAGCAGGGCCTGCTGGCGGCGGCCTGTGCGCAGATGGCGCAGTTCTACGACCTGCCCGGCGGTGCCGCGGCCGGTATGTGCGATTCCAAGGTGCCGGACAACCAAGCCGGCTATGAGAAGGGAATTAACGCCGCCATCTCCGGCTTGGCCGGGCTCAATCTGGTCTACGAGTCGATAGGAATGCACGCTTCGCTCTTGGGCTATTGCCTGGAGAGCATGATCATCGACGACGACATGATCGGCCAGGCCCTACGCTGTGTGCGCGGTATCGAGGTCACCGAAGACAGCGTCTCGCTCGAGGTAATCCGTCAGGTCTGCACTGAGGGGCCGGGTCACTACCTGGGCCACCAGGCCACACTCTCCCTGATGCAGCGCGAGTACGTCTATCCGGTGCTGGGCGACAGGACCAGTCCGAAAGAGTGGGTGGAGAAAGGCAAGCCGAATTTGGTCGAGCGCGCGATCGAGATCAGAAAAGAGGTGCTGAGCACGGTCTTTCCCGGTCACGTTTCCGCAAAGCTGGATCGCAAACTTCGTGAGACCTATCCCATCGTGCTGCCCCGCGAGAGCATAGGCACAAAAGCCTAGATCAGCGAATCGTGCTTACCGAAGACCTGTTTCCAACTCGACTGGGCCGTTGCATCATCACCGATCGACGGCCCAGTGGTGGCATATCGTAACCTTTCGAGATATAATTGAGCAGCAAAGGCATCGTGGAAAGACTTGGTCTCGGGACGCCAGCCTTCGGGCGGCAGAGCCCGTGTTTCAAGCGACTCTAATCTGCCATGCAGTATGCGCAATGGGTGCAGTGCAACATCAGTGGCGAGCATGTTTCGAAAACACGAAACTTTTCAAGCCCTAACACCAGCGGCAAGAAAGGTTGACTTGGGTGATTCCCGACGCGGGTGGAGATGCGATTCGAGGCATGCGAAGGAGACTCGCCATGCCATCGAGTGTTGAGCTTGGCGACGATTACGATGCAGCCAGCCTTCGGGGACTGGCCAAGCGCTGTGAGGATCCGAGGCAGACCCGCCGTCTTCTGGCCCTGGCGGCCGTCTACGACGCGATGAGCCGGGCTGAAGCGGCGAAGATCGGCGCAAGGGATCGCCAGACGCTGCGGGATTGGGCGCACCGCTTCAATGCCGAAGGGCCGGATGGCCTGACGAACCGCCCAGGCGCCGGACGTCCGCGTCGTTTGTCGGCGGAGCAGATGAGCGAGCTGGCGGCGATCGTCGAGGCCGGCCCCGATCCGGCAGTCGACGGCGTCGTACGCTGGCGACGGGTCGACTTGAAGCGGGTCATTGAAGAGCGTTTCAAGGTCATCTATAGTGAGCGTAGCGTCTCCGCGCTGCTCCGGGTTCTCTCTTTTTCCTTTATCGGCGGACGCCCGCAGCATCCGGCCCAGGATCGACCTGTCCTGGAGACATTCGAAAAACTTCTCGCGCACGCTCGCAGCGCACAGAGGCCATCTGCCCAAGACGATGCCGGCCGAGATCTGCTTCCAAGATGAAGCCAGGCTGGGACAGAAAAACGGCCGCGCGCGCATCTGGGCCAAGACCGGCACCCGCCCACGCCTGTCGGCCGACCGGCGCTACGAGAATGCCTCTCTTTTCTTTGGAGCCATCTGCCCGCGCCGCGGCACCGCTGCCGCTCTCATACTGCCGAAGGCCAACACCGAGGCCATGCAGATGCACCTCGACGAGATCGGTCGCAACCTCGCCAAGGGCGCTCACGCTGGCGTCCTTATGGATCGGGCCGGATGGCACAGCACCGACAAACTCAAGCGTCCAAAGAACATCGCCATCATGCTGTTGCCCTCTCGATCGCCAGAGATCAACCCAGTCGAGAACATCTGGCAGGACCTCCGACAAGACTGGCTCTCCAACCCCGTCTTCGATACCTATGAGGACATCATCGACGCGGGATGCGAGGCTTGCAACAAGCTCTGGGCTCACCCCCAAACCATAACCTCCATCGGCGCCGGAAAGTGGGCATTCATCGGTCAATAAGTTGCGCCGCTGGTATTATGTCTGAAACAAGGCTAAGAAAAAGGTTGCACTGCGGCGACGAAAGAGCTAACTCATGTTGCCATGATGGAGGTGAAGTCCGATGGTGGAAAGTCAATTCGATACCTATCTTGTGGGCTACGTATCGCGTCTTGTGGGCCACGTATCGCGTTCAACCAAGGGGATCGGAACCGGGAAAGAGACCCTTCGATGCTCAGAATCGAAATTGACCTGACCGGCCGATATGCTGATGTCCGCTGCTGTACCTAGAGCTTCGATCGTTGTCCGCGCCTTGAATGAAGAAAAGTATTTGGGCCCCCTGTTCGAGGCCTTGAAGCAACAGAGTGATCGGTCTTTTGAGATCATCCTCGTCGACTCCGGCTCGACAGACCGGTCAGTCGCCATTGCCAAAGAGCATGGCGTACGTATCGTGCGCATTCGCCCACAGGATTTCACCTTCGGCCGCTCGCTCAACTATGGCTGTCGCGTAGCCCGCGGCGAGTTCCTGGTGCTGCTGAGCGCCCACACCTTGCCGATGGAGCGCGACTGGCTCACCAAGCTGCTGCGCCCCTTCGAAAATGAGCGCGTCAAAGTCTCCTACGGCAAGCAGCGTGGCGGAGAGCAGAACAAGTTTTCCGAGTGCTGCCTGATGCGATCTTGGTTTCCCGAGACCGACATCGAGCCGCAGAAGGACTACTTCTGCAACAACGCCAACTGTGCCGTTCGTCGTGTCGATTGGGAGGACCGTCCTTACGACGAAAGTCTGACCGGTCTGGAAGATCTGGCTTGGGCCAAGGAAGCGGTTCGCAAAGGCGGGCTGGTGGCCTACGTGGCTGACGCCGGCATCTACCATATCCACGAAGAGACTTGGCAGGACGTCCGCAAGCGCTATTATCGTGAGGCCCTGGCCTTCCAGGACATCGAACCTGATGCCTACTTCGGCTTCATCGATCTCTTGCGCTACAGCAACCTGAACATCCTGCGCGATCTGAAGTGCGCGGCGACCAAGGGCAGGTTCAAGTCGGTGCCGGAGATCTTCCTCTACCGCATCAACCAAGCCTGCGGCACCTATCGAGCTTATACCGAACGCGAAGCCCGCACTGCGCACAAGGAACCCAACGCCAGCCTGCTGCACTTGAAGGATCGTTTCTATCATCCCTCACCTCGTTATGGTGCGTTCAGCGGCAGCTACAAAGGCTAAAGCCAGCTTGATGGCGGCTGGGATCGCCTTCGCGCATCGTCTCGAACTTTGTTTCTCGAGTCAGAACTTGGAATGGATGCGACAGGCGGTGGCAGTGCGCTGTAACCGCCTGTCGCTAGTCCGGAAGTAGGGCGATTCATGCGCCTGACGCAGCGGATGCGCCTCGATCCCGAAGGCTGGCTTGAGGCGACGCGGCTCTTTCCCTTCCACCAGCTACGCTGGCTACTGCTGCCGCTTGCCAGACGCCCGGGTCTCCAAGCCACGCTCCTCGACCCGCTGGAGGGACTCAAGCAGCACGCGCCGCTGGGATTTGGACGCCTGGCGCTTTGGCTCCAGGATCGTCGACGCCTCCGAAATCTGGCCAAATGTGATGCGATGGGGCGTCCTCTGGTCTCTGTAATCGTGCCGGCACACAACGCTGCCGCCACCCTTGAGGCCGCAATCGAGAGCCTACTGGTCCAAAGCTATGACCGGCTGGAAGTTCTGGTCGTCGATGACGCCAGCACGGACGAGACCGGCGCCTTGGCACGGACGTTGAGCGAGCGTGACGCGCGCTTGCGGCCACTCAACGCGCCACGCCAGATGGGGGCGGCATTGGCCCGCAACCTGGGTTTGGCGGCTGCGCGGGGTGCCTATCTGACCTTCCAGGATGCCGACGACCGCTCCGCTCCCGATCGGATCGAGCGCCAGCTGGCCGCCTTGCTCGGCTCCGATCGCTACATTGCAAGCCTTTGCAGCTATTGCCGGGTCGATGCCGAGGGTCGCCCCTTGACGATCAACGACCGTCTTTACCGCAAGCGAACCACCTCGCTCCTCTTTCCACGCGACCCGGTCCTCCAGCGTTTGGGCGGCATGGCGCCGCTGCTTCGCGGCGAAGATAGCGAATATTTGGGCCGCTTCGTCGCCGCATTCGGGCGATCTGCCGAGTGCTTTCTCTATTCACCGCTCTACTTCGCTCAGTTCTCCGAGAGCTCCCTCCTCTGGTCCGAGGCACGGGTCGAGCGGACAGGCAACCGGATCAACTATGACGCCGCCGAAACCACGCCCAGGGAACTGGAGCGCTACCACGCCTGGCACCGTCGCATCGCCGCGGGAGAAGACTCCCCCACCCTGCCGCTGGAACCGGCAGGGCAACGCGACGATCCGCGCGCAAGCGGATCGAGCTAACGCCATGGACCCGCCAAGCCCGATCGGATAGCTCCTGGCGAGTGGTTCTCGGCGCGCCCGCTCTGCCGCGGCCGATGGCGGCCCGCCGCCCTCTTCACGAACCCAAGTACCGCAATTGACCAGCACGTCTCTCCGGGAAGCCTCTGACATGACCAAACACAAGCTCGTCGCCCTGATGCCCATGCGCCACCATTCACAGCGTGTGCCCGGCAAGAATTATCGCCCCTTCGGTGACGGTCGTCCGCTCTATCAGCACACTCTGGAGAATCTCCTGGCCGTCGAGCAGATCGAGAAGGTGGTGATCGACACCGACTCGCCGATCGTGAAGGAGCAGTGCGCGGAGAAGTATCAGGACGTCATCGTCCTCGACCGCCCGGAGCATCTGCGTGCGCCGGAAATTCCGATGAACGACATCCTGAGCTACGACGCCAAGCAGATCGAGTCTGAGTTCTATCTGCAGACTCACTCGACCAACCCGCTGCTGAAACAGGAAACCATTGCAGCCGCGGTCGATCGCTTCTTCGATCAGTACCCGATCTACAACTCACTCTTCGGCGTCACCGTGATCCGCGACCGCATCTGGGACGTTTTGGGCCGGGCGGTGAACCACAATCCCAACATCCTGCTGCAGACCCAGGATCTCCCGAAGTGGCTGATGCAGGAAAACTCCACCCTCTACATCTTCGAGCGCAATCGCCTGCTTAACGACCGCAACCGGATCGGCAATCGTCCATTCCTCTTCGAGGTCGACGAGATCGAGGCGCGTGACATCGATATCGAGATCGACTTCCAGATTACCGAGATGCTGTACAAGGCCAGAAAAGGCGAAAGCAATGTCTAAGGTCCTCGTCACCTGCCACCACCTGCTGCGCCACATCGATGAGTATCGCGACCGCTTCGAGGCGGCCGGGGTCGACCTGATCCTGCCGGAAGCGACCGGACAGCAGTTCTCCAGCGACGAAATGTTGAACCTGATCCGCGGCGTCGAGACCTGCATCCTGGGCGACGACTTCGTCGATCGTGCGGTGCTCGAGACTGGCAAGGAGAACGGTCTGAAGGCCATCATCAAGTGGGGTATCGGCACCGATTCAATCGACAAGGTCGCGGCGGCCGAGTTGGGGATCCCGGTGCGCAACACGCCCGGCACCTTCGCCGAGGAAGTCGCCGATGCCGCCTTTGCGCTCATCTTGATGCTGACCCGCGGCTACCACCTGATGCATGCCTCGGTGCAGGACGGCGGTTGGCTGAAGATTCAAGGCCGGACCCTGGCCGGAAAGACCATGGGTGTGGTTGGGCTGGGAAGCATCGGCCGCGCCATCGGCCGCCGCGGCACCGCCTTCGGCATGCCGGTCATCGGCTCCGACCCGGTCGAGATTCCGACCGAGGTGCTGGCACCTGGCGGAATCACGCAGAAACCCTTCGAGACCGTCTTACGCGAGAGCGACTATCTGGTTCTGGCCTGCAATCTGACAGAGGACAACCATCACCTGATCAGGGCGGAAACCCTGGCACAGATGAAGCCTGGCGCCGCCCTGGCGAACGTGGCACGCGGTCCTCTGGTCAAGGAAGCCGATCTGGTCGAGGCGCTCAAGAGCGGCCAGGTCTCGGCCGCAGCACTGGACGTCTTCGAGATCGAACCGCTGCAGGAGGGAAGCCCGCTGCGCGATTTCGAGAATGTCGTCTTCGGCACGCACAACGGCTCCAACACCCGCGAGGGCGTCGACCGGGTGAACGAGATGACGGTCTTTATGGCGCTTGAGATCGTGGCCGGCGCCTGAAGAACGGCGAGCGAGCGAGCGCAGCAGTCTGTTCGCCCGATCTGCTTGCCACTGGCTACTTCTCGCTTGGATGGCCGACGACGATCTCGTCCAATACTTGGCCTTCGATATTTAGGCAGGCTGCGACGAGCGGGCCGCCGAAGGCGCTGCCGCCGTCTAGGGTGACCAGGCCCGGGTCTACGGCAATGCCGGGCTGGCTCGACGAAGAGCCACGCACCACGCAGCGGAAGGGGTTGAATTGCGTCACCTCTTCACCAAAGGCCGGATGTCCCCACCAGAAGGTGTCGCCCTGTTGGTTGAGAGTCTTGGTCGGGTCCAGTCCGCCGCTGACCAGCAAGAGGCCCTCGTCATCGCTGTAGGCGGCGCGGCGCAAGCTGGCGAAGAAGTGGTTGTGTCCCTCCAGACCGCTCATGTTGGCGCGCAGGTTCTGCGTCCAGCGGGTGAGCGAGAGGGCACCGTGGCGCGCCTCTGCACGGCCTTCGCGAAGCGAGCCGCCGTATGCTTCCAAGGTCGCGCCGACGCCATGGCTGAGGAGCCATTCCAGCACGCCGGCCGGATCGGCAGCGAACTGCAGCTGCAGCAGTTTCTGCCACATTTCTTCCTGCCGGCCGCGCAGGAAGACGATGTCGTCGGGGATCGCATGGGGAACGGCCAGGATGCGACGGCGAAAGTCCAGGGTTTCGCCGATGGCGCCGACGGAGTCGACGCCGAAACCGATGATGTTGCCCAGATAGACGATGCGATCGAAGTACTGCCAGCGCTCGGCGATCTCTTGATGCAATTGCTCCAGCAGCTGTGCCTGACCATGAACACCGCCGACGGCCCAGACACGCTGACAGTTTCGCATAATTGCGATTGCCTGCTGTTGTCCACCTTGCCCTGGATCTGCCGACTTTGCGCCCGCCATCGACTCCTCACGTCCAATCCGTTTCGACCGATGTAGCAGGCTATTCCGCCAGACGGAAAGCGCTTTCCCGCCCGACGAGCCCGAAGCTTCGGTCGGGTCAGACTAGACGGCGCGAAGCATTTCTTCCAGCCTTTGAACTGCGGTCAGCTCATCGGTGGCTTCGACGGCAGCGAACTCACGGGCCAAGCGGGCCATCGCCGCCTGGTACATCTGCCGCTCGCTGTAGGACTGCTCGGGCTGACCCTCTCCACGGTAGAGATCGCGCACTACCTCGGCGATGGAAACGGGATCGCCGGAGTTGATCTTGGTCTCGTACTCCTGTGCCCGCCGGCTCCACATGGTGCGACGCACCCGGCTCTTGCCCTTCAGGGTGTGCAGGGCGTCGTCCAGCACCTTGCGGGTGGAGAGTTTGCGCAGACCCGAATTGTGCACCTTTTCGACCGGCACACGCAGGGTCATGCGGTCCTTCTCGAACTTGATGGAGATCAGGCAAAGCGATATCCCGGAGATGTCCTGCGTTTCGATCCCGACCACACGTCCCACGCCGTGAGTTGGATAAACCACGTAGTCACCGGTCGCATAGTCGCTGTCGGACTCCTCTGCTTCCGGCTTCGCAATCTTGCGCGAAGACTTGCTCGCAGCCGAGGTCGTGCTCTCCTCGCTCGCGGAGAGTGCGGCGGGCTGTGCCTGGTCGATCTGATCTGCACGTGCGTTATCAAGCTGGATCACTTCGCTATCCATTCTTTTTACACCGTTCCCTTGCTGATGGTGGCGACTGCCGCTCCTTGTCAGGTTCGAATCCGTGTTCGACCTTTGGCCGCTTTGCGCCAGCTGCAGTCATCCCCTCTACGGTGAAGACTGCCGTTAATCCGACAGGAGAGCTCATCTGCCCCCGACACAAATACCGGATCCCTATCGTTCCTAGAGCTTATATAATGCCATGCACTTTAAGGAAAATCAAGCGATCACAGGCACAGGACAGATCCCACCCAGCCGCATAAGCCTCCGGGCGCCTGACAGGAAACAATCCCCTGGACGACATTCACACGCAGTTTGACGCGTCCCACCGCGCTCCGGCGCGGCGGCGAGCGCTCAGCCTAGCCGCTGTTACCCGGCTCCGGGCTGAAATACTTCTCCCACTTGCCCGGAACACCATTGAACTCATCGGCATCGGCCGGCGCCTCACCCTTCCGGGTTATGTTGGGCCAGGTTTCGGAGTACTCTCGGTTCATCTCGAGCCAGGCTTCGGCGCCGAGATCGGTGTCGGGCAGGATCGCTTCGGGCGGACATTCCGGTTCGCACACGCCACAATCGATGCACTCGTCAGGATGAATCACCAGCATGTTTTCGCCTTCGTAGAAGCAATCCACGGGACAAACTTCCACGCAATCCATATACTTACAACGGATGCAGGCATCATTGACGATATAGGTCATGGCGGTCGGCGAACTCCTCCTCTCTCTGATTCTTGCGGACAATAGTCTCGGGCCGGCAGCGCATCAAGCCGGATCGCAACGCCTAGGGCAGCATGCCACCCTAGCGATTTTGCCGAGGCTCGCCGCCAGCCTTCTCTCCGGTCTCCTCGACCTCTAGATCGATAGGACGGGCCCGGCGAGACTCGGCGTCGAGGCGATCGATATCGGCCAGATGCAGAACCCGCTGCGGCAGTGCCATTTCGACCCCGGCATTGCCGAAGCGCTTGACGATGGCGATGCGCACCTCGTTGGCCACTTGAATCACCTGTTCGTAGATGTCGTGCACATAGACCCTGATGTCGAACTCCATGCCGTCCGGCGAAAAGGCCTTGCAATAGACGTAGGACGCCAGTGAGGCCAGGATCCTGTTGCAGTCGGCGCAGCCTCCAACAAAAGGTCGTGAACCTTCTGCGGGTCGTTGCCGAAGGGCACGCGCACCGGGATATCGATGCGCCCCAACTTGTCCTTGTGCGTCCAGTTCGTCACTGTCGTCGAGACCAGATCAGAGTTAGGAATCAACACCGAAGACCGCTGCCAAGTCTCGACCTCCGCCGCACGGACGGAGATGCGCTTCACGACGCCTTCGTTGGCCCCGACCACGACCCAGTCGCCGACCTTGATCGGCCGTTCGATCAGGAGGATCAGGCCGGAGACGAAGTTGGAAACGATGTTCTGCAGACCGAAGCCGATCCCGGTGGTGATCGACTGCTGCACGCTGTTTTCGGGCGAAATGTTGGAGAGGACACAACGGCGCAAGCGGCGTTGAACGAAGTGGGTAAAGCCCAGAATAAAAAGGAAAACAAGGATCGCCAGCATAATGTTGAATGGCTTGATGTTCATCCCGGCAATCGAGAAACCCTGCAGGTTGGTATAAAGCCAGACTTGCAGCTCGTCCTCGGCCATGCCGGCACTGGGCAGGATAATGAAGGGCGCGATCAGTGCCAGGATCACATCCAGGATGATAAAGATGAAGAGCTCCAGGAAATTGGCGCCGCGTTCGCTCTTGATGAAAAGGCGGATCCAGCCGCCGTAGGTCCTTTGTTTCCTGAAGAGATAGGCGTGCAAGCCCTCGCGCAGGGCCCGCCGCAGTACCAACAGGATGAAGCCCACCGAGACGACGGTCATGAAGAACAGAGCGACGTAGTCGGAAAGCATGACGTAGCCCAAGATTGCTGCAATCAGCACGATAAGCGCACAGAGCAGCGAAACAAGTCGTAGCCAGCGCGCCTCGCCGAGCCGCGTAATCGACCAACCGCCGGTGCCCTCTTCATCCGTGCTGGCCTCATCGCGCTCCGGCTGGCTGCTCCCCTCCCGTTCCGCGCGCTGCCACAGGCGGGCCGGCAGAAGGCTCAAGAGGATCAGAGAGCCGATCGAGGCTTCCAGAGATTTCAAGCTGTTCGGCACGGATTGCCAGGTCGCGCTGCGCAACAAGGAATTTCCGCGCTCGAAGAGCTCCTGCGCAAAGGCCTTGATGCGCACCTCATCCAGCTGGCGCAGCAGCAGATTGGCTTTGGCGACGATCAGATCGGATCGCCCCCTCAAGGCTGAGAGGGCAACAAACTCACTTTCCAGCTTTGCCCGTTCGCCCTCCTTGGGCGCCGGGCCCAAGGCATCCAACAAGCGCTTTGCCTCACTCTGCTGCTGGCCAAAGCGCGTAGCCTCCTGCCCGGCGTCACGGGCAAGGCCGACCAGAGTCAGGCGGCGGGCATTGCGTTCGTTGTGATCCAGGCTGCCGCTGTTGAGATCGGCCTCGATCTTCGACAGGCTCGCATCCCAACCGTTCAAGGTCTGCGCCGCTGCTGCCGCAGCCTGGGTCTTCAGACTCTCGGTGACCTGATCTTGGTTCTGAGCGTTCGCCGATGCGGTCAGAACGCTAAGCCGAAGCAGAAGACGAGGGCTCGCAGAAGCATCCGAGCCTAATCCACCTTGCCCGAGATCTGACGCAGGCGCCGACGGGTGCGCGCATCGGGCTTGGGAGCCTTACGCGGTTGCACGTGGATGATTCGATTGTCTGGGGTCGGCGGCTTCAAATCCTCGTAGAGTTCTTGTGCTTGCGGGGCCGACCCGCGACGTTCGGCAAAGCCCAGCACTCGCCAAACGCGGATGTGATCGCCTTGCAAGAAGGTCAGCACGTCACCTTCCCGAACCTTGTGATGCGCCTTGTCGGTCACCTGGCCGTTCACTCGCACTTGCCCCGATCCCGCCAGTTTGCTCGCCGAGGTCCGCGTTCGGCAAGCGCGCGCGTGCCATAGCCACTTGTCGAGGCGCAAGGAGGGCCCCGCTGCGTCACCCATCGTAGCGTCACCCATCAACGTGCCTGCCTCAGCGCGAGCTTGAGCTGTTTCAGCTCGGCAAAGGGCGACTCCTGATCGGCTGTCTCTCGTTCGCCGCGACGCCGACCGGCCCTTTGCCGCCGCCTGTCGTCGGCACCGCTTTTGCGCCTCTGGAAGCTGACGACCCCGCCCTGGCTCTCCTGGCGATAGCCGATGCAACTCAAGATGACTGCCAGCTGCTGCGAATCGCCGGCGACCAGGCGCAGTAGCGCCGGTGTCGGCTGAAAGCCATCGCTCTGGCGGGCCAAAGCTGCCGCCTTGCCGGCGATCTGTTCCAGCAGGTCGGCCCTGACCACCAACCGCCGGCGCTGGCGCAGCAGCAAACGATAGCCGCAAGCGGCATAGAAGGCAGCGTCCGCAGCCGGATCGGAAGCCGCCTGTTCCAATGGCTCGCGTGGCGGCTCGGGCGCGCGCCGTCCTTGCTTCACTTCCCAGATCTGCAGCAGTACGCGGCCTGCTTTGGCGGTCATGAGCGCCGGCAGGAAGAGGCTCTCCGATCCCAGGCGCACCCCGGCTGCGCTCAAGGCCCGCGACTCACTTTTCTTGAGGCGCAGCAGCCCCTCGGCCGAGCGTCTGGGCATGCAGCCGAGGGCATCGACCAACTGGAAGGCAATGCCGCGCGGCAGCGCCGTCAAGGACGCCTCCTGCAAGACGAACAGCGGTGCCAGACGGCGTCGCAAGAAGGTCTGCAACCAGGCTACCAAGCGCAAGCGGATGCGCTCGCGTTGCGGGCCGTCCAGGAACTCGCTGGCATAGACCTCGACACCCGGTTGGATGGAGTGCATGCCGGCGACCAGGCGTCCCAAGGGTGCGCCGCGCCAAAGGATCCGCGCCTCGCGGTCGAGCTGAAATGCTCCGTCCTCCTCGGTTTCCACGCGTGCAACCCGGCGTGGCATTTCCTGCGCCAAGGCCCGGCGCAGCGAGGTCATGGCCTGGCGCGCGTCAGCTCCTTCGATGCTGGGGTCCAGCAGAAAGTGGAAAGCCTTCAGGCGGCCGACGGCATGGCCCTCCAGCATCACCCGCCCGTCGCGTTTGACCGCCGCCATCATGGTCTCGCCGCCGGCCAGGCGACGCGCGAAGAGAGCAGCGCGGCGGTCGACGAAGCGCTCGGTCAGGCTCTCGTGCAGGGCATCGGAGAGGCGGTCTTCGATGGTTCCGGCCTGTTCCTGCCAGGCAAGGGCATCCTCAAACCAGCCGCTGCGGTGGGTGATGTAGGTCCAGGTGCGGATCTGCGCCAAGCGTTGCGTCAGGGTATCGATGTCGCCGGAGATCCTGTCGATGCGGCGCAGCTGTCCGGCCACCCAGGATTCCGGCAAGGCACTGCGGCGATCGATCAGATGGCGATAAACCTGGCTCAAGAGCGCCAGGTGATGGCCGGTCATGGTCTTGCTGAAGTCGGGAATCTGACAGACCTCCCAGAGCAGGCGCACTTGCGCCAAGCCTCGCGCCCGATCGAGAATCTCCGGGTCCTCGGCCAATGCAGCCAGAGCCACCTGATCTTCGGCGCCGCGCACCCGCTGCAGCTCGGTGATCGGCCCCGGCACGGCGAGGCTGGAGAGCAACGCCTTGGGGGCGGTGAAATCCAAGGCGCGAGACCGCCAATAGAGACATCGCAGCGAAAGGAAGCGGTGCTCCTCCACCGCCTCGACGATGTCCGGCGCAATCTCTCCCATTTCGCCGGTAGTGCCGAAGGTGCCGGCGCGCATGTGACGCCCGGCGCGACCGGCGATCTGGCCGACCTCGCTGGCATCCAGGCGCCGCATGCGCCGCCCGTCGAACTTGGCGAGCCCGGCGAAGGCGACATGGTTCAAGGCCAGATTGAGCCCCATGCCGATGGCATCGGTGGCCACTAGATAGTCGACCTCACCGGCCTCGAACATCGCCACCTGGGCGTTGCGCGTGCGTGGGCTGAGCGCGCCCAAGACGACGGCGGTACCGCCGCGCTGCCGGCGCAGTTGCTCGGCCAGGGCGTAGACCTCGCCGGCCGAGAAGGCGACCACGGCCGAGCGTGCCGGCAGCTTGGTCAGCTTGCGCGCGCCGCTGTAACTCAGGGTGGAGAATCGCGCTCGGTCGACGAACTCGGCCTCGGGTACCAGCTTGCGCAGCAGCGGCCGCACCGTCTCGGCGCCCAGGAAGATGGTCTCGGACAAACCGCGGCTGTGCAGCAGGCGGTCGGTGAAGACGTGGCCACGCTCCGGATCGCCGGCCAGTTGCACCTCGTCGACGCCGATGAAATCGGCAGCCCGCTCCAGCGGCATGGATTCGACGGTACAGCAGAAATAGCGAGCCCCCGGCGGCAGGATTTTCTCCTCGCCGGTCACCAGCGCCACCTGAGAGGCGCCCTTGATCGCCACCACGCGGTCATAGTTCTCGCGTGCCAAGAGGCGCAGCGGAAAGCCGATGATCCCGCTGGCATGCCCCAGCATTCGATCGATTGCGAAATGGGTCTTACCGGTGTTGGTCGGCCCCAAAAGAGCCATCACCCGTGAATCGGTATCACGCGGCATGCCGCCGCCTCACTTCCTGCCCTTGCGTCCTCAAGCAGCTTAGCACATATGGTCCCAGGAACGCCAGATTATCCTGCGCGACCCCGGCAGCGACATCCGCCCGGCCCCGCAGCAAAACGAGAGGACCGAAAAGACAGATGAGCGAGCAAGCGGCAAGCGAACAGCATAGCTTCAATGCCGAAGTCGGGCGATTGCTGGAGATCGTAACCCATTCCCTCTATTCTAACCGCGATATATTCCTGCGCGAGCTGATTGCCAATGCTGCCGATGCTTGCGAACGCCGCCGTTTCGCTGCGATCGCCGATCCGACGCTCTTGCCGGACGGCGGCTTTGCCATTGAGCTCAGCAGCGACAACGAGGCCGGAACCCTGACGATCGCCGATCGCGGCCTCGGCATGAATCACGACGAGCTCAGTGCCAATCTGGGCACCATTGCCGCCAGTGGTACCGGTCGCTTCCTGGAGCAGCTGAAAGCACAGGGAAAAGCGCCCGACAAGGCCAGCCTTTCGCAGATCGGCCAGTTCGGCGTCGGTTTTTACTCAGCCTTCATGGTCGCCGACCTGGTGAGCGTCGACAGCCGCCACGCCGGCGAGGCGGAGGGCTGGCGGTGGCAGTCGGGCGGCGCCGAGGGCTACAGCCTGGTTGCCAGCGAGGAGGCCCCGGACGGCGGTGGTACCAAGGTCGTCCTGACCATGAAGGAGGACGCCAAGGAATATCTGGAGAGCCACCGCCTGACGCATCTCATAAAGACTCACTGCGAGCACATCGGCGTCGAGATCAAGATCCTGGACGCAGACGGCGAGGGCGAGGCAGTCAACCAGGCCTCGCCGCTTTGGCGCCGTCCGGGATCCGAGATCACTGAAGAGCAGTACCAGGCCTTCTATCGCGACACTTCGCGGGCCTTCGATGAGCCTTGGCAAACCCTGCATTGGAAGGCCGAGGGCGCCATCGAGTACACCGGCCTCCTTTTCGTGCCGCGCGAACGGCCGCCCGGCATCTTCCATCCGGACCGCCAGTCGCAGATCAAGCTCTACGTCAAACAGGTCTTCATCACCGACGATTGCCAGGCCATCGTGCCGCCCTACCTGCGCTTTCTGCAGGGGGTGATCGACTGCGAGGACCTGCCGCTCAACGTCTCGCGCGAGCTGCTGCAGACCAGTCCGGTCCTGAGCAAAATCCGCCAAGGCCTGGTGAAGCGCGTGCTACGTGAACTGACCAAGACGGCCGAGAAGGACGCCGAAGGCTACGACAGCTTCTGGGAAGCCTTCGGCCCGATCCTCAAGGAAGGTCTCTATGAGGATGCCGGCCAGCGCGAGACGCTCTTGGGGCTCGCCCGCTTCCGCTCCAGCACACAAGCGGGCCTGACCACACTCAGGGACTACCTGGCGCGCATGAAGGAGGGGCAAGAAGCGATCTACACCCTCTCCGGCGGCGAACTGGACCGCTTGGCCAGATCTCCGCATCTGGAGGGTTTCCGCGCGCGGGATATCGAAGTCCTCTATCTCATCGACCCGGTGGACGAGTTCTGGACCACCATGGTGATGGATTTCGAGGGCAAGCCCTTCCGCTCGGTCACCCGTGGTCAGGCCGACCTCGATCGCTTCGACGACGAAGACAAAGAGCAGGAAGAGACGACCGAGGAGGCCGGCCAGGGACCCTTGCTGGCCGCCATCCGTCTCGCCTTGGGCGACAAGGTCAAGGAGGTGCGAGTCTCCAAACGCCTGGCCGAGAGCCCGGCTTGCCTGGTCGCCGGCGAAGGCGACATCGATCTCAATCTGGAGCGCCTGATGCGTATGCAGGGCCAGGTCAGCGAGGCCAGCGCACGCATCCTCGAGATCAATGCCAAGCATCCCCTGCTGCAGGCCATGAGCCGGCAGATCGCATCGGGCACCAAGGGAGAAGGCATTGAGGACAGCGCCTGGCTGCTGTTCGAGCTAGCGCGGATTATGGAAGGCGAGCCGGTCAGCGACTCGGCCGGCTTCTCGCAGCGCCTGACCCGGGTGATGGGACAAGCGGTTGGAGGTTATACCAACGGCACAAATTGTTGACCGATGAGTGCTCGCTTTCTGGCGCCGATGGAGGTTGTGGTTTGAGGTTGAGCCAAGAGCGTGTTGCTAGCCTCGCATCCCGCGTCGATGATGTCCTCATAGGTATCGAAGACAGGGTTGGAGAGCCAGTCTTCGTCGGAGGTCCTGCCAGATGTTCTCGACCGGGTTGAGCTCTGGCGATCGAGAGGGCAACAGTATGATGGCGATGTTCTTTGGACGCTTGAGTTTGTCGGTGCTGTGCCATCCGACCCGATTAAGGACGCCGGCGTGAGCGCCCTTGGCCCTTGAGGTTGGCGACGTTGCGACCGATCTCGTCGAGGTGCATCTGCATGGCCTCGGCGTTGGCCTTCGGCAGTATGAGAGCGGCAACGGTGCCGCGGCGCGGGCAGATGGCCTCTGTGCGCTGCGAGCGTGCGCGAGAAGTTTTTTCGAATGCCTCCAGGACAGGTCGACCTTGGGCCGGATGCTGCGGGCGTCCGCCGACAAGCGACGCGGACGCCCGGCGCCTGGGCGGTTCGTCAGGCCATCTGGCCCTTCGGCATTGAAGCGGTGCGCCCAATCCCGCAGCGTCTGGCGATCCCTTCCGCCGATCTTCGCCACTTCAGCCCGGCTCTCATCGCGTCATAGACAGCCGCCAGGGCCAGAAGACGGCGGGTCCGTCTCGGATGCTCACAGCGCTTGGCCAGTCCCCGAAGGCTGGCTGCATCGTAATCGTCGCCAAGCTCAACACTCGATGGCATGGCGAGCCTCCTTCGCATGCCTCGAATCGCATCTCCACCCGCGTCGGGAATCACCCGAGTCAACCTTTGTTGCCGCTGGTATTAGTGCGCTGACGTCAGGCAGAAACTGCCTGACTCTGATATCAGGGTGCGGTGAGGCTCACTCTTCGTGCACTGGCATGACCCTCACCGTCGTCTTCCGGCTAGACCGGAAGATCGCCCTCCACTAGTCGGACAAGCGGTGATTGATTCGCAGGTCGAGCCGGAGAATGACAGTGATGGGGCCTTGGCGTCTTGGACCCGAAGGTCGCCCGTGGGTGTCACGAATCGAGCGAGCTTCGGATTGGCGCTGCCACGGAAGAAACCTACGCCGCCGGCAGGACCACCTGCCGGGCGGCGTCCAGCTTGAAGCCATCTCCCGGCACCAGCCGGCGATCTTCCGCCGTCAGCAGTTCGCCATAGCGCTTAAGCCGCCGGTCTATCCGTGCGTCGTAGTAGGCTGGGACCTGCGCCGTTCGGCCATAGTGAAATGCGGCGAAATCCTGGTCCTCCTTCAGCAGGCGCAGCACCTCGCGCAGCTCTCGCCGATAGGAGGTCAGGCGGAAGCAGAAGAGCGCCCAAAAGATCTTGGCCACCAGGCGACTGCGCTGCGTCATGCGAGGTACGAAGAGCCTGGGCGAGAGGATGAAGCTGATCAGATCGATCTTGCGCTCGATGATCTCGGTCATGGAGTAGTGGCGCAGGCGATGTGTCAGCACCGGGCTGGCGTAGTGGATTGGCGGCAGCGGCAAGAGGCGCCCCTCGGCGGCCAAACCGTCGCGCAAGGGTGTGCCGCCGAAGGCCATCGGCAGGTTGATCACCGGATAGACCGAGGGATAGCGCGCGATGAAGCGCTTGGTCAGCTCGAATGGCTCGTCGCCGATCAGAAAATTTGCCTGAATAGAGGGAATCTTCTGGGTCAACTCGTCGGACTTCTCGCAGACCCGATCAAACTTGGAGCCGCCGGTGGAAGCCGAGGTCTTCGCCTTGTCCCCATAGAGGTACCAGGACTCGATTCCCGGTGCGAGGTAGGCGCAGTTGGTATCGCGCAGGCGATCGATCCTGTCCGAGCGCAGCAGCGAGAGCGAAGACTCGACCACGTAGGGGTTCCGCTGCTTCGGCGGTATCTGCTCGAAGGCGGCCAGGGTCTGGTCGAAGCGCACGCCGAAGTTGGGATCGTGGAAAGCCAGGATGTTGCCCGGAAAGAACCCGGCGGCGGTCTTCAAGTCGGCCAGGACCTCTTCGGTCCCGCGCGCCGCAGACGGAGTTCCAGTCGGAACAGAAACCGCAGCTATAGGGACAGCCGGTGCTGGTCAGCAGCGAGACGGTGGAGAGGCGCGAGCGCTTGCCGTTCACGTAGTTGGCGATCTTCACATCCTCCAGGCGCTCGGCCAGCGAGGGAATCGCGATGATCTTCTGCGGCGAGGTGACGATCTGGCCGGGCGCGATCCGATCCTCCACCAAGTCGATCACCTGCGCTTCACTGCAGGTCACCACCACATTGTCGAAAAAGCGCGCAGAATCCTCGGGAAAGCAGCTTGCGTGAGGGCCGCCGATCATCGTGCGGGCACCGCGCGCCTTCACGATCTTGGCCAAGGCATAGGCCAAGGAAGAGGCCCGCGTGTAGGCGGAAATGAAGACGATGTCGCTGTCGGGATCGACCAGGCTCTCTGGATCGCTCTGTCCGAAGTAGGTGGCGTAGTGCACCTGATGGCCACGGCGCCGGCACCAAGTCGCCACCACCTGCGGCATGATCGAGTAGTACTGGCGGCCGATGTGATTGAGGAAGATCCTCTCCGCACCGCGCGGTCCGACCTTATCGGTCAAGATATCCAGTATCGAAACGCGACGCAGCGCGACCATGCCCAAAACCCTTCCAACGGATATGAGCGACAATGACCGGCTCCTAAGCTATTGTCCACGATACGGCGTGTAGCACAGTTGAGCGATGCGGTTACCCGACGTCGGAGGCGATATCTAGTAGTAAGATTGACAAGGATGGTTCCCACCCATCCGTGTCAATCTTACTACCAACCTATTGATCTGGTGGATCGATTCACGAAACGCTTAGGACCCAAGCGTTACGATCGGACCACTAGGCTGGCTCGAGACAAGAACGAGGCTGGGCATGCAAGCAGCAACAGAGGGACAGGCCGTCGGTGGACACTGGAAGGGGGTGTCGCGAGAACTGCTGCCCATCCTGGCCGTGTTGGGAACTCTGGCGTTTTCCAGTTCGGTGGCGATGCCTTGCTCAAGGGTCTCAGCAACTCGGGCCTTGCAGCCGTTCTCTTCGTCTGGCTTTTCGGCGTCATGGTCTGGGCCGCCTTTTCGGTGGTGCGTCATGCCGACGCCCTGGCCGAAACAGTGGGCGAGCCCTACGATACCTTGATCTTGACCCTGGCAGTGACCGGCATCGAGGTCTCGCTGATCTCCTCGATCATGCTGACCGGTGAATCGGCCCCGACCATGGCCCGCGACACCATGTTCGCCGTGCTAATGATCATACTGACCGGTTTGGTCGGGCTGACCCCTGGTTCTGGGCGGCCTGCGCCATCACGAGCAGATCTACAATCTGCAGGGCGCCAGGGCCTTTCTCGCCGTCCTCCTGCCGTTGGCCGGCTGTTCCTTGATCCTGCCGCGCTTCACCATCTCGACCGAGAACCCCAGCTTTTCGCCGGGACAGGCCCTTTTCTTCTCGCTGCTGACGGTGCTGTTCTACACGGTCTTTCTGGCGATCCGGACAGTGCGCCACCGTGGCTTCTTTCAACAACCGCCGCCGGCCGAGAACGCCGATATTGCGGTGGACGAAGCCGACGAGCATGGCCACGGCCCGGTCCGACCGCTGCCCTATCATACGGTTATGCTGCTGGTGACCCTGGTGCCGATCGTCCTGTTGTCGAAGCGTCTGGCCGGTATCGTCGACTTCGGCATCGTCCAGGTCGGCGCACCGATCAGCCTGGGCGGCGTCATCATCGCCGCCCTGGTCTTCCTCATGCTGGTGTTCAATCCCCAAGGCATCCAAGCCCGTGCCTTTGCAAAGGACGGATAGCCGGGCGAGCGCCCTGATGGCATCTTAGCCGCATGAGTACGATTGAGACCGTCGCAAGCCCCGCTCCCGCCGTCATGCGCAATGCCGACTGGCTGCGCCTGCTACTGCTCTCCCTCTTGTGGGGCGGTTCCTTCTTCTTTGCCGAGGTGGCGGTGGCTTCCATTCCACCCTTCACTCTGGCCTGGCTTCGGGTCGGACTGGCCGCGATCGCGCTCTTCATCTGGCTGGCAGCGCTGGGGCGACTAAGAGACATTCTTCAGTGGCCTTGGTTCAGCCTGCTCGGCATGGGGCTGCTGAACAATGCGATCCCCTTCTCGCTGATCTTCTGGGGGCAAAGCGGAATCGACAGCGGTCTGGCCTCGATCCTGAATGCCACCGCGCCCTTCTGGTCGGTCGTTCTGGCCGCCTGGGTGGTCCACAGCGAGTGCATCACTGCCAGTCGCGCCTGCGGGCTGTTGCTCGGACTCGGCGGTGTGATCCTCCTGATCGGCCCCGATGCTCTGGGTGGACTGGGAGACAGCATCTGGTATCAGTGTGCCGTCTTGCTCGCCGCCTTCATCTATGCGCTCGCCGGCCTCTGGGGACGCCGGCTGCGCGCCATCAGCCCCTGGCAGGCCGCCAGCGGCCAGCTCGCCTGCTCGAGCCTGCTCCTGGCGCCCATCTCCTTGGCGATCGATCGGCCCTGGACCTTGCCTACGCCGGACAACGGCGTACTGGTTTCCATTGTCGCTCTGGCCCTGCTCAGTACAGCCCTTGCCTACCTCATCTTCTTCCGGATTCTGCGCGACGCCGGACCGACCAATCTCCTATTGGTAACGCTCCTGATTCCGCCTTCGGCTCTGTTGCTGGGCAGTCTGTTTCTGGGCGAAGCCTTCGGGCTCTTCGAGGCCGGTGGCCTCGCCCTCATTTTGACGGGACTGCTTGCAATAGACGGGCGGGCATTTCGAAATTTGTCTAGATGTTTCAAACGCTAAGACTTATTCACAGCCTCCGCCGAATTGCCAGGGTGCTGTCACAAAAACATAACAACTCTGTAACTCTTCGGTGACCGGCCGAGACTAGTTTCGCGCTCGATTCAAGGGGGCGAAGGGAATGCGGTGACGCGGCCGTCGACCCCCCCGTCTTCCGCTTGGCGGCTGGCATTCTTGCGCCTTTTGACCTCCGCCTATGACCGGTCCTCAAGGAGTTGCCACTCATTATGAACAAACCCCTGCTTCTGGCGGCCGCAGCCGTTGTCAGCCTCGGCCTCGCCGCCGAAGCCTCTGCGCGCGAGCAGATCCGCATCGTCGGTTCCTCGACCGTCGATCCCTTCGCAATCGCTGCGGACGAAGACTTCGGCCGTTCGACCAGCTTCCCCACCCCGGTCATCGAGTCGACCGGCTCGGGCGGTGGACTGAAGCTCTTCTGCGAAGGTGTCGGTGTCGGCACCCCGGACGTGACCAACGTCTCGCGGGCGATCAAGATCAGCGAGATCGAGCTCTGCGAGAGCAACGGCATCACCGACATCGTCGAGGTCAAGATCCGCTTCGACGGCATCGTGCTGGCCAACGCCAAAACCAGCGAGACCTACAGCCTGACCAAAGAGCAGATCTTCTTGGCGCTGGCCAAGTCGGTGCCGAAAGATGACGAGCTTCTGCCCAATCCCTACAAGACCTGGTCGGAGATCGACTCCAGCCTTCCGGAGCACAAGATCGAGGTCTACGGCCCGCCGCCGACCTCCGGCACGCGCGATGCCTTCGTCGAGCTGGTGATGGAAGAGGCTTGCGAAAGCTTCACCGTCTACGAAGAGATGACCAAGGGGGATCGCAAGGCCTTCTGCGCCGAGATCCGTGAAGATGGAGTCTTCATCGAGGTCGGCGAGAACGACAACCTGATCGTGCAGAAGCTGGAAGCCAACCCGCGCGCGCTGGGCATCTGCGGCTTCTCCTTCCTCGACCAGAACGCCGACAAGGTGCACGGCTCTGTGATCGATGGCGTGTCGCCGACCTTCGGGAACATCGCCGACGGGGCCTATCCGGTCTCGCGCCCTCTCTTCTTCTACGTGAAGTCGGCCTACATCGGCGTCATTCCCGGCCTGGCCGAATACATCGACATCTTCACCGGTGATGCCGCCGCCAGCCCCGACGGCTTCCTCGCCGACCGCAGCCTGATCCCGCTGCCGGACGCGGAGCGTTCCGAGATGCGTAGTAATGCGACGGCTCTGAAGGCCATCAAAGAGCTTCAGAACCACGAGAAATAGGGTCTAGTCGGAACGGGTCGGCCGCCGAGTAGGTAGGTCGCCCCCTTCGTTTCCGCTTCCTAACCAGCCGCTGGACATCCCATGACGATCCCAATTGTTATCGTCGCCGTCGCTCTGCTAGCCCTCATCGGCTACCTGATCGGCCGTCAGCGCGCCGAATATCGCCACCACCCAGACCATTCACTCCAGGCCGGGATACCACGGCGCCTTCATCGCGCTTTGGACTCTGATCGCCGGTTTTGCGCTCATCCTCTTCTGGGTGATCTTCTTCTGGGTGATCTTCGAACCGGCGATCGCACGCTGGCTTTTGGTCTTCGCCGGCGTGGCTGTGGCCCTGGCCGCCGGCTGGCTCGGCTTGCGCCGCCTCTCGCCGGCTTGCGGGCCCGCAACAAGGTCGAGCTGATCATCCGCATTGCCATGATCGCGGCCTCGACGATCACCATCCTGACCACCTTCGGCATCGTCTTCTCGCTGCTATTCGAGGCATTGCGCTTCTTTACCCGCGTCCCGGTCTTCGATTTCCTCTTCGGCATGAACTGGAGCCCGCAGACCGCCATTCGTTCCGATCAGGTCGGCTCGTCGGGCAGCTTCGGCGCCATCCCCTTGATGGCCGGCACCTTGCTGATCACCGTCATCGCCATGGGCATCACGATCATCCCCTTCGTCTCCTCGCTGTCGGACGATGTGATGAACTCGGTGCCGCAGACCCTTCGCGACGGCTCCTTCGCACTGGGCGCGACAAAGTCGGAAACGACCAAGCAGATCCTGCCGGCCGCCCTGCCGGGCATCGTCGGTGCCGTGCTCCTGGCCGCCAGCCGCGCCATCGGCGAGACCATGATCGTGGTCATGGCCGCCGGCCTCGCAGCCAACTTGACGGCAAACCCTTTGGAAGCGGTGACGACGATCACCGTCCAGATCGCCACTCTGCTGGTCGACGACCAGGAGTTCGACAGCGCCAAGACGCTCTCGACCTTCGCGCTCGGCTTGCTGCTCTTCACCGTCACCCTGGCGCTCAACTTCGCGCTGCGCATCGTTGCGAAGTACCGAGAGAAATATGACTGACGCAGTCCAAACTTACGACGGCTCCTTCAAGCCCGACCTCTCGGTCGAGCAGATCCGCAGACGCCACCGGGCAGAGTATCGCTTCAGAACCTACGGCCTGGGCGCAATCCTGCTGGCCGTCGCTTCTCACCGTCTTCCTTGGCACCATCACCGTGCGTGGCATCCCGGGCTTCTTTCAGTCCTATGTGCTGTTGAACGTCGAGGTGAAGGCCGATGCGGTCGCGCCGAAGGGAGACCTCTCGCCAGACGCCCTGCGTCGTGGCAACTATGCCCCGCTGTTGCGCGATGCCTTACTCGCGGATTTTCCCGATGTCAGCGGCCGCAGCGCCAAGCGAGAACTGGCGAACCTGCTGTCGCCGATCGTGCGCTTCAATCTGCAGGACGAGGTCGTGGCCAATCCTGATCTGGTCGGCAAGTCGGTCGAACAGTGGTACCGTCGGACGATGCCGACCGTCTGATCAAAGGCGAAACCACGGCTGAGATGCCGACGGACCAGCGCCGCCTCAGCGGCCAGCAGGTTGGCTGGATCAAGGCCTTGGAGGCGCAAGGCAAGATCGAGACGCGCTTCGACTGGAACTTCTTCACCGACGGCAACTCGGCAGAGCCGGAGGCGGCCGGCCTCGGTGCCACCATCGTCGGTTCGCTCTACACCATGCTGGCGCTCTGCGTGCCAGTCGGCGTCATGGCGGCCACGTACCTGGAAGAGTTCGCGCCGAAGAACAAGCTGACCGACATCATCGAGATCAACATCAACAATCTGGTAGCCGTGCCCTCCATTGTCTTCGGTTTGCTGGGGCTTGCGGTCTTCCTCAGCTTCTTCGGCCTGCCGCGCTCTGCGCCGCTGGTCGGCGGCATGGTGCTAGCCTTGATGACCCTGCCGACGGTGATCATCACCACGCGCGCAGCGCTGAAGGCGATGCCGCCTTCGATCCGCCAGGGGGTCGTGGCACTCGGCGCCTCCAAGCTGCAAGCGGTGCTGCACCATGTGCTGCCGCTGGTCCTGCCCGGTATCCTGGCCGGCACCATCATCGGCGTGACCCAGGCCTTGGGCGAGACTGCGCCACTCTTGATGATCGGCATATTCGCCTTCGTACAGGACGCCCCGGCAGCATCCTGGATACGGCGACGGTCATTCCCGTCCAGATTTACTCCTGGGCCGATCAAGCCGAACGTGCCGACGAAGCCAAGGCCTCGGCCGCCATCCTGGTGCTGTTGGTCTTCCTGATAACGATGAACGCCCTGGCGATCCTGCTGCGGCGATGTTTCGAGCGACGGTGGTAATGACGAGAAACATGACCAAAGCCGATCTGGTAGAGCCCACAGCCGCTGCTTTCGCCGGCACGGGCCCGCTCTCGAAACTGCGTGCCAAGAACAAGATGACGGTGCACAACTGCAATGTCTATTACGGCGAGGCGCATGCACTGAAGCACGTTGACCTGAAGATACCGGCACAGCAGGTCACGGCGCTGATCGGCCCGTCGGGTTGTGGCAAGTCGACCTTCTTGCGCTGCCTCAATCGCATGAACGACGTGATTGAGGGCTGCCGTGTCGAAGGCGACCTCCGGCTCGACAAGGAGAATATCTACGACCCGAAGCTGGACGTGGTGCATCTGCGTGCCCGCGTCGGCATGGTGTTCCAGAAGCCCAATCCCTTCCCCAAGTCGATCTTCGACAACATCGCCTACGGTCCACGCATTCACGGCATCGGCAGCAAATCCTCGCTGTTGGAGGAGGTCGTCACCACCAGTCTGCAGCGAGCCGGCCTCTGGGACGAGGTGAAGGATCGCCTGCACCAGCCCGGTACCGACCTCTCCGGCGGTCAACAGCAGCGCCTCTGCATCGCCCGCGCGATTGCCGTCAGCCCGGAAGTCATTCTGATGGATGAGCCCTGTTCGGCCCTGGATCCAATCGCCACCGCCAAAATCGAAGAGATGATCGACGATTTGCGGCGCAACTTCACCATCGTGATCGTCACCCACTCAATGCAGCAGGCCGCCCGGGTCTCGCAGCGGACCGGCTTCTTCCACCTAGGCAGCCTGGTCGAGACCGCCTCGACCGATGAAATCTTCACCAATCTGAAGGACGAGCGCACGCAAGGTTACATCACCGGACGCTACGGTTAAGATGACCGACCTTTCAAGCGATCCGAACGGAGAAGAGCAGGTGCAAAGACAGGGCGGCGATCACATCGTCACGGCCTTCGACGAGAGTCTCGAGGCCTTGCGCCAGAGCGTCGTGCGTATGGGCGGCCTGACCGAATCACAACTGGCACGCTCGATGCAGGCGCTCAGCCGGCGCGATGCCGAGCTGGCCGCCGAGGTGGTGCGCAACGACGGCGAGGTCGACCAGCTGGAGCTGGAGGTCAGCAATCAGGTGATTCGCCTGCTGGCCTTGCGTCAGCCGATGGCCAACGACCTGCGCGAGATCATCGCCGCCTTGAAGATCGCCAGAGACCTAGAGCGCATCGGCGACTATGCCGCCAACATCACCAGGCGCTGCATCGCGCTGACCCAGCTGCCGAGCATGCGCCCGGCCAGCGGCATCCCCCGCTTGGCGCGGCTGGTGCAGGAGATCATCAAGGAAACCATCGATACCTACATCAGTCGCGACCCGGAACGCGCGCTCGACGTCTGGCGCCGCGACGAGGAGGTTGACGAGATCTAAACCGGTCTGTTCCGCGAGCTGCTCACCTACATGATGGAGGATCCGCGCAACATCACGCCCTGCACCCACCTGCTGTTCATAGCCAAGAACGTCGAGCGCATCGGCGATCATGCGACCAACATCGCCGAGGTGCTGCACTTCCAGGTGACCGGCAAGATGATCGTCGGCGGCCGGCCCAAGGGCGATGCCTCGCCCTTCGATGTGGCTCAGCCGGAGAACAAAGAGGACTAGCCCATGATCGCCAACAACCCCTTGGTAATGGTCGTGAGGGACGAGGCCGCCCTCGTCACCCTGCTGCGCTACAATCTGGAGCGTGAGGGCTTTCGCGTGACCGAAGCCGGCGACGGCGAGGAAGCCCTGCTTGCTGTGCCAGCAGGAAGAGCGGCCCGACATCATCCTGCTCGACTGGATGTTGCCGCACATCTCCGGCCTGGAGGTCTGCCGGCGTCTGCGCCGCGCGCCGCAGACGCGCGAGGTGCCGATCATCCTGCTGACCGCACGCGGCGAAGAGAGCGACAAAGTGCGTGGCCTGGATTCCGGCGCCGACGACTATGTGACCAAGCCCTTCTCGCCGGCCGAGCTGATCGCCGACTGCGTGCCGTGCTGCGCCGCTCTCGCCCGGCCACAGCCTCGGAGATGCTTGGACATAGCGATGGACCTGGCGGCGCATCGGGTGAAGCGCGGCGATCGCGAGGTGCGGCTGGGTCCGACGGAGTTCCGGCTGCTACGCCATCTACTCGAGCAACCCGGCCGCGTCTTCAGCCGCGAGTAGTTGCTGAACGCCGTCTGGGGCCGCGATGTCTATGTCGAACCACGCACCGTCGACGTACATGTCCGCCGCCTACGCAAGGCCCTGAACGGCAAGAACGAACGTGACGTGATTCGCACCGTCCGCTCGGCTATGCCCTCGATCGCGACACGGTCGCGATCGAGGGCATAGCCGGCTTGGCAGCCTTGGCGCAGAAACCGGCCGTTCGACCGGTTTCCGATCTGTCTCTAAGCCGCCTGCTTTCTCCGGCAATAGCAGGAAGCGTGGACCTGCGCGTCCGAGCGCCCCAGCGCCAGGTCCAGGCGCTGCTTGATCATCGGCGCTTCAAGCGTATCGCCGCGCAAGGTCAAGCATTCGTGCAGGCCGTGCAGGCTCCAGAGGTTGTCGGGGTGCTGGCAGGCGCGGCTGAGCTTGCCGTCTAGGCCCAGGTCGGCGCGATAGACGGCCTCGGCCTCGACCGATCGTCCCTGCTCCAGCAGCAGTGCCCCCAAGGCGTGTCGGGTCGGCTGCATCCAACCCCAGGGCTCATCGTAGGGCAGCGCGTCGTCCAGCTCGACGGAGCGGCGCAGATGGGCGAAGGCCGTGTCGTGGTTGCCGCGGCGATACTCCAGCTCGCCGTTCAGCATCTCCTCGGCGATGTCCAAGAGGTCCCGGCAGGTGTTGTTGTGCACCAGGCGGTTCTCCGGAACCTGTTCCTTGGCGGCAAGGAACTGGGCCTTCATCGCTTCGGCCTCCGCCACCTGACCGATGGCGGAATGCGCCACCGACTTGGCATAGAGCATCATCGCCGCGGTGGTGCAGTAGAGATCGCGATCCTCCGGCAACTCCTGCTCGATGATCTCCTGCCAACGGCCGAAACGGATCAGCACATGCTGCTTCATCGGCAGATAGCCCTCGATGAAGTCGGCCATGGGCGGCGAGGGCAGACGCAGCAGATCCTCCGGCGTGGTGGCGATCAGCTCCTCGGCGGCCTCGATCGCCGGCCGGTATTGGCCCAGGAACATCGCGCCGTAGATGGCGAAGTGATAGTTGTGGATGCGGTAGGCTGAGTAGAAGTTCATCGGCCCGACCTGCTGCAGATACTTGCGGTCGGCGCCGATGGCCTTCCAGTTGTCGACCACCACGGTTTGATAGTGGCCGCAGAGCACGTCGATATGGGTCGGCATGTGGCGCAGATGTCCGGAATCGGGAACCAGCTCGCGCAGCTGGTCGCCTTGTCTGAGCGCCCGCTGCGGAAAGGGCGACATCTCCATCAGGTGGACATAGAGATGCAGCAGTCCGGGATGCGACCAGCTCTCCGGAAAGTCGGCGAAGGCGCTCTCCAGCACCTCGACCACTTCCTCGGTACCTGCGCCCTCGGCAACCGTACCGCTGGCCAGATCCCACATCCGCCAGGGCGTGCGGTTCATGATCGCCTCGGCAAAGATGGTGCGCACCTCCAAGTCGTCGGGGAACTGCAGATAAACCTTCCGCATGGCGTCGGCAAAGGCGTCGTTCCAGGGCGACTGGTCCTCTTCCGGCTCGGGCTGCGGATAGCGTGCCGGCAGGGCGGCGATCAGGGCCTGCTCGACGGCAGTAACCTCGCCGGCCAGAGCCTGCGCTTTCGCCGTCTCCTCGACCGCCTGGGCGAGAGAGTGTGCCTTGTCCTCCGGATCGAAGAGGTGCCAGGGTTTGTTATAGTTGGGGCCGATGGCATAGGCGATGCCCCAATGCGCCATGGCGAAGTCGGGGGCAGCTTCCAAGGCCTTCTCGAAACAGAGAATGGCCTCCTCGTGATTATAGCCATAGATCCAGTTCAGACCGCGATCAAACCAAAGCTGTGCGTCCCCTACCGGGGTCGACACCTTTCGGCTGAAGCCGCCCAAGTCGTAGTAATCCATGCTCCCCGTCCCTTCCCTGGCTAGCGTTCTTGCTGCCTCTCGAATGAGACTGCCGCAAGAACGCTAGCCAGGGAAGGGACAAGTGCGGGCGAATCGCTGCCGATTTCTCTAGCATTCGGTTATGAAGTCACCCTGCAGGAGGAGACAAGCCAATGGCTGAAGAGGGGGATGTAGTGCGGTAGCGTTCGCTATCGTATCACCAGGACGCCGCTGGCGCTCTATGTCTGTTACTGTCGTAAGTGCCGCAAGCGGTTCGCTTCGGCCTTCGGAATTTCGCTGCAGATCAGGCGGGAGAATCTGCAGCACTTGGGCGGTGCACTGCGGGATTGGACCCGCGACACAGACAGCGGCGGACGCCTGCGTTGCCTTTTCTGTCCGACTTGCGGCACACGGCTTTGGCACGCGCGCAGCGCGGATGCCGCGGACCTGATCCTCAAAAGGGGGATCGCTGGACGAGCCGCCCGACCTGACCACAGCGATTCACATCTGGACCGACCGCAAGCTAGACGGAGTGACGATTCCCAAAGGCGCGCAGACCTTTCCCGGAGAGCCCGATTGAGCCAGTCGAATCGCCTGAGCGAAAACTGGGAGGAGAACGCGGAATCTTGGACAAGGGTGGTCCGCGACGGCGGCATTGAAGGCCGCTTGGTAACCGACCAGACACTCCTCTCGGTCTTGGAGGAGCTTGGGCTAAGAAGCGTTTTGGACCTGCGGTGCGGCGAGGGTTGGCTGGTGCGGCGGCTTGCGGCCGCGGGTGTAGAGACACTGGGTATCGATGCCTCCGAAGCCTTGGTTCGCACCACCGAACGCTTCGGTGACGGGAGCTATCGCCATCTCTCCTTCGCGGCCCTCGCCGAAAACCCGCAGTCCCTCGGCGGCCTCTTCGACTGTATCGTCGCCAACTTTGCACTGCTAGAAGAGGACGTGGGGGCATTGCTCTATGCCTCCCGGGAATTGCTCGCCTCCCAGGGGGGCTTTGGTGATCCAGACCCTGCACCCCTGGACGCAAGCGGGAGCCTATGTCGAGGGCTGGTGCGAGGAACGTTTCGAGGCCTTCCCGTAGGCCGGATGGCAGTCTATGCCCTGGTACTTCCGTAGGTTGGAATCTTGGATCGGCCTGCTCGGTGGATGCGGTTTCCAGATCGAGGCCTTGAAGGAACCCAGCCATCCCGAGACGCGGTGCCCGCTGTCTCTCTTGCTTCTTTGCCGGGCCCGCTTGTCGGAGAGCGCCTCCTCCTCCAAGTCTTAGGGCCAGCATCGTCCGAGGAGGCTAGGCAATCATGGCATCGCATTCGCAATGATCGACAAGACCCCTTTGCTTCGACTGCTGTCGCGCTTTCGCCTGGCCCGCCTGCGGCGTGAAGATCCTCTTGCGTCTCAGCGCAGGACCTTGGCCAAGCTGCTGCGAAAGGCGGGCGAAACACGTTTCGGGCGAGACCATCGCTTTGCCGAGATCGTCGGGGTCGAAGACTTCCAAGCCAAGATTCCCCTACGCCGCTTCCAGAACTTTTGGGAGGACTATTGGAAGCGCGATTTTCCGCTGGTCCGCGATGCCTCCTGGCCGGGGCTGGTGCCCTATTTCGCCAAGACTTCTGGCACCACCTCGGGCGCCAGCAAGTTCATCCCGGTGACGCGTGAGATGCTGCGCAGCAACAGTCGTGCAGTCCTCGATCTCTTGGCCTTTCATCTGCAGGCCAAGCCAGAGAGCCGTGTCCTGGGCGGGCGCAGCTTCATGCTGGGCGGCAGCACCGAGCTTGAAGAGCTCGAGGCCGGCATCTTCGCCGGCGACCTGTCCGGGATCTCGGTGCATGGTGTGCCGGCTTGGGCGCAACGCCTCTACTATCCGCCGATGGAGATCGCCAGGCTCAGCGACTGGGAGCGCAAGATGGCGATCCTGGTCAAAGATTCGCCCAAGCGCGATATCCGCATGATCGGCGGCACCACCAGCTGGCTGCTGCTGTTTTTGCAGTCCTTGGCGGCCGGCAAACCCGGCGGCCTAGCGGACAGCTATCCCAATCTCGAGCTCATCATCTACGGCGGTGTCGGCTTCAAACCCTATCGCAGCCAGTTCGAGCAACTGCTCGCCGGCCAGACCAGCGATCTGCGCGAGGTTTATCCGGCGAGCGAAGGTTTCCTGGCCTTTGCCGATCGCGGCATTGGCGAAGGCCTGCGTCTGCAGACTGACGGCGGTCTCTTCTTCGAGTTCGTGCCAGTCGAGGACTTGGACAGCGAGACGCCGCACCGTTTCTGGCTGGGCACTGTCGAGATCGGGGTCAACTACGCCGTGGTGCTGAGCAGCCCGGCCGGCGCCTTCGCTTACATTCTGGGTGATACGGTGCGCTTCCTTACACTGAAGCCGCCCCGCATTCTGATCACCGGGCGCACGGCGACGATGCTCTCGGCCTTCGGCGAACATTTGATCGAAGAAGAGATCCAGACGGCCGTGACCGAGGCCGCCGCCGCGCTGTCGCTGGCGGTTCCAGACTTCGCCGTCGGCGCGCTCTTCCCCGAGGGCCAAGAGCGTCGCGGCTGTCATCTCTACGTCGTGGAGTTTGCAGAGGCGAAACCGGCTGACGAAACCCTGGCGGCCTTTGCGGGTCTGATCGACGAGACGCTCAGGCAGTCGAACGACGACTATCGTGCACATCGGGAGAGCGATCTGCAGATGTCGCCGCCGCAGGTCCTGGCTGCCCCGAGCGGAACCTTCTTCATCTGGATGAAGCAGCGCGGTAGACTGGGCGGGCAGAACAAGGTGCCCAGAGTGATCAACGATACGACGCTGTTCGACACTCTGGTCCAGACCGCACGACAGATGCGGATCTAGCAAATAACTTCGCGGGGAGGCTGCCTTGGCGACCGGGATTTGGTCGAAGCAAAAGAACAGCACTATGAAAGCAAGCGACAAGGGCCAGGTGAGTGGAAATGCTGCCGAGGTCTATGAAAGTTTTTTCGTTCCGGCTCTCTTCGGAGCTTGGTCGGGCCCAGTTCTGGAGCGTGCCTCGCTGGCAGCCGGCAATGCGTTGCTGGACATCGCCTGCGGCACGGGCGTCTTGGCGCGAGCGGCACTCGATAGACTCGGACCGGAGGCTCAGATCGTCGGTCTGGATCGCAACGAGGGCATGCTGGCGGTTGCCGCGCAGAAGGCGCCGGAGATCACCTGGAAGCAGGGATTGGTCGAGAATCTGCCTTTTTCCGGCAATGCATTCGATGCGGTGGTCTGCAGCTTCGGCCTCATGTTCTTCGAGGATCGCATCGCCGCCTTGCGTGAGATGGACCGGGTCTTACGCCCAGGGAGCCGCATGGTCGTTGCGGTCTGGGTCTCGCTCGAAGAGTCTCCGGGCTATGCCGCGATGGTGGCCTTGCTGAAGGCACTCTTCACTCTTAGCGATCAGGCGGAGTTGATGCGTCTCGTCACCGACGCGGACCTACCTGCTGCAGAGATCGAGACTCTGACTGGCGAGGCTTGTTTCCCCTCCTTGGCGGATTGGGTACACACCGATTTCAAGGGTTGGATCCTGGCCGACCTGATTGATTCCGCCGGGTACGACAGGCTGCAAGAGGCGGTAGCCAAAAACCTGGTTCGTTCCGTAGGCGCCGACGGCCGCGTTCGCTTCGCAGCTCCCGCCCATATGGTCAGCCTGGTCAAGTAGCTTTGAGCCTTCGGCCGGCTGGGCGGCTTCCGGCAACGCCCGCGGTCGCATCGCGGCCGGGACTATAGCCCTTTGTGCACTTGGCAGGAGGCCGCCTTCATGCTGTGGTCGGGAAGCACGAACCTTCGAACGAGAATTATATCGCAAAGTAACATTTTGAGTTGACGCAGATTCGCCGGGCTGTTACCTTAGAGTCACATTTTAGAAGGGATCGCGCCATGGAAGTTCCGGGAAAATCACACCCCAATGGACTGACGCTATTGGAAATCGCTGACATGTTTGGCGACGAGAACAAGGCCCGCGAATGGATTGAGCAAAAGCGGTGGCCTGAAGGCCCACACTGCCCTCATTGCGGCTCAATGAACGTCAAGGTGGGCGTGCCGCACAAAAGCATGACGCATCGCTGCAATGATTGCACCGGGAAACCCATGTTCAGCGTGAAAATCGGAACATGCATGGAAGGATCGAAACTTAAATATCAGGTATGGGCCGTCGGTATCTATCTGTTCACGACGAATCTCAAGGGTATTTCGTCGATGAAGCTGCACCGCGAGCTTGGCATCGGCCAGAAAGCCGCGTGGTTCATGTTTCAGCGTTTGCGCTTGGCTTACGAGGCGGAAGTCGGCCCCTTTTCCGGCCCTGTCGAGATCGACGAGACCTAATCCGGGATCGCCCACGTAGCGCCCGATCACGACGTTCATATTGCCTTGGTCGCTGCTGGGATGCAATCTGAGAGGCGTCGGGGATTGGGAAACGGCCCAGAACGGCCAGGACAACGGGCCGCTGATCGGAAACCCACGGGCCAGTGCCAATTTCGTAGCGTTCCGGGCACAGGTCTCCCGTCGTGAAGTCGTTTTGATTGGCATAGCGTTGGCTCACGCTGGTGTCGGCCGTGGTCGCAAGCGGTCGATCCGATCCAGGATATCGGCGAACAGGTCGCGCGGGAGCGCGACCTCGGCCAATTGGAAGGTGACGTAGCGTCCGTGACGCGCGACTTTTGCCCCAATTTTCACCAGCTTCTCGCGCAGCGTCGTCAGCGACCAATTGCTCACTGGGTCTGGCAAAGCGAGCGTGCGCATGAAGTTGCCCAGGTTGTAGGCCAGTGCATGAAGCTGAAGCCGAGCCGCGTTGGCCTTGAAGCGTCGGCAGGATAGTCGCGTCCAACGGATCGCGTTCTTGCCCTCCCTGATGTGTTGTTCCGCCGTGCCACGCTGGTTGTAGAAGGCGACGATCCGCTCGGCGGGCCGGGACAGATTGGTGACGACGAACCCGACGCGGGGATACAACTCGCCCGGATGCCATTCCACTTTCGCCACCACGCGCCGCGCCTGGGTCCAGCTTCCAGCCCGATAGCTGAAGCTGGCGAAGTAGCGACGGACTTCCATCGGGGGCCGTCCCTTTGGGCGCCGTAGCAGGTGGGCGACGTATCCCTGGAGCACGCTGTTGGCGGGAAGCCGGATGGCGTAGCCGAAGCCCTCGGCCTCCAGATACTCGTAGATGTCCGGTGAGGCGAAGGCGGCATCGCCCCGAAAGTATCGCCGCAGCTTGCGCTCGCGATAACGCGCCACGACCGGGTCCAGCACCGCGCGCCAGCCATCGGCGCTGTGCACGTTGCCGGGTCGCAAGGCGCAGCGCTCCAGATCGCCGAGCTGGTTGAAGACAAAAAGCGGGTGATAGCAGGTGCAGCCGAAGTGGCCGTTGTAGGCCGTGCCTTCCTGTTCGCCGTGGGTGGGGCTGACCGAACTGTCCATGTCCAGGATGATCAGCTTCGGCGGTTTGCGACGATGAACGCGGTCGATCCACAGCCCGGACAGAGCGCTGAGTGCGGTGAGATTGACGTCACCCGTCAGCCATTGCGTCTCGAAACGGCCCATCTGGCTCGATGAGGCCGCACCCCGATCCGTCGCCTTGCCGCCGACAATCCAACGCATCGCTGGATCGCGAGAAAGCCGCTCGGCGTCGTTGACATCCTCCTACCCGGCCAAACGCCCGAACACCGCTTGCCGAAGCATCCCGACGACAGCGTGCCAGCCGTTCTTGCCGCGACGACCGTCTCGCAGCGCCCCGGCCGCCATCTCTGTCAGGCCAAGCGCGTCGTCCAGTTCCCGATACGCGAGCAAGCCGCCGTCCGACGTTACCTTCGATCCATGGAACTCCAGCTTCACGCGGCGGTCGAAATCCACGCGAAGCAGCCCGTTCTTGGATTCACCCATCGGATGCACCATGAAAACCTCGCTTCAATCGACACAACACCATGATATGTAACCATGAATCAGCACCGTGGATGGCGCAACCTCAATCCCACCTGGGCAATGCGGGCTAATATGGGCGGCAAGCGTAAGAACATGTCCAGGGCGAAACGGAAGGAACTCAAGGGACGTGGCGCAGCGGGCAAGGTCGCGGTGATTGGTGCCAAGGACCGCGCCACCAACCGCATAACAGCGCGACCCGTCAGGAACGTCGACGGCAGGACGCTGCGGAGCTTCGCTGAAGACTCGACCACAGCCAGGGCCACGGTGTACACCGCCGCCGCCGCGGGTTATCGCGGCATGGACCGCGACCATGAAACCGTCGATCACTCGGTTGGCGAATACGTGCGAGACATGGCGCACACAAACGGCATTGAATCGCTAGAGTACAGCCATTGCCCAGGCCCCGGGAGGCTTGGGCAATGGCTGTACTCTTTTGCCATCGGTAGCACCCGGCAGCGACTTCCTGGCCGGAGATTCCGGCAATGACGTGGGCTTCTATGGTGGCGAGGGCGATGACGGCCTCTCCGGCCGGGCCGGGGACGACGGCGTCTTCGCAGGCGGCCGAGGCGACTACCGGATCTTCGGCGGCGGTGGCAGGGATTCGGGCCTCTAAAGAGGTTCGGGCACTGATCTGGTCTACGGTGGCGGCGATCAGGACAAGGTCATGGGCGAGGGTGGAGACGACCTCCTGGTGTTGCAGAACCAGGGCCAAATCGAGGCCGGCGACACCTACGACGGCGGCGTCGGAGCCGATACCTTGCTGATCGCCCAGGGCGTCACCATCCCGGCCCGGGCCGCGCTCATCAGCATCGAGGTCACCCTGACCGGAGCCGGCGGTGCACTCTAACTGTAACGCTCGCTGACGGGTCTCCGCAGATGGCCTCCAAATCGCCTCCTTAGGTCAAACGCTCGGTGGGGATATCACCGATCCTGGCTCCGGCAAGCTCACCGACGCGCCGCAAGTGGCTTGACCAGAACGGCCCGGCTGACGCGATATGGGGCGCAACAGCACAGCAAAGATCACCGATACTTCACCGACCGATCCAGAGAGCAAGTTTCTCCCATGTTGAGCCCCACGCCCGAAGCGGCCGACGCCTTTATCGCCGCCCATCCCGAGATCGAATTCGTCGACGGCATCTTCGCCGACCTCTGCGGAATCATCCGCGGCAAGCGCTATCCGATCGAGGATCTGCACAAGATCATGACCAAGGGGATCTCCATCCCGGCCTCGGTCTTCCTGCTATCGGTCACCGGCAGCACCCACGACCCGCTCGGCATGGGCATCTCCGACGGCGATCCCGATAATCTGCTGGTGCCGATCGAGGGTATGCTGAAGCCGGTGCTCTGGGCCGAACGCCCGCTGGCCCAAGTCTATATGACGATGCAGGACCGCCAGGGCCGCCCGACCTGGATCGATCCGCGCAACGTTTTGGCCCGCGTGGTCCAGCGCTTCACCGAGATGGGCCTCACCCCGGTCGTCGCCCTGGAGCTGGAGTTCTATCTGATCGATAAGGAGCGCACGCGCTTTGGCGCGCCGCGCCCGCCGATCTCGCCGCGCTCGCGTCAGCGCGACGCCGCCAAGCAGGTCTACAGCATTACCGAGTTGGAGGCCTTCGCCGGCCTGCTGGGCGACATCACGGCTGCCTGCGATGCCCAAGAGATCCCCTATGGCGCGATCACCACCGAATACGCGCCGGGCCAATTCGAGATCAATCTGGATCACGTCGACGATCCGCTGAAGGCGGCCGATCACGCCGTGCTGCTGAAGCGGGCGGTCAAGGGCTGTGCGCGGCGCCACGACCTGGAGGCGACCTTCGCTCCCAAGCCCTATCCCGAGGAATCCGGCAGCGGTCTGCATGCCCACGTCAGCCTGGTCGACCGGGACGGCCGCAACGTCCTGGACAACGGCGAAGACGGGCCCAGCGACCTGCTGCGCCACGCCATCGGGGGCTGCCTGGCGATGATGCCGGCCTCCATGGCCGTCTTCGCCCCCAACCCCAACGGCTTTCGCCGCTACAGCGCCAACAACTTCGTGCCGGTCAGCCGCTGCTGGGGCATCGAGAACCGTTTGGCGGCGGTGCGGGTGCCGATGGGCGATGCCCAGTCGCGGCGGATCGAACACCGCATCGCCGGCGCCGACGCCAATCCCTACTTGGCGCTTGCCTGCATTCTGGCCTCGATGCATCACGGCATCCAGCAGCAGCTCGACCCCGGCCCGCCCAGCACCGGCAATCTGGGCATGGAGGTCGACCCCGAGATCCCCAACCGGCCCTACCGTGCCTTGGAGGTCATGCGGGAATCCGCCGTAATGCAGGAATATTTTGGCGCCGACTATGTCGAGGCTTATGTAACCACCAAGCAGGCCGAGATGGATGAATTCTACGAACAGCTCTCGCCGATCGAGTATGCTTGGTACCTCCAGGCCGATTGATAGAAATCAGGACCCACCGATGCCCGCAGTCGCGTTTCTGGCCATTCTCCTCCTCACCGTCTCTGCCACGCCGCTCCTGGCGCAGAGCAGCGAGGACAGTATCCCCACCACCCGCGGTCAACAGCTGCTGGGCTGTGCCCGCGACGCCGATCCCGAAACTCGATACAAGGACTGCAGCGCCTTGATCGAGTCCGGCACCGCGGTCTCCAAAACCCTGGCCTTGATCTACCTGAACCGCGCCAACGCGCTGGACCAGATGCACCGCAGCCAGGACGCGCTCGCCGATTATGCCGAATCGATAAAGCTCAATCCCGACGACGCCAGCGCTCACTACAATCGCGCGATCGCCTATGAGCATCTGGACGAGCCCAAGAAGGCCCTGGCGGACTACACTCAGGCGATCAAGCTCGACCCCAAGTACGAGACGACCTACGTCGACCGCGGCGTTCTCTTGACCCGCCTGGGCAAGCCGGAACGAGCGATCCAAGACTTCAACACGGCCGCGGTGCTCTCGCCCAACGCGCCGCTGATTTATCAGAACCGCGGCAATGCCTATGAGGCCTTGAAGGAGCACAAGAAGGCGCTGGAGGATTACAACAAGGCGGTCGAGCTGGAGCCCAAGAGTGCCGGCACGCACTACAGTCGCGGCGTGGTGCTGATGGAGCTGGGCGAGCGGGATAAGGCGCTGGCCGATTTCAACACGGCGCTGAAGCTGGATCCAACTCTGACCCCGGCACGCGAGACCCGCGGCATCCTGGAGTTCCAAGCCGGCAACAAGGCGGCCGCCGCAAAAGATTTCGAAGCTGTCCTGAAAAAGGATCCCAAGAATCGCATCGCGCTCACGGCCATGGCCGATGCCGCCATGGGGAAGGAGGACTGGAAGGAAGCGATCGGCTATCTGAATTACCTGCTCGCCGAGGCACCCAAGGACGGGCCGGCCTACAACGATCGCGCTTGGAGCTCCTTCAATCTGGGTGAGCTGACCAAGGCGTTGCCCGACGCCAACAAAGCCATCGCGCTCTCGCCGGGCAATGGGTACATCCACGACACGCGCGGTTGGATCCTCTGCCGCGACGGCGCTGCTGAGAACGCCCGCGCGGATTTCGACGAGGCATTGAAGTTGGGCGCGCCGGACGCCAAGGCCTTTCAGATGCGCCTACGCAAGGCCGGTTACTACAGCGGCAAGATCGACGGTGCCTTCGGTAAGGGTTCCAAGGCAGCCTTGGGTGAATGGATAACCGCTAAATGCCCGGTGGAGTCGCCCGGTTAACGCTGCCTGCAACCCCTTCTACGTTCGATGTCGTAGGGCAGGATGACGTCAGATCGTTTCGATTCGACATCATCCTGCTTAGAGCCAGAGAAAATCTTGGCTTGAGAGCTGGTTCGCCTTGCTGACCTCATTCATTGCAAAGACCTGATCGGCCGCGCCGTCGCCGTCCTGGTCGACCTTGATCTGATCTAGGGCCGTGTCGAAGCGCGCCCCGCTGCTCCCGCCTCCAGAGAAAGGTAAGCCTCCGGTGTGGACTGCCTGTGATCTGTCCTGAGGATTTGCAAGACTCTCCTTATGACTAGCGATAAGGAGAGATTTGAGGTTCACCGTCTGGAGGAGGTGAACACCGGTCGTCGGCGACGCTGGAGTTTGGCGGAGACGCTTCGGATCGTCGAGGAGAGCTATCAGGGCTACCGTCAGGTCTCGGCGACGGCGCGTCGGCACGAGATCTCGCCTTCGCTGCTTTACTCTTGGCGCAAGGCCTTTGCCGCGGGGTCACGGAGAGACGCTGAGCAGAGGGGTTTCGCCGCAGCGCCGATTGTGCCCGAGGAGATGTACTCTGAGGCGGATAGGGCCGGGGTGGTCGGATGGAGGTGGTGACCGCGCGGGGTCACTGGATCATTGTTGCTGCGGATGTCGATGCCCAGGTGCTGGCGCGGGTGGTCGCGGCCTTGGAGGGGCGATGATCCCGGTTTCCAGCGGCGTGCGTGTGTGGCTTGCGACCGGTGTGAGGAGCATGCGCCGTGGCATGAACAGCCTTGTCGCTGCAGGTCCAGGAAGCCTTGGGGCTTGACCCGCATGGCGGCGATCTTGACGTGTTCCGAGGGCGTCGCGGTGACCTGATCGAGGTTCTCTGGCACGACGGTTTGTGCTTCTCGCTCTATGCCAGGCGTCTGGAGCGGGGCCGTTATCTGGCCCTCGCCGGCCGACGGCGTGGTGGCGATTTCCACTGCCCAGCTGGGCTATCTGCTGGAGGGGATCGACTGGCGCAACCCGCTGCACAGCTGGCGGCCGGAGCGGGCCGGCTGACAGTCGACGGTCTTGCTGTCGGTGCAAGAAAGCCTGTTGCGCACGGGCAGGCTGTGATTGGCTGGTTGCCATGACAAGCGCTCCGCCGGACGACATCGAGGCTCTGCGCGCGGCTCTGGCGGCAGCCGAGGCCAGGGCGGCATGCCTGGCGGCGGAGACCTCCAGTGCCGAGGCGGTCCTCGCCGCGCTTAAGCTGGCGATCGAGAAGCTGCGGCACGCGCTCTACGGCCAGCGCTCGGAGCGCAAGGCGCGGCTGATCGATCAACTGGAACTGCAGCTGTGTCACATCCCGCGTGATTGTATGGTCTCTTTTTGAAGATCGCCGGCTTCTGGCGGTACCAGTCCTTGAGCGCGTCGATGGGCGTGCGCCCCTTGAGCACGGATTGCGGGAGCTGGCCGTCGTAAAGACGGACGTAGCGCAAGCGCGTCCGCTCAAGATCCTCGCCGGAGCGGAAGCGGTGGCTCTGCAGGACGTCCTCGATCCGACCGTTGAACCGCTCCACCCTGCCGTTCGTTTCGGGCCGCATCGGCGGAGCGAGGCGGTGCTCGATGCCAGGCTCCGCGCAGAGGCGGTCGAACTCGTGGTTCCCGGTGGCCGGACGGCGGCGGAGGCCGAAGAGCCGGTCGGTGAACTCCTTGCCGTTGTCCGTGAGAACTCGGGTGATCTGCATCGGCGCGGCCCGGTGGAGGTCGCGCCGGCACCGGCGTGCGTTGGCCGCCGTCTTGGCCGGGTAGATGCGGACGAAGACCCATCTCGTCGCGCGGTCGATCGCGACGAAAAGGGAGCGGCGCTTCTCCTCATCGGCCATCTGCGGCAGGTATGTCACGTCGATGTGCAGGTAGCCGGGCTCGTAGGCCTTGAACGGCTTGTGGACGAGCTTCGCCGCCTTCGGCTTCAGGTCCTGCAGTTAGGGCATGCTGTGCCGGCGCAGGCAACGGTCGAGCTCCGAGCGCGAGACATCCGGATTCAGGAACTCGCGGACCACGGCCAGCAGGTCGTCGAGGGGCAACAGCAGGGTCCTGCGCAGAGACGGCGACAGCCTCCTGGGCTGGTGTCAGCGTCGTCTGCAGTCTGTGCGGCGTGTGGCTCCGGTCGTGGACGCTGTCCTGCTTCCGCCACTTCCACACGGTCTGCTCGGAGATCCCGTACCGCTCGGCCAGGACCCGAGCCGGCTCGTCGCTCGCCTGGATCGCCGCCCGCACCTTTGGCGTCGTCGTCGCCTGCTTGTGAAGAGATCGGCATGCTCGTCCTCCGTCCCGAACCTCGCCCAGGATGGAGCGTGCCACGAACAGCGCCCGCCGGCGAGGATCTATGTGATCATCCGGGGCGGAACACGCAGAGATGATCGTCCCCAGAATCACCGAATGCCCGGTCTTCGCCATTACCGCCAAAGGCAGTGTCATTGCCTCGCCTGCCGTCGATCGTGTCGTCCCCGCTGCCGCCCGAGATCAACCGGTCCGGGCCAGTGCCGCCGTAGAGGGAATCGGGTCCTGCGCCGCCGAAGACCGGTCAAACCCGCCCAGTCCCTCCAGCAGGTCACGCAGGTTGCTGCCGGACAGGGCGTCGTTGCCGCTGGTCCTGGCCTGCGTTATCGCACTCTCGAGGATCGTATCGGTGCCGGACATCTGAGCGTCGGCCGGCAGGCAGGCGCCTTCGCCCAGGGTCAGGGTATCGGAGCCGTCGCCTCCATCGAAGACCTCGCCGGTGGCCATGTTCCCCTGGCTTGCGACGACGAGGTGTTGTCACCCTCGCCGCCGTAGTGCGAGTCCCGGCCAGCCCCTCCGATGAGGGTATCCGCTCCGGAGTCGCCTGAAAGGGAGCGATCATCGCCACTTCCACCGAAGATCCGATCGACACCGCTGCTGCCTCTTAAGAGGAAATCATTGCCCTCGCCGCCATCAATCAAATCGTCGCCCGCTCCACCATAGATCTTGTCGCTTCCCTTTCGGCCGCCGAGGCTATTGTCATCGCCCTCCCCGGCAGAGACCGTATCAGCGCCTTGACCGCCGAAGAGATCGACGTCCGAGCCGTCGCCGGCGTTGATCCAGTCAGCGTCCGGTCCACCATCCAATCTGTTGCCCGATCCACTGTGCGAGAGGATGAGATCATCGCCGTCTCCGGCGTTAAGGCTCCGGTCCGAGCCGCTGTCACCGCGGAGCGTATCGACGCCGTCTCCAAGGTCTGCGCCGCTGTCGCTGAAGATCCAATCACTGCCGGACTCGCCAGTTAAGGAGTCGATATCATTGCCGCCATAAAGCCGGTCGGCCCCACTGAGACTCAGCGTGATTTGATAGTCGTCGCCGCCAAAAAGCGTGTCATTCCCGTTTGTGCCAGTCACGGTGCTGGGACTAAGGATGAGATCGACACCGGTTACCAAAGAGTAGTTATCTAAATCCCCCCATCTACCAGCAAGACTGTATCGGCGCTACCACCACTAAGTGGGGTGGAGCGAGGTTCACACATTTATAGCCGGGATCGCCCACGTAGCGCCCGATCACGACGTTCATATTGCCTTGGTCGCTGCTGGGATGCAATCTGAGAGGCGTCGGGGATTGGGAAACGGCCCAGAACGGCCAGGACAACGGGCCGCTGATCGGAAACCCACGGGCCAGTGCCAATTTCGTAGCGTTCCGGGCACAGGTCTCCCGTCGTGAAGTCGTTTTGATTGGCATAGCGTTGGCTCACGCTGGTGTCGGCCGTGGTCGCAAGCGGTCGATCCGATCCAGGATATCGGCGAACAGGTCGCGCGGGAGCGCGACCTCGGCCAATTGGAAGGTGACGTAGCGTCCGTGACGCGCGACTTTTGCCCCAATTTTCACCAGCTTCTCGCGCAGCGTCGTCAGCGACCAATTGCTCACTGGGTCTGGCAAAGCGAGCGTGCGCATGAAGTTGCCCAGGTTGTAGGCCAGTGCATGAAGCTGAAGCCGAGCCGCGTTGGCCTTGAAGCGTCGGCAGGATAGTCGCGTCCAACGGATCGCGTTCTTGCCCTCCCTGATGTGTTGTTCCGCCGTGCCACGCTGGTTGTAGAAGGCGACGATCCGCTCGGCGGGCCGGGACAGATTGGTGACGACGAACCCGACGCGGGGATACAACTCGCCCGGATGCCATTCCACTTTCGCCACCACGCGCCGCGCCTGGGTCCAGCTTCCAGCCCGATAGCTGAAGCTGGCGAAGTAGCGACGGACTTCCATCGGGGGCCGTCCCCTCGGGCGCCGTAGCAGGTGGGCGACGTATCCCTGGAGCACGCTGTTGGCGGGAAGCCGGATGGCGTAGCCGAAGCCCTCGGCCTCCAGATACTCGTAGATGTCCGGTGAGGCGAAGGCGGCATCGCCCCGAAAGTATCGCCGCAGCTTGCGCTCGCGATAACGCGCCACGACCGGGTCCAGCACCGCGCGCCAGCCATCGGCGCTGTGCACGTTGCCGGGTCGCAAGGCGCAGCGCTCCAGATCGCCGAGCTGGTTGAAGACAAAAAGCGGGTGATAGCAGGTGCAGCCGAAGTGGCCGTTGTAGGCCGTGCCTTCCTGTTCGCCGTGGGTGGGGCTGACCGAACTGTCCATGTCCAGGATGATCAGCTTCGGCGGTTTGCGACGATGAACGCGGTCGATCCACAGCCCGGACAGAGCGCTGAGTGCGGTGAGATTGACGTCACCCGTCAGCCATTGCGTCTCGAAACGGCCCATCTGGCTCGATGAGGCCGCACCCCGATCCGTCGCCTTGCCGCCGACAATCCAACGCATCGCTGGATCGCGAGAAAGCCGCTCGGCGTCGTTGACATCCTCCTACCCGGCCAAACGCCCGAACACCGCTTGCCGAAGCATCCCGACGACAGCGTGCCAGCCGTTCTTGCCGCGACGACCGTCTCGCAGCGCCCCGGCCGCCATCTCTGTCAGGCCAAGCGCGTCGTCCAGTTCCCGATACGCGAGCAAGCCGCCGTCCGACGTTACCTTCGATCCAGGGAACTCCAGCTTCACGCGGCGGTCGAAATCCACGCGAAGCAGCCCGTTCTTGGATTCACCCATCGGATGCACCATGAAAACCTCGCTTCAATCGACACAACACCATGATATGTAACCATGAATCAGCACCGTGGATGGCGCAAACTCAATCCCACCTGGGCAATGCGGGTTATAGATGGCAACGTAACTCAATCTCTGCGAAACTCCAACAACTAAGCTGGAACTGTCAGATTCTGTTCGCTTCGATCACTCGAATGAATGGAGTAGATGTGCAAACGGCACATCTCGGCGAACCATGAGGGAGCGGGCCACCGATCCTCCCCGAGAATCACCTTTCCAAGTGTGCGTTGACGCGCGGTGATAGTGCACATGTTGACCAAAATGCAGGGAGAGTGAAGTGCAGATAGTTCGGTTCGTTTCAGCCGGGGTTGCTCGCTTTCGGAGGAAGCCATTCAGATGAGCAATGTGCGGACTGACCTAAACGTCAATCTCTATCCGGGGTCCGAAGATGTCGATGACGTAGAGAAAGTTTCGCACATTTGTGTGTGGTTGGTGGCCCCGAATCCCTCAGGCTTTCAGTCACCAGACGGAGAAGCCAATAGAGGAGGCCAGAGCCACCCTGGACGAGGATAACACGAAGGGCCTGTCGAACGTGGTCCCTATCGACGCCGGTCGGATAGAAGATCATCTGAGGCAGATCGTGCGAGGCAGCGTCGAGGAGACACTGAACAGCCTGCTGGAGGCAGAGGCGGATCGGCTTTGCAATGCAGGGCGCCATGAGCGCAGTGAGGCGCGCCGCGACACACGAGCTGGCCGCTCCGAGCGCAAGCTGCACACGAGCGCCGGAGAGGTGCAGGTGCAAGGTGCCGAAGCTTCGCACGCAGACGCATCGACGACGGCAATCATCGAGCGCTATCGCCGGCGCGCGCGCTCGCTCGAAGAGGCTTTGATGGAGATGTATCTGGCTGGTGTGTCGCTACGCCGGGTGGAGGACATCACCGAGGCCCTGTGGGGCACGTGGGTGAGCCCCAGCACGCTCTCCAATCTCAACAAGAAGCTCTACTCCCGGATCGAGACCTGGCGGAACCGGCCGATCGAGGGCGAACACCCCTACCTCTATCTGGACGGCCCTACCTCTATCTGGACGGCATTGTCCTGAAGCGCAGTTGGGCAGGTGAAGTGCGCAACGTCTCGCTGCTGCTTGCGGTCGCTGTCAAGGCCGACGGCTACCGCGAGATCCTCGGCAGCCTCGAGGGAGCCAAGGAAGACAAGAAGGGCTGGAGCGCCTTCCTCAAGCACCTCAAGGAGCGCGGCCTCACGGGTGTCGCGTTGATCGTCTCGGATGCCTGCAGGGGGCGCGTCGAGAGCGCGACCGAGTTCTATCCGGACGCCCAGTGGCAGCGCTGCGTCGTGCATTGGATGCCTTCGTGCCCGGTGCCGACCGGCAAGATGCGTGAAGTCGCTCTCATGCTGAAGGCTATCCATGCCTAGGAGAGCCGCGAGGCGGCCCGCGCCTCAGAGCCATGCGCCTGACCAAGGGCGCCGACTGGCTAGAGGAGACGGTCGAGGAGACTTGGGTCTACCATGCCTTCCCCAATGAGCATTGGCGCCGGATCAGGACCAACAATCCTCTGGAGAGGATCATGTGGGAGATCCGGCGGCGAACCCGCGTCGTCGGAGCCTTCCCCGACGGCCAAGCGGCCCTCACCCTGGCCGCGGCCAGGTTGAGACACATCGCTGGCACCAAATGCTCCAGCAAGCGCTACAACATGGACCTGCTCAAGCAGCGGGACAGGGGTGCCTGATGGAACAGCCCGCCAAACCCAATGTGCGAAAGATCCTGGACATTACCATTTGAACTTCATTTGACAGCGCCGATGACGCAAAGACAAGTGTAGCCAGTGAAAAAGCAGTTAGTTTCATAGTTCTCTCCTCTTCTGTACGCCTAGCGTGCCTTGGGACCAACTCTGTGGACAAATGATCAAAGTTCTATTTCATCTTGTCAATCTTCGAGAATGAAAAAAGAAACTCGGGCGCACTCAACGAACCGCTGCCAGTATAACTCAGTTCCACGACACTACCCTCATGTACAGCAAAATCCCCTGAAAATTGAACGCTATCACCTGATGCAAGACCCAAGAGTGACTGATAGAGTTCCGCGGATCTCTCAGGAACGAGTGTATCAAGTCCGAGCATCAAGTGCACACCCGCAACTACCTGCACTCCGTTGAACTCAATGCTCACAGCGCCCTTGCCTTGCATTCTCTGGACCCCTCGGACGGTGCCAGTCCAGTTTTCCACGCCTGCAAACTGAGTTAGATCTTGATCACGCCGTTCCAAAATTTCACTAGACAGAAGCGAGTTTGGAGACTGCAACACATCTTCTTTTGCTCTTTCAAGAACACTTAGAAATTCTACTTGTGACTTCTGTTCAAATTCGGTTGCATGATTGGAAGTGTTATTGGACAAAGAAATCATAACAAAACTGGCGAAAAAAATGACGCCGACTGCGGAGAGATACAGTCTTTTCCTAGACCGCTTCTTACCGCAAGACGCGCATCGCTTCACGCTGTTAAGATTGGATTTGCCACATGAGCAAATCCAATATGATACGTGTTCCGCCATGACTATTTTGGGCGAGTGAGCAGTGCCATAAGACCTAGGATGACCGCGCCAATCACCCAGATTGTCAGCAACAGCCCTAAGCCGATGCCCGCGCCAATTGTAGCGCCAACTGCTTCTGCGCCCGTCAACCCTTGCGACGTTTCCACCGCCCCCTGAGTGCCAACCCAGATCCCAACACCCATCAGAATGTTGAACCCCCAGAAAGCAAAAATCACGAGTTTCCCGAACAAGCCGCGCTTAGGTTTGCGTAGCACGGCGGCGCAGGATGGGCAAGACTGGGCGCTCGCGCTCACCTGATGACTGCAAGAGGGGCATTCAATCATTGCCGGTTTTGCCATAGTACAATCCTTACATTCCCCAGACATTCCAGTGATTTAGTTAGATCCAGTGTCTAACTGTGTCTAAGTTTAGAGGCGCTGCAAGCGTGGAGCAAGTTTTTTTTTAAAACATTGATATGATTACGAAATTTGGTAGCGGAGGAGGGACTTGAACCCCCGACACGCGGATTGAGTGCGGCGAGAACTGGATCGAGATCAATCCTTCCCGTCATGGTCTGGCGACCGTCCATGATCGGGACGTTCTGATTTACTGCATCAGCCAATGTATGGCTGCGCTGAATGATGGGCGGCAAGTCCATCGCAAAATTGTGCAGAGTCGTGTGGCGCGCCAAAGTCTTTTCAAATCCGGGCGATTTCGGCTGGAAAATTCGCGGTCCTGGGGGCCGGATTTCGGGTCCGCTCAAGAATCTACCGTAATCCTAACTGACCTCCCGAGCCTCTACGAAGGCTCGGGCGCGCTCCGCATCAAGACAGCGGAAATAGTCCTGCACATCGGCAATGTTAGGTCTCGATACCCGCCCGAATCAAATCGGCGTAGGTGCGCATGTCGTCTTGAGACTGAGGCAGAGAGGTGGCCCGGGAAAAACTGGACAGGTGAGTCAAGTGCCGTTTTCGCATGAGATCGGCCTGATGGCCGAGAGCGAGGAGAGATCATGGCAAAACGCCCGCGCCGGAACCACAGTCCAGCATTCAAGGCGAAAGTGGCCTTGGCAGCCATCCAGGGCGAGAGGACGCTGGCCGAGTGAGCCCGGCAGTTTGACGTACACCCCAACCAGATCACCCAGTGGCACCGGCAGTTTTTGGATGGCGCTAGCGGTGTGCTCGGCGACACCGCCAAGGCCGAGAGGTGCCGGCGGTGGATGTGAAGACCCTGCATGCAAAGATTGGCGGGCAGACGCCCGATCAGGCGTACATCAGCGCGCTGCAGCCAATCCCGGCAGCGGCTTGACCCACACGGCAATCCACTTGGCGATGGCTCGAACCCTGTTCAAACAATCCGCGCCATCTCTCTTCGCTTCGCCAGCCACGCCCCGGAAGGCCGATCCTTCAGATCACGGCATGCTGCCCGCCATCGACGACAACGACGGAGCCGGTCATGTGGGAAGATGCGTCCGACGCCAAGAGCAGCAATGGCCCGGTCAGATCACCCGGCTGCCCGAAGCGCTGCTGCGGAATCTTCTTCAGCATCACCTCGCCGGCCGGGCCCTGCAGGGTCTCGCGGTTGATGTCGGTCTCGAAGTAGCCGGGGCAGAGTGCGTTTACGCGGATGCCGTGGCGTGCCCACTCGACGGCCAGGCTGCGCGTCAGGTTCACCACGCCGGCCTTGCTGGCGGCGTAGGAGGCCAGGATCGAGGCGCCGCCGAGCGCGATGATGGAGGCGATGTTGACCAAAGCCCCACCGCCGCCGGCCTGCATGATCCTCCCGGCCGCTTGCGCTACACGAAACACCCCGGTGAGGTTGGTGTCGATGACCTTGGCCCAGTCCTCTTCGCTCACCTCCAGAGATTTGGCGGTGATCGCGATCCCGGCATTGTTGATGACGCTATCGAGACGCCCCCATTCGGCGGCGGCCCTAGCCATGGCCTCGTCGACCGAGGCGCGATCGGTGACGTCCATCGCCAAGGGCAGGGCCCGGCGACCGGCCGCACGGATCTCTTCGGCCAGGCTCTCCAAGGCCTCCTGGCGCCGGGCGACGACGGCCAGATCGGCACCGGCTGCGGCCAGATCCAAGGCGAAATGACGACCCAGCCCGGACGAGGCGCCGGTCACCAGTGCTACCTTGCCGCTCATGTCGAATGGCTTGGACAAGGCTCTAGAGGTCCCTGACTTGCTGGCGCAGCACGAACTTCTGGATCTTGCCGGTCGAGGTCTTGGGCAGCTCGCCGAAGATCACGGACTTCGGCACCTTGAAGCGGGCCAGAGACCGACGGCAGTGCTCGATAATCTCCGCCTCGCTCACGGCACCGCCGCGGCGCAGGGTCACGAAGGCGCAGGGCGTCTCGCCCCAGCGCGCGTCCGGCCGCGCCACCACGGCGGCCTCCAGCACGGCCGGATGGCGATAGAGCGCCTCTTCCACCTCCAGCGAGGAAATGTTCTCGCCGCCGGATATGATGATGTCCTTGGAGCGATCCTTGACCTCGATGTAGCCGTCCGGATGGCACACGGCCAAGTCGCCGGTGTGGAACCAGCCGCCGCCGAGCGCTTTCTCGGTGGCCCGCGGGTTCTTCAGGTAGCCCTTCATCACCGTGTTGCCGCGCAACATGATCTCGCCGATGGTCTCGCCGTCCCGGGGCACCTCGGCCATACTCTCGGGATCCATGACCCTGGCCCCGTTCAGGGTCGGGTAGCGCACGCCCTGCCGCGCCATCATCGCCGCTCTGCTGGGCAGGTCCATGGCATTCCAGTCGGCCTGCCAGTCGCAGGCCGTGGCCGGCCCATAGACCTCGGTCAGGCCATAGGCGTGCAGCACGCTGAAGCCCTGCTCCTCCATCGCCTTGATGATGGCGCTGGGCGGGGCCGCCCCACCGGTCATGACGCGCACCGGGCCGGCCAGGGGCCGCTTGATCTCCTCCTCGGCGGTGGCCAGCATGTTGACCACGATGGGCGCGCCGCAAAGATGCGTGACCTTCTCCTCGTCCAGCAGCTTGAAGATCAGCGACGGATCGACCTTGCGCAGGCAGATGTGGGCCGCAGTCGCCGAGGTCACCGCCCAAGTGAAAGTCCAGCCCGAGCAGTGGAACATCGGCAGGGTCCAGAGATAGCGGCTGGCCCCGGTCAGACCGAAGGTGATGCGGTTCCCCATGGCGTTCAACGCCGCACCACGGTGGCTGTAGACCACGCCCTTGGGGTTGCCTGTGGTGCCGGAGGTGTAAAGCAGGCAGATCGACTGCCACTCCTCGCCGGGCTCCTCGGCCTCGAAAGCGGGATCGCCTTCGGCAAGCAGGGTCTCATAGTCCTTCTCGCCCAGCAGTTCGCCAGATTCGGCCAGCGGGTCGTCGATGTCGATCACCGTGATCCGGCGCTCCATCTGCGCCAGGGCCGGCTTCACCGCCGGTGCCAGTTCCTTGTCGGTGATCAGGATCTCCGCCTCGCCGTGCTCCAGAATGAAAGCGATCGAGGCCGGATCGAGCCGGGTGTTGATCGCATTCAGGATGCCACCAGCCAGCGGCACGCCATAGTGCGCCTCCAGCAAGGCCGGGATGTTCGGTGCCATCACCGCCACCGTCTTGCCGCGGCCGATCCCGCGCGCCTTCAGCGCCGAGGCCAGGCGGCGCACCCGCGTATAGAACTCGGCATAGCTGAAGCGCAGTTCGCCATGCACCACCGCCGTGCGTTCGGGATGCACGAAGGCGCTGCGGCGCAAAAAATTGAGCGGCGATAGCGGCGCGAAGTTGGCCGGGCGTCGTTCGAGGCCCTGTTCATAGATGTTGTGCTCCTGCGCCATGGTCTTTCGCTGCCATCTCCTGAGTGAGCGCTTGGCCGGGGTACCGGCCGGCGGCTATCGTGACGATCTCGCGATGCTGCGGTCAAGCGAGTCGCTTGTTATCCGCTCTGGTCGAACAACGTGTTGGCCCGCGGCGCCGCAATGGAGACATAAGAGCATGCAGATCGAGATCTACTCCGACACCATCTGCCCCTGGTGTCTCATCGGCAAGCGCCGGCTGGAGCGTGCTCTGGCCGAGCAGGCGCAACCCGATCTGCAGATCACTTGGCGCGCCTTCCAGCTCAATCCGGCGATGCCGGCCGAGGGCATGGACCGCCAGCGCTACCTGGAGATGAAGTTCGGTGGTGCCGAGCGTGCCGCCACGGTCTACGAGCCGATCAAGCAGGCCGGGCTCAGCGAAGGCATCGCTTTTACCTTCGACAAGATGACCCGGACCCCCAACACCTTGAATTCGCACCGTCTTCTGCGTTTTGCCCAGACCAAAGGCCAGACCTGCGGCGAGGCTCTGCTGGAGGCGCTCTTTACCGCCTACTTCTTCGAGGACGGCGACATCGGCGACCTGGAGCTGCTGGCGGACCAGGCGGCCAAGGCCGGCCTGGATCGCGACGAGGTCGTCGCCTACCTGGCCAGCGACGAGGATCGCGAGGCCGTCGCCGCCGAGGACGCACGGGCCCGCGAGATCGGCATCCAGGGCGTCCCGACCTACATTCTGGACGGCAAGTACCTGCTCTCCGGAGCGCACCCCCCGGAAGTTCTCTTCCGCCTTTTCGACCTGGTAAACGGTAAGGAAAACGCAGAGGGCACACCGCCAAGAGGCCTAGCGAGTCACATGTGACGGCCTTGGTCATCAGACAGTCCCGATAGAAGAAGAGGAATCCGCCCCCGTTCCAGGGAATCATTCCTCCAATCCGGCCCGGCGGAAAGAGGGAGATGCGGCTGAGCGAGACCGGGGAACTGCTGGCCGCCGGGCGGCACTGCGACGCCGCCGGTCTCTCGCTGCTGTGGCAGGACAGCCTCGGCCTGCAGGCCGAGGCCGCCGACGGCACCTGGCGGACGGCGCCCTGCCGGACCAACAGCATCTCGGTCCATCTGGGCGACGTGCTCTCGATCATGACCGAGGGGAAGGCCCGGGCCACACCGCACCGGGTGGTGGGCCACGGCCTGATGCCGCTCCAAGGCTGTAGGAGCCTGGAGCAGGGCTTCGCGCTGCCGCAAGCCTGACCGCTGGACAAGCCCGATAGCTCCAGCCCTTCGCATCCTCGCCAGCGCTTTCCCCCGACACTATCGAACAGAAATGAGTTGCGTACCTCAAGGATGATTGTTATCCCTCATAACCATGGGCGGAGCGATCAAGATTACCTTGCAGGATGTGGCGCGGGAGGTTTGGGGTCAGCCTGGCGACCGCGCAAAATTCTGTTGTACTTGATTTCGGATTCGAGTATGGGGAGTTGGGTCAACTTTGGGTATCGCTTGATCCGCATACCCTGTCATAACATCATCTCAAATAACACTTTTTGAGGGAAAAATATGTCATACACGAGACGAACCTGCGACGAATGTGGCTACCGTGACATTCAACCCAATATGATAATCCATACTAAAATGGTGCATACAGGGAAGTCGCAGTCGGGCACAAGTACAATGACTTGGATCGGCGCTTTGGGCGGACACAAGCCATCAGTTCGTGCCATTCAACGCCAAGTCTTCAACACGAGCAAACGCAATTATTTCCGCGAGAAGAAAGTTTGGTTATGTAAAATTTGTTCGGAAAAACAGAACAATGCAGAGAATTTTTCGGAAAATGCCAAAGAAGAGAAATCCAAAAAAATTAAGTTAAAATCTGCATATTGCAACTCTTGTCAAAGCACTGTTGTTGCAGAAACTAAAAAATTAAATCATTTACTGCATTTTATACTAAGTATTTTTACCGGCATATGGTTAATTATTTATCTATTTTTAGCAACGAGATATATTGGTGTCTACCGCTGCAATAAATGCGGACAAAAAGTTGGATAGGAGAACAGATATTCAATAAGCCTGTCATCTGGATGCTATTAAACAAAATATGAAACCGTGCTGGATCGCTCCTACCACCCACCAAAGCTGATATAAATAAGGATATCAGCGTGTCAGTCAAGCCGGAGCTTCTAGCCAAGGCGGGGAACCAAAAGGTTCAAAGGAGGTTTTATGACTAGTGAAAGAAGTCACACACCAAGTTTCATCGGTAGTGTCCAGGATCTTTCGCACATTGGGGTTGGCGGCCTGTTCCATCAGGCAACCATGTCCCGATGATCTTCTATCCGACCGTCGTCGATACGGACCACGTTCGACAGGCCCTTCGTGTTATCCTCGTCCATGGGTGGCTCTGGCCTCCTCTATTGGCTGCTCCATCTGGCGACTGAAAGCCTGAGGGATTCGGGGCCACCAACCCCACACAAATGTGCGAAACTTTCTCTACGTCATCCATGGTCGTAATCGCCCCCATGGCAGCGAGGCTATCCGGTGCGTCGAGCATGAAGTCGCGTAGATATCCAAGACAGATCTCCGCCTCTTCGATCGGATAGGCCAGCATGCCGGCGAAGATCCTGGGGCCCACCGGATAGAGTTGGAACTCGAAGGAGGTCACCACACCGAAGTTGCCGCTGCCGCCCTTCAGGCCCCGGAAAAGGTCGCTGTTCTCCTCGGCGCTGGCAACGACCCGCTCGCCGGTTGCCGTCACCACCTCGAGCGAGATGAGGTTGTCGCAGGCCAGACCGCAGGAGGGCGAAAGCCAGCCGATGCCAGCGCCCAGGGTCGAGCCGGTAGCGCCGGTCTCGCCGATCGGGCCGCCGGTCGTGGCCAGGCCGAAGGCCTGCGTCTCGGCATCGAAATCGCCCCAGGTGGCACCGCCCGCGGTCCGGGCGCGCCGCCGTGCCGGGTCGACATGGATCGAACGCATGTTGGAAAGATCGAGCATCATGCCACCCTCGCAAACGGCGTTCCCGGCGACATTGTGCCCACCGCCGCGAACCGCCAGCAAAAGCCGGTGGGTCGCCGCACAGGAGGCTGCGGCCATGACGTCGGCCGTGCCGGCGGCACGAAGGATGCAGGCCGGGCGGCGGTCGATCATGGCATTCCAAATGCTGCGGGCCTGGTCCGTGACCTTACATCTTCCGGAAAGAGCAAAGCGCCACGCAACTCTGCCCGGGGACGATCGATCGCGTCCTGCGAGACCTCGACCGCTGCCCCCCATATGTGTGCCGAGTACCGACCCGAGCGTTCAGGCTTCCTCCTCTCGTACCGGCATTAGCACGAGGGCCCCTCTGTCCGAAGATAAGAGATTTCACACTCTGGCGACTGCTACACCGTGGCGACTGGGGTGGTCGGCGAGCCGACGGCACCCGGCAGACGCAAGGGCGGCGCCGTCAGCAGAAAGGCGTTGCGCCCGGCCGCCGCGAGCCAAGCCGCCAGTTCCTCCAAATACCAGAGCTCGCCCAAGGGGAGGCCGAGGCGGAAGAGGCAATGCTCGTGCAGCGGCAGGGCAGCATGCGCACCCTCCCCGACCTTCGCCGGAACGCCTTCGACGGCATAGTTGTCGGCAACCAGGGCGGCGATGCCGCTGTCGCTGATCCAGTCCTGCAGGCCCTTGTCGCGACCGTCCAGCACGGCATATGCGCCGTGCAGGACCTCCGGATCCGGATCGCCCTGCATGGCCAGGATGCGATCGGCAAAGCCGGTGTAGAGGCAGAGGATGTCGCCGGCCTCGACCTTGACGGACTGGGCTTCCAAGGCCGCCAGCAGATCGTCGCAGCCGACATGGTGGCGCTCTTCGCCATGGATCCGCTTCAGGTCAAGCAGCAGGCCGCGGCTCTGCGTCGCCTTGGCCGCCTGCTTGTCGATGCCCAGTGCAGTAGCGCCGGCGGCCAGCTCCGGATTCTCGATCTCCACCCCGGCGCGATAGCCGTTGTAGTAGACCTTGTTGAGCCTGCCCGAGCCGTCGCAATCGAAGTGACTGCCGACATGCGCCAGGGAATCCCACTGCGTCGAGTACTGGGTGTAGAGCAGCACGGCATCGTCGGAAATCACGTCGGTCAAGTCCGACCTTCCAGTGTAGGAGGCCATGCCGGCGACCGCGCGGTTGTACATCGGCGCGACCTCGCCCAGGGTCGGCCGCAGGGCCGGTGGATGGCGCCTGGCGTTCAGCACATTGCCACCTGGCAGATCCAGCGGCAGGCTGAGGCAGAAGCTGAGGCCGGTCGAGACTTCCGCGACGCCTCGCAGCACCGTCTCGGGCGTGATCAGGTTCAGGCGGCCGAGTTGGTCGTCCGACCCCCAGTCGCCCCAGGTCGAGCCTTCCGGGCGTCGCGTCCAGCGCGGAGTCTTGGCGTTCATGTGATCGGCTCCCTGCCTTGTTCGTGCCATGCCTGGGCGTCAAGTCTAGCAGAGAGCGTGCCGCGCGCCACCTGCCCAAACAGGCAAAGGAACAAGGACGAGAATGGCCCTACGCCTGCCGACAGCCCTGCTGTGTCTCGCGCTTGCCGGTAGCGCCGCTGCCGAGGCGCCGCGCTTTCAAGACCCCTGGCCCGAGGTCTCGACGAGCCTGGGCGAACGCCTGACATTCGAGAGTCTGAGCCCCTTTGCCCTCGACGTGCTCGAAGAGGCCCGGCGGACAGAGGCGCAAGGCCGCCTCTTCCTACCGCCCGACGCGAGCGCCGCGCAGCCGGTACCGGCTGCGATTCTGCTGCACGGTGCCGGCGGCGTCTTGAGTGCCCGCGAGCTGACCTACGGTCCGCAGCTAGCGACCCAAGGCGTGGCCGCTTTGGTCATCGACAGCTTTGCATCCAGGCGGAATCTGGCCTCGGGCTTCTTCGAGCGGCTCTTCAACGTGACCGAGGTCATGCTGCTGGCCGACGCCTATGCCGGCCTCGCCTACCTCGACGGCCTGCCGGAGGTCGATGCGGCCCGGGTGGTCTTGATCGGCTTCTCCTACGGCGGCATGGCCAGCGTGCTCGCGGCCTATGCGCAGGTGGCGGAGGCTCTGGCGCCCGAGGGCCGGCGCTTCATTGGCCATGTGGCCTATTACGCCCCCTGCATCATCCGCGCCGAAAAGCCCAAGACCACGGGCGCCCCTTTACTGATTCTGAACGGCGGCCGGGACGGTCTGATCGATCCGGATCGCTGTGCCGAGATCGTGCGGGATCTGGAGGCCGGCGGCTCGGCGGTCGAGACCCACCTCTTTCCCGAGGCCATGCATCAATGGGACGGCCGCTCGACCCGGCCCTGGCGCCCACGCTACACCCTGGCGCCCTGCGCCTATCGCCTGCAGAGGGACGGCAGCGGCCTGGACGAGCGCACCGGCCTGCCGGTCTCCAGTCCCCTCCTGCGGCGCGGTTCACTGGCGCTTTGCGCCAGCAGGAACGGCTATCTGATCGGCCGCGACGACGCCGTGCGCGCGCAGTCGAACAGGGCCCTGGCCGGCTTCCTGAGCGAGGTGCTGAGGCCCTAGAGTAGAGGGCTTGACGGCCGGAGGACATAGGCCCATAGGAGGCTCGGCCCATGTTGCGTATCGCCTTGGCCTCTCCGCCCTTCCCCGGCATGATCGACGCGGCGCTGCCGCATGTGGAGCGCTACATCCGGCAAGCCGCCGCCGAGCGCGCCGACATCGTCTGCTTTCCCGAGTGCTACATCCCGGGCCTGCACGGACAGGCCTTCCCGGTGCAGGCCTTCCCGGTGCAGACCTTCCCGGTGCAGACCTTCCCGGTGCAGACCTTCCCGGTGCAGGCGCACGATCCGGCCGGATTGCCGCCCGCCCGCCAAGCGGTCTGCGACCTAGCGCGAGAGGCAGGTATTGCGGTGATCCTGCCGATGGACTGGGACAGCCCCGAGGGCATCCTGAATGTCGCCTTCGTCATCTCCGAGGACGGCGAATCCTGGGCTGCCAGACCAAGAACCAGATCGCTCCGGAGGAGGACCCCTTCCATGTGCCAGGTTCCGACCGGCAGATCTTGGAGGTGAAGGGCGTGCCCTTCGGCATCGCGATCTGCCACGAGGGTTGGCGCTATCCCGAGACGGTGCGCTGAGCGGCAGTGCGCGGCGGTTTGCACCGGAAAGGTTGAGGGGTGAGGGGGCGTCGCATGCCGGAAAACGTCGCGACCTGGAACTGAAATCTAGGTTGGTTTCAGCCTAGGTCCCCCCACGCGCGATCACCAATCGCTGGACCTCGCTGGTCCCTTCATAGATCTGGCAGACGCGGACGTCGCGGTAGATGCGCTCGACCGGGAAGTCGTTCAGGTAACCGTAACCGCCGTGGATCTGGATCGCGTCGCTGGCGACCTCCTCGGCCGCCTCTCTGGCGAAGAGCTTGGCCATCGAAGCCTCGGTCAGGCAGGGGCACCCAGTATCGCATAGTGAGGCGGCGTGCAGCACCATCAGCTCCGAGAGGTTTTTATATTCGTCGCCATGTCGGCCAATTTGAAGGCGATTGCCTGGTGATCCTTGATCGGCCGCTCGAAGGCGGTGCGCTCGCGGGCATAATCGCGCGTAACTTCGAAGGCCGCCTTGGCCATGCCGACCGACTGGGCGGCGATGCCGATGCGCCCGCCCTCAAGGTTGGAGAGCGCAATGCGATAGCCTTGCCCCTCCTCACCCAGCAGCAGATCGGGCGTCAGGCGCAGCTCGTCGAAGACGATCTGACAGGTGTCGCTGGCCTTCTGGCCCAGCTTTTTCTCCACCGAGGCGACCTGATAGCCGGTCGTCTCGGTCGGGACAATGAAAGCGGAGATTCCCTTCTTGCCGGCCTCCGGATCGGTCACCGCGAAGACGATCGCGACATCGGCCTCGCGGCCCGAGGTGATGAACTGCTTGGTGCTGCTCAAGACCCAGTGGTTGCCGTCCTTCACTGCCCGGGTGCGTAGGGCCGCCGCGTCGGAGCCGGTGTGCGGCTCGGTCAGGCAAAAGCAGCCCAGCATCTCGCCGCGCGCCATCGGCTTCAGGAAGCGCTCCTTCTGCTCGGCGCTGCCGAAACGGGCGATCGGCATACAGCCGACCGAGTTGTGCACGCTCATGATGGTCGAGCAGGAGCCATCGCCCTCCGCCACCTCCATCAGGGCCAGCGCGTAGGAGACATGGTCGGCCCCCGCGCCCTCCCACTCCGGCGCCACCAGCATGCCGAGGAAGCCAAGCTCGCCCAGGCCCGTGACGGCGGTGCGCGGGAAGGCGGCCTCGCGATCCCAGGCGGCGGCCTGCGGCTTCAACTCAGCCTGCGAAAAGGCGCGCGCCGCATCGCGCATCATCTCCTGCTCTTCGTTCAAGATCACAGAGATTTCTCCCGCTGTCTCAGAGCCGCCTACCAGGGCATGGGCTCGCCGTTGTAGGCGAAGAAGGCGCCGTTCATCTCCGGCGTCGAGCCGCTTATCAGTTTGAAGATGCCGTCGGCCGCTTCCTGCGGCGAGATATCGGCCTCGCTGCCACCCATGTCTGTGCGCACCCAGCCGGGATGCACGGCAAGGCTGACGATTCCCTTCTCTCCCAGCTCCAGCGAAAGCTGGCGCATCACCATGTTGACGCCGGCCTTGCTGACCGCATAGAGCCAAGGCCAGCCCAAGAAGGCATTGGTGATAGAGCCCAGCTGCGAGGAGATGACGGCAGAGCGCGCACCGCTGCCGGCTTCCAGGTTGGCGATCAGGCGTTCGGTAACCAGCCAGGGTGCGACGGTGTTCACACCCAGGACCTCCAGCCAGTCCGCGCGCTGCGTCTCGCCCAGGGTCACCTCGCGCGGCCCCATAATTCCGGCGTTGTTGATCAGATGGTCGATCGGCAAACCCTTCACCTCCTCGGCGAAAGCCTCAATCGAGTCCTGCGAGGTGACGTCGAGGCGATAGACCTTGGTGTCGGGAAGCGCGTGCAACGCCTCTGCCTGGTCAGGGTTGCGGGCGGTTGCATGCAGGCTCCAGCCGGCCTCGGCATAGCGGCTGGCAAGCGCCAGGCCGATGCCTCTGTTGGCACCGGTGATCATCAGATTCGACATAAGCGTCCCTCCCTCTCGCGCTTGGAAACGTTGTTCAATGCCTGAAGCGCATCGCCCGCCAGCAGTCTAGAACAAGGATGACCTTTTGGGGACAGCTTTGCAGGACGCAAGCCGATAACAACCTGATCTAGGTCGGGCTGGTGCGCTGCTTTTGCTGGCGTCGATAGCAGCGCCAACGGCGGCGCAGCTCACGCTGCCCCTCCATCGTCTGGTGCCAACCGCCGATCGCGCTGTTGCGTGCAACCCGCAGGGAGTCGCCGATCTGGACGCGAGCATGCTGAACCTGCGTACGGCCCCACATCAGCAGAACCTGGCGTTTCACGCGACGCTCCGCCTCGCCGCGGCGCACCGCGATGCCGTCGCGCGACGCGAGTTCCCGGCAGACCTGCATGGCGAAGCTGCAGAACGCGATGGCAAAGTCCTGTTGCGCCGGCAGATGCCGCAGGCGCTCACAAGCATCGAAAAGGGCGTCGTAGCGCTGCATGATCAGCCGGTAGAGGGCTGTGCTCTTTTGCGGTTCCAGCAGGACACGGGTGGCGATGGCCTCGAAAAAGCGGGATTCGACCGGCTGCAGGAAGGAGACCGGCGGCTGCTCGTGGATGATGTCCAGCACCGTGTCCTCGCCTGCCCGATCGCCCAGCAGGACCTGCGCCACGAAGAGCGTCTGCAGATAACGTGCCTTGGAGCGGGCGATCTGCAACTCGGTCAGTTCTACCGGGATGCCCTTCTCGAAGAGCGGCGTGCGCGGCGGATGCAGCAGTTCGTCCAGGATCAGGCGCGCCGAGGCAAAGCGACCAAGCGGATCGCCATAGCGCATCTGCTCCTCGAGGAAGCGGACCTCGACCAGCGGTTCCCATCCACAGGAGCCGATGGACCAGCCGTACTGAAGGATTTGCTGGCAGTAGTACCAAGTCTCCTCATAGGGCCGGAAAGGGTCGAAGCGAAAGCGCTTCATGACATGGGCGCGACCGAGCAAGGTGCTGACGTTGAACCGCGGGCTGCGGGCGTGGCGCAGGCGAGCGATCTGCGGGCGACCGCCGTAGAGATTGAGGCTGCGGCCGTCGCGGTCGATCAACTCGACGCGGCCGTCGCAGACATCGAGACCCGGCTCTACCCGCAGCAACTGCAAGCGGCGCTTGAGAGAATCCGGCAGCATCAGGTCGTTGGCCGTCAGGAAGGTGAGGAAGCGCCCTCTGGCAGCGACAATGCCGTTGTTCAGAGCATCGGCCAGCCCGCCGCCTTCGTGTTCGAACAAGCGGATATGCGGATCCTGCTGCATCTCAGCCAGCAGCCAGGTGCGCGCCTCCGATCCCAAGGGCTTACCGCACTCGACACACAACAGTTCCCAATCAGAGACCGACTGAGTCTGGACCGATGCGACTGCCAGTTTGAGGTGCTTCAAGCTCGCGACCAGCGGCATCACGACGGAGACCCGCGGCCGCTTGGTGCTGACCGATTCCGGGGCCTCCGAGAGGTTGGCCACAAAGCGCCCGCGAATGGCCGGGATGTGCGAATCGGTCAGAGAGACCACGCGGCGTCGGAGATTCTCCATCCGCTTGAGGTAGAGATCCACCTTCTCACAGTGCTCTCTGTAGTAGTCGTCGTAATCGATGTTGAAGAAGGCCGGATGTGCCTCCTGGATGATCGGCATCTCTTGGGTGAACTGCGACGACTGGGAATGCGACCAGAAATAGGTGCTCTCATGCGGACGCCGCCCATCGAAACCGATCAGCATTGTGTGCCGTGCCAGGCTGGCTCCCAGCGGCAGCAGGAAATGGGTCATGACGTTGCGGGTGGCTGCGACCGAAAAATTCGAGAAGAGATCGAAGTTGACGGCATGCTTGTCGGTCGTCGGGATGCCGATCAGGCGCTCGCGAACGTCGTCGGGCAAGACCGTGTTGTAGATGCCGATGTCGCGCATCGGAAAAATGAAGGAAGCATCGTAGCGTCGCATCGCCTCTAACAGCCGAGATCGGAACTCCTGCGCATAGCGGGACGCACCGGCATGGAAAACAGGATCGGAGGCGACGATGATCTTGGGCTGCAGAACATCCAGCAGAGGCTGGTTCTTGACCATCGAGTTGGTCGCCACATGGATGCCGCGCGGCAGGGAGGAGAAGTCGACGTGCTCCAAAGTCGGGCCGGTTCCGAACAGCAGCACGCGGTCGTTCTTCAAGGAACTCAAGAGCGCCAGGAGGCGCTGCTGCGAGATCTTGCGTTGCGCGGCCGTCCCGCTCCCGCCGCTCGAACTGGCCTTCAGATAGAGCGAAGAGGCGTGCTGGACGCGTCGGTGGTCGGCACGGATCAAGCGCACGCCGTTGCTACGCTTCAGAAAGGGATCCTTGCCGCGCAGGGTCTCGTCCCAAAGGCAGATGAATCGCTGTCCTTGAAAGCTCTCGAAGGCACGGTTGGCCTTTTTCAAGGGGAGGACGGTCACGCTGTCGCGCAGCTTCTCCGCCAGCTGGGCTACACAACCGTCGAGATAATGAGCCGGCGCATGCCCATAGGGCGTGTCGTCCCGATCGCTCGGAACCAGAACCTGATCACCATGACGGATCAAGGACGAGAGGTAGAAGATGGCGCGATAGAAGTCGTCCGAGAACTGCAGGGAATCGTGAATCTCGGGATAGAGATAGAAGATCCGCGGTCGATGATCCGACTCTGATTTGTTGCGTGCCATGGTCCCGCTTAGCCCTCGGTCCAATCGACAGTCCACGCAAAGAGCGCGGGCCGCTTGATGTCCAGCCTAAGCATTGCAGATCTCCCAGAGCGATTGCGGCGGAATGAACCGAGCTTTGGCCTCGGCCAAGCCCGGCTCGCCGGGAGAGTGCGTGAAGACGGCACCGGACAGAGGTGACTCAGCTAGTTCCGCTTCGGAAAGCCGGCTGCGGGCCGTGGTGATGAAGAGCCGGTCCAGGGTTTCTCCGCCAAAGGTCAGCGAGGTCGGACGCGGTACCGGCAGGGCGATGCTCCGATCCTTGTCGCCATTAGCGTGGTAGCGCGTGATCTGCCAGCCATCCCACTCTGCGTTCCAGAGACCACCCTCGGCATCCACGGTCATACCGTCGGGATAGCCCGAGGATGCGGGGAGCGTGGCGAAGACCTCACGGCGGCCCAGTTCACCGCTCGCCGGATCGTAACCGGCCGTATGGATGGTCTTACTGGGCGAGTCGGTAAAGTAGATGCGTCGTCCGTCCGGGCTGAATGCCGGGCCGTTGAACACCGTAAAGCGCCCTGCAAGTTTGCTCGCCCCGCTTGTATCGAGTCGGAAGGCAACGGCCTCCGCCGCGGTTTCGGCCAGATGCGATCCGCCGGCCAAGATGCGGCCTTGGCGATCGGCCTTGCCGTCGTTGAAGCGAGTGCCGGCGGGGAGCAGATGTGGCGCGCCGAGCGCCAGCGTGCTTCCCGTTTCAGGGTCGATCAGCGCAAAACCGCGGCCAATGCCGCTGACCAGTCGACCGTTTGGTCCCAACGCTAGGAACCCAGGAGATCCGCACAGCGCCAAGTGTCTGGGCGCCTCTCCCGCCGACCAGCGCCAAAGTCGCTGCCCTTCGATGTCGACCCAAAAGAGGCAAGCCTTTTCCCGACACCATAGCGGTCCCTCGCCCAGCAAGCAGGCAGACTCGACCAGAAGGCCGATCGACTCTTCAAGCTCTGCCTTTGCGACCCTATCCAACGCGCCCTTTACCCTCTTTTCCTGTCCTAACGAACATTTGTGTCAGTCTCATACCTCGCCTGCGCCCATCGTCACGATGCCGCAGCCATGCGCTGCTGCTGAGCCTTCATCTGGCCTTCCCACTGAAAGGCGTGACTGACGATCTCCTCCAAGCAATCGTGCTGCGGCGTCCAGCCCAAGACTTTGCGGATTTGACTTGCTTCGGCAACCAAGTCAGGCGGGTCGCCGGCGCGCCGTCCGACCTCCATGACCGGAAAGCTTTTGCCGGAAACGCGTTTCACCACCTCGATCACCTCGCGGACTGAAAAGCCTCTGCCATAGCCGCAATTCATGGTGAAACTCTCGCCACCGCCGGCCAGGTGCCGAAATGCCAGGAGATGCGCCGAGGCCAGGTCGTTGACGTGGATGTAGTCGCGCACACAGGTCCCGTCCGCAGTCGGATAGTCGGTGCCGAAGATATCCAAGTGGGAGCGCTGCCCATTCGCTGCCATGCTTGCGACCTTGATCAGGTGGGTCGCATTCAAGGAGCACTGCCCGGTTCGTTGTTCCGGATCGGCGCCGGCCACGTTGAAATAGCGCAGAATTCCATAGGAGAGACGATGCGCCGCCGCGGTATCACGGATCATGGTCTCGCTCATCAGCTTCGATGCGCCATAGGGCGACATCGGCGAGAGCGCCGTGGTCTCCGAGATCGGCGAGATACCCGGCTCGCCATAGACGGCCGCCGTCGAGGAGAAAATGAACCGCTTGATCCCCGCCTCCAGCGCCGAAGCTAAAAGCTCCTGCGTTTTGCAGGTGTTGTTCTCGTAATACTTCAAGGGATCTTGGACCGATTCCAGCACCAAAATCGAACCGGCGAAATGCACGATACCTTCGATATCGTGGCTGGAGAAGACGCGGGTCAAGAGGGCTTTGTCGGCGAAGTCGCCCTGATAGAAGATCGCCTCTTTGGGCAGGAAATCCGACACGCTGTTGGAAAGGTCGTCAATCACTACGACAGGGATACCCTGATCTAACGCGGCATAGACCATATGGCTGCCGATGTAGCCGGCCCCCCCGGTGATCAACAAGGCCATCTCTTCGTCTTCCTCTTTCGTTTCAAACCCAAGCTGCACGCGTCCGCAGCGGCTCCTTGTCGACCATCCGGCCGGCTTCCTCAAGTGACCACATCCACACAGCCGTCTCGACCTAATACCAGCGGCACAAATTATTGACCGATGAGTGCCCACTTTCTGGCGCCGATGGAGGTTATGGTTTGGGGTTGAGCCAAGAGCTTGTTGCAAGCTTCGCATCCGGCGTCAACGATGTCCTCATAGGTATCGAAGACAGGGTTGGAGAGCCAGTTTTGTCGGAGGTCCTGCCAGATGTTCTCGACCGGGTTGAGCTCTGTCGATCGAGAGGGCAACAGTATGATGGCGATGTTCTTTGGACGCTTGAGTTTGTCGGTGCTGTGCCATCCGGCGAGCTGGCCGAGAGCGTTGGCAGCACTCGGCAAGGGTGTCACGCGGACATCGTCGCGCTTGAAGGTCCGGACGAGGGATTCCGAGACGCCGTCGTCGCTCTGCGGACTGGCGACCGGCGTGAAGCAGGGCAGCAGGCTCAGCTGGGGGGCAAAGCGGCGTGTTTCCAGAGCCGTATTGTTGTCGGCCAGGAACTCGATCCTCTGCGGCGCCTGGAGGCCGCCAAACCGGCCCTCGACGGCTTTGAGCAGCATGTCGCGCACGTCCGAGCCCGAAATTCCAGCCCCAGTCAGCGCCTTCCAGGCGACGATTTCACGGTCATGGGCGTCGATGACGAAGGCCGCCCGAAACACCGCCGTTCCGGCAGGTGAACTCCGGACCATCCGAACACCGGCGCAAGTCGGAGCGCATGACCACGACCTTACTGTCGTGACAGCGTCCCAACCGCGTGCCGGAGTGCTTCTCCAACAGCAGGTCATGGTGCTCCATGATCCGATAGAGGCGCTTGTGATTGAAGGGCGTTTCGCCCCGGGCGGCCCGATCGCGGTTCAGCAGTGTGGTGATACGCCGGTAGCCGGAGCTCGACCGGGCATCGACCAGCGGCCGCACCGGCGCCAAGACCGCCGCGTCTTGCGCTTTGCGATAGCGCCGACGCGGCTCAGTGCCGGATGCAAGCCGCTGCACCAGGTTCGAGCGCGACATCGATAGGCTATCGGCAACCGCCTTCACCGGAAAGGATCCTTCAGCAGCGACGAGGACAGCAAGGTCTGTTTTCTTGACTGCGACTTGGCCAGAGCCTCCTGCAAGATCTCCACCTCAAGCATCTTGCGACCAGGATGGCGCTCAAGCGCGCGCACCCGCGCCTCCAGGCGGCGAACCTCGCCATTGCCCGTCACTCCATCGTCAGCCTGCACCGCCGTAGCGCCTCCCTCGCTCATCGGACGCCGCCAACGATACGACAAGTGCGGCGCAACGCCATGGCGCCGTGCGATCGACGACACGCTTTCTCCCGGCAGCAGGCTTTCTTCAACACTCCGCAGCTTCCGATCTGCCGACCGGCGACGCCGACGAGCAACGCCGGCGATCACCTCGACACGCTGAAATCCCTCTTCCGACATAAGCCTATCCCTGAGGATATCCTCAAGCCTCCAGGGCTACGACGGGTGTCCGTTCCAATTGGGGGCCAGTCCACCAGATCGATGCCAATTCTAGTCGCCTTGGCACTGAAAAGCAGAGAAGAGGAGGCTTACCAGCTCGCTTCCCACCTCGGCTCCGATGCAGAAGAGAGCAGGCGGCTGATTGCATTTGGAAGCAAGGTTCTGAACCTCGAGACCACCGACAACGGAGCGATTGCCCTTCTGTCGGCCAAGGCGTAGGATCTGGCCTTTCTCTTTCTATGGCTTATGGCATCATCGGCGAAGTGGATCAGGCTCGAGAGATTGTCCCGTTTGATGTTGAAACTCGCCTGAGCGGCGCCAAGTCCTTCGCCAAGAACCCCATTATCGGCAGTCCCGGCCTCAATCGGCGCGGCCTGCATGCCTGGCGGGTGCGCCTAGCCGATCGCATGGCTAGGCGCCGGCGCTTCGAGCGGTTGCTCGCCCCCGAGCAGCACCAGGCCTTCGCCCGCGACGGCTAAATCGCGATCGAAAATCTCTTGCCGGAGGCGGATTTTGCGGTACTCCGCGCCGAGGTGCTGGGCGTGCGCACTCGGTGGTCGAGTACCAGGAGGGTGATGCGCTGACCTGCCATCTGCGCCTCGACCCCAAGATCCTGGCGGCGATGCCGGAGGTGTCGAAGCTGCTGAAAAGCCCGGCCTGGCGCCAGCCGCTGGATTATGTCGCTGCCTTTCGCGTGCACCACACTGCTCTCAGTGCAGTAGGTCTTCAGCCAGATCGAACCGGCGGCCCGCGATCCACAGAACGACCTGCACATCGACAGCTTCTACTCCTTGATGAAGGCTTGGTTCTATCTGGACGAGGTGCCGGGCTCGCACCACCTGAGCAAGCGGCGCCTAGCTTGGCAGCGGCGCATGAGCATCCTGGCGCCAGCGGCGCTAGCGACAATCCGGAGGATCGGCGCGACTCCTTCCGCCTCGACCCGGCACTGCTGCCGCGCCTGCGGCTGCCGCCGGCCAAGCCCCTGGCGGTGGCCGATACCTTCGGGTTTCACTGCCGCGCGGTCAGCGAGGCTCCGGGCCGCAGGGTCGCGCTCTATGCCATGAGCCGGCCCAATCCCTACCTGCCCTTCTGCCTGGACCTCAGCCGTCTGCCGGGGCTTCTGCGGCGCCGGCACCTGCTGCCCGGAGACCGTCTCAGGCGCAAGCTCGCAACACCAGCCGACCCACCCAAGCCGGTCACGAAGGCGGGTTAGCTGATCGCCGCTTTCTGATAGGGAAGATTCAGAACAAACAGCGACCTCGATTGCATTCGATGCAAGCCGGTAGCACGGCTCCCAGACGCCCGAACCGCTTGCGTGCGGTGGAGCAGCTGGGAGAAGGTCCTATCGCTCCAGTTCGGCGACAAGCTCGACGGTCTTCACCTGCCGGCAATAGCCCTTGATGGTCCGCAGGGAGTTGTCGTGGCGCTCTTGGGTCAGGGTCGCGCATGCATCGCTCACCAAGGTAACCAGATAGCCCAGGTCGCAGGCATCCCGCACCGCCGATTCGACGCATTGATCGGTCAAGAGACCGGCCAGCACTACCTGGCGGACGCCGAGATTGCGCAGGATGTAGTCGATGTGGGTCGAGACGAAGACCGAGGAGGAGGTCTTGGGCAGGACGATCTCGTCGTCCAGCGGCGCGATCTCCTCGATCACCTTGCCGTCCCAGGAGCCCTTGGGCACGTTGAAGCCGGTGATCTTGTAGTCCAGGCTGCGGTCGCGGCCGTCCTTCGTCAGGCTCTCGATGGTGGTGTACATGACCTCGACGCCGGCCTTTCGGCAGGCGGCCTGCAAGGCCTGCATCTTGGGGATCGTGTGCGCCCGCAGTTCGCGGAAATGCCAGCCGTACTTGGCCTCGATCGCCTCGGGGCTCAGGCCTTTATACTCGCCGCCGGCGCTGGTCACATTGTAGTTCTGCACGTCGATGAACAGGAGGGCTGCCTGGGCCGCATCGAGAGGGATCTCGCGGGTCATGGAGTCACTCATGGATCAATCCTTCAGCATGGCAGTGAAGCAGTCGGCCAGAAGCGAAGACCAGGTCTCCACGCCCTCCGGCCCATCGATCAGGTCGTTGCGGATCTCCACCAGGACGTGCCTCAGCCCGCGTTTCTCGCCGTGCGAGGGGATGGTGAAGTCGCTGAGGTCGGTCACCTGATAGGGCTCGTTGAAGGCGGCGACGATACCCGGCCGTCGGGCCAGCAATTCGCGCATCAGGGCCCGCGCGCCGCTGTCGTCGCGATTGAACAGCAGGCCGATTTCCCAGGGTCGCTTGAAGCACTGCATCACCGGCGTGAAGCTGTGGATATCGGCGAAGAAGCGTGGCGGCTGGGCGTCGATCCGCGCTGCGATCACGCTCTCGAAAGGGCGGAAGATCTCGGCCACGCGGGCGACGCGCTCGGGCTCGGAAATCTCCCGGTTGCCCGGAATCTCGGTGCCGTCGCTGACCTTGGGCATGGAGGAAGGCACGCCCGGCGGCCGATTGCAGTCGATCACCAAGCGGCTGTAGCGCTGCAGCACGGCCGCTGCGGAGAGCTTGGCCGACAGGCTACGGGTCACTGCTGCCGCACCGATATCCCAGGCGATATGACGCTGCATCTCGCTGTCCGGGAGGCCCAGGCGATCAAGCCGCTGCGGCACGGTCTGGCCGGCATGCTCGCAGACCAAGAGACAGGGCGCGTGGGCTGCTCCCTCCAGCCGCTCGACCGGATCCGGATCCTTCGGCCCCAGCAGGCTGTAAGAATCAAGGCTTGTCATGATGGTGGGGAGACTAGCGACCTTGTCGCGCCAAGAGAAGCCGGCTTGCGCGCTCGAGCCGAAGCGGCGATCTTGTCGTAAATGCTAAGGGAGTGCGGTGAGCGTGATACGCGAAGATCTCGTCTTTGTAGGGGCGCCCGATGTCGCCGGGCGTCTGCGCGGTAAAGCCTTTCCCCGGGCCGATCTAGAACGCCGCTTGCAGCGTGGTATCGGCTGGACGCCGACCAATGTGCAGATCACCTGCTTCGATCTGATCGCCGAATCGCCTTTCGGTCCGCTCGGCGACCTGGTGATGATTCCCGATCCAGAGGCCGAATCGCGCGTCGACTTCGAAGACGAGCGGCCGGCAGACCATGTGATCCTGGCGGACATCCGGGAACTGGATGGCAGGCCCTGGTTCTGCTGTACCCGCAATCTGCTGCGCGGCGCCTTGGAACGCCTCGAGCGGGTTGCCGGCCTGCAGCTCTTGATCGCTTGCGAGCACGAGTTTCACCTTAAGGGCGCCGACCGTCCGCATGGCGATGCCTACAGCCTGGCCGGTTTCCGCGCCCAGGCCGGTTTCTGCGAGACCCTGATAGCAGCGCTCAGGGCCGGCGGGCTGCAGCCGGATACCGTGATGAAGGAGTATGGCGTCGATCAGTACGAGGTGACGGTGGCGCCGGCAGTTGGGCTTCGCGCGGCCGACGAAGCCTCGATCCTGCGCGAGATCGTGCGCAGCACGGCCAATCGTTTCGGCGACGAGGCCAGCTTCACGCCGCTGCGCGATCCGACCGAGGTCGGCAATGGCGTCCATATCCACATCAGCTTCCGTGACGAGACCGGCCAGCCGGCGACCTACGACCCAGAGGCAGAGCACGGCATGGCGACCTTCACCGGCGCCTTCATCGCCGGTATCCTGAAGTATCTGGAGGCCATCGTCGCCGTGACCGCGCCCTCAGTGGTCTCTTACACCCGCATGACGCCGCACCGCTGGAGTGCCGCCTTCAACAATCTGGGTGCCCAGGACCGCGAGGCTTCGGTCCGTCTCTGTCCGATCTCCGCCAGCGAACCGGAGGAGATCGCCAAGCAGTATAACTTCGAGTACCGCGCCGCCGACGCTACTGCCTCGCCGCATCTGGCTCTGGCTGCAATCGTCCACGCCGGCGTGCAGGGGATCGAAGAGGGGCTCGCCGCGCCGAAGGCGACGCAGTTCGATCTCTCGGCGCTCTCGCCGCAGGATCTGGCGGCCGAGGGTTATGTGCGCTTGCCGCAGAGCCTGCCGGAAGCCTTGGACCGCTTCGCCGCCAACGCCACGGTGCTGGATTGGTTCCCGGAAGGCTTTCCGGCGATCTACTGCCAGCACAAACGCGGCGAGCTGGCCTATGTGCGCGGCAAATCCCTGGCAGCGGTCTGCGCCGACTACGAAGCAGCATTTTGACCCAGGAGGTTTGACGGCGCTGGACGAACTGGCGCAAAGACGGCATCACTGACCTTGATGTTCGCGGACTTCAACGACCTTTTGGCGGCCAGTGTTGTTTTCGTCTTTGGGCATTTTCTCCTGTCCAGCGCAAACATCCGGCGTGCCTTGCTACAGCGCCTGGGCGAGGGCGGCTTTCGCATTGCCTATTCGCTGGTGGCCGCCGTCTCCTTCGTGTGGATGCTGCTCTCTTACGGCAAGGCACCCTTTTACCCGGTCTGGGAGCCACCGCATTGGACGGTTCCGCTGGCCTTCGCGATCATGCTGCCGGCGACCCTGCTGTTCGTCATCGGACTGGCGACACCCTCGCCGACGGCGGTCGGCGGCGAGGATCGTCTGGATGTGCGCGATTCGCGCTCGCCGGCCTATGGCATCCTCTCGATCACGCGCCATCCTTTCCTCTGGGGCGTTGCCCTCTATGCAATCGCTCACCTCCTGGCCAATGGCGATCTGGCGAACATCATCTTGATGCTGGGCCTCTTGATCCTTTCGCTCGGCGGAATGATCCATATCGATGCTCGCCGCTCCGACGTCCTGGGCCCGCTTTGGGGTCCGATCATCATGAGCACCAGCCGTCTGCCTTTCGCCGCGATTCTGCAAAAGCGCGCAAAGTTGGATTGGCCCGGAATCGGCTGGTGGCGCTTCCTGGTGGCCTTGGCGGTTTATGCCGGATTCATTCTGCTGCATCCGATCGTTATCGGCGTGCCGATCTCAATCTAGCCTTCGGCGAGAGAGTAGCGGCCGCAACAGGAGTCGCGCTCAAGGATGGTGGCTGGTCGATTTCTTGCCAGTAGATGGATCGTCTATTTAGCATCGCGTCCGCAACACACGATCCGACAGGGAGTTGAACCATGAAGCTTGCCCCGATCGCCATTCTGGCTTTGGGCTTGTCCAGTTCCGTGGTGTTTGCCGACGAGCCGGTCTCGGATGCTGAGGCGGATGCGATTCAAAACGCGCTCGAGGCCTGGGGTTGCGCCGGCGGCGAGATGGGGAAGGAACCCGGACACCACTATCTCTTCGAGGTGGACGATGCCGAATGCGATGCCGGCGAGTACGACTTCAAACTGGATAAGGAATTCAAGGTCCTCCTTATCGGTCGCGGATAAGGTGAGGATCGGACGATTGAAGGCTTGAGAGCAGCTGCGGTTTTTGACCGCTTCACGGGCACGATGGCCCGCAGCTTAACGTAAAACACGACAAGGATTATGGAGGCGAGAGCTTCGGACAATTGAGTTTGCCCGGATGTTCGGGGTGCAAGCATTCGACTCCGTTGCTTTTTTGGCGTCTTGTGGTAACCACGACGTTGATGCAAGAATGCAACAGGCAATGAGAGGATGGATCTGGGCCGCCGAGTTCGTTTGTCGCCATGCCAGGGTTCTGCCCGGTTTTCGACGCGGTTAGCCGTTTTATATCAGCGGCAAGAAAGGTTGACTTGGTCGATTCCCGACGCGGGTGGAGATGTGATTCAAGGCATGCGAAGGAGGCTCGTCATTCCATCGAGTGCTGAGCTTGGCGACGATTACGATGCAGCCAGCCTTCGGGAACTGGCCAAGCGCTGTGAGGATCCGAGGTAGATCCGCCGTCTTCTGGCCCTGGCGGCCGTCTACGACGCGATGAGCCGGGCTGAAGCGGCGAAGATCGGCGGAAAGGATCGCCAGACGCTGCGGGATTGGGCGCACCGCTTCAATGCCGAAGGGCCGGATGGCCTGATGAACCGCCCAGGCGCCGGGCGTCCGCGTCGTTTGTCGGCGGAGCAGATGAGCGCGCTGGCGGCGATCGTCGAGGTCGGCCCCGATCCGGCAGTCGACGGAGTCGTACGCTGGCGACGGAGTCGTACGCTGGCGACGGGTCGACTTGAAGCGGGTCATCGAAGAGCGTTTCAAGGTCATCTATAGTGAGCGTAGCGTCTCCGAACCACCTCTCTCAACCCTCCTGTCAACGATCTGAGACTGTTGCCTGGACGTGAGATCGTACAACCATGAATTGCCAAACTCGCATTCTCCAGATGGACAGCGCTTTGGGCTCGCTGTGGCGCGTGCTGTTCTCTGCATCAGAATGGCATCATGAAAAAATAACGATTTCTGCTTTCAATCGGTGGCGTCCGTATCGCCATTCAGCAGGTCTGTCACTTACCCAAATCTCTCATAAACCCGCATGAAAAAGTGCCCCCCCCCCTGACCTTCTCCACAAACACGCCCTCGGGCGGCGGCAAATCGGCCACCAGCTGGAAGCGTTCGGCGAGCAAGGCGGTGATGTCAGTGCCGTTGCTCTTCCAGCCCTGATTGGTGGGGATATAGCTCCTGAAGGTGTTGACGACATAGAAGCGGCCGCCAGGCTTAAGGCAGCTCCAGATTAGCTGGATGTCGTCGGCCGGCTTCAGACAGTGCTGCAGGACCCAGACGCTCCAGGCGTCGTGTTCGCATCTCAGGCCATGGTGCCGCATGGCGAGCAGGGCTTGCCGGGAAATGGCGGTGAAGCGCTCGAAGCCGACATAGCGTTCGGCGTGGGCACTCATCCTCAAGCTGATGTCGACGCCCAGCAGGGAGCAGCCACTGGCCGCCATCACCGAGCGGGCGGGCCGCCCGACGCCGCAGCCGTAGTCCAGCAGCAGATCCCCTTGACCGGGCTTCAGCCACTCCATGATCTGCGCGGTCTCGCTCGGCGTCTCGCGCGCCCAGCGCTCTTCGGAAGTGACGCCGTCCTCATCCATCAACACCAGGCTCTTGGCTTCCTCGATGCTGTCGCTATCGAAGAAACTGCGGTCGAACTCGATCTTGGACTGGTCTGCCGCCTCGACGGGCGGCGGCACCTCGACCTTGGTCATGGCCTTAGAACTTCTGGCACCCTATCGGTGTATCCTCTTCCATAATCACTTCATCTCGAAAACACACGGCATGGCCGAACTGCGCGAGCTATCTAGTTCCGGTCATGAGCGAGAGGGTGCTTTCAGAGTACTTGAATCGAGACACGCACACACGGCGATTGCCGCCACTGTGTCACTCATCGATTTCATGGCTGAGGCCAGATCGCCAAACGAGCCACAAGGACGCTGGACCGCTGAGACCTGAGCCCCTCAAGCCGCCGCCATAGCCGCCTCGATCGCCGCCAGGGCCTCCGCTGCCTTCCCTGCCTCCGGCCCGCCGGCCTGTGCCATGTCCGGGCGGCCGCCACCGCCCTTGCCGCCGACGGCGGCTGCACCGGCGCGCACCAAGCCAACCGCATCCAGTCGGTCGGTCAGGTCCTCGGTCACGCCAACGACCAGTGAGGCCTTGCCGTCGTTGGTCGCCACCAAAGCCACCACGCCGGACCCCACCTGGCGCTTCAACTCGTCGGCCAGAGGCTTCAGGTCCCGCGCCGGCATGGCCGGCAGCAATTTCGCGATGAAGGAGACGCCGGCCACCGCGCGCTGCTCCGCCGGCGCAGCACTGCCGCCGACTGCCAGCTTGCGGCGCAGATCGGCCACTTCGCGCTCCAGCTTGCGGCGCTCCTCCAGAAGCTGGCCGACCCGGCCCGGCAGATCGGCCAGCGCGGCCTTCAACGCGGCGGCCGCTTCGCTCAAGAGCTGCTCCTGGCGTTCGGCATACTCGACCGCAGCCTCGCCGGTCACCGCCTCGATGCGGCGCACGCCGGCGGCCAAGGCGCCCTCGCCGGTGATCTTGAAATAGCCGATGTCGCCGGTGTTGGTGACATGGGTGCCACCGCAGAGCTCCAGGGAGTAGGCCTTGGCCGGGTTCTCAGGGTCCTGACCGCCCATCTCCAAGACCCGCACCTCCTCGCCGTACTTCTCGCCGAACAAAGCCATGGCGCCGGCCTCGACCGCCTCGTCGGGCTGCATCAAGGTCGTCACCACCGGGCTGTTGCCGCGAATGCGCGCGTTCACCTCGCGCTCGACGACCTGCAGGTCTTCCGCGATCAGCGGCGTCGGCTGGGAGATATCGAAGCGCAAACGGCCCGGCGCCACCAGAGAGCCCTTCTGGGTCACGTGATCACCCAGACGGCGGCGCAAGGCGGCATGCAGCAGATGGGTTGCGGAGTGGGCCCCGCGCAGACGCTCGCGCCGCTCGCCGGAGACCCGGAGCTCCACCGTCTCGCCGAGCGTGAGACTCCCTTCATTCACCTGGCCCAGATGCACGAAGAGGTCGCCGACCCGCCGCTGCGTGTCCTTGACCGTGATCTCCGCGCCCTCGCTGGAGAAGATCAGCCCGCTGTCGCCCTGCTGGCCGCCGGCCTCGCCGTAGAAGGGGGTCTGGTTGACGACGACGGCGACCTCCTGGCCCTTGTCGGCGCGTTTCACCTCGGCATCCTCGACCACCAAGGCCTGGACAACGCCCTCGGCCATCTCAGTGGTGTAGCCCAGGAACTCGCTGGCCCCGCTGCGCTCGCGCAGGTCGAACCAGACCCGATCCGTCGCCGCCTCGCCGGAACCGGACCAAGCCGCCCGGGCCGCCGCCTTCTGCTTGGCCATGGCCGCATCGAAACCGGCCTGATCGACGCTGCACCCCTGACCGCGCAGGATGTCCTGGGTCAGATCAAGCGGGAAGCCATAGGTATCGTAGAGCTTGAAGGCGGTGCCGCCGTCCAGCGACTCGCCCTCGCCCAGCTTGCCGGTCGCCTCCTCCAGTAGCCGCAAGCCCCGCCCGAGGGTTTCGCGAAAACGGGTCTCCTCCAGCTTCAGGGTCTCGCGGATCAGGGGCTCGGCCCGCTGCAGTTCCGGGAAGGCCTGGCCCATGGCCGAGACCAGGGCCGGCACCAGGCGATAGAGCAGGGGCTCCTTGGCGCCCAGCTTGTGGGCATGGCGCATGCCGCGGCGCATGATCCGCCGCAGCACATAGCCGCGGCCCTCGTTCGCCGGCATGACGCCGTCGGCCAGCAGGAGGGAGGAGGCGCGCAGATGGTCGGCGATTACCCGATGTGAGACCCCGTGCGGGCCCTCAGGCGCCACGCCGCTGGCCTCGGCCGAGGCCTCGATCAGGCCGCGCATCAGGTCGATGTCGTAGTTGTCGTGCTTGCCCTGCAACACCGCGGCGATGCGCTCCAGCCCCATGCCGGTGTCGATCGAGGGGCGCGGCAGGTCCACCCGCTCTTCCTTGGTCACCTGCTCGTACTGCATGAAGACCAGATTCCAGATCTCGATGAAACGGTCGCCGTCCTCGTCCGGGCTGCCCGGCGGGCCGCCCTGGATGTGCGGTCCATGGTCGTAGAAGATCTCAGAGCAGGGCCCGCAGGGCCCGGTGTCGCCCATCGCCCAGAAATTGTCCGAGGTGGCGATGGGGATGATGCGCTGGTCCGGCAGTCCGGCGATTTTGCGCCAGAGAGCGGCCGCCTCCTCGTCTTCGGCATAGGCCGTCACCAGCAGGCACTCGGCATCCAGCCCCATCTCCTTGGTGACCAGGTTCCAGGCGAGCTCGATCGCGCGCTCCTTGAAATAGTCGCCGAAGGAGAAGTTCCCCAGCATCTCGAAGAAGGTGTGATGGCGCGCGGTGTAGCCCACGTTCTCCAGATCGTTGTGCTTGCCGCCGGCGCGCACGCATTTCTGCGAGGTGACGGCGCGGCTGTAGTCGCGGCTCTCCTGGCCGGTGAAGACGTTCTTGAACTGCACCATGCCTGCGTTCACGAAAAGCAGGGAGGGATCGTTGCGCGGCACCAAGGGCGAGGAGCTCACCACCTCGTGGCCGGCATCGCGGAAGTAGTCAAGAAAGAGGCGTCGGATCTCGTTCGTGGTCGGCATGGCTGTCACGTGAAACTTCTGGTTTGTCCTTGCGAGGCCTATATCTCGCGCTTTCGGGCGGCCGCGACAAGCGCCTCTGCGGGGTGGGCTGCCATCGGTCGCTGCAAGCGCGGCGAAAAGAGCACAAAAAAGCCGCGCAACCCCCATCTTGCAAGCTGGCCGACGCGGACAAGTTAGGCTAAACTGACCTTCATGATATTCCGAACTACATCTCTGCGTCCGCTATGCCGCGCGATGGCCGGTCTGGCGACAGCCCTTGCAATCGGTCTGACCGCCACGGCCGGCTTGGCGCAGGATCAAGCCCAGTGGGAGAACCAACTGGGCCCCAAGTTCAAGGAGTGGCAGATCATTTGCCAGAAGACCGAGCCGCCGACCTGCGGTGCGGTGCAGGAGGTCCGCACCGGCGACGATCGCCTGGCACTCTGGACCGCTTTCGGCTTCTTCCGGCCGGAAAGCCCGATGATCCTGCTGCTGCGCCTGCCCTACGGCCTGACCGATCCGCCGAGCACCTTCCGCGTCGCTTCGGGCCTGACCATATCGATCGACGGCACCGAGCGGGCCAAGGTGCCGATCGAGCTCTGCGGGCCGAACATTTGCCAGTCTGGCATCGTCATGAACGACCAGTTGATCGCCGCCATGAAGGCCGGTGGCCAGCTCATCATCTCGATGCAGCTGGGCAATGGTGCCAAGGCCGATATGGCGGTCTCGCTCTCCGGCTTTACCGCCGCCCACGGTGAGCTGACCAAGAAGTAGCGCCGCTCTCGCAAGAGCGATTCGCGCAGAAAGGCGGCAGAGCTTCTGTCGCCTTTCTTATCGGCCGAGCTTTGGCCAGGGCGCGCTTCGATGGCGTCCCACTCAGCCCCTTTGGTTTAGGCCGCCAGGCAGCTTTGCCCCAACCATTGGAGCCGGGCGGAACCGGGAAGCAGAGCGCCGCCAAGGAGATCGATCTCGGGAAAGCGCGCCGGTGGATTGGCCCAGGCACTGCACCAGGGCGTGGCTTGCAGATTCTTCGCAACCTCCGGGTCGATCTCGGAAGCAAGCAGGGGAGCGGCGATCCGCACCGCGCGAACCCGCTGTGCCGCGCCCTCGAGCCGGCGAAGCCCCGCTCCGCTGACGGTCAGGTCGGCACAGTCGAAGCCATAGAAGGAGCGGCCGCAGATCCTCCGCCAGGGCGGCATCGATCTTCGCCGCGGCTTGGCTGGGCGTTCTTCCGCAAGGCAGGTGCCCAGACCCCATCGAGGGCCAAATAGACCAGGATCGGGCGATCGGCGGCCGCCATGGTCAGGCCGATCGCCTCGGGGATCGATCGCATGCCGGAGGCAAACAGGAGATCCACACCGGCAGCAGCCAGGCATTCCACCTGTTCGGAGTGGTTGAGCAGGGCCTGCTCCGCCGTGCCCTCGCCAGCCGCGCTTGCCGGCGCTGGCCCTACGGTACCGGCCAAGTCGAAGAAGTCGCGCAGCAGGGATACGAAGCGGACCGCCTGACAATTGACCGTTTTGGGGTCCAAGGCCTGCCGCCCCAAGCGACCCGGCCAAAGTACGCCGGCACGCGCCGTCGGGGTTTCCAATAGCATCGCTGCGCCCAGCTGCCTGGGCCAGACGCAGGTAGGGGCAAAAGAAGCTGATCGGCGCCTCCTCCCCGACCGGATCGCCCAGAAGGTCGAAAGCAGCGGGCTGCCCCGGTCCGAGCAGACCCATGGGGCCTGCCGCGGACCCGGGCGCGCTGTGGGTGATTGCGAGGCGAGAGCGACCGTCTCCTGCCAGCGCGTCAAGGCGTGGCATCCTGGTGAGTTCCTGTTCTTGAGTACAGAAGTGTTCTGCGGACGAGGGAAAAGATGAGGCAACCGAGCCGGCACATCCAGTGAACCGAGAGGTCGGGCCAGCGAGAAGGGTAAAAGCATACAATTCAATTGCTTATTCGCCGGCGCTGAGCTCACCCCAAGGATATGCAGCCCTCCGCCGCACCTATGGTACAGTTCGCCGAACCGCCGCCCGCCGAGAGCGAACACACAGCGATGAGGTCAGTCATGCCGCAAGGCGCCGAGAAAGAAACGACGATAACATGGAACCGACTGTTGGACGCGGCCGAGTCTGCCATCCTGGAAAAGGGGTTCGGTGCGACCTCGATCGACGAACCGATCGCCGCAGCCGGCATCGCCAAGATGCGGATTCTTCTACCACTTCAAGGCTTCAATTCAGGATTTTCAAGCAAGGGCGCCTTGTTGCGGGGGTATAATTCAATTCAGAACAAAGTCGGCCATTCCATCGCAACGGGAGGATTACAGGTGGCAAATTAGGATTGTGTGGCAAAGCGTTAGAATTAATCGTTGTATTCTGTTTGAATATGGACTGGTATTTATTCACATTCAGGTTGTAGACGTGAGTAGCACTCTTCTGCTCGCGCACAGCGTAATCTGCTTGTGCAATGGCATCTGCTGCCAAATTTGTGAAACTCGCAGCAAGACCTAGAAGCTTGGACAGCTCTTGTAAACCGCTTGCCTTTTCTGCCCGTGCAAATGCCGCCTCTTTATCTGCCTGGGCGCGTCGGAAAAGAGTATCGGCTCGACGCATTTGCTGACGAATACCAGTTAGTTCGGCCTCTATCCCTGCTTCGCGGAGTTCGCCACGCATACGCTTTTCTAGCTCATCAAAAAGTACTGCCTGTCGTGTGAGCTTTGTCAAGGCGTCGCCTCTACTAGCAAGAACAGGAAGCGCCTGTTGCCGATAGATTGAACCAATTGCTTCCGCTTGCAGAGCGGCAGGATCCTTCACATGAAACACTTCGACACCATCCGCAGTGCGTGCCGCCCAGTAATATGACCCCGCATTGCCCAGGTGGGATTGAGGTTGCGCCATCCACGGTGCTGATTCATGGTTACATATCATGGTGTTGTGTCGATTGAAGCGAGGTTTTCATGGTGCATCCGATGGGTGAATCCAAGAACGGGCTGCTTCGCGTGGATTTCGACCGCCGCGTGAAGCTGGAGTTCCCTGGATCGAAGGTAACGTCGGACGGCGGCTTGCTCGCGTATCGGGAACTGGACGACGCGCTTGGCCTGACAGAGATGGCGGCCGGGGCGCTGCGAGACGGTCGTCGCGGCAAGAACGGCTGGCACGCTGTCGTCGGGATGCTTCGGCAAGCGGTGTTCGGGCGTTTGGCCGGGTACGAGGATGTCAACGACGCCGAGCGGCTTTCTCGCGATCCAGCGATGCGTTGGATTGTCGGCGGCAAGGCGACGGATCGGGGTGCGGCCTCATCGAGCCAGATGGGCCGTTTCGAGACGCAATGGCTGACGGGTGACGTCAATCTCACCGCACTCAGCGCTCTGTCCGGGCTGTGGATCGACCGCGTTCATCGTCGCAAACCGCCGAAGCTGATCATCCTGGACATGGACAGTTCGGTCAGCCCCACCCACGGCGAACAGGAAGGCACGGCCTACAACGGCCACTTCGGCTGCACCTGCTATCACCCGCTTTTTGTCTTCAACCAGCTCGTCGATCTGGAGCGCTGCGCCTTGCGACCCGGCAACGTGCACAGCGCCGATGGCTGGCGCGCGGTGCTGGACCCGGTCGTGGCGCGTTATCGCGAGCGCAAGCTGCGGCGATACTTTCGGGGCGATGCCGCCTTCGCCTCACCGGACATCTACGAGTATCTGGAGGCCGAGGGCTTCGGCTACGCCATCCGGCTTCCCGCCAACAGCGTGCTCCAGGGATACGTCGCCCACCTGCTACGGCGCCCAAAGGGACGGCCCCCGATGGAAGTCCGTCGCTACTTCGCCAGCTTCAGCTATCGGGCTGGAAGCTGGACCCAGGCGCGGCGCGTGGTGGCGAAAGTGGAATGGCATCCGGGCGAGTTGTATCCCCGCGTCGGGTTCGTCGTCACCAATCTGTCCCGGCCCGCCGAGCGGATCGTCGCCTTCTACAACCAGCGTGGCACGGCGGAACAACACATCAGGGAGGGCAAGAACGCGATCCGTTGGACGCGACTATCCTGCCGACGCTTCAAGGCCAACGCGGCTCGGCTTCAGCTTCATGCACTGGCCTACAACCTGGGCAACTTCATGCGCACGCTCGCTTTGCCAGACCCAGTGAGCAATTGGTCGCTGACGACGCTGCGCGAGAAGCTGGTGAAAATTGGGGCAAAAGTCGCGCGTCACGGACGCTACGTCACCTTCCAATTGGCCGAGGTCGCGCTCCCGCGCGACCTGTTCGCCGATATCCTGGATCGGATCGACCGCTTGCGACCACGGCCGACACCAGCGTGAGCCAACGCTATGCCAATCAAAACGACTTCACGACGGGAGACCTGTGCCCGGAACGCTACGAAATTGGCACTGGCCCGTGGGTTTCCGATCAGCGGCCCGTTGTCCTGGCCGTTCTGGGCCGTTTCCCAATCCCCGACGCCTCTCAGATTGCATCCCAGCAGCGACCAAGGCAATATGAACGTCGTGATCGGGCGCTACGTGGGCGATCCCGGCTAAGATATATATCAATGTACGGCATCGCCTGAGTGCTGGTCATTATGTACATTGACCCATGATCAGAGAGCTTACTTAACCCGCATTGCCCAGGTGGGATTGAGGTTGCGCCATCCACGGTGCTGATTCATGGTTACATATCATGGTGTTGTGTCGATTGAAGCGAGGTTTTCATGGTGCATCCGATGGGTGAATCCAAGAACGGGCTGCTTCGCGTGGATTTCGACCGCCGCGTGAAGCTGGAGTTCCCTGGATCGAAGGTAACGTCGGACGGCGGCTTGCTCGCGTATCGGGAACTGGACGACGCGCTTGGCCTGACAGAGATGGCGGCCGGGGCGCTGCGAGACGGTCGTCGCGGCAAGAACGGCTGGCACGCTGTCGTCGGGATGCTTCGGCAAGCGGTGTTCGGGCGTTTGGCCGGGTACGAGGATGTCAACGACGCCGAGCGGCTTTCTCGCGATCCAGCGATGCGTTGGATTGTCGGCGGCAAGGCGACGGATCGGGGTGCGGCCTCATCGAGCCAGATGGGCCGTTTCGAGACGCAATGGCTGACGGGTGACGTCAATCTCACCGCACTCAGCGCTCTGTCCGGGCTGTGGATCGACCGCGTTCATCGTCGCAAACCGCCGAAGCTGATCATCCTGGACATGGACAGTTCGGTCAGCCCCACCCACGGCGAACAGGAAGGCACGGCCTACAACGGCCACTTCGGCTGCACCTGCTATCACCCGCTTTTTGTCTTCAACCAGCTCGGCGATCTGGAGCGCTGCGCCTTGCGACCCGGCAACGTGCACAGCGCCGATGGCTGGCGCGCGGTGCTGGACCCGGTCGTGGCGCGTTATCGCGAGCGCAAGCTGCGGCGGTACTTTCGGGGCGATGCCGCCTTCGCCTCACCGGACATCTACGAGTATCTGGAGGCCGAGGGCTTCGGCTACGCCATCCGGCTTCCCGCCAACAGCGTGCTCCAGGGATACGTCGCCCACCTGCTACGGCGCCCGAGGGGACGGCCCCCGATGGAAGTCCGTCGCTACTTCGCCAGCTTCAGCTATCGGGCTGGAAGCTGGACCCAGGCGCGGCGCGTGGTGGCGAAAGTGGAATGGCATCCGGGCGAGTTGTATCCCCGCGTCGGGTTCGTCGTCACCAATCTGTCCCGGCCCGCCGAGCGGATCGTCGCCTTCTACAACCAGCGTGGCACGGCGGAACAACACATCAGGGAGGGCAAGAACGCGATCCGTTGGACGCGACTATCCTGCCGACGCTTCAAGGCCAACGCGGCTCGGCTTCAGCTTCATGCACTGGCCTACAACCTGGGCAACTTCATGCGCACGCTCGCTTTGCCAGACCCAGTGAGCAATTGGTCGCTGACGACGCTGCGCGAGAAGCTGGTGAAAATTGGGGCAAAAGTCGCGCGTCACGGACGCTACGTCACCTTCCAATTGGCCGAGGTCGCGCTCCCGCGCGACCTGTTCGCCGATATCCTGGATCGGATCGACCGCTTGCGACCACGGCCGACACCAGCGTGAGCCAACGCTATGCCAATCAAAACGACTTCACGACGGGAGACCTGTGCCCGGAACGCTACGAAATTGGCACTGGCCCGTGGGTTTCCGATCAGCGGCCCGTTGTCCTGGCCGTTCTGGGCCGTTTCCCAATCCCCGACGCCTCTCAGATTGCATCCCAGCAGCGACCAAGGCAATATGAACGTCGTGATCGGGCGCTACGTGGGCGATCCCGGTTAAGTGGCATTTTCGCGTGAGATCGGCCTGATAGCCGAGAGCGAAGAGAGATCATGGCAAGACGGCCGCGCCGGAACCACAGTCCAGCATTCAAGGCGAAAGTGGCCTTGGCAGCTATCCAGGGCGAGAGGACGCTGGCCGAGTGAACCCAGCAGTTTGACGTACACTCCAACCAGATCACCCAGTAGCGCCGGCAGTTATTGGATGGCGCTGCCGGTGTGTTCGGCGACACCATCAAGGCCGAGAGGTGCCGGCGGTGGATGTGAAGACCCTGCATACAAAGATTGGCGAGTTGACGTTGAGACGGTCCGGTTATCGGGCTGTTGATGGCGCTCTAGTTTCTCCAATTAGAGAAGGCGGCGCAGTGTATATCACTTTTCCTCGTCGAGGACTTCCCTCTTCCGTTTTTTCGATTTCTGCCTGTCTGCGCGCTTCTTTTTCAATAGATTTCTTTTTATTTTTAAATAGGTAAATCAGAAGCGCGCCACCACCGATCATTACAGCGCCGCCGATCAGGTATGAAGTTGCCACGAATGCGGGAACGGAGAATCCATAGACAATCAGGATTAATCCTAGCAATGCCACTATCCACCCCAAAATTCGACCGATCAGCATACTTCTCTCCTATTGCCTGTTGTTACTGGGAATTGTGTAGTGAAACAGCAGAGTCGATTTAACGCCTCTGAAACGAGAAGTGTTAGATCCAGGGCACTTGAATCATGTGCCAAGACCTAATCTGCGATCAAACCCATTATAACACCCAAAGAATAATATAAAGCAAATGCGCATTTAATAGTATTGAGTTCTCCTGGATCGACTGCAGCTGCCTTGTTAAAATTCTCTGCAAACTGCCCAGTATTATCACTACTCCAACTCTCGATTTTTGACAATGAAAGTCTGGAGATTTCCATAAATAGCGGCACCTTGATCTTCCCTTCAAGAATATTCTGTTCGATGCATGCAGAAAGTCCTGCTGTCGCCTTCCCAAGAAATTCGGCAACCTCAGGACTTTCTTTGATGGTCTCTAAAGATTTTATGTCAGCTTCCTGCGCGAACGCTGTGCTTGCCATTACGGTGCTCAGCACCAATCCGAGAACCACATGCCTCATCTGGGAGCGTGTCTGTGTCATGGGTCAAAACCTCCTTGTATTAGACTGACGACAAATTATCCCGCATTGCCCAGGTGGGGTTGAGGTTGCGCCATCCACGGTGCTGATTCATGGTTACATATCATGGTGTTGTGTCGATTGAAGCGAGGTTTTCATGGTGCATCCGATGGGTGAATCCAAGAACGGGCTGCTTCGCGTGGATTTCGACCGCCGCGTGAAGCTGGAGTTCCCTGGATCGAAGGTAACGTCGGACGGCGGCTTGCTCGCGTATCGGGAACTGGACGACGCGCTTGGCCTGACAGAGATGGCGGCCGGGGCGCTGCGAGACGGTCGTCGCGGCAAGAACGGCTGGCACGCTGTCGTCGGGATGCTTCGGCAAGCGGTGTTCGGGCGTTTGGCCGGGTACGAGGATGTCAACGACGCCGAGCGGCTTTCTCGCGATCCAGCGATGCGTTGGATTGTCGGCGGCAAGGCGACGGATCGGGGTGCGGCCTCATCGAGCCAGATGGGCCGTTTCGAGACGCAATGGCTGACGGGTGACGTCAATCTCACCGCACTCAGCGCTCTGTCCGGGCTGTGGATCGACCGCGTTCATCGTCGCAAACCGCCGAAGCTGATCATCCTGGACATGGACAGTTCGGTCAGCCCCACCCACGGCGAACAGGAAGGCACGGCCTACAACGGCCACTTCGGCTGCACCTGCTATCACCCGCTTTTTGTCTTCAACCAGCTCGTCGATCTGGAGCGCTGCGCCTTGCGACCCGGCAACGTGCACAGCGCCGATGGCTGGCGCGCGGTGCTGGACCCGGTCGTGGCGCGTTATCGCGAGCGCAAGCTGCGGCGATACTTTCGGGGCGATGCCGCCTTCGCCTCACCGGACATCTACGAGTATCTGGAGGCCGAGGGCTTCGGCTACGCCATCCGGCTTCCCGCCAACAGCGTGCTCCAGGGATACGTCGCCCACCTGCTACGGCGCCCGAGGGGACGGCCCCCGATGGAAGTCCGTCGCTACTTCGCCAGCTTCAGCTATCGGGCTGGAAGCTGGACCCAGGCGCGGCGCGTGGTGGCGAAAGTGGAATGGCATCCGGGCGAGTTGTATCCCCGCGTCGGGTTCGTCGTCACCAATCTGTCCCGGCCCGCCGAGCGGATCGTCGCCTTCTACAACCAGCGTGGCACGGCGGAACAACACATCAGGGAGGGCAAGAACGCGATCCGTTGGACGCGACTATCCTGCCGACGCTTCAAGGCCAACGCGGCTCGGCTTCAGCTTCATGCACTGGCCTACAACCTGGGCAACTTCATGCGCACGCTCGCTTTGCCAGACCCAGTGAGCAATTGGTCGCTGACGACGCTGCGCGAGAAGCTGGTGAAAATTGGGGCAAAAGTCGCGCGTCACGGACGCTACGTCACCTTCCAATTGGCCGAGGTCGCGCTCCCGCGCGACCTGTTCGCCGATATCCTGGATCGGATCGACCGCTTGCGACCACGGCCGACACCAGCGTGAGCCAACGCTATGCCAATCAAAACGACTTCACGACGGGAGACCTGTGCCCGGAACGCTACGAAATTGGCACTGGCCCGTGGGTTTCCGATCAGCGGCCCGTTGTCCTGGCCGTTCTGGGCCGTTTCCCAATCCCCGACGCCTCTCAGATTGCATCCCAGCAGCGACCAAGGCAATATGAACGTCGTGATCGGGCGCTACGTGGGCGATCCCGGCTAAATCGGGATGACGTCAACTCGAGACACTGTGCCGTCCAAGTCACGCCCCGGAACTCTGGTACACAGAGCAAATGCTTGTGGCATGAGAGGCCCTTTAGTCGCGGTCTGCTCTGTTTGAGTCACCGGTTTATTCGGTCAATCAGGCCGATGCGGGGGTTTATCAAGCGAGATATTATACCAGCAGTTACGACCTCTGACTTATTTGGGGGATTCCCAAAGTGGTAAAGCTCTGACTCACTGTCTCCGAACGATGGGAGGCATCGATGGGCAGAGCGTTTCAGCCAGGAAAAGACTATGACGGCGATCTTTGTCGTCTGGCACGGGAGAGCAGCGACAGTGATCAGACGCGCCGCCTGCTTTCGCTGACCGTGATCTACGATGGCGGGAGGCGCAGGGATGCGGCGAAGCTCGGCGGTGTGACGCTGCAGATTGTCCGTGACTGGGTGATCCGCTCTGAGACGAAGAGAGCGGTTCTCACCGGCGGGATGTAGAGACCGATAGCAAGGTTCACGACCATGATGACACCCAGCTGTACCGGATCGAGCCCAACTTCCGGCGCGACGCCAATGAAGATGAGCGCCAGCGACAAGACAGCGGCCGGCAAATACAGGAAGGTGCCGATGACGATCATCAAGAGGTTCATCGCCAAGATGATGGTCCAAGGCGAATCCAACGTCGTGAGCAGCCAGTTCGCCAGGTTCTCAGGCACACTCTCGAAGGAGAGAATGTATTGCAGCACGCTGGAGCCCATAATCACCAGCATGATCACGCCGGTCATGATGCCGGTCGCGATGATGCAGCAGAGGATCAATCCTGGGGTGAGATCGCGATAGACTAGGCTGCCGATCGCCAGGGCATAGACGACGGCGAAAACGCCAATCTCTGTCGGTGTTACGATGCCGCCGCGCGCCAGGAAGATCACGAAGATCGGCATCAGAAGGGCGGGAATTACCTTATAGAGATCGGTCGGAACTTTTCGAAAGCTGAATCGCTTGGAGATGACGGTGGTGTGAACCAGCGCGATTGCGACCCCACCCGCCAAAACCGCCCGAAGCGGCAGTCCACCGCCCTAGAGTTTTTTGAGACACTGATCAAGCCCTGAGACGAGGGGATTATTGAGGTGCTTTATGACGGAACAAAAGCAGGTCGATCGGGAAGGAGCCGGAGTTGCGGAGACTGCACATATCGCAGCAGATCCGGCTCCGGCCCGACGACGCAGACAGACAGCGGCGCGCAAGCAGGAGGCCGTTCTGCGGGTGTTGCGGGGCGAGGGCATTTTTGTTGGTGGCTCGCAGTATCGACGCGCCGGCGGCCGCTGTCAGCGGTTGGCGGGAGGTGTTCTTGGAGACGGGCGCATCTGGACTGAAGCACCGCGCTGGCGATGTGCGTGACGAAGAGAGTGACCGGCTGCGCGCCAAGGTGGGCGAGATCGCCATGGACAACGAGCGTCTCTACGAGAAGATCGCGAAGAGGGAGGCGGGCCACCCTTTCGGGCGCCGGAGATCGAAGGATGAGCGCCGTCATCTCGATCTCCACGGGCAAGGCCCAGGGTGTATCACGGGTGTGCCGGTTCTGGGTCTGAGCCGGGCCAGCGTGTACCCAGCGTGTACCGGGACTTGCAAGCGGCCCAGGCTGAGGCCCAGCCGGAGCCGCCGCCCGGGTCCGCAGGGGCCCCTGTCGGATGCGAGTGTCGGATGCGCGCCTGGTCGAAGAGATCAGGCAGGTCATCACGGACAGCAGGTTCCATGGCGAGAGCTATCGCAAGGTCTGGGCGCGCCTGCGCTACAAGGGCATCCGCACCTCACAGGCACGGGTTCTGCGGCGCATGCGCGAGAGCGGGCTGTGTGCGAAGCCCTGCCGAGGGCCAGCACAGGGTCCTCGCGCCCATGATGGGACCATCGTCCCGGACGGTATCGACGAGATGTGGGGCACAGATATGACCGCCATGCTTCTGGGAACAGGACGTCAGGTCGCTGTCCTTGTCGCGGTCGATCATTGCCCGGCAGGCTGCGTTGGCATCCATGCCGCCACGCGGGGCACGCGCTTCGAGGCGCTTCAGCCGATCCGCCAGGGCGTGCGGGAATGCTTCGGGGCTACCGGCAAGGACGTTGCCGCAGGGCTGATCGTCCGCCATGACAACGGCTCACAATACATCGGCCACGACTTCCAGAACGAAGGCGCTTGGCTGGGAGCGACAGCCTCGCCATCCTTGGTTCGCGCGCCCGAAGGCAAGGGCGCGCTGAGCGCTGCATCCGAACATTGAAGGAAAACCTGCTCTGGATCGGGCGCTTCAACACCATCCGGCCAGCAGTTCAAGGACGACGACAACGAGCCTTGGCTGATCCAGCGCCACGGGCCTCGATCGCCGAACCAGTTCAGACGCGACGCCATGAACAAAATCCCTCACGCCGCGTAAGCTTCAAAAGTGTCTCAATAACCCTAGGGCGCTACATTCGAGACAACCGCGTTGAAACCATCGCAGATCGTTGGCGAGATATTATGTTGCGATCCCCCGAAAGCGTCGCAGGAAGTCCTTCGAGTGGCTGTGTGGGTTGTTCACCGTCTGAATACGAAAGGCATTGCGCACGCGTTCTCCCCTGGACAGGTCAAGCGCTTCGTGGCGAACGCCCAGAGCAGCAGCGCAGGGCGGATAGGCGCGGTGATCATCGCTCACCAGCACGATATGCTCATCCACGACCGGCTCAATGACCGTGCGCAGGGTATCGGCATTGACCGCCGGAAGCACTGCGCTGACGGTCATACCGCTGCGGTCAGCGGCAAGCAGCACCGGCCCCTGCTCATCTGACAGGCCGCGCTTTCCGGCCTTGCCACCGCGGCGACGCGCCTTGCGTTTCAGGTGCCGCTCGCCTTTGCGGCTCTCCAGAACATAGGGTTCGTCGGCCTCGACAATGCCCGTGAGCTTGTGAGCTTCCCCGGTTTCTGCGGCGGGAAACCGGTGCGCCAGCGGAATGCGGTATTGACGGCAAACCTGCATCGCTCGGCCGACGCGCGAACCGTCAACCCATCCGCAAGACAGGGTTCAAATGCAAGCCACTTGTCTTTGCGATGAAGACCCGCCAAGGCTGTGCCCGTCGCAGCATCAAATGTCTTCTTGCACCCCTTGCACCGATATCGCCGCAGGCCCCGCGCCTTGCCACGCGATATCGCTCCCGGTGTGCCGCAATGCGAGCACCGGCGATCTTCACCCACGCTCGCTTCAAGAGCCGCCAGTGAAGCTGACGTTTGCGGACCCCCTGCGAACACAGCTTCGGCTTCCTGCCGCCGCGCCGCACTGAGTTGCTCTATCCCTGAGAGCCATTCCTGAAACTGCTTGTGATCCATCACCAATTTATCCTTCTGATCTAGAAAGAAACATACCATGAACACATACAATCTGTAAACTGAGCCTAATGAATAGACCCAGATGAGAAGCCTTTCGCTGAACGCCATGGTCTATTTCGAAGCTGCGGCCCGGCATTCCGGGGTGACGACTGCGGCCGAAGAGTTCTTGGTCTCGCCTTCTACCGTGAGCCAACAGATCAAAGCCTTGGAAGAGACGTTCGGGGTCCGGCTCTTTCGTCGGGTCGAGCGGTCTCTGGTGCTCACCGGAGAAGGCGAGCGCCCTTCTCAATCTACCACCGAAGCGCTTGGGATTCTGCGAGATGCACGACAGAAGATCATGCGCAAGCGCGAAACCCGCGGTCTCATCCTTCGGGTGTCGACCAGCTTCGGCGTTCGCTGGCTTGGCCCTAGAATTGCCCGCTTCGTCGAGGGCAATCCACTGGGGGATCTGCATATCGACGCAACGCCCGAACTCACGGAGTTCGAGAAGGAGAATGTGGATCTCGATCTTCGCTACGGTGCGGGCACCTGGCCAGGGCTCTTCTCGGAAGTCATCGTGAAGGATGCGGTCTTGCCATTCTGCGCGTCCGACTGCCCGATCTTGTTGCGCAAGAAGAAAAACGATCCAGCAAGTCAGCTCGCCGCGGCCCGGCTCATTCACACGGTGAAGGCCAACCTGACCTGGGAGCAGTGGCTGAAGCAGCAAGACACAGCGGGTATCGAGACCGCCAGTGGCCTGAGGTTCGATCGCTCGTCGATGTCGCTGCAAGCGGCGATCGATGGCGCAGGCGTGGTCCTGGAAACGGCGACGCTCGCCGGCGATATTCCGGCAGGACACGGGCGCCATTCGCTTCGATCTGGGGATCGAAGGCGACCCGGCAAAGAGCTTCAAGGGCGGCTGGGGGCTGGCACACATCCGGGCGAAGCGGAACGCGGAGGGCCTCGACGGGGATGCCTTCGTCCGGGAGGAGGTGCCGCGCATCCTGGCCTTCGGGAAGCTGGCCCGGGCCTACGGTCCGCCGAACGGCCGACTCTGGGATATTGCCCTCGGCGACCAGCAGGTGACCATCAGCCTGATGAGGCACGTACGGCGGGAGACCTGGAGTAACCGGGTTCCCAATCCGCCGCCCTGGTGGCGGCCCCGGTGGACCGGGAGGGGTAAACCCTGCCCGGCCACGCACCGGCGCCCTCTGGTATACAGGCGACGGAGGGAGCGGGACCCGATCTGGATATAGGCGCGCGGGCGGCCGATAGCAACGCACCAGCCGAGGGCGAGGCCGCGGTCTACACGCCGGCCGGGCGGCGCATCGGCGCGACCTACGAGCTGGTCGAGGCCGACGCGCTGATTGCCGGGAGGGTAAAGAGAACCCGATCTACCCCCGCCAGCTGCGGCCGCGGCGACGCGAGCGCGCGGCGAGCCAGGCGCAGATCGCGGAGATCGCCGGCCAGCTGCAGCCGGAGCGGCTGGGGCGCAGCAGCGAGGCCAGCAGCGGCGCAACGACCGTCGCCGGCGACGGCGTGGTGGAAAGCGGCAACGGCCGCGTGCTGGCGCTGCTGCGGGCCTACGAGGAGGGCCTGCCGGGGGCGGAGCGCTATTGCGCCTTCCTCAAGACCCTGGGCCACAACATCGAGGAACCGGCCCGGCCGGTGCTGATCGCCCGGCGCACCACGCCGCTGACGCCGGCGGAACAGGCAGCCTTTGCGCGCGAAGCCAACGACCAGGTCGGCCTGGCGCTGGACAGCGCCGAGCAAGCGGCCGCCGACAGGGAGCTCCTCGACCGGGTGCTCGGCCGCGCCGCCAGCGGCCAGCTCGACGCCTTCTCCGAGACGACGCCGGCCACGCGCGCGCTTATCAACTTCTTCTTCAACGAGGAGCTGACGCGCCAAGCGAGCAAGGTGCGCATCGAGGCACGTCTGCGCGGCTTCCTGGACGAGGCCTTCAAGATCCAGCCGGGCGCCAACCTCTTCGGGCAGGCGCTTCTGTTTCAAGAAGAGATAGCCGATATGAACCGCATAGGGACTATAGTGAGGAGCCACGGGATTGAGCGGGTCAAACTCCAGGAGTAACTTGATTTGCGCAGCCATCGGAAAAGGGCGAGATAGGTGGATTTTCTCTGTTCTTTTTCTTGCTCTTGGGAAGAGTGAGATTGCTCGTTCATAGTCTTCCAGGGAGGCAGGAAACGACCCCTTGGCTTTGTGAGCCCAGATCGTCGCCATCGCACCCCTCGACCTTGTCTGCACCTTGATTGCCGGCCAGACGATTGTCGCCGCTATTGCCTTGAATGTAGTTATCCAGGCTGCCCCCGGTGCTGTCGATGTTGCCGAAACCGCCCTGCATGCGCAGGTCCTCGACAAGAACGTTGGCCAAGCCGTCCGGCAGGATGAAGTCGACCTTCGCCCGCACCAGATCGACGCCTCGACCCGACCCATCGCGCACCACGTCGGCGGAGGTTTCCACCACGAAGGTGTCGTCGCCCGAGCCTCCGGAAATTCGGTCGTCGCCCAGGCCGCCGTAGAAACTGGTGTCCCCGCCCGGGGCTCCGACGAGCATATCCTTGCCGGACCCACCGAAGAGAAAGCTGTCCGAACCCGATCCGCCGTAGAGCGAATCGTTCATGGAATCTCCGTGGAGCTGGCTGTCGTCGCCCGAACTCCCGTTGAAGCGCGTGTCGTCGCCTAGGCCCCGAAGAGGGTGTCGTCACCCCCACCGGCTGAGAAGAGGTGGTCGTCGCCCGAACCTCCGTAGAGAATATCGTCGCCAAGCAAGCCATTGAGGAGGTACGTCGCGCTCAAGCCATAGATAATGTCGGCCTCGGTGGTGCCTTTAAGACTGTAGGGTCCGTCGGTTCCGGTGATCGCTGCCGTCGTTGCCTCCCCTCGACCACCGCACGTCACCACACACCATATTCGGCAGGAAGGTCCTACAAGGAAGCATCGCGATTCCTTGCATTGACCGGCGTTGACCTGCTGCTAAGTTGTTGCAGACGATCATCGGAAGCGCTCGGAACGTGAGTGAGAGACATGGCAGCAGTTAGCATCACCGTCGAAGAGATCGCCGAGGCGGTGCCGGACGGCGCCCTTCTGGGCGTACCGGCCGACTATTCCGGCGCGCCGATGGCCGTCACCAAGGCCCTGATCGCCCGCGGTGCCAAGGGGCTTCGGCTCTATTGTCTGCCACTCACCAGCCTGCAGGGCGACCTTCTGATCGGTGCCGGCTGCGCCGAGGAGGTCGAGGCCGCTGGCCGTGACCGTCTTCCATGCCCCCTATGCCGACCGTGAGGGCAATGTCTTCATCGGCCGGCGGCGCGAGTTGGCGACCCTGGCGCATGCCTCGCACCGAGTTTTCGTCACCGTCGAGCGGATCGTCGAGGAGAGCCTTCTGGCGGTGCTGTCTGCGCCTTGCCGACCTTCTATGTCGACGCCATCGGCTTGGCCGAGCAGGGCGCATGGCCCTGCGGCCTGACCGACCTCTATCCGCCCGACGGCAAGGAACTCGCCGGCTACGCCGGCCTAGCCAAGACCGCAGCCGGCTTTGCCGACTACCTGGAGAGCCTGAAATTGCCCGCCCGGGCCATGGCATGAGCCAGGGCCGCGAAGAACTGCTGATTAGCCTCCTGGCCGACCGCCTGGCAGGAGATCGCCACGTTGCCATCGGTGCTGTCTCACCCCATCCCCAGTGCTGCGGCCCTGCTGGCGCAGGCAGAGAATAAGCGGCGCATGCATGTCACCATCCTGCACTCGCGCCGTTTCAATCCCTTCTCCGACGGTTCGCGCGAACTCTTCGACTGCGCAGATCAAGGTCGCATCGACAGCTTTTTCTTGGGCGGCGTGCAGATCGACGGCCAGGCCAATATCAATCTGGTCGGAATCGGCGGCTATCCGGGGATGAGAAAGCGCTTTCCCGGCTCCTTCGGCTCCGGTCTGCTCTATTACGTCATCCCCAAAGTCATCCTGTTCCGCGAGGAGCGTTCGCCGCGCAGCCTGGTACCCAAGGTGGACTTCGTCTCGGCGCCGGGTGGCAGTCCCGATGGCGTCTATCGGCCTGGTGGTCTACAAGCGCTGGTCACCGGCCGCACCGTCTTCGCCTTCGACCGTGCACAGCATCGCTTTCGCCTGGAGCAGCTGCATCCCGGCGAGACCCTGGAAGGCATCCGCGCAGCCACCGGATTCGACTTCGATGTCGGCGAAGTCAGCGAAACGCCGCAGCCAAGGCAAGAGCGTCTGGAACGGCTGCGCCAGGAAATCGCCCCAAGGTGGCCGAGTTCTATCCGGAGTTCGCGGCGCGGGTCTGGGCCCGGTCTAGTGGCAAGATTCACACGGATGGTTCCCATCCACCCGTGTGAATCTTGCCACCACCCTATTGATCTGGTGGGCCGATTCACGAAACGCTTGAGGTGCAAGCGTTACGATCGGACCAAGAGAGCATCTTCGCCTCGCTTGCGTTCGTCTACAGTGCTCTATGTATTTGTTTGAACGAGTAAATCATCGTCGCTGATGAGTTCATCAGCTCGGTTTTTGCTCTAGGGATACGCTGTCATGTCGAAGATGATCGTGCAGGTGTTCCAGGACACCACGACATCGACCTGATCGGCCGGCGACAGACCGAGCGGATGCCTACCCTCTCCGTTCCAGTCGGTTTTCGGCGTGTCGTAACTGCCTCTCGACGGGAATTTCCTGGCCAGCAATGTCGCGTTCTGCTTTTTCGAGCCCTTCGCCGTCTTTGCGACGACGACCAGATCGGTCCCGTCGAGCTTGACCTCAATCTGACCGCAGTCGCTCTATTTCGAACAGGACGCGCTGGCGCCCGCTGGGAAGGCAAGAATTCCAAGCCCAGCGATCGCACCGATTGTCAGAAGGGGCCGCCTGGACAGAGCCTGCGTTTGATTAGAATTAGGTCTTTACATCAGCCATAGTGTTTCTCCCCGATCATTCATTTGCGCAGTCAACGGCAAACACATCCGGCATCATCAAAACGAGCGCGCCATCTTACTCCAGAAAGCCCCGACGCAAGGCCGGATTAGCGAGGGTTACCCTCGCTTAGGAGACAGAGTGTAGCAAAAGCCCTGCCGGATGCCGAGCCACTTTGCCGAGCGTGCACCCACAGCAAGACGAATGGCCACATCAATGATCTCCGACCGTTGAAGCTTGCCTTCGCAGTCCTTAAGATAGAGTCGTCTGATCATCGAAAGGGATGCCTGTGCTGCTGAGAAGCCTTGCCGCTATGGCCACCCGTCGGCTTGCCAGCGATCCACGTCTGCGCGAGAAGGCCCGCGACATGGCCGAAACGTACGCCAAGCCGCTGGTCGAGCGGAAAGCCAAAGCCGTGCAGTCGGCGGTGCGCAATGCCGAACCCGGGACCCACCCGGCCCGCGTTGCCGGCCGGGCCCTGCGCAAGCTGATCGACGGTTAAACGATGTTTCGAAACGCGCCCATAGGCGCGTTTGGGTGCCGCTTGGGTCGTACAAAGCGCTAAACCTTTGCGGCCACCGCCTCGCCACGGATCTTCACGGCGATGTCGCAGGGACCCAACTCGTCGTGAAAACTGCGCTCCAACGCCAGCCGCCGATTGTCGACCTCGTCCAAGCTTAGATCCTTGGGATAGCCCAGGTCGACCTCAACGAACATATGCCCGCCGGTCCGCCGCGTCCGCACGCCGTGAAAGGTTGCGTAGCTGTCATAGCGTGCCGAAAGGGCTCGCAGGATCGCCAACGTCCAATCCCTTGTCCAGAAGGTCCGGCAAGCCTTGGCGCAGCATGTCGACAGCGGTCAGGATCATGAGGCCTGCGACGAAGATGGCGCCCAGACCGTCCAGCCAGTGCGCGACCGGGAGGTTCGTATGTCAGCGCCGCAATGGTCAGCGCCAGCTGCACGACGACGGAGGACACCAGTTTCACCCAGCGTGCCCGCATCTGCGAGATCAGTATGGTGCTGGCCTCGACCTTGGCGGCCCGGCGCATTGCCGCCCAGGCGAGGAAGTTCTCGCCGGTGTTAACCGCGGCGACCGAGGCCACCATCGCCAAACCCAGGGGCGAGAGCACCTGTGGATCGCCGGTCAAGGCTTCGATGGACCCGGTTAGGATCAGGCCGTCACCGACCGGAAAACCGACGGCAATCCTCAGATTGGCAAGCTGTTCGATCTTGCCATGGCCGAACTCGAAATCGGCGAAACGGCCGCGATGGATGCGCCAAATGGCGATGCAGGAGAAGACCTCCAGCCCGACCATCAAAAAGGTCCGGACCAGTTCCGCCCCCATAGTCAAGGAGCCCGAGGAGAGGGCGACGACGGCGATCACCGCGACGATGGAGACATCGGCGATCGAGGTATAGAGTAACGCTCGCTCGCGCCGATGCTCCGCCTGGGTCAGCCTTCTGCCGCTCGTCATGACCCGTTCTTAGATGCGCAGACGCGCGCGGACGACGTCGATCGGACCGATGTCGGGAAAGTCGAGACAGGCCGCATGTCCAACCGGACAGCGGGCTTCGTCTTCCGCGTCCAATTCCAACAGCAAGAGCGCCTGCGCGACCCCGTGCTGACGACCCTTTGCCAAGGTAGCCGGATCGTCTTCCCGAATGGTCGAGGCACTGCCGCGGGTTAGATAGACAATGGCGTCGTGCGCACGCGCATCGCCCTCGAAGATGACGCTGGCCGTTGTTCCGGGGCGCAGCAGAGGCCCCTCGGCATCGGCGACCTGAACGTCCACCAGCAGCAAATCGCAGTCAATCCAAGAGGCCACCGGCGTGCCAATATCCACAGCCGCCCCCTCGCCGACGATGGTGCTCCAGAGTACCGCGCCCGGCGGCGCCTTGACATGCCCCTCGGTCAGGTTCTTGAAGTTCTCCGCTTCGGCCCCTGCCTGCGTCTCGGCGCTCTTCAATCTCGCCATTGCCTCAGCGTGATGAAAGTGCGCCTCGGCGATTGCCGAATCGAGCTCGTGCAGGGTGCGTGCTCCCCAATCGGGATCGCTGCCGTCGTCGAGAACGATGGTTCCACCGAGTGCCGCCGTCCGTCGGGCTGTCAGTTTGAGTTCGAAGCTCGGCAAATTTCCATATGACGTTCCGCCGCCAAGACCCGTGCGCGCGCTTCGTCCGGATCCGAGAGCGCAACCGAGTCGGACTTGGCCAAGCGCTCCTTGCGGTCGATAAGCCGTCGCAAGGCTTCCAACTCTTGAGATCCGCGCACGCGCTGCTGTTGCGTTCCCTCCAGTTCGACCGCCAGTTCCTCGAGATAGACTTGGCGGTACTCCTCGAACTGCGCCACACGCTCCTCTTTCAGGGCCTCCAATTCCTGCAGATAGGCGACCGAGACTGCGACCAGGGTCTTGGCCTCACCGAGCTCGGCAAGCGCGGCCTCCTATTGACTGCGGTCGGCCTTGCTGTTCTGCACATGCACGATCCGACCCTCGCCGCCGATCCGATCGCCGGGCTTGGGCAGGATGCGCCCGACCTCGCCATAGATCGACGAGGTCGCCAAGTGGATCCAGGTGATCACCGCCGCGTCGCGGACCAGGGGTAGAGCGCAGATAGGGACTCAGCATGAAGCCGACATAGTCCACCGGGGCAATCGCCACCGCCCAGGTCAAGTAGCGCCCCTTACCCTTGCCTGTCTTCTTGATTTTCTGTTCCATAAAGCACTCTTGGACTCGCCTCGTTTGTCGCCGGCACGCTATCGGGCTGGCGCGGAGCCTGGCAAACACCACAGGCGCGATGCCTCGCAGCCAGCAGCTTCCGACCGTCAGCGCTCCTCTGTTCCGAGAAGTTGCTTTTGCAGATAGATGCGGCGAAAGCCGTCTACGACTCGCCGTTCCACTTCTTCAAACCCCTCAGCCATATAGAGTGCGAAAGCACCATCCATCACCTCGTTGGTGTAGAGATCCAGGCACGCGATCTCGCGGGCCCGGGCCTCGGTCTCGGCGAAGGCCAAGAGACGGCGTGCCAAGCCGCAGCGGCGCGCCTCCGGTGCGACCGCCAGGTTCTCGATGTGCAGCACTTCGCCCTTGGGATAGAGGTGGATATAGGCCAGCAGCCGATCGTTTTCTTCCACCAGCTGCAGATTGCCAGCCGCCGCCGCAGCGGCAAAGTCAGCCACCATCGGCGCCGGCGGTCGACCGATCCTGGCGACGAATGGCTGGTAGGCAGCCTCGGCAAGGGCACGAACCTTCTCGACATCGGCGGCGAGGGCAGGACGAATGCGCATCGGCTTTCCTCTTCTGAAGCCTCCCGCAAGGCTCCGGCCAATCTCGCCGAGAGCTGCCAGCGAAGGTGCTGAGAGCCTGGCCTTGGCATCCGGCAATTTCAAGGACTTCTCTTAACCAAGCGCAGACCCTACGCCGCTCTAAAACTCCCGCGCTGCTTGCAGATAGCGGTGAAGCCGGCGGATCTGGCGTATCCAGCGCGGGCCGGCGGTGCTCCAGCTTCGCTCCCCCTTCTCACGCCGTTCGATCAGGCGCGCGATGGCCTCCTCCGGTTCGGCCGGCAACAGGGTCTCGGTGTCCATATAGGTCGGATAGAGCAGCAGGGCGGCGGCTATCAGCTCTTGCAAGGTGAGAAGGCGATTACGGCGCTCGGTCTTGACCTTGTCGTGCGTCAGGCCCCAGCCGGCATAGAAGGGCACGCCCCAACAGGTCACCGGCTTCTCGCGCATCAGGGCCTCGAAACCCGACAGCGAGGAAATCACCTGCACCTCGTCGGCCGCATCCATCAGGTCGAGGATCGGTCCCTTCTCCAGGAAGAGATCGCAGTGCGCCCACGCCTCCTCGACATCCAGCCGCCCCTTGCGATTTCCGGAGATGAGATCGGGGTGCTCCTTATAGACGATGAAGGCTTCGGGGTTTTCCCGCCTGACGCCGGCCAGCAGGGATCGATTGTCGGGGACCGCGACTAGGCCATAGGTGATGGAGGCGTCGTTGGGTACCTGGCCCGGTACCAGGATGATGCGGCGCCCTTCGGCCAGTTCCCGCAGGTTCGCCAGATCGGGATCGACGATGTTGTACTTGGTGAGACGCGCCACCAGGATCGTCTGCCGCAGACGCTCGGCGCGTTCAACCAGATCGGGCACGAACGCGGTCTCGAGAATGATCCGCTCCATCCGGGTCGGCTTGGTCGCGTCGTAATAGAGGCCGAGTTCGTCCACCGAGAGCGAAGACGGACGGGTCAGGTCAGAACCCAGTCCGATCGAGCGCAGGAAGCCGTCCTCGACATGCACCAAGGGACGCTGCTTGGCGGCGAGATCGGCCATCTGCGGCTTCGTCGGCATACCCCAGACGGCCAGGCGATCGATCGCGGAGACATCGGCCGTCGCCAGTTTCTCGAAGGAGACGAAGCTGACGTCGCGCGGCGAAGCGGCAAGGACGCGCCGCATGATCGGCCATTTCCAGCGGGTAAAGCCGACGCAGAGCACCCGGCCGCGGCGGCGTTCCAAGGTATCGCGCCAAGAGGCCAGACGTTCGATCGCCTGCAGGCAGGTCATGGGTTCGCGGGTGATCGGATCGGCATAGCGGCTATAGCGCAGGTAGGCGGCGGCGATGAGATCGATGAGGTCGATCTCCCGGCCGGTCGCGGGCGCGCGGCGGGCCAAGGCGGTCTCGGCCTCGGCGCCGGTCGCGCGGTCTTCGGTGAGGCCCCAGCCGGCATAGAAGGGGACGCCGAAGCAGTGCACCTCGCGCCCGGCCATCACCGCCTCAAAGCCCATCAGGCTGGAGACGACATAGACCTTGTCGACCCGCTCCAGCAGCGACCAGGGATTGATCGCTTCGGCCAGCAGATCGGCGTCGGCAGGCAGGTCTTCGGGTCGGAAGTGCGCCGGGCGATGGCCGGCCAGGGCGTCGGGGTGGGTCTTCACCAGCAGCTTCACGCCGGGGTTTTCATCCTGCACCGTCGCCAGCATGCGCCGAAAGGTCTCGGGCCCGGCACAGGCTCCGGGAATCGCCTGGTCGTTGCCGGCCTGATCGAGCAGCAGCACCACCGGCCGACCGGGCTCGGCCAGCTGGCCCAGATCGCGCGCCGGGGCGTTGTTGTACTTGGAGAGCTTCAGGCGCCTGAGCGCGGCCAGGACTTCCGCAGCCTCCGCGCGCAGGCTCTCCGTCCGCCATTCCGCCGTGGCGATCAGCATGCGCTCCAGCCGGGAGGGGCGGCGCGCATCGAAGAAGATACCCTCGTCGTCGACCACCATCGAGACCGTCGGCGCCCCGTCGCGCCCCAGCCAGACCGAGCGCAGAAAGCCGTCCTCTAGGGTCCAGAGCGGCAAGCCGCGCCGTTTCGCCAAGCGTGCCGCCAGCGCCGCAGAAGGACGATGCCCCCAGCCCAGCATCAGGTCGACCTGGGGCGCCTTGGTGAGCAGCCCGGGCCGCGCCAAACAAAGCCGCTCTGCCTCCGGCAGGAAGCTCGCGAGCTGCGGCATGGCCAGGGTCCGGTGCGACACCGTACCGGCACAGGCAACGCTCTTGGCGACCCCGAGCTGCGGCCCAGGGGAGGATGCGGTATCGGAGGCTATCGACATGACACTCGCGGCTTTGACGGCGGACCCCTCCTCTGCGGCCCAGCGGCCACTCCCGTCAAGTCTCTTGGCCCGGCGGCGCCGACTGGCTATGCACCTAAGCAAGACGCTGAGAGGGACATCCATGGCACGCAAGACCCGCTATTCCGTATTGCGCTTGGTGCGCGAAGGCCTCCGCGATCACAAGGGGTGGGAGCCCGCCTGGCGCCAAGCCGAGCCACGGCCCAGCTACGACATCGTCATCATCGGCGCCGGCGGGCACGGCCTGGCAACGGCCTACTATCTCGCCAAGCAGCACGGCCTCTCGAAGGTGGCGGTGATCGACAAGGGTTGGCTCGGCGGCGGCAACACCGGCCGCAACACCGCCATTATCCGCTCCAACTACTTCTATCCGGAGAGCTCCGCCCTCTACGAGCTGGCCCTGACCCTCTATGAGGAGCTATCGGAGGAGCTGAACTTCAACATCATGCTGAGCCAGCGCGGCATGATGATGTTGGCCCACTCCGAGGCCGAATTCGATGTGATGACCCGCTCGGCCAATGCCATGTTGCTGAACGGTGTCGATGCGGAAATTCTGAAGTCGGCCGAGGTGCAGGATCGCCTGCCTCTGCTGGACATGCAGCGTTGGGAGGTCTGGGGCGCCCTCGATCAGCCGCGCGCCGGTGTCGCCCGGCACGATGCCGTGGCCTGGGGCTACGCGCGGGCGGGCGATGCTCTGGGCGTCGACATCATCCAGAACTGCGAGGTCACAGGCTTCCTGAAAGAGGGCGCGCGCATCGTCGGCGTCGAGACCCGTCAGGGGAAAATCGGCGCCGGTCGCGTGGCCATGGCGGCGGCGGGCCATTCCGGCGTGCTCGCCGGAATGGCCGGTTTTCGCCTGCCGCTGGTCTCCTACTGTCTGCAGGGCCTGGTCAGTGAGCCGATCAAGCCGGTGCTCGACACCGTCGTCCTGGCGCCGGCGGCCGGCACCTACGTCAGCCAGTCGGACAAGGGCGAGCTGGTGTTCGGCGCCGGCATCGACCGCCAGCCCTCCTACGCCCAGCGCGGCAATTTCCCGACCTCGCAGAGCATCGTCGCCGGCCTGCTGGCCATGTTTCCCAGCTTCTCGCAGCTGAAACTGCTGCGACAGTGGGGCGGCATCGTCGATGTGGCACCCGACTCCAGTCCGATCTTGGGACCCACGCCGGTCGAGGGCCTCTACATGAACTGCGGCTGGGGCACCGGCGGCTTCAAGGCGATCCCGGCCGGCGGCTTTCTGCTGGCCCACATCCTGGCCACCGGCAGCCACCACCCCAGATCCAAACCCTTCGACTTAGAGCGCTTCACCACAGGTGCCCTGATCGACGAAGCGGCGGCAGCGGGGATTGCGCATTAGACCCGGCTTTTCCGGGTGAGAGGGATCAGCCGGCCCGGCGATATCCGCAGCAGCGTGGTCAGACCTCCGCCGCAGCCTGACACATGGCCTTGAGCTTGGTGACAGCCAAGTCAGGCGTCAGCAGACCTAGCCCGCAGTCCGGCGCGACCACCAGCCGTTCGCGATCGATGTGCCCCAGAGCAGCCTTGAGGCGTGCTGCAATCTCCTCGACCGGCTCCACCCTGCTCCTGGCGACCGCCACGGCACCGAAAATCACCGTCTTGTTCGGCAGTCGCTCCAGCAGGGAGAGGTCGTTGCAGCAATGCGCGTCCTCGATCGAGACCTGGTCGAATGCCGCGCCGTCGACGGCCGCCGCCAGGCGACGATAGCTCTCGGGATCGGCCTTCTTGTAGTCTTCGTCGTCGAGGTGCTCGGGATAGCCGCAGCACATGTGAACCGCCCGCGTCACCCCTGACGGTAGGCCGTGGAAGCAGCGCTCCAGGCCCTCCATGCCGAACGATAGCGCATCGGAGACCTGCCGGGCGAAAAGCGGCTCGTCGACTTGAATGTAGCGGCAGCCGGCCTCGGCCAGGGCCAACACCTCCCGGTTCACGGTTTCCGCCAGGACCGCATTCAGCCGCGGCCGGTCGTCGTAGCGACAGTCGGCAACGGTATCCATGATGGTGAGCGGCCCCGGCAGGGTGAATTTCACCACCTTGTCGCTCAGCACCTGCGCCGTTTTCCAGTCATGCACGCCATAGCCCGGAGGCCGATGGGCGATGTCGCCGCGAATCGCCGGCAGATCCGTCTTGTAGGCGCCGCCGCGCAGCACCCGCGTTTCCAGCCTTTCGAAGTCGAAGCCCTCGAGATGGCGGCAGTGATAGTGGATGTAGTTCTCGCGGCGGACCTCGCCGTCCGTCGGAATATCGATCCCGGCCTCGGCTTGGGCGTCCAGCACCTCTTTGGCTGCCTTGACGAACAGGGGCTCGTAGCTGGGGTCGTCGGAGTAGTTCCGGGTGATCGTCGGGTCGTTCATGCCGCTGGACTGTCGGCTGGCATCGAACCAATCGCGAACGGGCACGTAGCTGGGCTTCGGATAGGAGCCGAGCGTCGTGGTCGTCAGTCTGGCAGCGCACATGGGTCAGGTCCTAGTGTCAAAGACGTCCCCATCTCACTAGCGCAGCCGCGCGAACTGCGGAAGTCATCAATTCGTTGGCGGGCGTGTTTGGCAGGAATCAATCGGAAGAACTCGTTACAGACGGCGCAGCGGGAGTCCCTGATCTTGGCGCTGCCGACATAGGGTCATTCCTTCCGATGCATGGCAGTCACCAACGTCATGCCAGCTTTTCCTCGCAACGAAGACGAAGATTTTCGGGATCGTGCGGCGGTTTGGGCAAGATCTCCGCGGCCACGCGCCTGCCGAAGAGCGAAATCTCAAGCTCGGCGTCGGGCAGCACGTCGGGCCGCAGAAACGCGAAGGCCAGGCTGCGCCCCACCCAGTAACCATAGGCGGCGGAGCTGATCGAAACCACGACAGACTCGCCGTGGAAGACAGCCTCGCCGCCCAGACAATCGGTCTCGGTGTCCTTGAGAGCGATCAAGGCGATGCGACTGCCGCCTCGGTGGCTCAGCAAAGCCGCACGACCTAGGAAATCCCTATCCGACTTCACGAAGCGCATCTGCTCAACCTCAAGCGGAGAGACATCGTCGGAGAGTTCATGCCAACCGCGATAGCCCTTCTCCAAACGCAGCGCGTTGAGCGCCTTGGACCCGAAGGCAGCGATGCCCTGCGCTTGCCCCGCCTCCCAGAGGCAGCCCCAGAGTCGTCCCAGGTCTTGCTGGGCAGCATGTAGTTCGAAGGCCAATTCACCGGTGAATGAGAAACGCAGAGGATGACGTAGAGAAAGTTTCCCACATTTGTGTGGGTTTGGTGGCCCCGAATCCCTCAGGCTTTCAGTCACCAGACGGAGAAGCCAATAGAGGAGGCCAGAGCCACCATGGACGAGGATGACACGAAGGGCCTGTCGAACGTGGTCCGTATCGACGACGGTCGGATAGAAGATCATCTGAGGCAGATCGTGCGAGGCAGCGTCGAGGAGACACTGAACAGCCTGCCGGAGGCAGAGGCGGATCGGCTTTGCAATGCAGGGCGCCATGAGCGCAGTGAGGCGCGCCGCGACACACGAACTGGCAGCTTCCGAGCGCAAGCTGCACACGCGCGCCGGAGAGGTGCAGGTGCAAGGTGCCGAAGCTTCGCACGCAGACGCATCGACGACGGCAATCATCGAGCGCTATCGCCGGCGCGCGCGCTCGGTCGAAGAGGCTTCGATGGAGATGTATCTGGCTGGTGTGTCGCTACGCCGGGTGGAGGACATCACCGAGGCCCTGTGGGGCACGCGGGTGAGCCCCAGCAGGGTCTCCAATCTCAACAAGAAGCTCTACTCCCAGATCGAGACCTGGCGGAACCGGCCGATCGAGGGCGAACACCCCTACCTCTATCTGGACGGCCCTCTATCTGGACGGCATTGTCCTGAAGCGCAGTTGGGCAGGTGAAGTGCGCAACGTCTCGCTGCTGGTTGCGGTCGCTGTCAAGGCCGACGGCTACCGCGAGATCCTCGGCAGCCTCGAGGGAGCCAAGGAAGACAAGAAGGGCTGGAGCGCCTTCCTCAAGCACCTCAAGGAGCGCGGCCTCACGGGTGTCGCGTGGATCGTCTCGGATGCCTGCATGGGGCTCGTCGAGAGCGCGACCGAGCTATCCGGACGCCCAGTGGCAGCGCTGCGTCGTGCATCGGTAGCGCAATGCCTTCGTGCCCGGTGCCGACCGGCAAGATGCGTGACGTCGCTCTCATGCTGAAGGCTATCCATGCCCAGGAGAGCCGCGAGGCGGCCCGCGCCAAGGCCACGCGGCCAAACTCGGAGCCATGCGCCTGACCAAGGTCGCCGACTGGCTAGAGGAGACGGTCGAGGAGATCTGGGTCTACCATGCCTTCCCCAATGAGCATTGGCGACGGATCAGAACCAACAATCCTCTGGAGAGGATCATGCGGGAGATCCGGCGGCGAACCCGCGTCGTCGGAGCCTTCCCCGACGGCCAAGCGGCCCTCAACCTGGCCGCGGCCAGGTTGAGACACATCGCTGGCACCAAATGGTCCAGCAAGCGCTACATGAACATGGACCTGCTCAAGCAGCGGGACAGGGGTGCCTGATGGAACAGCCCGCCAACCCCAATGTGCGAAAGATCCTGGACACTACCGAGGCCATGAATACTGCTGAAGAAGGTTCTGAAGTAATTCAACGGTGGTTGGGGCAGGTTTAGCAGGTGTCGCCATGACAGGGGTGGCGACCTTCGTCGGTATAATTATTGGCGCAATCCTGTTGCTTATTGGCTTGATTTTGAGCCTTGGCGGACTTCGAGAAGTCATTGTGGTTGAGGGGAATAATCGTCGTGAACCAAAGGTTTAAGGGTACATGCTCTATGAGAGCTTTGCTGGTTTCAGCATTTTCACTGCTGGCTGCGCCAGTGTTTGCGGAAGCGATCCAGCTTGATGCTTACTTGGGAACTATGGATAGAACCGAAGTACTTTTCCCGGGGTGGATCAAATATGATAGCCGCGAAAATGAGTTCACTTTTTACGATGACAACCGTGAGTCGTTTGGTGTAACGGTTGATGCGGGCAGAGATGCGAGAGAGCGCATCGAAACAGACTGTGAAAATTCAAGCTTTATAGTGTCTTACTCTGACCTGTGCTCGATATCTGGAAGTGGAACTATAGAGATCAAAGGATCACTGATTTATATCAGCATTGCGACCGTGGAGCATGTTGGAAAATAAAGCTTTTATTCTTGAGTTCTGAATAGACGCCGCAGCGCTCACATGACAACGAATTGAGGGAGCGAGGCGTCTGACCAACGGGAGGCGTCCTCTTTTCAGAACATCGCGCGAGCGATTTTAAGCCTCTTAGCCGGGATCGCCCACGTAGCGCCCGATCACGACGTTCATATTGCCTTGGTCGCTGCTGGGATGCAATCTGAGAGGCGTCGGGGATTGGGAAACGGCCCAGAACGGCCAGGACAACGGGCCGCTGATCGGAAACCCACGGGCCAGTGCCAATTTCGTAGCGTTCCGGGCACAGGTCTCCCGTCGTGAAGTCGTTTTGATTGGCATAGCGTTGGCTCACGCTGGTGTCGGCCGTGGTCGCAAGCGGTCGATCCGATCCAGGATATCGGCGAACAGGTCGCGCGGGAGCGCGACCTCGGCCAATTGGAAGGTGACGCAGCGTCCGTGACGCGCGACTTTTGCCCCAATTTTCACCAGCTTCTCGCGCAGCGTCGTCAGCGACCAATTGCTCACTGGGTCTGGCAAAGCTAGCGTGCGCATGAAGTTGCCCAGGTTGTAGGCCAGTGCATGAAGCTGAAGCCGAGCCGCGTTGGCCTTGAAGCGTCGGCAGGATAGTCGCGTCCAACGGATCGCGTTCTTGCCCTCCCTGATGTGTTGTTCCGCCGTGCCACGCTGGTTGTAGAAGGCGACGATCCGCTCGGCGGGCCGGGACAGATTGGTGACGACGAACCCGACGCGGGGATACAACTCGCCCGGATGCCATTCCACTTTCGCCACCACGCGCCGCGCCTGGGTCCAGCTTCCAGCCCGATAGCTGAAGCTGGCGAAGTAGCGACGGACTTCCATCGGGGGCCGTCCCCTCGGGCGCCGTAGCAGGTGGGCGACGTATCCCTGGAGCACGCTGTTGGCGGGAAGCCGGATGGCGTAGCCGAAGCCCTCGGCCTCCAGATACTCGTAGATGTCCGGTGAGGCGAAGGCGGCATCGCCCCGAAAGTACCGCCGCAGCTTGCGCTCGCGATAACGCGCCACGACCGGGTCCAGCACCGCGCGCCAGCCATCGGCGCTGTGCACGTTGCCGGGTCGCAAGGCGCAGCGCTCCAGATCGCCGAGCTGGTTGAAGACAAAAAGCGGGTGATAGCAGGTGCAGCCGAAGTGGCCGTTGTAGGCCGTGCCTTCCTGTTCGCCGTGGGTGGGGCTGACCGAACTGTCCATGTCCAGGATGATCAGCTTCGGCGGTTTGCGACGATGAACGCGGTCGATCCACAGCCCGGACAGAGCGCTGAGTGCGGTGAGATTGACGTCACCCGTCAGCCATTGCGTCTCGAAACGGCCCATCTGGCTCGATGAGGCCGCACCCCGATCCGTCGCCTTGCCGCCGACAATCCAACGCATCGCTGGATCGCGAGAAAGCCGCTCGGCGTCGTTGACATCCTCGTACCCGGCCAAACGCCCGAACACCGCTTGCCGAAGCATCCCGACGACAGCGTGCCAGCCGTTCTTGCCGCGACGACCGTCTCGCAGCGCCCCGGCCGCCATCTCTGTCAGGCCAAGCGCGTCGTCCAGTTCCCGATACGCGAGCAAGCCGCCGTCCGACGTTACCTTCGATCCAGGGAACTCCAGCTTCACGCGGCGGTCGAAATCCACGCGAAGCAGCCCGTTCTTGGATTCACCCATCGGATGCACCATGAAAACCTCGCTTCAATCGACACAACACCATGATATGTAACCATGAATCAGCACCGTGGATGGCGCAACCTCAACCCCACCTGGGCAATGCGGGATAAAATGAATGTGCTCTAGACTTGGACAGTTTGCCCGATACCCAGAAAATTTTCTGGATCGCCTTCTGGAAAGTTGGGAGTGTGTAACCCCCCTCAGGCATCATTGTGGCCCGGTTTTTGCCCCCCTCGGTCCCCAGCGGCCTGGGTCTCGAAGGGGTGGGGGTGTCGATCGTCAGGGGAGATGATCAAGGCAGCGAACGACGAGTCTAACGATGCAGTGTCGGGGGTCGAGGAGGCCCGCGCGGAACGCATTAAGAACCGCCGCAAGCCGTAGCGTTTAATCCGCGTTTAATGTAACGAGGCCAGGATTTCGTTAGCTTATTGATCTAGAACGGCTTTATTGGTGAGCCCGACAGGATTCGAACCTGTGACCCGCTGATTAAAAGTCAGCTGCTCTACCGACTGAGCTACGGGCCCACGTGAGGGAGGGTCGGCAATCGGACCGTGCGGCTAGACCTATTGAGCCTAGCCGCATCGGTCAAGGGCTGGATTTCGTCACCGTTGCGGCATGCTGGCTCAGGCAGCAAACAGCCAATCACGCGCACAGCTAGGCCCGCGGAACCACACCAATGCTGGCCTCTCCTGGGACCGGGGTCCTTAAGCTGCGACCGGCTCGGTCACCTTGGTCTCCAACGCCAAGGTCACCGGCACCGGGTTGGCCAGGATGTCCAGCACCGGACAATGGCCGTTCACCGCCTGGCGCAATTGCTCCAAAGTCTCCGGGTCGGCGGAGCTCTCCAGGTGCACCGTGCCGCGGATCGCCTCATAACCGGGACGTACCGAGGGATCCACCGCAAAGAAGCCGCGCAGATCGATATCACCGGTGAGCTCGACGCTGACGCTCTTCAAGGGAATGCCCAGAGCCGAGGCGAAGGCACGGTAGGTGATCTCCTGGCAACTGCCGAGGGCGGCCAGGATCAGCTCGACCGGGTTGGGCCCCTGATCGCTGCCGCCCAGGGCCTGGGGTTCGTCGATGGTCAGGCGGTGCTGGCGCAGCTGAGCCTCGCTGCGCAGCCCCTCCTGCAAGGCCGAACGGCTCTCGAAGCTGGCCTTGGCGGTTACCGGATCGGCGGTGAAGGCGGCCTGAGTCTCGGCGATCAGGCTCTTCAAGTCGCTGGTGGTTTGCTCGCTCATCTCTCTCTCCTCTAAGCGCTCCAAAGTCCCGGCATCGCGAGAGGGGCTGGCGCAGGCATCAAGCGAGTTGGGCCCCGTATCTTTGCCTTTCGGCCGCATGTCGCGTGATCTCGCGAGCCCACCTTGCCCGGGACGGCAGGTTGGTCAGGGCGCCAGCCCTTCTCTGCATGCTGGCCGGGATCATGCCGTAGGGAGGAGCTCTGCGCAAGCTAATTTCCTACCTCGATACAGCAAGTCCGTGCCTCGCCGGCCGTCGCCCAGGCAGACGCATACGCCCATCGACCGCATCTCGGCGATTGGCCTTCTGACGCCTTTGCGCTAGGCTCTGGCCGCTTGACTGACAAGATGCGTTCGACAAAAGGGAGGAGTGAGGAATGAAGGCAATCGTAACGGGCTCTCTCGTGGCCATGGCTTTGGCACTGCCGAGCCAGGCGCAGATCACGGAAGTGGGTGCACCGGAAGGGCAGGTGAGCATCGTCGCCTGGCCGGGCTACATCGAGCGCGGCGAGACCAGCCCCGACTTCGACTGGGTGACCGCGTTCGAGAAGAACAGCGGCTGCAAGGTCCAGGTGAAGACCGCCAACACCTCCGACGAGATGGTGGCGTTGATGAACGAAGGCGGATTCGATCTGGTGACGGCCTCGGGCGACGCTTCGCTCAGGCTGATCGCCGGCAAGCGGGTGCAGCCGGTCAATGTCGATCTGGTGCCCTCCTGGAACACGGTCGACGACCGCCTGAAGGCAGCGCCCTGGCACACGGTGGACGGCGTGCATTACGGCGTGCCCTACATGTGGGGCCCGAACGTGCTGATGTACAACACCGAGGCCTTTCCCGAGCCGCCGGCCTCCTGGGCCGTGGTCTTCGAGCCGATGGACCTGCCCGACGGCAAGCCCAACGCCGGGCGCGTGCAGGCCTATGACGGTCCGATCCATGTGGCCGATGCGGCGCTCTATCTGATGCATCACAAGCCGGAACTTGGCATCGAGAGTCCCTACGAGCTCAATCAAGAGCAGTATGATGCGGCCCTGGACCTGCTGCGCCAGCAACGCAAGCTGGTCAGCCGCTATTGGCACGACGCCTTCATCCAGATCGACGACTTCAAGAACGAGGGTGTGGTGGCCTCGGGCTCCTGGCCCTTCCAGGTCAATCTGATGCAGGGCGACAAGCAGCCGATCTCCTCGACTATCCCGGTTGAGGGCGCCACTGGCTGGGCCGACACCCTGATGTTGCACGCCGATGCGAAGAACCCCAACTGCGCCTACCTCTGGTTCGAGCACAGCCTCTCTTCGCCGCTGCAGAGCGATCTCTCGGTCTGGTTCGGCGCCAATCCCTCGGTGCCGGCGGTCTGCACCGACGGGCGCGGTATGCAGACGGCGGAGGGCTGCACCACCAACGGCTTCGACGACTTCGAGAAGATCCGCTTCTGGCAGACCCCGGTCTCGCGCTGCGCCAGTCAGGACGAGTGCGTGCCCTATTATCGCTGGGTTTCGGACTACATCGGCGTGATCGGCGGCCGCTAAGCTGCTTTCCCGTCGCGCCTATCGGGCGGGCCGGCCGGCCGCCAGCCTTCGTAAGAGGAGCGGGATGTCGCTCGCTGTGCTTTTCAAAGGCGTCTCGCGCCACTTCGGTGAGGTGCGCGCGGTGGATGACGTCGAGCTTGCCGTCAGAGAAGGCGAGTTCTTCGCCATGCTGGGTCCTTCCGGGTCCGGCAAGACAACCTGCCTGCGCCTGATCGCCGGCTTCGATCAGCCGACGGCCGGGCATATCGAGATCTTCGGCGAGACCGCCGAGGGGGTGCCGCCGAACCGGCGCAGCGTGAACACGGTCTTTCAAGACTATGCCCTCTTTCCGCACATGAACGTGGCCGACAATGTCGCCTACGGCCTGATGGTGCGAGGGGTCGGCAAGAACGAGCGCCGGCAGGCAGCCGCGGCGGCCCTGGACATGGTAAAACTTGCCGGCTATGGCGCACGCAAGCCGGCCCAGCTCTCCGGCGGTCAACGCCAGCGCGTGGCCCTGGCTCGGGCGCTGGTGAACAAGCCGCGGGTCTTGCTGCTGGACGAGCCGCTGGGGGCCCTGGACCTGAAACTGCGCGAGCAGATGCAGGACGAGTTGAAGGCGCTGCAGCGCTCGCTTGGCGTCACCTTCGTCTTCGTCACCCACGACCAGGGAGAGGCGCTCTCGATGGCCGACCGGGTGGCGGTCTTCAACGAGGGGCGGATCGTCCAGGTCGGCAGGCCGGAAGAGATCTATGCCCGCCCGCGCACCCGCTTCGTCGCCGACTTCGTGGGCTCTTCCAACCTGATCCCACCGGCCCTGACCGAGAAGCTGGTCGGCGAGGCGCGCTGGGCCAGCCTGCGACCGGAGGCGGTGCGGCTGGGCAGTGGCAGTCTGACCGGGCGGGTGACCGCGCGGCGCTACCTGGGTGCTTCCAGCCGGGTCACGGTCGCGGTCGAGGGCTTCGAGCTGGCGGCCTTGGTCGCTGCCGAGGCGGCTGCTCCGGAACCCGGCAGCGAGGTCACCCTAGACTGGTCGCCGGAAGCGCTCCACTTGCTGGCGGAGGGGGAATGACGGCCGGGCCACTGCTTGCCAACGGACCGCTGGAGCGGCTGTCGGACCTCTTCTGGCGGCGTCCGCTGCTATTGCTGACCCTGCTGCTAATTCCGCCGCTGTTATGGCTGGGCATCATCTACGTCGGCTCGCTTTTCGCTCTGCTGGCGCAGAGCTTCTTCTCGATCGACGAGTTCAGCGGCCTGATCCAATACGAGCTGACCCTCAAGACCTATGGCGAGCTGCTGCGGCCCTCCAACTTCGACATCATCCTGCGTACAGTGGTGATGGCGGCCTGCGTGACCCTGGCCTCGGCGGTGATCTCCTTTCCGATCGCCTACTATGCCGCGCGCTATGCCCGCGGGCGTTGGAAGGCACTCTTCTATCTGGCGGTGATGCTGCCCCTCTGGTCGAGCTATCTGGTGAAGATCTATGCCTGGAAGATGATCCTGGCGAAGGAGGGCATCGTCTCCTGGGCCGTCGAGGGCTTGGGCCTGGGCTTCCTGCTGGAGGCCCTGCTGTCCATTCCGGTGCTGGGCGGCACCTCGCTCTCGGTCAGCTACATCGGTACCTTCATCGTCTTCGTCTATGTCTGGTCGCCCTTCATGATCCTGCCGACCCAGGCCGCCTTAGAGCGGGTGCCGCTCAGTCTGCTGGAGGCCTCCGGCGATCTGGGTGCGGATCGGCGCCAGACTTTTCGCCACGTGATCTTGCCCCTGGCGCTACCGGGGATCGTCGCTGGATCGATCTTCACCTTCTCGCTCACCTTGGGCGATTACATCATCCCGCAGGTGATCGGCTCCTCGCGGCTCTTCATCGGGCAGGCGGTCTATGCCTATCAGGGCACCGCTGGAAACATTCCCTTGGCCGCGGCCTTCGCCGTGGTGCCGATCGTCATCATGATGCTCTACCTCTGGGCCGCGAAGAAGCAGGGGGCTTTCGATGCGCTCTAGCGGCCCGCGCGCGCCTTGGAGCCTCAGGCTGGCCGCCGGCGCCGGGCTGGCCTTCCTGCACTTGCCGATCCTGCTGATCTTCCTCTATGCCTTCACCACTGAGGAGAAGAGCTACGCCTTTCCGCCGCCGGGTCTGACCGCCAAGTGGTTCGCCGTTACCTTGGGCCGGCCCGACGTTTGGGAGGCCATGGGCCTCTCGCTGCGGGTGGCCGCGCTCTCGACCGTCATCGCGCTCATCCTGGGGACACTCTGCGCCGCAGCGGTCAGTCGTGCGCGCTTCTTTGGGCGCGAGACCATTTCCTTGCTGGTGATCCTGCCGATCGCCTTGCCGGGCATCATCACCGGCATCTCTCTGCGCTCGGCCTTTTCGATCGTGGACATTCCCTTCAGCACCTTCACCATCGTGCTGGGCCACGCGACCTTCTGCGTGGTGGTGGTCTACAACAACGCCGTCGCCCGCTTCCGGCGGACCTCGGCCTCGTTGCTGGAGGCCTCGGCCGACCTGGGCGCCAACGGCTTTCAGACCTTCCGCTTCGTGATCCTGCCGAACATCGGCACGGCCTTGCTGGCCGGTGGGATGCTGGCCTTCGCCCTCTCCTTCGATGAGGTGATCGTGACCACCTTCACCGCCGGACAACAGCAGACCTTGCCGATCTGGATGCTGGAGGAACTGGTGCGCCCGAGACAACGGCCGGTGACCAACGTGGTGGCCATGTTCGTGGTCTTGATCACCTTCCTGCCGATCCTGGCCGCCTACTATCTGACCCGCGGCGGCGAGGCCGGGGCCGGTAAGTAGCCCTCGCGTCACGACAGTCTTGCGACAGCGAGTGCTTGCTTGGCGCGCCGCCAGTGGTCAGGCTGGCCGCCGAGTGGCTGGGCGATGGCGCCTGGGCAAGACAACAGCGGAGAGAAGAGATATGAAGGTTATCTGCGTCGCCAAGCGCGATCCCAATGCGGCGCCGGAGCGTTTTGCCGAACTGGCCGATGCCGAATCGCAGACGGCGATGCGCTTTGCCGTCGACGACTTCGTGCGCGAGATCTATTCGATCGCCGACTGCAGCGGCGCGATCCTCATCGTCGAGGCGGAGTCGGCCGAGGCTGCCAAGGCCAAGCTCTCTGACCTGCCCTTCGTCAAGGCCGGCCTGCTGACCATCGATTATCTCCCGGTCAAGGCCTACCGCGCGCTCTCCAAACTGGCGGGGTAGGGCAGACCCCAAATTCCTGTTGGAACGAAGATGGGCCGGTCGCTTGCGTCCGGCCCATCAGTGCTTTCGCGGTCGCGAAAGCCTACATCTGTACCCAGTCGCCGCTCTGCTCGAAGGCGTGGGCGGCCTTGTAGATGGTCGGCTCGTCGTAGTGCTTGCCGACCAGCATCATCGAGATCGGCAGACCGTCGCTCATGCCGCAGGGAATCGCCATCGCCGGGTGTCCGGTGATGTCGAAGGGGCAGGTGTTGGCCAGCATCTCGAAGGCGCGGCCGATGACCTCTTCCAGGTCATTGGGATCGGGCAGCTTGGTCGCCTTAAGCGGCAGGGTCGGCATCAACAGCAGATCCACCTGGCCCAGGGTCGCGTTGTAGCTCTCCTTCAAGAGCCGCGCTTGGTTCTGCGCCTTGGCATAGTAGTGGCCGCGGTGGTGCTTGATGAAGTACTCGCCCAGGAGCATGCAGACCTTGAGCGTGTGCGAAAGCTCGTCGGCACGGTTGCGCCAATTGGCATGCGCGTCCAGCAAGGCCGTGGAGTGCAGACCCTTCCAGTTCATGCCCAGGCCGTTGCCTTGCATCATCTGCCACTGCAAGCCTTCGACTGCGATCGGCGTCCAGATCGCTTGGCCTTTGAGGTGCATGGGGATCGAGACTTCTGATATTTCGGCGCCGAGACCGGCCAATTTCTCGGCCGCGGCGCGCACGCTTCGATCCACGTCGGCTTCGGAGTTCTCATGGCCGAAGCCTTCGGTCACGACGCCGATCTTGAGGCCCTGAATGCTAGCACCCAAGGCTTCGGTGTACTTGTGGGTCTGCACATTGTACTGCCGCGGATCAAGCCCATCCTCGCCAGCCAACACCTCCAGCAGCAAGGCGTTATCGGCCACGGTGCCGGTCATCGGGCCGGTGTGGTCGATGGTGCTCTCGATCGGCATGACGCCGCTGTAGGGAACCAAGCCGTGCGTCGGCTTCAAGCCGTAGATGCCACAGTAGGCAGCCGGCATGCGGATCGAGCCGCCCTGATCGCCGCCGATCGCCATGTCGACCTCGCCGGCAGCCACCAGGGCGCCGCTGCCCGAGGAGGAGCCACCGGCCGAGTAGCCGGCCTTGCGGGGGTTTTCCACCATGGCCGGGGTCGAAGTGTGGCTACCGCCCGAGAGGCAGAAGTACTCGCAGACTGCCTTGCCCTTGATGGTGCCGCCGGCGTCCAGCATGCGGGTCACGATGGTGGCGTCCAGGTTCGGAGTGAAGCCCTCCAGAGTGGAGGCGCCGTTGCGCATCGGCACGCCGGCAACCTGGACATTGTCCTTGACGGCGATGGTCTTGCCGGCGAGCGGGCCGCCGTCGGCGCCTTTGATCTCGCTCTTGACGTACCAGGCGTTGTATTGGTTTTCGGCCCCGCTGGGCTTGTAACCTGGTGTGCGCGGCCATTTCACCTCAGGGATGTAGTCGGGCATCTGCTCGACGATTTCGTAGGCGCCGCCGATCAGCCCGTCGATGACGCCGCGGAAGAACTCGATCTCCTCGCCGCTCATGGTCATGTAGAGGTCGTCGGCAATATCTTCCAACTGTTCGTATGTGGGGCCACGTACCGGCATATCACTTCTCCTCTGGTTGCTGCGCCACGCTGCCTTCGGACGGCGCGAACGCGAAAAGGCTACTTGCTAGAGATCTCTTCCGAGATTTGGATGATGGGGTCCCCGTCCAGAAGGGGTTTAGCGACGGCAAAGAAGGCGGCTACAGCGTCGGAGCCATTGTGCTTATCCATCGCGTCGCGATCGCGAAAGCGCTCATAGGTATTGAGGATCGTTGGATCGTTGGCACCCTCAGCGCAGTAGAAGTCTATCGTATCGGGTTCTTCGGCCGCAACATAGTCCGCAACCTTCAAGAGGGCGGCCTTCACGGTCTCCTCGTGCCCTTGTTTCACCCGAATGATGGCGGTGAGCGAGATCATGCTTGTGCCTCCCTTTCGTTTGCAGCGGGCTACATGCCCACGAACTCGGCCACTAAGGCCGGATCGGAGATCTCGTCCGGATCCAGCTGGTGGACGATGCGACCGCGTTGGATGATCAGGACGCGCTCGGCCAGCGCGCGAATGAAGTCCAGGTTCTGCTCGACCAGGATCACGGTCAGCCCGCTGCCGGCCTTCAGCTGCTGCAGCCGCTCGGCGATCTCTTCGATGATCGAAGGCTGGATGCCTTCCGTCGGCTCGTCCAGCAGGATCAGCCGCGGGTCGCCGCAGAGGCAGCGCGCCAGGGCCAGCAGTTGCTGCTCGCCGCCGCTGAGCGCCCCGCCGGGACGTCGCAGCAAGGGCTTTAGACGGGGGAAGAACTGCAGGATCTCTTCGATGCGCTGTTCTTCTCCCTTGCTCGAGAGCCTCGCCACCAGCGCGCCGGCCTTCAAGTTCTCCATCACCGAGAGCGCCGGCAGAATCTCCCGGCCTTGCGGGACATAGCCCATGCGGCGGCGGTTGCGCCGATAGGGCTTCAGCTTGGAGATCTCCTCGCCCTCCAGGCGAATGGAACCCTTGCCGGCCGGCAGGAAGCCCATGAGTGCCCGCATCAGGGTGGTCTTGCCCATGCCGTTGTGGCCTAGGATGCCGACGAAGGCGCCCTCCTCGACGGCAAGCGACAGGCCGTCCAGCACGCGGATGCGGCCGTAGCCGGAGGTGAGGTTCTCGGCTTTCAGCAGACTCATGCCGCAGACCGCCCGAGATAGACGTCGCGCACCCGCGGGTTGCTCAAGGCCTTCTCCACCGTCTCCTCGACCAGAATGCGGCCTTGGTGGAAGACAGTCACCATGCTGGCGATGGAGCGGATGAACTGCATATCGTGCTCGACGACGACCACCGTGGCCTCGCGGTTGATCTCGCGGATCAGCTCGGCGGTGCGCGCCGTCTCCTCGACGCTCATGCCGGCCGAGGGTTCGTCCAACAGCACCAGACTGGGCTCTCGCGCCACCACCATGGCGATCTCGACCCACTGCCGCTGGCCGTGCGCCAGCTCGCCAACCGTGCGCGAGAGGATCTGGGCCAGATCGACCCGTGCGACCACCTCCTCGAGCTTGCGCCTGGCCGCTGCTTTGGGCAGGGCATAGCGGGCGGCCAGGGTGAGGTTCTCCAGGACCGAGAGGCCGTCGAAGACATCCGGCACCTGGTTCTTGATGCCGATCCCCAGGCGGCCGATCTGATGCGCGTCGGCCCGGCTGATGTTGTGCCCTCTGAAAAGAATTCGGCCGCTGGTCGGCCGATGCTGTCCGGTCAGCATCTTGAAGAAGGTCGACTTGCCGGCCCCGTTAGGGCCGATCAGGCAGCGCAGCTCGCCCTCGGCCAAGCTGAAATCCACCTCGTCGATGGCATGCACGCCGCCGAAGGACTTGCGCAGCTGTCTGGTCTCGAGAATGACTTGGCTCATGCCGGACCGCCGTTCCCGCTGAGGCGGACTTGGATGGCAGCCAGGATCTCCGAAAGGGACGGCAGCAAGCCGTTCTTGAACAACAGCACGAAGAGCGTCAGCACGGCGCCCAGAACCAGGGTAACCTGGCCCACGCCCTGAGTCCCCAGCCAGGTGGTCAGATAGACGATCAGGGCGGTGCCGATGATCGGTCCGGCCAGGGTCATGCGACCGCCGACGATCACCCAGATAATCACTTGGGCAGCCTGGTTGAGATCGAACATCGAGGGGCCGACGAAGTTGCCCCAGACGGCGAAGAGTACACCTGCCAGCCCGGCGATCGCCCCGCAGAGGGTGAAGACGCCCAAGTGGTAGCGCCGGCTGTCGTAGCCCAAGAGCTCGACGCGCCGCTGGTTCTCGCGCAGGCCGACCAGCACCTGGCCGAAGCGGGTGGTCAGTAGCATTCGCAGGCCGACATAGACCAGCATGAGGATGGCGGCAGTCAGGTAGAAGACGCCGTCGATGAAGAGGGCGGTCGCAGGGTCCCAGGGGACCTGCAGTGCCGGTACGCCGGGAATCCCGTTCTGACCGTTCAGGCGCACGCTGCCGACTACGAACTGATCGCCCGAGGTGGCGCGGATCGCCTTCTCCAGAATCAATGTCACGACCAGGGTGATCACCGAGAAGTAGATGTCGCTGATCCGGCCCCAGATCAGGAAGTAGCCGAGCAGCGCGGCAAAGGCTGCCGTCAGCAGGACTCCGGCCAAGGCGGCCGTCGTGGTCTCGCCGATGTTCATCGACATGACGGCGTAGATGTAGCCGCCAAGGCCGAACATCGCCGTCTGCCCCAGGCTCAGGATGCCGACGTAGCCCCAGAGGAAGGACATGGAGAGCGCCAGAAGGGCGAGCACGAAGATGATCGAGGTGTCGAGTTGGAAGGCCAGATCGTAGAAGGACGGCAGCGCCATCAGCGCGAGGGTGACCAGCAGCACCGTGAGCCACCAACTCCATCCGGGCTTTTCGCTGGCCGGTTTCAGCGCGAAGATCTCGGCCCATTGCCGGCTAGACTCCCCGCTTCGGGCGGCCGGTGACGCCTTGGGGCAGCAGCCGCAACAGGGATGATGGCGACGAAGAGCACCGAGATCTCGCCCAGGACCGAGGTGGTGAGATAGGCGACGGCACCGTCGATCGCACCGAACAGGCTGGAGGCCGCCAGGGTGCCGGTGAGCGGCAAGGGACCGCCGGAGATCACGGTGATGAAGGCCTTGGCGATGTAGAAGACACCCATGGTCGGTGAGGCACCGAAGAGTGGCACCAGGATGGCACCGGTCAGGCCTGCCAGAAATGCGCCGAAGCCGAAGGTCAGGGTAAAGACGCGATCGGTGTTGATGCCTAGGGCTTGGGCCGTGGCCGCGTTCTGCATGGTGGTGCGCACGATCAGGCCGATCTTGGTCATGCGCCAGAGGCAGTAGATGGCGATCAGGAGCGCGAAGGCCACGACGATCATGACCAGGCTGTAGACCGAGATGGTAAAGCTGCCGAGCGGAAGATTACCCAGGTTCTGCGGCGTCGAGCTGGTTTGCGGACCGAAGTAGGTGGTGACTGCGCCGACGATCAGAAGGCTCATGCCCCAGGTCGCGAGCAGGGTGTCCAGCACGCGGCCGTAGAGATAGCGGATCACAAGACGCTCGCCGAGGATGCCGACCGCGCCGACGATCAGCCCGGCCAAGGGTATGGCAAGCCACAGCGGGATACTGCCCTCGGCCAGCTGGGCGCAGAACAGGGCACCCAGCATGATGAACTCGCCATGTGCAAGGTTGATGACCTTCATCATGCCGAAGATCACTGCCAGGCCGAGGCTGATCAGGATGAAGATGCTGATCGAAAGGAGGATTTGGTAGCCGTAGATCAGCACGACCTCAAGCATGGCCGGATCGGTCCCCTCAGTGTGATTTGACTATGCAACGGCTGGGGCGGGAGGCAATCCCGCCCCAGGACCCTATGCCGAACGCTAGTTAACCTCTGGCTCGTACTGTGTGGTGTCGTCCGGATTGGCATGCAGGTCGCAGACCAGCTGGGTATCCAGCGGCGGCTGCTGCTCGAAGGACTGCAGTAGGTCGAAGCTGCCCTTGTCGTTGCCGACCGCGATGTGGATATCCATCGTCGTGTGATTGGTCTGGCCGTCGATGGTGTAGAGGCCGCCCGGACCGTCGAAGGAGACGCCGCCCTCCTTCATCGCCGCAATGACCGCGTCCGGCTCGGCGGAGCCGGCCTTGCGCACGGCATCGGCCCAGAGCATCACGCCTCGATAGCCGTATTCGCCATACTCGCCGATGTAGTCGTCCTCGCCGGAGAAGGCCTTGAATTTGCCGACGAAATCCTTAGTTGCCGGGGTGTCGAGGTCGTCGACGAAGGAGGTGGCGATGATAATGCCTTCGCCTTCTTCCGGCGAGAGCTCGGTCTGCTCGCGGCCGACGCCGTAGGTCGAGGAGGCCAGCAGCATGTTGTCCTTGCCGATGGTCGATTCGAACTGGCGGTAGAAGCCGATGTGCGCGCCTCCGACCAAGGCCGAATAGACCACGTCGGGATTGGCCTCCTGAATGCGGGCCAGCACCGGGGCGAAGTTGGTCACGTCCAGCGGGAAGAATTCGACCGCCGCGACCTCGCCACCATTGGCCTCGATGATCTTCTGCATCCACTTGGCGGTGATGTGGCCGTAGTTGTAGTCGGCGGCCAGGATGTAGCTCTTCTTGGCCCCCTTCTCCTCGATCACGTAGGGGATCAAGGCTTCCAGCTGCTGTGCCGGCACCATACCGGTGGAGACGTGGCGCCGGTCGCATACACCGCCTTCATAGAGGGAATTGTAGAACAGCAGGCCGCCGAAACGCTGCACGATGGGCCGCATGACCTCGCGTGAGGAGGAGGTGATGCCGCCGTGGATCACGGCGACCTTGTCGCGGAGCAGCGCGTTCGTCGTGTACTGCGAATTGAACTTGTTGTCGGACTGGCTGTCGTAGAAGCGGATCTCGACCGGCCGTTCCAGCAAGCCGCCGGATTTGTTGATCTCGTCCACCGCCAGGGCCACGCCCTGGATCTGCTTCAGACTGTAGATGTTTAGCCCGCCAGACTGGTCCAGGATGTTACCGATGACAATCGGATCGCCTTCCTGCGCATGCACTTGGCCGCCCGCGATCGCCAGACAAGCTGCAGTCAGACCCGCCAACAGGCGCCGCCGCGCGCCCCTCTTCCTATCCTGTTCAAGCATCTGCTTCCTCGCCTCTCTTTTTGGTTGGGCACGGTCGTGCTTCCAAGGCCCAAGCGTCACCGCTGGGCAGCTTGATTGGCGCTAGTGTGTGGCCTTCAGGTCGCGATGGCAAGGCCTGCAATTCTGTATATGTGATCACATGTGCCGCAGCGGGCCGGTGTCGCCGAGGTCGATCGGTCATTGTCGATGACCGATTGTATCAGGTGAGATCGCCGAGCGAGCGCAGGCTGACCCTAAGATAAAAACTGTTATCGGGATCGAGTTCACGGTCGTTGAAACGGCTACGCTCGAAAACGGCTTCTACGGCTACACATTCGTCCTCGTAGCGAATGCCGCCGCGGGTGCGCAGCGCCCGATCTTCTTGGATGTCCTGCAGGTGCGAGCCGTAGGCGTACCAGTTCTCGGTAATTCTGGAGGACAGCCCGAAGGCGATCTGGTTGCGGCCTTCGAGGATCTCCTCGTTCTGATCGTTCAAGAGTGCATCCGCCTGCAGGTACTCGACATTCAGGCGAAGCTGCGGAATGCCGGCGGAGAAGCCGATCTCATTGCGGTCGAAACTGCCGCTTGCCGTGTCGACGCTGAAGCGCCAAGTGGCGTCCAGCCAGGGTGCCGGGCTGGCACGCAGACCGCCGACCAGGTTGGAGATGTTGGATTCCAGGCCGGAGCCGTTGGGATAGACCCCCTTGTCGTCGAAGGGCCGATAGCTTTGGCCGACCAGAAAGCGCACCGACCCACCGTCCGGAGTCAGCAGCGACCACTCCGCACCATAGTCGACGCGCGGACCCGGCTGCACGCGGTCGGCGCCGGGGAAGCGGTTCATGGCGAAGAGGTTGGTATCGTCGAACTCAAGATCCTGAGAGTCTTCGTTGGGAATACGTTCGGGGTTGTTGTCTCGGGTCGCCAGCACGCCTTGCACGATGGGCTCGAAGACGGTCTGCCAAGTGCCGATGTCGGCCACCCAGGGATAGCGCCACATCAGCGCGACCTGCGGATGAATGCGGCCGGCAAGCTCGTCGCCGCCATCCTCGGGCGTCACGTTGCCGGCATCGTCCGGGTCAAAATTGCTGACCCAATAGCCGTCCGCCTGCAGACTGGCTGTAAAGCGATACTGGTCGCCGATGGGCGAGGAGAAGGGCAGGACCCACTCGCCCAGAACATTGAGACGGCGCGTATCGCGGCCTTCGATCCGAACCAGATCGATCAGGCTGGCGTCGAAATTGAAGACGCTACCATAGATCAGCGGATCGCTGACATGGCTCAGCTGCAGATAGGGAAGCGCGACCGGGATTTCTTCGGTCTTGTCCTCGCTGCTGAGGCCCTGGAAGCCGAACATACGCGCGGTAACGTAGTCGCGACCGCGGAAGCCCTCGACGAAGGCCTCCGAGAAAAAAGTCGAGGGCGTGCCGAGATCATAGGTGCGCAGATAGGTGTCGTCGGTCGTCGCATTGACCTGCAAGCCGCCGCGGTAGGTCGGATTGAAGTTGTAGTCCAGTCGGGTCTTGAGGTGGCCGCGAAAGGCATTTTTGGTGGTCGAACCGTCGTCGTTCACCCGGTCTGCGACGGTGCCGCTGCCGGCGAAGGTGAAGTTTCCCTGCAGTAGGATCCTGCGATACTCGGCCTGAAGGACCGGCAGTTCCTTGGTCAGAAAAATCGGTGCCAAGGTCAGATCGGAGGTGTCGTCGATAACCAGAAAGAGCGGCATTTCGGCGGTCAATCCAAGCTGATTTGAGCTGCCGAATGTCGGCGCCAAGAGCCCGGACTTGCGTTCCACCGTTGGATCGGGATGGGAAAAGTAGGGCGTGTAGAAGACCGGCAGGCCGAAGACCTCGAAGGTGGCGTCACGATAGGTGACTTCCTGCGCCTCCTGGTCGTGCAGCACCTTGCGCGCCTTCAACTGCCAGAGCGGCGCGCGCGTCGGGTCCTTCTCGCAGAGCTCGCAGGGGCTGTAGACGGCCTTGGTTAGCTCCGTGTGGTTGCCTTCGGTGCGGATCGCGCTGATCGCGGCAAGTCGGCTTTGGTCGGTCAGCAGGACTCCGACGTCACGCACGAAGGCCTCACGTAGATCGCCGGTCACCTCGGCGTAGTCGGAAAAGAGGACATCGCCAGAGGGCTCCAGCAGGGCGACATTGCCACTGGCAGTGACAACGTCGGTCTGGATGTTGTAGCTGACGCTGTCGGCCATCAGAACCTGATCGCCTTGCGAGATCTCCACCGCTCCGCGGGCGGTGACTATGCCCATGGTCTCATTGTAGCTGACCTCGTCGGCGGTAATCAACGCCGGCTTGTCATCCGCAAGGCCGCTCCGCTGCTGCGTCACCGCATTGCCTGAGAGAAGCGACACCAGAGCGACGCCGGTCAGGAATGCCAACAAGCGGCGCGAGCGAGCGGCCGACATGCGGAATCTAACCATCTTCTCGGAACAGCATGACTGCAGAACCGACCAAGAGACAGAGCGTTGCCGGGCTCCAGGTGGCAAGGAGCATCGGCAATTTGCCACCCAGGCCGAGCGCGAAGAGGAAGCTGGACAAGAGGTAGAGAAGAAAGCCGGTCACGGTGGCCGCGGCGAGGATCAAGGCGGTTCCACCGCGACGCGGCGGGCGCAGGGTGAAGGCCGCGGCCAGAACCACCAGCCCGGCATAGAGCAGCGGCAGGGCCAGCAGGCGATAGAACTGCATGTGGATGCGTTCGTTGGGGAAACCGGCATCGGCGAGCGCCGCTGCGTAGCTCTGCATCTGCCAGAAGGAGATCGTCTCCCAAGGTGCGAAGCTCTCCGTCAGCGAGGCCAAAGTCATCTCCGTGGGCAGTTCCACCATCGGCTTGCGCTCTGGCGGACGTCCGGGTCCGGTCTCGGTCACGCCGCGCAGAAACCAGAAGCCGCTCATCAACTGCGCGCTCCTGGCGTCCAGGCGACCGATGAAGCGATCGCCGTCGGGCCCGAAGCGCAAGACCTGGACCTGCCGCAGGAACGCGCTTTCGCCTGACGCATTGTCCGCGTGGAGAACATAGACTCCATCCGGCTCCAACTGTCTGAGCCAGAGGCCGCTGGGTCCGACCGAGATGACCGAACTGTTCTCGCGCAGATACTCGTTCTCCAGATGGGCGTAGCGCTTGTAGAAGGCGGCCGACAGCGGCGAGATCACGGCAAAGGTCACGATGCCGATCAGAATTGCCGAGATGACGGCCGGGAAGAGGATCTGCCAGACCGAGAGTCCCGCTGCCCGCGCGATCGCCAGTTCCTGCGTCCGGGTCAGCCGCCAAAAGGTTCCGATAGCGGCCGCGAGAATGGCGAAGCCGAGAATGTCGATGACGATCTTCGGCACTTTCAGCAGCGACATCTCGACGACTAGAGCGGGCCCGATATCGGCACGATTGCCGAAACGATCCATCAGGTCGGCGGCGTTGCCGACCAGAATGATCACTAGCAGGATGCCGAAGACCAGCAGGAACCAGCCGATGAAGGCCCGCGCCAGATAGCGGCCGATGCCCAGCGACAGGCGTCGGGGCTGCATCGTGAGATAGGAGGTCTCGGCACTCATGCCGTTGCCTGTCGCTGCGGCTTGAAGCTCCAGCTCTGCGGCCAGTCCCAGCGCAGGAATAAGAAGCCCAGCGCTATCGGAATCAAGGGTATGAGATAGATCAGCGGTGCCAGGCTGGGGTCCTGGATCATGATGTCCTGGCCGATGAAGTTCATCCCCTGCAGACCGCCGACGACCGCCGCCGCTGCGGCAATCTTGAGCGGCCGACCGCGCCTGGAAAACTCGCCGCACAGCATGGCGACGAGGCCGATCAGGGCATAGGCGACGGTGTAGAGCGGCTCGATGATGCGTTGATGCAATTCGGAGGTCAGCTCGCGATAGCGACGCTCTTCGATCCCTTCCATCTCTTCCGGCCAGAACAATTCGTGCAGAAAGCGTTCTTGCGGATTGCGCCAACGCTCACTTCTGGGCCCGCTCAGCGGCGTGAGATCGACGGTATAGCGTTCGAACCCCAGATTGGTGACCTCACCGGTCTCACGATTCAGTTCCTGCCGACTGCCCTTAACCAACAGGACGCGGGATTCCTCGCCGATGGTCACCAAGGCGCCGCGTTCGGCGATCAAGGTGGTCGGCCGTGTTTTCTTGCGATCGTCCTGGACGATGATCCCGCGCAAGGATCCGTCGGGATCGCGGGCTCTGACATAGATCGTGATTTTGCCGCCGATCGAATTGAACACGCCCTCCTGAATGAGCACGGTCGCATAGGTTTGGGTGATGTCGGTCTGCAGATCTTTAAAATTCCGGAATGAGAGCGGCAGGAAATAGAAGGAGATGACGTAGGCGATCGCGGTGACGATGGCGGTCAGGTAAAGCGCCGGCCGTGCCAGTCCCAGCGGATTGATGCCACTGGCCCGCATGACCACCAGTTCGCTCTCCTGGTTCAGGCGGTGGTAGACGAAAAAGATGGCGACCACCGCCGCGATCGGCATGACGATGCCCAGAAAGCTCGGCATCAGCAGCAGGATGAACTGCAGGAATTGGCTGGCCGGTAGGCCGCGGTTCACCATGAAATCCACGAAACGGAGCGACTGTGCCAACCAGATTGCGAGCGTGAGGGCGATCGTTATCAGCCCCGCCATGACGGCAAGCTGGATGAGAACGTATCGGGTGATTTGGCGCATGGCGGGGGGCAAGGTCTCCTTTCGGCCGCCGTCCGGTCTCCAGGCTTCGGCAAGACCGCTCGCCGAAAGCGGGCGCAGCGACGCGGGCCAAGCCTTTGCAGACATCTTCTCCTCCGCTATAGGTGAAAGTCCGTTGTGGCGTCCAGTCTGTGCAACAATCGGGCTCACCCCCCTTTGGCACGGAAAAGGCGCGCCCGCTCGCCCCGTCCCTGAAGAAACCGATGTTGGATCACGAAATGCTGAAGATCACATTCTCCGATGCTGCGCCCCCGAAGAGCGGTGCCCTTGTTGCCGGCGTGCTGGAAGACGGCGGCCTGCAGTCGGCTACGCAAGAGATCGATGCCCAAACCGAGGGGATGCTGACCCGTGCCGTCAAGGCCGTCGACTTCAAAGGCAAGCGGGGAAAGATTCTGGAGATCCTGGCACCGCACGGGCTGTCCAATAGCCGCGTCGTCCTGGTCGGTCTGGGCGATGCAACGAGCATGAGCGACCAAGACCTGGTGGAACTGGGCGGCAACGTCACCGGGCATCTGCTGGCCTCAGGCGAGAGCCAGGCTTGCGTGGTGATGAGCCCGATCGAAGGCGGTCCTGAGATCGCCCACCGCGCAGCACATGGTGCCTTCGGTTGTCTGCTGCGCTCCTACCGCTTCGACAAGTACAAGACCACCGAAGAGGAAAGCGACAAGCCGAAGCTGAAGAAGATCGTGATCAAGGTCGACGACAAGGCGGCGGCCAAGAAGGCCTTTCGGCCGCTCAAGGGCATCGCCAAGGGAGTCTTCCGTACCCGCGATCTGATTTCCGAGCCGGCCAATGTGATCTATCCCGAATCCTTCGTGACCGTCGCAAGGAAGCTGTCGCAGCAGGGCGTGAAGGTCTCCGTCCTGGGGCTGAAGGAGATGGAGAAGCTGGGCATGGGCTCGCTGATCGGCGTCGCCCAAGGCTCGGTGCGTGAGCCGCAACTCCTGATCATGGAGTGGCGCGGTGCTGCAAAGGAAGACGAGGCTCCCGTTGCGATCTGCGGCAAGGGCGTAACCTTCGACACCGGCGGCATATCGCTGAAGCCGGCGGCGGGCATGGAGGACATGAAGTGGGACATGGGTGGCGCCGGCGTGGTCGCCGGGCTTATGGAGGCCTTGGCACGACGCGGCGCCAAGGCCAATGTCGTCGGCCTCTGCGGTCTGGTCGAGAACATGCCGGACGGCAATGCACAGCGCCCCGGCGACATCGTCATCTCCGCATCCGGCCAGACCATCGAAGTCTTGAATACAGATGCCGAGGGACGCTTGGTGCTGGCCGACGTTCTCTGGTACGCGCAGGAGCAGTTCAAGCCCAGCGCGATCATCGATTTGGCGACCTTGACCGGCGCCATCATCATCGCCTTGGGCAAGGAGCATGCGGGCCTCTTCAGCAACGATGACAGCCTCTCCGAGCAGTTGGCGGCGGCCGGATCCGAGGTCGGCGAGGCACTCTGGCGCCTGCCGCTCGGCGAGGCCTATGACCGTCTGCTGGATAGTGGTGCGGCCGATATGAAGAACATCGGCAATCGCTCCGGCGGCTCGATCACCGCAGCCCAGTTCCTGCAGCGCTTCGTCAAGGAGGGAACGCCTTGGGCGCATCTGGACATCGCCGGCGTGACTTGGTTGGACAAAGCCAAGCCGACCGCGGCCAAGGGTGCCAGCGCCTTCGGGGTGCGCCTGCTGGATCGCTATATCGCCCAGAACCACGAAGGCTAATCTCGAAAGGCCTGCGATCATGGGCGAGGTTTGCTTCTATCAACTCGGCCGCCGGCCCCTGGAACAGGCCTTGGCCGTGATGCTGGAGCGCTGTTATGCGCGCCAGCAGCGGGCCCTGGTCCAGGCCGGCTCGGCCGAGCGGGTGGAGGCTCTGGCCGGGCATCTCTGGACCTACCGCGATCGCAGCTTCCTGCCGCACGGTACCGAGAAAGACGGCCATGCCGAGCAACAGCCGATCTGGCTGACCAGTGAGGCCGAAAATCCCAATGGGGCTGAGGTGCTCTTTCTGACTGACGGCTGCGAGCGCAGCGATCTTGCAAGCTTCTCTCTGGTCGCCGTCCTCTTCGACGGCGGCGAGGACAGTCGCCTGGCAGCCGCGCGGGACTATTGGCGACGTTTGCGCGACGCCGGCGAGACCCTGACCTATTGGGCCGAGGACGAAGCCGGTCGCTGGACGCAGAAGGCCTGAAGCCGACTAGAGCAGATGCACCGATCACTGAATCGATTGTGATGTGACGGGATGATGCAAGTCTGATTGAAGGTCTCCAGACATGGAGGTCCTGGATGGGACGAGCATCGAGTGGCGATCTGCGGGTTCGTGTTTTGAAGGCATCACAGGCGGGCCTGTCGGCGCGTGGTGCTGCGGCGCGGTTCGGTGTGGCGCCATCGACCGCGATCTGCTGGATAAAAGCGGGCGAAAGCCGGTGAGGTGGAGCCGCGACCGACCGGTCGTCGACGCGGGTCGAGCCTTGATGGGCATGAAGGCTTCATCGTGGGCCTGATTGAGGCTGACCCTGATTGAGACTGACAAGGACATCACGCTCAATGAGATGGTGGCGCGCCTCGCGGACGAGCGCGACGTCCGGATTGGCCGGCGCGCGCTGAACAACTGGCTGCGCAGGTGTGGCTTCACGTACAAAAAAGACCGCGCACGCATTGGAGCAGGAGCGGCCGGAGGTCTTGAGAAAGCGCCAGGCCTGGTTTGACAGCCAACTCGACTTCGATCCGGCCAGGCTGGTCTTCATCGACGAGACGTGCCTGTCGACGAAGACGGCGCGGCTGCGTGGGCGTTCCAAGCGGGTCGAGCGCTGTCGCGCGGGCATCCCCCCACGGGCGTTGGAAGACAACCACCTTTACCGGCGCGCTTCGGCTGACCGGAATGACCGCGCCGACGGTGCGCGACAGCGCCATGAATGGTGTCGCTTTTCTTGCCTATATCGAGCAGGCGCTGGCGCCGACCCTCAATCCCGGAGATGTCGTGATCATGGATGACTTGCCGGCGCACAAGGCCGCCGGCGTCCGACAGGCCATCGAGGCCACAGGCGCCACCCTCACATATCTGCCGCTCTACAGTCCCGACTTCAACCCAATCGAGATGGCTTTCGCCAAGCTCAAATCACTGATCCGCGCAAAGGCCGAAAGAAGCGTCAGCACCCTCTGGAATACCGTGGGCGATATCATCGGTCTGTTCGAAGCCGCACGAGTGCGCAAACGATTTCGCACCAGCAGGCTGTGACACTTCATAAAATGGATGTGCTCTGGTGGTAAGGTTCACGCGGATGGATGGGAACCATCCGCGTGAACCTTACCACCAACCTATTGATCTGGTCGGCCGATTCACGAAACTCTTGGGATTCAAGCGTTATGATCGGACCACTAGTCGGCAAGATCCAGCGCAGCCAGCTCGTCGGCCCGTCTCGCGCCATCGCCGCTCAGGAAGAACTCGTCCAATTGCGGCGGCGGGACCGCGGTGGTCGCCAACAACTGATGGACCTGCCCACGGTGATGGATCTGATGCGCGAAGAGATGGGTCAGCACTGCTGCGACCGGGTCCGCATTGTCGATGCCTTCGGAGTTGGTGAAGCGTACGATCCGGGCCAAAGAGGCGGCGTCCTGCTCGGCGCAGAAAGCGATCAGCTCTCGATCGTGAGCTTTCTGCGCGGCGGCGAGGCTTGCCAGATCGGGATGGTCGCTCCCTAGGCGAACTCCACCGTCCGGCCGCTTGCCGTCGCTGATCCGCGCCGTATAGGCCTGATCGACGACCAGGATGTGAACCAAAGTGGCGTGGATCGAACCGAAAAAACTCTCGCGCGGCGCCAGATAGTCGGCTTCGCTGAGTTGCAAACAGGCCTGCTGCAGCCGGTGGTTGGACCAGAGGTTGTTCTCGGCCATACACAGGAAATGACCTGCCAGCTTATCCATCTTCTCTTTTCCTTTCGTCGCCGAAACCCTGGCCGTCACTCGAAGAACAGGATTTCCAGCCGCTCCGCGTCGGGTTTGCCGTAGCCGCCGGCGAGGTGGGTGCCGTCGGGTAGGCGGGCCAGGTCGCCGGGAAAGCAGAAGGCGATGCGCGCCTCCGGCTGCTCTTGGCGCGGATCGCTCACCTCGATGCGCAGCGTGCGTTCTTCCCGCTCTTTGGGCAAGCGTTCCCAGCGGTAGCTCAACTCAAGCCGGCGCATCTCGATGAAGCGTGCGGTCTCGCCCGCACTGCGCGCTTCCAGGGCCGTCTTCATCCAATCCAGAAGATCGGGCTGCTCCGAGGCGCAGTAGCCATCGATATGATCCAGGTTGTTTAATTCGGAGAGACCGGTGAAGCGATCGACGCTGAGACCGGTATAGGGTGTGTATCTCAGATCCAGATCGACGGAGCCGCGCGAGGGCAGAGAGATCCGCCAACGCGGCTCTATCTCCAAAGACCAGGCATAGCGGTTGGGGCGCGGCTCGCCGCGGTCGGTGAGTGCACGCTCCAGTCGGTGGTACTCGGCCCGTGAGAGCTGATTGAGACTGCCGTCGTGCAGGTCCGCCAAATCGATGCCGGCGGCCTCCAGAAGCGGCGTGACGTCACGGCACTTGCTGTAGAGGCGGGTCACCACGGAATGCAGCGCTTGCTCCTCGCCGTCCAGGGTGAGCCTGGCGTCGTTGAAGGCCTTGGCGAGCGACGGCGACGGCGCTTGCGGCTCCGGCAGGCTGGGAAAGCCGACGAAGAGCATGGTATCGGCCTCGTCGGTGTTCATCAGGTGATAGCGCACCGTCACCTTTGTCGGGCGAGAGGTAAAGTCTCTGACTCTCGAGGACGACCCGATCACTGAGCTCAAAGTGCAGTCCGCCGGCGGATACGGCCAGCCATTCGTCCGGCGGCGCCGGTTCCTGAGCTACAGCCAGGGATGCGTTCAGTGAAAACGCCAATAGCCCTGCCGGGCCGAAGCGGCCAAGCCTTGCCAAGCCGGCTCGCATCAGGTCTGGCCCTCCTCCAGGGCACTCTGCGCGCTCAGCCAGATCTCCTCGGTGCGTTCGATGGCGGCCAGGATCTCCCTGTGCTGACTGCGCAAGGCCTTCAGCTCGGCCGGCGGCTGGCGATAGTTCTCCGGGTCGGCCAGGCGTTGCTCCAGGATCGACTTGGCCTTGTTCATGGTCTCGAGCCGGGTTTCAGCCTGGTTGATCGCCTTGCGCAGCTTCGAGAGCTCCTGGCGGCTGGTCTGCGGTTCCGGGGCAGGGGCTTTGGCTTTGGGCTTTGCCGGCTTGTCCTTTCCATCGCGCTCGAGCTGGCGCTCGTTCAAGACTTGGCGGCGATAGTCGTCCAGGTTGCCCTCGAAATCAGCCAGTGTTCCCTTGGCCACCAGCCAAAGTCGATCGGTGACCAGGCTCATCAGATGCGGATCGTGGCTCACCAGAACGACGGCGCCGGGGAACTCGTTCAGCGCTTCGACCAATCCTTCGCGAGCCTCCATATCCAGATGATTGGTCGGCTCGTCGAGCAGCAGCAATTGTGGTGCTTCGCGGGTCACCAGGGCGAATACCAGCCTGGCCTTCTCGCCGCCGGAGAGGTAGCGCACCTGAGTATCCACGCGCTCCGCGTCCAGGCCGTAGCGGGCCAGGTGCGAGCGGTGGCGCTGCGGCTGACCCTTGGGGTCTTCGCGCAGCATCAAGGTGAGCGGCTTGGCCAGCGGGTCCAGCTGGTCAGCCTGATCCTGTGCGTAGTAGCCGACCTTGAGCCGCGGCGGTCGGGTCATCTCGCCGGCCTCAGGCTTCAGCTGTTCGGCCAGCAGGCGGATGAGCGTCGTCTTGCCATTGCCGTTGGCGCCCAAGAGTCCGATACGGTCGTCCGGGTCCAGACGGAAGGTGACGTTCTTCAAGACCGGCCGATCGGGGCTGTAGCCGACCGCGACTCCATTCACCGCCAGCAATGGCGGGGTGAGGATCAGCGGGTCCGGGAAGGTGAAGCGCGTGCTGCGTTGATTACCCAACGGCACGATCGGCTCCAGCTTTGCCAGGGCCTTGAGACGCGATTGAGCTTGGCGCGCCTTGGAGGCCTTATAGCGAAAGCGGTCGACGAAGGCCTGCATGTGGCGGCGTTGTGCGTCTTGCTTGGCGGCGGCAGCGGCTTGCTGGGCCTGGCGCTCGCGCCTGGTGCGCTGGAAGGTCTCGTAGCTGCCCTCATAGGCGGTGAGCTGGCGGTTCTCAAGATGCAGGATGCGATTGACCACGACGTTCAGCAGCAGCCGGTCGTGGCTGACCAGCAGCAAAGTGCCCGGATAGCGGGCCAGGAAGCCCTCGAGCCACAAGGTGGCCTCGAGATCCAAATGGTTGCTCGGCTCGTCCAACAGCAGCAGCTCCGGTTGGCGGAACAGTAGCGAGGCCAGGGCGACGCGCATCCGCCAGCCGCCGGAGAACTCGGCCGCAGGAAGGGCCTGCTGGGCGCTGGAAAAGCCCAGGCCGGCCAGAATGCGTGAGGCACGACCGGGTGCGGAGTCGGCGCCGATGCTGCGTAACCGGTCGTGGATCTCGGCCAAGCGGGTCGCCTCCTCGCAGGACTCGGCTTCAGCCAAGAGACGGCTGCGCTCCTCGTCGGCGGAGAGCACGATATCGATGAGCGCACGCTGGCCGCCCGGTGGCTCCTGGGTCAAATGGCCGATGCGCCAGCCGCCGGTGATCTCCAGACTGCCCTCGTCCGGCTGCAGCTGGCCCTGGATCAGTCTTAGAAGTGTGGTCTTGCCGGCGCCATTCGGTCCGACCAGCCCGGCGCGTTGTCCGCGCGACAGGGTGGTCGAGGCGCCTTCCAGCAGCGGCCGCCCGGCGATCCGCAGGGTTATCTTATCGAGACGAAGCATGCCGGCTGGATAGCATGGCTGGGCCGCTGCGCGCTATGGCTGGCTGTGCTCTTGCCCCGGCAGCCGGCCCGCGTCTATATACCGCCGCCATTCCCCGGCGCCCGGGGGTGCAAAACTCCGCGGCGCGACCGCTTCTATACAACAGACAGTAAGGAGGCCTTCATCATGGCCCTTGAGCGCACTTTCTCCATCATCAAGCCGGACGCAACCCAGCGCAATCTCACCGGCAAGATCGTCGCTCGCTTCGAGGATGCCGGCCTACGCGTGGTCGCGCAAAAGCGCCTGCAGCTGACCCAGGCTCAGGCCGAGGGCTTCTATACCGTGCACCGCGAGCGCCCCTTCTTCAACGACCTCTGCAGCTTCATGATCTCCGGTCCGGTGGTGGTGCAGGTCTTGGAAGGCGATAACGCCATTGCCAAGAACCGTGAAGTCATGGGTGCCACCAACCCGGCCAATGCCGATGCCGGCACCATTCGCGCTGACTTCGCCGAATCTATCGAGGCCAACTCGGTTCACGGCTCCGATGCGCCGGAGACCGCGGCGGTAGAGATCTCCTACTTCTTCGCTGCGACCGAGATCGTCGGCTAAGCTGCGGCGGTTCGACAAAAAGAACAGGGCGGTGTCCGGCCACTGGTCACCGCCCTTGCTGTTTCTAAGGTCTCGTCACTAGGCCAGGGTCATTGCCATGATGGCCAGGACGACGATGACCACGGCACCGCAAATCGTGGCCCCCTTGATGAAGCCGCGATAGGTTTGCACGTGCTCATGGTATTCATGTTCTTTCATAATGCCCATGCTTGCAGTCCTCAAATCTCGGCGCGTTCCTTGCTGCCTATAAGGTAAGCCAGAAGGCGCCGCAGCTCAAGCGCTTCCGCTTAGCCGGAGGGGTTGATCAACGTCCCTTCGGCCGGCGCAGCGGACCAAAAAACCTCTCCGGCTTCATCCATGGCAATCTCGCCGCCGGCGACCAGGGCCAAGCAGCGTGGATAGAGCCGATGCTCGGCCGCCAGAATGCGCGCGCCGAGGCTTTCTTCGCTGTCATCGGCCAGGACCGGAACCGCCGCTTGGCCGATGATCGGCCCTCCATCCAGCTCGTTGTTGACGAAGTGGACGCTGCAGCCGGAGAGGCGCACCCCGGCCGCCAGGGCCTGCCGCTGCGGACGGAGCCCGGTGAAGGCGGGCAGCAGCGAGGGGTGGATGTTCAGCATCTTACCTTGCCAGAGCCGGACGAAATTGGGCGAGAGGATGCGCATGAAGCCGGCAAGGCAGATCAACTCGCAGGCGGACTCGAGAATGTGGGTCTGCAGCATGATCTCGAACTGCTGGCGGCCGGGCTGCTCGCGGTGCGGGATCAGGGCCACGTCGACCCCGGCCTCGGCCGCCATGTTGATGGCGCCGGCATAGGGCTCGTTGGCGATCAGCAGCGAGATCTCGGCCGGATAGTTCGAGTCCTTGGCTGCCTCCAGAAGCGCCTTCAGGTTGCTGCCGCGTCCGGATGCCAGAACGGCCGTGCGAATGCGCGCCATCAGAAGAGGTCCCGCTCCAGGCGCAGCGGCTCCTTTTCGTCCCGGCGCTCCTCCAGCCGGCCGAGCGGGACGGCGCCGGCCTCGTTCAATGCGTCAAGGACCGCGGGGTAATCCGTCTCGGTGACGACCAGAACCATACCGACGCCCATGTTGAAGGTGCGCAGCAACTCCGCGGTTTCGATGCGGCCGCTGTCCTTGATCCAGCTGAAGACCGGCGGCAGGCGCTCGCCGAGCGGGGAATCCAAGACCGCCAGGAGGTTCCCCGGCAGCACTCGCGGCAGATTGCCGGGCAGACCACCGCCGGTGATGTGCGCCATGGCCTTGATGCGACCTGCGGCCAACTGCTGCTGTATGTCCTGAGCGTAGATCTTGGTCGGTGCCAGCAGGGCCTCGCCGAGGCTGGCGGTCTCGCTCTCGAAGGGCGGCGGCGCGTCGTAGCCGAGTCCCTGCGTCTCGATCAGCCGACGGATCAGCGAGAAGCCGTTGGAATGCAGGCCGCTCGAGGGCAGAGCAATCAGACGGTCGCCGGCAGCCAGATCGCCCCGCGGCAGTAGGCGGTTCCGCTCGACCGCACCCACGGCAAAGCCGGCCAGATCGTAATCACCCGCGGCATAGAGGCCGGGAAGCTCGGCAGTCTCGCCGCCGATCAAGGCGGCACCCGCCTGCCGGCAACCCTCGGCGATGCCGGCGATGACCGCCTCTGCGACCTCTGCCTCCAGCTTGGCCCTGGCAAAGTAGTCCAGAAAAAAGAGCGGCGTTGCGCCCTGCACCAACAGATCGTTGACGCACATGGCGACCAGATCGATGCCGACTTGGTCGTGGCGCCCGGTCTCGATCGCGATCTTCAGCTTGGTACCGACACCGTCGGTGCCGGAGACCAGAATGGGGTCCGTAAAGCCCGCCGCCTTCAGATCGAAGAGTGCGCCGAATCCACCCAGGCCGCCCATGACGCCCGGCCGTTGGGTGGCCTTGGCGAGCGGGCCGATGGCGGACACCAAGCGGTCGCCGGCCTCGATATCCACGCCGGCCGATTTGTAGGTCAAGGGCACCGATGCGGAGGCATCGCTGGGGCTCACGTTGTCTCTCCTCAGTCTGTGCAGGCTCTGGCTCTCTAGCAAGGATCAAGGGGGCAGCCTATACTGTTCTTCGCTGTTCTGCCAGGACGCTTGCCGAGCGTCCAGCCGAAGCGCTTTGCATTGGACGGTAGAAGTCACTATGTCGTTTGATCATCCGCTGATTCTGTCGGTTCTCTGGCTGGCTGTCGGTATCCTGGTCTTGATCGCGCCGCGGCTGTTGAATTTTGCGGTAGCGATCTACTTCATCGCCATCGGCGTCTTGGGATTGCTGGCCTACAGCGGCGCCAGCCCGTGAATCGGTTCTAGCGGTTGACGAGGGCCTAGTGCTGCGGGGAAGCTTGCGTCGAGGCCTTTTGGGGGCCTTTGGGAGGTGGAGTTGTGACGAGACGTTCCTATCTGCGCATCGGGTCGAGACAGGGGCTGCGGTGGCTCTGCTGCGCTCTGCTGCTGGCCATCTTGCCCTTACGCCCCGCGGCGGCCGATCTTTTCGCCGTGCCGGGGGTGATCGTCGCGGTCGCCGCCAACTCCTCGGTCGAGGCCAGGGCGCTGGCCGAGACCACAGCCAAGGAGCAGGCCTTCCGCCGCTTGGCCGAACGCCTAGTCGCACCGGAGGATCTGGCGAAGATTCCCACGGTGACTGCAGCCCAGGTCGAGCCGAGTATAGCCTCCATCCAGGTGCTGGACGAGGTGGTGACCGGCACTACCTTCGACGGCCGCTTCACCATCCGCTTCGATCCGGCGGCGACGCGCCGACTGCTGGACGAGTTCGGCCTACGCTACACTGAGGTGCAGAGCCGCCCCTATGTCATCGTTCCGGTCTATGGTGCTGGCTTGGATGCGACCCTTTGGCAGGATCCCAACCCTTGGCGCGCCGCCTGGGAGGGCTTCGGCGGCATCGGTGATACCTTGGTGCCGATCAAGGTCCCGCTGGGTGATCTCCAGGACGTGGTTGCCATCGATGCCGAGAAGGCCCTGGCCGGCGAGCGACGCGGCCTTGGCGATCTGGCCGCCAACTATGACAGCGTCGGTGCCGTGGTTGCCGAAGCCGAGGCCAGCGGCAATCCCTGGAGCGGGGATGCGGGCCTGACCGTTGCGGTGAAGAGCTATGGCGAGAGCTTGGGTCAGCCCTTCACGCTGTCTTTGACGCAGATCCCCGACGAGCAGCCCCAAGCCTTTTTCGAGCGCGGCGTGATCGCCGTGATGCAGGGCCTGGAGAGCTCCTGGAAGTCTGCCAATGCGATTCAGTACACCCAAGCCAGTGGCCTCAGGCTTCGCGCCTTGGCGAGCGACTTGCAGGACTGGCTGCTGATTCGCTCCAATCTCGAACTGGAACCGCTGGTTTCCAACCTGCAAGTGATCTCGCTCAGACGCGGCGAGGCCATCGTCGAGCTTACCCATCGTGGCAGCACGGAGCAGCTGCAGCGCGCTCTGGCGCAGCGAGGTCTGACCCTGCTGCAGGCGCCCGGCGGCTGGGATCTGCAGCTCGGAGGAGCACCCGGCGGTATCGATGCCCGCCCGCTTCCGGCTCCCTCGAGCGGGGGGTCGAGCGCTGAGTAACGGCCCGCCGACACCCCGAAGCGAGGCCGAGAGCACGGCCCGGCAGGAGCAAATCGCGCGCAAGCAGTGGCCTTTTTGGGTCTTGCTGGGCCTCTTTGCGCTCTTCTTTCTGGTGCTGGTGCGCCAGGTCGCTCTCCCCTTTGTCGTTGGCCTGGCCCTGGCCTATTTTCTGGATCCGCCGGTCGACCGGCTGCAGGCCCGCGGTCTGGGCCGCACCTTTGCGGCGCTGATCGTCGCCTTCATTTTCCTGCTGGTGATCCTGGCGATGCTGGCTTTGGTTGGTCCGCTTCTGGTCAATCAGGTGATCGACCTGCTGAACAATCTGCCGAGTCTCTTGGCGGCGGGGCGAGACCAGTTGCTGAACTTCCTCGAGCAGATCGGCGAGCGCTACGAGATCGATGCCAAGGCCAAGATGAAGGCCTATTTGGGGACCTTCAGCCAGGAGGCCTTGGATGCGGTCATCTCTTTGGTCTTGAATCTGATTCAAAGCGGCGTGGCGCTGGTGAACATCGTGTCTCTCTTCCTGATCACGCCGCTGGTGGCCTATTTTTGCCTCATACGCTGGGATGAAATCGTCGCCCGTGTGGATTCCCTTTTGCCGCGGCAAGAACAATCGGCGATCCGCGCCGTGGCGCGCGATATGGACCGCGCGCTCGCCGGCTTCGTCCGCGGCCAGGCCCTAGTCTGTCTGATCATGGCCACCTACTACGCGGCCGCGCTCTCTCTGACCGGCCTGCAGTATGGTGCTGCCGTCGGCCTGATGGCCGGTATTCTGACCTTCATCCCCTATATCGGCGCGCTCAGCGGTGCCCTGCTCACCGTTACCCTCGCCTTTATTCAGTTCCCTGATTTCTGGACCGCGACGATTCCGATCGGCCTGTTCCTGTTGGGCCAGACCGTGGAAGGCAATTTTCTGACACCGCGTCTGGTCGGACGCGGGATCGGCTTGCATGACGTCTGGGTGCTGTTCGCCGTGCTTGCCGGTGGTGCGATCGCCGGCTTTCTGGGCGTGCTCGTTGCCGTGCCGGTCGCCGCCGTCATCGGCGTTGCCGTGCGCCACGCGGTGCGCCGCTATCGGGAAACGCGCTACTATCTCGGCGACGAGGACCCGCCGCCGGAGCAACGGCCGAAACCGTGATTTCCTCGGCTAGCTTTCAGTATCCCCTGCGGCTTCCGCCCCTGCGGCGTCTAGGGCGGGAGGACTTCCTGGTCGGAAATGCCAATCGGGCCGCACTCGCCTTCGTCGTGGCCTGGCCGCAGTGGCCGACGCCCACACTCATCCTGCGCGGGCCGCGCGGCGCCGGGAAGAGCCACCTTGCCCACATCTGGCAGCTGCGCTCCAAGGCGGTTGTGCTGGACAGCGACCGACTGGCGCTCGAGTCGGCGCGAGACGCTCTCGCCGACAGTCGGTACTTGCTGGTGGAGAATGCCGATCAAATCCTGGCGGGTAGGCCCGATCTGGCCTTCTCCTTCTATGCGCTCTTCGGTGTCATCGCCGAACGGCGCGGCTCGATGCTGATGACGGCGCGACAGGCGCCGGCCTCCTGGCCGGTCGAGCTTGCCGACCTGCGCTCCAGACTGCTGGGTGCGACCCAGGTGTCGATCGGCATGCCGGACGATGCCCTGCTCTTAGGCGTCTTGATGAAGCTGCTGTCAGACCGGCAGTTGGAGAGCAATCCGTGGGTCTTCAGCTTTCTGCTGCCGCGGATCGAGCGCTCGATGGGAGCGCTGCAGGACATGGCGGATCGGCTGGATGCGGGAGCCATGGCCGCGCACCGTCGTCGCCGCCGTGTGACAATGCCCCTTGCCAAGCGGGCGCTGCGGGCTTTGGATAGTGGCAATGACAATAACCTTTATCGCTGAGGAGGAGGTCTAGTGGATCTAGGAATTGCCGGACGGAATGCCATCGTGTGCGCTTCCAGCAAGGGGCTGGGACGGGCCTGTGCAGCCCAGCTTGCAGCAGAGGGTGTGATCGTGACCGTCTCTGCCCGCTCGGCCGGCCCGCTGGAAGAAACCGCCGAGGCCATTCGCGCGGTCGGTGGCCAGGTGAACGCAGTCGCCTGCAATGTGACTACGCCAGAAGGCCGCGCCGCTTTGCTGAAGACCTGCCCGACGCCCGACATCCTGATCAACAATGCCGGGGGCCCGCCGCCGGGCGACTTTCGCAACTGGACCCGCGATGACTGGATCAAGGCGTTGGATGCCAACATGCTGAGCGCCATCGAGCTGATCAAGGCGACGGTCGACGGCATGATCGCTCGTCGCTTCGGCCGCATCGTCAACATCACCTCGGCCGCGGTGAAGGCGCCGATAGACGTGCTGGGTCTCTCGAACGGTGCCCGTGCCGGCCTCACCGGTTTCTGCGCCGGCCTCGCGCGCCAGACGGTGCGCCACAACGTCACCATCAACGGACTGCTGCCGGGCCCTTTCACCACTGATCGCCTGACCAATACCTTGGCTGCAGTCGCCAAGCATCAGGGCAAGACGGTCGAGGCTGTGGCCAAAGAGCGGGCGCAAAGCAATCCGGCAGGGCGTTTCGGCGATCCGGAAGAATTCGGCCAGGCCTGTGCCTTCCTCTGTTCCAGTAAAGCTGGCTTCATCAGCGGTCAAAACATCGTTTTGGATGGCGGCGCTTTCCTTGGAACGCTATAGTTCGAAAAAACTGAGTAGTGAAAACGACTCTATGCCAAAAAAAATCTTTAGAGGCAGAAAAACATTGCTAGATTGAGAAAACTGGCCGACTAGAGGTATTTTGGGTTGGGAAACGACGAGAGTGTTGACTGGTGACGGGGCGGCAATGCATCGCTTCCGCATGAACTTATGTTACAGTATTGTGACAAGCGTCTAAGAAGCTGGATTTTTTTGAACCGGAGAGGGCGGCACGACGGCGGATGAAGGAAGAGATTGAGATCAAACTTGCGGTCGAACCCAAGCAGCTAGCGCGTATGCGCCGCCATCCCCTGCTGCGCACGCTCGCCTCCGGGCGGCGCGCACAACGCCAGGATTTGGTGAGCAGCTACTTCGACACCGCCGATGGCCGCTTGCGGGCACAGGGTATGGCGCTTCGAGTCCGCCAAAAGGCGGGCAAGCTGATCCAAACTCTGAAGGCGCCGGTGATTGCCCCGAAGACCGGTTTGCAGCATATGCAGGAGTTTGAGGTTGAAACGCAAAGCGACACGCCCGATTTTGCGCTGATCTATGATGACGACACGCGTCACCTTCTTGAGGATTTGACCCAAGACAATCCCTTGCAGCGCTTGTTCGAGACAAGGGTCGTCCGCCATGTCCTACCGGTGCGCTTGATCGAGAGTGACATAGAGATCGCCTTCGACGAGGGCAGCGTGGTTGCCGGCGATCGCCTGGAGACAATCTCGGAGATCGAGTTGGAACTCCTCTCCGGCTCACCGCAATACCTTCTGCAATTGGCCCTGGCGATCGGCGAGCAGGTGCCTTTCGTTCTGGAGCCGCGATCTAAGGCGGCCCGCGGGCATCTCTTGGCGAGCGATGAACGCTTGCCGGCCGTCTTCGCAGCTGGCCTGACGATGGCGAAGCACTCTTCCGCCGGGACCGCCTTCGAGATGATCGCGCGGGATTGCCTGCGGCAAGTACGTGCCAACGAGGCCGCTTTCCGCTCCGGCAACCGCGATCTCGAAGTGGTGCACCAGCTTCGGGTCGGGGTGCGCCGCTTGCGGGCCGCCGTGACCCTCTTCGGCGATCTCATTGCCGATGGTGTCGCCGTCCAGCTCAAGGAGGACCTGAGTTGGTTGCAGAATGCCTTGGGACCGGCTCGCGATTGGGATGTCTTTCGCAGCGAGACCTTGGCGGGTATCGGCCATAGGTTTCCTGCGGAGCTGAGACTGCGGCGTCTTGAGGAAGCCGCCGGCCGTCTGGGCACAGAAGCCTACGACCTGGCTGACGAAAGCCTGCGCAGCCACCGCTATGCGATGCTGCTGTTGCGGCTGGAGTACTGGCTGTTCAGCCGCGCTTGGCGAAGCCAGATCCAAGCGTCGGCCGGCGGAGGCTATGCTGCCGATCAGCCTGCGGTCGACTTTTCCAAGACCGGCCTGGCCAAGCGTGCTCGGCAGTTCTTGAAGCGCGGAAAGCAGCGTGATGAGGCGATCGAGGACTCGCTGCACGAGCTGCGCATTTCCGGCAAGAAGTTGCGCTATGCCCTGGAGTTCTTTCGCGCCTTCATGAAGAAGGAACGCGCCAAGGCGGCGATCGGCCTGACCAAGGAGCTGCAGGATTGTCTGGGGTCGTTGAATGACGCTGCTGTTTCCAAAGGCCTGCTCGACAGCTTGCGCGAGCGCTATCCGGACGAGGCCGACCCGGTCGCTCTGGGCATGGTTCTGGGCTGGCAGGCGCGCCGGGTCGAAGACGACCTCAGCCATTTGCAGGATGTCTGGAAGCGGGCCAGGAAGGGCTTGAAGGGGCTCACCTAGCTGACTCCCGCCCGCCCGACACAAGGCCGCCATGTGACATTGTCCAGCTCCAGCCCTTGCGATCCGCCATCGGCCTCTCGACTCTCTACAGGAACAAGAATAGACGATTGTCTCTTTCTGTGACCTATTGGGGCCAGGGAGCGGTGTGGCATGCAACGTGCGGCGGCAGAAGCCAGACAGATATCCGGCGGCCATCTGATCGTTCAGTGCCTGAAGGCACAAGGCGTCGGACGAGTCTTCTGCGTTCCCGGTGAAAGCTATCTCGATGTCCTGGACGGCCTCTACGACAGCGGTATCGAGGTCGTGGTCGCGCGCCACGAAGGTGGGGCCGCGATGATGGCCGAGGCCGACGGGAAGATGACAGGCCGACCCGGTATCGCTTTGGTGACCCGGGGTCCGGGCGCGACCAATGCAGCGTCCGGGGTGCATGTGGCTTGGCAGGATTCCACCCCGATGATCCTTTTCGTCGGCCAGATCGGTCGGGCGATGCGTGGCCGCGAGGCCTTCCAGGAGGTTGATTATCGCACCGTTTTCGGTGGACTGGCCAAGTGTGTCGAGGAGATCGATCAGGTCGAGCGAATCCCGGAAGTGCTCTCGCACGCCTGGCATGTGGCCCTTTCCGGCCGACCGGGTCCGGTTGTCTTGGCCCTGCCCGAGGACATGTTGCGCGACTGCTGCACGCGGCTCGCCGGGCCCTATGTCGAGGTCGCTCAGCCGGCGCCGGGAGCGGAGGAGGTCGCTCGGCTGGAGCAGATGCTGCGCGCCGCCGAGCGACCCTTCATGGTTTTGGGCGGATCACGCTGGAACGAGACGGCGGTCGCCAAAGTCCAACGCTTCGCCGAGGCCTGGTCGCTGCCGGTTGGGGTGTCCTTCCGCCGTCAGCAGCTCTTCGATGCGCGCCATCCCAACTATGCCGGCGATGTCGGCTTGGGGATCAATCCTGCTTTGAGGGCAAGGATCGCAGAGGCCGATCTCCTGCTGCTGCTGGGCGCGCGTTTCTCCGAGAATCCGAGCCAGGGTTTCACCCTACTGGATATGCCGAGGCCCAAGCAGAGTCTCATCCATGTGCATCCGGGAGCCGAGGAACTGGGGCGCATCTACCACCCCGACTTGGCGATCAATGCGACGCCCGGACGGTTCCTGGCCGCGGCTGTCGGTTTGACGCCGGAGTGTCCCTGGGGTCGCGGTGCGGCGAAGTGGGCACACCAGGACTACCTGGCCTGGAGCGATCAGCCGCCGGCAGGCGTGGGTGCGGTGACCTTGTCGCATACGCTCGAGGTGCTGCGTCGGGAGTTGGCGGAGGATGCCATCCTGACTAATGGGGCCGGCAACTATGCCATCTGGCTGCATCGCTTCTATCGCTATCGTTGGGGAACGCAGTTGGCGCCGACCTCCGGGTCGATGGGCTATGGTTTGCCGGCGGCAGTGGCAGCCGCCTGCCGCTATCCGGAGCGACAGGTCGTGTGCCTGGCAGGCGATGGTTGCTTCCAGATGACAGCCAACGAATTTGCCGTCGCCGCCCAACTGGGCCTGAAGCTCCGCGTCCTAGTTTGCGACAACGCCATGTACGGCACTATTCGGATGCACCAAGAGCGCAATTACCCGGGCCGCGTCTCGGCCACCAGTCTACTCAGTCCCGACTTTGCCGCCTGGGCGCACAGCTTCGGTGCGCTCGGCCTGACGGTGGAGAAAGACGCCGATTTCCAGGCAGCCCTGGAGGGCGCTTTGGCGGCGTCGGGACCAGCACTCGTACACCTCCGGCTTGACTCGCGCGACTTGGCGCCCGGCCGACAGCTGGACTGACTCCCAACGCCTCAGGCATCCTGATCGCCACAATGAATGATTTGCAAGGGCACGGCTGAGGCAAATCGTGCCACCCACACTTGCGAGCATGCCGTTAAGGGGGCGACGGATCCGTGGCGGCCAAAAAATTGGGCTTGGCCGGTTGGCTGTTGAAGTGGGGCATCCTGGCCGTGCTCTTGATCTACATACTGGCGATGTTGGGCCCCTACCTGCGCTCGACATTGGTCGGGAATGCAGCCGTCTCCGCCTGGATTCGTACGGCAACGGCGCCGATCTAAGGACAGGTCGGACAAACCCTACCCAACCCGGGCAGCATGATCGGCGCAGACGGTATCCTAGCCACGATCACCAATCCGCAAGCTGATCGGAGTCTTCTCGACATCGCTGCGGCCGAGGCACGGCGGGCAGAGGCGGAGGTCGATTCGGCCACCAGGCTGATCGCCGATCTTGAAAGCCAGCGCGAGCATGTGGTGGCGAACTACAGCCGCTATAGAGAGATCTACACCCGAGACCTGCCGCTCGATCACGATGGCACCGTCGAGCGCCTGGAGCGCATCGATGCCGAGTTGGCGCTGCTGCGCGGAACTGCCGATCGTGCCAAGCGCCTCAGCAATCGCGGCTTTGTCGCCCAGAGCGATCGCGACGAGGCCTCTTTGCGTGTGGCCAGTTCGGAAAGCCTCCGGGCCGACCAGGCTGCGAGACTGGAGCGCATCCTCCTGCGGCGCGAAGCAGCCAAAGATCGGGTCTATCCGATGGACGATGGCTCCGAGCCGATTTGGGCCGGCGGCGACCGCGAGGCCGTGGAGCGAGCCCTTTCGCATGCCCGCGTCAAACTTGCGGCCGCCGAAGCTCACCTGGAGAGTGCCTGGTCCGACAGCCACGCCGTCGACTCGATCTACCGCCAAGTGCGCCAGAGCAACGCCCTGGTGCCGCCGGGCAGTATGGTCAGGAGCGTCTTGGTAGGTGAGGGGGCAGCCTTGGAGATTGGCGACCCCATCGCCGATTGGATCGACTGCGGCGAACTTTTGGTCGACGTCCCTATGACCGATGCCGAGCTTGCACTTTTGCAGCCTGGGTTGACAGCAGATGTGGTGATGGAAGGCGAGAGCGAGTTGCGCGCAGGGACGGTGGTTCCGACGCGTGGCTCGGCGGCGGTTCTAGATCGCACCGACTTGGCCGCCGTTTCCAAGGCGCGCGGTGACGACGGCCAGGTCATCTTGAAGATTGAGCCGGACCCGGACGATCAGGCCTCCTGCCCGGTCGGTCATGCAGCCTTCGTCGATTTCCATGACGTCGGCTTGGTCGACGTCATTCTTGCGCGGCTGAGGCTGCGCTAGCTTCGGCGATGGAGGAGACCACCCTCAGCCACAGCGCCGTGGAGCGCGAGCGTGCGATCCGTTTCGCGATCATCATCGATGCCTTCATGCTGGCAGCCCTCTTCGCCACCGCGATCGCGTCCGGCTCTTTGACTAGCCTGGCCGAGACGGTGCGCGGGACCTTAGGTGTTCTCCCTAGAGGTCATCGCCTATGTTACCATATGCTGGGTTCATCGCGGCCACTTTAACACTTTCGACTACGGTTCGGGCAAGGTCGAGCAGATTGCCAACATCGGCATCGCCGGTGGGATGCTGGTCGGCAGCCTGCGGATCGTGCTGAGCGCACTCGATAGTGCGCTCTCCGGCGGGGAGCTGCTGTCGTCCTTTGGCTTGGCTTTGGCGGCGGTCAATCTCTACGTCAACTTCCTCGCTTGGTATCGCGTGCGCCTGGCCGCCCGGCTGGAGCACTCGGTGATCCTGGAGGCGCAACGCAAGGCGCGCTGGACCAAGGCCTTGACCTCGATCATCGTCTTTGCGGTCCTGACCCTGGCCGTCTTTGCCGGGGACCGCCTGGTCGTCACCTGGTTGGACGTGATCGGCGCTCAGGTCGTCGCCTACTACATGGTGGCTGTCTCCCTGGACATGCTGCGCGAGGCGATGGTCGATATCCTCGATCGCTCCCTGGACGAGGCGGCGCAGATGGAGATCGTCAAGGCCTTGGTCGATGCCTCCGACGACTATAATCACTATGGTGATCTGCGCAAGCGGCGCGCCGGAAATCAGGTCTTCATCGACGTCGCCCTTGGCTTCGACGACAGGCTGTCCCTGGCCGAAGTCGACCGCCGCCGCCGCCGCATTGAAGCGCAGCTTCGCGACAGCTTCGCCGGCGCCGATGTCATCGTGCGCGTGGCCGGCGTCGAAGTGCATTGATTGGGGCGAACAGCCATTAAGCCTCGACAGAGGCGAGACTGGCTGGGGTATCGAAAGCGATCAGTCGGCTCGCTTCCGGCGTCATGCCTTTCCATGTTTGTGCTGCGACTTCGAAGACGGCCAGACCTGCGGTCGGATACTTTTCCTGCATGCGGATGACCAGCGCTTCGTCCGAACTCGGGCCGGCGAGGCCGTGCGCCAGGAGCTCCAAGCTAGGATTGTGGCCGACGATCAGCAGGCGCCCTACAGTGTTTGGCACCTCGCAAATCCGGCGTATCAAGTCACTTGGGGTGGCATGGTAGAGATCGCGCGTGTATTCACAATCGGGCCTCATCTCAAACTGGGCTTTGGCAGCCAGTTCCCAGGTGGAGCGCGCACGGACTGCGGTTGAACAGAGGGTGAGATCGGGGATCAAGTCACTGTCCGCCAAGTGCCGTCCCATCGAGGCAGCTGCATTTCGACCTCGCGGGTTCAGGGGCCGCTCGTGGTCGCCCAGGTTGTTGTTACGCCATGAAGATTTGGCATGACGCAGTAGCAATAGTTGTTTTTTGCTCATCGCATCCGTCCTTCATTTCACCGACCGGAACCCTGGGCGACCTTCGACAGATTACGCCCTTCGGCGTGGAGTCAAGGATGCTGGATGGCTGAACACGTAAGGTCGTACATCCGAGTCAGCGCCGTCGGTCGGATAGTTAAGGAACAGGCTGACATACAAATTCGCGTCGGGAAAGGCTATGTTTAGGAAACGCTTGGCACTCGCATCTTGCGAGAGGCCGAAGACGCGAAAGGAAGTGGGGTGCGATGGACGACGCAAAGATTGACTTGGAGCAAAGGAGGATCGAGCAAGACGCCGAACTGCAGGTGGGGTTCGATCTCGATAACCCGGAGCGGTTTTTCAATCGAGAGCTGTCGTGGCTCGCCTTCAACGATCGCGTGCTCGATGAGGCCTACAACGAAGCCCATCCCTTGCTGGAGCGAGTACGCTTCCTCTCCATCTCTGCCTCCAACCTGGACGAGTTCTACATGGTTCGGGTTGCCGGATTGAAGGCGCAGGTTCGTGCCGGGATCGGTGAGGCCAGCCAGGACGGCATGAGCCCTGTGCAGCAACTGGCGGCGATCAAGACCCAGGTCTCCGGCCTGAAACGCCGCCAGCAGGACGTCTGGCTGCTGTTGAAAGCGGCGATGCGGGGGGTCGGCTTTCTGGTCCTGGAGGAAGAGGAGTTGAGTGAAGCGGAGCTGGTTTGGCTATCGGACTACTTCGAACGCGAACTCTTCCCGGTGTTGACGCCGATCGCCATCGATCCGACGCATCCCTTTCCTTTCATTCCCAATGTCGGCTTCTGCATGGTGGTGCAGTTGGCCAGGTCGGAACGCGAAGGCGGCTCCTTCAACGGGCTGCTGCAGTTGCCGGCGCAATTGGATCGCTTCATACGTTTGCCTGGACCGGACGTCCGCTTCGTGACCTTGGAGCAGGTCGCCAAGTTGAACCTGGCGCGACTGTTTCCGGGCTTTGAGCTGGGCGAGGTCGGCGCCTTCCGTGTGATACGCGACAGCGACATCGAGATCGAAGAAGAGGCAGAGGATCTGGTCCGGGTCTTCGAGACCGCCTTGAAGCGCCGCCGGCATGGGCAGGTGATCCGCCTCTCCTTTCCGGTCGGCATGGCGGCGGCCTTGAAGGAGTTCGTCGCCGACGAACTGCAGGTCGCGCCGGACGACATCTTTGCCTTGGAGAACCTGCTTGGCCTGGCCGAGATCAAGGCCTTGATCGTCAAAGATCAGCCGGAACTGGTGTTCCCGCCTTACAACGCCCGCTTTCCCGAGCGCATTCGCGATTTCGGCGGCAACTGCCTGGAAGCCATTCGAGCCAAGGATATTCTGGTGCATCACCCTTACGAATCCTTCGACGTGGTGGTGCAGTTCTTGCGCCAGGCAGCGATGGATCCGGCAGTAGTGGCGATCAAGCAGACGCTCTATCGCACCTCGGAGGATTCGCCGATCGTCGCCGCGCTGGCCGAAGCAGCCGAGGCCGGGAAGTCAGTTACCGCCCTGGTCGAACTGAAGGCCCGCTTCGACGAAGAGCGCAACATTCGCTGGGCGCGGGACCTGGAACGCGCCGGCGTGCAGGTGGTCTATGGCTTCATCCACCTGAAGACCCATGCCAAGGTCACCCTGGTGGTGCGTCGCGAGGCCGGCTCCTTGCGCTCCTATGTGCACTTCGGTACCGGCAACTATCATCCCATCACTGCCAAGATCTATACTGACCTCTCCTACTTCACGACCGATACCGCGCTCTGCAGCGACGCGGCGCATATTTTCAACTACATGACCGGCTATGGCCGGCCGGAGAAGCTGGAGAAAATTGCCGCCTCGCCGATTTCCCTGCGGCGTACCTTGATCGAGCGCTTGGAGCGCGAGATGGCAAACGCCAAGGCCGGGCGGCCTGCTGGGGTCTGGGCCAAGATGAATGCCTTGGTCGATCCCGACATCATCGACGCGCTCTATCGTGCCAGCCAGGCCGGCGTGCTGGTCGATCTCATCGTACGCGGGATCTGCTGCCTCCGACCGGGAGTTCCGGGGCTCTCGGAGACCATTCGCGTCAAGTCCATCGTCGGCCGCTTCTTGGAGCACAGCCGGATCGTCTGCTTTGCCAATGGCAAGCCGCTGCCGTCGGCACAGGCGACGGTCTTCATCTCCTCTGCAGATTGGATGTCACGAAACTTGGATCGGCGGGTGGAAACCCTGGTCCCGATACAGAATGCGACAGTGCACGAGCAGATTCTGGATCAGGTGATGACTGCCAGTCTGAAGGACGTTGCACAGAGCTGGTCCTTGGACAGCCAAGGGAGCTATCGGCGTAGTGATAAGGACGAGGAGGATTTCTCCGCCCACACCTTTTTCATGACCAATCCCAGCCTCTCGGGCCGCGGCAGTGCGCTGAAGAAGAGCGGCGATCCGGCGCGGGTCGAACTCGATGATTTGTGACAAATCTAACCACGTCGTCAGTCGGACAGGTGGGCAAGCGCCGTCCGGATTTGGGTGTGCAGTCCCTGAGGGGGATGGAGCTTGGCCGACAGGAGAGAGACCAAGGGCAAAAGCGACAGGGAGCAAGCTGCTGCGAGCCGCCCCTCGGCTTCGGGTGCTCTCAATCCCGCGCAGGCCTCCTGTTCCGGAAATGGAACGAGCCGCTACAGTCGCCGGGTGGCCGTCGTGGACGTCGGCTCCAATTCCATCCGCCTCGTGGTCTTCGATCGACCGGGTCGCGTACCGGTTCCTATCTTTAACGAGCGAGTGATCTGCGGTCTCGGCAAAGGCCTGGCGCAGAGCGGCCGCCTGAGCGAAGAGGGCAAGGCTGCCGCGGTGCCGACCCTGGTGCGCTTTGCCCGTCTGGCCGAAGCCATGCAGGTCGCCCGCCTGGTTCTCTTGGCGACGGCAGCGGTCCGCGACGCCGAAGACGGTGCTGCCTTTGTCGCCGAAGTCGAGGCGCTCTGCGGCTATCCCATACGCATTCTCGATGGCGAGCAGGAGGCTACGCTGGCTGCCTATGGCGTGGTCGTCGGGATCCTGCAGGCCGATGGACTGGCCGGCGATCTGGGCGGCGGTAGTCTGGAACTGATCGAGCTTACCGGAGGAACCCTGCACCGTCGCGTCACCCTGCCGCTGGGCCCGCTGCGCCTGATGGATGCCAGCGGCAGCGATCGCAAGCGTGCCGACAATCTGGTCAAGGAGGCCTTGGCTTCGGTATCCTGGCTGGACGAGATGGCGGGCAAGAGCTTCTATGCCGTGGGGGGCGCTTGGCGAAATCTGGCGCGGGTCCACATGCAACAGGTCGACTATCCCCTGCAGGTGATTCAGCACTACAGTGTCGGGGCAGAAGACACCATCGAACTGTCACGCATGATTGCCCAGCAAGGTAAGCGCTCGCTATCCAAAACCTCGGCCGTCTCGCGTCGTCGGGTCGAAACCTTGCCCTTTGCCGCCTTGGCACTGGCCGGTGTGTTGGAGCGCTTACGGCCCATGTCGGTCGTCTTCTCCTCCTTCGGTCTCCGTGAAGGTCTGCTCTACGAGGATCTGACGAGCAAAGAGCGTGCCAGAGATCCATTGTTGTTGATCGCCGAGGACTTGGCCAAGCGCGAGGGTCGCTTTCCCGATCTGGGCAAGGCCCTCTTGGCCTGGCTGGAGCCGGTCTTTCTGGAGGTGCGTGGCCTCGAGCGGCGTTTGGTTGCCGCGGCCAGCCATCTGGGCGACGTCGCCTGGCGCGAGCATCCGGATTATCGCGCGCGCCAGGCCCTCTCGCGCCTGCTCTATTATCCCTATGCCGGTCTCGACCACCCCGGTCGGGCCTTCCTGGCGCTGACCGCCTATCTTCGCTATGGCGGCGGTATGGAGGACGCGCTTGCGGCCGATGCCCGCGCTCTGCTCTCCGCCGTGGCGCGGCACGAGGCACGCTTGCTCGGCCTGGGCATCAGGCTCGCCTACTCGGTCTGCGGTGGCGCCCCGCCGGTTCTGGCCCGTACCAAGCTGAACCATCGTGGGGCGGTGCTTGCGTCTGACTCTGCCACCTGACGGTAGCCTGCCTCCCGGCGGTGCCCTGTCGCGCCGCCAGGAGGCGCTGGCCGCAGCACTCGGCTTGGAAGAAGGGACGCAGGTGCTCTACGACGAGCCGGGAGAGCCCATGGCGGCTCTGCGCTAGGGTCCACTGATGCGCAAGCTTTTTGCAAGGCTCAGTTTACAAATCGTATGCATGATCTGTCGATGACAGCGGCGAGGCATGTGCGTGGGGATGCGTTTTCGAGACAACCGCGTTGAAACCATCACAGATCGTTGGCGAGATATCGTGTTGCGATCCCCCGAAAGCGTCGCAGGAAGTCCTTCAAGTGGCTGTGTGGGTTGTTCACCGTCTGAATATGAAAGGCATCGCGCACGCGTTCTCCCCTGGACAGATCAAGCGCTTCGTGGCAAACGTCCAGAGCGGCAGCGCAGGGCGGATAGGCGCGGTGACCATCGCTCACCAGCACGATATGCTCATCCACGACCGGCTCAATGACCGCGCGCAGGGTATCGGCATTGACCGCCGGAAGCACTGCGCTGACGGTCATACCGCTGCGGTCAGCGGCAAGCAGCACCGGCCCCTGCTCATCTGACAGGCCGCGTTTTCCGGCCTTGCCACCGCGGCGACGCGCCTTGCGCTTCAGGTGCCGCTCGCCTTTGCGGCTCTCCAGAACATAGGGTTCGTCGGCCTCGACAATGCCCGTGAGCTTGTGAGCGTCCCCGGTTTCTGCGGCGGGAAACCGGTGCGCCAGCGGAATGCGGTATTGACGGCAAACCTGCATCGCTCGGCCGACGCGCGAAGCGTCAACCCATCCGCAAGACAGGGTCCAAAGGCAAGCCACTTGTCTTTGCGATGAAGACCCGCCAAGGCTGTGCCCGTCGCAGCATCAAATGTCTTTTTGCACCCCTTGCACCGATATCGCCGCAGGCCCCGCGCCTTGCCACGCGATATCGCTCCGGGTGTGCCGCAATGCGGGCACCGGCGATCTTCACCTACGCTCGCTTCAAGAGCCGCCAGTGAAGCTGAAACTTGCGGACCCCCTTGCGAACACAGCTTCGGCTTCCTGCCGCCGCGCCGCACTGAGTTGCTCTATCCCTGAGAGCCATTCCTGAAACTGCTTGTGATCCATCACCAATTTATCCCTCTGATCTAGAAAGAAACATACCATGAACACATACGATCTGTAAACTGAGCCTTTTGCAATGATGATCGTGGCGCTTCTTCCCTTGCGGCCGGTTCTGGGTGCCGACGATCTGCAGCAGTGGAGCTCGCTGCTGATGATCAAGCGGTTGGACGAGGACTGGACCGGTACGTTCTTAGTCCAGGGCCGTTTCAACGAAGACATCTCCAATGCGCAAGTCCTGCTGATCCGCCCCGAAGTCGGCTACAACCTCAGCAAGGAAACGCAGAGCAGCCTGGGATTCGACTACTTCGACCGTTTGGACAGAGGCCGGCCGACGGAGTATCGGGTCTGGCAGCAACCGGGCATCGGCCAGGACTGGGACAAGGTTGCCGTGACCAACCGTCTGCGGATCGAACAGCGCTTCATCGATGGGGTCGATGGCCCTGTGGTGCGCACGCGCTATCGACTATCGGGGCAGGGCTGGTTGGACGACGAGAAGCGCCGGCTGCTCTACGCCTCGAACGAGGTTTTCTTCAACCTCAACCAGGAAGCGGGCGGCCCGCCGGTCGGGTTCAATCAGAACCGGCTGCAGTCCGGCGTCGGTTACAGGATCGTGGGCGGCCTGCGTCTGGAGGCCGGACATCAGTGGACGGCCGCACGCGACAGCAATGCCTTGGTGCTGATCTTGACCTTTCGGGTGGATCTGGATCGCCTGGGCAGCGGGGAGTGAGAGAGCGAGCCGGGACTAAGCAGCGGCGCCCAAGACTTCCTGTCGCGCCCGGTCACAAAGCTTTTTCTGCGCACTCTGCTTCTGTTAGAGAAAGGAAAGGGTAGGCGATGCTCTAGCCAAGGGAGCAGTTAAGGATTGAAAGGCATATGACAGCAGGATCGTGGGCGGACTACTTTCCCTTCGAAAGCGGCGAAGATCTGAAGATCGAAGCCGAGGTTCTCTACTTCTCTCTCAAGGGCAGCGGCAGGGTGAAGCGTTGTTCCGACAGCGAACTGGCGCTAGGTATCTCCCTGCCGGAGCAGAGTATCCTCGGCAAGTCGATCCCAGCCGTCGAGATCTATCTCGCCCTCACCTACGTCGAAGAGGGCAAGAGCAACTCCGCCGTCATCGTCTACAACGGTCGGCGTAAGGAGGACAGCGCACTGGCGATCGCTTCCGATTCTGCGGAGCAGTCGCGCCGCATCGATCCTTCGATCGCGATCGGTGGCAAGACCGTTGGTTTCTCGATTGTCCGTACCGCCGAGCGTCGGGCCGAAGTCCGCGACATCACCGGGATCGATCTTCCCTTCGAGCTAAATCTGAAGATTAAGCCCGCTTATGGTTGATATGGAAAGAAAAACCCTGAGCAGGCCGGCAAGCCTGCTCAGGGTTTTCGCTGTTGTCCGTGTGGGCGTTTGGTTGCTTTCGCCGTGCGGTGCCAGGACCTCCGGCCCAGCCGGCGGGACCGTGTTGCGGCCACCGCGGACCTTGTGGACTAGGAGGTTCGCTGGCCGGCGGTCGGCGGCGACGTCCATGACGCTGAAAATCTGGTTCACATAGTTGGTCACACCGTCCAGCCCGGTGCAGAACTCGCGCAGTTCGACGGTCATCTCGGCTTCGATGATACGCTGCGGGCGGCTGGGGTCCACGGTCTTGAAGCGGACGAACCAGGGTTCGCCGCACTTGACGATCAGGTCGCGACCGATGTCGTGTCACTCGAAAGCCCACATGAGCGAGCGCAGCCAGTTGTGAATCGGGAAGCGCCCGCCGATCATCAGGACCGGTCGCTTGGGATGCCGCCAGCGGTTTTGCGCCATGACGGCGATCATAGGGTCCAGCTTGCTTCTGGAAACCGTTCTCTTCATGCCGGCGGCGTTGGTAAACTTGGGATTTCCCTTGTCATCTTTGCCCAGGCGCAGATGGAAATCGACCGGGGCCGCGACGGAATAGGTGCGCGCGTCGCCGTCGACGATGGCCGGGCAGTGATTGACCGCCTTGGGGTGCTCCGGCGGTCGTGCCAGGCTCTTCAAGGGGCGCGGAGAATCCCACAGGAAGCCGGGCCCGCCACCGTCTACCGGCCAGCCGATCTCGAAGACGCGGGTGCGCTTGCTTGCCCGCTCCATCTTTGATTTCTCGCTGTCGCTGGGCAGGTTGCCACCGGTACCGAAGGCATCGTCCGGCAGCAGCTGGTCACCCGGCTTCTCATCGCTGTCGGCGCTGCTGTTCAGATTGCTGTCGTCGAGGCCGGTCTCTGCGGCCTCGTCCTTCGCCTTTTCGATCTTGTTGCTGCCGGCCGCGTCTTGTTCAGTCTTCTCTTCCTCAACTAGCCCACTCATCGCTTTGGCTTCTTCCGCCTTGGAACCGCTGGGGCAAGCCAGCTTGTCGCCACAGCGCCTCGAATCGTCCTATCGCTTTATAAAAGCTAAGGGCTTGTGCTTGCGTGTGCAAGCGCCAAGCAGCTTGCCGCCGTCTTTCTCTTGCGTCATTTCTTGTCCCGGAAGCCGCTTCGTCGGGAAGGGACCCAAGACGGGATTGATGGTTATGAGCGATGGGCCGGGACGCTTTGCACGGCAGGTGCCGCCGGGAGACGACCGCGAACGCCGGGTCTGCGAGGACTGCGGCTTTGTCGACTACGAGAACCCTAAGATCGTCGTCGGCAGCGTCGCGACCCGGGAGGGGAAGATCCTGCTGTGTCGTCGCGCCATTCCGCCGCGGCTTGGATTCTGGACCCTTCCGGCCGGCTACCTCGAGGTCCAGGAGGCGCCGGAAGCAGGCGCCATGCGCGAAGCTTGGGAGGAGGCCCGTGCAAAGATCGCTATCGACCAGTTGATGGCGGTCTATACCATCGAGCGGCTGAGCCAGGTACAGCTGATCTATCGCGCCAGGCTGACCGATTCGGAGGTCGCGGCCGGGCCGGAGAGCCAAGAGGTCGGCCTCTTCACCTGGGAGGAGATACCCTGGAAGGAGATCGCCTTTCCCAGCGTGCTCTGGGCCCTGCAGGATCACCGCGAGATCGACGGCGCCCAGTCTTTTGTCACGCGTGTCAATCCGCGCGGCAGCGCAGGCGCCATGGAAGAGCTGCTGCGCGCTGGCACCACCGGCGGCCTTTAACCGCTTCGGCAAGAGTCGAGCAGCCAGTCACGCAGCAGGACCACTTCCGGCATGCGGCGCTCCGTGGTCTCGACCGGCAGGAGATAGAGCGCCTGTCCGACCCTGAGCGTGCGCTCTAGGGCCGGCAGCAGGCGGCCTTGCGCCAGATAAGGAACGGCCAAGCCTGGATGGGGGCAAGTCGCCGGCTCGAGGCGGCGATCTCGGCTCCGGTGATCGAGGAGTCGACCCTGAGGTCGGCGTGCTGCGGGGGCCGCTGGATGCCCTCCTCCAAGAAGAGCTGGACCCAGTGGTCTTCGCTGCCCATGACGTGCACCAAGGGAAGTTCCGCAAGTACAGCGGCCCTGAACGGTCGCTCCAAAGCGCTCAAGGTCGCCGGACTGGCGAGCGGCGGCACGGCATCGGAGAAGAGAAATTCCACCTTGTAACCCGGCCAGTGGTGATAGCCCGGACGCAGGTCGATATCGGCTTCGCCGGCCGCCAGCTTGTCGGCCCAGATCGAGCTGGTGAGACGGACATGAATGTGCGGGTAGAGCGCGCTGTAGCCGACTGGCGCTCTGACGGTGAGTCTCGCATCGCCAAGCGTGCCGAAGGCGCCGGAGGTCGAGCCCAAGATGTCCTCGAATACCCGCCGCAGCGAGGGTAAGGTAGGCTTTCGCCGATTCCGTGAGGCACAGGTCTCGGGGTAGACGCTCGAACAGAGGACAGCCGAGGCGGCGCTCCAAACCGCGCACGCGGTGGCTGACCGCCGACTGCGCGGTTCAGTTCTTCCGCCGCGGCGGCGAAGTTTTCGTGTCGCGCGGGCGCCTCGAAAGCCTGCAACGCCAGGAGGGGAGGGAGCTTGATCGCATCGCCTCCGAAGTTAGCGGAAGCCGAACGACTAGCCACGAAAAATCGGTGGCCTCAGGGCGTTAAGGATGCGTTTGACGCTAGCCTTCCACCCCACCGTCCTGTGCCGTGGAAACTGAGCGGAGAGGCGAAGATGCGCGTCGGCTTTATCGGTCTTGGCAATGTCGGTGCAAAGCTGGCGGGCAGCCTCTTGCACCAAGGTTTCGATCTGACCGTGCGCGATGCCAAGCACGACGCGGTGGAGGTTCTCTTGCAGGCCGGGGCCGGCTGGGCGCGCAGCGGTAAGGCCTTGGCCGAGGCCAGCGATGTGGTGATCACCTGCCTGCCATCGCCGCAGGTCTCGGCCCAAGTTCTGGAAGAGAGGAACGGGATCCTCGAGGGATTGGCGGCCGGCAAGATCTGGCTGGAGATGTCGACGACGGGGGCCGCCGACCTGCAGCGACTGGGAGCATTGGTCGAGGCGCGTGGCGCGATCCCCATGGATACGCCGGTCTCCGGCGGCTGCCACCGCGCCACCACCGGCAACATCGCCATCTTCGTCGGCGTAGAGCGGGCCGCCTTCGAGCGCTTCCTACCCCTGCTGACCACCATGGGCCGGCAGATCGTCCACACCGGTCCCTTAGGTTCCGCCTCGGTCCTCAAGGCGGTGACCAACTATCTCGCCGGCGTACAGCTGATCTCGACCGGCGAGGCCTTCATGGTGGCGAAGAAAGCAGGAATCGATCTTGCCGTTGCCTATGAGGCGATTCGCGTGTCCTCCGGTAATTCCTTCGTGCATGAAACCGAGGGACAGCTGATCCTGAACGGCAGCTACAACATCAACTTCACCATGGACCACGAGGTGAAGGACCTGACGCTGTTCGACGAATTGGGTAAGAGCCTGGCTGTGCCGCTGGAGCTCTCGCCGCTCTGCGTGGCGATCATGCGCGACGGCCTGAAGCGCTATGGACCCCGGGTCTGGTCCTCGATGGTGGTGAAGCGTCTGGAAGATGCCTGCGCAGAGGATCTGTGGGTACCAGGCTTTCCGGAGGTCCTTGTGAACCGGGAATCCGAAGCGGAGGGTGCCGAAGTCATCGTCCCCGACCGCAGCGACTGACGGAGGATCGTGCCATGTCAAATGTTGACGCGAACGCTGTTTTGACTCCCGAACAACTGGCGGCTTTACATCGCGACCGAATTCCTCGCCGTCGAGAGCCTGCTGTCCGACGAAGACCTCCGTCCCATCGAAGCCGAGTATGCCGACCTGCTGGACAGAATCGTAGGAGAACTGGCGACCGCTGGAAGCATTCCCGCCAGTTATCGGGACCTGCCTTTTGCCGAGCGCTTCTCAAGGGTGATCGCCGACTACCCGGACTTGCATCGCTTCTTCAACATCTCGCTGACCTCGATCAATGGGCCGGTCGACCCGGCCTCCTATCATCTGCATGCCGGGCCGACCGTCTTCGGTCTCTTGCGCCATCGCAAGGTTCTGGATCTGGTCGAATGCCTGATCGGCGAAGAGATCTCTTCCAGCCCGGTCCAGCAGATGCGCATGAAGCCGCCGATGGCTGCCGTCGATCGGGATTTGAAGGTCCACTCCAACGTCGGCGCTACGACCTGGCATCAAGACATCGTCGCTCTGCTGCCGGAGGCGGACGAGACCGAGCAAGTCACGGTCTGGCTGGCAATCACCGAGGCGACTGAGCAAAACGGCTGCCTGCTGTCGGTACCGGGCTCACACCGCGAGGGCCCGCAAGTGCACTGCTCCAATGAGGAGATCGCCTCGGAACCGCACGTTCCGGAGCGGGTGACGGCGGCGCGCAAGGGCTGTAGCCTTGCCGGTCAAGCGCGGCGGTGCGGTGCTGTTTCACAAAATGAATGTGCACTGTGCCCTGCCGAACCGTTTCCGGAGTCTGCGCTGGAGTATGGATCTGCGCTATCACCCCATCGGTCAGGCGTCGGAGCGGCCGGCTTTTACGGGCTTCGTGGCCCGCAGCCGCAAGGCGCCCGAGTAGGAACTGTACGACCCCTAGGCCTGGGCCGAAGGCTGGGAGGCGGCGCGGCAGAGGATTGTCGAGGGCCGCTACCCGGGTCGCGTTTTCGAGGATGTCCGCTGGAACGACGCTGCGGTCTGCTAGAGCAGATCCCGAGGACGAATGCATCATTTGCTTCCAAGTGTATGACCCGAGAAAAATCGCGTTTTTTCAGCATTTTACTCGTCATCTCCGCGAAGACGGGGCTCTTTTTGAACTGGTGAGAATTTCCCCGTAGAGATAGAGGCTCGCTTTCGCAGGAATGACAGTCTTGTGCTGTGGTGTGTTGATCTTGCGGTATTACTATTGGGTCCGGCTCCCATAGCGGTTCATGTCAGATCGAAGCCCTGTTTTCGGACGTAGGCGCTCCAATCCTGACGCGCCGGTTCGGCGTACTGACGGGTCCGATCCTCCGACCAGCCATAGATCTGGCTGAGCCCCCAACGATCGCTGTGCCGCTGCTTTTCGGGAGGGACAGGTTGGGCCGCGGCACGCCGGCGATCGTAGGCCTCGACCGCCTCCAACAGGCCTTCGTCACTGTAGCGCTCCTCGTGCAGAGTGACGGAGAGCGGTAGGCGCGGGCGCAGGTTTGGCGCTTCCGCCGGCCAGCCCAGGCAGAGGCCGGCCAGCGGGAAGACATGCTGCGGCAAGGCTAGCAAGTCCGAGACCTCTTCGGCCCGATTGCGGATCTCGCTGACCGGACAGCCGCCGAGGCCGGCGGCCTCGGCGGCATAGAGGGTGCTGGCCAGCACGATCCCGGCATCCACCGCGGCATTCATGAAGCTGTCCAAGTGCTCGTTGGCGAAAGGACGGCGGCGATGGCGGGCCAGGCGCCGGATACGGCGGCCGTCGCCGCAGAAGATCAGACAGACCGGCGCCGCCGCCACCCAGGGAAACTGCGGCACCAGCTGCGCAAGGCTCTGCTGCGCGTCATCACTGAGGCGCAGAATGCTCACCTGCTGGAGGTCGGACTTGCTGGGCGCGGAAAGGCCCGCTGCCAGCAGGCCGCGCAGCAGGGTTTCCTCGACCGATCGCGCGCTGAAGGCGCGGATGGATCTGCGCGTCAGCATCTGCCGCAGATAGGGGCTGTCGCCCTCGACCGCTTCAGCCGTCCCGAAGCGTGCGGTGACCAACTCGTCCAGTGTCTGGGGCATCGGTCTCTCTTCCTCCTGGCAGCGACGCGAGAGCGAAGCATGACATCTGTCGGAGATCGAGGAAAGACCTCCTCACTGCCATTCTTTCGCCCTGTCTGCTCATCAAGACTTGACAAGGCCGCAGTGCGAGCATAATTGCATGGCCTTAGAGGCTTAGCACTCGCTTACGGGGAGTGCTAACGGCCTCGTTTCACGAAGCCTAAAGCAAACACACTCTCTCGAAGGTTGAGGAGGAGATCCCTGATGAAGTTCCGACCGTTGCATGACCGCGTCGTCATTCGTCGCTTGGAAGAGGAAGAGAAGACCGCGGGTGGCATCATTATTCCGGATACCGCCAAGGAGAAGCCGATGCAGGGCGAGGTTCTCGCCGTCGGTCCCGGCGCTCGCAATGAGAAGGGCGAGGTAGTGGCCTTGGATCTGCAAATTGGCGATCGTGTGCTCTTCGGCAAGTGGTCCGGCACAGAGGTGAAGATCGACGGCCAGGAGCTGTTGATCATGAAGGAGAGCGACATCATGGGTGTGCTCACCGACGCTGCGCCGGCTCAGGCTGCTGCCTAACCGGGCTGCTGCTTCGGCAGAGCCCAGATAAACAACGCTAGATCAGAGGATTAGCGACAAAATGGCTGCAAAAGACGTTAAGTTTGGCGGCGACGCCCGTGCACGTATGCTGAAGGGTGTCGACATTCTGGCCGACGCCGTGAGGGTGACCCTGGGCCCCAAGGGCCGCAACGTCGTACTCGACAAGTCCTTTGGTGCCCCGCGCATCTCCAAGGACGGTGTCGCTGTCGCCAAGGAGATTGAGCTTTCCGACAAGTTCGAGAACATGGGCGCACAGATGCTGCGCGAGGTCGCCAGCAAGACCAACGACTTGGCCGGCGACGGCACCACCACCGCTACCGTGCTGGCTCAGGCCATCGTGCGTGAGGGCTCCAAGTCGGTAGCCGCCGGTATGAATCCGATGGATCTGCGCCGCGGCGTCGATCTGGCCGTCGAGGCCGTGATCGCCGACCTGAAGGCCCGCTCCGAGGAAATCGCCGCCAACAGCGAGATCGCTCAGGTCGGCACCATTTCCTCCAACGGCGATACCGACATCGGTCAGATGATCGCCGAGGCCATGCAGAAGGTCGGCAACGAGGGTGTGATCACCGTCGAGGAAGCCAAGAGTCTTGCCACCGAGCTGGACGTGGTAGAGGGCATGCAGTTCGATCGCGGCTACCTCTCCCCCTACTTCGTGACCGATTCCGACAAGATGCGCGTCGTGCTCGAGGACCCCTACGTCCTGCTGCACGAGAAGAAGCTTTCCGGCCTGCAGCCGCTGCTGCCGGTGCTCGAGGCTGTCGTCCAGTCGAACCGTCCGCTGCTGATCATCGCCGAGGACATCGAGGGCGAGGCTCTGGCCACGTTGGTGGTCAACAAGCTGCGCGGCGGTCTGAAGATCGCGGCGGTGAAGGCCCCGGGCTTCGGCGATCGCCGCAAGGCCATGCTGGAGGACATCGCCGTCCTGACCGAGGGTCAGGTCATCAGCGAAGACCTGGGCATCAAGCTCGAGAGCGTGACCCTGGACATGCTAGGCACCGCCAAGAAGGTGGTCCTGAACAAGGAAGACACCACCATCGTCGACGGTGCCGGCTCCAAGGAGTCGATCGACGCTCGCTGCGGCCAGATCCGCGGCCAGATCGAGGAGACCTCCTCCGACTACGATCGCGAGAAGCTGCAGGAGCGCTTGGCCAAGCTATCCGGCGGTGTCGCCGTGATCCGCGTCGGCGGGGCCACCGAGGTCGAGGTGAAGGAGCGTAAGGACCGTGTCGAGGACGCCATGAACGCGACCCGCGCGGCCGTCGAAGAGGGCATCGTCCCCGGCGGCGGTACGGCTCTGTTGTCGGCCATCGAGGCTCTGGACGGTATGACCGGCGCCAATGACGACCAGCGAGTCGGCATCGAGATCGTTCGCCGTGCGCTGAAGTCTCCGGCCCGCCAGATCGCCAACAACGCCGGTGCCGATGGTTCCGTCGTGGTCGGCAAGCTCCTGGAGGCCACCGAGGTCAACTGGGGTTTCGACGCGCAGACCGGCGAGTACGGCGATCTGGTTGCCAAGGGCATCATCGACCCGACCAAGGTGGTGCGCACGGCACTGCAGGACGCGGCCTCCATCGCCGGCCTCCTGATCACCACCGAGGCCATGGTGGCCGAGACCCCCAAGAAGGACGAGGCCGGTCCGGCTGCGCCTGACATGGGTGGCATGGGCGGTATGGACTTCTAAGCCCGGCCAAAAGCCGATTGGGAATGAGGCCGCAGCCTTCGGGTTGCGGCCTTTTCTCTTATGCGCAAAGGTGACTGGTTTGGGGTGCGCACTCTTGGAATTTGCAAGTCGAGGCCGAGTTTGGGGGAGAAAGGGACATGAGCAGCTTCAGCGAGAGGGTCTGGGCGAGTGTGGCGCCGATCCGCGAGGCGATGATCGCCATGCCCTTCAATGCCGAACTGCGAGACGGTAGCCTCTCTTGTGCGCGCGTCCAGGACTGTCTGTTGCAGGACAGTCTCTATTCAATGGACTATGCCCGAACTCTGGCCTCCATTTCGGCGCGGGCGCCCGACGGTAGCCTGATCCTGGAGTACAGCAAGGCGGCAGGTACCTGCATCGTGGTGGAGCGCGCTCTGCACGAAGGCTTTCTCACCCAGTTCGGCCTCACCAAGAGTGAGATCGAGACTGCCGAAGCCAGCCCGACGACACTCGCTTATACGCAGTATCTGTGGGCGACGGCCTATTGCGCTGCCTTCGAGGTCGCGGTGGCCGCGGTCCTGCCCTGCTTTTGGGTCTATCGCGAAGTCGGATTGGCGATCGCTGCCGAGTCCGTTTCCGACAATCCCTACCAAGCCTGGATCGACACCTACGCCGGCGAAGAGTTCGGTGCCGCCGTTACCCGGCAAATCGCCATCACCGACTGGCTGGCGGCCGAGGCGGCAACCCATACAGTCACCGCTATGACCGCCGCCTATCGTATGAAGACCTGGCCAGTTTAGAGCAAATCCCGAGCAGTGGGATTAGTCTGCGACGACGATTTGCTTTTGAAGCGCTCTGGCGTTCGCCTCAATAGAGCATTCCGTCGATCGCCTGCACCGGCTCCGGTAAGTCGTCTTAGCCGAGGAACTTCAGCAGGTCGATCTCGATGGTGCGCGCCAAATGGAGAAGGGCACCGGGGTCAGCATGAACTCGTGCAGAAGCAGGGTCGGCAGGTCGTGCGCCTGGATGTTGCTCTCGAAGATCTCGACGAAGGCCAGCGGCATGATGGCGATGAAGAACCAAGTGAAGAGCAGGCCGAAGTTGGCGACCTGGCGCGGAAAGGGCATGTTCTTCAGGCGCTCGCAGCCACCTTGGGCAATGTGGAAGCGGTCCAGCAGCTCTGTCACCTGCACCTGGCGCACACTGTCGAGATAGCCACGCCGCTCCAGCTCGCCGAGGAGATCGCTCTGTAGATGCAAGAGGTGCAGTGCCGGATTGGCAAAACGCTCCATTTCCTCGGCTTCTGTCGGGTCGATGTGGCGCCGCTAGCTCTCCGCCGTTTGGTGAATGTCGTGGTGATCCAGTTTGCGGGGTGGTCGAAGATCCCCGTGCGCTCGGAATGCTTCAGGCGGGTGCGCTTGCGCGGTGATAGGCTAGCGTATGGACCCAGGCGATATGGCGCAAAATCAGCAAGCGGCGGAGCTCGACGTCCAGCTCCTTGTCTTTGGCATAGATCAGGGTCGAGACCTGGTTGGCCCAACATGCGGCTGGCATTCACGATGTCGCCCCACAGCAGACGCGCCTCCCACCAGCGGTCGTAGGCCGAGGTGCTCTTGAAGCCGAGATAGAGGGAGACGGCAATGCCGATGGTGGTCATCGGTGCGATTGGCAGGCCGACGGCCTTGATCTGAAGAAACTCGCGCAGATAGACGATCGGTGAGGCCCAGAGACCGACGACCAGCAGGAAGCACCAGGAATCGCGGAAGATGTGACGAAAGCTGATGCCGCGGCGGACGTACATGCTGGGCTGTTCCTCTCGATTGCCGGGCCGCTACTTGGCCTTTCCCACTAGCCAGGCGCTTATGAGTTGGCGATAGCGCGCGCCGTCGAAGCTGGGAAAGTGGCCGCCGTGGACCTGGCGCACCGGCAAGGTCAGCAAGCGCTCCATCGAGGCCAGATAGTCGTTGGGGTCGGAGTGATAGCAGTCCTCGATCAGCGGGCCGTCATAGAGGATGTCGCCGGAGAAGAGGGTGCCCGTGGCTTCCTCGAAAAGCGCAATGCCGCCGGGAGAATGCCCCGGCATGTGCAGCACGCTGAAATGCCGGTCGCCCAGATCCAAGACATGGCCCTCTTCGATCAGTCGGGTGGCCGGGGCCGGCGTGACGGCGTAACTCTCGGAGCGATAGGGGCACGGCGGCAAGCAGGTAAAGATATCGTCGGTCACATAGGGATCGGCCAGGGTCTCCTTGCGGCCGGGGGCGGCCAGCAGTTCCGCCTCGGCCGGGTGCACCAGGCGTTCTTCGAACTCGTGATGACAGCCGATGTGATCGAAATGGGTGTGGCTGGCGACCGCCAAGACCGGGCGCTCCGTAACCTCCGGCACCCAGCTGCGCAGGCTGACCACGCCCATACCGCTGTCGACCAGCAAATCGTGGTCGCGCCCGCGCACATGCCAGACATTGCAGCGGTAGAACGGCTTGATGAAGGGCTCGTCGATCAGGCTGACATCGTCGGCGAGGCGCTCTACGCGATACCAGTCTTCAGACTTTGCATGATCCATGGTGTCTATCTGCCCGCAGTGGCCTTCGCCTTTCAAGACAGTCGAAGAGAATCGCTGCTGCTGCGTTGCGGCTCGGCCTGCATCACGGTGTAGGCGACGGTCTGCCCATAGGAAATCTCCAATGTGTGCCCGTCGGGATCCAGCAGGAAGGCGCCGTAACCGACCGGCGGTGGGTAGTCGAAGGAGCTCTTGACGGTGATCTCCTCGCTCTTGGCCTGTGCGATCAGGCGGTCCACCTCGTCACGGCTGGCGACCGCCACGCCCAGATGCGCGAAGGGGCCGAGCGGCGCACCGACGGCGCCGTCTTCCAGGAAGACGATGCAGAAGGGGCGGGTGCCGTCGGCCAGCCAGGCGACACGCACGCCGTTTTCCGCCCGCTCGTGCACCACCTCCATGGCGGCAAAGTGCTTGTAGAAGGCCGCGGTACGGTCGAGATCGCTGCACTTCAAGGCCACATGGGTAAAGCCGAGATCGAGCGGCGGGTCGCTTTGGGTCATTGTTTGCCTCCCAAAGGGTGGAGCATAGTCTAACAGAGCGATGCCTCTCGTCTGCCAGGCGAAGGGTGGTGGGGCAAGAATCCGAAATTGGGTGAAAATCTACGAAGCTGCTTGATGGTCTCGATAATCGGCGGCATTTATCCGGACATGGACGTGATTGACAGGAAGATTTGCAACATCCTGCAGCAGGATGGGCGTGCCTCGAGTAGTGAAATCGCCGCAGCGGTTGGCCTCTCGGTCTCCAGCGCGAACGAGCGGGTACGCCGACTAGCCGCCAGCGGCGTGATCAAGGCCTGGCGCGGGGTTCTGGCGCCCGAGCGTGTGGGCGCGGCGACCTGCGCCTTCCTCCTGATCGACATGACCTTCGAGGGCGAGATGTATGCCGTCCAGCAGCTCTGCGCGCGCCCCGAAGTCCAAGATCTGCATCACATCAGCGGCCCGCATTCCTATCTGGCCAAGATCCGTCTTGCCGATACCGCCACGATGCAGTGCTTCCTGCAAGACGTGGTGAAGCCGCTGGCGGCGGTGGTGCGCACCGAGACCAGCTTCTCCATGGACACCGTCAAGGAGACTACGGAGATCTTGATCGCTTCGGCCGAAAAGGACGCTAGTCGATGCCAAGCATAGCTCACGGGCCACGCCACACCGCCTTGATCGGCTGCGACTCTCTGCATGCTTTGAGCTGGTGGATCGTCACCCGGTCGAGCGCATCACCATCTTCGAGGCAAGCGGCGGCTTCGGGCCCGGCTGTCCCTACCGGGAAGACGAGTGCCCGGGCTATCTGATGAACACCACCACCGACAGCATGTGCCTGATCCCGAGCAACACCCGTGCCTTCCTGACCTGGCTGGAAGGGCGGCCGGACCTGCAGCCGGTGCCGGAGGAGGAACACTTGCCGCGGCGACTCTTCGGCACCTTCCTGAAGGAGGTCTTTGCCGCCACCCGCACGGCCGCGGCGGTGAAGGACATTGCGGTGGAACTTGTACCTGCCGAAGTGACGGCGGCCCAGGAGACCAGGGATGACAGGGTCCATATCGCCTGGGAGGGCGGCGAGGTCGAGGTCGACGCGGCGATCCTGATCACGGGTCGCTGTCCCGATGTCGACCCCTATTCCCATTCACCGGCCGGGTTGGATGCGCGCTGCATCGCAAATCATGTCATGTCGGAGGAGTTCGAGTTCCTGCCGCCGGATGCTTGCGTGCATGTTTTGGGGTCTTCCTTGAGCGCCTTCGACGTCATCAATCGGCTCTTCTCGCCGGAGAGCGGCTGCCGCTCTCTTCGGCGTGATGGGACTCTCACCTTCGAAGCCGGAACCAACCGGCGGCATGTCGTCCTCTGTTCGCGCAGTGGCCGGCTGACGGCGGTGACAACTTCCTGGTCGACTTCTTCGCCGATGCCCAGTTCGACATTTGGGACAGCTTCGCCCAGCGCCTGCTTCGGGGCGACGCCGAGCGGCTCTACCGCGCCAAGTACGAGACCGCGGTGCTGAGCTACGCCGCTCCCTCACCCATCGTCACGGGCGAGCGCTTGCTGGCTCTCCACAGAGCTCGGCGCTTGCGGGTCCTGAAGGGTGTGCAGGAGGTTCGTCTTGCGGAGGACGGCAGCCGCTATGAGATCCAGCATGCCCATGGCGTCGAGCCGGCAGCGGTGCTGGTCAATACCAGCGGCTCCCTGGATCGCGATGTCGGCAGTCCCGGACAGCCGGCACTGATCCGCGGCCTGGCCGAGCAGGATCTACTGCGCGCCTATAGCCGAGACGGTCAGGCCATGAAGGGGGCGGCCGTGGATATGCAGAGAGCTTCCGGGCCGAGGGCGCTCGCAACAGCTATCTGGCCAACATGCTGCTCTGGGGCCCCGGCTTCTTCACCAGTTCCGCCCGCATGATGGCCAACGTCGTCGCACGCCTCTTGGGTCAGCTCCATTCGCATCAAGCCTGAGCGCTACTTCGCCACCAATCGTCCGATCGTCGCGCGCGCCGCATCGAAGCCCTCGCGCACCAGGATCTCGTAGAGCGGTATCTGCCCCAGCTGCGACCAGACGTAGTTCTTCAGCTGATTGAAGGGCCGCCCGCCGAGGTCGCCTCATGCTGATCGTGGGTGACGTAGAGGACGGTCTGGACGAGTGCTGTCTGAATGCGCTTCAACTCGCTACGCAGGGCATAGCGCAGCGCCGCATCAAGGTTGGACATGGGCTCGTCAAGCAGCAGGATCTGCGGTTCGGTCACCAGCACGCGGACCAGGGCGACGCGCTGCATTTTGCTCATGTTGAGGCCGCCGGCGCGTTGCTCCAAGATTTGCGTCAGCTCCAGGCGTTCGGCGATCTCGGCAACGCGGCGGCGCCGGTCGCTGCGGGGCACGCCCTGCGCCTCCAGGCCGAAGGCCAGATTGGCCTTGACCTTCAGGCGCGAGAAGACGGCGTAGTCCTGGAACACTAGGCCGATCCGGCGGCGGTGCGATGGGACCTCCAAGACCGACGGGCCTTCGACCAGGGTGTCGCCCGCGCTGGGATCTTCGAAGCCGGCAATCATCGCCAAGATGCTGGACTTGCCGCAGCCCGAGGGCCCCAGGAGAGACAGAAACTCGCTGGCGTTCAGCGAGAGCGGTAAGTCCTTGACCGCCTCGACGTTGTCGAAGCGCTTCTTCAGCCTAACCAGTTCCAGCTTGGTTTCGCTCATCGCTTGACTGCGCCGAAGGTGAGGCCGCGTACCAGGTGCTTTTGGATGATGTAGCCGAAGAAGATGACCGGCAGGGTAGAAATCGTTCCCATCGCCGCCTGTACGCTATAGAGCTTGCCGGACGAGGCCGAGACGTAGTTCGCGACCTGCAGGGTGACGATGGTGACACCGCCCGAGGTCAGCACCAGGGAGAAGAGAAACTCCGATCAATTGAGGATGAAGATGAAGAGCGCGGTAGCCAGGATGCCGCCCTTGACCAGCGGCAAGGTGACGGTGAGGAAGGCGCGAAACTGCGAGAGGCCGTGCACCATGGCGGCGCCCTCCAGCTCGGCCGGCACCTCTTCGATGAAGGAGCGGATCATCCAGATGGAGAAGGGCAGGGTGAAGGCCGTATAGGCCAAGACCATGCCAAGATAGGTGTCCGAGAGGCGCAGGATCGAGAAGAGCCAGAAGATTGGCAGGGCGGCGCCGATGACCGAGGTCAGGAGCGGCAGCATGATGCGGAAGAAGATCCTAACCGGTGTGCCGCCGCCGGGTTGGCCGCGCGCACCTGATTCTGCGGCATCGACATCAGGCCGGTCAGCACCATGAGGAACATGAGCGGCGTCCACTGCCAAATCTCGCAGAGCAGGATGGGAAACACATCGCCCAGGCCGGATCGGAGAGCCAGGAGAAGGTGTAGGGCTCGCCGATGACGAGGCTGATCAGGTGATTGATCGGTCCGCGCTCGTCGAACAGCATGAAGAAGGCATTGGCCGTGTCCACCGGAATGATCATCATCGGCAGGACGATTACGCTGGCGGCGATCTTGCGCCAGGGCCACTCGTCCAGGAACAGCAGCGCCAAACCCAAGGCCAGGGCCAGTTCGACGGCAATCGCAATGGCCACCACGGCAAAAGTGCGGATGACGGCGTTGATGAAGCGCTCGTCCCACCAGAGGTCGTAGAAGTTCCAGTACCAGACCAGTTCCGCATCGTACCAAGGGATGGCCTGGGTCGGCTGCCAGTCGTTCAGCGCCAGCCAGATGACAATCAGGGTCGGCACCAAAACAACGCCTAGGACGGTGAGCAGCGCCGGCAGGACAGGACCAGGTTGAAGGGCAGGATCCCCCGGTGCGCCCTTGGACTATCGACCTCTGCGTGCGTTGCCGCCTTGTCGGACATGCCCTCTCCTCGAAAAACGGCAGCCCGAGGCATGCGCCCCCCGGGCTGCCTCCCTCCCTCAAGACTACTTCAGTTTATCGTGCACGTCCGCTGGATAGATCGACTTCAGGAAGCGCCACTGGACCTCTTGGCTGCGTTTGCCCATGCGCCGGGTGATGCGCTCCCAGGATCGCGCGGTGTCGTCCAGGGCCTCCTTCGCCGTCTTGCTGCCGCTGTCTGCGGCCGCCAGATTGACCCGAAACTCGTCGAAATACTTGCCCTGGCCCTTGAGGTAGATGTCCGGGATAGAGTTGCGCCTCGAGACCTTGTGCGTCGCCAGGAACTCCGGCGTGTAGGTCTGCTTGATCTCCGGATCGCTTTAGCACACCTCGCGGAAGGGATCGAAATAGCCGCCAGGATCGCGCACGGCGGTGGTCGACGTGACCGGGCTGCAGGCATAGAGGGTAAAGAGATAAGCGATCTCCGGCTGCGCCGAGACCGAGGAGACCACATAGTTCCAACCCCAGTTGAAGTAGGGGGTGCGCAAGAGAGCGTCGCCCTGTTTGCCGCCCGGCATCAGGCCGTAGGTGGTCTTGCCCTTCATGTCCGACTTGTCGGAGTTCAGGTACTTCTGGCTGCCGCCCCAGCCGATGTTGGCAAACTTGTTGCCCTCGCCGTAGGCCTCGAAGTTCTCGAACAGCCCGTTGGTCTTGGCGCCGGGATATGCGCGTTGGCGGCCACCATCTCTTCCAGAGCGGCAACGCCGGCATCGTTGTCGATCTGCGGATCCACATCGTCGCTCAAGGGGTAATAGCCCTTGGCGTGGAAGCGGCCCCACCACTCCCAGGCCAGGAAGAACTGGGTGCGATAGAGGCCCCCGCTATACATGTTATCGTCCGGCCGGTGGAACCAGGCCATCATCTGGTCCAGCAACTCTTCCCAGGTGTCGGGGACCTTCAGCGCATAGCCATGCTTGTCGGCAAAGCCCTTCTGCTCCTTCTCATCGTCGAGCCAGAGTTTGTTGTAGAACATGAGGTTAGGTATCGCCGTCGGTCTGGTAGCCGTAGAAGCTGCCTTTGTAATAGTTGCCGATGGTGTAGAGGGAGCCGTCCTGGAAGCCCTCGGGTTCGTACTTGAGCGCGTAGTTGTCGAAGTTCACCAGGATGCCGGATTCCGCCAGGTCGGGGATGCCGAAGGTGGCCGGCAGTGCGATGTCGAAGGAACCGGACTTGGAGACCGCCTCCAAAAGCACCTTCTGATTGATCTCGCCTAGTGGCGCTTCCAGGTACTTGATCTCGATGCCGGTCGCTTGCTGGAAGGCGCCGCCCACCGGCTTCACGTTCCCGAGCAAGCCCGAGGGCTGCATGATGGTGAGCGCGACCGGCTTGCCGCCGGCCAGCTCTTTTGCCTTGGCGGCGGCGACGTTGTGGATGTTCTCGATCGCCGGGTCTTGCGCCCAGGCGCTGCCGATGAGCCCCGGTGTCATGGTGACTGCGGCCAGGCCGTCCGTGCCTTGCAGGAAACGCCGGCGTCTACCGGTCACTCTCTTATTTAGAGGTGGCTCGGATTGTTTGAACAGGGTTGGAGCCATCGCCAAGTGGATTTTCGTCTGGGTCAAGCCGCTGCCGGGATTGGCTGCAGCGCGCTGATGTACGCCTGATCGGGCGTCTGCCCGCCAAGCGACGCATGTGGCCTCGTGCTGTTGTAGAAGGCCAGGTAGCGCCCAATCGAGGCGCGCGCCTCCGGCAGGTTGGCGTCGGCGTGCAGGTCGATCTCTTCATACGTGACCCTGCGCCAGAGGCGCTCCACGAAAACCTTGTCCCTCCAGGCTCCCTTGCCGTCCATGGAGATCACGATCTCCGCGTCCTTTGGGACCTGAACGCAGTCCAGCGACGTGAATTGACTGCCCTGGTCGGTATTGAGGATCTCTGGCCTGCCAGCACCTCCTCCAGGGCCTCGATACAGAACTCTGCCTCAAGCGTGATCGACAACTGCCAAGCCAGAAGCTTGCGGCTGAAACAGTTCGGGACAGCAGCAAGATGGACGAAGCCCCGTGCCATGGGCACGCAGGCGATGTCCATCGACCAGACCCGGTCAGGGCGCCTGACCGCGAGGCCGCGCAGTAGGGAGGGATGGATCTTGTGTCCCGGCGCCGGCGTCGAGGTCTTCAGGCGGCGGTAGAGCGCCTCGATCCCCATCTTCTGCATCAGCGTCGAAACACGCCGCCGCCCCACCTCATGGCCTTCTGCCTTCAGCAGGCCTTGCAATATCCGGCTGCCGGCAAAGGGGTCATCCAGAGGCAACGCGTCGATCCGGCGCATGAGCGCGAGATCGGTCTGCGAGGTCGGGCGCGGCAGATAGGAGATGCTACCTCGGCTGAGGCCGGGCAGCTGCGCCTGACGGCTGATGCTCAGTCTATCGTCGCGCCCGATCATCGCTTTGCGCGCGCCAACAGACCGGCCTTGCCGAGCGCTGCGGACAAAAAATCCCTCTCTAACGTCAGCCCGCCAATCTTCGCATGAAGGGTCTTCACATCTATCGCCGGCACCTCTCCGCCTTGGCGCTGCCTTGGCGGTGTTGCCGAACACACCGGCAGCGCCATCCAACAACTGCCGGCGCCACTGGGTGATCTGGTTGGGGAATACGTCAAACTGCCGGGCTCACTCGGCCAGCGTCCTCTCGCCCTGGATGGCTGCCAAGGCCACTTTCGCCTTGAATGCTGGACTGTGGTTCCGGCGCGGGCGTCTTGCCATGATCTCTCCTCGCTCTCGGCTATCAGGCCGATCTCACGCGAAAACCCCACTTGACTCACCTGTCCAGTTTTACCCAGCCACCTCTCAAGCCGGTGGCCTCGACCCGAACCTCGCAGGGCAGTCCCTTGCCGATCTTCGCCCCAGCGCAAGTCGGCGCCTATGAAATCCGCTATGTGATGCGAGATGCCGGAGAGGTCGGTGCCGCGATCCCATTGACCGTCGAGCAACCGGGTCCCGGCCTTCGCCGTGCAAGCCGATGTCTTGCCGCCGCAATTGGCGGCTTGGATGGCAGCCGGGCGCTTCCTCACGCTTGAGGGGCGCTCGGTCTTCCTGCGCGAGACCGGCAGCGGACCGCCGCTGCTGCTGCATGCCTACCCCACGGCCTCCTGAGGTTTTCACCGGGTCTGGTACGACTTAGCGAAAGATTACAGGCTCTTAGCGCCGGATCTTCCCGGATCGTGTTTCTCGCAGAAGGGTCTCGGTCAGGACTACGGCTTGGCCGCTCAGCGCATCGTCAGGCGAAGACCGCCTTGGCAGTCATGGCGAGATGTCCGTCCGGCGTCTCCGCCCAGAGTTCCGCGCCCTCTTCGCTGGACCTGCCATCCAAATGGAAAGGCTTCGTGTCAAAGAGTGGTGATAAAGCTTTGAAAGAAAAAGAGAAGAGCGCGCGTTTCATGTGCCGTTGTGCCAGGTCGCTCATGAGGGTGCCGGCCAAGGGTCCATGGAAGACCAAGCCCGGATAACCCTCGACGGCGCGGCAATAGTCACGGTCGTAGTGAATTCGGTGGCCGTTGAAGGTGAGCGCGGAGTAGCGGAACAACTGCACCGGGCTGGGCGTCACCGTCTCACGCCAGACGCCGTCTTGCGGCGGAGCCTGCGGTACCGGTTTGGGCGCCTCGGGATCGGGGTCGGCGCGATAGACGATGTCGTGCTCCTCGACGACGCAATCCTGATCCGAGACCCGATAGGCATGCTCGACGGTGACGAAGCAGAGCGGTCCGTTGCGGCCCTCCTTCACGGCAACGGCCTTGATGGTCGAGCGCCTGACCGCGTCTTGGCCCAGCGGCAAGGGCGCCAGGAAGCGAAAGCGGCCACCCGCCCACATGCGCCTCGGCAGGGCCACAGGCGGCAGGAATCCGCCCAGCCGCGGATGGCCGTCGCGGCCCAGGCCACCCAGCGGCATCTCGACCGGAAAGTAGATCCAGTGCCAGAGCGGCGGCAAGCCATCGCCCTCGCCGAGACTGGCCGGCTGATCCAATGTGGTCTGCATCAGGCGTGCCTGCTGCACCGAAAGGCGGTCGTGCGCCTCCTCTCTGCGGCCCACCCACTGCTGCAGCAGGCTCGGGTCGAGGGTCGGTACCTGCATCGCTCAACCTCTGGAATCGCTTACGTTGACAAGGCTTAAATCAGCGGCTTAAGTCCTGGGATCGTCAAGAAGAAATCCAACATTAGCTCTGGGAGAGAATCATGACCCACCGCCTCGCTGCCCTTGCAGGCGCAGCCGCGATCGCCCTCGCCGGCCTTAACGGCGCCGGGACCGCCGGCGCCGACGAGACCCTGCGCATTTCATTGCAGTTGCCGTTGAAGAGCCACCTCGGCCAGAACCTCCTGCTGTTCAAGGAGGCGGTCGAGAAGAACTCCGACATGACCGTGGAGATCTACGATTCAGCGCAGCTCTTCAAGGATAAGGAGGTGCCCGAGGCCGTGGCCTCCGGCCAGATCGAGATGGGCGTCGCCTCGCTGACTCGCTTCGTCGGCGAGATCCCGGCCGTCGACGTCTTCTATCAGCCCTTCGTGCTGAACAGCGAAGAGTAAGGTGCGCAAGGCCGTGGTGCCCGGCAGCCCGGTACGCGCACCGCTGGATGCGGCAATGCTGGAGACCGGCGCGCGTCCGCTGTGGTGGCAAGCCTATGGCGGCGTGATCTTGCTGTCGAACGGTACGCCGATCAAGACGCCGGCCGACGTCAAGGACAAGAAGGTCCGCGTCTTCGGCAAGACCCTGGGCACCTGGATTCAGGTCCTGGGCGGCGCACCGACCCTGATCTCCGGCTCCGAGCAGTTTCTGGCCTATCAGCGCGGTACGGTCGACATCGGCATGACCGGCGTGTCCGGCGTCAAGTCGCGCTCGCTCTGGGACGTGATGGACACGATTACCATCACCAATAACGCCGACATCGAGTTCGTCGTCCTGGTCAACGAGGACTTCTGGCAGGGCCTGAGCGACAAGCAGCGCGAGGTCATCACTGCCGCGGCGCTGAAGGCCGAGGAGGATGTGCGTAATCGGGTGACCGACATCGAGGCCGATGCCTTCAAGGCCGCCAAGGAGCACGGCATGACGGTCTATCACCCGACAGATGCCGAAATCGCCGAGTGGAAGAAGGCGTCTGCACCGGTGATCGAGGAGTGGCTGAAGACTGCCGGCGAGATGGGCAAGCAGGTTCTGGCCGCCGCCGAAAAGCTCTAGTGCCAGTGCGCCGCGGTCACGAAAGGCCGCGGCGCCTTTGCCGCCAATGCGTTGGATCGATCGTCTCTCCGATTTCGTGGCCGGTTTGGCTGGCTGGGCCTTTTTCGCCATCGGCCTGATGCTGGCCTTCGAGGTGGTCGCCCGCTATTTCTTCAATGCGCCGACCATCTGGGCGGAGGAGCTGTCGCGCCTGATCTTCGTCTGGGCGACCTTCATCGCCGCCGCCTCGCTGCTGCATCACGACAAGCACATCCGCGTCACCGTCATCACTGACCGCCTGGGTCCGGGTGGTCAGCGTGTTGCCCGGGTGCTGGCCCTCCTTTTCGTGTTGCAGCTGTCCGCCGCCATCGTCTGGTACGGAACGCCGATCGCGCTCAATTCACTGGAACGCGGACGAACCACGGGGACCATGATGGACCTTCCGAACTGGTGGTCTCAAGCCGCTGTGCCGCTTGCCTTTTTGCTGCTCGCCCTGCAAGCGGTTCTGGAGCTGATCCGGACCCTGAGCGGGGCCCTGCTGCCGCGCCATGAGGAGGTCGCGGACTAGCGATGGACACGCTTTCGATCCTGGCCGCGCTCTTCGAACTGCTGCTGACCGGGGTGCCGGTGGCCTTCGTCCTGGCTGGCTTGGGACTGGCGCTGCTGCTGATCGGCGGCTTTTCGCCGATGATGGCGGCCTCGGGCCTGCTGTCGACCATGGACAGCTTCGTGCTGATCGCCGTGCCGCTGTTCTTGCTGATGTCCAACGTCATGCTGCGGGGCGGCGTCGGGCGCGATCTCTTCGCCGCGGTGCAGGCTTGGGTCGGGCATTGGCCCGGCGGTCTGGCGGTCGCGACCGTCGTCTCCTGCGGCATCTTCGCGGCGATCTCCGGCTCCTCCGTCGCCACGGCGGCGACCATCGGCACAGTGGCGATTCCGGAGATGGTACAGCGCGGCTATCCGCGCCACTTCGTCTTCGGCCTGCTGGCCGCCGGCGGCACGCTCGGCATCCTGATTCCTCCCTCGATCATCCTGATCGTCTATGGCGTGATTACCGAGGAATCGGTGCTGGCGCTCTTCGAGGCCGGGGTCGGTCCAGGTCTGCTGTTGGTCATCCTCTTCATTCTCTTTTCCATGATCTACGCCCGGGTAACCGGAATCGAGCGCGACAGCGTCCGGGCCGATTGGCAGACGCGCCGGCGAACCGGCTTGCGGGCGCTGCCGACGATCTGCCTGGCTGCCCTGGTCATCGCCGGCATCTATCAGGGCTGGTTCACCCCGACCGAGGCCTCGGCAATCGGCTTCGTCGGCGCCCTCTTCGTGACCCTGGCGGTGCTGCGCTCGCTCAGCTGGAGCGGCCTCAAGGAGGCCGTGCGCGACTCCATGAAGACCACGGTTGCGATCCTGCTGATCGTCGCCGGAGCCAAGGTATTCGCCCGTGCGATCGCGCTTTGGCGCATTCCCCAGGACATCTCGACCTTGATCTCCGAGAACATCGAATCGGCAGGCCTTTTCGTGCTCGTGGTGGCCTTGGTCCTGCTGATCATGGGGCTCTTCATGGAGGCGCTCTCGATGATGCTGATCATGGTCCCGGTCCTGGCCGGCGCCTTGATCGCCGTCGGCATCGATCCGATCTGGTTCGGCATCTTCTTCGTGATCATGGTGGAATGCGCGTTGATCACTCCGCCGGTCGGCCTGAACCTCTATGTGATACAGGCCGTGGGCAAGGCGAAGATGGGGGAGGTTGCGCGCGGAGTCTGGCCGTTTCTCCTGCTGATGCTCTTCACCGTGCTGCTGATCACCCTCTTCAAGGACATCGTCTTATGGCTTCCCTTCACTCTCTAGGCCCGGCGCAGCGGTTGCGCCAGCTCTTGGCGGAGGGCCGGGTCCTGGTCACGCCCTCATGCAGTGACGCGCTTTCGGCCAAGCTGATCGAGCAGGCGGGCTTCGCGACGGCCTTCATGTCGGGCTTTGCGGTTTCGGCCTGCCGCATCGGTCAGCCCGATACCGGCCTCATCTCCTACGGCGAGATGGTGGATACGGTGCGCAACATCTGTGCGGCCACCAGGATTCCGGTTCTCTGCGACGGCGATACCGGCTATGGCAATGCACTGAATGTGAAGCGTACGGTGAAGGGCTATGCCCGTGCCGGGGCGGCAGCGATCATGATCGAGGATCAGGTGGCGCCCAAGCGCTGCGGCCACACCAAGGGCAAGCTGGTAGTCGACCGCGAGGAGGCTATCGACCGGATCAAGGCGGCCGCCGACGCTCGTGCCGAGGGTGACGACATCCTGATCCTGGCCCGCACCGACGCGCGTCACGGGCACGGCCTGGACGAGGCCTTGGAGCGCGCTGCGGCCTTCAAGGCTGCGGGCGCGGATATTTTGTTCGTCGAGGCACCGAAATCCCTCGAGGAGAAGCGTCGAATCTGCAAAGAGATCCCCGGCTATCATATGGCCAACATGGTCGAGGGCGGAGAAACCCCGATCTCGAGCCCGGACGAACTGCAGGAGATCGGCTTCGCGATCGCAGCCTACCCGCTTACCCTCATGTCGGCCGCCATGCGTGCCATGCTGGAGGCACTCGAGGCGCTGAAGGGCAACAGCCATCCCAGCAATATCCTCGACTTTGCCGAGTTGCGCCGCCGCGTGGGCTTCGACGACTACTACCTCGAAGAGAGCCGCTATAGCGACGTTCGGGCGAAGTGAGTCCGGTGCAGCGCAGATCCATCGTGTTTAGACAGCGTCAGATCCAAAGCCGGGTCTGACGTCATCGCGCATTGTATCGATCCTAGGAAGACGGAGAGGCCGAATGTCGATCACGGAAGTTAAGGGCTGCTGCCCGCTCGACGGCCAGGATGGCTGTTCCTGGATCGCCCAGGTCGAGGACGGCCGGGTCGTCAAGGTTCCAGGCTCGAAGGACCATTCCTTTACCCGCGGTATTCTCTGCGCAAAAGTGAACGACTGCGAGACCAAGACCTCTGCGCCGGATCGCCTGCTGAATCCGCTCCGACGGATCGGCGGCAAGGGTGAAGGCGGCTTCGAGAGGATTTCCCGGGATCGGGCACTGGACGAGATTGCCGGACGCTTTGGCGAGATCGTGGCGAGCCATGGGGCCGAGGCGCTGATGCCCCTGCATGACACGGGCTCCCCGCCAGGGTGCTGCAGCGCCGCGCGCCGATGCGCCTCTTCCACGCGCCGGGCGCCAGCCGGCTGCACGGCAGCCTCTGGCCGAGGCGCAGAGACGCGGTGCGACGGTGATCGCGATCGATCCGCGGCGCACGCGGACGGCACAAAAGTCAGACGAGCACATCGCGATCCGGCCTGGAACGGACGCGATCCTCGCCGCCGGCATTGCCAAGCTTCTGCTCGACGAAGGGATGGCGGACCTCGACTACGCCCATGCTGCCGCAACGCAGGTCGAAGCCTACCTGGTGGAGATCGCGGATTGGACGCCTCTATGGCCCGGCCAAACCCGGCGCCATTCGTGCGGGTGCGGGACCGCAGCAGACGCGCGACGGCGAGCTCTTCATCGAGGGCTTGAATGCGCGCGCCATCATCTCCGGTCATTGGCGCCTGCCGGGCGACAGCTTCTACGTTGCCAGCTTTCCAACCCTGGACGACATGGCGGCCGGGCGGGCGGACCTCCTGCCGCGGGACTCGCGCAGTCTCGATCGGGCGCGCCTCGGAGAGCACCTGACCTCCACCGACTTGGATCCGGCGGTGAAGGGGTCGATGATCTGGAGTCATAACTCCTTGGTCAATCGGCCGGATGTCGAGACGGTCAGACGTGGCCTCAGTCGAGACGATCTCTTCACCGTCGTCATCGACCACTGCCTGACCGATACGGCCCGCCACGCGGATATCCTTCTGCCCTCGACCACCCAGCTCGAGCACTTCGATATCCAGGGCTCCTGGGGCCACCGCTATGTCGGGCTGAACCATCCCGCGATCCCGCCCCTGGGTGCGGCCAAGCCGCATTCGGAGATCCTGTGTGCGCTGGCCGCGCGTATGGGGCTCGACGAGTCTGCCTTGCAGGAAGACGACGAAAGCATCGCCAGGTCCAGCCTTCCGAAAGGCTTCGACTGGGAGGCGCTGACCGCGAGGCTGGCTGAAAGCACCGCCGCCAGAAGTGCATCCGGCCTCAGGCGACTCCAAGGTGGACTTGGCAAAGGGTCTGCCCGGTCCGAACGCGTCGAGGCTGCCCGGAGACGCGCCCGCAGGTTTCCTCAGACTCTTGACCGCCAAAGGTCACTACCTCTTGAACTTCACCTTCGCGAACATGCCACGGCACAGCGCGCAGCAGGGCACCGCGACCCTGGAGATGAACCCGGCCGATGCCGAAAGGCCTGGCTTGGTGGACGCCGTCGCGGTGCTTGTTCGGAACCGGCAAGGCGAGATCGCTGCGCGCCTTTGCGTGACGGAGGCCGTGGTGACCGGGACAGTGGGTCGTCGAGGGCAAACGCTGGTGGTCCGGATCACCGGGAAAGGACGCAGTGAGCAATCGTCTGACCGCGCCCAGCTGGTCGGCAGGCGGACGGCCGGCCTTCGACGACACCTTCGTTGAAGGCCGCGCCGTTGGGTGATGCGGCCCAGGATCTCGGCAAAAGGTGCCTGGTCTCAAGCTGCAGCCTTCGCCGCTTGCACCCAATCGCTAAAGTCGCTTCGAGCCCGCGCCACATAGGCGGGCTTCCTGGCTTTGCCCTTCAGTCGTCTGCCGCGTTCGTTCTTCAGGCCTTCGGGCAAGGGGGGAAAGAGGCCGAAGTTCACATTCATCGGCTGGAAGGTCTCGGCCTGCGCACCGCCGATGATGTGCGCCAGGAGTGAGCCCAGCGCCGTCGTCTGCGGCGGTGCCGAGAGTTCGCCTTCCTGCTGCTCCTGCGCCGCGAAACGACCGGCCAGCAAGCCGATGGCGGCACTCTCCACATAGCCCTCGACGCCGGTGATCTGGCCGGCGAAGCGCAGGCCAGGGCGTGCCTTCAGGCGCAGCCAGGGGTCCAGCAGGCGTGGCGAGTTGATAAAAGTGTTGCGGTGCAGGCCGCCCAAGCGGGCGAACTCGGCCTGCTGCAGCCCCGGGATCATCCGGAAGACGCGGCCCTGCTCGCCATAGCGCAGCTTGGTCTGGAAGCCGACGATGTTGTAGAGCGTGCCCAAGGCATTGTCCTGGCGCAGCTGCACCACGGCATGCGGGCGCCGGTCACTGCGCGGGTCGGTCAGGCCGACCGGCTTCATCGGCCCGAAGCGCAGGGTCTCGCGACCGCGCGCCGCCATCACCTCGATCGGCAGGCAGCCCTCGAAGTAGGGCGTGCCCTCCTCCCACTCCTTGAAGTCGATCTTCTCGCCCTCGAGCAGGGCGTCGATGAAGGCATTGTAGCCGGCCTCGTCCAGCGGGCAGTTGATGTAGTCGGCGACCCCGCCGCCCGGACCCTCCTTGTCGTAGCGCGACTGGAACCAGGCGATCTCCATGTCGATGGAGTCGCGATGCACGATGGGGGCGATGGCATCGAAGAAGGCCAGATACTCGCTGCCGGTGAGCGCGCGCACCGCCTCTGCCAGGCCCGGCGAGGTCAAGGGTCCTGTTGCCAGGATAACGGACGGCCAATCCTCCGGCGGCAGGCCGGCGATTTCCTCGCGTCTGATCTCGATCCGCGGATGGTCGGCGAGCGCCGCCGTGACCGCATCGGAGAAGGCCACGCGATCGACCGCCAGGGCCCCGCCGGCCGGCACCTTGTGCCGGTCCGCGGCGGCCAGGATCACCGAGTTCAGGCGACGCATCTCTTCGTGCAGCAGGCCGATGGCGCTGGCCTCGGCATCGTCGGAGCGGAAGGAGTTGGAGCAGACCAGCTCGGCCAGGCCCTCGGTCTGGTGGGCGTCGGTCTCGCGGGTCGGGCGCATCTCGTGCAGCACCACGGAAATTCCGGCCCGGGCCGCCTGCCAGGCGGCCTCGCTGCCGGCCAGACCGCCGCCGACGATGTGGACTGTTTCAGTTTCGCTCATCCCTGTTGCAATAGGGCTTGGCGGCCTGGGATACAAGAGAGGGGCCGCAGTGACTGCCGCCCGAAGGGAGCCTGGATCCATGACCGAGCCTTCGCCCAGGGGCCTGAGCCTTTCCTGTCCGGATCGCGCCGAGGGGGTGACCGGGCTGGAGGAGGCCAACGCACTGCTACTGCCGCTCGGGGTTCGCGTCTGGCCTTGTGACTTGAGCGGGATATCGGCGCGGCTGCGAGCGCTTCTCGATAAGGAGCGACCGACGGACCCCGAGTCGGGTTGGATCGTCACCTACGGCGGTGGCCGGCCTCACATCGGCAGCCTCTCCAAGGCGAGCGCCGGGACCAAGCTGCTGGTGCAGGTGATCGGACCGCCGCTCTGGACCATGCGCCACGAGTCGGAAAACTGAGCAAAAGCTTGATGTCTCAGCCGAAATGCTCGACAATGGATCCATGGTGAAGTCCCTTGCCTTGGCGTTCGGTGCATTGGCCGCACTCTTGATGGCGGCGCCCACTGCCTATGCCGATCCGGATTGCAGGTGCCGCAGCGACGGCGAGTTTTACGTTCAGGGCGAGCACACCTGCATAAAGACCAATCATGGCTACCGCTTGGCCCGCTGCGACATGGTCCTGAACAACACCAGCTGGGTCGTCGTCGGTGATAGCTGCCCGCTCTCCGGATTGCCGGCTGTGCAAGATCCGAAAGATCGTGTGATGGCCTTGGCCAGCGGAACCGGCCGGTTCGAGCGAAGCGAGAGCCCGAACTAGGCCACACGATTGTGGAGCGTTCTGTGCTAACGGCGAGACGTGGATAACCGTGACAAGCAGGGTCATGACGATCAATTGTAGATGGAAACATCATCCGGAACTCTTGTCTGCTGTTCCACATGGTTGACCGGACAGCTGTGGGTCAAGCCCGGCAATGACGGAGGAGGGGTGTTGCGAACCCAAGAGTCACCTATTCCTGAAAGTGGGTACCAGATATCCTTTCGAAGATGCTGTTGCCCAAAGAGTCCCGACAGCAGTCCGAGCAAGAGCGTTGCCAAAGCTGAAGAGGTCTGCGTAACTCATTCAAATTCTGAGACTAAGCCTGCCTATTTCGGTCACTCCATCCTGCTGGACAGCGACGACTGTCAGCGCGTCCAGAGATCCGGCGATAGAGACGCCCTCGGCATTGAGCCTGTCGCAGAGGCGCTTTGCGGTCTTGCGATCGGCCAGCCTTCCGATCTCGATGTGGGGGGTGAACTCCAGGTCCAGCCGCAGGCCCGAAGCCGTGGGGCCGCCGTGGAGGCGATCGTGCAGGAGGGAGATGGCGCCGAAGCCCTCGTCCGGCACCAGATACACATAGGCCGTCTCGCTCTCGCGGTCGCTGCCGAGCGTCGCGTAGCGACAATGAAATCGGATTGTTTCGGCATCGCGGGCGATTCCTCCGACATGATCCAGGTAGTCCACTTCGGCGATGCCGTCATACCCGAACAGCAAGGTCACGTGCGCGGCGAGGAGATCCTTGGTGTTCGCGGTCGTGTTCTGCTCGGAAGCTTTCCATTGTCGGTCGATCCTCTGGCGCCAACTTCGGATAGGCCAGGGTGTAGAGCCTGCAGGCTGTGTCAGCCAAGGGCTGCTAGCCTACCGCCTGGCCGTCCCGCGTCAGATGACGCGGAAACAGGCCAGAGAGGAACAGCAGGACGGTGCGCACGGCGCGCTTCCGGTCGGCCGACTTCGGCGCCAACAGGACATCGAGCCAGAGGCCGTCGGTCATGGCGGCGATGCCCTCGACGGCGAGCTCCGGCTCGACGGCAGGGTAGGGGCCCTCGGCGACGATCTCGGTGAGGATGGACTGCATCATCGCGCTGTATTCGTCGTCGCGGTCGGCGCAGAGCTTCAGATAGATCGGGCGGGACTTCGCCTCGCCCCAGAAGGCGTACCAGACGGCCACTTTCTTCCTGTTGCAGATCGCCGGCTCGAAGTCGGCCTGGATGAGCGCGAGCAAGCGAGAGATGGCGCTGTCGCCGGCTTTGGCCAAGGCCTTCTGCCAGTTCTCGCGATACTCTTCCGAGAGGCAGCGCAGGGTGGCAATCAGCAGCTGATCCTTGCTCTCGAAGTGAAAATTGACGATGCCGCGCGACAGACCGGCGCCGCTGGCGACATCCGCCAGGGTGGTCTCGGCGAAACCGCGCTTGGCGATCGACTCGATCGTGCTGTCGATCAGCTGTTGGCGCCGTAAGGCCTTGCTCTCTGTGCGCTTGCGCGGCTTTTCTCGTAACGCGGCATCGCTCATCCGGATCGTTTTTCCCCTATGAAGCAGTCCACTGCTCTGATCTTTCGATCGCCTTCTGACTCTCCTGTTGACTGAACGCTTAGCCAATGTATAGTGATTGAAGGACGACATCAAGAGGCAATTCCTCGGGAGGGCTGCGGCGGCAGCGATGCAGGGCATGTGGGGCGTGACGAGAAGGCTTGGCTTGGGACCCGCGCATTCGACGCGAGCCTTTGCCATGCGCCAAAAATCGTCACCGGCATGGTCGCGCCCGGGACAGGTTTTGCCGATCGGTCGTGGCAGGCAGGCGTTATTGGAGATCCGTCCAACAACCTGGTTCTCGCGGAGCCTGCTGCTGTGATCGCCCATCGTCGCGATCCTCTTTTGCGTCCCGCCTCGCTTGCCGTCCTCGGCGCCTTCGAGCGCGAAGGCAGCGTCGGCAACACCTTCGTGCGCCAGTGTCTGAATGCCGGCTTCAAGGGCCGGCTCCATCCGGTCGATCCGCGTTACGAAACCGTGGCGGGCTTGCCTTGCTATCCCTCGCTTTCGGCTCTGCCGGAGCCGGTCGAACATGTCATCCTCGCCATCCCCAACGCCGTGATCGAGGCCGGCCTTTGCCGGGCCCCGCTCCCAGCATTCCATTTCTTGACCCGAAGGACAGACCATGAACCGCGTCAACGTCGATCCCGAAGAGCAGCTCAAGCATTTGATCCACCCCTGGGAGGCGATGAGCAGCTTCCCCAGCGCCGACCGCGGCTTTCTCAGCCACGCCGAGGGCATCTACGTCTACGATAGCGAAGGCAACAAGCTGATCGACGGCCCGGCCGGCATGTGGTGTACCCAGCTCGGCTACGGCCGGCGCGAGCTAGCCGACACCATGGCCGATCAAGCCATGAAGATGGCCTACTACAGTCCCTGGAACTTCGATCACCCGCTGACCGTCGAACTGGCCGCTCGGATCGCCGCCCGCTCGCCCGGCGATCTCAACACCGTGGCCTTCACCACTGGCGGTTCGACCGCGGTCGACACCGCCTTGCGATTCGTCATGTTCTACAACAACGTGAAGGGCCGCCCGGAGAAGAAGCACCTCATCTGTCGCGAGGCCGGCTATCACGGCTCGACCTATCTCGCCGCGTCGGTCACCGGCAAGGATCGCGAAAAGAGCTACTTCGACTTCATCGACGACAGGGTGCACCGGATCTCCGCGCCCAATCCCTACAAGCGCCCCGAGGGCATGAGCCTCGAGGACTTCTCGGCCACCAAGGTCAAGGAGCTGGAGGACAGGATCCTGGAGCTGGGGCCGGAGAAGGTCGCCGCCTTCATCGCCGAGCCGATCCAGGCCTCCGGCGGCGTGATCGTGCCGCCGCCGGGTTACCTCAAGGGCTGCCGTGCGCTCTGCAGCGAACACGACATCCTCTACATCTCCGACGAGGTGGTGACCGCCTTTGGACGGCTCGGCCATTGGTTCGCCTCCGAAGATGTCTTCGGCATCGTTCCGGACATCGTCACCTGCGCCAAGGGTCTGACCTCCGGCTATGTGCCGATGGGGGCGGCCCTTTTCTCCGATCGTCTGATCGCCGAGGTCACCGGTGCCGGTCGCGAGGGTATCAACTTCGTCAATGGCTTTACCTATTCCGGCCATCCCATCGCGTCCGCCGTGGCCTTGAAGAACAGTGAGATCATGGAGCGTGAGGGCATCCTGGAGCATGTGCGCGAGATCAGCCCCTACTTCCAGGAGAAGCTGCGTGGGCTGGAGGATATCCCGATCGTCGGTGAGGTGCGCGGCCTGGGCCTGGTCGGCTGCGTCGAATGCGTGATCACCGACAGCACCCCGGCACAAGAGAAGGGAGATGTCGCCATCACCGGCATCGTCGAGAGCGCGGCCGAGCGCAGGCAGGCGCTGAAGCTGGACCGGGCCATCGGCTCGCGAATCGACGCGCACTGCCTGGCGCTGGGCCTGGTGGTGCGGCCGCTCTACCACATGTGCGTCATGTCCCCGCCGCTGATCATCACCAGGCCGCAGATCGACGACATGGTGTCGATCCTTCGCGAGGGCATCCTGCGGGCTCAGGCGGATGTCGCGCGCGAAGGGCTCTGGAGCGCCTGATGGCGCTGAAGACCCTCTTCCCCGAGGCGCTCTACCGACCGACGCCGGTGCCTTCCTGGTGGGAGGCCTCGGCGCCGCCGGATCAGAGCGGCTTCGGGCCGCTGGAGGGTGAGGCCGAGGCCGAGGTTGCCATCATCGGCGGCGGCTTCACCGGCCTCTCGGCCGCCTATCACCTGGCCAAGGAGCAGGGAATCCAGGCCCGCGTGCTCGAGGCCGCGCACATCGGCTGGGGTGCCTCGGGGCGCAACGGCGGCTTCTGCTGCTTTGCGCCGGACAAGGTTGGGATCTCGGGCCTGATCGAGCGCTTCGGGCTGGAGGAGACCAGGCGCTACTACGCCAGCCAGGTGGAGGCGATCGCGCTGGTGGAGCGACTGGGCCGGGAGGAGGCGATCGACTTCGACCGCCAGGGCGACGGCATCATGGAGGTCGCGCATGCGCCCAAGGTCGTGCCGGAGCTGGCCCGCGCGCAGGAGGTCTATGCCCGCCACTTCGGCATCGAGAGCGAGCTGCTGTCGGCCGAACGCTTCGGCGAGGTCGGCCACCGCGGCAGCGAGCAGTTCGGCGCCCTGCATGTCAAGGTCGGTTTCGGCCTGCATCCCTTGAAGTTCCTGGCCGGCCTGGCCCGTGCCGCCGAGCGGCGGGGGGCCCGCCTGCATGGCCACAGCCTGGTGACGGCCTGGCACAGGGAAGGGGCCCTGCATCGTCTGGAGACCGCCGGCGGCAGCGTGAAGGCACGCCGCGTGATCCTGGCGACCAACGGCTTTCAGCGCGAGGGCCTGAAGCGGGAATTCGACGGCCGCATGCTACCGGCGCTTTCGAACATCGTCGTCACCCGGCCCTTGAGCGATGAGGAGCGGCGGGCCGAGAACTTCGTCACCCAGTCGCCGATCTTCAATCTGCGCCATCTGCTCTTCTACTACCGCATGCTGCCGGACGGGCGTCTGCTGTTCGGGACGCGCGGCGATTCCAGCGGCAGCGAAGCGGCGGCAGCCGACATGCGCCGCTGGCTGGAGCGTCGTCTGGGCGAGGTCTTTCCGGCCTTCCGCGGGGCCGAGACCACGCACTTCTGGCGCGGTCTGGTCTCGCTGACCCGCGATCTCACTCCAGCCATCGGTCGCTCGGAGGAGGACGCAAGCGTCTTCTATGCCTTCGGCTGCCACGGCAATGGGGTCAACACCATGCCCTGGGCCGGGCGCCAGCTGGCCCGCTTGATCCAGGGCGCCGATCGTGACGAGGATCTGCTGCCGGCGGTCCTGCGCGGCCCGGCGCCGCGTTTTCCCCTACCGGGTCTTCGCAAGGTCTATCTGCGCGCCGCCTATGCCTATTGCAGTTGGCTCGATCGCTAGAGGAGCACGCCATGCCAGCCGAAGGACGCCGCATCATTCGCAAAGCCGAGCGCCGTTGGGAGACCTACGACCTGGACGGGCCGGTGCAGGATGACTTCGGCCTGATCCCGCTCTCCTACAGGCGCGAGCTGGGGCAGGGCACCTACATCATGCGCATGGACCCGGGCGCGGTGACGGTCGCGCACGAGCATGCGGGCATGGAGGATTTCCTGATGCTGGAGGGCGAGTTGATCGACGACGACGGCACGGTCGTCGGCCCCGGCGACCTGGTGAGCTATGCCCCCGGCAGCCGCCACAACTCCCACACCGTCACCGGCTGCGTGATCCTGGTCTGCGAGTGGCGGGAGAAGCGATGAAGAAGGCCAGAGCTTCAGCCTGCCACTCAGGGCTGTCCGCCACCTCGCGCGGGGTCGCGTAACTCATCGCGTTTCGGCTCGTCGATCAGACCCATGTCGTAGAGGTGCTCGATGAGTGCCGAGACTCCGACCCGAAGCCGTCCGGCTGCTTCGATCGTCTTCTCGAGAGTGAGGTCTTGGCCTCCTATCGGCGCGTGAAGTAGCGGTCGGGGCATGAGAAACATGGCGGCAAAAGCATTTGCACGTCTCTCGATACCCGGAGAGGCCCAGCGGCCGCTGGTGTGAGTGATCCGCTTGGCATGTCCGCGATCGTAGAGAATATGGCAGAGTTCGTGGGCGCGCGAAAAACGTCTGCCTGCAGTGTTTCTGTTGTAAGGGGAGTTGGTATTGACCAGGATCGCGGGTCCGTAGCGTTCGCCCGCTATGGCGACGCCCCGTATGGAGTCCGTACGCAGAGTCACATCTGTGCTTGCGATATCCAAGCGATCCAGGATCCTGTCGATATCGATACAGGTAGCCGTCTCGGGCAGGCCGAGAGTCTCCAGCAAGTCTTCGGCCAGCTCATAGCCTTCGTCATGAGCGGCGTTCAGGGGCCTCCCTGAACGGCTGTCCGTCAGCACGGCGAGCTCAGCGCTTTCTCAGAGCGTTGGGGACGCTTTCCCAGGGAATGGGATAGCCATGCCAGGTTCCGTCATTGGTCTCTTTGGCCTCAAAAGCGATGCCGCAGTCGGTCGCATAGCGTCTTCCGGTCCCTTCGATCAGCTCGCAACGAGCCCAGGAGCCGGGCTGCTATGGTCCTTTTCCAATTGTGGCCATACATGTCTGTGCCGAGTCCTGCGACGTCGGTCTTGTGCGTCCAGTCGGGGCAGAGTGAACCCTTCGGTCCGCTATTTGGCCGCCTCTTGTGTTTGGGGGAGCCCCGATAGGTTGGTGCTGCCATGGCGGCCACTCGCCCTTTCCCACTTTGTGATCCACGGCGAGCTTCTATCACTCATCGCTGCCAAAGGTCAAGGTCTGAAACCATCAGGCATCTGGGAAGAAGGAGCGATTGGGGTGCTGGAAGAACACCCGTGCGGCATGCTAGCCTGCTTGTCATGTGATCACATCGGGGACGGCTGCGAGGATGGACATGCAGAGGATCGACACGCGTCACGGACAGGTGGCACTTCGCGAGGCGGGGCCGAGCGACGCGCAGGCCGTGCTTTTCATTCACGGCAACTCCTCCTCCAGCGCCGTCTTCGAAAAGCAGTTCGACAGCGGCCTGGCCGAGCGCTATCGGCTGCTGGCCTTCGATCTGCCGGGGCACGGGGACTCGCCCGATGCGGCCGATCCCGAGGCCGCCTACTCGATGCCGTCCTATGCCGAGGCGGCTGCCGACCTGCTGACCGCCTTGGGCATCGCCCAGCCGGTGGTCATGGGCTGGTCGCTGGGCGGGCATATCGGCATCGAGTTGACGCAGATCCATCCCGGCGTGAAGGCACTGGCGATTACCGGGACACCGCCGAGCGGGCCCGGCGCCGACGAGGTCACCGGAGCCTTCCGGCAGATCCCGGAGATCGCCTTTGCCGCGCAGCCGGTCTTCACCGAGGAACAGATCGCGATCTTCTCACGCTTCATCTACAGCCTGACACGGCCGATACCGGCGCATCTGGTGCAGGCCGTGCGCCGCTGCGACGGGCGCTCGCGGCAGCATATGTTCGCCGACTTCCTCGATCCGGGCAGCCGGCTGAAGCATCAGATCACCGCGGTCGGGGACTGGCCCAGGCCGCTCGCCATCGTTCAGGGCAGCGACGAGCCCTTCATGGACGCCAGCTACTTCGACACCTTGACCTATGCCAACCTCTGGCGCGGGGCGGTGCAGATGGTCGCGGGCAGCGGCCATGCCCCCTTCTGGGAAGAAGCGGATCTCTACAATCCACTCCTTGAGGCCTTCTTGGGCCAGGTCTGACAATAGAGTACTTTTCAGCAGCATCTTTCAGCGAGGAGGACAGCATGAGCTTGGGTGACGAGTTGGCCTACAAGTCGGCGGCGGAGATTGCGCTGCTGATCCGGCAGCGGCAGCTGTCGCCGGTCGAGGTGGTCGATGCCTTCCTGGAGCGGATCCAGACCCGCAATCCCAGCATCAATGCCTTCGTCTTCCTTGGCGAGGAGGACGCCCGCGCGGCGGCCAGGGCGGCCGAGGATGCGGTCATGAAGGGCGAGACTCTGGGAGCGATGCACGGCGTGCCGGTGGCGATCAAGGACCTCTTCGACTTCAAGCCGGGCTGGCCGGCGACCTTCGGCGGCGTGCGCGCGCTACGCGAGAACGTCATCCATGGCCACTGCGCCTTTGCCGAGCGGATCGAACAGGCCGGGGCCATCATCCTGGGCAAGACCAACAGCCCGACCATGGGCATGCGCGGCTGTTGTGACAACTTCCTCTTCGGAGCGACCTCGACCCCCTTCGACACCAGCCGCAACAGCGGCGGCTCCTCCGGCGGCAGCGCCTCGGCCGTGGCCGACGGCTTGCTGCCGCTGGCCGAGGGCACCGACGGCGGCGGCTCGATCCGCATCCCCTCGGCCTGGTGCGGGGTCTATGGCTACAAGGCCTCCTTCGGACGGGTGCCTTTCATCTCCAGGCCCAATGCCTTTGGCGGCGACACGCCCTTCCTCTTCGAGGGGCCGATCGCGCGCACCGTCGAGGATGCGGCGCTCGCCTTGAACGCGCTCTCGGGCTATCACCCGGCCGATCCCTTCTCGATCGACGAAGAAGTCGACTTCTCCGGCTCGATCCATCGCTCGATCGAGGGCTGGAAGATCGCCTATAGCCCCGATTGGGACGTCTTCCCGGTGGACTCCCGCGTCGAGGCCTGCGTGCGCGAGGCCCTGAGCGGCTTCGAGGCGGCCGGGGCGACGGTGGAGGAAGTGAAGGTTGGCATCACTCGTACCCAACAAGAGCTGAGCGACCTCTGGTGTCGTCTCATCATCCCGATCAATGTCGCCAGCCTGGAGGGTTTCAAGGCGGCCGGCATGGATCTTCTGGGGGAGAATCGCAGCGATTTCCCGCCGGAGTACCTGCATTGGATCGAGGAGGGCTATAGGCTTTCGGCCCTGGATTTCTATCAGGATCAGGAGATGCGGACCGAAGTCTATGACGCGATCCAGGGGGTCCTGAACAACCACGACCTGATCGTGACCCCGACCTTGGCCTGCCTGCCGGTCGAGAACCGCAGCGACGGCAACACGGTCGGCCCCAGCGAGATCAACGGCGAGGCGGTCGATTCGCTGATCGGCTGGTGCCTGACCTATCCGGTGAACTACACCGGCCATCCGGCCGCCTCGATTCCGGCCGGGCTGGTCGAGGGCTTGCCGGTCGGCCTGCAGATCGTCGGCCGGCGCTGGGCCGACAGCGACGTGCTGGCCGCCAGTGCGGCCTTCGAGCGTGCACGCCCCTGGGCGGACAGCTATCGGATATGTCGTGATCGGGTGATCTGAGAGCCCCACTCGAAGTCTTGTGAGTCGGGGCAAGCCTCGCGACGCTTCCGGTGAGTTGTCCGATGTGGGCAGGGAAGATTCAAGCTTCGGCGCTGGCGAGGGATGTTTCCCGATCCCTGGCCGGCCTGCGGCTTCGTCCGAGCCAGGCGAGGGTGCGTTCGGCCACCCATCGCCTGGGTAGGACTTGATGCTCCTGGTCGTATCGGAGCGCTTGACGATCTCGAGTCTCCACCTGTCCCTCTGCTTCCGGTGAGATCGACATGTTGAAGCTGGCCGGTTCGATTTCGGCGGCGATGCGCAGGAGGGATCGGAAGGCGGCCTGTCTGCTGCGTCTTCGGTTGAAGCGGAAGGTGAGCGCGTCGAGGCAGGCCTGCGGGTGCCTGGCTTCGAGGCGGTGACAGACACCGAGCGGCCCAGGTCTTGAGGGAGGAGAAGACGCGATGCATCCAGGGCAGGACGACGTGCGCAGCCATCTTGCCGACGACAGGGGGATCCCGTCTGTAATCTCGGCGCCGCCGTTGCAGCCTGGCCAGCCGTTCCACCAGGTTCGAGCGCGACACCGACAGGCTGTCGGCAAGCGCCTTCACCGGGAAGGATCCTTGCAGCAGCGACGAGGACGGCAAGGTCTGTTTTCCTGACTGCGACTTGGGCCAGCCCCTCCCGGCAAGATCTCCACCTCAAGCCTCCAGGGCTGCGACGGGTGTCCGTTCCGATCGGGGAACGGTCCAGTGCCGAATGAGCGTGAGCGGAGAAGGCTTTACCGCCCTCCAGGGCGCCGTCGCTTGCCGCCGCGGCCGGATTGGCTTCTGGCCGCGGCGTCCTTGATCTGTTCGACCAGACTGGGCTTGCGGCTCTTGGCGGTGCCCAGGCCGCTTGTCCCGCGGCCGCTGCTGCCGCCTTCGCGAGCGCCGACCAGCGGGGTGAGTTCCAGCTCCTGTTCCTGCAGGCGGCGCAGTTCGTCGCGATAGCGGGCCGCCTCCTCGAACTCCAGATTGGCGGCCGCCTCCTTCATCTTCTTCTCCAGATCGGCCAGTACCTTCTGCAGATTGTCGCCGACCCTATGCAGGCTGCCGTCGGTGCCGGTGTCCACCGTCACGCTGTCGCGTTCGTAGACCGAGGACAGGATGTCGCCGATCTGCTTCTTCACGCTTTCCGGCGTGATGCCGTTGGCGGCGTTATAGGCCTGCTGCTTCTCGCGCCGCCGCTCGGTCTCGCCCAAAGCCTTCTTCAGGCTATCGGTCATGCGGTCGGCATAGAGGATGACCCGGCCCTCGATGTTGCGCGCGGCCCGACCGATGGTCTGCACCAGAGAGGTCTGGCTGCGCAGATAGCCCTCCTTGTCGGCATCGAGGATACAGACCAGGGCGCATTCGGGAATGTCCAGCCCCTCACGCAACAGGTTGATGCCGATCAGGATATCGAAGGCGCCCAGGCGCAGATCGCGAATGATCTCGATGCGCTCCAGGGTATCCACGTCGGAGTGGATGTAGCGAACCTTGAGGCCTGCCTCGTGCAGGTATTCGCTCAGGTCTTCGGCCATGCGCTTGGTCAGGGTGGTGACCAGAATGCGACTGCCCTTGGCCACGGTCTCGCGGCATTCGGCGATCAGATCGTCGACCTGGTTCTCGATCGGGCGGATGATGCAGATCGGGTCGATCAGGCCGGTCGGGCGAATCACCTGCTCGACGAAGACGCCGCCGGTGCGATTGATCTCCCAGGGGCCGGGGGTGGCCGAGACGTGGATCGTCTGTGGGCGCATGACCTCCCACTCCTCGAACTTCAGCGGCCGATTGTCGATCGCCGAGGGCAGGCGGAAGCCATACTCCGAGAGGGTGGATTTTCGCGCATAGTCGCCGCGGAACATGCCGCCGATCTGCGGCACCGTCACATGGCTCTCGTCGACGATCAGCAGCGCGTTCTCCGGCAGGTACTCGAAGAGGGTTGGCGGCGGCTCGCCGGCGGCGCGGCCGGTCAGATAGCGGGAATAGTTCTCGATCCCGGCGCAGGAGCCGGTGGTCTCGATCATCTCGATGTCGAAGGTGGTGCGCTGCTCCAGCCGCTCCGCCTCCAGGAGCCTGCCCTGTTCCTGAAACTCCGCCAGGCGCAGCTTGAGCTCGGCCTTGATCTGCTGGACGGCCTGCACCAGTGTGGGCTTGGGCGTCACATAGTGGCTGTTGGCGTAGATGCGCACTTCGCGCAGGTCGGCCTTCTTCGCGCCGGTGAGCGGGTCGAACTCCACCAGCTGCTCGATCTCGTCGCCGAAAAGGCCGATGCGCCAGGCACGGTCTTCGTAATGCGCCGGGAAGAGTTCGACGGTATCGCCGCGCACCCGGAAGGTGCCGCGCCCGAAGGCGGCGTCGTTGCGCTTGTACTGCAATTCGACGAAGCGGCGGGTCATCTCTTTGCGGTCGACCCGCTCGCCGACCTGCAGCGGCAGGGTCATGGCCTGGTAGGTCTCCGGACTGCCGATGCCGTAGATGCAGGACACCGAGGCGACGATCACCACGTCGCTGCGTTCGAAGAGCGCCCGGGTCGCCGAGTGGCGCATGCGGTCGATCTGCTCGTTGATCGAGGACTCCTTCTCGACATAGGTATCGGAGCGCGGAACATAGGCCTCCGGCTGGTAGTAGTCGTAGTAGCTGACGAAATACTCGACCGCGTTCTCGGGGAAGAATGATTTCATTTCGCCGTAGAGCTGGGCTGCCAGGGTCTTGTTCGGTGCCAGGATCAAGGCAGGGCGGGACAGGCGCTCGATCACATGCGCCATGGTGAAGGTCTTGCCCGATCCGGTGACGCCCAGAAGCACCTGATCGCGCTCTGCCTCTTCCAGACCTTGCATCAGTTCTTCGATCGCTTGCGGCTGATCGCCGGCGGGTTGGAAATCGCTGGCAAGGCCGAAGCGCGCCGCTTCGCGAAGCTCCGGCTTGGCGGGGAGGAAGTCGAGGACATTGGCTGACATGGCGCTCACCATAGGCGGTTCGGGCCGGCGCAGAAAGCCATCTCCGTCCCCGGAACGAAAAAAGAACGGCGCGGCCTAACCCAAGGCTCCCTTGAGCTCTGTGATTTCCTTCTCCAGCGAGCCCGTTGCCTCCTCTCGACCGGCGCGTTCGTACCAGTAGCGGGCGTTCGAGAGGTCGCCTTCGACGCGGTGCAGATGCGCATGCAGCCAGGCTGCCTCGGCCGAATGCTCCGACGCTACCAGGGCATGCGCGGCCTCCCAGTCACCGGCCTGCAGCAGGGCCAGGGCCTCAGACACCTTTTCGTTACGAGCCATCAGCAATCGAGGGGTTCCCCTGTTCGATCCGGCTTCTTGCCTCTCGGGTAACCTAGCACCGCCCCGGGCGCGCGACCAGTGGTGCCCTCGATTCAATTTCCTGTGAGTGTCGTTCCGGCATTTGCCGCCGGCAACGGCGGGCTTTGGCTTGTTGGTCGAGGCGCCGCCGAAGCGGGCAATCGAATAGCCTCCGCGATCCGCTAGCCAGGATCGCGGAGCAGATCGGCTGCGACGGTAAAGGCAGGGGTCATGGCTCTGTCCGTTCGTCATGGCGACGGCAGTCACGCCGCCCAGCGGCGAGAGTCTCTGGACAGCGGTGCCGCGCAGGTGGGCATGGCGTCCGAACCGGCGTTCGGCGATCCGGGGAGCGCGATGAGGTCCGCCAGCCATCCGAGTCGATCGCGCTCTCCGGGTCCACCCGGCCCCGAACGATCCCTTGTCATGTGACCTTCGAGCAGCCCGGGACGATCTCGGCATGAACCTGGCCATCGCGTTCGAAGATGCCAAAGACGCCGGTCTTGCCATGGGCGCCACGCCCACGCTTGCCTTTGACGCGGTGCGGACCGAAGAGGCTTTCATCGACCTCGACGACATCGAACAGGGCGCGCAGTGCGTCGCAGGCGGCGAAGATGCCTTCGCGCAGGCCGCGATCAATGCGGTTGAGCATGTTGCGGTTCGCACCCGTCACTTCTGCGGTCCGTAGCGCCGCAAGATCGGCTGCCAGACAGCGAACGATCTCACGACTTCTGGCTTCAGTCCCACCGGGCATCGTTCAGGCGCCAGTAGGCGGCTGTTCCGACGAGCGGAGAGTCGCCTGAGATCAGGTCGAAGGGGATTCGGCCATCCTCGTCCCGCGCACCGGGATCGGCCCCGCCGGCGAGCAGCGCCGCAATCGCGGCGGCTTCACCGTTCTCCGCAGCCCCGTGCAGCGGGGTCCAGCCATTCTCGTCCCGCGCACCGGGACCGGCGCCGGCGTCGAGCAGCGCCGCAATCGCGGCGGCTTGGCCGTGTTCAGCAGCCCAGTGCAGCGGGGTCGAGCCATACACGGCCCGCGCACCGGGGTCGGCGCCGGCTTCGAGCAGCGCCGCAATCGCGGCGGCTTGGCCCTCCTGTGCAGCCCGGTGCAGCGGGGTAGAGCCATCCTTGGCTTGTGCACCGGGATCGGCGCCGCCTTCGAGCAGCGCCGCAAGCGCGGCGGTATCGCCATTCTCAGCAGCCCGGTGCAGCAGGGTCTCGCCATCCTTGTTTTGTGCACCGGGGTCGGCGCCGCCTTCGAGCAGCGCCGCAAGCGCGGCGGTATCGCCATTCTCAGCAGCCCGGTGCAGCAGGGTCTCGCCATCCTTGTTTTGTGCACCGGGGTCGGCGCCGCCTTCGAGCAGCGCCGCAATCGCGCCGGTATCGTCGTTCTGCGCAGCCCCGTGCAGCGGGGTCCAGCCCTTCTCGGTTCGTGCACCGGGATCGGCGCCGGCGGCGAGCAGCGCCGCAATCGCGTCGGTATCGCCGCTCTCCGCAGCCTCGTGCAGCGGGGTCGAGCCATTCTTGTCTTTTGCGGCGGGATCGGCACCGGCTTCGAGCAGCGCCGCAATCGCGGCGGCTCGGTCGTGACTTGCAGTCCAGTGCAGCGGGGTCTTGTCATCCACGTCCCGCGTACCGGGATCGGCGCCGGCGTCGAGCAGCGCCGCAATCGCGGCGGTCCCGCCGTTCTGCGCAGCCTCGTGCAGCGGGGTCTCGCCATCCACGTCCCGCGCACCGGGATCGGCGCCGGCGGCGAGCAGCGCCGCAATCGCGTCGGTATCGCCGTTCTGCGCAGCCTCGTGCAGCGGGGTCCAGCCATTCTTGGTTTGTGCACCGGGATCGGCGCTGCCGGCGAGCAGCGCCGCAATCGCGGCGGCTTGGCCCTTAAGTGCAGCCAAGTGCAGCGGGGTCCAGCCATTCTTGGTTTGCGCACCGGGATCGGCGCCGCCGGCGAGCAGCGCCGCAATCGCCGCGGCTTGGCCTTTCGACGCAGCCCGGTGCAGCGGGGTCCAGCCGGTCTTGGTTTGCGCATCGGGATCGGCATTGCCGGCGAGCAGCGCCTCAATCGCGGCAACATGGCCCTTCCTCGCAGCCAAGTGCAGCGGGGTCCAGCCATCCTCGTCCCACGCATCGGGATCGGCCCTGCCGTCGAGCAGCGCCTCAATCGCGGCGGCATTACCGAACATCGCAGCCCGGTGCAGCGGGGTCCGGCCATTCATGTTTTGTGCAGCGGGGTCCAGCCACTCCCGCTCCGCGCACCGGGATCGGCGCCGGCCCGCAGACAGGCGCGCGCATCCGCAGCGCTGGCTGTCTTGAAGAAATCCCAGCTGTTCCAGTTTGCGCAGTCGGCCTGCGCCCGCGCGCCCGGCACGACCAGACTTACCGCCAGCGCCGTCAAGATCGCAACGATTCCAACCCTCACACCGGTATCCTCCCACTTCCAACCTCGATTGCGGACAGGTGATCTTGCCGGGAGCGCTCCACGACCCGCGGCTGGCACGACGCGCGATCCTGTCTGCCGCAACGCGGGCGATCCCTTTCAGACCCCTGTTTAGCACCGCGCCGTTCTACTGTCACGACGGTCTTGCCCGCGCGCAGGGACGCCGGGAACGGCATCGGCCCGATCCCATCGGGTCGCAAACCCCGGCGCAAACCGCATCGCCGTTGCCCTGAAGGTCGCTTCCGCCTCGACTGTCTCCTGCGCGGACCCTGCGCGGTCGCCATGGAAGAGACGCCTGAGCGTCCCGAAGCCCCGACCGCCTCAGGGACCGCTTCGTGCAACGGGCACGACCGGGAAAACCCGGCCACTTTAGCACCAGCCTCACACCGTCTTCGTTGCCGCCGGATATGAAATCGAGAGTCTTGCCGGGCAGAGTGGGGGAGGTCCTTTGGCAGGAGCGCGCGCTTGCCCTTGCCAGAAAATCGCCTCGGGTGACGGGGCGACATCCGCGACCGTACCGCCGAGGGGCGGCACGACCCTATGGCCGGCCTCGACTTGCGCGCGGCCATCCTCGTCGACTGGAACGCAAGGCATCCCGGGAAGACAGTCGCCGCCCGAAACCGCGCCGGATCGGACTGCCCTCGGCAGCTTCCGGCGCAGATCGCGCCGCCCGGATGGGCCCACATCACTCCGCACGGGCGGGTCCAGGCGGCAAAACAAGGCCTCAGGGCGTCATTCCCTCCCCTGGCGGACTCCAACCCCGAAGACCCCTTGCCAGGACATCCTTGGGCGGCTGGCTTCAGTCTCACCGGGCATCCTTCAGGCGCCAGTAGGCGCCTGTTCCGACGAGCGGAGAGTCGCGTCCGATCAGGTCGAAGGGGGTCAAGCCATACTTGCCCCGCGCACCGGGATCTGCGCCGCCTTCGAGCAGCGCCGCAATCGCGGCGGCTTGGCCCTCACGTGCAGCACTGTGCAGCGGGGTCAAGCCATCCTCGTCCCGCGCATCGGGATCGGCGCCGCCTTCGAGCAGCGCCGCAATCGCGGCGGCTTGGCCCTCCTGTGTAGCCACGTGCAGCGCGGTGTAGCCATCCTTGTCCTGCGCACCGGGATCTGCGCCGCCGGCGAGCAGCGCCGCAATCGCGGCCACATTGCCCCACGTTGCAGCCCGGTGCAGCGGGGTCGAGCCATCCTTGGCTCGTGCACCGGGATCGGCCTGGCCTTCGATCAGCGCCTCAATCGCGGCAGCTTGGCCCTCCTGTGCAGCGAAGTGCAGCGGGGTCAAGCTATACTTGGCTTGTGCGTCCGGATCGGCGCCACCGTCGAGCAGCGCCGCAATCGCGGCGGCTGTGCCCTCCTCCTGTGCAGCCTTGTGCAGCGGGGTGTAGCCATCCTCGTCCCGCGCACCGGGATCGGCACCGCCGGCGAGCAGCGCCGCAATCGCAGCAGTTTGGCCCTTCTCAACAGCCTCGTGCAGCGAGGTCAAGCCATAGTCGTAGTCCCGTGCACCGGGATCGGCGCCGGCCCGCAGACAGGCGCGCGCATCCGCAGCGCTGGCTGTCTCGAAGAAATCCCGGCTCTCTTCTGGTCGGCCGGTCCAGTTTGCGCGCTGCTGCGCGCGCAGCAGCGCGCGCAGCAGCGCGGCCAGACAGATCGCCAGCGCCGTCAAAATCACAACGATTTCCACACCGCCATCCTCCCACTTCCAACCTCGATTGCGGACAGGAGATCTTGCCGGGAGCACTCCACGACCCGCGGCTGGCGCGACGCGCGATCCTAATCTGCCGCAACGCCAGCGATCCCTTTCGGACCCCTGTCTGGCATCGCGCCGCTCTGCTGTCACGACGGTCTTGCCCGCGCGCAGGGACGCCGGGAACGGCAACGGCCTTGTCGATCTCGGCTATGGTCACTTCCGCGTCGATCGCTTCTTCCCGCCGATCCGGATCCTGCACCCCATGCCCCGTCACCGCTTCGACGCCAGAACCCGAGGAAGGGTCAGCAGCGCAGGCCGGGATCTGCGCGGGGGAAGCGGGGCAACCCGCTTCCCTACCCTGACCAGCGAATCTCTCTCGACGTCCGAAAGTTCGATCTTGACAGCCACACGACCAGGGGGCAGCATGGTCCTCCTCTATCGCAATGAAGAATCATGGAAACCTTGCGATCGGGGCACCAGGCTTTCATCTGAGAAATGCGGACTCGATTCAAGCCCCTATCGCTTCGTGAGGTTGGCATAGATCATGAACGGCACGCAACGGTACAGGGCTGGACAGGTAGCATCGGTTGATTGGTTGCGTGTTTTCGGCTGGGTGAAAGCGAATGGGGGAAAGCGATCCATGCGGCAACAATTGCTCACGGTGCTGGCGCTTGTCAGCGCGTTGGGAGTAGCGGGGTGTGCCGCCGAGATGCCGCCGCTGAACTTCAGCGTGCCCAACGTCGGTCTCTCGCAACACCGTCTTGATGCTGAGATCAAGTCGATCACCGTGGGTCTCGGGCGGCGCGATGAGCAGGTTGGCGCAATAGACTTCATGCACGCGGAGAGTGGCTTGACGCGGGTTTCGACCGGAGCCGAGTTGACTCAAGTGTGGCACACAGCGTTGCGGGAGGCGCTCGATCGAACCCTCATCTTTCGGGATAGCGGCCCAATGAAGGTATCGCTTGCCGTCAAGGTTCTGAAGCTCGATACGCCTGACGCTGGCATAGATTTCGTTACCCACGCTGTGGCGCGGTACGAGATCATCGACCGCTCCAATGGCGACATCGTTTTCACTCAGGACGTTGCTTCGTCCGGGAGAACCCCAGGGGACTTCGCCTTTCTCGCTGCGGCCCGCGCACGGGAAAGCGTCAATCGCGCGGTGCAGAACAATATCTCGCTATTCCTGCAAGCCGCCGAATCGATTGACCTGACCAGGCCCATGTTCCCGGCCACGAGCTAAACCCGTGAAGGCAAGGCTAGTTCTTTCGGCGTTGATGCTGTTCGCGCCGCTTGTTGCCTGTACGCCGAAAATTTCCCCCGACAGCTATTCGGTCGGGGCCGTCGGGCAGGTCAACCGGGTTGTCCGTGGCGTGATCGTGAGTGCGCGGCCCGTCAACATTGCGGGCACTGGCACGGGAATAGGGGCGGGGGCGGGCGCGATTGCCGGGGGCGCTGGCGGTTCGACGATTGGCGGCTCCACTGAGGCCAACATAGTAGGTGCGGTTGCGGGGGCGGTGATCGGAGGCGTGGCCGGTGCCGTCATTGAAGAAGGCCTGACGCAGCAGACCGGCATGGAGTACGTGATCGAGGCGGAGAACGGGGCGTTGATCACATTGGTCCAGGGCGACGAAGTACCGCTATCTGTTGGAACGAAAGTGATGGTGATCTACGGCACCCGTTCTCGCGTTATCGCTGCCCCGGACGGCAATTGATCGCCCTGGTGATCGGGAGCCATAGGCCGGAGTGAGAGCATGACAGAAGAAAGGCCAATCACGTCCCGAGACATCATCGACTATCTCAGGGCGAAAGACGCGGAGGGGGGATTGCCAAGCCTGCGGCGGCGAATTGTTTAGCGTTCCAGACCCACATGAAGAGGCCACGCTCGTCGTTGAGGAAACCCCTGAGTTGATGTGGGCTACACGCCAGGTCCCTGTCGCAACCGTTTTCTGCGTCGATTTTGGGTTGTTACGCGCCTTCTCGATGAAACGCTTCACGGTAGGGAAGCAGGTTGCCCCGCTTCCCCCGCGCAGATCCCGGCCTGCGCTGCTGACCCTCCCTCGGGTTCTGGCACTGTGCCCGCATCCGTTTCTTGATCGTTCTGCGCCCGATGACGAAGGCGCCGTTGATCCAGGACCGCGAGGCAGAAGTGAGGGAAGCCGAGGCAGTCGAGGGTCTCCGGCTTCCCCTGCCCCCGCTTCTTGCGGTCCGCGGCCGCGAAGCGACCAAAGCGGATCAAACGGGTCTTCTCCGGGTACAACGCCAACTCGAACGCGCGCATCCTTATCTTCCAGCTCATGCTGGAAGCGTCGCGCCTCACGCTCATGCTGGAAGCCGAGACCGGGCGCGGCGACGCCGGTAATCGGTCGGGGGCTGTCCCGGTTTTGCGGCGTGAAACAGTAAGGTGACGCGCCTGCGCGCGGCGGCCTGTCTTGCGTGCTGGAGGCTCCAGCCGTCGGGGGTGGCGGCGGCGATCGCGATGCGGCTGCCCGGGGCCGCTTGCGGGGACGGGTCGAGGCGGAGGGTTCCGCCATCGCCGCCGACCTCCCGGCGGCAGGCACCCCCGAGATCGGCGGCGGCAGAAAGCCCGAAGGCGAAGGCTGGACCCTCGTCTCCCGAGACCCCGGCAACGCCACCCACGAATACCTCCACCACCTGCAAGCCGCCCTGCCCGCCCTCGATCGCCTCTTCCAGCAACGCCACAGACGAGGCACCACGCGGCCCGACGGCACGCGCGATCCTGTCCTGAGGCTCACCGACACCACCGGCACGGGGCGCGGGAGGACCGCTACGCCGACGCCTGCCTCGGACGGGAATACGGCAAGGCCGTGCTGCAAGCCCTGGAACTTGCCGAGCGGAGTGGGGGGCCTTTGGCAGGAGCGCGCGCCTGCCCTTGCGGGAAATCGGTCGTATCGAACGGACGCTCTTCATCGTCGATCGGTCGCTCGATGCCGACATGCAGCGCCCTGCCCGGACCGGTCTCGACCAGGGCGCAGAAGATCGCACCGCCCGGATGCGCTCACATCCTCCGCACGGGCGGGTCCAGGCGGCAAAACAAGGCCTCAGGGCGTCATTCTCTCCCCTGGCGGACTTCAACCCCGAAGACCCCTTGCCAGGATACCCTCGGGCGGCTGGCTTCAGTCTCACCGGGCATCGTTCAGGCGCCAGTAGGCGCCTGTTCCGACGAGCGGAGAGTCGCCTGGGATCAGGTCGAAGGGGGTCCGGCCATCCTCGTCCCGCGCACCGGGATCGGCGCCGCCGTCGAGCAGCGCCGCAATCGCGGCGGCTTGGCCCTGACTTGCAGCCCTGTGCAGCGGGGTCCGGCCATCCAGGTCCCGCGCACCGGGATCGGCGCCGCCGTCGAGCAGTGCCGCAATCGCGGCGGCTTGGCCGTGCTCAGCAGCCTTGTGCAGCAGGGTGTAGCCATCCAGGTCCCGCGCATCGGGATCGGCGCCGCCGTCGAGCAGCGCCGCAATCGCGGCGGCTTGGCCCTGACTTGCAGCCCTGTGCAGCGGGGTCCGGCCATCCAGGTCCCGCGCACCGGGATCGGCGCCGCCGTCGAGCAGCGCCGCAATCGCGGCGGCTTGGCCCTGACTTGCAGCCCAGTGCAGCGGGGTGTTGCCATCCAGGTCCCGCGCACCGGGATCGGCGCCGCCGTCGAGCAGTGCCGCAATCGCGGCGGCTTGGCCGTGCTCAGCAGCCTTGTGCAGCAGGGTGTAGCCATCCAGGTCCCGCGCATCGGGATCGGCGCCGCCGTCGAGCAGCGCCGCAATCGCGGCGGCTTGGCCCTGACTTGCAGCCCTGTGCAGCGGGGTCCGGCCATCCAGGTCCCGCGCACCGGGATCGGCGCCGCCGTCGAGCAGCGCCGCAATCGCGGCGGCTTGGCCCTGACTTGCAGCCCAGTGCAGCGGGGTGTTGCCATCCAGGTCCCGCGCACCGGGATCGGCGCCGCCGTCGAGCAGTGCCGCAATCGCGGCGGCTTGGCCCTTTTTAGCAGAGAAGTGCAGCAGTTTAGCAGCCCAGTGCAGCGGGGTCAAGCCATTCACGTTCCGCACACCGGGATCGGCGCCGCCGTCGAGCAGCGCCGCAATCGCGGCGGCTTGGCCCTGACTTGCAGCCCTGTGCAGCGGGGTGTCGCCATCCTGGTCCCGCGCACCGGGATCGGCGCCGCCGTCGAGCAGCGCCGCAATCGCGGCAACATTGCCCCCCCCTGCAGCCCCGTGCAGCGGGGTCCTGCCACGATCGTTCCGCGCACCGGGATCGGCGCCGCCGTCGAGCAGCGCCGCAATCGCGGCGGCTTGGCCCTTCTCAGCAGCCAAGTGCAGCGGGGTGTCGCCCCACTTGTCCTGCGCATCGGGATCGGCGCCGCCGTCGAGCAGCGCCGCAATCGCGGCAACTTTGCCCCACGTTGCAGCCACGTGCAGCGGGGTCCAGCCACGATCGTTCCGCGCACCGGGATCGGCGCCGGCGTCGAGCAGCGCCGCAATCGCGGCAACTTTGCCCCACGTTGCAGCCACGTGCAGCGGGGTCCAGCCACCCTCGTTCCGCGCACCGGGATCGGCGCCGGCGTCGAGCAGCGCCGCAATCGCGGCGGCTTGGCCGTTCTCAGCAGCCCGGTGCAGCGGGGTCGAGCCATCCTTGTTTCGTGCACCGGGATCGGCACCGCCGTCGAGCAGCGCCGCAATCGCGGCGGCATCGCCGTACCTCGCAGCCACGTGCAGCGGGGTCGAGCCATCCTTGTCTTGTGCACCGGGATCGGCGCCGCCGTCGAGCAGCGCCGCAATCGCGGCGGCGTGGCCCTTCCCAGCAGCCTTGTGCAGCGGGGTCAAGCCATCCTTGTCTTTTGCCCCCGCATCGGCGCCGCCGTCGAGCAGCGCCGCAATCGCGGCGGCATCGCCGTACCTCGCAGCCACGTGCAGCGGGGTCGAGCCATCCTTGTCTTGTGCACCGGGATCGGCGCCGCCGTCGAGCAGCGCCGCAATCGCGGCGGCGTGGCCCTTCCCAGCAGCCTTGTGCAGCGGGGTCCGGCCATCCTTGTCTTTTGCCCCCGCATCGGCGCCGCCGTCGAGCAGTGCCGCAATCGCGGCGGCGTGGCCCTTCCCAGCAGCCCGGTGCAGCGGGGTCAAGCCATCCTTGTCTTTTGCCCCCGCATCGGCGCCGCCGTCGAGCAGCGCCGCAATCGCGGCGGCATTGCCCTCATATGCAGCGAAGTGCAGCGGGGTAAAGCCATTTCCGTCCCGCACACCGGGATCGGCGCCGGCCCGCAGACAGGCGCGCGCATCCGCAGCGCTGGCTGTCGAGAAGAAATCCCCGCTGTTCCAGTTTGCGCAGTCAGCCTGCGCCCGCGCGCCCGGCACGGTCAGAAAGACCGCCAGCACCGTCGAGATCGCAACGATTCCAACCCTCACACCGGTATCCTCCCACTTCCAACCCCGATTCCAGACAGGTGATCCTGCCGGGAGCGCTCCACGACCCGCGGCTGGCGCGACGCGCGATCCCATCTGCCGCAACGCGGGCGATCCCTTTCGGACCCCTGTCTGGCACTGCGTCGCTCTGCTGTCAAGACGGTCTTGCCCGCGCCCAGGAATGCCGCAAACGCCGGCGCAAACGGCATCGCCGTTGCCCTGAAGGTCGGTTCCGCCTCGACTGTCTCCCGCGCGATAGACCGCACGATACACCCTGCCCGGTCGCCATGGAAGAGACGCCTGAGCGTCCCGAAGCCCCGAACTCCTCAGGGACCGCTTCGTGCAACGGGCACGACCAGGAAAATCCGGCTGCTGTCGCACCAGCCTCACACCGTCTTCGTTGCCGCTGGATATGAAATCGAAAGTCTTGCCGGGCAGAGTGGGGGAGGTCCTTTGGCAGGAGCGCGCGCTTGCCTTTGCCAGAAAATCGCCTCGGGCGACGGGGCGACATCCGCGATCGTACCGCCGAGGGGCGGCACGACCCTATGGCCGGCCTCGACTTGCGCGCGGCCATCCTCGTCGACTGGAACGCAAGGCATCCCGGGAGGGCAGTCGCCGCCCGAAACCGCGCCGGATCGGACTGCCCCCGGCAGCTTCCGGCGCAGATCGCGCCGCCCGGATGGGTCCGCATCACTCCGCACGGGCGGGTCCAGGCGGCAAAACAAGGCCTCAGGGCGTCATTCCGTCCCCTGGCGAACTCCACCCCGAAGACCCCTTGCCAGGACACTGTCGGGCGGCTGGCTTCAGTTCCACCGGGCATCGCTCAGGCGCCAGTAGGCGGCTGTTCCGACGAGCGAAGAGGCGCCTGGGATCAGGTCGAAGGGGGTGTCGCCATCCTTGTCTTTTGCCCCCGCATCGGCGCCGGCGTCGAGCAGCGCCGCAATCGCGGCAGCATCGCCCTTCCGTGCAGCCCCGTGCAGCGGGGTCCTGCCATCCTTGTCTTTTGCCCCCGCATCGGCGCCGGCGTCGAGCAGCGCCGCAATCGCGGCAGCATCGCCCTTCCGTGCAGCCCCGTGCAGCGGGGTCCTGCCATCCTTGTCTCGTGCGTCCGGATCGGCGCCGCCGTCGAGCAGCGCCGCAATCGCGGCAGCTTGGCCGTTCTCAGCAGCCAAGTGCAGCGGGGTCCTGCCATCCTTGTCTCGTGCGTCCGGATCGGCGCCGCCGTCGAGCAGCGCCGCAATCGCGGCAGCCTGGCCCTCCTGCGCAGCCCCGTGCAGCGGGGTCGAGCCAAACTGTTCCCGCGCACTGGCGTCGATCAGCGCCGCAATCGCGGTGGCTTGGCTCAACCCTGCAGCCACGTGCAGCGGGGTCAAGCCATCCTTGTCTCGTGCGTCCGGATCGGCCCCGCCGGCGAGCAGCGCCGCAATCGCGGCGGTATCGCCCTTCCACGCAGCCAAGTGCAGCGGGGTCCGGTCATACACGTCCCGCGCACCGGGATCGGCGCCGGCCCGCAGACAGGCGCGCACATCCGCAGCGCTGGCTGTCTCGAAGAAATCCCGGCTGTTCCAGTTTGCGCAGTCGGCCTGCGCCCGCGCGTCCGGCACGGTCAGACAGACCGCCAGCGCCGTCAAGATCGCAACGATTCCAACCCTCACACCGCTATCCTCCCACTTCCAACCCCGATTCCAGACAGGATATTTTGCCGGGAGCGCTCCACGACCCGCGGCTGGCGCGACGCGAGATCCTGTCTGCCGCAACGCCAGCGATCCCTTTCGGACCTCTGTCTAGAACCACGTCGTTCTGCTGTCACGACGGTCTTGCCCGCGCGCAGGGACGCCGGGAACGGCATCGGCCCGATCCCATCGGGTCGCAAACCCCGGCGCAAATGGCATCGCCGCTGCCCTGAAGGTCGCTTCCGCCTCGACTGTCTCCCGCGCGATAGACCGCATGATACACCCTGCCCGGTCGCCATGGAAGAGACGCCCGAGCGTCCCGAAGCCCCGACCGCCTCGGGGACACTCTGCTCGGCAAGAGCCGCGGAAAATTGGCGCGCCCAGGCCCCCTCTTCTTCCGCTGCCGGATCGATCGGTCACCGTCCGCCGTCAGGTTCGATCTATCGGGACCGCTACAACGTTCAGGGCGATCCTGGCTGGAAAAGGGGCCTGGAAATCGGGGCGTTTCGGGCTGGAAAATTCCCGCCCCTGAGCGCCGGTTTGCGGGGCGCCGGTTTCAGGCCGTCATCGACGGCGCCGGTAATCGGTCGGGGGCTGTCCCGGTTTTGCGGCGTGAAACAGAAGGTGACGCGCCTGCGCGCGGCGGCCTGCCCTGCGTGCTGGAGGCTCCAGCCGTCGGGGGGGGGGCGGCGGCGATCGCGATGCGGCTGCCCGGGGCCGCTTGCGGGGGCGGGTCGAGGCGGAGGGTTCCGCCATCGCCGCCGACCTCCCGGCGGCAGGCACCCTCGAGACCGGCAGCGGCAGAAAGCCCGAAGGCGAAGGCTGGACCCTCGTCTCCCGGGAACGCCCCCCACGAATACCTCCACCACCTGCAAGCCGCCCTGCCCGGCCTCGACCGCCTCTTCCGGCAACGCCACAGACGACGCACCGCACGGCCCGACGGCGCGAGCCGCGCACCGTCGTCTGGGACGACGTCGCCGGCACCGTGGAAGGCACGCATTCCGATGTGCCCGGCATGCAGCGGAACCCGGCGGCGCCCAAGCCGCTCGACCTCACCACCATCGGGCGCCTGCTCTACCTCGAAGACCCCGGACACGATCCCGCCGCGTTCCTCTGGCTGCTGGTCATAGCCTTCTTCCCGATCCTCCACGAGCCGCTGCGCTCCACCCTGCCGCCCGTCTTCGATGGCGTCGAACTCAGCCCCATGGCCCCAGGGCCGAACGCGACGCCGACGGCAAACTCACCGGCTACCTGGAGAACGGCCGGCGCATCGGCTTCGACACCTACTACACCTGAGCGCACGCCAGTTCCGCAGATCGGGAAACGAGCCCGAAAGACCGGGCAGGCGAGCAGGCGGCCCGCCCGGCCCGACAGAGCTTCGATCCGTCGAGGGTCTGCGCCCTGTCAGGCCGCGCTCCCTCGAGCGCCGGTGCGGCCTCCCATCTGCCTTGCACGCACAGCGGCGCTTCCAGCCTCTTGCAACACCATACATCGCAGTATATCTGTTTCAGTCTACTCGGTCCGAAGCTCTCGCCATGGATGAAGCCGTGAATCAGAACTCAGAATTCGGTTCAACCGAAGCCGACGCCCTTGGCACGATCTTGGCGTGGTCGCCTGATTCGCCCGACTGGCAGCGCGATGCACTCCGACGACTGTGCACCAGTGAAAGACTGAATGAGAATGATCTCGCGGAGCTTCTAGCGATCTGCAAAGGAGAGGATAGGGGTTCGCCGCTTACGGCCGACCATATCCGCGATCCGGCGGCGACCGGTGTGAAAGTGACACTGGATACGCTTAAAAACCTGAAGCATGTGAATGCGCTACAGCCGGGCCAACGACTCGCATTCAAGAGATCCGGGCTGACGGTCATCTATGGCGACAACGGGGCCGGGAAATCCGGCTATGCGCGCGTCCTGAAGCAGGCCTGCCGGGCTCGCCTGCCCAGAGGGGATGTCATCCACCCGAACGTCTATGCAAACGAAACCGGCACGCCACAGGCCGACATCAGTTTCTGGGTCGGTGGGCAGAGGCGCTCGCGGACGTGGCAGCAAGGCTCCCCGGCCGATGCCGCTCTGACGGCCATCGGCGTTTTCGACAGTCGAACGGCCAACGTCCATGTGGATGCCACCAACGAGCTGGCCTACATGCCCACACCGCTAAAGATCATGGCCGCTCTGGCGGAGGCCTGCCGGTCGCTCAAATCGAGGCTGACGACGGAGATCGAGACGCTTGAGAAGCGGACACCGGCTGTTCTGAAAAGTGCGAGACACAAATCGAAGAAGACCGACGTCGGCAAACTTCTCGACAGCCTGTCGGCTCTCGCCAGGCTGTCGGCCGAGACCGCCGCACAGCAGGTCGAAGACCTCGCCGGATTGTCCGAGGATCAGGATGCGCGGCTGAAGCTGCTCGATGCAGACCTCACCGGCGATCCGGCGCGCGCGGCAGGCCAGCTTCAGATGCTGAAATCTCAGGTCGAGACGGGTACCCGACGGCTCTCCGGCATCGCGAAAGCCATCACCGTCGAGCAGATCGAGACGCTGCGCGCTCGCAGGCAAGACTTTGACACGGCGCGGACGGCTGCCGGGCTCGCCTCGGCCGACCTGTTTTCCGGCGAACCCCTGCCGGATGTCGGTTCCGACGTCTGGCGCAGCCTGTGGGAGGCTGCACGCAAATACTCTGACGGGTCCGCCTATCCCGGAAGGCCGTTCCCGGTCACCGGCGACGACGTCAGATGTGTGCTTTGTCAGCAGGAGCTGACCCCCGAAGCCTCGGCTCGGCTCGACCGCTTTGAGGCCTTTGTGCTCGACGAGAGCAAGAAGCGCGAAGACAGCGCCCGGCAGGCCTATCGGGAGGCCAGGTCGCTTGTTGCCGACCAATGCCTGTCCCTGCATGAGCTGGGCGCGCTGCTTGCCGCCATCCGTGACGATCTCGATGACGCCAGGCTGGCAGACACCGTCCGGCGCGTTGGCCTGATGGCAGTGTGGCGGCGTCGCGCCCTACTCCGCTCGCTGGAAACCGACGGCAACCCTGAGCTGCCGCCGTTTGCCCCCGTTCCGGTCGCCGAGCTGGACGCTCATGTGAGCGATCTTGCCGAACGAGCCACGGCGTTGCGCGCCGAGCAGGCTGCTCCGGAACGGAAAGCCCTGATCGACGAACGAGCCGAGCTTGCCGCCCGGCGGCTGCTGGCTGGGATCAGGGAGGACGTGCTGGCTGAGATCGGTCGCCTCACCGAGATCGACAGGCTGAAAGAGGCCCGGAAAGCGACGGCGACGAACCGGATCACCTCGCTCAGCACGCATCTGGCCGAGACGTTGGTGACCGATCGCCTCCGCGCGCGCTTTGCTCAAGAGGTCGAGAAGCTTGGCGCCGCCGGGCATGCCATCGAGTTGCAGCAGGCCCCGAGCGCCGCTGGCATTCCTTTCTTCCATGTTCGGCTTGAAGACAAACCGGACGAGCCCGTCGGCGAGGTGCTCAGCGAAGGTGAGCACCGATGCGTGGCACTTGCAGCGTTCCTTGCCGAACTCGCCACCGTCGATACCGCATCGGCCATCGTGTTCGATGACCCGGTTTCCTCGCTCGACCATACTCGCCGGACTAGGGTGGCCGAGCGGCTGGCCGCTGAAGGCCTCAAGCGCCAGGTGGTGATATTCACCCATGACATCGCTTTTCTGGTCTTGTTGAAAGACGCCTGGAAGAAGGAGACTGGTCGTGCTAACATTCCTTTAGAGTATCGCGTCGTGAGCCGGGGCGGGAACGCCGCCGGATTCTGCAGTTCGGAGGATCTGCCCGACAAGGTCAAGTCGGTGGAGGATGTCCTGCCGAGCAAGCGGAGGCATCTGGCGAGGGTTAAATTCCACCACACGTGCGGCAACCAGGCCGACTGGCGGCGCGAAGTCGGCTCCTTCGCGAAAGAGCTTCGGGAAGCCTGGGAACGGGCGGTGGAAGAGGTCGTTTCGCCGGTCGTGGTGCGCCTCAGCCAGAAGGTGAAAACTGGTGGTCTGATCAAGCTCACTGTCCTCCAGGAGCAGCACTGCACGATCATGCACGAGGCCTATGACCGGCTCTCGAAGCTGATTCACAGCGAGGCGAAGGAGATCAATCCGCAGCTCCCGACGCCGGACGATATCGAGCGCGAGATCGACGCACTCGAAGACTGGATCAAGGGAATCCAGAAACGGCAGGGTAGAGTTAAAAAGGGCCCTTCCCACCACCCGTCATCATGATGTTGGTTTCGTCGTAGGCGTATCGCGCTTCCAGCGACAAGATCGGCAAGACGATCTTCGGGCTGTCGAACTTCGTAAGGCTCTGAGAGCGGCCGAACCGATATTCCACCGCAGCGTTACCGTGTCAGGCGTCTCGGCTGCCGCTCGGAATATGTAGATTGGGTCGGCACCGCGCCGCCGCTCTCGCGGACCTCCGGTTTGCTGACGATCTCGACAAGCTGGCGCGCCGCGACCCCGAAATGCTGGACTTGGTGCTGGGGCTGCTCTTCCAATACGATCCTGCCTGACCGATCGACCACCTACGAGGCGCAGCCATGGCCGTCCACACCATCATGCTCCCCGACAGGCTCTACGGGCGCGAGCTGCGCACCGTCATCTGGGACGACGTCGCCGGCACCGTGGAGGGCACGCATTCCGATGTGCCCGGCATGCAGCGGAACCTGGCGCGGCCCAGGCCGCTCGACCTCTCCTCCGAAGGGCGCCTGCTCTACCTCGAAGACCCCGGACACGATCCCGCCGCGTTCCTCTGGCTGCTGGTCATAGCCTTCTTCCCGATCCTCGACGAGCCGCTGCGCTCCACCCTGCCGCCCGTCTTCGACGGCGTCGAACTCAGTCCCATGGAGCCCAGTCCCAGGGCCGAACGCGACGCCGACGGCAAACTCACCGGCTACCTGGAGAACGGCAAGCCCATCGGCCTCGACACCCACTACAGACTCTGAGCGCACGCCAGGCCCGCAGATCGGGAAACGAGCCCGAAAGACCGGGCAGGCGAGCAGGCGGCCCGCCCGGCCTGACAGGGCTTCGATCCGTCGAGGGTCTACGCCCTGTCAGGCCGCGCTCCCTCGAGCGCCGGGCGGCCTCCCATCTGCCTTGCACGGACAGCGGCGCTTCCAGCCTCCTGCAACCCCGCTGCAAGCCGCCTGCAAGGACGTTGCAGGCTCCCTGACAGGCAGAGGTGGCTCGGATCGTTTGAACAGGGTTCGAGCCATCGCCAAGTGGATTTCCGTCTGGGTTGAGCCGCTGCCGGGATTGGCTGCAGCGCGCTGATGTACGCCTGATCGGGCGTCTGCCCGATCGGGCCTGCATGTGGCCTCGTGCTGTTGTAGAAGGCCAGGTAGCGCCCGATCGAGGCGCGCGCCGAGGCCGCGCGCAGCAGATTAGGAGACGCTGCCTCGGCTGGGCCGAGCCGCTGCGCCTGACGGCCGATGCTCAGTCTGTCGTCGCGCCCGATCGTCGCTTTGCGCGCGCCGAACACACCGGCAGCGCCACCCAACGACTGCCGGGCCCACTCGGCCAGCGTCCTCTCGCCCTGGATGGCCGCCGAGGCCACTTTCGCCTTGAATGCTGGACTGTGGTTCCGGCGCGGGCGTCTTGCCACGATCTCTCCTCGCTCTCGGCCATCGGGCCGATCTCACGCGAAAACGCCACTTGACTCACCTCTCCAGTGTTACCGCGCCACCTCTGAGGTCTGGTCTCGATCGATGAAGCCTTCATGGGTAACGACCTTTTCTCTGGAGTGAAAGCGGTCGATACCATCCTTGATCTTCGTCGTATCGGCGATGACAAGACTGCCAGTCGGTTCGGCGACGACACCGTCGCTATCGAGGAGAGCGGTGGCGCGCTCCCGATGTCTATCGAACCGACCTCGGTTCCTGCGCAGTGCGGACCAGCCGATGGCAAGGCTACTCGGCAGCCAACTGCAGGCGCTCGATCAGGCGCTCGATCGCCGCCAGGCTTTCGTCGTGAAGCGCCGCCATGCGACCCGCCAGATGCAGGGCCTCGACCGACCGGCCAGCCAGTGCCGCCACCTCGCACCGATTTGCCGATTGGGCCAGGCGCGTGGCGCCGACGGCTCCGGCGGCGCTCTTGATGGCATGCGCGGCGCCGGATAACTCCCGCAAGGCAGCCTGCCGACGGGCGGTTTCCAGCGCCTGAAGTTGCCGCGGCAGTGTCTGGCGATAGGTGTCGAGAATGCCGTTCAAGGCAGCAAACCCCAGCATGCCGGCATCCTCGATCAAGACCTCCTCGGCAAGCAGTCGGCTCGACGAAAAGGCGCTCCCCTCGATGGCGTCATCGAGGGCGCCGGGAGAGGGCTGCTGCGCTGCATCCGGTCCATCGAGCAGCGCTTCGATCGTGTCGAACAGACGCTCGGGGAAGACCGGTTTGGTCAGCAGGCTGTCGAGGCCTGCTTCGAGATGGCGATCGATCTCCTCGCGGAAGACATGTGCGGACATGCCGATGATGGGGCGCCTGCTCAGCCGGGGATCGCTGAGCGCGCGAATACGCCGTGTGGCTTCCAGGCCGTCCATCCCCGGCATGGAGATATCCATCAGCACCAGATCGGGGCGTTCCAGGGTCATGAGCGAAAGCGCCTCGGCGCCGTTGTGAGCGCTGGCGACGCGATGACCCATCCTCTGCAGAAAGGCCCTGACCACCAGAAGCGAGACCGGGTCGTCGTCTGCGACCAGGATCTTGCGGCTGCGGCCTGCCTGCAGCGCGGCACCCTGAGGCAGGCGTGTTTCGCTTGGCGCCGTGGCCCCGGCTTCGAGCAGCGGCAAGGCCAGGCTGAAGGAACTGCCTTTGTCTGGCACACTCTCCAGGGTGAGCCGGCCGCCCAGCAGCTGCGTCAACTGCCGGCAAATGGCGAGACCGAGCCCGGCGCCGCCATGTTGGCGCGCGATCGAGGGGTCGAGCTGCGCGAAGGGTTCGAAGATGCGCTCCTGAGACTCTTTCGGGATTCCCGGACCGCTGTCGGCGACCTCGAAGACGAGGGTCTCTTGTCGATTGCCCCCGGTCTGCTCTCCGCTTGCCGGGCCGCGGTGCGCGCTCAAGGTGACGGCGCCCTGGTCCGTGAACTTCACGGCATTGCCGGCCAGGTTGAAAAGGATCTGGCGGATCTTTCCGAGGTCACCGCGCAGCCGAGGCGGCAGATGCGGATCGACCTCCAGATGGAAGGTCAGGCCCTTGCCCTGGGCGGCCGGCTGCAGCAGCAGGGCGATGCCATCCATCAGGCCGGCCAGATCGTAGTCCAACAGCTCCGGCTCCAGATGGCCGGCTTCGATCTTCGAATAGTCCAGGACATTGCCCAGCAGCGACAGCAGGGTTTCGCCGGCGCCGCTCGCCAACTCCAGTTGTCGGCGTTGTTCGCCGTCTTGGGCCTCGTCCTGCAACATGCGCAACAGACCGAGCAGACCGCTGACCGGCGTGCGGATTTCGTGGCTCATGGTGGCCAGGAACTCGGTCTTGGCGCGGTTTGCCGCCTCTGCTGCCTTGCGGGCAGCGGCATGGTCGAAGGCTTCGCGGGTGAGCTGGCGATTGGCCTCCTCCAGTTGGTGCGTGCGCTCGGCCACCAATAGCTGCAATTCTTCGCGGTGCCGGCGCAGTTCCTCGTTGATGCGTTCGCGTTCCTGTTCCAGCTCGCGCTTGCGCAGGCCTTCGGCTTTCAGCACCTCGAGCGCGCGCGCCATGTCGGCCAGCTCGTCGCGACCCCGGGCTGGGATCACGGTATCGAAGTTGCCACCGGCAAGGCTGCGAACCGAGGCCGCCATCCCGGTCAGGCGCCGCACCACGCGACGCTGCACATAGAGCCAGAGTATGGCGGCCGAGAGCAGCAAGCTGGCCAGAGAAACCGCGATCAGGGCGTAGAAGGCAAAACGGGCCGAGCTCTCGGCGCGCTCGGCCGCGGTCTCGGAGAAACCCTGTGCGGTCTCCACCAGCCGAGCGGCCACCTGGCCGAGATCTTCCGAAAGGGTTCGATTTTCTTCCGCCAGCAGCCTCTGAAACTCGCGAACCCGCAACAGACGGCGCTGCAGTGCGAAGAGGTTGCCGTCCGACCTCACGGCGGCGGCCAGGGCCAGTGTCTTGGCGCTCGTGCTTGCCTGGCTGCGGCGCAGGGGATCCGGCACGCTCTCGGCGCGGCGCGCGACGACGCGCAGCTGCTTGCGATAGTCGGCCTCGATGGCGGACACGGCTTCCAGGCGGTCGGCATCGGGAAGGCGGCTGATCAGGAGGCTCAGCTGCGAGGAGCGCAGGCGCAACTCGAACATGCGCTCCATCGAGTAGATGTCTTCTTCGATCAGGCGGTCGAGGGCAAGATAGGCCTCCTCGCGCAGGGCCGGCTCTTCGATCAGACGATAGAGGTTGGAGATCACCGCGCTGGCAGCGGCGGCGGCGTTCGACACCAGGGTTTCCGAAAGATCGGTTATGGCCAACGCGGCCGCCAGGGCCTTTTCGGACAGCGACTCCAGGCGCGCGCGATCCTTCAGCCGCTGCTCCACCAGGCGGTTCATGCGCGACAGATTGCCGGTGAGCGTCGCGATCGTCTCGCGCATCCGGCCCAGGTCGTCCCTGGCAAAGGACTGCAGGGCGGCCTCGCTCAGCAAGACCTCGAGGCCTCGCGCCTGGCGCAGCAGCGAATGGGCTTGCAGTTGGCGTTCCAACTCGCTTTGCGCCTGGGTCAGGCGGGGAGCCTGGGCGACGATCCGCTCGGCGCGCTGCGCGATGGCCTGGGCGGCGGCAATCGCCGGCATGGCCTCGCCGAAGACCCGCTCTTGGGTCTCGGTGACGCCGCGCAGGCTCAACCAGCCGACCACACCCGAGGTCAGCGAGAAGGAGGCGATGGCGAGAAAGGCCAGGAACAGCCGTCCGCCGATACCGAAAGGCCTGCGCATGGGTGACGATCCTACACCGCCTCGCTCGATGGCCCAGGCAAAAGCAGGGTTCGGCCCGAAGGACAGCCTCGCGCATGAGGATGCTTTCGCGCACGACAGGGGCGACGGAAGCCATTAGCCTGGGGCCATGCTGCGCTTGTTGTTTCCGATCTTGCTTCCGATCCTGTTGCTGGTCGCCGTCGGCACCCTTGCCGAGGAGAGCCCGCCGGATGCAGCAAATGCGCCTTGGACCGTCACCTTTTTCGATCCACCGCTCTCTTTCGAAGGCGCGCTGACATTGAGTGACTACAGGCCCCTGGCGAGTGCCGGGCAGCCCTGGAAACTTTGCGCGCTCTACCCGCATCTGAAGGATGCCTATTGGCTCAGCGTCAATTTCGGCATGGTCGAGGAGGCACGTCGCTTGGGCGTGGCCCTGCAAGTGCTCGAGGCCGGCGGCTATCCCAACCTGGAGCGTCAGCGCCGACAGTTCGCCCGCTGCATCGAGGAAGGCGCCGATGTCATCCTCCTCGGCACGGTCTCCTACGACGGCATGACCGCCTTGGTGCTGGAGTCTCCGGTACCGGTGGTCGCGGCCGTCAATGACATCGACAAGCGCGGGATCGCGGCGATGGCCGGGGTCTCCTGGCAGGAGATGGGACGGGCCGTCGGCGCCTATCTGGCCGAGCGCCACCCCAAGGGCAGCCCTCCGGTCGCCGTGGCCTGGTTTCCCGGACCCGAGGGAGCCGGCTGGGTGCGCTTCGTGCAGGAGGGCTTTCATGCCGGCCTGGCCGATGGTGCGGTGAAGGTCGTGGTGACCAAATGGGGCGATACCGGGCGTGAAATTCAGCATATTCTGGTGGAGGAGGCCCTGGAGGCCCATCCGCAGGTCGACTATCTGGTCGGCAGTGCGGTCACGGCAGAGGCGGCCATCGGGCTGCTGCGTGCGCGGGGGCTGGGTGAGGAGATCGGCGTGGTGGCGGACTACTTCACGCACGGGGTCTATCGCGGCATCAAGCGTGGCACCGTCCTGGCAGCACCGACCGACCATCCGGTTCTGCAGGGTCGGCTGGCCGTCGACATGGCGGTGCGCCTCCTGGACGGCGTCCTGGTCGAGCGGCACGCCGGACCGGTGATCGAGGTGGTCGATCCCGACTCCCTTGAGCGTCTGCGCCTGGAGGAGAGTCTGGCGCCGGCCTGGTTCAAGCCGCAGTTCAGCCTGCAGGCCGAGACCCCCGATCGTTAGAGGCAAGCGACAAGGAGCAAATGCGTGAGCTGTCGAACCCTTCGCTTCGAGGTGGCCGCTGCCAGCGCCCGCATCGTTCTGGATCGTCCGGACGCTGCCAACGCCCCGGACCTGACCATGGCAGAGGCGCTCTTCGATGCTGCGCTCGGCTGCGCCGGAGACGATCGCATTCGCTCCGTCCTCTCGACCGGCGAGGGCAGGATGGTCTGCGCCGGCGGAGACCTGAAGCGCTGTGCCGCCGGCCGCTCCCGAGGCCGATCGCCTGGATTGCGGTGGTACCACCCTGATGCCGGGACTGATCGACTGCCATGTGCATGCGATCTTGAGCGCGGTCTGTCTGCGCCGGCTGGAAGAGGTTCCCCTGACGAAGAGGTTCCCCCGACCCTGATGACGGCACGTGCCGCCGCCTCGATGAAGGGCATGCTGGATCGCGGATTTACCACGCTACGCGATACCGGCGGCGCCGACTGGGGCGTCGAGCAGGCCGTCGAGCAAGGCTTGCCGGTCGGTCCGCGGCTCTTCATCGCCGGCAAGACCATCGGGCCAACCGGCGGGCACAGCGACGCGCGCCGGCGCACCGACCCCGGCCAGGGCTGTCACTGCTGCAATGCCTTGGCCTTCATGACCGCGTTGGAAGAAACCCACCGTTCGACGTCACCTCGCCGCCGGCAAAATCAGCTTCGACAAGACGCTTGCGGCAGGCTGGAAAACTCAGGCTCTCGGGGGTATCATTCGTCACCGTCGGACTCCTGCGTTTGAATCGACTTAACCGGGATCGCCCACGTAGCGCCCGATCACGACGTTCATATTGCCTTGGTCGCTGCTGGGATGCAATCTGAGAGGCGTCGGGGATTGGGAAACGGCCCAGAACGGCCAGGACAACGGGCCGCTGATCGGAAACCCACGGGCCAGTGCCAATTTCGTAGCGTTCCGGGCACAGGTCTCCCGTCGTGAAGTCGTTTTGATTGGCATAGCGTTGGCTCACGCTGGTGTCGGCCGTGGTCGCAAGCGGTCGATCCGATCCAGGATATCGGCGAACAGGTCGCGCGGGAGCGCGACCTCGGCCAATTGGAAGGTGACGTAGCGTCCGTGACGCGCGACTTTTGCCCCAATTTTCACCAGCTTCTCGCGCAGCGTCGTCAGCGACCAATTGCTCACTGGGTCTGGCAAAGCTAGCGTGCGCATGAAGTTGCCCAGGTTGTAGGCCAGTGCATGAAGCTGAAGCCGAGCCGCGTTGGCCTTGAAGCGTCGGCAGGATAGTCGCGTCCAACGGATCGCGTTCTTGCCCTCCCTGATGTGTTGTTCCGCCGTGCCACGCTGGTTGTAGAAGGCGACGATCCGCTCGGCGGGCCGGGACAGATTGGTGACGACGAACCCGACGCGGGGATACAACTCGCCCGGATGCCATTCCACTTTCGCCACCACGCGCCGCGCCTGGGTCCAGCTTCCAGCCCGATAGCTGAAGCTGGCGAAGTAGCGACGGACTTCCATCGGGGGCCGTCCCCTCGGGCGCCGTAGCAGGTGGGCGACGTATCCCTGGAGCACGCTGTTGGCGGGAAGCCGGATGGCGTAGCCGAAGCCCTCGGCCTCCAGATACTCGTAGATGTCCGGTGAGGCGAAGGCGGCATCGCCCCGAAAGTACCGCCGCAGCTTGCGCTCGCGATAACGCGCCACGACCGGGTCCAGCACCGCGCGCCAGCCATCGGCGCTGTGCACGTTGCCGGGTCGCAAGGCGCAGCGCTCCAGATCGCCGAGCTGGTTGAAGACAAAAAGCGGGTGATAGCAGGTGCAGCCGAAGTGGCCGTTGTAGGCCGTGCCTTCCTGTTCGCCGTGGGTGGGGCTGACCGAACTGTCCATGTCCAGGATGATCAGCTTCGGCGGTTTGCGACGATGAACGCGGTCGATCCACAGCCCGGACAGAGCGCTGAGTGCGGTGAGATTGACGTCACCCGTCAGCCATTGCGTCTCGAAACGGCCCATCTGGCTCGATGAGGCCGCACCCCGATCCGTCGCCTTGCCGCCGACAATCCAACGCATCGCTGGATCGCGAGAAAGCCGCTCGGCGTCGTTGACATCCTCGTACCCGGCCAAACGCCCGAACACCGCTTGCCGAAGCATCCCGACGACAGCGTGCCAGCCGTTCTTGCCGCGACGACCGTCTCGCAGCGCCCCGGCCGCCATCTCTGTCAGGCCAAGCGCGTCGTCCAGTTCCCGATACGCGAGCAAGCCGCCGTCCGACGTTACCTTCGATCCAGGGAACTCCAGCTTCACGCGGCGGTCGAAATCCACGCGAAGCAGCCCGTTCTTGGATTCACCCATCGGATGCACCATGAAAACCTCGCTTCAATCGACACAACACCATGATATGTAACCATGAATCAGCACCGTGGATGGCGCAAACTCAATCCCACCTGGGCAATGCGGGCTTAAGCAATTGAATCATGATGCACAAGGGAAACCGGAGGTGCACCTTGTCATGCCAGCAGGGCAGATTTTTCAAAAAATTCTCGGGCGAGGGGTTGCGGGTTTGGCGCGAAAGGTGTAGTGCAATGGTGGCTGGGGCGAAATTCAGGACTCCACGTTGCGCCAGACGCGGGTCGGGAAGCGCTCCCGGCAGGGTCCCCTGTCCGCAATCGGGGTTGGAAGTGGGAGGATGCCGGTATGAGGGTTGGACTCTTTGCGATCTTGACGGCGCTGGCGGTAAGTCTGGCCGTGCCGGGCGCGCGGGCGAAGTCTTCGATCTTCATCCAGGACCCCAACGTATGCCAATGCATAAGCAGACAATTCACCTATGACGAGAACGACCCGGGGGAGTGTCTTCATTGGCAACGTGTTGTGTCTGGGAGATTTGTCGACTGCGGAGTTACATTTAAAGAGAAGACTAAGGTGTCCCCAGAGGAGACTAGTACATCATTTAGTACATCATTCGATTATGCGGTGTTGGCCGAAAATTGCGGAAAAGACGAGTATGGGTTGATTGAGGATTGTAATTTTGCGGGAAAGGATCTGCGCGGATACGAGATCGGAGAAAATCTGCCTGCTGCGAAGTTCAATTTCAAGAATGCGAATTTATCAGGGGCCGATTTATCCGAAGGGCATTTTATGGAGGGATCCGATTTCACGAACGCCGATTTGCAAGGTACGAATTTGAAGGGCGCTGTTCTTGACGGTGTTAAACTGGCCGGTGCCAACCTGAAAGACGCCATACTTGATAAGGCCAGTTTGGCACGTGCGAATTTGAAGGGCGCTGTTCTTGCCGGTGCCAACCTGAAAGACGCCATACTTAGATAAGGCCGATTTGGCACGTGCGAATTTGAAGGGCGCTGTTCTTGACGGTGCCAACCTGAAAGACGCCATACTTGATAAGGCCGATTTGGCACGTGCGAATTTGAAGGACGCTGTTCTTGACGGTGCCAACCTGAAAGACGCCGTACTTGATAAGGCCTATTTGGCACGTGCGAATTTGAAGGACGCTGTTCTTGCCGGTGCCAACCTGAAAAACGCCGTACTTACCAAGACCAATTTGGCAGGCGCTGTTCTTGCCGGTGCCTCCCTGAAAGGGGCGCATTTGAGAGGTGCTCGCTTTCTTTCTGCGCGTTTGTTTGCAGCTCAACTTCATGTGGCAAATATAGCCGGGGCACTAATCGACAAAAATATGCAAAACGCTTTGGATGAATTTAAAAAGGTATCAGCTAAAGCGATTAAGATTCAATGAACAGATGGTACTGCTACACGCTCGAGCGCACATCCGCGTAGCGGCATGTCGACCGGCTAGACCGCACTTATCACCGTAGGAACGATCGCGTTTTGCTCTGCCGTTTTCTCTTTGGTCGGATGCCTGACTTTTTTCCGCGCATACGGGGAGGTCCACGGGGAGGTCCAGCGGTTTTGCCGGTTGGGTAGACCTGGATTTTCCTCGTGTGTTTCGTCTCGGGGTTTGGG
>CBDBCL010000035.1:10000-234766 GCA_965202755.1 Rhodospirillales bacterium | reverse complement strand
ACAGGGGTCTGGAAGGGATTGCTGGCGTTGCGGCAGACAGGATCGCGCGTCGCGCCAGCCGCGGGTCGTGGAGCGATCCCGGCAAGAGGCCCGGTAAAATCCCCTGTCCGCAATCGGGGTTGGAAGTGGGAGGATGCCGGTATGAGGATTGGACTCGTTGCGATCTCGATGGCGCTGGCGGTAAGTCTGGGCGTGCCGGGCGCGCGGGCGCAGGCCGACTGCGCAAACTGGAAGATCTGGGATTTCTTCAAGACAGCCAGCGCTGCGGATGTGCGCGCCTGTCTACGGGCCGGCGCCGATCCCGGTGCACAATCCAATGATCGCTGGACCCCGCTGCACCGGGCTGCGTGGAACGGCCAAGCCGCGGCGATGGCGGCGCTGCTCGAAGGCGGCGCCGATCCCGGCGCGCGGACCGAGGATGGCTACACCCCGCTGCACTTCGCTGCACTTAAGGGCCATGCTGCCGCGATTGCGGCGCTGCTCAACGGCGGCGCCGATCCCGGTGCACGAACCGAGCTTGGCTTGACCTCCTTCGACCTGATCCCAGGCGACTCTTCGCTCGTCGGAACAGCCGCCTACTGGCGCCTGCACGATGCCCGGTGAGACTGAAGCCAGCCGCCCAAGGGTGTCCTGGCAAGGGGTCTTCGGGGGTGGGATCCGCCAGGGGAGAGAATGACGCCCTGAGGCCTTGTTTTGCCGCCTGGACCCGCGCGTGCGGAGTGATGTGGGCCCATCCGGGCGGCGCGATCTGCGCCGGAAGCTCCCGGGGCAGTCCGATCCGGCGCGGTTTCGGGCGGCGACTGCCCGCCCGGGATGCCTTGCGTTCCAGCAGACGACGATGGCCGCGCGCAAGCCGGGGCCGGCCATAGGGTCGTGCCGCCCGGGGCGCAGGGCGTTCTCAAGGGCGCGATGGGCCTCGTTCATCGACCGGGGCAGGCCTTCGATGCCTGCCATCGGACAGAATTGCGCAAAGCTCTCCGTCAGCGCGTCATACGCCTGATCCACAAGCGAAGGCACCTGGCAGAGCGCTCGCCAAAGCCAGGGGGATGTGGTAGGCGTCCTCGTGGCGTTGCTGCCTTCTTCGGTTCGAACACCCCGAGCCTGCGGCGCAGCGGAAGCAACGCCACACGAAATCGAAGGTTCGACAGAACCTGGGACGGTTCCGGGGGGCGTCTCGAATTCCTGAGGAGGTGCTGCGATGCAAGCGGAAGCCGTGGAGGGCCTGTCCTCGGTGTTGGTGTTGGCCCTGGCCCTGGTCGCAGCCTTGCTCCTGCTGGCCCTGATCTGGCATCGCGGCCGGGCTCAGACCGAGGAGAGGGCTGCGGCCAAGGCCGCCCTCGCCGGCACGGAAGCGCAACTGGCCGAACGTAGCGGGCAGCTGGCCGATCTGCGTGCCGCGCAAGAGCGCCTGCAGGCCGAGCTGCGGGAGGCCCGCCAGGCCGGTGACATGGGGCGACAGGAGCTGGCACGCCTACGCGAGGCGCAGGAACAGTCCGACCGCCAGGCGGAAGAAAAGCTGGCGCTGCTGCAAGATGCGCGCGCGCGTATGACCCAGGAATTCAAGCTGCTCTCGAACGAGATCCTCTCCAAACAGGGCGACAGCTTCGCCAAGCAGAACGAGATCAGGCTGACAGACCTGCTGGATCCGCTGCGGCGGCGGATCGGCGAATTTCAGAACAGCCTCGAGACGGTACAGCGCGAGAGCGCCAAGGAACGTGCCGGATTGGGCCAGCAGGTCAAGAGCCTGGCCGAGCTCGGCACCCGCATGAACGAGGAAACCCGCAATCTGACGCGCGCGCTGAAGGGCGAGAGCCAGACTCAAGGGGCTTGGGGCGAGATGATCCTCTCCAGCGTTCTGGAGCGGTCCGGCCTGCGCAAGGGCGAAGAGTTCACGACCCAGGCGAGCCACAGCGACGAGAGCGGTGCCAGGCTACGGCCCGATGTGATCGTCCATCTACCCAACGGCGAGCGCATCGTGGTCGATGCCAAGGTGTCGCTGACGGCCTATGAGCGCTACGTCAACGCCGAGGATCCGGAGGCGCGCGGCGCTGCCCTGGACGATCACGTCCGCTCTCTGCGCGCGCATCTGCGCGGGCTGGCCGGCAAGGGCTATCAGGCGATCGGCGGTCGGGGACCCGAGTTCGTGGTCATGTTCCTGCCGATCGAGGAGGCGCTATCCGCGGCTCTGCAGGCCAACCGCGAGCTGATGGACGAGGCGCTCCACGGCAACATTGTGCTGACGACGCCGACCACCCTGATGGTGGCCCTGAAGACGGTGCACAGCCTCTGGAGCATCGAGCGGCGAACCCGGAACGTCGAGGAGATCGCCGAGCGCGGCGGCAAGCTCTACGACAAGTTCGTAGGCTTCGTCGAGGATATGCAGAAGCTGGGGCAGCGCATGGATCAGGCCCGGGTCAGCTACGACGAGGCTTTCGGCAAGTTGCAGCAGGGCCGCGGCAATCTGATCGGCCAGGCCGACAAGCTGCTCAAGCTGGGCGCCAAGGCCAAGAAGCAGCTGGCGAGCGAGCTTCGCGACGACGAACGAAGCGCGAGCGCAGCCTTGATCCCGATCGCCGCTTCAGAGGACAAGGGCGGCGCATCCTAGCGTCCCGGTGGCTTGACGCCTCGCCGGGCCGAACCCAGCTATCGTGTCATCAGACGCTCCGGAAAGACCCGAACAGAGATTTCGTCCCATGGCCCTGCTTCCCATCCTCGTGGCTCCCGATCCGCGCCTCAAGAAGGTTGCCAGCCCCGTCGCCGGGGTTGACGATGCGATCCGGCGTCTGATCGACGACATGCTGGAAACGATGTACGAGGCTTCGGGCATCGGCCTCGCCGCGCCGCAGGTGAAGGTCCCGAAGCGGGTGATCGTCGTCGATGTCGCTCCGGAGGGGGAGGCGCGGGCGCCGCATGCGCTGGTCGATCCCACCCTGACCTGGGTCTCCGACGAGGATTCGACCTATAACGAGGGCTGCCTGTCTCTGCCCGGGCACTATGCCGATGTGGCGCGACCGGCGGCGATTCGGGTCGGCTTTCTGGACCGCGACGGCCAGCCGCAGGAGATGGCGGCCGAGGGAGTCCTGGCCACCTGCATTCAGCACGAGATCGACCATCTGGATGGACTCCTCTTCGTCGATCACCTCTCCGCGCTCAAGCGCAACATGATCCTGCGCAAGCTCTTGAAGGCGAAGAAGCACGGCACCCTTGCGGCCGCCTAGGGCGGCCGGAAGAAGCGGGGTCGCAGCCATCAGCAGCCTTCGTCTTGCCTTCATGGGCGCCCCCGACTTCGCCTTGCCGAGCTTGCATGCCCTGATCGCGGCCGGGCACAGGATTTGCACCGTCTACGCACAGCCGGCCCGGCCGGCGGGTCGCAGGCAGGCGCTGCGCGATACGCCGGTCGGAGCGGCGGCGAAGGAGCTGGGATTACCGCTACGCACGCCCGAGAGCCTCAAGGATCCGCAAGCGGCCCGGGACTTCGTGGCACTCTCACTGGATGCAGCGATCGTGGTGGCCTACGGTCTGATCCTGCCCAAGGCGATCCTTGAGGCACCCCGCCTGGGTTGCATCAATTTGCACGCCTCCCTGCTGCCACGCTGGCGTGGCGCTGCGCCGATTCAGCGGGCGATCCTGGCCGGCGACGGCGAGAGCGGGACGACCGTCATGCAGATGGACGAGGGGCTCGACAGCGGTCCCATGCTGGCACAGGGCCGGGTCCCCATTTCTGCGGATACCACCGGCCAAAGCCTGCACGATGCCCTGGCTGAGAGTGGCGCGCGCCTGCTCACCCGATCGCTTGCCGCTTTGGCGGCCGGCTCGCTCACGGCCAGGCCGCAGCCGATGCAAGGGATCACCTACGCCCATAAGTTGAGCCGGGCGGAGAGCCGTCTGGACTGGACCCGGTCTGCCGCGTTTCTGGAGCGCCAGGTGCGCGCCTTCACGCCCTGGCCCGGCAGTCACTTCGAGTTCGAGGCGACGCGGATCAAGGTGCTGGGTGCGGTCGCGACTGCAGTCGCGACGAGCGGCGAAGGCTCTCCCGGCCGGGTCTTGGACGAGGGCCCGACCGTCGCCTGCGGCTCTGGAGCGCTCACGCTCACGGTTCTGCAGCGCCCCGGCAAGGCGCCGCAGCCGGCCGAGGCCTTCCTGCGCGGCTTCGCCATTGCCAAGGGCGCGCGGCTCTCGTGACGCGCTATCGCTTGACCCTGGAGTACGAGGGGACCGACTTCGTCGGTTGGCAGCGCCAGACCTCCGGCCCCTCGATCCAGGCCGCTCTGGAGGCTGCGATCGAGGCCTTCACCGGCGTGGCGACGACCGCCGTCGCGGCCGGGCGCACCGATGCCGGCGTCCACGCCAGCGGCCAGGTGGTGCATGCCGAGATCGCGCGGCCGAGCGAAGCGCGAGTCGTTCGCCTGGCCCTCAATCGTCATCTGAAACCGCTGCCGATCGCGGTCCTGGACGCCGAACCGGTGGGCCAGGACTTTCATGCCCGCTTTTCGGCGATGCGTCGCCATTACCGCTATCGCATCATGAACCGCCCTTCGCCGCCGGCCCTGGAGCGCCGGCTGGTCTGGTGGGTACCGGTCCCGCTCGATCTGGAGGCCATCACGGCCGCTGCCGCGCAGCTTCGGGGTCATCGCGACTTCACCTCCTTTCGTGCCGCCGGCTGCCAGGCCAAGTCGCCGATCAAGACGCTGGAATCCCTGCGGATAGAGCGCCACGGCGAGGAGATCCACCTGGTGCTGGCGTCGCGCTCGTTCCTGCACAATCAGGTGCGTATCGTCGCCGGTACCTTGAAATGGATCGGAAGCGGGCGCCGGCCGCCCGATGCCATCCCGGAAATTCTGGCTGCCAGGGATCGCAGTGCCGCCGGCCCAACGGCTCCACCGCAAGGCCTCTGCCTGACGGGGGTGGAGTATGGCGCGCCGCGCCGATCGCCGTCCCCAGGCGAACCTCAGGATCGGTAATCGGCGGCAGCGTCGCCGAGGCTACTCCAGACCGGGACTCCTTCGATCCGGTGCATCCCACTCCAGGCCACAGGGATCGCGCACCTTGCCGTCTCGGGCGGCGAAGACGGCCGCCAGCAAGGATTCTCCAAGCCGGCTCATGCTGCCAGGGCATAGCCGCGCCTGTCGCGCTGCTTGTGGGCCTCGACGAAGGCAGCTGCCTGCCTCGGCATGCCGCTCAGGCAGCAGGGGCAGAAGGTCGTCGACTGCCTGGGCCGGGACCCGGCTCAAGATGTTCTCCGGGTAGGCATCGGACAGGGCGCAGTGCCGAAGCACCTAGCCATCGGCCTTGATCTCGATGCGACGACCATCCTCGAAGGCGATGACATAGCCCTCGAAACCCTGGAGCGCCTTGGCATCCGCCATGAGGGACCCGATCTTGCCGATCTCACCCCGCCGGGCGGCGACAGGAACGCCATGGCGCTCGCCAAGCGCCCTGAGATCCGCATCGGATAGGTTAGGGAGCGGATTTCTCGAACCGCCAAGAGGGTCAGCCGCGCCGCATCGTAGGCAATCACGATGCGGTTGTCGGGCGAGGAGATGTGGCTCGGATTGTTTGAACAGGGTTCGAGCCACAGCTCGCAAATGTCAGGAATTGCCAAGGACGATCGGCCCATGGGGGCGTGGCGCAGGGCACGCAATCGCCGTCTTCGATCACCGATACGAAAAACGCCGGCCGATTGGCCGGGAAGGTCTTCATCGTCAGGGTGACACGCGCGATCATCGTCTTTCCCTTGCCAAGCGGGGTCTATGAAGCAGGCCGCCTCGCACTGTCGGGCTGCCAGGTGTGCCCGCCAGCCTGATCGCAAGTGAGCGGGCATTCGGACCTAGGTTTGAAATACTGCCAATGGTTTAGTTCGGCATTCGCGGGTCGAGCCGGGTCAGGCTTATGGCCAGGTTCACGATGTTGAGGGAAAGGAAGAGGCTCAGGGCAACGACTGCGGTGGCGCCCCAGGCGCCGATATCCAGACTCTTGCGTGCCAGGAACCACTTCAGGGCAAACACATAAGACACCAGGATCAGGGTCAGGAAACTGTCCAGGGGTTCCGGCATGATCGACACGATAAAACGCAGGTAGGCGATCGGCAGCAACAGCCAGTTGTAGGCGGCAATGAAATGCGCCAGCCTGGGCGCGAAGGGCTTGCTGCGCCCGACCTCCCAAACGATGAGCGGCAAGGCCGTCCACAACAGCACGTAGGCCAAGAGCCATACGGCAAGGAAATGAAAGCCCAGCGGCTCCTGCGGCTGTTCGCGCTCCATCGTCAGGACGAAGACGATGAAGGGTGGAAAGGCCAGGCCGCCGGCCAGGAAGGAGCGCCAGGCCGTCCAGCGATCGTTCGGCAGCAGACCTAAGCCGCTGTCCTTGAAGGTGAAGAGCGGCAAAATGGCGGCCAAGCCGCGGCGCACTTCGTCGCTGGTAGGGAACATTCCGTGCCTCCGCTCGGATGCCGGAGCGCCTGCGATTGGCTCAGGCCCTCTCTCAGAAGTGTCGCGCCCGGATGCCACTTTCTCCGCGGTACCAGGGTTCGGGTTCGGTCTAAGCGGCCAAGAGGTCCAAGGCCCGACCGTAGATCCGGGTTAGAGTCTCGATGTCGTGCAGAGGCGCCCGTTCGTCAACCTTGTGCGCCCATTCGTTGCGGAGCCCCAGTTCGATCACCGGGCAGGCGTCCTTGATGAAGCGCGCGTCCGAGGTGCCGCCGGTGGTACCCAATTCCGGCGCCTTGCCGGTGACGGCCGCCACCGCATCGGACAGCGCTGCGCTGAGCGGACCGGGCGGGGTCAGGAAGGATTCGCCGGACACGCGGGTCTTGAGGTCGATATCGCCGCCGACCTGTGCCATGCGGGCGCGCACCCAGGCCTCGACATCGCTGCTGTGATGGCAGTCGTTGAAACGCACGTTGAAACGCGCGCCGGCTTCGGCCGGGATGACGTTGGTCGCCGGGTTGCCGACGTCCAGGGTGGTGACCTGCAGGCTGCTCGGCTGAAAGTGGTCGCTGCCCTGGTCCAGCGGCTCCTCGGTCAAATGCCGCAGCAAGCGCACCAGACGATGCACCGGGTTGTCGGCCAGGTGTGGGTAGGCCGAGTGGCCCTGCACGCCCTTGACGGTGATCCAGCCGTTCATGCTGCCGCGGCGGCCGATCTTCGCCATATCGCCGATGCGTTCCACGCTGGTGGGCTCGCCGACGATACAGCCGTCCAGACGCTCGCCCTGCTCCAGGACCCAGGACAGCATCTTGCGCGTGCCATTGATCGAGGGGCCTTCCTCGTCGGCCGTGATCAGCAAGGACAAGGACCCTTTGGGCTTCGCTCCAGCCAGAAAACGCGAGAGGGCAGCCAGGTAGGCGGCGATCGAGCCTTTCATGTCGACCGCGCCGCGACCGATCAGCCAGCCGTCGCGAATGGTCCCGGCAAAGGGATCGCTGCTCCAGAGGTCTGCGTTTCCCGGCGGCACCACATCGGTGTGCCCGGCGTAGCAGAGGTTCGCTCCCTGGGTGCCGAGCCGGGCATAGAGATTGTCCACGGGTGCGGTATCCGTCTCCTCGAAGACCTGGCGGCTGCAGCGAAACCCCAAGCCCTCCAAGGCCCGCTGCAGGAGGTCGAGCGCACCAGCCTCCGTCGGCGTGACCGAGCGGCAGCGAATCAGCTCCTGGGCAAGGGCGATGGGATCGATCGTGCCGGTCATCGCTGTCGCAACTAGTCGCGCAGCAGGTCGTTGATCGAGGTCTTGGCGCGGGTGCCTTCGTCCACGCGCTTGATGATGACCGCGCAGTAGAGGCCGGGTCCGGGGCTGCCGTCGGGCAGCGGTTTGCCGGGCAGGGTTCCGGGCACCACAACGGAGTAGGCCGGCACCCGGCTGCGATAGATCGTGCCGGTGTCGCGGTCGACGATCTTGGTCGAGGCACCGATGAAGACGCCCATGGAGATGACCGCGCCCTCCTCTACGACCACGCCTTCGACCACCTCCGAGCGGGCGCCGATGAAGCAGTTGTCCTCGATGACCACGGGACCGGCCTGGAGGGGCTCCAGAACGCCGCCGATGCCCGCGCCGCCGGAGATGTGGCAGTTCTTGCCGATCTGCGCGCAGGAGCCGACCGTGGCCCAGGTGTCCACCATGGTGCCGCTGTCGACATAAGCGCCCAGGTTCACGAAGCTGGGCATCAAGACCACGCCGGGCGCGATATAGGCCGAGTGACGCACGATGGTGTGGGGCACCGCGCGGAAACCGGCGTCGCGGAAGCGGTTCTCGCCCCAACCGGCGAACTTGGAATCGACCTTGTCCCACCAGGAGGTGTTCTCGCCGGGCCCGCCGGGGATCGGCTTCATGTCGTTCAGGCGGAAAGACAGCAGTACGGCCATCTTCAGCCACTGATTGACGTGCCAGCCCTCGTCGCGCTTCTCGGCGACGCGCAGTTCGCCGGCGTCGAGCGCCGCCAAAGCAGTCTCGACGGCCTTGCGAGTTTCCCCCCGGGTTGCCGGGGAGATCGTGTCGCGCAGATCCCAAGCCGCCACAATGCTCTGTTCCAACGCGGCCCTATCCATAGGTCGCACTCCTTCTCGATTGCCTAGTGTTCCAGCGGTTTACGGCGCACCAAGGTGCCCAAGCCATGTTCGGTGAAGATCTCCAGCAGCATGGAGTGCGGCACCCGGCCGTCCAGGATGACCGCCGCATCGACGCCGTTCTCCACGGCGTAGACGCAGGTTTCCAGCTTGGGGATCATGCCGCCGTAGATCACGCCTTCGCGGCGCAGGCGGGCAATCTCGCCGACGTCCAGGTCGGTCAGGACCGTCTTGTCGGGATCCATGACGCCGACCACGTCGGTCAAGAGCAGCAGGCGCGAGGCGCCGACCGCTGCGGCGATGGCTCCAGCTGCCGTATCGGCGTTGATGTTGTAGGTCTCGCCGCCGTGGCCGACGCCGATCGGTGCGATCACCGGGATCATGCCGGAATGCTCCAGCCCGGCCAGGATGTGCGGATCGATCGCCTTGGGTTCACCGACGAAACCCAGGTCCAGGATCTTCTCGATGTTGGAATCGGGGTCGCGCTGGGTGCGGCGCAGCTTGGTCGCCTGGATCAGCCGGCCGTCCTTGCCGGAGATGCCGATGGCGGTGCCGCCGGCTTCGTTGATGGCGGTCACGATCTGCTTGTTGATGGAGCCTGCCAAGACCATCTCGACGATCTCGACGGTCTCGGAATCGGTGACGCGCAGGCCGTCGACGAACTTGCTCTGCACAGCCAGGCGGTCGAGCATCTGGCCGATCTGCGGGCCGCCGCCGTGCACCACGACGGGATTGATGCCGATCTGCTTCAGCAGCACGATGTCGCGCGCGAAGAGCTTGGCCAGCTCGGGATTGCCCATGGCGTGGCCGCCGTACTTGATGACGAAGGTCTGGCCGGCATAGCGACGCATGTAAGGCAGGGCTTCGGTGATGACGCGGGCGGTGCGCAGCCAGGCCTTGGTGTCGCTGATGTTTCTCTCTGCCATGCGCCGCTTCCTCTTTTTGTCGTGCCGCTCTTTAGTTCAAGCGGGCGAAGCCTAGTGTGCCGCAGGCGGGGATTCCATAGGCGCAGAGGCCAGGGCTGCCAGCTCTTGGCGCAACTCGGCTATACCCAAGCCCTTGGCCGCCGAGGTCGCCAGCACCCGGGGATGGCAAGCGCGATAGCGGCTGGCCTTGGCCGTCACCCGTTGCAACAGCGTCTCGCACGCCGAGGTCTTCACCAAATCGTTCTTGGTCAGCACCAGCTGATAGGGCCGGGCGGCCTCGTCCAAGGCTTCCATCGCCGCGCGGTCGCTCTCCTTCGGGCCATGGCGGGAATCGATCAGCACAAGCACGCGTTCCAGGTCCTTGCGTCCGCGCAGATAGCGCCGCGTCAGCTCGGTCCAGGCGTCGATCGAGGTCTTGGCCGCCTTGGCGTAGCCGTAGCCGGGCAAGTCGACCAGAATGAGGCGGCCGCCGAGATCGAAGAAGTTGAGCTGCTGCGTGCGCCCCGGCGTGCGCGAGACCTTGGCGAGCGTGTTGCGACCGGTGAGCGCGTTCACCAAGCTGGACTTGCCGACGTTGGAGCGGCCGACGAAGGCGACCTCGGGGCCCAGCGGCGGCGGCAGGCGCGCTTCGCTGGCCGCACCGGCGACAAAGCCGCAGTTCTGCGCGAAGAGCCAGCGCGCAAATTCGGCCGCCGCGGCCTCCGGATCCTCTCCAAGCTTCGGCAAGGGCGTCAGGACCGCTTGCGCTTCTTGGCCGCCGGATTGCTGGAGCGCCGTGCGCCCCTGCTCGAAGAGCGCGCACTTCGCGACCTGTTCTCCAGCTTGGCCGGGGTCGGCTTGGCCTTCACCGGAGCGATCTTTTTCGGCGGCTCGGGCTCGGGTTCCGGCTCAGGCTGAGCCTTCGAGCCTCCGAAATGCAGGGCCGGCATCTTGCCGCCGATGGGGATGCCCTGTCGGCGCATGATGATCACCTGTTGGGCCATCGACAACAGGTTGTTCCAGGCCCAGTAAATCACCAAACCGGCCGCGAACTGGCCCAGCATGAAGGTGAAGACCACCGGCATCCAGGCGAAGATCTTGGCCTGCATCGGATCGGTCGGCTGCGGGTTCAGGCGGTATTGCGCCCACATGGTGAAGCCCATCAGCAGCGGCCAGATGCCGAGCGAGAAGAAGCTCAGGATGCCCAGGTTCGGCACCGTGTAGGGCAGCAGGCCGAAGAGGTTCATCCAGGTCGTCGGATCGGGCGCCGATAGGTCCTGGATCCAGCCGAAGAAGGGCGCATGGCGCATCAGAATCGTGCCGTAGAGCACGTTGTAGAGCGCAATGAAGATGGGAATCTGCACCAGCATCGGCAGACAGCCGGCCACCGGGTTGGCTCCCTCTTTCTTGTAGAGGCCCATCATCTCTTTCTGGAAGCGCGGCTTGTCGTCCTTGTAGCGCTCGCGCAGTTCCACCATTCTGGGCTGCAGCTTGCGCATCTTCGCCATCGACTTGTAGGCCTTGTTGGCCAGTGGGAAGAGCAGGATGCGCACGCAGACGACCAGCAGCAGGATGGCCACGCCAAAGTTGCCGACCAGACCGTGGAACCAGTTCAGCGCTAGATAGATCGGCCGCGCTAGGAAGAAGATCCAGCCGTAGTCGACGGCCAGATAGAACTTATCGATGTGCAGCGCGTCGTTGTAATGGTCGATCAGACTGGGTTCGCGGGCACCGGCAAAGAGGTGAAAGGTGTCCTCGTGGGTTGCCCCGGCAGCGACGTCGTAGGGGCTGTAGGTCATCGAGGTCTGGTAGGTGTCGCCGCCATTGACTGGGCTATAGGAGAAATGCGAATCGACCCCGGCGTCCTGCTCGGGAATCAGCAGCACCGTCCAGTACTTGTCGAAGAAGCCGATCCAGCCGCCCGCGCTGCGCTGCGAGATGGTGCGCGTTGGGTTGCTCGCCGAGGCCGGCGGAGCCTCCTCCACGGTGTCGTAGTCGACCTCGCTATAGGTATCGTTGAGAACGCCGACCAAACCCTCGTGCACGATGAAGGCGGTATCCAAGGTCGGCGGGATGCCGACCCGGTTGACCAGCCCATAGGCCTCCACCTGCACGGACGTGTCGCCCGAGTTCACCACCCGCTGGGTCAGGGTGAACATGTAGTCCTTGTCGACGGCAACATCGATTTCGAAGCGCTGACCCTGGCCGTTCTCCCAAAAGAAGGTCACCGGCGTGTCGACGCCAAGGCTGGTCGCATTCGTTTGCCAGAGCGTGTCGCTGGTCGGCACCGGGGTGTCGTCGTCGGCGGTCCAACGCAGAGCTGCGAAATAGGGATACGCGCTGCCTCGCGGTGCCAGCAACTCGACCTTGGGGCTCTCTTTGGAGAGCTCGGTGTGGTAGTCCTTGAGGATCAGGTCATCCAGCTTCGCGCCACGCAATGCGATCGAACCGCCCAGCCGCGCCGTATCGATCGGCAGGCGCGGGCTTTCGGCCAGCACTTCTTCGCGAGTCTGCTGCTTGACCGGGGCCTGGGCGATGCTGGGCGCAGAGGTTCCGCCAGTGCCGCTGGTCTCTTGGCCCGTCGTCTGCTGGGTTTGCGGTGTCGGCGGCGGCGTCGGCACGAAGAAGAATTGAAAGCCAAGAACGATGGCGATCGACAGGGCGACAGCCAGAATGAGGTTCTTTATGTTCTGTTGATCCATCAAAGAGCCTTGCTGGGTCAGCCTTGTCGTTGCGGTGTGGAACCGGACATGAATGCGCGTATCGAGGCCTCGGTCTCGGGAACCGGGTCGTATCCCGATCCTCCCCAGGGATGACAGCGAGCCAAGCGTCGCACGGTTAGCCAGCTTCCTCGGATCGCTCCATGCCGCCTAAGCGACTCTTCGGCGTAGCTGGAGCAGGTCGGAAGGAAACGGCACTGCCGCCCGAGGAAGGGCGACAGGAAGAGCCGATAGATCCAGATACCCGCCAGGAACGGCAGGATCGTCAGCCAGTGCAGCAGAGCAAGAAGGTGCGTCTCCAGGTTCATCGAGCCGACTCGCGCTTGGGGCGATTGACGCGTCTCAGGGCGACCAGCAGGTCTTCGCGCAGGTCGCCGTAGGCGCGCCGCAGCGTCGCCGGTCGACCGATCAGCACATAGTCCAAATCGGCCCGGCCATGCTCGGGCAGCATTTCGTTGCCAAGCGCGCGCAGGCGCCGCTTGGCACGATTGCGCGCCACGGCGTTGCCGACTTTCTTGCTGGCGGTTAGACCCAGTCTCGGTGCGCTGGCTTCGTCGAGGCCGTCGCTGCGTGCCGCGGCCTGGACCACCAGGCCCGGCATGGCCCATTTGCGACCGCGTCCGGCCACCTTGAGGAAGTCGGCGCGCGTCTTCAGATGGATCAGGCGCTGCGCCATGCCCCTAGAATCGGACGGATCTAGGCGGACAGACGCTTGCGGCCGCGCGCGCGGCGCCGACGCAGAACGTTGCGGCCGCCTACCGTCGCCTTGCGCGCGCGGAAGCCGTGGCGGCGCTTGCGGACCACGACACTGGGTTGGAAGGTGCGCTTCACCTTGGACACTCCTAAGGATCAGAAAAAGGCAATAGGGCGGCTCCGTAGAAAGTCGGCTGCAGCGCCCGCGAATCCGGCATATAAAGGGGGGGCGAGGGGGACTGTCAATGACGCAGACGGCAGAAGCCAGGATCTGTCCGAACTGCGGCCTCGGCCGGGCCGGCAAGCGACGAGGTGACAGCATCACGCCCTTGTGACGCAATGCGGGGTGCGACAGCGGGTCCGGGGCGTCATCTGTGTTGGGTCGAGGGGAAGGGGCGATCGAGCGCAGAGTAAGCATATCCGTGCCGGACGATCCTCGCGCTGAGGCATTTAGGGCCTTGCGCGATCAGGCGCGATGCTGTCGTCTTGGCGGGGTTAGCTGTAATGGACATTGCGGACATGCAAGATCGCGGCGATGCGGGATATGTGCAGTGTGATCGGGCCGGCCGCCGGCGATGGCTACCGCTTGGCCTCTTGTTCGCGGCCAGCGCGATTGCCTTGTTTCTGCTCTATCGGCACGGCGGCCTCTCGTTTCAGACGGTCTCGGAGCACAGCCAGTATCTGCGTGGGCATGTCGACGCCAGTCCGTTCCTTGCCGGCATCGTTCTCTTCCTCCTCTACACCGCCGTCACTGCGCTCTCGCTGCCGATCGCCAGCTTGGTCACGGTTGTCGCCGGCTATCTCTTCGGAACCTTCGTCGCCTCGGTTTGGGTCGTTTCCGGCGCCACCCTGGGTTCTGTGGTGGTGTTCCTGGCTGCGCGGGGCGCTCTACACGATAGCTTGATGGCACGTGCCGGGCCCTGGCTGAAGCGCATGGAGAAGGGATTTCAGGACGATGCGCTGAGCTACCTCTTGGTGCTGCGGCTGCTGCCGATCTTTCCCTTCTGGCTGGTCAATCTGGTGCCTGCACTCCTGGGCGTGAAGCTTTGGGTCTACACGCTGGCGACCGCCTTGGGGATCATACCGGGTGTCGTCGTCTATGCCGCCTTGGGAAATGGGCTTGGCATGGTCTTGGAAAGTGGAGAGGAGCCGGAGCTGTCGGTCATCCTCGATCCCGTCATCATTCTACCGCTGATCGGCTTGGCAGTCCTCGCCATGCTGCCGGTGATCTGGAAACGTTGGCAACGGCATCGCAAAGCCGATGTCTGAGGCTTCCTTGCGCAACCCGCGGCACCAGCCCGCACCCCCAGTCGTCGCGGCCGAGGACGCGGGCAATTCGATGTCTTTCGAGACAAACTCCGAGACGAAGCGAGAGATCAAGGCCGACCTCTGTGTGATCGGGGCCGGCTCGGCTGGCCTCTCCGTGGCTGCAGGGGCGGCACAGCTGGGTCTCAAGACCGTTCTGATCGAGCGCGGAACCATGGGCGGCGACTGCCTAAACACCGGCTGCGTGCCCTCGAAAGCGTTGCTGGCTGCAGCGGCGGCGGCAGTTACCTGGCGCGATGCGGCGGCCCTGGGATTGGAAGCGACCCCACCTAAGGTCGATTTCGCCAAGGTCATGGCGCATGTGCAAGGGGTCATCGCGGCCATTGCACCGATGGACTCGCAAGAACGCTTCGAAGGCTTCGGCATCACCGTGCTGCGCGACACGGCTGCCTTCATCGGACGAGATGCGGTCGCCACGAAGAGGCAGAGGGTAACGGCCAAGCGATTCGTCGTCGCGACCGGCTCTCGACCGATGGTTCCGCCAATCCCCGGATTGGACTCGATTCCCTATCTCACCAACGAGACCCTCTTCGAGCTGACCGAGCAACCGGAGCATCTGCTCGTCCTCGGCGGCGGTCCGATCGGCTGCGAAATGGCACAGGCCTTTGCCCGCCTGGGGAGCCGCGTGACTCTGGTGGAGCGCGCGGAGATCCTGCCGCTGGCCGAGCGGGAACAGGCAGATCTGCTGGTCGAACGATTGCGGGCCGATGGAGTCGAGATCAGAAGCGGCCGGGAAGCCGTCGCGGCCGGTCGCGGTAGCGAGGGCGTCACCCTGCAGCTGGAGTCCGAGGCCGGACCCGAGAGCCTGCAGGGCAGCCACCTGCTGGTCGCTGTCGGCCGCAAGCCCGATTACGAGGGTTTGCAGCCTGAACGCGCTGGCATCGATTTGGATCGCGGGCGTCTGCTCGTCGACAAGCGGCTGCGCACCACGAACAAGAAGGTCTTTGCCGCCGGCGATGCGGCCGGCGGCGAGCAGTTCACCCATCTGGCCGGCGCGCATGCTTCGGTGCTGATCAAGAACATCGCCTTCCGCATCCCGGCACGGGCCGATCGCCTGGTCGTGCCGCGGGTCACCTACTGCGACCCGGAGCTTGCGCAGGTGGGCTTGAGCGAGGCGGAGGCGCTCTCCGCTGGTCATGACATCAACCTGCTGCGCTGGTCCTTTCACGAGAACGATCGGGCCCAGAGCGAGCATGCGACCGGCGGCTTTATCAAGGTCGTGGTCACGTCCAAGGGCAAAATCCTCGGAGCCTCGCTCCTGGGTCGTCACGCTGGGGAATTGATCCAGCCCTGGGTTTTGGCCTTGGAACGGCGTCTGCCGCTCTCTGCCTTGGCGGCCAGCATGGCGCCCTATCCGACCCTGGGCGAGGTCTCCAAACGCGCCGCCGGCAGTTTTTATGCTCCAAAGCTATTCTCGAAGCGCACACGCATCTTGGTCGCCTTGCTAAAGCGCCTAGGTTAAGAGTGTGAACACTTTCTCTATCCAACCACCGGCTGAAGCCGGCCCGGGATGCTGAAACGCTCATGGCGATCCATCTGCCAAAACCTTGGCAAAGCATGTCTGCGCGGCTGCTGCTCCTGACGGTGGCCTTCGTCATGCTGGCGGAGGTGCTGATCTTTGCGCCCTCGATCGGCCGTTATTGGGAGAGTTGGCTGAACGAGCGCCTGGCCTCGGCCCATCTGGCCGTCTTGGGCTTGGCTGCCACTCCGAACCTGGTGATCAATCCCGAGTTGGAGGCGGAACTGCTGTCGCACGTCGGTGCCTATTCGGTCTCGGTGCGGACCGCGTCGCATGGCAAGCTGGTGCTGATGGCGAAATCGCCGCCGCAAGCGATCTCGCAGACGGTCGATCTGGTGAACGCCAGCGCCTTCAAGCTGATCGACTATGCGCTGCAGGGACTCGTCAGCTACGACGAGCAGATCATCCAGGTGGTCGGGCGCTCGCCGGAGGCGCCCTCCAGCACGGTGGAGATCGTGATCGACGACCTGCCGCTGAAGGACGACTTGCGACAGTTCGGGCTCCGGATCTTCCTGCTCTCCCTGGTGATCTCGATAATCACCGCCAGCTTGGTCTTCCTCTCGCTGCAGCTGATGCTGGTGCGCCCCATGCGGCGCGTGACCGAGAGCATGGTCGCCTTCCAGGCCGATCCGGAACGCAGCCCGGTCTATCGTCAGGCCGGCCGGCGCAGCGATGAGATCGGTTTGGCCGCGCACGCACTGGAGGACATGCAGGAGGCCTTGCGCGACGCGCTGCGCCAAAAGACCCGGCTGGCGGCTCTCGGCACGGCGGTTTCCAAGATCAACCACGATCTGCGCAACATCCTCACCACCGCCCGCCTGGTCTCCGATTCCATGGCCGAAAGTGCCGATCCGCGGGTGCGCCGGGTAACGCCGACCCTGATCAAGTCGATCGACCGTGCTGTCGACCTCTGCGAGCGCACCTTGACCTTCGCGCGCGGCGGAGAAATGCGCCTGGAGCCGAGCCGGGTGGTGGTTGCCGACCTGGTGAACGAGGTCGGTTCGGCCTTGCCGGCGGTGCTGTCCGGCGAGGCGTGCTGGTCCGCAACGATGCCGCCCGACCTGGTGATCACGGCTGATCGCGATCAGCTTTATCGGGTTCTGGCCAATCTTTCGCAGAATGCGGTGGATGCCGGCGCCAGCGAACTCACGGTCCTGGTCGAGGCCGCTCCGCACAAGGCCGAATGGTCGATCACTCTAGCCGACAATGGTCCCGGACTGCCGCCGCGCGCCCAAGCCAACCTCTTTCAGCCCTTCCGCGGCTCGGCCCGCGCCGACGGAACCGGGCTTGGCCTGGCGATAGCGCGCGAAATCATCGAGGCCCACGGCGGCGACATCGCGCTCTTGAGCAGCAGTGCCGAGGGCACCGTCTTTCAGATCCTGCTGCCCTGGTCAGATGCGCCTGCGGCCATCCCTCTTCCGGCAGAACAGCGGCTGGCCGGCGAGCAGCCTGACCGAGAGCATAGACAGAGATGCCCGACGCGACAGAGATCCGAAGACCCGAGGACATCGACAAGGCTTGGCTGACCGCCATGCTGCGGTCGGTCGATCGGGCTCCTGCCGTGGGACCGCTCCGTCGTCGGTTTAGCCTTGGAGAACCTCGGCGGGGACGGGTGCGGCTCGGATTTGATGGTCCAGCGGGGAATGCGCCTGAGAGCCTGATCGTCAAGCTGCCGGCAGTGGAGGAGGCTCGTCGCCAGCTGGGTGTGTCGAACTGGGAGCCTATGAGCGCGAGCTGCGCTACCGAGAAATCGCTTCGCAAACTCCGGTGCGGGCGCCGCGCTGTTACCACACGGCCGGCGATGCCGGGACGGCGTTCTGATCCAAGGCGCGGGGCTTGGACCGCCGTCGGTCTTGTCCTGTATGTTGCCCAGGTCGAGGCGGCCTTGGCCGAAGTCGCCAAGCGGCATGCTCATCGGTGGGGGCTGGCCGAGGACCCGAGCCCTGCCTGGATGCCGATCAGCCCCTTGGATTTCACCACGCCTTTTGTCGCGAATTGGCCGGGCTTCCTGTCCAAGTACCGGCATTTCCTCTCGGCCGAGGGCATTGCTCTGGGAACCCGATTGGCCGCTTCCGGTCCGGCCATGCAGGCGGGCCTGTCGGTGCGTGGTGCGGCGGCGCGGTTCGGTGTGGCGCCATCGACCGCGATCCGCTGGATAAAAGCGGGCCAAAGCCGGTGAGGCGGAGCCGCGACCGACCGGTCGGCGACGCGGGTCGAGCCTTGAGGGGCATGAAGGCTTCATCGTGGGCCTGATTGAGACTGACCCTGATTGAGACTGACGAGGACATCACGCTCAATGAGATGGTGGCGCGCCGCGCAGACGGGCGCGACGTCCGGATTGGCCGGAGCGCGCTGAACAACTGGTTGCGGGGGTGCGGCTTCACGTACAAAAATCGTGCACGCATTGGAGCAGGAGCGGCCGGAGGTCTTGAGAAAGCGCCAAGCCTGGTTTGACAGCCAACTCGACTTCGATCCGGCCAGGCCGGTCTTCATCGACGAGACGGGCCTGTCGACGAAGATGGCGCGGCTGCGTGGGCGTTCCAGGCGGGGCGAGCGCTGTCGCGCGGGCATCCCCCACGGGCATTGGAAGACAACCACCTTTACCGGCGCGCTTCGGCTGACTGGAATGACCGCGCCGATGGTGCTCGACGGTGCCATGAATGGCGTCGCTTTTCTTGCCTATAGCGAGCAAGCGCTGGCGCCGACCCTTAATCCCGGAGATGTCGTGATCATGGATAGCTTGCCGGCGCACAAGGCCACCGGCGTCCGCCAAGCCATCGAGGCCACAGGCGCCACCCTCAATTATCTGCCGCCCTACAGTCCCGACTTCAACTCAATCGAGATGGCATTCGCCGAGCTCAAATCACTGATCCGCGCAAAGGCCGAAAGAACCGTCAGCATCCTCTGGAATACCGTGGGCGACATCATCGATCTGTGATCCATGGCATCCAAGGCCTTGGCGGCTGCTTCACGGCTCAGTTTTAGAGGTACATCGCGCACCTCCAGGCCGAAGCCGACATTCTCGCTCAAAGTCCGATGCGGCCAGAGCGCCATGTGCTGGAACACCATGCCGATGGCCTCGGCCTTGAGTTTGCGCAGAGCCAGCTCGGCCAGGGTGTCGACGCGGGCGCCGGCGACGTGGATCTGGCCGGAGGTTGGCTCGATCAGGCGATTGACGTGGCGCACCAGGGTCGACTTGCTGGAACCCGACAGACCCATGCTGCAGAAGATCTCGCCCTCCTTGACCGAGAAGTTGGCATCGCGGACGCCCAGCACGCAGCCGAAGCGCTCGCGGACCTCCTCCTTGCTCGGCTTCTCCTGCAGGACGGTTGCATCGCCGCATCGGACTGGCTGCCGTAGATCTTCCAGGGATCACGGCATTCAATCTGAGGCCCGGACATTGCATTCAATCCTCGAAGTGCGCTAGTTGCCAGCCTTCACGGCTTCGGCAACCCAGGCGTCGACTTGGGCCTGATTGGTGGCGACCCAGTCTTCCGCGTGGCGGCGGAAGCCCTCCAGGCTGTCCTCGCCGTCGCGCAGCTTCACTTGGATGGCATTGACTGCCGAGATCGGAATCTCCACCAAGGTGAAGAGCTTGGCGGCCGCAGGGTTGTCTTCGATGAAGTCCCTGTTGGCGACGATGTAGACATCGCTGACGGCAAGGCCGGGGTTGGAACCGTCGGGCTGTGCCATGTCGGCCTCCGGGTCGTTCGGCAGGGCGGAGAAGGGCAGTCGATCGCCATCACGTCCTGACCGGGGACCAGAACGTCGCTGATCCAGTTCGATGTCCAGGTGTAGTAGAGGATCGGCGCACCTTCTTTGTAACGCGTGATGGTGTCGGCCATGATCGGGAAGTAGCTATCCAGGTGATGCTCGATCACCAGCTCGCAGCCCCAGCCCGAGTTGCAGCCCGAGAGATTGGCCTTGCCGTCGCCGTCGCTGTCGAAGAGTGCGGCGACCTCAGGATCCTTAAGTTGATCGATAGAGGTGATGCCCTGGGTCTAGGCCGTCTTCTTGTCGATGTAGTAGCCCTGACCGGCACCGGTGAGACGGCCTTCACCCGGCTCATGGTGTCCTCGCCGCCCGATTTGTCGAAGAAGCCGTTGTGCAGAGGACGCCAGCAGTTGACTGTGTAATCGGCATCGCCGGAGGCGACAGCCAGATGCAAGGCAGGGAAGTCGGCTTCCAGGGTCTCGTCGACCTCATGGTCGAGTTTCTCCAACGCGATCTGCACCACCATGTGCTGGAACCAGGCATTGGCCGGCGAGCCCTTGATCGGCGAGACGCTGACGCCTTCGCCGGGCAGGTCCGCGGCATTGCCGGTGATGCTGGCCAGGGTCAGGCCTGCGGTGGCAGCGGCCAGGATTATCCCTCTGCTACCCATGTCGTTTCCCCCTTCGGTCGTGCCGGCTTTCCGCCTGACTCTGCTGTGGATTGTCCGAGCATAGGCAGGATGGATCATCTGTGAAGTTCCGAAATGGTGCGCAATCTGTTAACCTCTGCGTTATGGCAAGCCTACGCAAACGCTTGGCAAACAGTAGTGTCCAGGATCTTTCGCACATTGGTTTTGGCGGCCTGTTCCATCAGGCAACCCTGTCCCGCTGCTTGAGCAGGTCCCTGTTCATGTAGCGCTTGCTGGACCATTTGGTGCCAGCGATGTGTCTCACCCTGGCCGCGGCCAGGTTGAGGGCCGCTTGGCCGTCGGGGAAGGCTCCGACGAGGCGGGTTCGCCGCCGGATCTCCCGCATGATCCTCTCCAGAGGATTGTTGGTCCTGATCCGGCGCCAATGCTCATTGGGGAAGGCATGGTAGACCCAGGTCTCCTCGACCGTCTCCTCTAGCCAGTCGGCGCCCTTGGGCAGACGCATGGCTCTGAGTTTGGCCGCGTGGCCTTGGCGCGGGCCGCCTCGCGGCTCTCCTGGGCCTGGATAGCCTTCAGCATGAGAGCGACGTCACGCATCTTGCCGGTCGGCACCGGGCACGAAGGCATCCAATGCACGACGCAGCGCTGCCACTGGGCGTCCGGATGGAACTCGGTCGCGCTCTCGACGAGCCCCATGCAGGCATCCGAGACGATCGACGCGACACCCGTCAGGCCGCGCTCCTTGAGGTGCTTGAGGAAGGCGCTCCAGCCCTTCTTGTCTTCCTTGGCTCCCTCGAGGCTGCCGAGGGTCTCGCGGTAGCCGCCGGCCTTGACAGCGACCGCAACCAGCAGCGAGACGTTGCGCACTTCACCTGCCCAACTGCGCTTCAGGACAATGCCGTCCAGATAGAGGGCCGTCCAGATAGAGGTAGGGGTGTTCGCCCTCGATCGACCGGTTCCGCCAGGTCTCGATCTGGGAGTAGAGCTTCTCGTTGAGATTGGAGAGCGTGCTGGGGCTCACCCGCGTGCCCCACAGGGCCTCGGTGATGTCCTCCACCCGGCGTAGCGACACACCAGCCAGATACATCTCCATCGAAGCCTCTTCGACCGAGCGCTCGCGCCGGCGATAGCGCTCGATGATTGCCGTCGTCGATGCGTCTGCGTGCGAAGCTTCGGCACCTTGCACCTGCACCTCTCCGGCGCGCGTGTGCAGCTTGCGCGCGTAGCGGCCAGCTCGTGTGTCGCGGCGCGCCTCACTGCGCTCATAGCGCCCTGCATTGCAAAGCCGATCCGCCTCTGCCTCCAGCAGGCTGTTCAGTGTCTCCTCGACGCTGCCTCGCACGATCTGCCTCAGATGATCTTCTATCCGACCGGCGTCGATACGGACCACGTTCGACAGGCCCTTCGTGTCATCCTCGTCCATGGTGGCTCTGGCCTCCTCTATTGGCTGCTCCGCCTGGCGACTGAAAGCCTGAGGGATGCGGGGCCACCAACCACACACAAATGTGCGAAACTTTCTCTACGTCATCTGGCAAACCTACAGGCCTTGGTGATCTTCGAGGCGGCATCGCGAAGCGACAACTTCTCTCGTGCTACAGAGAAGCTGGGGATAACCCGGGTTTCCGTCAGTCGGCAGATTGCCGACCTGGAGGCCTTGCTGGGGGTCAAGCTCTTTCATCGCGGGCACCGCAGCGTAACGCTGACGCAGGCCTGCAGCATGCTGAAATCGACGGTCGGTCCGGCCCTGACTGGCATCGCCGATGCTTTGGGCCAGATCAGGACGGACGCCAGCGATCGCCGTTTGACGGTTACCACCACGACGGCTTTTTCAACCTGATGGCTGACTTCAGCGCCCGACACCCTGAGGTCGAGCTCAATCTGATCGTCTCGGACCGCTATTGCGACCTGGACGCCGAGACCGTCGACGTGGCGATACGTTATGGCGACGTGGCTATGCCTGAAGGAGAGGTGACCCGGCTCTTTCGCGAGTTCCTCTATCCCGTGTTCAGTGCCGACTATCGCAAGCGATCTGCCCTGGAGATGGCGGAAGATCTCTTGCGCGAGCAGCTTTTACATCTATCCGGCTCCTATCGGCCGCAGGCGCGCTGGCCGCACTGGTTCGATCGCATGGGTTTGACGCCGCCGCTGGAGAGTGCCGGTGTGGTGATGAACACCTGCATCACCATGCTGCAGGCGGCGATCGAGGGTCAGGGCGTCGCCTTGGCCGGCTCTCCCTTGATCGACCGCTATCTGGAAGAGGGAAGGCTTCTCACGCCTCGGCGCATCACACCTTTGCCCCGCGATCACTACTATCCGATTGACAGGACCGAAGGCCGTCACGACGGCAAGGTCTTCTGTGCTTGGTTCCTACGGCAGGCCGCAGACTCGGAAGAATCCGGCCGTCGGTCATGAGAGTGACTCTCAGGCCGTCGATCCGAGCACGTCGATGGCCTTGGAGAGACGCAGGGCGTCGGTCGCCAGGCCGCAGCAACGGAAAGCCGAGAGGCCGCGCTCTTCCGATCCTTTGCCGTGGAGCAGGGGAAGCTGCAACTGCATGCCGGCACAGTCATGGCGGCGCGCCTGCCATTGCAGATGCTCGTCCAGCAGGCCCGCCACCATCTTGGAGCCGACCAGGTCCATGACGATCAGCGGATCGACCACCAGGCAGCGGCCGTGCTGCAGATCCGGCCTGACGCAAAAGGCCGCGCAGGCCAACATAATCTCGCGACTGTTCTCCACCGTCACAAGACCGCTCGCCTCCTGCTCCAGATGGCGGCTGAGGAAGTGGCACCACTCCTCCAGGGTCAGGCTGGGCATGGCGGTCTTGGCCAGCGGGTGGGCCAGGTGGAAACGTCGTTCGTCCAGGGTTCGGACGAAGAGGCCGGGTGCTTTCGGTAGTGGCGGGCCCATCGTTTCCTTCGCAATTCTGATAGCTGTGATCGTCAGGCTAGGAAGCCTGCGCCATCGCGCGCTTTGATCTGTGTCAAATGACGCGTAGATTGAAGAGACAGCGATTGGGAGAAGGTGCGAACGGCATGGCTGGTAGGGAGGAACGCAGAGAGCGAGCCGGACTCGTCGATCCGGTAGCGATCCCGCAGGCCTGCGCGGCTTGCGGCGTGCGCTCGCTCACGGTCTGCGCGCCCTTGGAAAACGCGGCCCTGGCTGCCGTCGATGCTATCGCGACGCGCCACACCTATGAGTCCGGCCGGAACATCTTCGACGAGGGCGAGGCCTCCGATCACCTCTTCAACGTGACCCAGGGCACGATCAGGATCTACAAGCTGCTGGCCGACGGGCGGCGGCAAGTGACCGGCTTTCTCTTCGCGGGCGATTTTCTGGGTCTGGCGTCGGAGGCCGCCTATGCCTATTCGGCCGAGACCGTCACCGAGACCAAGGTCTGTCGTTTCCGGCGCGGTCAGCTCGACGATCTCTTGCAGAAGTACCCGCAGATGGAGCGGCGCCTCCTGGTGATCGCCGGTCACGAGCTGGCCGAGGCGCAGGAGCAAATGCTGCTCCTGGGTCGCAAGACCGCGAAGGAGCGGATCGCCTCCTTCCTGCTGGTGCTCTCGCGCCGGGCCAAGCAGGCCGGCCGCTCGGAGGATCCGGTCAGCGTGCCGATGAGCCGCACCGACATCGCCGACTATCTGGGCCTGACGACCGAAACCGTCAGCCGCACCTTCACCAAGCTGAAGACCGAGGGCTTGATCACGCTGCTGCCGGGCAACAGGGTGGCACTCAGCGACCGTGAGGCGCTTTCGGAGATTGCGGAAGGGGATTAGACCTCTAGCCACTCCTCCCGCACCGCCGGCGTGTCGCGGAGTTCCTGCGGGGTGCCCTCGAAGACGATGCGGCCGTGGCCCATGACGTAGACCCGCTGCGAGATGTCCAAGGCGATCGAAAGCTTCTGCTCGACCAGCAGGATCGAGATGCCGCTGCGGGCGATCTCGGCGATCAGAGTGCCGACCTGGCGCACGATCAAGGGCGCCAGGCCCTCGGTCGGCTCGTCGATCATCACCAACTCGGGGTCGCCCATCAGGGTTCGGCAGATGGTCAGCATCTGCTTCTCGCCGCCCGAGAGCACGCCGGCCGGGCTGTCGGCGCGCTCGCGTAGGTTGGGGAAGAGGTCCAGCATCTGCTCGATCGACCAGCGGCCGGGGCGGCGCATGTCCTTGATGCCCAACAAGAGGTTCTGGCGCACCGTCAGATAGGGGAAGACGTCACGGTTCTCCGGCACATAGCCCAGGCCCAAACGGGCGATCTTGTGGCTCGGCAGGCCGGCGATCTCGCGCTCCCTGAAGCGGATCGAACCCTGCGGCGCGACCTCGCCCATGACCGCCTTGACCAGGGTCGAACGGCCCACCCCGTTGCGGCCGAGCAGGCTCGCGACCTCGCCCTCGCCGACGGTGAGGCCGACCCCCTGCAGGATGTGGCTCTTGCCGTAGTAGGCATGGAGATCGCGGAGGGTCAGCATCTAGACCGCCCCCTCGCCCAGATAGGCCTCGCGCACCTTGGGGTTGCCGCGGATCTCCTCCGGCGTGCCGCTGGCGACGATCTCGCCGTAGACCAGGACCGAGATGCGGTCGGCCAGGCCGAAGACCACGCCCATGTCATGCTCGACTATCACCAGGGTGCGGCCCTCGGTGACCCGACGGATCAATTCGACGGCGCGGTCGGTCTCGGCGTGGCTCATGCCGGCGGTGGGCTCGTCCAGCAAGATCACCTGGGCGCCGCCGGCAATCGTGATGCCGATCTCAAGCGCACGCTGATCGGCGTAGGACAGCAGGCCGGCCGGCGTATCGCGGGTGTGCTCCAGATGCAGGAGCTGGAGGAGCTCGTCACTGCGCTCGGTGATGTCGGCCAGCCGCGAGGCCCAGTGCCAGAAAGTGTAGCGATAACCCAGGGACCAGAGGACGGCGCAGCGCAGGTTCTCGTAGACCGACATGTTCTGGAAGATGTTGGTCACCTGGAAGGAGCGCGAGAGGCCCATGCGGTTGATCCGATAGGCCGGCAGGCCGGAAATGCGACGCTCGCGCAGCAGCACCTCGCCGCCAGAAGGCGGGAAGGCGCCGGAGATCAGGTTGAAGAGGGTCGACTTGCCGGCACCGTTGGGTCCGATCACGGCGTGGCGCTCGCCGGCCGCCACCTCGAGGTCGACGCCGCGGATGATCTCGACCGGCCCGAAGGACTTGGTGAGATTGCGTAGGGTCAAGGCTGCGGTCATGGCATCTCGCCCTTCAGCAGGCGGCCCCAGCGCTGCGGTGCTCGGCGCAGGCCGAGGGTGCCGAGTGCCAGTAGACCGAGGGCCAGAAGCCAGGGCAAGACCTCGTCATGGCTAAGAGTCATGCCCAGGATCTCCATGGGGTCGGAGCGCTCGCGCCAGCGGAACACCAGTTCGACCAGGACGATCATGCCCAGGGTCATCGCCAGGGCCGAGGCCGTTCCCAGCGCCCAGCGTGGTGCCACCTCGGCCAGCTCGCCGCGGCGCAGCGCCAGGCGGACACGCTCGACCAGGCCGGCCAGCCCGCCGGGGGCGAACATGACGATCACCATGAAAAGGATGCCGATGTAGAACTGCCAGGCCTCGGTGTAGTCGGACAGCAGGGACTGCATGATGACGATCAACGCGGCTCCCAGGATCGGCCCGTAGAAGGTACCGATGCCACCGATGAAGGCCATGATCAGGACCGCGCCGGAGACCAGCGCGGAGAAGGTCTCGGGCGTCAGGATCTCGTAGTTCACCGCAGACATGCCACCGGCCAGGCCGGCGAAACCGCCGGAGACGATGAAGACCAGATAGCGCACGCGCTGCGGGTCGAAGCCGATGTATTGGGCGCGCTGATCGTTGTCGCGCACGGCATTGGAGAGGCGGCCCAGCGGCGTCTTGGTGAAGGCCCACATGGTCAGGGTTGCAAGGAAGGCCCAGAAGGCGATGAACCAATAGACCTCGCCGATCGGGCCGAGCGAGAGGCCGAAGGCCTCCGGCCCCACCATGCGATCGCCGGAGATGCCCTCCTCGCCGCCGAAAAGGGAGACGAACATGAAGCCGGCGGCCGCCACCAGTTCGCCGATACCCAGCGAGATCATGGCAAAGGGCACGCCGGAGCATCGACAGGAAGGCCAGCCGATCACCGCGCCGGCCAATAGGCCGACGGCGAAACCCACCAGCGGCAGCCCGAAGACCGGGACGTCGATCAGCCCCGCCTCGATCAAACCCATGACGTGGATGGCGCCGTAACCGCCGAAACCGAAGTAGACCGCATGCCCGAAAGAGAGCATGCCGCCCTGACCCAGCAGCATGTTGTAGGAGAGCGCGAAGACCAGCTGGATGCCGATCGCGTTCATCACCGAAAGCGAGGTGCGCGAGGGAAAGATCGAGGGCAGCAGGAGCAGCAGGAGCAGTCCGGCCAGCCAAGGCAGAAGCGCACGCAGAAGAGCGGGACCGCTCACGATTCCCGTGCTCCCATCAGGCCGCGCGGCCGGAAGATCAAAATCAGCACCAGCAGGATAAAGGGCAGCATGGGGGCGATCTGCGCCAGGGTGATGCCGGTGAGCTCGCCCTTGGGATCGACGGAAATGCCGACCAGCGCGAAGAGATCGGCCAAGGAGGCGTCGATGGCGATCGCGAAGGTCTGCAGCAGGCCGATCAGGATCGAGGCGACGAAGGCGCCGGTCAGGGAGCCCATACCGCCGACCACAACCACGACGAAGACGATGGGCCCGAGGCTAAAGGCCATCGCCGGCTCGGTGATCAGCAGCGCCCCGCCGATCACACCGGCCAGGCCGGCAAGTGCGCAGCCGATGCCGAAGACCAACATGAAGATCAAGGGCACGTTGTGGCCTAGATGCCCCACCATCTGCGGATGCGTCAGGGCGGCTTGGATCATCAGGCCGGCGCGGGTCCGCTTCAGCAGCAGCCAGAGGCCGACGAACATCAAGGTGGCGACCAGCATCATGAAGACGCGAAAGGCCGGGTAGGTGGTGTCGAAGAGGGTAAAGATGGCCCAATCGAGCGAGTCGGGGACGCCATAGGATACCGGCAGCTTACCCCAGATCAGCTTCACCGCCTCTTCGATCAGGTAGGCCAGCCCGAAGGTGAAGAGCAGTTCGGCGACATGCCCATGACTATGCACCCGGCGCAGGCCATAGCGTTCGACCAGGGCGCCGATCAGGCCGACCAGAACCGGCGCCAGGAAGAGCGCCGGCCAGAAGCCGATGCCGCTGGAGAGCGTGAAGGCCAGATAGGCGCCGATCATGTAGAAGCTGGCATGGGCAAAGTTCAACACCCCCATCATCGAGAAGATGAGCGTGAGCCCACTGGACAGCATGAAGAGCAGCAGCCCGTACAGCAGCCCATTCAGGGCTGAGAAGATGACGACTTCCATCGCTGTGCCCGCCGGCTCGGCGGACTCACGACGTCGAGGCCGCAAGCCCGCCGATGCCAGGCAGAGGGACTAGCCGGGGCGCTTCATCTCGCAGGTGGTGGCGGTCGAGGTCGCCGGGCCCTCGATTCGATAGTTGGTCTTGAATCCGTAGCCGGTGTTCTCCAGGTCGCGGGCGACATCGCCGGAGAAGGTCGAGAGATAGAGCGGCTGGATCAGCTGATGATTGTCGGCGCGCATGGTGATGGTGCCGACCTCGGTGTTGTGCTCCATCCCCTCCAAGGCATGAGCGAGCGCCGTCGGCTCGATGGATCCGGCCTTCGCGGCAGCCTTCTGCAGCATCTCCATCAGGTTCTTGACCCGATAGTAGTAGAGGTCGATCTCATGCTCTTTCTCGAACTCGTCCATTAGCGGATCGAGGCCCAGATCGGCGACATTCTCATGCCATTCGGTGATCTGCATGACGCGGTCGACCGCGGTATCGCCCATTGCTGTCGGCGCCCCCAGGCCGCCGCCATAGTAGGTCAGGATCGGCACGTCCAAGCCGGCATCGGCCGCCGCCTTGACCAGCAGGGTCATGTCGTTGCCCCAGTTGCCGGTGATGACGACATTGGCGTCGGAGGCTTTGATCTTGGCGATATAGGGGCTGAAGTCCTTGACCTTGCCCAGCGGGTGCAACTCGTCGCCGACGATCTCCTTCTCCGGGCTCTTGGCCGCCAGCATGCGGTTGGCGGCGGCCTGTACCGCTTTGCCGAAGGAGTAGTCCTGGCCGATGATGTAGACCTTGCCCAGATCCTCGCGGGTTGCCAGCCAGTCGGTGAGCGCCTCCATCTTCATGTCGGCATCGGCGTCGAACCGGAAGTGCCAGAAGCTGCAGCGGTCGTTGGTAAAGGCCGGATCCACGGCCGCGTAGTTCAGGAACAAAACCGGCTCGTCCGGATTGCGCTTGTTGTGCTTGTTCACCGCATCGATGATCGCAGAGGCGATGGAGGAGCCGTTGCCCTGGACAATGATGTTGATGCCGTCGTCGATCGCCTTTTGCAGCTGGATCAGGCTCTCTTTCGGGTTGATCTTGTTGTCGAAGGCAACGATTTCGACCGTATCGCCATTCAGACCGCCGTTGGCGTTGATCTTCTCGGCAAAGAACTCGAAGTGGCGCTTGCCGCTGTCGCCGACATTGGCGAAGGCACCGGACAGGGGATCGATGTAGCCGATCTTCACCGTGTCGGCTTGAGCCGCAGCCGCAGCTATGAGAGATCCGACGGCAACCGCCGCCAACGAGCTTCGCTTCAACATGGTCATCCTCCCTAGGTTAAAATCACTGCGTCTTTCGCCGGTTCCGGTCTCTCGACGCTTCGCTTTTCGTTCTTAGTCTAGCCCCTCAATCCAGTTTCTGTTCAAGCCCCTAACGATAGCACCTAGGCGATCTCGAAGAGCCCGGCTGCGCCCATGCCGCCGCCGACGCACATGGTGACGACGGCAAATTTCGTGCCGCGACGCTTGCCCTCGATCAGGGCGGTGCCGACCAAGCGTGCGCCCGACATGCCATAGGGATGGCCGACGGCGATCGCGCCGCCGTTGACGTTGAAGACCTCCTTGTCGATGCCCAGCCGCTCGCGGCAGTAGAGTGCTTGCACGGCAAAGGCCTCGTTCAGCTCCCAAAGGCCGATATCGTCGACTGTGAGGCCATGGCGTTGCAAGAGTTTCGGCACGGCAAAGACCGGGCCGATGCCCATCTCGTCCGGCTCGCAGCCGGCGACCGCCATGCCGCGATAGATGCCGAGCGGCTGCAGGCCCCGCTTCTCGGCCTCCTTGGCCTCCATCAGGATCGAGGCAGAAGCGCCGTCGGAGAGCTGCGAAGCATTGCCGGCGGTGATGTAGCGGCCCTCGGAGACGGTCAGGCCATCCTTGAAGACGGGTGCAAGCCCGGCAAGGCCTTCCAGAGTGGTCGATGGGCGGTTGCCCTCGTCGTGCTCCAAGGTGACGGCCTGGTCGGAGATCTCTCCCGTCGCCTTGTCCTGCACCTTCTTCACCGAGGCCAGCGGCACGATCTCGTCGTTCAGTTTGCCGGCCTGCTGGGCCGCGGCGATCCGCTGTTGCGACAGCAGTGCGAACTTGTCTTGTGCGGCGCGCGCGATGCCATAGCGCTCGGCGACGATCTCGGCTGTCTCGATCATCGACATGTAGAGCGCCGGGCAGTTCTCGACCAGCCAAGGATCGCGGAAGCGATAGACGTTGCGGTGCTCGTTCTGCACCAGAGAGATCGACTCCAGCCCGCCGCCGACGGTCACCGTCATGCCGTCGTCGAGGATCTGCTTGGCAGCCGTGGCGATCGCCATCAGGCCGGATGCACACTGGCGGTCGACGCTCATCCCGGCGACCGAGGTCGGCAGACCGGCGCGCACCGCCGATTGGCGGGCGATGTTCATGTTGGTCGAACCTTGCTGCAGGGCGGCACCCAGGATCACGTCATCCACTTCGGCCGGCTCGATGCCGGAGCGCTCGACGGCGTGCTTGATGGCATGGCCACCCAGCTCTTGCGCTTGAGTATCGTTGAAGGCACCGCGATAGGCCTTGCCGATCGGCGTGCGGGCTGTGGATACAATGACGGCTTCTCTCATGACTGCTCCTCTTTCATGATCGAAAGGGCCAGCCACTCGGCGGCCAGGGCCGGCTTTTCCTCGCCTTCGATCTCGACGGTGACGCCATAGCGGATCAGGATCTGACGGGCTTGGCGTTCGCTGATTTCCAGCAGACTGAAGCGCCCGCGCACGCGGTGCCCGGCGCGGACCGGGGCCAGGAAACGCATCTGCTCGAAGCCGTAGTTGATCCCCATGGCACGCTCGGCCAGTTCGGGCAGAGCGGTCTCGCCCATCGGCACCAGCAATGACAGGGTCAGGAAACCGTGCGCTATGGTACCGCCGAAGGGTGTTTCGGCCGTCGCACGCGCTGGATCGACGTGGATGAACTGGTCGTCGCCGACAGCGGCGAAGGCATCGATGCGTGCCTGGTCTATCTCGATCCAGTCGGAGACACCCAGCTCTTGTCCGACACGGGCCTTTAAGTCCTTCAGGCTCACTTGCTCGCGGAGGCTCATGCGCTGGACTGTTCCCCGAGCACAGCGGCAGTCAGCCAGTGTGCGACCAGGGCGGTGCGATCTTCGCCCTCGATATCGACGGTGACGCTGTGGCGGAAGAGGATGCGTCCCGTCGTCTTCTCGTTCATCTCGGCCAGGGTGAAGCGGCCGCGTATGCGCTGGCCGGCTTTCACCGGCACTAGCCAGCGGATCTTGTCCAAGCCGAAATTGATGATCGGCGGCTCCGTGTTCAGCAAGGGCACCGAGAGCTCGGCCATGCGCACCAGCAGCGAGAGTGTCAGGAATCCGTGCGCGATGGTGCCGCCGAAAGGTCCCTCCTTTGCCGCCCGCTTCGGGTCGACATGGATGAACTGATGGTCCTCGGTCACTTCTGCAAAGGCGTCGATGCGGGCTTGATCCACCGTAATCCAGGGGGACTGCCCCACCGGCTTGCCGAGCAAGGCCCGCATCTCCTCAACCGAGATCAGGCGACGTTCCGGGGTAGGCAGCGCTTCTGTCGGGGACATGGAAGGTTCTCGCGACCTCTCTGGTGGTGTTCCGGGCTGGTTCTTCTTTTTTGCAAGCTTGCAGCCGCCTTGTCCAGCCAATGCAGAATGCGTTTTCGCAGAGCGAACGGATTGTCCAGCCGGCTTGAGCGGTCTAAGCTTTCGTCGAACACAAGAACGCGGGTCGACGCGCAAGTAAAGTTAAAGCCGTTCAGGGAGGACCACAGGAATGCTGCAAGGCATGATGATGGATCGGCCATTGTCGATTCCCTCGATTATCGACTATGCGAGCGAACTCTATCCGGATGTCGAGGTGGTGTCCTCGACGGTCGAGGGCGGCCTGCACCGCTATGACTATGCAGAGGCCGGCAAGCGGATCGCGCAGCTGGCGCACGGCCTGCGGGCGCTCGGCATCGGCGAGGGCGACCGCGTCGCCACCCTGGCCTGGAACGGCTATCGCCATTTCGAGCTCTACTATGCCATCGCCGGGATCGGCGCCGTCTGCCACACGATCAATCCCAGGCTCTTCGAAGGGCAGCTGGAGTATGTCGTCAACCACGCCAGGGATCGCCTGCTGTTCTTCGACACCACCTTTGCGCCGATCGTGAGGATGATGCAGGGCAAGTGGCACGACGAGATGCGGTATGTCGCCATGACCGATGCCCAGCATCTGCCGCAGGACGAGGAGCTGCCGGATCTACTCTGCTACGAGAGCCTGCTCGCCGGCCAGCCGGAACACTTTCAATGGCTCGAGGTGGACGAGCGGACGGCGGTCGGGCTCTGCTACACCTCGGGTACGACGGGCGATCCCAAGGGCGCACTCTTCTCGCATCGCTCGACCGTGCTGCATGCCATGGCTTGTATCGTCACCGGGGTCAGGTCGCATCGTGCCGGCAAGAAGATCCTGCCGGTGGTGCCGCTGTTTCACGTCAATGCCTGGGGGCTGCCCTATTCCGCGCCTCTGGCCGGCACGGGACTGGTGTTTCCCGGACCCAAGCTGGACGGCACCTCGCTGTTCGATCTGATCGAGGCGGAGCGTGCGGATTCGGCCTGGGGCGTCCCCACGGTCTGGTTGGGCTTGCTGGAAGAGATCAAGTCGCGCGGGCGTTTGCCCAAGGGTTTGGACATGGTGCTGGTCGGCGGTTCGGCGGCGCCGCAGTGGATGATCGAGGCCTTCGAGCGCGACTACGGTGTCCAAGTCATCCACGGCTGGGGGATGACCGAGATGAGTCCGGTCGGCACCACCTCCATGCTGTCGCCCAGGATGAAGACCGAGAGCCTGGAGCAGCGGATCGCCTACAAGGCGACGCAAGGGCGGCGGGTCTTCACCGTCGACGTGAAGATCGTCGACGGGGAGGGCAAGCGGCTGCCGCACGACGGCGAGGCGCGTGGCGAGTTGCTTGTGCGCGGGCCCTTCATCGCCAACGGCTACTTCGAGAACCCCGAAGCGACCGCAGCCGCCCTGGATAAGGAGGGCTGGTTCGCCACCGGCGATGTCGCCAAGATCTCGGCGGACGGCTTCCTGCAACTGGTCGACCGCACCAGGGATTTGGTGAAGTCGGGCGGCGAGTGGATCAGCTCCATCGATTTGGAGAACATCGCCATGGCGCACCCCAGTGTGAGCAACTGCGCGGTGATTGCCGTGTCGCACCCCAAGTGGGACGAGCGGCCGCTGCTCTGTGTGATCAAGGCGGTGGACTGCGACCCGACCAAGGAGGAGATTCTCGCCTTCGTCGCCGAACGTGTGGCCAAGTGGCAGGTGCCCGACGATGTGATCTTTCTTGAGAGTCTGCCCTTGACTATAACCGGCAAGATCTCCAAGCGGACCCTGCGCCAGCAACTGGAGGGCTACCGCTTGCCGGGAGTGGAGGGCTAACATGAAGGGTCGCTGATCGCGATGCACACCACAGGCGTTATCGCCGGACTTGATCCATTGCTGTCCGGTTGAAGGTTCCACCTCATCCTGGCCGCGCGTGAGGACAGGATCGTCCAACGAGCGGTATCGGCCGTGCTTGACGCGATCTTCTAAGAAGATTTCCTCGGGTTCTCGTACGGCTTCCGACCAGAGCAGATCGATCTCGAGTGGCATCGTTCGGGATCGTGAATCTGCTCTAAACCAGATTACTCAGGGGCGCAGCCAGCACGACGGTCTGGATGCGCTGATGGTCGTGATCGACCGCAAGAAGGTGAACTGGATACTGGACGCCGACATCCGCTCGTTCTTCGACTAGGGTGAGCCAGGCGGTGCCGACCAACGGACCTGCCCTGTAGGCCTTCCGCACCCAGGTCACAGGCCTCTGGCAGCGGACGCTCAAGCGCCGTAGCCAGCGCAACCGGACCACCTGGAGGCGGATCCACCGCATTGAGGACGACTGGCTCCCCAAGCCGAGAATTATCCATCCTTGGCCACATCAACGCTTCGCCCTTATACCAGCGGCAAGAAAGGTTGACTTGGGTGATTCCCGACACGGGTGGAGATGTGATTGAAGGCATGCGAAGGAGGATCGCCATGCCATCGAGTGTTGAGCTTGGCGACGATTACGGTGCAGCCAGCCTTCGGGGACTGGCCAAGCGCTGTGCGGATCCGAGGCGGACCCACGGTCTTCTGGCCCTGGCGGCCGTCTACGACGGGATGAGCCGGGCTGAAGCGGCGAAGATCGGCGGAATGGATCGCCGACGCTGCGGGATTGGGCGCACCGCTTCAATGTCGAAGGGCCGGATGGCCTGACGAACCGCCCAGGCGCCGGGCGTCCGCGTCGTTTGTCGGCAGAGCAGATGAGCGCGTTGGCGGCGATCGTCGAGGCCAGCCCCGATCCGGCAGTCGACGGCGTCCTACGCTGGCGACGGGTCGACTTGAAGCGGGTCATCGAAGAGCGTTTCAAGGTCATCTATAGTGAGCGTAGCGTCTCCGCGCTGCTCCGGGTTCTCTCTTTTTCCTTTATCGGCGGACGCCCGCAGCATCCGGCCCAGGATCGACCTGTCCTGGAGGCATTCGAAAAAACTTCTCGCGCACGCTCGTAGCGCACAGAGGCCATCTGCCCAAGACGATGCCGATCGAGATCTGCTTCCAAGATGAAGCCAGGCTGGGACAGAAAAACGGCCGCACGCGCATCTGGGCCAGGACCGGCACCCGCCCACGCCGACCGGCCGACCGGCGCTACGAGAATGCCTCTCTTTGAAGCCATCTGCCCGCGCCGCGGCACCGCTGCCGCTCTCATACTGCCGAAGGCCAACACCGAGGCCATGCAGATGCACCTCGACGAGATCGGTCGCAACCTCGCCAACCTCAAGGGCCAAGGGCGCTCACGCCGTCGTCCTTATGGATCGGGTCGGATGGCACAGCACCGACAAACTCAAGCGTCTAAAGAACATCGCCATCATACTGTTGCCCTCTCGATCGACAGAGCTCAATCCGGTCGAGAACATCTGGCAGGATCTCCGACAAAACTGGCTCTCCAACCCTGTCTTCGATACCCATGAGGACATCATCGACGCGGGATGCGAGGCTAGCAACAAGCTCTTGGCTCAACCCCAAACCATAACCTCCATCGGCTCCAGAAAGTGGGCACTCATCGGTCAATAATTGGGGCCGCTGGTATTACTCACCCGAGGTGGGAGCCTTATGTGAGAAAGACGCACGATCGGTTCTGCGCGGGAGCGCCTAGCAAAGGTCGTCCCTACCGCGACCGCAGACACCGCGCAGCAAGACACGGCTTTTACCGGGACTCTCGCGAACGCGTGGAGGGCCGTGGCACAAGGCCGGGGATGACACCGAGTGGGAGGAGTGACCCTCGCACTCATCAATGAGTCCCCGTGCTGGATTGGGCTTCAGCGGCGCTACTGCATCTCGCGCCAGATCGTGTCGGTCTTGAAGTGCTGCACCAGGAAGTCGACGAAGGAACGGACCTTGGGCGAGAGATGGCGGCCGGGCGGATAGACGGCATAGATCTGTGCGTCCGGGGCGGCATAGCCGTGCAGCACTTGGGTCAGGCGGCCGCTCTGCAGATACTCGCCGACCAGCCAGGTCGGCATCAGGGCGATGCCGTGGCCGGCCAGGAGAAGCTCCAGAATGACTTCGATGGAGTTGGTCTCGATATCGCCCTTGACCTCGACCGATTCGGCGCCTTCCGGTCCGTCGAACTGCCAGACGTTGCGCACGGCACGGTAGAGGAAGACCAGGCAGTTGTGCTCCGACAGATCGCCGGGGCGGGCCGGGATGCCACGGGCTTTTAGGTAGCTCTCGCTGGCGACGACGACACGGCGGGTGACCGCCAGCTTACGTGCGATCAGGCTGGAATCGCTCAGCTCGCCGATGCGGATTACCAGATCGAGACCTTCTTCCAAGAGGTCGACGTAGCGGTCGTTGGTCGAGAGGTCGACCCGCATCTCGGGATAGAGTGCCAGATACTTCGGCAGCAGGGGGGCAATGTGCGCGTGGCCGAAGACCACCGGCGCATTCAGCTTCAGGGTCCCGCGCGGCGCGCCGTGCAGATGCGAAACCGCCTGCTCGGCTTCCTCCACGTCGGTCAAGATGCGCTGCGCCCGCTCGAAAAAGGCTGAGCCTTCCTCGGTCAAGCCCAGGCGCCGCGTGGTGCGGTTGATCAACCGGGCACCCAAGCGATCCTCCAGCCGGCTGACCTGCTTGGAGACGGCGGAGGGCGTCCGGTTCAGATTGCGGGCGGCCTCGGAGAAGCTGCCTGCCTGCACCACCCGAACAAAGACCTCCATGGCGTTGAGTGAATCCATGCGCCCCTCCAGTTATGACTGCCCAGATGCGACTTCTCGGAACAAATTTGCTGATCCTACAGAGGATTTCAAACATCATCCGGTAATTGGCCATCATGCGCGCAGGGGATGCGCCTCCCCACCACAGCCCAAGGTCCCTTATGCAAGCTGCATGCCGCCGCCTTCAAGAGAGGACTGTGCGACAAGGCGCGAAAGCCTGATGGGATCGAGTCCCGCAGCGCTTGCGTCGAGCGCGTGGCATCGCTATCGAGGCGCTCGGCACAACGCGAAGGGGACAGCGATGGCGAAGGCAGGCGGCAAGGAACTCTACAGGCTAGGCGCGGCCATCCTGTTATTGAACGCCCGGCGCAAGGCCTTCGTGGCGCAAAGGATCGATAATCCGGGTCCGGCTTGGCAGATGCCGCAAGGCGGCTTGGACAAGGGCGAGGATCCACGCGTGGGCGCTTTGCGCGAACTGGAGGAGGAGACCTCCATTCCACCTCACCAGGTCACCATCCTAGCCGAGATGCCGGGCTGGATTCAGTACGACCTGCCGCAGGCGCTGGTGGCCAATCTATGGAAGGGCAAGTATCTCGGACAGCGGCAGAAGTGGTTCTGCGGCGCTTTCCTGGGCAGCGATTTCGCCGTCGACCTGGAGACCGAGCATCCCGAGTTCTCGGCCTGGAAATGGGTGCCGGTCCCGGAGACGGTGAATCTGATCGTGCCCTTCAAGCGAGATCTGTACCTCGAGGTCATCGAACACTTCCAACCCTTCTGGGAAGCGAGAACCCCTTAAGGTGCTCCAGGGTCATGGTCACGGTGTTGCCCTCGCGGTGCAGGACCATGCGGCCCTTGTCGTCGAACCAGAGGTCTCTTGCGATGCCGCCGCGCTGATCGTAGCGCGTTGCTTTCAAGCGATGTCCGGCAACCACCATCTCTTTCTGGCCCTTGGCCTCGGTGGTGACGGCGATCGCCTTGCCGCTTTTGGTATCCAGAAGCTGCGCACGTGAGAGAATGGCGGGGTTCCAGGGGCTTGTGGGCAGTAGGGTCTGGTCGAGGCTCCAAGTCTTGCCGCCATCGTTCACCTCCAGCTTGTCCCCGACCAAGGCGACGGTGAGCGCACTCTTGTCGCCGTCGTCGTTGGTCTCGCGGTGCAAGGCGGTCAGGCGTCCCCGCTTCAGGGTCTGGGTCACGGTGCTGTCGTTGCGGTAGACGGTAACGCCCAGGACCTTCACTTGGATTTTGCGCTGAATTTCAGCCAAAATCTCCCCGCTCGTCTCGGTCAATTTGACCGTCATGTCACCGACTTGGCCGCGGCCGTTGACCTCGACGGCGTAGCGATAGTCGCCGGCCGGCGGCTGCGGCAGGCCGTCGGCGAGTGTCGGTTCTGCCAGCAGCAGGCAGAGGGGGAGATCTGCGAGAAGGACGCGACGGCTGAGAAGAGTCTGAATCATTTTTAGATCACCTTGGCTTCCAGGTCGTAGTCGGCGGCGGCCAGGACTTCAGCGGTCACCAGATCGCCGGGCGAGAGGTTGGCGGAGTCCGGCAGGTGAATCTGGCCGTCGATCTCCGGGGCATCGGCGGCACTGCGGCCGATGGCGCCCTTGGGTCCGGCTTCGTCGATCGGGGACCTCGATCGTGCTGCCGACTTTGGCTTGCAGCTTCGCGCCCGAGATCTCCTGCTGCAGCGCCATCAGGCGATGCCAGCGCTCCTCCTTCACTTCTTCGGGCACCGGGTCCGGCAGGGCATTGGCCGGTGTGCCCTCGACAGGCTCGTAGCCGAAGCAGCCCAGGCGGTCGATCTGCGCATCCTCCAGCCAGTCGAGCAGGAGCTGGAAATCCTCCGTGGTCTCGCCGGGAAAGCCGATGATGAAGGTGGATCGCAGGGTGAGACCCGGAACCTCGCGGCGTCAGGCGGCAATGCGATCCAGGACACGCTCTTGATTGGCCGGCCGGCGCATCGCCTTCAAAACCCGTGGGCTGGCGTGCTGAAAGGGGATGTCGAGATAGGGCAGGATCTTGCCTTCGGCCATCAGCGGCATGACCCGAGCTACATGCGGATAAGGGTAGACGTAATGTAAGCCGGACCCAGATGCCGAGTTCGCCCAAGGCTTCCGCAAGGTCGAAAAAGCAGGCCGCGCGTGGGCTGCCGCGCCAGTTACTCTCGGCATAGCCGATGTAGCGGCCGTAGGCGCTGGTGTCCTGCGAGATCACCAGCAGTGCCTTGACCTCGGCCTTGGCCAGACGCTCGGCCTCCAGCAGCACGGCGGCTGCCGGACGGCTTCTGAGGCTGCCACGGATCTGCGGGATGATGCAGAAGCGGCACTTGTGGTCACAGCCCTCTGAGATCTTCAGATAGGCGTAGTGTCTGGGTGTCAGGCGCAGGCCTTGCAGCGGCACCAGGTCCAGATAGGGCTCGTGCTGTTGCGGCAGCGCCTGGTGCATGGCCTCGACGAAGGCCTCGTACTGCTGCGGTCCGGTGATGGCCAGGACTTGCGGATGGGCTTCGCGGATGCGCTCCGCCTCGACGCCCAGACAGCCGGTGACGATCACCTTGCCGTTCTCCGCGACGGCTGGCCGATCGCCTCCAAGGATTCGGCCTTGGCGCTGTCGAGGAAGCCGCAGGTGTTGACCAGGATGGCCTCGGCCGCGTTGTAGTCGCCGCTGATGGCATAGCCCTCGGAACGAAGCTTGGTCAGGATGCGCTCGGAATCGACCAGCGCCTTGGGGAAGCCAAGGCTGACCATTCCGACGGTTGGCGGCTTGGACAGGGGCCGAGCGGACTTTTGGCGGGCGGCGGGCGCCTCTTGCATGGCGGGTCTTTCGCTTACTGCTAAACTTTTCGAGAGCGGATTTGGCTCAGATATAGGCTTCTTCGGCCGGAAAGCTCTAGGCTCTTCCGACGCAAGCAAAGCGGAAAGGACAGGCCAGATGCATAGTGCCCTTCTCGATCGACGTGCCGTCCTGGGTATTCTGCCTTTGGGGCTTCTGTTTCTTGCCGGTGTGGCTCGAGCAGAGAAGCGCGAGATCCTGAGTCACGAGTTGGGGGTGTTGCTCAGCGGCAAGACCATCCGTGGTACCTGGCGCGGCCAAGGCTATACCCAGTACTTCGGCACCGACGGCCGCACCTCCTACGAGCCGGATGGTGGGAGTGCCGACTGGGAGCGCTGGCATCTGGGCGATACCTGCAACTACTGCTCGACCTGGGCGGGCTGCGGTGAAAGCTGCTACCGGGCCTTCGAGAAGGAGGGGACTTACTGCTGGCAGCCGGCCAACGGCGGTGACCTCCAGCCCTTCAACCTCAAGTCCGGGAATTAGGAGAAGGCTCGCCGATCGCTTTTCTCACCACCGGTGTCATCGCCGGACTTGATCCGGCGATCTTGAGGGAGTGGCGTGGATGCCCAAGTCAAGCCTGGGCATGACGAGGGTTGGGATCAACAGCCCTCGCTATCATGCGTCACCTTGCTAGGCTGCGGCGGATCGGGTCGAGGGCGCGCAGGCTGAGTGTGGCTATGGTCAAGGTCGGTTTGGCGACGGCGCCGGTCGGATAGACCGAACTGCCCAGCACGAAGAGATTGCGATGCTGGTGGGCGCGCAAGTAGGCATCGACCACCGACCGCTCGGGGGGCTCGCCCATGCGCAGAGTGCCCATGATGTGACCGGCCGCTTTGAAATCCGGATCGTGGTGCTGCTCGCTGACGCCCACGGCGTCGAAGATCTCGCGATGGGCCTCGGTCGTCACGGCCAGGTCGGCGTGGGTGTAGTCGTCGATCGCGTAGTGAATGCGCGGCCGCGGCACGCCGTAGTGGTTCTTCAAAGTCGGATCCAGCCCGATGCGATTTTTCGGGTTGGGCAGCTGCTCGCTCAGGCTGGCCAATCTGAGCTGGCGCGCCGTGTGCGCGGCGATCGCTCGGTCCAGTTTATCGCCGCGCAAACCCTCAGAGATCAGCGCCTTGGCCGTGCTGCCGGGCGCTCCGGTCGGCCAGGACCAGCCGGTGTTGCCGAACTCGATGCGATAGGCCGGGCGTTCGGTGCGGAACTCAGCCGCCCGAAAGGTCTCGATGCCGGCCGTTGACTGCGGCCCGCGCCAGGGCCAGACGGGCGCCTTGGCTAGCGCCCAGGAGAGCTGGACCGGATGGTCCATCAGGTTGCGCCCGACCTGGTCCGAGGCATTGGCCAGACCCTTGGGACATGCCTCGCTGGCCGAGTTCAGCAGCAGGCGCGGCGACTCGATGGCGTGCGCCGCCAAGACGAAGACCTTGGCCGTCAGGCTGGCCTCGTCACCATCGGCGCACTTGATCCGGGCGCGTGTTATGTCTCCGTCGGTGCTGGTCTCGAGCGCGACGACCGTCGCCGAGTCCAGGAGGCGTGCGCCTTTGCGTTCGGCGCGCCGACAGTGCATGGAGGCATCGTACTTGGCGCCGATCGGGCAGATCGGAATGCAGGAGGCGCTGCCGCAGCAGGTCGGGCGATCCTGGAAATCCACCGAATTCCGGGCCTGCGGCGTCGGCTGCACCTCGCTATAGGCGTTGCCTGCCAGGGCGGTCGCAAAGACGCGATTGCCGTAGGTGGTCGGGATCTGAGGCAGCGGGTAGGGGGCCGATCGCGGGCTCAGCCGGTCTGAGCCCGGCGGTCCGGCGACACCCAGTTCCGCTTCCGCCTTGGCATACCAAGGCTCCAGGGTCTCATAGCCGAGCGGCCAGTCCAGAACGCGCCCGAACTTGGACCGCAAGCGAAAATCGTCCGGGACGAAGCGCAGTGCCGTGCCCAGCCAATGTCAGGTGGTGCCGCCGACGGCCTTCAGATAGCTGGAGCGAAAATTGGCCGGCCCGGTCTGAACATACCAGTCGTCGCTGCTCGCCGAGTGGGGGTGCGGATAGAGGTCGCCCCCCGGATAGGGCGATTCCGGCGTCTTGATCAGGGCTTGGGTGTAACGCTGCAAGGCCTCGCTGCGATCGACGCGCGGACCGGCGTCCAGCAGGATAACCGAGAGGTCTTCGGCCAAGGCATCGGCCACCAAGGCACCGGCGATGCCGGCGCCGATGATGGAGACATCGCAGTCGTAGCGCTCGCTCACGTCTCAGGAACCTCGGACCAGGCACCGAAGCCGGGACCGCAGAGCGTCAGCGTCTTGATATAGCGCATCGCCGGCCAGAGCAGGGCGTCCTCGAAAGTAACCAGACGCCGTCCTTCAGCGCCGCCGACGATGTCGGTGAACCAGGCCGAGACCAGGGACCGCGCGCACGGCCCATCCTCTGCCGGACCCGGGACCTCGGTGGCAAGGGCGGCCAGCGCCGGGCCTTCGCCGAGATCTTCGAAGGCGGCCAGGTAGGCGGCGGCCAGGTCGGGGTCCAGGTCTGGCTTTCCGGTCAGCTTTTGCGACAGGTTCAGAAACTCCTCCGCACTCAGACTTGGCTGGGATTGTGCCAGGCGTGGCAAGCAGAGCAGTAGGGCGGCCGCGGCCGTTCTCGCCAGAAGGCTCCGTCTGCGCCGATCAAGCTGCATTCAACACACCTCCACGAGACCTCTTGGAGGTAGCACTGCCCGTCTAGCTGGCCAAGAGGTCCGGCTCGAAGGGGGCGGAGGTGAGATTCTCGTATCCACTCTCGGTGATCAAGACCTGCTCTTCCAGCTTCACGCCATCGCGCCCGCCGACGGCACCGACGTAGGCCTCGACGGTGATCGTCATGCCCGGCTGCAGGCAGTCGTAGCCGGCACGGAACATTTCGGGCTCGTGGTCCTGGCGGTAGCGGATGGCTGGGAACTCGTCGCAAAGGCCGATGCCGTGGTACTTGCAGCCATAGCGCTGCGGCGCGAACTCCTCGCTCAGATTGTCGCCGTCCAGTGCCATCTCTTCGAAGCTGAGACCGGGACGCAGCACCTCCATGTTGCGCTGGATGTGCTCGTAGGCGGTCTGATAGAGCCGCCGCTGCTCATCGCTTGGCTTGCGGTCGCCGGCGTGCAAGGTACGGGAGATGTCGCAACAATAGCCGTAAGTGCCGACCATATCGGTGTCGAAGCCGACCAGGTCGCCTTCTTGGATCACCCGCGGGCCGCACTCCTGGAACCAGGGATTGGTGCGTGGGCCGGAAGCCAGCAGGCGGGTTTCGATCCATTCGCCGCCACGGGCGATGTTGGCACGCACCATCTCGGCCCAGAGTTCGTCCTCGCAGATGCCCGGAACCAGGACGGCGCGCATCTCCTCGACCGAGGCCTCACAGGCGGCGACCGCGCAGCGCACGGCGCGAAGTTCGTTCTCGTCCTTCATGAGGCGCGCCAATTCCATGACCCTTTGGCCGGAGTGCAGATCGACGCCCAGATTCTGCAGCGCGAAGGCGCCGGGCAACTCCATTTTGTCGACCGCCAAACGACGGTTCTGGCCGGCGTGCTGGCGCATGAGATCGCCGATTTCGGCGGCGAAACGCTTGGCGTCACTCTCCACCCGCTCAGCGTTGATGAAGTAGAAGAAGCTGGCCCCCATGCGCACCTCGTCGATCAGCGGCAGATAGGAGGAGAGGTGCTCGCAGCGGATGAAATCCCAGAGGATGACCGGTCCCTCGGTGGCAATGAATACCGCGCGTGCGAAGTTGTGCGAGGTCCAAGTCTGCATGTTGCTGCTATCGGTGGCATAGCGGATGTTCAGGGGGTCGAACAGCAGGATGCCGCCCAGGTCCAGCTCGCGCAGCATGTGGCGCACCCGGCCCAGCCGGTAGTGCCTCAATGCGGTCAGGTCGGGTAGCGCCAGGCCGAGGTTTGCCCACTCTTCGAAGGCCTGCGCGGTCGGGCCGATTTCGATCCGATCGTTGTCTGCGGGAAGCGGGCGTGCCGACCGACGCGTGGGATCGATTTTGCGAGGCGAAACGTCGAAAGCGATCTCGGACATGGACTTTCCTTTGGTTCGAGGCCAGTGGGCGGCGTGCCGCTCAATCTGAGCTAGCAGCATTTCTGCCGGCCCATCGTTGCGCAAGCGCCTTCAAGCGGCGGTAATCCGACCTTTGGGTAGAACTGTAAAGCTGCTGCTCTTGACGATCGCCGGCAAAGCGATAGCGTCGCACAAGTTTGAATGGGAGGGCAGGCTATGGCCGAGGCGCCGGAGATAGCGAACAAAGAGCAGATCGACTATTGGAATTCGGAGGCCGGCGAAAAATGGGTGAAGAGCCATGCCGGCTTGGACCGCGTCTTTAGGAGCGTCACGGATAGCCTGCTGCGGCACGTCGAGCCGCAGCCGGGCGAGGCGCTGATCGATATCGGCTGCGGCACCGGTGCCAATACCATGGCCCTGGCCGAGCGGGTTGGCCCACGAGGCAGCGTTCTGGCTGTCGACGTTTCCGAGCCCTTGCTGGCGATGGCGAAATCACGGGCCGAGGCCGCCGGTTTGAGCCAGATCGAATTTTGCCAGGCCGACGCCCAAGCGCATGCTTTCGAGCCGGGTGGCTTCGACCTGTTGGCCTCCCGCTTCGGGGTCATGTTCTTCGATGACCCGACTGCGGCCTTCGCCAATCTGCGGCTTGCCCTGCGCGAGGGTGGGCGTCTTGCCATGATGTGCTGGGCACCCTATGGCGGCAATGCCTGGTTCGAGCTGCCGCGCAATGCCGCGATCGCGCGTATGGGCGCACCGCCGCTTGCCGATACTCGGGCTCCTGGCCCCATGGCCTTCGCCGAGCGTGACTATGTCCTGGAAATTCTACGCGGCGCCGGTTTCTTGGACTGTCAGGCCTTGGAAGAACAAATCGAGATGACCTACGACGGACCGGTCGAAGAGGTCGCCGCTTTAGCCAGCAACCTCGGCCCAGCCTACCGCATCGTGCGCGGCCTCAGTGGCACCGCCGCGGACTTCGAAGCGATCGCAGGACAGGTGACCGAAGAGTTTCGGGCTTTCGCGACGCCGGATGGAGTTCGGGTACCGGCCAAGCTGAATGTGTTCAAAGCGGTAAGGTGAAGGGCTGACGAGAGAAGCGTTTTCGATGCCGCTGCCGGGAATCCCATCAATGGTGTAGCGAAGACTTCGTTGCCGGCGCCTTGCTTAGGAATGACGGCGTCATGGCCGGCTCAGGGAGCCGCTTTCGGCTCACTTGTGGCGACTGCGATGCCCAGGAAGACGGCTAGTAAGCCGATGACAAGATTCAAGGTGAAGGGCTCACCTACAAGAAGCGTCGCAAGCAGGGCGGCGGCGAGGGGATTAGCGGTCATGGTGTTGGCGACCCAGGTTGGGCTCGCCCGTTCAGGGCCAAGACCCAGAGGATGCAGGCCAAGGCGCCGCCACCGATGCCGAGGTAGACGCCGGCCAGCCAGTGCGATCGCTCGAAGGCCGCGAAGACAGCTAGGCTACCGCTGGCGAGCCCAAGCGCCAAGAGTATGGCAGCACCACTCGCCATGCCTAGGGTCAAGAAACCAAGCGCACTGGAGCGCTGCATGAATGGCCTAGACCAGACATTGTAGAAAGCCGTGCAACAGACGGCAGCGGCCATCGTCAGCTCACCGCGCCAGGCCCCTAGCGAGCGCGGCGAAGACCCCGAGAATGGCCAGGCCGGCGCCCAAGCCTTGCGCTTCGTCAAAGGCTCGATGCCCAAAATTGCGCCCACCAACATGGTTTGTAGAGGTAGGGTCGCCAGGGCGAGACTGGCACGTACCGCGGTCGTGTAGCCAACGCAATGTTGTAGAAGATGAAGAACAATCCGGAGAAGAGAGCACCCAAGCCCATCACCGCTGGGACATCGCGACGGCTCGGCCACTTGACCCCGAGCGCCAGCACTACCGGCAGCAAGACCAGAAGGCCGATGCCCCAACGCAGTATGGCGATTGAAATGGGATCGGCGACCTCGACCAGATAGCGGGTGACGGCCGCTGCCGTCCCGCCGAGCGCACCGGAGACGATGGCGGTCAGAACGCCCTTCCTTTCGCTTACATCTCCAGCCTCCACAGTCGCTCCAGATCGCAACAGTTCCTGTTACATTCCGAACCTATGATACAGCGGCTCGGTGGAGCCTAGCAAGACCGACGATAGACCAAGGCTAGCCCTGATTATTCATCACGCGCTGGCGTGTCCGTTGAAGTCGCATCTGATTGGGTGATCGGACAAGGTTGATGGTAGCGCAGTCCTGCGAGCGCGGGCGTCAGAGTGTGTCGGATTTCGGTTCCGGGTGACTGGGCCAATGGCGATGGTTTGTCAGGGCGCTTGTTGGTTTGGAGATGGCGCGCCCATGAGGGTTCACAGAAGGTTGATAAAGGCAACCTTGGGTAGTGTCCAGGATCTTTGGCACATTGGGTTTGGCGGGCTGTTCCATCAGGCACCCCTGTCCCGCTGCTTGAGCAGGTCCATGTTCATGTAGCGCTTGCTGGACCATTTGGTGCCAGCGATGTGTCTCAACCTGGCCGCGGCCAGGTTGAGGGCCGCTTGGCCGTCGGGGAAGGCTCCGACGAGGCGGGTTCGCCGCCGGATCTCCCGCATGATCCTCTCCAGAGGATTGTTGGTCCTGATCCGGCGCCAATGCTCACTGGGGAAGGCATGGTAGACCAAGGTCTCCTCGACCGTCTCCTCCAGCCAGTCGGCGACCTTGGTCAGGCGCATGGCTCTGAGTTTGGCCGCGTGGCCTTGGCGCGGGCCGCCTCGCGGCTCTCCTGGGCATGTATAGCCTTCAGCATGAGAGCGACTTCACGCATCTTGCCGGTCGGCACCGGGCACGAAGGCATCCAATGCACGACGCAGCGCTGCCACTGGGCGTCCGGATAGAACGCGGTCGCGCTCTCGACGAGCCCCATGCAGGCATCCGAGACGACCGACTCGACACCCGTCAGGCCGCGCTCCTTGAGGTGCTTGAGGAAGGCGCTCCAGCCCTTCTTGTCTTCCTTGGCTTCCTCGAGGCTGCCGAGGATCTCGCGGTAGCCGTCGGCCTTGACAGCGACCGCAAGCAGCAGCGAAACGTTGCGCACTTCACCTGCCCAACTGCGCTTCAGGACAATGCCGTCCAGATAGAGGTAGGGCCGTCCAGATAGAGGTAGGGCCGTCCAGATAGAGGTAGGGGTGTTCGCCCTCGATCGACCGGTTCCGCCAGGTCTCGATCTGGGAGTAGAGCTTCTTGTTGAGATTGGAGAGCGTGCTGGGGCTCACCCGCGTGCCCCACAGGGCCTCGGTGATGTCCTCCACCCGGCGTAGCGACACACCTGCCAGATACATCTCCATCAAAGCCTCTTCGACCGAGCGCGCGCGCCGGCGATAGCGCTCGATGATTGCCGTCGTCGATGCGTCTGCCTGCGAAGCTTCGGCACCTTGCACCTGCACCTCTCCGGCGCGCGTGTGCAGCTTGCGCTCGGAGCGGCCAGCTCGGGGTGTCGCGGCGCGCCTCACTGCGCTCATAGCGCCCTGCATTGCAAAGCCGATCCGCCTCTGCCTCCAGCAGGCTGTTCAGTGTCTCCTCGACGCTGCCTCGCACGATCTGCCTCAGATGATCTTCTATCCGACCGGCGTCGATACGGACCACGTTCGACAGGCCCTTCGTGTTATCCTCGTCCAGGGTGGCTCTGGCCTCCTCTATCGGCTTCTCCGTCTGGCGACTGAAAGCCTGAGGGATTCGGGGCCACCAACCACACACAAATGTGCGAAACTTTCTCTACGTCATCGCATTACGAGTTCATCCGCATGCCCGATTCCAACGGATTTGGCGACTACACCGAAACCGGGCAGGTGATTCCGGTCACCTTCGAGGGCCAGGCCGGCAGCTATGTCCATGCCATATATCTGGATGACGATCTGCCGATCACCGGTGGGCGCGAGCTTTGGGGCTTTCCCAAGAAGTTCGCGCAACCGAGCCTGGAGGTGCACAAGGAGACTCTGGTCGGCACTCTGGACTTCGGTCTCTTGCGCGTCGTCAACGCCACCATGGGCTATAAGCACAAGGATCTGGACCTGGAGGAGGGGGCCAAGAGCCTGGCGGCGCCGAACTTCCTCTGAGCTGGGTCTTGTGGAGTTTGATGAGGTTCTCAGCTTGCCCCCGCGCGCAATAGTCGAACTCCTAGAGCCGCTCGGGGGTGCTGCCAGTCAGCGAGGTGACGACGGCACGGATGTCCGTACCCAGCGTCGTGGCGTTGATGCGGGCGATGGTTCGGCGCTTGAGGCCGCCCCCGGCTTTTGGCGGCATGGGTCGTCTCGCCATGGGTCCGGTGCAGGGGTAGGTTCTTCTCGGCCCGGAACAGCGCGCAGGCGTCCGTTGCCGCGGCGAGCAGCGGGTCGCGCCGCTCGCCGCGGCATTGATTGGCAGGCCAAACAGGAAATCGACGCCGTTGTCCTTGCACCATGCCATCAATGCGGGCCGGGCATGGTGGCCGTCACCGCGCAGCAGGATGCGTGTCTCGGGCCAGTGGCGGCGGATGCGCCGGATCGGGCGGCGGACAGGGGCGCGGGTCTCGACGCCCGAGGGTGTCCTGGCAGGGCGGAGCACGCAGGCGAGGGGACGCGCGCTCTCGGCTTCATGGACAGGGATCGGCGCGAAACCCCGCGCGCCGTGGAACCCGTTCCAGAACGCCGGTTGCCGGTCGCTCTGTGCGGCATAGAAGGTGTCATCGATGTCCAGCGTGATTGTCTCGGGCGGCGCGGCATGGCTGTCGCAGTAGAGAGCGATCGTCGCCTATGCCATCGCGATCACGCTGCGCAGGTCCGGAGCAGTCTCCCAGCGCGACAGGGTTGGCGGACTGGCCAGACCGAGCCCCGCTTTCCCCCGCTTCCGGCGTCTTGCTCAACGCCATCCTGAATGCTGGGTCATGGCGCCGCGCGTCCAGATCGTCGGCGTCTTCATACCCTGTGCCAATCGCCAGAATGCCTGTCCGCAGGATATCCCCCGACAGATGGCGAACCCGCGTCGGATCACGCAGGTCAGGCACCAGTTCGGCCAATCTGTCGGCGATGGCGGGCTTGCGTTCCGCCTCCGCCAGCAGCACGACACCGCCATCCGACGCGATCCCTCCGCCATCGAAAGCGGCAGTGACCTTCTTTCCGGAAAGCGCTTGAAGTGAGGGGAAAGGCTGGGCAGGATCGGTCATGGCGGCGGGGTGGTTTCTGTCCAACGGAGGGAGTGGCTTCGACACCCAATTCCTTATCCTGGATCAGAGGCTTATGCCACCGACGCCAGCCTCCAAACGCGTGCCCGGTGAATAATCCGGGTTAATGCTGTGTCGGGTACAGCCTTGGCGGGTCTTCATCGCAAAGACAAGTGGCTTGCCTTTGGACCCTGTCTTGCGGATGGGTTGACGCTTCGCGCGTCGGCCGAGCGATGCAGGTTTGCCGTCAATACCGCATTCCGCTGGCGACACCGGTTTCTCGCCGCAGAAACCGGGGAAGCTCACAAGCTCACGGGCATTGTCGAGGCCGACGAACCCCATGTTCTGGAGAGCCGCAAGGCGAGCGGCACCTGAAACGCAAGGCGCGTCGCCGTGGTGGCAAGGCCAGAAAGCGCGGCCTGTCAGATGAGCAGGTGCCGGTGCTGCTTGCCGCTGAACGCAGCGGTATGACCGTCAGTGCAGTGCTTCCGGCGGTCAATGCCGATACCCTGCGCACGGTCATTGAGCCGGTCGTGGATGAGCATATCGTGCTGGTGAGCGATGGTAACCACGCCTATCCGCCCTGCGCTGCCACTCTGGGCGTTCGCCATGAAGCGCTTAACCTGTCCAAGGGAGAACGCGTGCGCGATACCTTTCATATTCAGACGGTGAACAACCTACACAGCCACTTGAAGGACTTCCTGCGACGCTTTCGGGGGATCGCAACACAATATCTCGCCAACGATCTGCGATGGTTTCAAGGCGTTTGTCTCGAAAACGCATCCCCACGCACATGCCTCGCCGTTATCATCGACAGGTCATGCATATGATTTGTAAACTGAGCCTTTTCCTTTATCGGCGGACACCCGCAGCATCCGGCCCAGGATCGACCTGTCCTGGAGGCATTCGAAAAAACTTCTCGCGCGCCCGCAGCGTACAGAGGCCATCCGCCCAAGACGATACCGATCAAGATCTGCTTCCAAGATGAAGCCAGGCTGGGACAGAAAAACGGCCGCACGCGCATCTGGGCCAGGACCGGCACTCGCCCACGCCTGCCGGCCGACCGGCGCTACGAGAATGCCGGAGCCTCTGCCCGCGCCGCGGCACCGCTGCCGCTCTCATACTGCCGAAGGCCAACACCGAGGCCATGCAGATGCACCTCGACGAGATCGGTCGCAACCTCGCCAAGGGCGCTCACGCCGGCGTCCTTATGGATCGGGCCGGATGGCACAGCACCGACAAACTCAAGCGTCCAAAGAACATCGCCATCATACTGTTGCCCTCTCGATCGCCAGAGCTCAACCCGGTCCAGAACATCTGGCAGGACCTCCGACAAAACTGGCTCTCCAACCCCGTCTTCGATACCTATGAGGACATCATCGACGCGGGATGCGAGGCTTGCAACAAGCTCTTGGCTCAACCCCAAACCATAACCTCCATCGGCTCCAGAAAGCGGACACTCATCGGTCAATAATTTGGGCCGCTGGTGTCACAGCCCGGCGAGCGGTGAGGTCGGCGGCTGCGATCAACGAGCCCAGCCACCCCGGCTTCTCTGTACCGCCTCCACCCTTTCCGGAGCGTCGGCTGAGAAACGCCACAGTGCCGGCAGATCAACCCGGCATTGCCGTTACGCTCATACATACGAACCCAAACCAATCGTGCAGCGGGCGTCATCGCCTTCTCCCATCTCGAACTGATGGAGCGAGACTACCGCCAACTTGCCACACACGATGGTGAAACCATGTCTGCGAACTTCATACATTATCCGGGTTCAGTATTCGGTCCAGTTGGCTGCGGCTCGTTTTCATCGCTTTGGCCATCTGATTATTGCTCAGTTGCTTCTTTACCATCACCTACTCCAACTACCATGCCAGGACGCGTTTGATGGCAATCGTGTTCGTTTCCTCTAGAGTGCCCTCTTTTATTAAGAAAGCATCGAAAGACGATCCGATCTGTCCTCTTTTCTGAGTCATAAGGTCAAGTTATTCAATCGTTTGGCCGAAAGGTTCATTTCTAATTTTGGTGTATTTTGTGTCTTCTTCACAAAGCCATTCAGAAAAACCATTCGTTCATCGACCACCGCAAAAATTACGCGCGCGATCCGGCGATCGGAGATAGCGGAGCGGATTTCAAAGAGCCCGCCCTCGAGGGACCGGCAGAGCAGTTACCAAGCGGCTAGCCAAACTCGGCGGTAGCAACGTCATGACCGACCCGCCGGCGATCCTCGGCAATCAAGGCTTTTCAACCACTCCCTCACGGGCTCGTTTCTGCCTGCCGTGGCACTCTTCTGGGGGCCGCATCGCATCGCCGATTTCGCCCCTGACGGCACACCCAACGACCTCACAAGGGCGGCGTGAATGGCCGTGACGACGCCCGCCATGGATAAGCGGCTTGGCTAGGCCTGACTCGCGGCGGTCGCTACGCCAAGCCGCTTACCCACAGTTCCCTCGGTATCAAGAAGAACAAACCATCAACAAAGATCAATTGATGCGCTACCTAGTCCGGCCAACTTGACGCGTCAGCTACACTCCGCTGGTACCGCCAGAGCCGCGCACTTGACCGCGGCCCGAGGCAGGGAACATCAAGGAGCATGCGACTGTCCCAAGACGCGACTTCAGTAGGCGAGCTTTCGGCCCGCGACGGGCCGATCCTCATCGGCAACGAGATTTATCGAAACTCCAGCTACGGTTCGAAGCATCCGATTTCGATTCCGCGCGTCTCGCTGGCCCTCGACCTGATCGCGGCGCTCGGTTGGATGCCGAAGGATCGCTACCTCGATTGCGTAAAGGCCGAGCCCAAAGACCTACTCCGCTTCCATGATCCGGGCTACCTTGCGGCATTGCAGCGCGCCGAGATCCTGGGAGCACTCTCTTACGACGAGAAGGAACGCTTTCGCATCGGACGCGACGGCAATCCCATCTTCAAAGAGGTCTTCTCGCGTCCAGCCACGGCCTGTGGCGCTTCCCTGGCCGCCGCGCGTCTGGTGCTGAAGGGCGGGGAGATTTTCAGTCCGGCCGGCGGCACCCACCATGGGCGGGCCGACCGGGCGAGCGGCTTCTGCTATCTAAACGATCCGGTCCTGGCGATCCTGTCGCTGCTGGACCGAGGGCTGGCGCCGATCCTCTATCTCGACACCGATGCGCACCACGGCGATGGCGTGCAAGATGCCTTCGCCGAGGATGCCCGGGTCTGGACCGTCTCGCTGCACGAGGCCGGCCGCTGGCCGCACCGCCCGCCGGCCCCATCCGGCGGCCTCGAGGACAGGGGTGGGGGGCAGGCCCGCAATTTGCCGCTGCCGCGCGGTTTCAACGATTCGGAAATGGAGTTCCTGCTGGAAAGTGTGGTCCTGCCCTTGGCCGAGCGCATCCAGCCGGCGGCCGTCGTCATGCAATGCGGTGTGGATGGCTTGGCCGACGATCCGATGAGCAAGCTGGGGCTTTCGAACCGCGCCATTTGGCAGGCGGTGCATGCGGTGCGCGGTCTGGCGCCGCGACTGATCGTCCTGGGCGGCGGCGGATACAATCCCTGGTCGGTGGCACGTGCCTGGTCGGGTATCTGGGCTTGCTTGACGGAGCGGTCAATTCCCGAGAGGTTGACCTCGGCGGCTGAGGCTCTGCTCTCCGAGGTCACTTGGCGGCACAGCTGGGGGCGTAAGCCGCCCGAGCGCTGGTTCACGCAACTGGCAGATCCTCCCAATCGCGGTCCGCTGAGCGATGCGGTGCGCGCCTTGCCGAAAGCAATCCTTGCCCCATGATGCGCCGGTTTCTCATCGTTCTCACCACACTCTTTTCCTTTGCCGCTGCCGCAGCCGAGTTTGAGATCGGCGAGATCTCGATCGTCACACAGGAGGGCGAAACCCACCGGATTGCCATTGAGCTTGCGGAGACACAGGAGCAGCGCGCCCAGGGTTTGATGTTCCGCGAGGACTTGGCGCCCAACGCCGGCATGCTGTTCCTCTACCCGCGCGCACAGGTGCCGCAGATGTGGATGCGCAACACCTTGATACCGCTGGATATGCTTTTCCTGGATGCTGCCGGGAGGGTGCTGGTGACGGCCAACAACGCAGTGCCGCATTCGGAGGCCATCATCTCGCCCGGTGTTCCGGCCCGCGCCGTCCTGGAGTTACCGGGCGATGCCATCGAACGCCTGGGCATCAAGCCCGGCGATCGCGTCCTGCATCCGCGATTGGCGGGCGCAGACCAGTAAACGCCCGGGCTGGTGATGAGGTGCGCGGAAAGGGGGTTAGTCTTAGCCCGCATTGCCCAGGTGGGGTTGAGGTTGCGCCATCCACGGTGCTGATTCATGGTTACATATCATGGTGTTGTGTCGATTGAAGCGAGGTTTTCATGGTGCATCCGATGGGTGAATCCAAGAACGGGCTGCTTCGCGTGGATTTCGACCGCCGCGTGAAGCTGGAGTTCCCTGGATCGAAGGTAACGTCGGACGGCGGCTTGCTCGCGTATCGGGAACTGGACGACGCGCTTGGCCTGACAGAGATGGCGGCCGGGGCGCTGCGAGACGGTCGTCGCGGCAAGAACGGCTGGCACGCTGTCGTCGGGATGCTTCGGCAAGCGGTGTTCGGGCGTTTGGCCGGGTACGAGGATGTCAACGACGCCGAGCGGCTTTCTCGCGATCCAGCGATGCGTTGGATTGTCGGCGGCAAGGCGACGGATCGGGGTGCGGCCTCATCGAGCCAGATGGGCCGTTTCGAGACGCAATGGCTGACGGGTGACGTCAATCTCACCGCACTCAGCGCTCTGTCCGGGCTGTGGATCGACCGCGTTCATCGTCGCAAACCGCCGAAGCTGATCATCCTGGACATGGACAGTTCGGTCAGCCCCACCCACGGCGAACAGGAAGGCACGGCCTACAACGGCCACTTCGGCTGCACCTGCTATCACCCGCTTTTTGTCTTCAACCAGCTCGGCGATCTGGAGCGCTGCGCCTTGCGACCCGGCAACGTGCACAGCGCCGATGGCTGGCGCGCGGTGCTGGACCCGGTCGTGGCGCGTTATCGCGAGCGCAAGCTGCGGCGATACTTTCGGGGCGATGCCGCCTTCGCCTCACCGGACATCTACGAGTATCTGGAGGCCGAGGGCTTCGGCTACGCCATCCGGCTTCCCGCCAACAGCGTGCTCCAGGGATACGTCGCCCACCTGCTACGGCGCCCGAGGGGACGGCCCCCGATGGAAGTCCGTCGCTACTTCGCCAGCTTCAGCTATCGGGCTGGAAGCTGGACCCAGGCGCGGCGCGTGGTGGCGAAAGTGGAATGGCATCCGGGCGAGTTGTATCCCCGCGTCGGGTTCGTCGTCACCAATCTGTCCCGGCCCGCCGAGCGGATCGTCGCCTTCTACAACCAGCGTGGCACGGCGGAACAACACATCAGGGAGGGCAAGAACGCGATCCGTTGGACGCGACTATCCTGCCGACGCTTCAAGGCCAACGCGGCTCGGCTTCAGCTTCATGCACTGGCCTACAACCTGGGCAACTTCATGCGCACGCTAGCTTTGCCAGACCCAGTGAGCAATTGGTCGCTGACGACGCTGCGCGAGAAGCTGGTGAAAATTGGGGCAAAAGTCGCGCGTCACGGACGCTGCGTCACCTTCCAATTGGCCGAGGTCGCGCTCCCGCGCGACCTGTTCGCCGATATCCTGGATCGGATCGACCGCTTGCGACCACGGCCGACACCAGCGTGAGCCAACGCTATGCCAATCAAAACGACTTCACGACGGGAGACCTGTGCCCGGAACGCTACGAAATTGGCACTGGCCCGTGGGTTTCCGATCAGCGGCCCGTTGTCCTGGCCGTTCTGGGCCGTTTCCCAATCCCCGACGCCTCACAGATTGCATCCCAGCAGCGACCAAGGCAATATGAACGTCGTGATCGGGCGCTACGTGGGCGATCCCGGCTTAGTTGCCTCTTTGAGAGTTTTCATCCTGCGCACCACATCTAGGACGCGAGAGCGTCGAACAAATGAGAGGAAGACAAATGACCAAAACGGAAAAACGACCGGAAGTTCGGATCAAGCCGCACACCTACCAGCCGAGCAAAGCAGAGATGCGTGAAGATGTGAGCATTAACGCTTCACCTGATGATCTGGCAGAGGCTGTGTTAAAATCTGTCAAAATTGTTCGGGATAATCAGCCAGGGCACAGGAAACCCGATCGACTTGCGTCAAAGGGGTGCATCCCAAGGATATAATGTCCAAGACAAACCGATTTGTAAATCCAGTTGTGACTTTGGTATATAATTCCCAAATCATAGGACCCAGAATGAATAGCTACAATGGAAAATGTAAAAGGTGACACTAAAACTCACCACGGCGGCCGCTCTTGCCACTTCGCTCTTTGCGCTCCTGGCCATAGGCCAGCCTTGTCGGACCCGCTTTCGGATTCGGCCGGAGCTGCCGGTCAACGAACTGGTCGGCAACGACAGCGGTACCGCGGGCGTCGCCGATGAAGCCAGCAGCGCAGTAAGTAGTGCCAGTGAGGCCACGTCCAATGCCAGCAGCACTGCTGCTGCGGTCAGCGCGACGACCGACACCAGCAGCGTAACCGACCGAACGGCCGGCGCCGCCACAGACGCCGCTACCGATGCGGTGCAGAAAGAGGTCACGAAACAGGCAGTCGGGGCAGCGATCAGCAACTAGTCGGCAGAACGACAGTCTAGTGGTCCGATTGCGACGCTGGGGTCCCAAGAGTCGCGTGAATCGGCCCACCAAATCGATAGGTTAGCGTTGATCATCAGACGGATGGGAACCATCCGTCTGATGATCAACGCTAGGGGGAGGGTGCTACCGTGCCCTCCCCCCTTTTGTTTGTAACAGCCGGAAGGGCAGGGGTTTGGCAACCAGATCTGAACCGGCCATACGGCGTCCCGGATCAAGTCCCAAGCTTTGATAAACGCCTTGTGGCTCGCATTTGGCGGCCGGCTGTTGCTGGATTGCCATGACGTTCAAGTGCAATCCACAAGAAGGGAGACAGGAGTGTCGCGCGATCGCTTTCGCTGGGTGATTGTCGGCCTGCTCTTCGCCATCACCATCATCGACTACGTCGACCGTTCCGTGATCGCCTTTGCGGTGCCCCTGATCGAGGCCGAGTGGGGACTCTCGGCGGCGACCATTGGCTTTGTGCTGGGCGCCTTGGGGCTGGACTATACGGCCACCACCCGGCTTGGCGGTCGACCGCTTCGGCGCCAAGTCCATGCTGGCCGCTGCGGTCTTCTTTTGGGGCCTCTCGATCAGCAACACTAGCCTGGCGACCGGCTTTGCCATGCTTTATGTCGCGCGCGTCGTCCTGGGCTTGGCCCAGGGGCCGAGCTTTCCTGCCGTCGCCGTCCGTTGCTGGTTGCCGGCGAGAGATCGCGCCAGTGCTCTCACCAGAGCGCTGGCAATCGGCGCGCGCCTAGTCTCGCAGTTGATCGATGCCTTCGGCTGGCGAACCATGTTCCTCACCCTGGTGGCACCGAGTTTCTGTTGGCTGCCGCTGTGGCTGCTCCTCTATCGCGACCGGCCCGACCTCAGCCCGCATGTGAGCAAAGCCGAGCTAGCGCACATCCAGCAAGGCTAGGAGGAGGCGGATCCTGCCGAGACATCCGGACGGCACATCTGGCGCCTGCTTCTGGCCACGCCCACACTGCTGGTCAACTACTGGGCCTTCTTCGTATTCAGCTATTTCCTGTTCTTTTTCATGTCCTGGCTGCCGGGCTATCAGAACAAGGCCTATGGCCTGAAGATCGCCACGGCGGGTCTGCTCTCGGCTTTGCCTTGGGCGATCGCGGCCGTCGCTCTCGTTGTCTTCGGCGGTTGGTCAGATCGCACGCTGCGGCGCGGCGGCAGTCTGCGTCAGGCGCGAAGCCTGCAGATAGCCGGCACGCAGGCCGTCGCAGCGTTGGCCGTAATCCCGGTGCCTCTGATCGACAACCTGACCGTCGCCATGATCGAGATCACCTTCGCGGTCGCCGCAACGATGCAATGCCGCCTACTTCGCCGTCAACATAGACGTGCTGCCCCAACGTTCGGGAACGGCGCTCGGCATCGTGGATTGCTGTTTTGCTGCGGCGGGTTTCCTGGCACCGGTGATCACCGGCCTAGTCTATGACGCCAGCGGATCCTCCGACGGCGCCTTCTATCTGCTGGTGGTGCTGGCGATCTCCTCGGTGCTCTTGGTCCTGCTGTTCCACCAGCCTGATCGAGACCGGGAGAGGCATGCTGGAGTCGCGTCCGTCTAGCCCGGACTTCTCACCGTAGGGACGCGCATGTTTTTCGTTGCCGCTTTTTCTTTGCTCGGATGCCTGGCTTGTTTCCGCTCATGGTGAGAGGTCCGGCGGTTTTGCTGGTTGGGTAGACTTGGCTCTCTGTTGTTTCGTCTCGGGGTTTGGGATCGGCGGCGTCAGCAAGCCGCCCTGGATAATCGCTCGTGGGCGATTGAGAACTCAGCCTGCCAGGGATGCGCCGAGGCCATGGCGATCTTGATGCGCCGCACCGAGACCGTCGCCCGGGCGCCGAGCTTCAACAGCTTGAGGCGGATCGAACCCGCCGTGGCCCTGGCAAGCGCCGTGCCGGGAAGCGCGATGCGGCGCAGGCTGTCGACCAGGACATGGGCGAGCGAGGCGAACCAGAGCCGGATCTGGTTGGCCCGCAGCTTCGCCGCCAGCAGATGGCGCCTACAGGTGATGTAGAGCGGAAGCTAGCAGTAGCTCTTGTAATAGCCGTGATGGAACCGGCCTTCTTGAGTGCCGTGCACCGGGTCGTCCGTGGCGTCGAGATCCAGAACGATCCGTGCCGGCGCCGCCGCGTGGGCATCGAGATAGAGGTCGACGAACAGCCTCTCCATCGCCTCTCCGGCATGGCCGATCCGGTGGTAGCGGCCCGGCGCGCCGGACGGGGCGTGCTTCAACCGGCCCCGCGTGCTCTTGCCGGAAAGCACCGCGCAGTCCTTCCGCTTTGCCTCCAACCGGTCCGACAACAGGGCCAGGACCGGGTCGTGGCGCAGCTGGTCGTGGTCATTGAGATCCTCGTAGCCGAGCGCGATCCCACAGATCCGCTGGCCGACCGGGGTGGGAAGCTCATGCACCACAAGTTCCGGCGTCCGGCAATCGATGAAGCAGGACGCGACGCGATCGAACAGTCCGATCGCGCGGTCGCAATGGCGCAACAAAAGCGCGCCGCCATCGAACGCCGTGACGCCCATCGAAGGCTTCAAACTCAAGCTGTTCCGGGATACACTCTGGTCGCATCGGGCCTCACTCCGAATTCTGTCAAGTCGTTATTGTAAAATAACTTTACAGAATTCAAAGGAACGATGCACCCCCTTGTATGAGAAATGCGGGATAGGAAGGATCACTCGGCCGCGGCCTGCTGCAACGCCGGCTTCTTGGTGGCAGTCTCGACCGCTTGCAGCAAGCCGCTGACGGTCAGGATCTGCGGCAGGATCGTCGGCGGACCGCCGGTCTTCGGATAGAGGAGATAGAGCGGCACCCCGGACCGCCCAAACTCGGCCAGAGCCTTGGTGATGACGGGATCGCGGTTGGTCCAGTCGGCCTTCAGGTAGGCGACATCGCCATCGGCGAAGGCCCTGACGACACCTTCGTCGTTAAAAGCGATCTTCTCGTTTACCAGACAGGTGATGCACCAGGCGGCGGTGAAGTTGACGAAAATGGGTCGAGCTTCGGCGCGCAATTCCGCCACGCGCTCGGGACTAAAGGGCTCGCTCGCCAGCGCTTCGTCGCCGACGGTGGCCAAGACGGTGCCGCTACCGGCCGGCGGCAACAGGCGCGGCAGACCGACGAGGGCGCCGGCCAGCAGCAGGGCCACGAGGCAAGCGCCAACAAGGCGACCGCGTTGCTGCATGCCCCGCGTTGCCTCATAGAGCCAGGCGGTGAAGGCCAAGAGCAGCATCGAGGCCAAAGCCGCCAGCACACCCGTGGCACCACTTTGCTGCGCCAGTACCCAGACCAGCCAAATCGCAGCGGCATACATGGGAAAGGCGAAGAGCTGCTTCAGCCGCTCCATCCAGACTCCAGGCTTGGGCAGCCAAGCCAGTGCCTGCGGCACCAGTGTCAGCAACAGGTAGGGCACGGCCAGACCGAAGCCCAAAGCTAGGAAGACCGCGATCGCCGTGACCGGGTCGGCGGTGACGGCATAGCCGACCGCAGCGCCCATGAAGGGAGCCGTGCAGGGGGTGGCTGCCAGAGTCGCCAGCACGCCGGTGAAGAAGCTGCCGCTCATCCCCGGCCGCGCGCCGAGGCTCCCTCCTAGACCGATCAAAGAGCTACCGAAGGTCAGCAGACCGGAAAGCATCAGCCCCAGCGCGAAGAACAGCAGCGCCATCAGCATGACGAAGGTCGACGACTGGAACTGGAAGCCCCAGCCAAGCGCCTCGCCGCCGGCGCGCAACACCAGCAGCAGGCCGGCAAGGACGACGAAACTAGCCAGAACCCCCGCGGTATAGATGTAGCCATGATGGTGCATCTCTCGCCGATCGCCGCCGAGTTTCTGGCTGAGCGAAAGGATCTTGATCGAGAGCACCGGAAAGACACAAGGCATGAGGTTCAAAATGAGCCCGCCCAGAAAGGCGAAGAAGAGCGCTGAGAAGAAGTCGATCTCGCCGAGACCGCTGCCGTCGGGGATCAGCAGCGATTGGCCGCCTCCACTTGCCTCGCCCCCGGACACTGCCCCGGCCAGGGCGTCGGAGGTTCCGGCCTTGGCGCTCAGCGAGAGCGCCCGATGCGCCTCGCTGCCATCGGCCAGACGCTCGGTCAGAACAAGGACACCGCTCAGCGCCGTCTTCTGCGGATCGAAAGCGGTTTCCGGCGCCAGTGCGAGACGGATGCCGTTAGTATCGCCGCTGAACGACTGTTTGCCGGAGTGCAGGATTTGCCCCCAGGAATCGGGGAAGAAGGCCGCATCTACCAGAGAGGCCTGCGCCGTCGCCGGCAAAGCGACCTGCAGCGACAGAACCTCGCCCTCCAATGAAGCTGCCGTCGCCCAGGGGCTTGGAACCGGGAGGTCTCTGAGGGTTCTCTCGAGACTCTCATGCAGGGCCTTGGGCGCAGGTGGATCGCCGACCGGCAAGGTCATGGCAATCTCGGCTTCCTCGGGAATGCAGATTTCTTCACAAACCAGCCAGCGCAGCTTCGCCTGCAGCGCAAAGCTGTCTCCGGCCTGCAGACTCTGCGGCGGCACGATTTCGGTCAGCAGCAACACCTGATCGCTGTAGCCGTAGTTGGTGATCGGCCCGACATCGAAGCGGTGCGGATAGGGCCACTGGATCGGCCCGGCGCTGCTGCCGTTGGGCAAGACCCACTGGATTTCGGTCGGCAGACCGCTGTCGCCCGGGTTTTGCCAATAGGTGTGCCAGCCGGGAATGATCCGCTGTTCAAGCGCCACACTAAAGGCCTCGCCCGGCGCTACGGCAGAGACATCCGACAGCAGCCGAACCTGCACCCTCTCGGTTCCCGCGGGCTCCGATTCGGCCGCCAGTGCCACTCCGCCGAACAGCAGCAGGGTCAGAAAGGACAGGATCACAGGGAGGCTGCGCATCGCCATTCTTCCGAAAACTCAGAGGTACAAGTCTAGACCAAAGCAAAGTAGTGGGGATTGCGGCAGCCGCAAGGCAGCTTAGCGCGAACGTGCAGCCGCGCAGGAAAAAAGGGAGCGGCAAAAACTGCCGCTCCCTTTCTCCGTCATGCTCAGGCGAGCAAGGTCACCCGAAGAGGTTCAGAGACTCCAGCTTCAAGATCACCTAGTGCGCGCAGGCGTCCGGATCGGTATCAACCGTGTCCAGACGGATCGAAAGCTGTTGGCCGCTCTGCGCCGCGACGGACGGGCCATGCTCCGAGATCTCGGCGCAGTTGGGCTTGGCTCGGGCAACGATGCGCAGTCGCATGGAAAAACTGGTCGGCGATGGAGAGGTCTTGGGCTTCACCGTTGTGTTGAAAGGCGATGCGCAGCATCATCCTGATCGCCGTCGAGGGCTGCGGCAGCGACCGCATCGTCAGCCAGTTGGGCCGCATGCCGGAGGTTCAGGCCGTGCACACGACCAACGGCCGTTGGGATCTGATCGCTGATCTGGGCACCGAATCCCTGGAGGCCCTGGATGCCGTGCTGCGTCGCATCCGCCTGATCGACGGCATCGCCGCCAGCGAGACCAATCTCTATCTGGCCACCAAACGCCTCAGCCGCGCGGCCGGGGCGCCTAAGTTAACGCGTTAGAGCGCATCGAGGAACTGTACCGAGGGAGAGCCAAGACGAATGCTAGGCTTTTGGTTTGCATCGACGCAAGCCTTCAGCGCTCCGTCTAACCTCGTCATCTTCCGGCTCGACCGGAAGGTGACTATCCACTGCCCAGGCAAGCGGTGATAGATTCTTTGGTCGAGCCGGAGAATGACAACCGAGGGGTGTGGGCGAAGGCACCTTTGGGCCAATGAACGAAGACAAACTGTCAACGCGCCCTTCAAGGCGCTTCACTCAAATCTGGCTTCCCTAGCGGTAATCCACTCCTCATCGGTCCCTGCAGCGGCTACCGGAGATTGGACGCGGCAACGACCCTGTCCAGGGCGGTCTTCAGGTTGCCGACCGTGCGGTCGATATCAGCCAGCTTGTCGAGGCCGAAGAGGCCGATGCGAAAGGACTGATAGTCCGCCGGCTCGTCGCACATCAAGGGGACGCCGGCGGCGATCTGCAAACCCTCTGCCACAAACTTGCCACCGGTCTTGATGTCCGGATCATCGGTATAGCAGACGACCACGCTGGGAGCCTCGAAGCCTTCGGCGGCGACGCTCTTGAAACCCGCTTGGGCCAGCAGTGCACGCACCCGATCACCCAGCTGCTGCTGCGCACTGCGGACCCGATCGAGCCCGCTCGTCACGGTCTCCTGCATGGCCTTGTGAAAGCCGACCAGAGCATCGGTCGGCATAGTGGCATGGTAGGCATGACCGCCCTTCTCATAGGCCTCCATGATGTCCAGCCACTTCTTCAGGTCGCAGGCATAGCTAGAGCTCACGGTGTCGGCGAGCCGCGCCCGCGCCCTCTCGTTCAACATCACCAGGCCGCCGCAGGGCGAAGCGCTCCAGCCCTTCTGCGGCGCCGAGATCAGAATGTCGACACCGACCTCGGCCATATCGACCCAGATGGTTCCCGACGCGATGCAGTCCAGCACGAAGAGGCCACCGACCTTATGCACGGCCTCCGCCAAGGCCTGCATATAGGCCACTGGCAGGATCATCCCGGAAGAGGTTTCGACGTGCGGCGCGAAGACCAGATCCGGCTTCTCGGCCGCGATCGCCGCCACGGCCTCTTCGATCGGCACCGGTGCAAAGGGCGCCTGCTTGCCGGCCAGCGCCTGCCTGGCCTTCAAGACCTTGGTCTCCGCCGGAATCCCTCCGGCCTCGAAGATCTGCGTCCAGCGATAGCTGAACCAGCCGTTACGGATCACCAGGCACTTGGCGTCCTGTGCGAACTGGCGGGCAACCGCCTCCATCGCGTAGGTGCCGCCACCCGGCACGATCGCGACCGCGTCCGCATTGTAGACCCGCTTCAGCGTGCTGGAGATATCGCGCATCACGCCCTGAAAGGACTGCGACATATGGTTGAGGGCGCGGTCGGTGAAGACCACCGAGTACTCGAGCAGTCCATCGGGATCGACGGTCTTCAGCAGGGCGGACATCGTTCTCTCCTTGGCGGCAGGCTTTGGGGGTTCGGATACTAGGTGTTCAGAGCATGAGATGGGAAGCCGGATGGACTCTTGCGTTTGATCCGGCCGCGTCCCACGAAATACTGCAGGCGGCCGAAACGCGCATCGGGCGATGTAGAGCCCCAATCGGGATGCAAAGACATCGGGCTGTTGATCGCCCTATCGAGTATAGGGTGCGGCAGCAAGGGATCAGATCCTACGGGATCAAAAAACGGTCCGGCCCCCTCTTCCTTGACAGAGCGAAGAAGGGGCCGGACCGCAGCAGGGCACCCTCGCCGAAGGCGCTGGGTGACGGCAGGGAGTTTAGACCGTCACGCAGTCACGAGGACACCGACCAGCAAAAAAATCTTCGATGTTCTGTACAACTCTGATGCCCAGGGCCTCGCGGCTCTCGATGCCGTTGCGCAGCAAGTACGGGCTCAGCATTGCTTTGGGGCAGTCCCGCAGTGCTGCAGCACCTCTGCCTCGCCGTCGTAGGCATCCAGTGCGGCACCGGCGATGGTGTCGAATCAGAGTGCATGCAGCAGAGCCCGACCATCGACAACCTCACCGCGGGCGATGTTGATGAGGAAGGCCTCGGGCATCATCAAGTCCAGATGACGGGCATCGATCAGGTGGCGGTTGGCGCGCTCGGCCGAGCAATGCAGGGTCAGGACATCGGCCTCGGCCACGACCTCGTCAATCAAGCCGCGCTGCTCGGCGCCCTTGCGGGCCAGGCAGCCCGGATCGATGGTCTGGGAATCGTAGACCACGACCTTCATGCCGAAGCCCCAGCTGGCACGCTTGACTACCTGATGACCGACCCGGCCGAAACCGACGATCCCCAGGGTCTTGCCGGCCAGGCCGACACCGGTCAGCGCGCTGGGCGGCCAATCGTTGCCGGGCGTCACGCCATAGCTGGGGGCGCTGAGGCTGGCCACCTAGCGGGCCAGCGACACCATCAGCATGACGGTGAGATCGGCGGTGCAGTTGCTGAGCTTGTCCGGTGTGTTGGTGACGGTGATGCCATGCACCCCGCGCCGCATCGAGGTCGATGCGATCCTCGCCGAAACCGGAGTTGGCCACCAGCTTGATCCGCGGCTGACTGCGCGCCAGGATCGATGCGTCAACAGGCTGGTTGATGCCGGGCAGAACCGCATCGGCAGTGGCCAGAACGTCGCTCAGCTCGTTGCCCGAGAGGGCCCGCTCGCCGCCGGTGAAGGTCGTGTCGAAGCGGTCGTTCAGGGCTGCTTCGACGGCTGCCGGCCAACGACCGGTTACCACCACTTTGGGTCTAACCATGGCTCTTTCCTCCTCTTTCGCAGATCCCATCTAGGCGCCTTAAACCCGAAACGTGGGACCTGCCTTCAACAGGCTAGAGAATGAGGGGTTCGAGCGAACGAGCGTCGGCCCGACCCCTCCAGTGCCGCTCTTAGGCGGCTTTGGCAAGCACATCGGCGACGGTCACGCCGATCTCGGACGGCGAAGGGGCGATCGACACGCCGACTTCGCGCAGGATTTCCACCTTCTCGCTGACGCTTTCGCCGAAGGCCGAGATGATGGCACCGGCATGGCCCATGCGACGGCTCTTGGGGGCGCTGAGACCGGCGACGTAGGCGACCACCGGCTTGCTCATGTGATTGCGCACGAACTCAGCCGCCTCTGCCTCTTGCGGCCCGCCGATCTCGTCGATCATCATCACCGCGTCGGTCTCGGGATCGGCCTCGAAGAGCACCAGGACATCCTTGAACGAGCTGCCGTTGATCGGGTTGCCGTCGATGCCGACGCTGGCCGAAACGCCGATACCCAGCTCCTTCATCTGCGAAGCCATCTCGTAGCCCAAGGTGCCGGAGCGGCCGATGATGCCGACCTTGCCGGACAGGTAGATGTGCGGCGGCATGATGCCGAAGCTGCGCCTCGTCGGGACGGATGATGCCGGCACAGTTCGGGCCAACCATCTGCATGCGCTTATCCTGGCGGTAGCGGCGCATGTAGCGCTTCACCCGGATCATGTCCTGCGCCGGAATGCCGTCGGTGATCGAGACACAAAGGCGGATGCCGCAGTCGGCGGCCTCCATGATGGCATCGGCAGCAAAGGGCGGCAGCACGAAGACGATGCTGGCGGTAGCGCTGGTGGCCTCGACGGCCTCACGGACCGTGTCGAAGACCGGACGGCCGGCAGCCCGGGTGCTGCCCTTGCCGGGCGAGACGCCGACGACGACATTGGTGCCAGAGATGCGCACCACGACCGGCAGGTCGATCGGGTTCTTCTCCGGTGCCTGGACGATGCCTTCGGCTACCCAGTCGCAGCGATTGATGCCGGCGAAGATATTGACCAGAATCGCCTCGACGTTCTCGTCGGAGACCACCAGAAGGAAGGCCTTGGCCACCCGCTCCGGCGTGGGGCCGCCACCGATGTCGAGGAAGTTGGCAGGCTCGCCGCCGCCCATCTTGATCATGTCCATGGTGGCCAAGGCCAGACCGGCGCCGTTCACCGCACAGCCGATCTCGCCGTCCAAGCCGACGTAGCTGAGGCCGCGATCGGTGGACCGGGTCTCGTGCGAATCTTCCTGCGACTTGTCACGCAGCTCGGCGATGTGCGGCCGCCGGAACAGCGCATTGCCGTCGAAGGTCATCTTGGCGTCCAAGGCCAAGAGATGCTCTTCCTCGGTCACCACCAGCGGATTGGTCTCCACCATGGTGGCGTTCAGCTCGGCGAAGGCCCGGTAGCAGTCCATGATGAGATTGGCGCACTTCTGCACCATGCTCGCCGGCAAGCCCATCTTGAAGGCGATCTCGCGGGCCTGGAAGGCCTGCATGCCGACCGCCGGCTCGACCACCGCACGAACGATGCTTTCCGGCGCGGTCTCGGCGATCTCCTCGACCTCCATGCCGCCGGACGAGGAGGCAACGACCATGATGCGCTCGCTCTTGCGATCCAGAACGAAGCCCAGATAGATCTCGCTGGCCGCCTTCACGCCATCTTCGACATAGACGCGGAAGACGCCCTTGCCGCGGGCACCGGTCTGCGGGGTGACTAGGCGCATGCCGAACATGCCGTCGGCCGCCTCCTCCACCTCGTGCTCGTTGTAGCAGAGTGACACCGCCGGCCTTGCCGCGGCCACCGGCGTGCACCTGCGCCTTGCCCACCCAGTTCACACCGCCGATCTCGCGGGCCCGGTGGGCCGCATACTCGGGGCTGTAGGCGAGACCGCCGCGCGGGATCGGCACGCCGAAGCCCGAGAGGATCTCTTTTGCCTGATACTCGTGGATATCCATTCTTGCCTCCACCGCTTGTCGCTGCGTGTTGGTTGGCTGGATTGCTACTCGGCGGCTTCGCGAAGCTGCACGATCGGACCGGTGGCGTGGAAGTAATCGATCTCAGCCTCGACGCTCGCACCGCTCTGGAAGGGCACGCCGATGTCGCGCAGAACCAGCTCGACGGTGCCGAGCGCACTCAGGACCATCAGCTCGTTCAGATCGCCGAGGTGGCCGATACGGAAGACCTTGCCGGCAACCTTGCTGAGCCTGACGCCCAGCGAGAGGCGATAGTTGTAGTAGGCGTGACGGACCATGGCGGCCGAGTCGAAGCCCTCCGGCAGATAGACGGCGCTGACGGTGTCGGAGTGCCACTTGGGCTCGCACGCGCAGAGCTTCAGGTCCCAGGCAGCAACCGCACGACGCACACCCTCAGCCAGCCGATTGTGACGCTGGAAGACGTTCTCCAGCCCCTCTTCCAGCAGCATGTCGACGGAGGCGCGCAGACCGCGCAGCAGGTGGGTCGGCGGGGTGTAGGGGAAATAGCCGTCCTTGTTGGTCTTGATCATGTCGGCGAAGGCGAAATAGCAGCGCGGCAGCTTTGCCTCGGCCGCAGCCGCCAACGCCTTCGGGCTAACGCACAGGATCGCCAGGCCGGCCGGCAGCATGAAGCCCTTCTGCGAGCCGGAAACGGCGATGTCGACGCCCCACTCGTCCATGCGGAGTCGATGCTGGCGATCGAGCTGACGCCGTCGACGTAGAGCAGGGCCGGATGATCGACGGCATCGAGTGCTGCACGCACGCCGGCAATGTCGCTGGTGACACCGGTCGCCGTCTCGTTGTGGCAGACTAGGACCGCTCTAATCTCTTTGTCGGCATCGGCGGCGAGCTTCTCGGCGAAGATCTCCAGCGGCACGCCTGCGCCCCAAGTGACATCGACGACATCGACGTCCAGGCCGTGACGCTCGCAGAGGTCGACCCAGAGGTGAGAGAACTGGCCGAAGCGGGCCATCAGCACCTTGTCGCCCGGCGAGAGCGTGTTGGTCACCGCCGCTTCCCATCCGCCGGTGCCCGACGAAGGGCAAATGAAAACTTGGCCGTCCTCGGTCTTGAAGATCTGCTTCAGATCTTGGAACAGCGGCAGAGTGAAGGCCGGGATATCCGGGGCGCGCATATCCTCTATCGGCAGATAGAACGGCGCACCCGATCCGGCACATTGGTAGGACCAGGAATGAAGAGACCACGGATACCAGGCATTGGCGTTTCTCCCTAACCCTGCTGGTGGTGGAGGACGACCTTTGGACGCTTCCTGCGCTCTGGGGACGGAGACATTCAGCCCGTTCCCCTTGGCGCCTTGTCTGCAGATATGCGCTAGGACGCCAAGCCTCACCACGTCCGAATGCCGTGCTTATGGGTATCTAACGGGTTGGAAATTTCCTACCCATCAGGATAGGATCAAGAAAAGCGGGAAAATCGCTACCTACCCATTTGGGTGGTATTGCCCGCAAGGAGAGTGTTTATGCCGAGCGATAAAACGGCTCCGCCCGCCCCGATAGGCATCGCGCTGGCCGATGCCAATCCGCTGATGCTGACTGCTTTGTCGGAAGTGATCTATCGCGATTCCCGCTTCAGCCTGGTGCTGACCGCCAAGTCGGCAGAGGGCTTCCTGCAGGGCGCATCTCCCGGGTACCGGTGCGCGTCGGTGTCATCGATTGGAATTGCCCGGCCTGGGCACGTAGAGCCTGATCGCCCTGCTGCGCGGCATGGAGCAGAGCCCGCGCGTGGTGGGTCTATGGAACCGGCGGCAACAGCGCTACACCATGGCGGCGGGCGCAGCCGGGCTCGCCTTCGACGACTAGGCGCCCGAGCGCTTGCTGGACACCGTCGCCGCCGGACAGATGGTCTTCCCCCTTCCTGGATGTGCGCGAATTGGATCAAGACCCCATGCGCACACTGACCCATCGCGAACAGGCCCTGCTCAAGGCTCTGGCCAAGGGCACGACCAACCAGGAATTCTCGGAGACTCTGGGGATCACCATCAACACGGTGAAATTCCACCTGCGGAATCTCTTCGACAAGCTGGAGGTACGCACCCGCGGTCAGGCCATCGCGCTCTACTACGCCTCCGGCCCAAAGCTGAAATAGCGGTCGCCGAGACGGCGGCTCCGCGGCGCCTAGAAGATCTCTTCCAGGATGCCCTTCTCGCGTTTGATCACGATGGGCGTGACGCCGGTTGTAACCGGTTGTCCCAGCGCCTGCGTTTCGCGGATCCGATCAGCCTCGCCATCGGCATCGACGATATCGCCCTCCGGCGGCGTCTCCTTCCAGAACACCAGGGTGTCGACGAAATCGGTGCTGTTCGTGTTGATGGTCTGGGTCTCGTCGTCGACCACCTGACGGATGTTGGCCTGGGTATCGACGGCGCCGGCATCATCCAGGAAGGCTTGGTCGGCGGTCGCGCCGGAAGTCTCGGCATTGGGATCGATCCGGCCTTGCTTGCCGAAGACGGCGACGCGGGCCTGATCGGTGGGATTGCCTTCCTGCGGTCTGGCCGCCCCCGGCACCGGCGGGCGCAGGTTGTAGTCCGGCGGGATCGCCAAGGGTGCATTGGCCACCACGCGGAACTCGTCCGGCGAGGTCTTGTCTAGGCCGATTTCCTCGCGAATCTGCGAACAGGCCCCTAGGCCAAGCACCAGCAGCCCGACGGCCGCCGACCGAAAAAAAGAGGTCTTGTGCATCATGATCGCTTCCTTAGGGCAGCCTTGTCGAAATACCGCAACCCTTACTCACTGCTCTCGAGACCTTACGATAGACCAAGCTCTCGAGACCTTACGATAGACCAAACCAACCGGCGCCGCCAACTCTCTGCCGCGCAATCGTGGCTATTTTGTGGAGGCCTTACCGCCGCAAAAGCTGTCGTATAGCAAGAGAGCCACGCCGATGACGATACCGCAATCGGCGATGTTGAAGGCCGGCCAGTGAAAGCCCGAAAGGTGGAAGTCGAGGAAATCCACCACGGCGCCGTGCATCAGACGGTCAATCAGGTTGCCCAGAGCTCCACCGACGATCATGCCGGCCGCCAAAATCGGCAGGAAGCGATTCTGGCTCCGCGCCCAAAGCAACACGCCAAGCACAATGACAAGGGCCGCGCCGGCCAAAATGTAGGGGCCCATCTCCCAATCGTTGGAGAAGAGACCGAAACTCACACCACGATTGTAGGCCAGAACCAGATTGAAGAAGCCGGTGACCTCGATGATCCGCGGCGGGTCCATGATCTGAGTGAGCATAACCCACTTGCTGGCCTGGTCCAGCACAAAAACCAGGAGCGCAATCGTCAGGATTGGCTGCAACATTGCTTCGCCTCCCGCGTCCCTCCGCGCGTGAACGGAGCCAAACGCGCCTCGATGCCGATCGTCAAAGTCAGGCGATCGCCTGGTTGTCGAAGATATCCACCGCCTCGGCGCAGCGCCGGCAAAGATCCGGGCGCTCGCCGAGCGCGCCGACCTCCGGCAGGATCTGCCAACAGCGCTGGCACTTGTCGCCCTCAGCCTTCCTCACCACGACGGCCACGCCTGTGATCTCGTCCAATCGGAAGGCCTCGGCCGGCCCGCCGCCGGGCTCGAGGCTGGCACCTGAGGTAATGGCGATCTCCGCCAGATCGGCTGTCGCCAAGAGGTCGCGCAAGGCGGAATCCTCGGCGAAAACCTGCGGGGCTGCCTGCAGCGCCGATCCCAGTTTCTTCTCGGCCCGCTGCAACTCGAGCGCACCGGTCATCACCCGACGCACGGTCTTGATCTTTTCCCAGCGCCGAGCCAGGGCTTGGTCTTCCCAGGCCGCCGGAACCTTGGGGAAAGTGCGCATGTGCACGCTCTCCTCCGGTCCGCCGCCGCGCGCCCACCAAGCCTCCTCGGCGGTGAAGCAGAGAATCGGCGCCAGCCAAGCCGTCAAGCAGGAGAAGATCTGGTCCAGCACCGTGCGACAGGCCCGCCGCCGCAGCGAGGACGGCGCATCGCAGTAGAGCGTGTCCTTGCGGATGTCGAAGTAGAAGGCCGAGAGATCCAGGGCGGAGAAGTCGTGCACCGCCCGATTGATCGCGTTCAGATCGAAGTCAGCGACGGCATGGCGGACCAAGCGATCCAGGCTCCACAGCCGATGCAGCATCAGCCGCTCCAGCTCCGGCATCGCCGCCGGCTCGACGCGTTCGGCCTCGTCGAAGTCGTTCAGCGCGCCCAGAAGATAGCGCAGCGTGTTGCGCAGCCGGCGGTAGGCATCGACCTGGAACTTCAGGATATCGGGGCCGATCCGCTGATCCTCGACGTAGTCGGTCGAGGTGACCCAAAGGCGCAGGATATCGGCGCCTGACTGCTTGATGATGTCGGCCGGGTCGACGCCGGTACCCGAAGACTTCGACATCTTGTGGCCCTGCTCGGTCAGGGTGAAACCATGCGTCAGCACCGCCTCGAAGGGCGCCCGCCCGCGGGTCCCGCAGGACTCCAGCAGCGAGGTGTGGAACCAGCCGCGATGCTGGTCTGTCCCCTCCAGATAGAGATCGGCCGGCCAGCTCAGCTCCGGGCGCTCCTCCAGCACGTAGGCATGGGTCGAGCCGGAATCGAACCAGACCTCGACCACATCCTGGATCTGATCGTAGTCCTCGACGGCATAGTCGTTGCCCAGCCAGCGCTCCGGCGAGGAGGTGAGCCAGGCATCGCCCCCCTCCTTTTCGAAGGCTGCGGCCACGCGGTCGATGATGCGCTGATCGCGCAGCGGTTCGCCGCTTCCCTTGTGCACGAAGATCGGCAAGGGCACGCCCCAGAGGCGCTGGCGCGAGATGCACCAGTCGGGGCGCTGCTCGATCATCGAGCGCAGACGCCGATAGCCTTGCAGTGGCACGAAGCGCGTACGATCGAGGGCGGCCAAGGCCTTGTCGCGCAGCTCGTTGGTCTCCATCGAGATGAACCACTGCGGCGTGTTGCGGAAGATCAAGGGTGCCTTGGAGCGCCAGGAGTGCGGATAGCTGTGCCGCAGCTTGCCGCGCTGCAACAGCCCGCCGACTGACTCGATCGCGGCGATCACCCGGGGATTGGCATCGCCCGGCCGGCCGTTCTGATCATAGACCGCAGCGCCGGCGAAAAGCGGCACGTTCGGCAGATAGAACCCGGAGGAATCGACCATGTGCGGCACCTCGAGGCCATTGGCCAGGCCCAGCTCCCAGTCATCTTGACCGTGGCCCGGCGCAATGTGCACAAAGCCGGTGCCCTGATCCATGGTGACGAACTCGCCAGCCAGGAGCGGCACCGGGAAGCCATAGCCGCCCGCGGCCCCGTCGTGGGTCGCCAAAGGATGGGCGGCAAGGGTTCCGGCCAGCTCGTCGCCCTTGATCCTGGCGAGGATCTTTCCCTCGAAGCCACAGCCCTCTTGCACTGCAGAGGCCAACTCGGCGCCGACCAGCAGCCGCTCACCCAGGCGCGCACGGCTCTCTTCCCCGGCCGAGACGACTTCGAGCAGGACATAGTCGCTCTCGCTGTCGTAGCCGATGGCGCGGTTTCCGGGCAGCGTCCAGGGCGTCGTGGTCCAGATCGCCACGGCAGCACCCGCAAGCGCCGCGATGGGACTCTCGCTCACCAGGAAGCGGACCCAGACCGTGATCGAGGTGTGATCGGCGTACTCGACCTCGGCATCGGCCAGCGCCGTCTTCTCGACTACCGACCAGAGCACCGGCTTGGCGCCGGCATAGAGGCCGCCGTTGATCAGAAACTTGCCGATCTCGCGGACGATCTGCGCCTCGGCGGAAAAGGCCATGGTGGTGTAGGGGCGCTGCCAGTCGCCCAGCACGCCAAGCCGCTTGAACTCATCGGTCTGCACACCGACCCAATACTCGGCAAAGGCACGACACTCCTGGCGAAACTCGACCCGGTCGACCGCGTCCTTGTCCTTGCCGGCCTTGCGGTAACGCTCCTCCACCTTCCACTCGATCGGCAGGCCGTGACAGTCCCAACCGGGCACATAATGGGCATTCTTGCCCAGCATCTGCTGGCTGCGATTGATCATGTCCTTCAGGGTCTTGTTCAGCGCGTGGCCCATGTGCAGATGGCCGTTCGCATAGGGCGGGCCGTCGTGCAGGATGAAGCGCTCGCGCTCGGCCGATTGGCGGCGCAGGGCATCAAAGAGACCGATCTCCTCCCAGCGGGCCAGGATTTCCGGCTCCCGCTTGGGCAGGCCGGCGCGCATGGGAAAGCTGGTGCGGGGCAACAGGACGGTGCCCTTGTAGTCGCGTTGTTCGATGGTCTCGACGGTCATGGTTCGGGTCTGGTCTTACAAAGAGAGGGCCGGCGGGCCTGATGCATGCCTCGAAGCACGTGCCTGCCCGGCAAAGGTTCGCGATCCTAATCGGCGAGCAACGGCGGTCAAGTACCTAGACGCGCATGGCAGCCAGAGCGGTCGATCGTCGATTTTGTCGCCTGCGGCCGAACCCTGCGGCGAGAGCGAGGCCTTAAGCGGCCGCAGCCGCTTTCGAGCCGGCCGGAACCATCATCTGGGCCTCGCCGTCGATGACCACGGTTTCGCCGACCGCGCAGCGGGTCTCCAAGGTCACCTGGCGGCGCTCCTGATCGACGGCGGTCACAGTCACCGTAGCCTCCACGGTATCGCCGACCTTGACAGGCGCGCGAAATTTCAGGCTCTGCGCCAGATAGATGCAGCCGGCACCCGGCAGCTTGGTGCCCAGCACCGTCGAGATGAAGGCGGCAGAGAGCATGCCATGGGCAATCCGGCCCTTGAAGATCGTGGTCTCGGCATAGACTTGGTCCAGATGTACCGGGTTGTGGTCGCCGGAAAGATCAGCGAAGGCGACGATGTCCTGGTCCGAAACCGTTTTGGCAAAGCTCGCGCTCATGCCGCCGGAAATGTCGTCGATCGTGTGTCCTGCTGCCGGGGCTGCCTGGTTCATCGCCGCTCTCTCCCTCTCTGGCCTACTTTCTGGCTCGGTTTTTGTACGTTGCACTGCAACATGAATCGCTTGGGATGGGACGCTAGATAAGCCGTCACAAGGCTGCAAGCGATTTCGCAGGTGCGAAAGCGGCTGGACAGGCGAGGCAATCGGCCACACTGTGTCCCGGATGTATAAGATGGCCTCGAAATCAAAGCGTCATGGAAATCCCGTTGCGTCGCACAGCACTTCGTGATCCCATGCGCGCAAATAAGTCGGGAACGTGCGCTCCCAGTCACGACCGTCCCTCTCGGAAAGGCGGGTAACCTCTTGGTTTTCCTGTCTTATTGCGAGGACGTCTGCCAAGGAACGCCCGTACCTGGCGGGTGCACGTTGCTACATACAAAGGTTGGGGTAGATGACAGGTCGTTCTTCTGTTGGTTGGCAAGAGCCCTCCGAGCGTGAGGTGGAAGCCGAAGTTAAGTGGTACAATCCCACCAAGGGTTTTGGTTTCGTGCAGTTGCGCGACGGATCGCCCGACGCCTTTCTGCATGTGTCGGTTGTCGAGCAGACGGGCCGTCAGGATCTTCCCGACGGCACGCAAATCGTGTGTGATTTGGCTGAGGGCCGCAAAGGCCGTCAGGTCGCCTTCATCCATCGCATCGAGCAGCTGGGTACCGGCAGCGATCGTGGCGCACCGCGAGACGGCGGTGGCGGTTTCCGCGGCGGTCACGGCGGTCCTCCGCGTCACGGTGGTGGCGGCGGTTATACCGATGCATCGCAAGGCGAAGGAACCACCGTCGACGGCACGGTGAAGTTCTTCGATCAGGGCAAGGGCTACGGCTTCATTGCCCCCGATGGCGGCGGCAAGGATGTCTTCGTTTCCGCTCGTACGCTGGGCCGGGTCGGTCTCACTGTCCTGGACAGCGACCAGCGCGTCCGGATGGTCGTGCGCATGGGCCAAAAGGGTCCGATGGCGGATAGCGTAGAGCCAATCTAGGCAAAACGCGGACAGACGAGCGACCGATCGGAGCGATGGCAGCGGCTATCGCCCCTACGATCGCCTTGTGACCCCTTCACCGATGCGGGCGAGTTCAACCATCCGCCTCTCCGGTGCCCCTGTTTGCGAAGGCTCAGTTTATAGATCGTATGCGTTCGTGGTATGTTTCTTTCTAGATCAGAGGGGTAAATTGGTGTGGATCACAAGCGGTTTCAGGAATGGCTCTCAGGGATAGAGCAACTCAGCGCGGCGCAGCGGCAGGAAACCGAAGCTGTGTTCGCAAGGGGGTCCGCAAGCGTCAGCTTCACTGGCGGCTCTTGAAGCGAGCGTGGGTGAAGATCGCCGGTGCCCGCATTGCGGCACACCCGGAGCGATATCGCGTGGCAAGGCGCGGGGCCTGCGGCGATATCGGTGCAAGGGGTGCAAGAAGACATTTGATGCTGCGTCGGGCACAGCCTTGGCGGGTCTTCATCGCAAAGACAAGTGGCTTGCCTTTGGACCCTGTCTTGCGGATGGGTTGACGGTTCGCGCGTCGGCCGAGCGATGCAGGTTTGCCGTCAATATCGCATTCCGCTGGCGGCACCGGTTTCTCGCCGCAGAAACCGGGGAAGCTCACAAGCTCACGGGCATTGTCGAGGCCGACGCGCCCTATGTTCTGGAGAGCCGCAAAGGCGAGCGGCACCTGAAACGCAAGGCGCGTCGCCGCGGTGGCAAGGCCGGAAAGCGCGGCCTGTCAGATGAGCAGGGGCCGGTGCTGCTTGCCGCTGACCGCAGCGGTATGACCGTCAGCGCAGTGCTTCCGGCGGTCAATGCCGATACCCTGCGCACGGTCATTGAGCCGGTCGTGGATAAGCATATCGTGCTGGTGAGCGATGATCACCGCGCCTATCCGCCCTGCGCTGCCACTCTGGACGTTTGCCACGAAGCGCTTGATCTGTCCAGGGGAGAACGCGTGCGCGATGCCTTTACATATTCAGACGGTGAACAACCCACACAGCCATTCGAAGGACTTCCTGCGACGCTTTCGGGGGATCGCAACACAATATCTCGCCAACGATCTGCGATGGTTTCAACGCAGTTGTCTCGAAAACGCATCCCCGCGCACATGCCTCGCCGTTGTCATCGACAGGTCATACATACGATTTGTAAACTGAGCCTTTGCGAAGCTTTGTACGGCGCAGTAGAAAGCGATGTGTTAGCGACAGTTCGCCCTCAACAGGCTGTGCAGGCTCCGATACAGGTGACTGGCTGCACGAGCAAGTGAGGAAACATGACCTACGCACTGCACTTCTTTCCCGACAACGCCAATTTGCCGATCCGCATGGTCTTGGAAGAGCTGGGGCTTGGCTACGACGGGCGCCTGGTCGATAGACGCAGCCAAGAGCACCGCGGAGAGGCCTACCGCCGGATAAATCCTTGCGGCCTGATTCCGGCCATGCTCAACAGAGAGCGCGACTCACTGCTCTTCGAGACCGGCGCTATCCTTCTCTACATCAGCGAAGCGGAAACCGCGTTGGGCGTCGCCGCCGACAAGCCCAGGGAACGCGCCGACTTCCTAAAATGGCTGTTTCTGTTGTCTAACACACTACACGCTGATTTGAGATTGCACTACTATTCCGAGCACTTCGTGAATGAGCCGACGGCCGCCAAATCCGTCTATTGGCAAGCCGGATTGCGGACACAAGAGCATCTTCGCCTGCTGGACCAAGCGGCAGCCTGCTGGCCGACGGCCTCAGCGTCTGCGACTTCTACTTGGCTTGCTGCCTGCGCTGGTCGCTGCTCTACCCCTCGAAAGGAACGCTGGATCGCAGCCTGCTGGAGACGCTGCCCAATCTGAGACAAATGGTCGTAAAACTGGAGCAACGCCCTGCCTTCACCGATCCCAGCCCACCGGACCTCTCGTTTCTGCCTGCTGCCGAGGCAGCTACTTAGCGCTCGAAGACCTGCACCACCAGCTTGCCCAGGTTATTGCCCTGCAGCAGTCCGATAAAGGCCTCCGGCGCGGCCTCCAGGCCCTGCACCAGGTCCTGACGATACTTTAGGCTACCGTCGGCGACCCAGGCTTCCAGGTTGCTGTCGGCCTCGGCATGCAGATGAGCCAAGTCCCAGACGATGAAACCGCGGAAAGTGAGCCGCTTGCGCAGGATCGCACCCATCAGAGCGGGAAGCCGATCCGGTCCCGGCGGCAGGCTGGTGTCGTTGTAGTGTGAGATGATCCCGCAGACGGGGATGCGGGCGAAGTCGTTCAGCAGCGGGAAAACCGCAGAGAAGACTCGGCCGCTCACATTCTCGAAGTAGACGTCGATGCCCTCCGGACAGGCGGCAGCCAACTCGGCGTCAAGGTTGGGCGAGCGATGGTCGACGCAGGCGTCGAAGCCGAACTCTTCGGTCACGATCCGGCATTTTTCCGGACCGCCGGCGACGCCTACGGCCCGCAGGCTCTGTTTCTTCGCCAACTGGCCGACGACGGAGCCGACTGCGCCCGAGGCAGCGGCCACAACCAAGGTCTCTCCGGCCTGCGGCTTGCCGATCTCCTTCAGGCCGCAATAGGCAGTCTGGCCGGGCATTCCCAGTACGCCCAGGCGGGTCGACAGCGGGGCTGCGTCCGGATCGACCTTCTTCACCGCCTTGGCGCGTGCCGTCCAGTGGCTCTGCCAGCCGCCCATTGCCACCACGACATCGTCCGGCGCCAAGCCCGGCGCATTAGACTGCTCGACCAAACCGACCGTTCCGGCGGTCATGACCTCGCCGATCTCGACCGGTGCCGCATAGGACTTGGCAGCGCTCATCCGCCCGCGCATGTAGGGATCGAGTGAAAGATAGAGCGTGCGGCAGGCGACCTCCCCCTCCCCGGCTTGCGGTCGCGGTGCGTCTTCCAGACGGAAATTATCGAGAGTGGGTGCGCCCTCGGGGCGCGATGCCAGAACCCAACGCTTGTTCACTTCGCTCACGGCGCGCAATCCTTCTTCGAATAGGAACGGTTTCCAGGTCAACCTGGCAGAGCCCACCGGCCGGGATCAAGCGACCTCCGCCGACAGCGCTTGTGCCGGCCGTTTCACCCAGTGAGGCGGCCTCCCCTGAGCGAGACCGGCCAAGACGGCGGCCGCCTCATCCAAGACTTCACGCACCACCTGCATGCTCCGAAGATGCTTCAAAAAGCCGTGCAAGACCCGGTCTTCGCGCCGCAGCCGGTTGGCTATGCCGGTCAGTGTCAAGGCGCGCGCCATGGCACGGCTGTCGTCGTCGAGGGGGTCCAGAGTAAGGGTCGAGAGATAGCGCGGCGGCAGTAGGCGTTCTTGTAAAACGTTCGTCCGCATCCGAGAGACCGTCCAGCGGCCCACCATAAAGGCGTTGCGAACGGAAATCGTCCAAACCGAAGGCGCCATAGAACAGCAACAAGGCCAAGGGCTGTGGCAGTCCGCGCGCCCTCGGCTCCAGACAGGTGCTGACGCAAAGATGCGCGCCGGCCGAATCGCCGGCTAAGGCCAGTAAAATGGGATCTCGGTCGCGGCCTTGGCCAAAGCGATCCAAGCGTTCGAGCAAACCTGCGATCTCTTCGATCTGGCGTGGAAAGCGGGCTTCCGTGGCCAAGCTGTAGTCGACCCTCAGTGCCGCCCAGCCACTGGATCTGCAGAACCGTCGCATAACACAGTCGTGCGTATCCATACATATTGCCCAGCACATAGCCGCCACCATGAAGATAAATCAGCCAAGGACGTCGCGTGCCGGGTGCAGGATGGTAGAGCCTGAGCGGTAACCTCGCCGGACCGCAGTCGAAAGAAAAGTCTTCCACGCGCGCGATCGCAATCGGCTCAGCGTTCCAATAGGCGTTGGCTTCGTTGTATGCTGCCCGCATACGGGGCGGTGGATGGCCGTTTGCCGGTGCGGGCGGCTTGGCCTCGACCAAGCTCTCGCTCTTGCGGACAACGGCTTGCATCTCCACGGAGAGGAGCGGCCAGACGTCGATTTTACGCATGCTGTTCAACCTGTTTCGAAAGGCTTCTAGTCTGCCCAAAGCGGGCAGCGCACAGCCAAAAGGTTTAGTCCAAACCGGTTTGCTCCAGCAAGGCACCGGAGCCGTCGGGCAGACCAGTTTGATCGGCGCTGCGGTGCTGCATTTGGGCGCATCGGCCCTGCTCTTCGCCCCCTGGCCGAGTGAGAGCGGCGGCATCGAAGTCTATCCGGTCACCTTGATTGTCGAGCGCGCGGATCAGTCCTCTGCGCGGCAGGACGACCAGATAGCCGCTTTGGTTCAGAGCCTGGAAGCACTCCCTGGTGGAGCTGAGGTAAGCGAAGACCTACTGGTCACCGAGCCGGCACCGCCGTTGGAGGTACCGCCGCCCAAGCCGCTGCGGCGCATCCAGCTACCCGAGGTCGTCGCCGTCCCCGACCCCAACCTCTCACCGCAAGCCCAGATCGCCGCCGAGAAGGGCTACCTGGCCCAGGTGGCAAGGCGCCTCAATGCGGCCAAGCGCTACCCGGCGGCATTGGCCGGGCGACGGATTGGCGGCACCGCCACCATCGGTTTCGTGATCACCGCTGGCGGCCAAGTCGAGGCCTCTTGGCTCGTCACAAGCTCAGGCAATACAGCCCTAGACCGAGAGGCCTTGGGGCTGCTGCAGCGCGCAGGTCCCTTCGGAGCACTCCCCGAACAGCTTGGCAAGAGCCAGCTAACCGTCACCCAGAGTCTGAGCTTCTCACCGCCCTAGCGATGGAGGTCGACGGGCCCAAGCCGAGCCCACCCTTGAATTTGCCGGCCCCACTAATCAAATGTTCAAGGCTGCCCGGTGCCGCTTTGCGGGCCGGACGGGGTGACTTGGACGGAAGGCCAGTGTGTCAACGCTTGCTTGGTGCATGAGGAGCGTTTAGCCAGTGACGAGAGTATCTCTGTTCTCTTCGCCCTTCCTCTTGGGCTTCGAGCCCTTCGAGAAGGCCGTGGATCGCATCTCCAAGTCAGCTGCGGACGGCTATCCGCCCTACAACGTCGAGCAGCGTGCCGAAGGCCGCTTTCGCATCTCCATCGCTGTCGCCGGCTTCGCCATGGAAGACCTGGCGGTGCAGATGGAGGGCAATCAACTCGTCATTCGCGGCAAGCAGAGCGATCTGGCAGAACGGGTCTATTTGCATCGTGGCATTGCCGCCCGCCAGTTCCAGCGCAGCTTCGTGCTGGCTGAGGGTATCGAGGTCACCAGCGCATCCCTGGATCAGGGCTTGCTGCACATCGATCTGGAACGCCCGAAGGTAGAGCCGGAGGTGCGGTCCATCTCCATCAAGGCGGACTAGCGGATTTACCAAGAGATACGGCTGCCGCCTTTGGCGGAGCCCTCATTGTACCGAGAGGAGACGACGGTCATGTTCGACGTCAAGACGATACGCAAGATCACCGAGCAGGATTTCGCTGCGCTGGGTTTGGGCGAAGTGGCCTACGTACGCCCGATCACCATCGACGGCAGCCTGGCCTATGCGATCCACGCCGCCAACGGCCGTGCAATGGGTGCACTGGCCTCCGATTCCGCTGCAAAAGCCGCCATCCGACAGAACGATCTGGAGCCCGTCAGCCTGCACTGAGCGAAGGCTTCGGCGGCTGGAGAGGGAGGCACAAACACCAGCCCCTGGGCCCGGTGCTCGCCGCAATCGTTGCCCATCTCTATTGGAGGCTGGATGTCGGGCGTCGGCAGGGGAGGACTGTCTCATGAAAGGCCATACGACATCTGCATCCCTCTTCGGGCAAGAGATGCCGGAGGATCCCTATCTCGTCTACATACAGCTGAGACAGGGCGGAGTGGTCACCTGGAATGCCGAGCTCGAAGCCTGGGTGGTCACTGGCCACGCGGAAGTCTTGGCGGGGCTGAAGGACAAACGCTTCTCGACCGCGCGCATGCTGGAGAAAAGCCGGCAACGCTACTCGGATCCAGCCTACGCCCCCTGCTTCGACACCTTCGCCAACAACCTTCTTTGGAACGACGAGCCGCACCACCGCCGCCTGCGTCATCCAGTCGACTATGCCTTCCAAATAACTGAAATCGCTCACTATGAAAGTTTGATAACTGCGCAGGTCGACGGCTTGATCGACGCCGGTCTTGAGCAAGCGGCCGAGGGCGAGGCTTGGGATTTCGTCTCCGGCTTTGCCATCCCCCTCCCGGTCCAGGTGCTCTCCAGAATCGTTGGCGTCCCCGAGCCGACCGGCACAGGGTCAAGGCCTAGTGCGATGATTACAGCCTCGTGGCCATCAACCATGTCGCCGGTGTCAGCCACGAACGGCTGCTGCGCGCCAGCGAAAGCATCGCAGCCTTCAAGGCCTACATTCGCGCCAAGGCCGAGCGACAGCAAGCCACTGACAACACGCTCCTCAGCCACTTGGTCGCGGTCGAGGAGGACGGACACATCTGCAGCGGTCTGCACCTGGCACGACTGGAAGCGAGAATTGCCTTTCAGCAGCTGCTAGGCCGTCTCAGCAGCATCGAAGCCATTTCCGGCCCGCTGCAGCATCGCGACAACTGCAATATACGCTGCCCGAAACGTCTGCTTCTGTGCATCGCTGCCTGAGTCCGGCCCTCTCTAGGGCTAAGTGGCGATCCCGAAGGATCCTCTCGGGGATCGATAAGCCCTAAGCAGCGTGACTGGCCGGAACGTCGGTCAGAAGGGCGTAGAGAGCGTCGGCATTGGCAGCACCGCGCAGCTTCTCACAGAAGGTGCGATCGCGGAGCAGACGCGAGACCTGCGCCAAGGCCTTCAGGTGATCGGCGCCGGCCAACTGCGGTGCCAGCAGGACACACATAAGGTCGACCGGCTGCTCGTCGATGGAATCGAAATCGATCGGATCGGCAAGGCGGGCGAAGAGGACATGTAGGCGCCTCAGGTTTGCCAGCTTGCCGTGCGGGATTGCCACACCGTGGCCGACACCCGTAGTGCCCAAACGCTCGCGCACCAGGAGCACTTCGAAGATTGCTCGCTCGGGTTCTCCGGTAACAGCCGAAGCGCGCCGTGCAAGCACCTGCAAAGCCTGCTTTTTACTCGAGACCCTCAGCCCGGCGACAACGCCGTCCGGCGACAACAAGTCAGCCATGTTCATGAAATTCAAACCCCAAGAGCGGTTCAAACGAGGCTAGTGGACGGCCCAGCGGCCATCGATGAGCAAGGGTGCCGTTCCGCGCGATGCAGGTTCAGCAGACGTAGCAAGGCTCCTAACCTTCAACCTCGCCGTCAACCCTGGTCGATGTTCTGTGGATCGACCCAACCGATTGTACCATCATTTCGACGATAGACCATGTTCAAGCCACCGTGTGCCTTATTCTTGAACATCAAGGCCGGCTCTTGCATCAGATCCAGACGCATCACGGCTTCGCTCACGGTCAGAAGACCGATCCGCGCAGCAAGCTCCGCAATGACCGGAGGAGCATCCGAAGCCTCTGATTCGGCTAGATTCTCACTATCGTCCTCTTCATCGCCCGGGTGCAGGACGAAGGCCTGCGTGGAGAGAGTCTCCGCCGGCGACTTGTGGTGATCGCGCAGCCGGCGCTTATTCCGGCGCAGGCGCTTGGAGAGGTGTTCTGCGGCTGAATCGAAGGCCGGATAGGGGTCGTGCCCCTCACCGTCGGCGAACATTTCCACATGTTTACCTACATGTGCCGCAATGGTCGCACGGTACCCGGATGCCTCACGCGCGACGGTCACGCCAACGTCGATCGCGTCGCCGAAGTACTTCTCCAGGGTGTGATTGAGCTTGTCCTCAATGTGCTGGCGGAATGCATCGCCAACGTCCATCTGCTTGCCGGTGACCGTTAACTTCATGGTCTGCTACGGATTTCCCGCTTCATAGCTTGTATATGGTGCGCCCAAAGAATTCGCCTCTTTTTGAGGCACCTCTGGCGACAGCGAATCGCGAAATCTAACGATGCCCCCGAGGCCTGTCAAGCGTAGCACAGCCGCGCCGCCAGCGAACTGCTATGTTCGGCTTGCGGGCAAATGTGATCCACAGTTTCATCAACATCATGACCTTTCGGTCAGGGTCTTGTGTGGGAAGTCAAGCCTCTTCCGGAAGAACGCCCTCAGCGGTGCTGGTTCAATCGGCGCCGATCGGCAGCCGGGGGGATGCGCAGGAGATCGCGGTACTTGGCCACCGTTCGGCGTGCGACCGGCAGGCCGTTGTCGGTAAGACGGGCAGCCAGCGCAGCATCGCTCATCGGCTGGGCCAGCGGCTCGCCGGCCACCAATTCGCGCAAGCGCTCTTGCGCTGCAGCAGCGCTCACCGCGCCGGTCGCACCCAGGCCTGCGCTGAAGAAACGCTTCAGAGGCTCGGTCCCGCGCGGGGAGGTGAGGTACTTGTTGGCGACCACTCGGCTCACGGTCGCCTCGGAGAGGTTCAATCGCTCGGCTAGGCGGCGCCTGGTCAAGGGCTTTAAGGCCGAGGGGCCGTGCGTGAAGTAGTCGGCTTGCTGCGCCAGGATAGCCCGGCCGACCGCCAGCAGGCTTTCGAAGCGGCGGGACAAGGCGCGCTGGAGCCAGGAGACTTCTTGTCGACGTTCCAGAAAAAAGTCCCGATCCTCACGGCTGCGGAGCTTCGGCAGAAGGATTGCGTGGGCGTAACGGTCCAGGCCGACCCGCGGCACGGTCTCCGGGTTGATCGCAATCTCCAGCCGCCCCCTACCGTCCCGGGTGACAAGCAGATCGGGCACCAAGGGGATCACGGCCGCAGTCTCGAAGGAGAGGCCGGGCTTGGGATCGAGGCAGCGGATCTCGGCCAAGCCCCGGACCACCGCCGCCTCTGGCACGGCCAAGTGACCCGCCAGCGCGGCAGTGCCCTCTTCAGCCACGATCGCCAGACCGTCCAGCAGGCCCTGCATGAAGCTGTCTAGGCGACCTTGAGCGGCCAGCTGCAGGGCCAGGCACTCGCATAAGTTGCGCGCAAAGACACCGCTGGGCTCCAGCCCTTGCAAGCGACGCAGGACGCGATGGCAGATATCCGCCGACACCCCGAGTTCCGCGGCGACACGCTCCGGTCCAATCTCCAAGTATCCCGCCTCATCCAGGGCCTCGACGAAACGCGCCGCGACTCGCGCCTGCGTCCCTCCAGGGAACAGTAAGCCCATCTGCTGCTGCAGATGGGCCTCGAGCGAGAGGGTTGCCGCCACCCGTTCGGCCAAGATATCGACGGAGGAGCGGCTGGGAGCGAGACGATCGTAGGTGGGCGGATTCTCGGATCGCTCCAGAAGTGGATTTTCCTCCAGCTTTGTGGCGAGGTAGGCTTCCAGGTCTTGAACGGATAGCTGCAGCAGTTCGATCGAGGCTCGAAACGCCGGTGTCAGAGCCAAGCTCTGGGTCTGAGAAACACTGAGGCGGGGCTGAAGTACCATATTTCCAACCGTCAGGAAAGCTGTCCCGCCCAAGCTAGTGCAAAGGCAGGTCCCACCGATAGAGTCCAGGCGCCAGCTGCTTCAATTGGCCAAGGTCAAGGTCTCAAAGCGAGAAGCCTTCACCCAGATAGACCCTGCGAACGTCCTCGCTGGCCACGATCTCGTCCGGTCGGCCTTCCATCAGAACCTGACCGCCGTGAATAATGTAGGCGCGGTCGATGATCTCCAAGGTGTCGCGCACGTTGTGATCGGTGATGAGGACGCCGATCCTGCGATGCTTCAAGTGCGAGACCAGGTCGCGGATCTCGGCCACCGCAATGGGATCGATGCCGGCCAGCGGCTCGTCCAGCAGCATGAAGGCGGGGCGCGACGCCAGCGCCCGCGCGATCTCGACACGCCGCCGTTCGCCGCCGGAGAGCGCGACGGCCGGAGTCCGGCGCAGATGGGTGATGGAGAACTCGGCCAGCAACTCGTCCAGCGCCACCTCGCGCTTGGCCCGATCGCGTTCCACCACCTCGAGCACGGCGCGGATGTTCTTCTCGACGGTCAAACCCCGGAAGATCGAGGCTTCCTGCGGCAGGTAGCCCATACCCAGGCGGGCGCGACGGTACATCGGCAGGTCGGTGATGTCCTGGCCGTCCAGGGTGATCCAGCCGTAGTCCGGTCGCAGCAGGCCGGTGATGATGTAAAAGCAGGTCGTCTTGCCGGCGCCGTTCGGCCCCAAGAGGCCGACCGCCTCGCCGCGCCGAACGTTCAGCGAGATCGAGCGCAGCACCGGGCGCCTGCGGAAGGCCTTGCCCAGCTCGACGGCGGCGAGGCCCGGATTGTCGGCGACCACCTTCAGATAGCTTTGCTCGCTACTGGCATCCATCGGCAGGGTTTTCAGATCGGCTCTGCAGCACCAGCAGCCCGGAGACGCGCCCGTCCTTGAGGGTCGAGATGCCCGTCTTGAGGTCAACCTCTGCCTTGTTTCCGTTCAATTGGTTCTGCCCGCGGGTGATGCGGACATTGCCACCCAGATTCGCCACCTGCTGCTCCACCAAATAGCGGCCCTGATCGGCAGCAACATACTCGCAGGGCGTGAGCACCTCCACATTGTCGATGGCATCCACGACTTCAAGGCTCTTGCCGTCGGCGGAGAAGGTGGCGGTCAGAACATCGGCGCGAACGATGTTGCTGATCCCCTTGGCGCGATCGAAGTGTTCTACTTGAGCCCGCCCACGTGCCACCGCCAAGCGCTCCGAGGGACGGTACTCGAGGCTCTCCTCAGCCGTAACCACATCGTCGGCCGACTCCAGCTTCAGGCCCTTGCCGGTCATGCGCATCACGTCGCTCGGCACATCGTAGGTGCCGCGTTGACCATAGACCCGCGTGTCGGGAGAGATGATTTGGACGTTGCCGTCGGCCTCGATCCTGGTGATGTCGCCGCTGTCGCCCTCGCCGCGGTATCGCGCGCGAAGCACGTCAGCGCGCAGGGTGACGTCGCCTTGCCGGGCAACGGCATTGCCGCGGGCAATGTAGACTCTGTCCTCCCGACGCCACTCGATACCCTGATCGGCAAAGATCTCCAGCGGCTTGTCCTGATCGCCGAAGGCCGGAGTCTGCGGCCGAGCGAATGCCGGTCCGCAGATCAGTAGGGCCAAGCTCGCCAAGAGCGGCAGGAATAGGCGTCGCACCGCTATCAGGCCCCACCCGCGGCCGGCATGATCTTGACCCGCGAACGACCCTTCAGCTCGATGACCTTTCCGTCTTCGCCGACGCGCAGGCCCTCGCCTTCCATCTCGCCCCGCGGTCCCTGGCCTTCGACCGCGCTGTCGGTGTCGATCTGGCCCGACTTCAGCCTGACCTCAACCTCATCGGCCCTCAATTCGTAGCCGTCGTCCTGAAACAGATTGACCGATCCCTCGAGTTCCAGGCGCTCCTGCAGGCGGTAGTAGCGTCCGCCATCGGCGGAAATCGCAACCCAGCGTCCGTTCTTCAAGGTGACATCGGCAGCCGGCTGTTCCATGAAGATCAGCTTGCCTTCTTCGGTCAGCTGATTGGCGCGCTCTGCGGTCAAGGTGTAGGGCTGCCCCTCTTTATCCAGTCCGTCGAAGCGCGGCCGGATCATGGTCAGCTCTTCGACTTCACTGGCCGGCAGAGAGGAGGTCTCGAGGCCGATGATCTGCGGATTGGGAATGAGATCGCGCCACAGGGCGACCAGCAGGAAGAGCGCCACGGCGGCCGCCGGGAAGCCGATCCGCAGCAGCCGGACGACCAGCGAATGGACGTTGCCTTTCGACCAGCGCGGCGGCGCGCTCGCCCCGCGCGGATTGCGGACACATTGCCTTTGTTCACGTGCTGTCAGCCAGGTCAAGTGCCACTCCTAAGCCACATCGGCCCGCAGGCAGTCGTAGAGCTGGATGAGCCCGAAGGGCCGGCCCTTCTCGATGACGAAGAGCGTGGTGATCTTAAAACTGTCCATGACCTGCAGAGCTTCCGCCGCCAGGGCGCGGGCGACGATGGTCTTGGGCGCCGGCGTCATCACCTCCTCGACACTCTTGCCGAGCAGATCCGGTCCCATTTGCCGGCGCAGATCACCATCGGTGATGATCCCGATCAGGGCGCCGGCGGTGTCGACGACACCGATACAACCGAAGGGCTTGCTGGATATGATATCGACCGCCTCTTTCATCTTCGTGTCCGGCCCGCAGAGCGGCAAACGGTCAGCCGTATGCATGAGGTCGGAGACGCGCAACAGCTTCATCCCCAGCGAACCGCCCGGATGGAATACCTGAAAGTCCTCCTCCGAAAAGCCGTGCCGCTCCAGCAAGGCCACCGCCAAGGCATCGCCTAATGCCAGCATCATGGTGGTCGAGGTGGTCGGCGCGAGACCAAGAGGACAGGCCTCCGGGGCCGGCGCCAAAATCAGGCTGACGTCAGCACGTTCGGCCAGCGGGCTGCCGACCTGCCCGGTCATGGCGATCAGCGGAATCTGGAAACGCCGCGTGTAGGCGACGATGTCGTTGAGTTCCGTCGTGTTACCCGACTTCGAGACCGCGATCACGGCATCGTCTCTGGTAACCATCCCGAGGTCGCCGTGGCTGGCCTCGCCCGGATGCACGAAGAGCGAGGGCGCACCGGTCGAAGCCAGGGTCGCTGCGATCTTGCGCGCGACATGCCCGCTCTTGCCCATACCGGTGACGATCACTCGGCCGGCAACCCGGCCCAAGACCTCAACGGCCTCGACGAAACTGTCGCTCACGCTCTCGGCAAGACTGTCAAGCGCCTTGGATTCCAAGTGTAGAACCCGCTTGGCTGAGTCCAGCACTCTTTGCGGATCGACGGCGTCAGGCTCTTTCAGCTCACTCAAAGATATTCTCCGCTCGGGGACAAACTCCCCGACGTTCATCTCCCAGAATCCCAGCTTGCAAAATGCTAATGCTACGACTCCAGGATCACCCATTCTACGCCTCAATGGGCCAAGATATCTACGTCCGTCCACCCCAGCAGGTCCAGGCGCGCTCGACTCGGCAGGAAATCGAAGACCGCCTTAGCCAGTTCAACCCGCTCTTCCCGCACCAGCATCTCATCTAGACGCTTTTTCAATTCATGCAAGTAGAGAACATCGGAAGCGGCGTAACGCAGCTGCTCGTGGCTCAGCTTTTCCGCGCCCCAATCGGATGACTGCTGCTGCTTGGAGAGGTCGACACCCAGAATTTCGTGGCAGAGATCCTTCAACCCGTGCCGGTCAGTATAGGTCCTGACCAGTTTCGACGCGACCTTGGTGCAGTAGACCGGCTGCGGCCAAGCGCCGAGCGAACGACCGATGGCGGCGATGTCGAAGCGGGCATAGTGAAACAACTTGGTGACGCTGGGATCACGCATCAACGCGGCAAGGCGCGGTGCCTCGTGGCTGCCTTTGGGGATCTGCACCAGATGGGCATCGCCATCGCCGCTCGAGATCTGCACGAGGCAAAGCCGGTCGCGCGGCATGATCAGCCCCATGGTCTCGCTGTCGACTGCGACCAGCCGACCCAAGTCTAGCCCCTCTGGCAGGTCGCCGAAATGCAAATGATTGCTCAACACCAACCTCCACACGCTGTTCACGCCACGGCACAGCCCTCGCCTGGAGCCAAAACGCGACCGGCGATCCACAGCAAAGGGCGCAGACACTTGTCACTGAGCTTGATCCCTTGGTATAGGGCAGAGTTGCCCCGCACGCGAGAGGAATCCACTATGGCCACAAAAATGATCACCCTGTTCGGCGGGTCCGGATTTCTGGGCCGCTATGTCGTGCGCCATCTGGCCCGCCAAGGACATGTCTTGCGGATTGCCGTCCGCCACCCGGAGCGCGCGAACTTCCTCAAGCCTTTGGGCGACGTCGGACAGATCACCCCGGTGCCGGCAAATCTGCTGCATGAAGAGAGCGTGCGCCAAGCCGTCCAAGGCGCCGACGCCGTGGTCAACTTCGTCGGCATCCTCTACGAGCGCGGCCAGCACAGCTTTCAGGCCGTCCATGTCGAGGGCGCCAGGCGCGTCGCCGCGGCTGCAGCCGAAGCTGGTGCGGGCTCCCTGGTTCACGTTTCCGCGATCGGCGCCGATGTCGGCGCACCTGCCCGCTATGCCAAGAGCAAGGCCGCCGGCGAGACCGCGGTGATGAGTGCCTTTCCGAAGGTGACCCTAGTGCGCCCCAGCATCGTCATCGGCCCGGAAGACGACTTCTTCAATCGCTTCGCCGCCATGTCGCAGATTTCCATGGCACTGCCGCTGATCGGCGGTGGCAAGACGCGCTTCCAGCCGGTCTATGTCGGCGATGTGGCCGAGGCGATCGCCAAGACTCTTCTAGAGCCGGGACATGCCGGTAAGACCTATGAACTGGGCGGACCACAGGTCTACAGCTTCAAGCAGCTGATGGAACTCCTGCTTTCGGAGATTGCCCGTAAGCGCGTGCTGGTCACCCTGCCGAGCGGCCTGGCCACCCTGCAGGCGCGTTTCCTGGAGCTACTACCGGTACCGCCGCTCACCCGCGACCAGATCCTGCTGCTGAAACAGGATAACGTGGTCGCCGCCGAGGCTGCCGGCTTCAAGGAGCTGGGAATCGAGCCGCAGGCCATCGAGGCCATCTTGCCGACCTATCTGGACAAGTACCGCCGCGGCGGCCGCTTCTCGCTGCAGCACCGCCTGATCAAGCCCTAATCCTGCGGAAGTTTTGCTGGCTCAAGCTGCCGGATAACAGCCGGCCAGACGGGCACGCTGAATTACCAGCGCCAGGATCGCGTCGATCATCGGCGTCGGGACACGCGCGATGCCGCCGATTTCGGCCACTGCCGTGACCAAGGCATCGATCTCCATGGAGCGGCCGAGTTCCAAATCCTGCAGCATCGAGGTCTTGTGCGCGCCGACATCGGCCGCCCAGCCGATGCGAGTCTCGACATCGACGCTGAAGCGTACACCCAGCGCCTCACCCACCGCCTTGGCCTCGGTCATCATGACGCCAGCCACGGAGCGTACGCCCGGATCCTTGGCCATCTGTTCCAAGGTCGCACCGGTCAAAGCCGAGATCGGATTGAAGCAGAGGTTGCCCCAGAGCTTCAGCCAGATGTCGTCGCGGATGCGTGTTCGCACCGGCGCCTTGAAGCCGGCTTCGGACAGCACCTTCGACAGCGCCCTGGCCCGTTCGCTCTTGCTGCCGTCGGGCTCGCCCAGCATGAAGCGATTGCCGTAGACGTGGCGGATGACACCGGGGCTCTCGATCTCAGCGGCTGGGTAGACGACGCAACCCAAGCAGCGCTCCGGCGGGATCAGAGCCCAAAGCCGTCCGCCGGGATCGACGCTCTCGACGGTGCGGCCCTGCTGAGCCCCGCCGTGGGCGTGGAAATACCACCAGGGCAGGCCGTTTTGTGCGGTGACGACGCAGGTCTGCGGACCCAGCAAGGGCTGCATGGGCTCGGCGATGGCAGCGACGCTGGAGGCCTTCAGAGTGATCAGGACATAGTCCTGTGGGCCCACTTCGGCGGGGTCCTCGACGGCCCGCACCTGCAGGCTGCGTCGGCTCTCGCCCTCCACCAAGGTCAAGCCCTTGTCCCGCATCGCCGCCAGATGCGGTCCGCGGGCGATCAAGGTCACCTCGGCGCCAGCGTCGGCCAGATAGAACCCAAGCAGGCCGCCAATGGCTCCGGCCCCATAGATGGCTATTTTCATCGACCCCTCCACGAGAACAGATCGCGATCGGGCAGAATCGCCTGTTCGGGTAAATCTGCTCTATCTTTCAAACAAGTTAGAGTGCCAGCACCCAACCCTACAGCGCGTTCGCGCCTATGCCAGCCCCAACTTTTGGGCCAGTCCGATACGCTGCAGCTTGCCGGTCGCACCCTTGGGGATTTCCTCCAGGAAGATCACCTTGCGCGGGACCTTGAAGTCTACGAGCCGGCCGGCCACGAAGTCTCTGAGCGCTCGCTCTTTGAGACTCTCTCCTTCGGCCAGAACGATGGCCGCAGCGACCTCCTCGCCCAGCTTATCATGCGGCAGGGCGAAGGTCACGGCCTGAGCGACTGCCGGGTGGTCGAGAAGGACCTCGTCGACCTCGCGCGGCGAAATCTTCTCGCCGCCGCGGTTGATGATCTCCTTCAGGCGCCCGGTGATGGTGAGAAGGCCATCCTCGTCGAAGGTGCCCTGATCGCCAGTCCGAAACCAGGAGCCGCCTGCATCGGCGAGGAAACTCTCGGCATTGGCTTTGGGGTTGCTTTCATAGCCGCCGGTGACATTGGGGCCGCGGATGATCACCTCGCCGACCACGCCAGCTGCGGTACTGCGCGCGCCCTCGGCGGTCAGCAAGGTGACCTCGGGACCGGCCGGGCGTCCAACCGATCCGGTCTTGCGCAAACCGGGCGGAAGTTCGTTGCTCGACATCTGATGACTGGCCTCGGTCATGCCGTAGGACTCGATCACCGGGCAGTCGAAAAGTGCTTCCACCGCCTGCATGATCTGCGGCGGCAGCGAGGCCGAAGAGGAGCGGATGAAGCGCAAACCGGCGGCCTTGGCCGCCTCGGCTTGCCGCTGCCCGCGGGCCAGGATCGCCTGGTGCATCGTCGGCACGGCGGTGTACCAGCTGGGTTTGGCCTCCTCCAGCCAGGCCATGAAGCGCAGCGCGTTGAAGCCGGGCGTGCAGAAGATCGTTCCGCCACTGAAGAGCGACGTCAAGACCGCACCGATCAGCCCATGGATATGAAACATCGGCATGACGTTCAAACAACGATCGCTCGAACCCAGGGCCAAGACGGAGGAGATATGCCGGCCCGAGGCCAGCACGTTGGCATGGGTCAGGGGAACGATCTTCGGTCGCGAGGTGGTCCCCGACGTGTGCAGGATCAGGGCGACGTCTTCCGGCTCGGCCGGAGCGCCATCACCCGCTGCACCGACCACGGCGCTGGCCTTGAGTTGGAATGCGCCGGCAGCCGCGCCTTCGGGGACCTGAAGTTCGAGGATCGCGATACCGCGCTCGCGCGCCACCGCGGCGGCCGCGCTATCGAAGCCTTCCGGCAAGACCAGGGCCTTGGCACCCAGGTCATCCAGATAGAAGGCGAACTCCTCGGCGCGATAGGCGGGATTGAGTGGACAGGTGGTGGCGCTGCTGGCGATTGCGATGAATGCAGCAGCCATCTCCGGCCCGTTCGGCAAGACGATGGCGACCCGGTCGCCGCGCCCCAGCCCGGCGGCGGCCAGGCTCTCCCGGCAGGACTGCACCAGATCGGCCAAGCCGGCATAGCTCAGCGGCGCACGGCCTGGCGCCGCCAGAGCGGGCGCGTCACTGCGGCGCGCGGTCAGAAGCGCATCCAGGCTAGCGGTCGGCAGCGAAAAGGAATCGTACATGTCTCTGGTTTCTCTCGGCAGATTTCCCCGGAAAACCCGCGCCCCCTCGTCGGAGTGAGGCAAGGCAAAGCGAGCGAGAAAAGGCTAGCCGCCAAGGTCGAGGCGACCTTGGCGGCTAGCGGCAGACCTCGGAAAGAAACTGCGTCGAAGCTTCCAGATGCGTCTAGCTTTTTTTCGTCTCCGGACGCTTGCTCGGCGCCGCCTTGCCGGACGCGGGCGAGCGGAAATGCTTGGCGGGCGGCGGCACAGCCGGCTTCGAAGGCTCGGCTTTGGCAGCCGGTCGGACTGCTGTCTTCGGCGGCGTCGATTGACTGTTCGCCGCCTCGGGCGACCGCAGTGTCTCGGATGCCAGCGGCGGCTTGACCGAAGCCGGCTGGCTCGCCGGCGCCTTGGTCATGCTTTCCAACTGACTTTTCAGGTTCATGACTTCTGCCTTCAAGCGCAGCAGTTCGGCTTGATCCTGGGAAGCCTTCGCCTTGGCAGCCATGATCTCGGCCGAGTCCGGCGCCTGGGGTCCAGCATTTTGCCCCGCCGCGAAGGGCGACCAGACCCGCATTGCCTGCTCGAAGAAGGCCATGTTCTGCTTGCGCATGTCATCCAAGTTGCCGAAGGGGAAGAGGTTTCCCATGGCGTCCTGCATGGCACCGCGCATGCGGTCCTGGTTCTCGGCAAAACTCTGGATCATGTGCTCCAGATACTGCGGCACCATCCAACGCATGTTGTCGCCATAGAAAGCAATCAATTGCCGTAAGAAAGCGATCGGCAGCAAATTCTCCCCCTTCGCCTCCTCTTCGACGATGATCTGGGTCAAGACGCTGCGGGTGATGTCCTCGCCGCTCTTGGCGTCATAGACGACGAAATCGACACCCTCCTGCGTCAGGCGCGCCAAGTGGTCGAGCGTGACGTAGGAACTGGTAGCCGTGTTGTAGAGCCGCCGGTTGGCGTACTTCTTTACGACAATCCGCGAATCGTCGCCGTGATCCTCTGCACCCAATATCTCGACCTCGCCGAATTCGGAATGTGCTCATGCCGTTCGCGGCATATTGTGCATCGCAGCGCGCACTGTCAATCGCCCTGCAGTCTCCAGTGGTCCCGAATTGCGGACACTTAGGCATCGGGTGAATTGCTAAAGAGCGCGCAATCTGCTGCAGTGCGGCAGGACGTAGACTGCAAGCGCGAGGCAAAGGCGTGGATTCGGATGAGCCCGAAGATGCGGCGGCCACACTCGCCGGCCGCTACCTGGACGCTTGGGAGGAGGCTTTACTCGCCGCCGCCCGCGACCCGGCCCTGGCGCTTGAGCTCTTCCGCGCCTTGATGATTCCAACGGCCGCGGCAACGGTGCCGGGCGAGGAAGCCGCTTGGAGCGACGCTTGGAAAACGCTTATGCAAGAGGCGTCAGCCGGCAACAAGACGGCCGGGCCGGATCGGGTCGAGGACGAAGAGAGGTCGGAGAAGAGTGTCGCAGGCGACCGGCCAAAGCAGAATCGGGAGCCCACGCCAGGGTCCACGGCCGCTGGCGCTCCACCTGGCGACTGCGCTCAGCGTCTGGCAGAGCTCGAGGCTCGCCTTGCCGCTCTTGAGGCAGCGTTCGCAGCCAGAAGCCAAGACCGGAACGGCTGCTGACGCGCTCGCCCCTCTGATGGCCCTGGCGGCGGAGCTGAAGGCTGAGAGCCCGGATAAGGTGGAGCGCGCGCTAGAGCACGATATCGCCAGGCGAGCGGGGGCTCTGACGCTCGGCATCGAAGCCTATCGCCAGCACCCCCACCGCCGACGCGGCAATCCGGCAAGGCTGGCTTGGCAGGAGGGCACAACTCGCCTGTGGGACTATGCCCCGGCAAGCAACGCACGGCCGCTGCTGCTGGTACCCTCGCTGATCAACAGGGCCTATGTCCTCGACCTCGATCGACAGAACAGCCTCTGTCGCTGGCTGACGCAGCAGGGCTTTCGGCCCTTCCTGGTCGATTGGGACAGCCCGGCCGAAGAGGAACGCGGCTTTACCCTCACCGACTACGTGGCTGGACGCCTAGTGCAGATCCTGGAGCAGGTCACCGCCGCAGCCAAGGTGCGCCCCCTGATCTTGGGCTACTGCCTGGGTGGGCTTCTGGCATTGGGTTTGGCACAGCTTCGCCCCGAGCGCTTGGCCGGACTGGCCCTGCTAGCTACACCCTGGGACTTTCACGCCGATCTGGCCCTCTCGCCTGGGCAGGCGCGACTGGCCGCCTTGCTGGCCTCACCCTTCATAGACGGCCGAGGCGTGCTACCGATCGACGGGGTGCAGACCCTCTTCTATGCTCTGGACCCTTGGCTCGCGGTCCAGAAGTTCACGGCCTTCGGTGTCAAGGACCAATCCGCTGCCGCCACGCGGGCCTTCGTCGCACTGGAGGACTGGCTGAACGACGGCGTGCCGCTTGCCGGCCCCGTTGCCCGCGAGGTTCTGGTCGGATGGTATGCGGAAAATCGCCCCAGGCGCGGACTCTGGCGTCTGGCCGGCCAGACGGTGGATCCCAGTCGTCTCGCCCTGCCCTGCCTGGCGGTCATTCCGCACGACGACCGGATCGTCCCACCCGCTAGCGCGCTAGCCTTGTCAGAGGCTTTACCGGATGCCCAGGTGCAGAGTCCGCCAGCCGGCCACATCGGGATGATCGTCGGCCGTGATGCCAAGCGCAAGGTCTGGCAACCGCTGGCGCGCTGGGCTACCGGCTTGCCACACTAGATACCGGCTTGCCACACTAGAAAAGTCGGTATTGCGGCTTGACAGGGCTCATGGCTTAGGCACCGATACGCTTGTTCCAATGCTGCACCGCACCAAGATTGGGCTCGTAGATCTGCTGGAGGCAGCCGTCTTGCGTTAGTGGTCCTGGGATTTGCGGACTCGCATGTCATCCAAGGAGGAAATCCATCATGAGTGATGTTGTCATCGTCAGTGCTGCCCGGACCCCGGTCGGAAGCTTCAGCGGCGCCTTCGCTAGCCAGTCGGCTTCGGCTCTGGGTTCGGTTGCCATCAAAGAGGCATTGAACCGTGCTTCCGTCGAGGGCGCCGAAGTCGACGAGGTGCTCTTCGGTCAGGTTCTGACTGCCAACACCGGCCAGAACCCGGCCCGCCAAGCGGCCATGGGTGCCGACGTCCCCAAGGAGACCACGGCGGTTCAGGTCAACCAGCTCTGCGGATCGGGCCTGCGCACCGTCGCAATGGGCTATCAGGCGATCAAGGTCGGCGATGCCGGCATCATCGTCGCCGGCGGCCAGGAGTCGATGAGCCAGTCCCCACATACCATGCACCTGCGTGCCGGCACCAAGATGGGCGACGCCAAGATGGTCGACACCATGATTAAGGACGGCCTCTGGGATGCCTTCAACAGCTACCACATGGGCGTCACCGCCGAAAACGTCGCCCGCCAGTGGCAGCTGACCCGCGACGAGCAGGACGCCTTCGCCGCCAGCAGCCAGAATCGCGCCGAAGCGGCCCAGAAGGCCGGCAAGTTCGCGGACGAGATCGCGCCGGTCACAGTCAAGACCCGCAAGGCCGAGATCGTGGTGAAGGACGACGAGTATCCCAAGCACGGCACCACCTCGGAGACCCTGGCCAAGCTGCGTCCGGCCTTCGATAAGGAAGGCACGGTCACTGCCGGCAATGCCAGCGGCATCAATGACGGCGCGGCCGCCTTGGTCCTGATGAGTGCCGAGGAAGCCAGCAAGCGCGGCCTTACGCCGCTCGGGCGCATCGCCAGCTGGGCCACCTGCGGCGTCGATCCGGCGATCATGGGCACCGGCCCGATCCCGGCCTCGCGCAAGGCCATGGAGAAAGCCGGCTGGTCCTTCGAAGACCTTGATCTGATCGAGGCCAACGAGGCCTTCGCCGCCCAAGCGCTGGCCGTGGTCAAGGACCTGGGGCTCGATCCCGAGAAGGTGAACGTGAACGGCGGCGCCATCGCCTTGGGCCACCCGATCGGCGCTTCCGGTGCCCGCGTTCTGGTCACCCTGCTGCACGAGATGCAGCGCCGCGATTCCAAGAAGGGTCTGGCCACGCTTTGCATCGGCGGCGGCATGGGCATCGCGCTCTGCGTCGAGCGCTAGTCTCTCCCACCCAGTAACATGCATTTTTTTGGGGGCCGCTCCTTCGGTGCGGCCCTTTCTGCTGGGCAGGACTCTTGCACACGTGCCATGATTGGGAGATTCTCAACTCGGGCACCGCCTTTTGCGAAGGGTGTACGGTAAGGAGGGGCGCTCTTGTTCAAGCTTCGCCAAATCTGCCTTGTACTGTTCGTGGCCCTCCTCCTGCCGCAGCCGCTGGCTGCCGCTGGCAAGGGCGACAGCGTCGATGCCAAGTCGGCGGCGCTCATCGCCAAGCAAGGCCTCCCGGCCGGCGATGTCGGCTATCTGGTATTCGACCTTAGCGACGGCAGCATCCTCGCGGAACAGAACGCCGACAATTTCTATATTCCTGCCTCCTTGCAGAAGGTGCCGACCATGCTCTACGGGCTGGTGCGCTTGGGGCCTTGGCACCGCTTCTCCACACGCTTGCTTGCACAGGGCCAGATCGCCAACGGGCGCTTGGTCGGCGATCTCTATCTTAAGGGCGGCGGCGATCCCTTTCTGGCCAACGAGGACCTGCTGGAGCTGATCTCGCAACTGCACGCAGCTGGCGTTCGCGAGGTAACCGGACGCTTTCTCTATGACGAGAGCGCGCTGCCGAGCATGACCGAGATCAACCCGACGCAGCCGCGCGCGGTCAGCTACAATCCCGGGCTCTCGGCCTTGAACCTCAACTTCAACGTCCTGGAACTGGCCTGGGCACTGGAACCCAAGACCGGCACCTTGGCCGCAGCCGGCTTGACCAGCCGCTCCGAGGCCACCGAGGTCACAGCCAACAGCGTTTCGATCTCGATGCTGCCGGCCTCGCGCGGCAAATCGGTACCCTATTTGCCCTCGATCGGACCGGAGGGCGAAAGCTGGCATCTCTCGCCGGAGCTGCCGAAGAAGGGGCAGGCCAGGGTTCCGGTCAAGCTGCCGGCCCTCAACGCCGCCCAGATCTTCCGCAAGCTGGCGCTGATGCAAGGCATCTCCCTGCCGGTTCCGCAGGCCGGGATCGCACCGCCGAGCAGCAGACCGCTGGGCGAGCATCAGTCCGTGCCACTGGTCGAGGCGGTCCGCCTGATCCTGCGCTACTCCAACAATCTCTCCGCGGAAATTGTCGCACTTCTGGCCAGCAGGCACGGCCAGGCACCGATCGCTAGCCTGCAGGAGAGCGGACTGCGCATCGCCAACTGGCTGCGCCAACGGGTCCCACAGGGCGACTGGCGCGGCCTCATGCTGGCCAATGGGTCGGGCCTCTCGTCGCTGTCGCGCATAACCGCCCGGCAGATGGCGACCATTCTCTTCTACGGCTACAGCCTGCATCGCCAAGGATTGGACGTACCCGGCCTCATGGCAAAACCGCGCTGGCGTAAGACCTTAGGCAAGCTTCAGAAGAAACACGGCAAGCACCTGACGGTCCGCGGCAAGACCGGTACGATCTACTTTTCGCGCGCCTATGCCGGCTATCTGGATAGCAAAGCCGGACGCAGGATCGGCTTTGCCCTTTTCATATCCGACCTGGGTCAGCGCCAGCGCTACGACCAGGCGCTCAATGTCGACCACATCGTGGTACCCGCCGGAGCTGATGGTTGGATGAAGCGGGCCAAGACGCTTGAGCGCGAACTGGTGTCGCTCTGGCTCGTGTCTTTCTAGGCGCATTCATGGAAATCCTTGGCGCAGGCGCTTGGCGGCAAGCGGCTGTGATGCTTTGATGAAGACCTAGGCCGCGTCGCGGCGGGCGTAACAGATATTGGAGGGTTTGAAGATGGGACGGCTGGCGCTGGTAACAGGTGGCACGCGCGGCATCGGTGCTGCGATTTCGACGGAGTTGAAGGCGGCCGGCAATACGGTCATCGCCAACTACGGCGGCAATGACGAAGCGGCGCAGAAATTCAACAATGAGACCGGGATCGAAGCCAAGAAGTTCGACGTCTCCAATTTCGAGGCGGTGAAGTCGGCCATCGACCAGATCACAGCAGCACACGGGCCGATCGAGATCGTCGTCAACAACGCCGGCATCACCCGCGACGGCACCCTGCACCGCCTGACCCACGATAACTGGCAGTCGGTGATCGACACCAACCTCGGCTCCTGCTTCAACGTCTGCCGCAGCGTGATCGACTCCATGCGTTCGCAAAAGTTCGGCCGCATCGTCAACATCGGCTCGATCAACGGTCAGGCCGGGCAGATCGGACAGGTCAACTATGCCGCTGCCAAGTCGGGCATCCACGGCTTCACCAAGGCCCTGGCGCAGGAGACCGCACGCCTTGGCATCACCGTCAATGCCATCGCACCCGGCTATGTCGACACTGAGATGGTACGCGCCGTGCCGCCGGAGATCCTGGAGAAGATCATCGCCAAGATCCCGGTCCAGCGCTTGGGCACTGCAGAGGACATCGCGCGCACCGTGCTCTTCCTGACAGCCGACGAGGCTAGCTTCATCACCGGCTCCACCGTCTCGGTCAACGGCGGCCAGCATATGTACTAGACCCCTCGGGTCTTTGCACTCTGAAGAGGTAGATGACCGCCCGCTCCGAATGGATGCGGGTGGTTTTTCTGTCAGAAGTAAGGAGGCGAAGGCCCTATGCCTCTTCCGGGGTCGGGCGCCAATCCGGCGGGGCCAGCTCGAAGCCGGCAAACTCGAAGGCCGGTGCAACCGTGCAGCCGACCAGCGTCCAGGCGCCGAGGCTTTCGGCCGCCTGCCAGACATCCTTCGGCATGATCGGGTTCAGCGACTGCCCGACGGCGAGGTCGTTGCCCAGATGGTGGTCGCTGGTGTCCTGCCCATCCTCGGAGATCGAAAGCACCAGTGGCGCGCCGCCATACCAATGCTAGAGCAAATCCACCAATCACTGAATCGATTGTGATGTGACGGGATGATGCAAGTCTGATTGAAGGTCTCCAGACAAGGAGGTCCTGGATGGGACGGGCATTGAGGCGATCTGCGGGTTCGTGTTTTGAAGGCATCGCAGGCGGGCCTGTCGGCGCGTGGTGCGGCGGCGCGGTTCGGTGTGGCGCCATCGACCGCGATCCGCTGGATAAAAGCGGGCGAAAGCGGGTGAGGTGGAGCCGCGACCGACCGGTCGTCGACGCGGGTCGAGCCTTGATGGGCGTGAAGGCTTCATCGTGGGCCTGATTGAGACTGACAAGGACATCACGCTCAATGAGATGGTGGTGCGCCTCGCGGACGAGCGCGACGTCCGGATTGGCCGGCGCGCGCTGAACAACTGGCTGCGCGGGTGTGGCTTCACGTACAAAAAAACCGCGCACGCATTGGAGCAGGAGCGGCCGGAGGTCTTGAGAAAGCGCCAAGCTTAGTTTGACAGCCGACTCGACTTCGATCCAGCCAGGCCGGTCTTCATCGACGAGACGGGCCTGTCGACGAAGATGGCGCGGCTGCGTGGGCGTTCCAAGCGGGGCGAGCGTTGTCGCGCGGTCATCCCCCACGGTCATCCCCCACGGTCATCCCCCACGGTCATCCCCCACGGTCATCCCCCACGGTCATCCCCCACGGTCATCCCCCACGGGCATTGGAAGACAACCACCTTTACCGGCGCGCTTCGGCTGACCGGAATGACCGCGCCGATGGTGCTTGACGGCGCCATGAATGGCATCGCTTTTCTTGCCTATAGCGAGCAAGCGCTGGCGCCGACCCTTAATCCCGGAGATGTCGTGATCATGGATTACTTGCCGGCGCACAGGGCCGCCGGCGTCCGCCAGGCCATCGAGGCCACAGGCGCCACCCTCAATTGTCTGCCGCCCTACAGTCCCGACTTCAACTCAATCGAGATGGCTTTCGCCAAGCTCAAATCACTGATCCGCGCAAAGGCCGAAAGAAGCGTCAGCACCCTCTGGAATACCGTGGGCGACATCATCGGTCTGGTCGAGCCGCACGAGTGCGCAAACGATTTCGCACCAGCAGGCTATGACACTTCATAAAATGAATGTGCTCTAGGTCTCCACGGCATCGACCCGGTGCCAATGCGAGACCTCGCCCAGTTGCAGCAGGAAGTAGATCTGGCTGACCGCAGCCCGCTCGCCGGCCGCCGGAGAGCGGTAAGTTTCCACATAGTGCCCGCCTTCGGGATGCGGTTGCATCCCGAGACGTTCGATCAGCGCCTGGGCTTCGGCTCCGCCTTGACTCATCTCCTGCGCCTCACTACGACGCCGAAGGCTGTGTCTGGGCGATTGACGGGCGCTCCTTCATCGCCACGTTCCAGGCGGTCAAAGCCGGCCGCCCATCGCGCCAGCCCAAATCGGGGTAGCGGAAATCGAGGTAGCCCAGCGCACAGGCGAGCGAGACCTCGCCGATGGTCGGCTCCTCGGCCAGCTCACCTCTGGCTGTCATGGCTTCGATCACATCCAGGGTCTTCAGGATCTTGCCGTTCTGGCGGTCGATCCAACCTTCCCACAGCTTGTCGGCCGGACGCCGGACCTGCTCGATGATGCGTGCAACACCGGCTTCCAAAACGCCGTCGGCAAGCGCCTGTAGCCGCAGCGCACGCCAGCGCTCCCCGGACTCCTCAGGGAAAAGCTTACGGCCTTGGTTCAGGCTGTCGAGGTAGTCGCAGACCAAGGCAGAGCCTGCAAAAACCGTGCCGTCCGCCACCGTCAAGGCCGGCACCTTGCCCAAAGGATTGGTCTCCTGCAGTGGATCGTCGGGATTCCAGGGATCGGTCGGCACCAGCTGCATGGCATTCGTCAGGCCGGCCTCCAAGGCCGTCACCATCGCCTTGCGGACGAAGGGAGAGGTGGCGTTGTGAGTCAACTTCATCATGATGGGCTGTCCTCTAGAAGCGGTCCTTGCGACCGCGAACCTCGGCAAAGACGGCGACGGGATCGTCGTTGGCCATGTCGAGGTCAGCGGCCAGATCGGGCACATCGGCGCGCAGGAAGGGATTGGTCAGCTTCTCCTCACCCAGCAGCGAGGGCACGGTGCGCTCGCCGCGAGCACGCGCCGCGAGCACCGCCGCACCACGGTCCATCAGGGCCTGATTGGAAAGCTCCACAGTGCGGGCGAAGGCGAAATTGGCCTCGGTGTACTCATGGGCGCAATAGATCCGGGCCTCGTCCGGCAGCGCGCGCAGTTTCTTTAAAGAGGGCCACATCTGGGCCGCCGTGCCTTCCATCAAGCGACCGCAGCCCAGCGCGAAGATGGTGTCGCCGCAGAAGAGGGCTTGAGAATCCCGGAACCAATAGGCGATATGCCCGGAGGTGTGCCCCGGCACGAAGAAGACCTCGGCCTCGGCCGCGCCCAACTGCACGCGGTCGCCATCGTCGACCTCTTCGACAATGCCCGGAATCCGCGCCCGATCGATCTTGGCGCCGACGACCTTGCAACCAGTGGCCTCGATGATCTCGTGATTGCCGCCGACATGGTCGCCGTGGTGGTGGGTGTTCAGGATATGGGTGATACGCCATCCCAGGCGCTCCGCCTCGGCCAGCACCGGCTTGGCAACGGCAGGGTCGACAACGCCGGTGGCGCCGCTATTGGGCTCGTGCAGCAGGTAGATGTAGTTGTCCCGCAGCACAGGGATCTGATGGATCTGTAAGACGCTCATGATGGGGTCCAAGCTAGCATAGCGTCCGCAACGGCCGAAAGCGCAAGAGCGACGACATCTTGGCAAAAGAGCCATGCTGGTGCAGATCGTCGTCGCAGACGATTCCGTCTCATCGGAATTTCCTCTAATCTCCCGCCATGTGGACCGATGTCGTCGACCTGCAGAATTTCTACGCCTCGCCCTTGGGCAAAACCGCACGCCAACTGCTGTGCCAGGCCGTGCGCAAGGCTTGGCCCAGCCTGCCGGGCTTGCGCTTGGGCGGTTACGGCTTCGCCAATCCCTATTTGACCCCCTATCGGGCCGAAGTGCGGACTGCGGTTTCGCTCATGCCCGCCGCGCAGGGCGCGAGCGCCTGGCCGGACAGGCAAGCCAATCGGGCCTGCCTTGTCGAAGAGGACTACTTCCCCCTGCCCGACCTCTCGCTGGATCGCTTGATCATGGTGCATGGGCTGGAGCATGCGACGCGCCCCGGCAGCCTGCTGCGCGAAGCCTGGCGGGCGCTCGACGCCGAGGGACGCCTCTTGCTGATCGTCCCCAATCGGCGCGGTCTCTGGGCCCGGGTCGACGGCACGCCCTTCGGCTGGGGCCAACCCTTCAGCCGGGCTCAGGTCACCCGCTTTTTGAACGACATGCTCTTCGAGCAGCTGAATGCCGAACGCAGCCTCTTCATGCCGCCCACCAACCGCCTCTGGCTGCAGCGTTCGGCGCCGACCTGGGAACGTCTGGGTGGGTGCTGCTTCCCGCGCTTCGGCGGCCTCATCCTGATCGAGGCGCGCAAGCGCTTGATCGCTCCGGGCTTGGCCTCCCCGGCCATGGCGCGGCGGCGCGTGATCGCAGGCCTCCCCTCCCTCACCCGACGCGGCAATCGCGCCCCGGCACCGGCCAAGGGCAGCGAACGGCGGGACTTGAGTCTGGACAAACCGTCGGCGAGACGAGAGGGGGTCTCGCAAACTCGTTCGGAACCAGCACTCGCTCGAGCTTTCAAAACGGGATCCTAATCCTCATCGCTTCCGCTTCCGCCGGCAACCTCGAAGATCCCCTTTCGATGACGTGCCCAATCCTCCAGGATCGCTACCAGTGCGCCCAAGCATATCAAGCTTCCGGTGATCGGCAGGATCACCATCGCGTATTTCTTCGGCACGTAGTTCGGCTTGAACATCAGGCCGCCGTCCTCCCAAGCGAAGTACCACATTTCCCAGTATTTGCCGCCCATCTTGGAGTAGACCTCTATGCCGTAGATCAGGATGATCACGCCCAGAACGCAGATGATGGCGGTCCAGAACTGCTGCACGGCAAACCCCAGCGGTGGCGGCAGGCGGCCATAGATGAGGTTCAGTGCGATGTGATGCTTTTCCCGCACCGTGAGCGCCAGTGCGATGAAGACCAGCCAGATGTTGCTGAGCACGGTGATCAGGTCACCCCAAACCGGCGGGTCCTCGAAGAGATAGCGCATCACCACCGTGTAGACGGTGAAAACCACCATCACCAGCAGCATCAACATGCAGAATCCGGCGAGCGCGCGGCGGACAGCCTGGTCGAGGAGGATGAGAAACTTGATCATCGCAAGCGCTCCCCGATGGCTATTTCACAAAGCCCATCAGGGCGGGCAGCCACATGGTGAAGTCAGGCACCACCACCAGGATGAACAGCAGGAAGAACAGCGCCACCAGATAGGGCAACATGGCCAGCGCAACCCGCTCCAGGCTGGAGTTGGCGATCGCCGCTCCGGTGAAATAGGCCACGCCCAAGGGCGGCGTCACCGAGCCGATCAGGAAGCCGACGACACAGATCAGGGCCGCCTGCACATCGGGATAGCCCGCCTTGACCATGACATCGACGATGACCGGCCCGACCACGATGATGTTGGCTGCCGAATCCATGATCATGCCGAGCCCATAGATGAAGAGGACCAACACCAGGGCGAACAGCAAGGGGTCATGGGTAAAGCTGAGTAGCCATTCCTCCAGCTCGGCGATTGCGCCGAGCGAGGTCAAGAGCCAGCTGAAGGGGCCGGCGGCGGCGATGATGATGAACACGCTCGCGGTGTTGCGAAAGGCCCGTGAAAAGGCCGATTTGCAGTTCGTCCAGGTGATCGTGCGGTAGATGAAGTATCCGACGAACAGCGCGATGGTGGCGGTCAGCGCGCCGGCCTCGACGACGCCGGCGATACCGCCGACGACCGAGCCGACAAGCACGACCGGGATCATGAGGGCGAAGGAGGCCTTGACACCGGCATCGCCGATGGCTGTGAAGCTGAAAGGCTGCTCCGAGCGCTCATAGTTGTTTCGGACCGCCAGGAAGTGGTTGATCACCATCAAGAGCCCACCGATCATGATGCCCGGAATGATGCCGCCGGCAAAGAGCGCACCGACCGAGATCCCGCTGGCATTGGCCAGCACGATCATCATGATGCTGGGCGGAATGATGCCGCCGATGGTCGAGCTGACGGCGGTGATGCCGGCCGCGAAGGCCGAGGGATAACCGGCCCGCTTCATCGCCGGAATCATCAGCGAGCCGACGGTCGCGGTATCGGCCACGACCGAGCCGTTCATGCCGGCGAAAAACATGCTTACCAGGACATTGGCTTGCGCCATCGACCCGCGCATGCGTCTGATGATGCGCTGACTCAAGGTCACCAGCCGATCGGTGATGGTCGCACTGGTCATCAATTCGCCGGTCAGCATGAAGAAGGGGATGGCCGTCAGCGGCACCGAGTCGATGGCGCTGAACATCTGCCCGGGAATCAAGATCAAGGGCGCCACATCGGTCAGCAGAATGTAGGCTGTCGGCAAGAGCAGCAAGGTGAAGCCGATCGGTGCGCCCAAGAAGATGAACACAATCAGGCACAAGAGAAGAATGATACTGTCCATTACCGATCGCTCTCCTGGCTTCCAGTCTCGCTGTTGACGATGTCGCTCAGCCGAATCTTCAGCCGATCGGTCACTTTACGGGGCAACTTAACCTGCCACCCTGCGAAGTTGGTGTTGATTCTATCGACCTCTGCACGCGCAGCCGCGCTGGGCTCCACGTCATTGGCCAGTCGAGCAGAGATCTTGGCCCAGACCGTTCCGTCCGTCTCCGCCTCCCCGGCCTGCAGCGTGATCTCCACGCCGTCCCGGCTCAGCGCCGTGACCCTCGAGGTGGTCTCTCCGGTCGCAGCCCGGGCTACATCGAAGGTGAGGCCCTTCAGCAGGCCCGAGAGGTAGTCGATCTGAAACTGATGTTCGATCCGGTGATCCGCGGGCAGGGTCCCAAGCGTGAGTTTCTCGTCACCGGGGTCTGCCCGAAGCAAGTCCAGGGTCTCACCATCCGCGTGCTCGAGGGTCAGGACAAGGAGGGCATCGCCCTCGATGTCGGTGACCAGCCGGTCGGACCAGTTGGCTGCGGGTCGGTCAAGCTCCAAGAGACCGGTCGCGAGCCAGGCCTGATTTTGCCCAGGCAGTCGAATGTAGACACCAGGGACCCTGCTGTCGGATTTTGCTTTGCCGACCAGAAGATCCGCGAGTTTGGTTCCTGCCGCGTCGATCAGGCTTAGCTCCGTGGTGGCGGCACCCGGGGCTGCACCCTCCAGGCCCAGCTTCGCGAACAGCGCCGGCCGGCGGGTCCTCGGCGCGGCATAGCGCATGCCGGCCAAGGCGGTCAGCATCGCCTCGATCGCCGCAGGCTCGGCCGGAAAACTGTCCAAGGCGTCGTTGCTCCAGCCCTCGTCGCTGCGAGTCAAGGTGAAGCTTTCCCCGTTGTGCGCCAACTCGATCCGGGCGACCTCATCAATGCGGCCCTGCAGGTCTTCGAACAGCAGACCACCCAGTTGCCGGGCCTCCGGCTCCGCTGCATAGCGCGCATTGAGACCGACCCCGCAGGCGAGGATCGCCAGGAGGGTGATCACGGCCAGCAGGATAAGGCTGCGGCTGGGCCTGCGCAGGCGGCTAGCCATTGCGGGCCACCAGGTAGTGCCGGCGCCGTCGGGCCATGCGCATAGCCGCCAGCGCTATGGCGATGGCCGCGACGATGGCGGGCATCAGTCCGATGTTGATGATCTGCAGCCACACCCCAAGCCTATCGACATCCTCGCGCAGGCCACGCTGGACGTCACGCAACTGCTTGCGGATCGACAGTATCTCCTGGCGCAGGGCCTGCATCTCGACACGCTGCGACTCGCTGAGCGAGACAGAGACCCGCGTCTCGCCTGTGCTCGGGTCCTCGATGCTCTGCACCCCTTCCAAGGCAGCGACCTTGTTGCGGGTCTCCCGCAGCTTCTCCTGCAGCAGGCGCTCCTTGTCCTGCAGGGCTGTTTCCGCCTGGCGCTTCAGTGCCTGCACGGTCTCGAAGGGACGCTGCTGGACGCCGCGCGAGCGAAGACGCAGTAAGGCATCGCTGCCACTGAGATTGCCCACTGCATTGACCAGGAATGCGGCGTTGCCAGCGATCTCCTCTTCGACCTCTCGGCCAAAGAATTGCTGGCGACGCAGCCAGAACTGCTCATGCAACAGGTCGGTGTCGGCCACTAGAATGGCCTCGATCGGCCCGTCGGATTGCATCACCTGCGCGGGCTCTTCACCCAGCGGCAGTGTGGCCGGCGGCGGCCCCTCGGGGAAGGCCGTGGTAACCGCGCCGCTCAGGCGGGCGGCCATTACATTAGGTCTCGCCATCAGGCTCGAACCGCTCCAGCACCCCCAGAATGTCGGGCCGAAGCCCAGCCAGATCCGCAACCTCGATCGCTGCCGAGTTCGCGCTGGACTGGATCAGCGGGGAGAGCTTCACCTGCGCATTCGGGCTGCTCTGAATGAAACCGGCACTCGGAAGGTTCATCGTCGGCAGCTGGCTGGTGATCGGATCCTCGGCCGCCAGTGCCCCCCCCTTAACCCCGAGCCAAGCCAGATATTCTGCCGGGACCGGGCGATCAGCCGTGCCCGCGTTGATCCGCAAGGCCATCGACTTGTCCCCGACCAGGAGCCCGTCCGGCACCAAGATACCCCAATGCGGCAACAGCGGGTCAAGTCCGCTCACCGAGGAGGAGGCAGTGTCGGGATTGGTAGTCGGATCGGTCTCCGCTTTCGGATCGAGAAAGAACATGGCCCGGCCGCCGCGAAACAGGAACTGTTCGAGCGCATAGATCGCGCGCTCGGTCATGGCCCGGGGATGGACGACCAGGACGACATCGACCTCCGGCGGCACGGCGTCGAGGATCTCCGGCAGATTGATCAGCGAGACGCTCGCCTTCAGACGGTTTGCGATCGGCCAGGGTACCAGGACACCGCCCTGCATGTGGGCCTGCATATTGCCCATGATCGGCAGCGACCCCATGATGCCGACAACCACCGCTTCGGGGTTCGAGAGCGCATGGATCATCTGGGCCAGATCATACTCCAGCAGCGCTTCGCGCTCCGGTTGGAAGAAGGAGATCACCTCTTCATCGTCGGTGGTATTGCTGCCGGCCAAACCGAAGTAGGCAAGCGCGCTCCCTTGGTCGAGCGGAATGCCCTGCAGGCCTAGGGCGACGGCCAGATCCTCGACATCGCTGAAGGGCTGGGGGCTGTACTGCTGCAGCAGGATGCCACCTCCGGAGGCGGCGGCAATCTCTTCCAGCGTGTCGCGCACCCGGCGCCCATAGGCGGCAAACTGCGGCACCTCCCGCTCCAGCCGATCCGACAGGAAGAAGGACAGCTCGATTGCTTCATCGATCTGGGCCAAGGTCGCCAGCGTGCCCTCCGACAGGGTGTAGAGGCCATCCTCGGTGACATCCAGGCGCATGCCCGGCGGCGAAAGGGTCGCCAGCGTGTTGATGCAGACATAGAGCAAGGCAGCCAAGATCAATCCGGCCAGAGAGACGAGGGAGATGTCTCGCGAACGCTCTGACATACTCAGGCGTTCTTGCGCAGTTCGACGGCGACGACGTTGGCGAAGAGAAAGAACAAAATGGTCGAGACGAAGAACACGACGTCGCGCAGTTCGATCACCCCGCGTGCGGTGTTGCGGAAATGCTCGAGGAAGGAGAGGTTCGCCACCGCCTCCAGCATCGCGCGTGGCGCCCAACCGCTGAAGAACTCCAAGACCACGCCCAAGCCACTGGCGGTGAAGAGAAAGCAGATTGTAGCCGCCAGGATGAAGGCGGTGACCTGGTTCTTGGTCATGGCGGAGACGAAAGCACCGATGGCGAGATAGCCGCCAGCCATGACGAGGCTGCCCAGATAGCCTGCCGCAATGGCCCCATTGTCCGGACTGCCCAGATAGTTGACGCTCGCCCAGATCGTTGCTGTCAGGGCCAAGGCAATGGCCGCCACGATCCAGGCCGCCAAGAACTTGCCGATGACGGCGCTGACAGTGGTGATCGGCAGGGTCAGCAGCAACTCGATCGAGCCGCTCTTGCGTTCCTCCGCCCAAAGCCGCATTGCGATCGCCGGAATCAGCAGTAGATAGAGCCAGGGATGGAACTGAAAGAAGCTCTCCAGCGATGCCCGCCCCTGGACGAAGAAGCCGCCCAGGAAGAAGGTGAAGGCCCCGACCGAGGCCAGAAACACGACGTTGAAGACATAGGCGATCGGGGTCGCGAAATAGCCGGCCAGCTCACGCTTGCAGACGCTCCATGTGTCGGCGAGCAGACCGCCGCGCGCTGCCGGCGATCCGGATGATCCTGCTTCGGGCGCTGCGGAGGCCGCCTGCGACCGGCTATCGGCTTGGGTCACCGATCGGAACATCTCGTCCAGACTGCCGCGTTCCGGAATGATCGCATCGACCGGCCAGCCCGCTTCACGCACCAAGGGTGCAATGCTGGAGAGGATGTCGCCGCCACCTTCGGCAAAGGCGGTGATCTCCCGGTCACTAGCGGCGACCGAGGATACGCCGGGAAGCGCTTCTAGGCTGCTTTGAACGGGCTCGACCAAGCTCTCCGGCACACGCAAAGAGACGGCATTGTGGTAGCGCGACCGGCGCTGCAGCTCCTCGGGCGTGCCGTCGGCCACGATGCGGCCGCGGGCGATGATCAGGGCACGACTGCAGACGCTCTTGACCTCTTCCAGAATGTGGGTCGAGATGATGATCGCCTTATCGGCTGCGATCTCGCGGATCAGAGTGCGGACTTCATGCTTCTGGTTCGGGTCCAGGCCGTCCGTCGGTTCATCCAGGATCAAGACATCGGGGTCGTGCAGCAGTGCCTGCGCCAACCCCACGCGGCGCTTGTATCCCTTGGAGAGGGTGTCGATCGGCTGATGCAACACCTCGCCGATGTTGGTGCGATCGATCACCTGCTCGATCGCCTGGGATGTCCGCGCGCCGAGCCGCCGAATTTCCGCTATGAAACGCAGATAGGCGATGGCCCTGATGTCGGCGAAGGCGGGCGCGTTCTCCGGCAGGTATCCCAAGTGCCGCTGCGCCACGATCGGGTCGGAGCGCACATCGATGTCGCAAATCCGGATGTCGCCGGCGCTGGGTGTCAGGAAACCGGTGACCATCTTCATGGTCGTCGATTTCCCCGATCCATTGGGGCCGAGGAAGCCCAGAATCTCGCCCCGCTCCACCTCCAGCGAGATGTCGTCGACCGCCAGCAGATGGCCAAACCGCTTGTAAAGCCCACTCACGGCAACCATGGCGGTCATGATGTTGCTCTGCTCTCCTGGCTTGACGAGGCGCCGCCTCGACATCAAAGATCGTTGCGGCGCCCCAAGAGTGAGGCGCCGCACGGGCTCCGGCCCCGATCCGACGCTAGTGTGATGGATTAGAAGTGCGCTACATCCTAACGGCAACAGCGAGAGCGAACTTCTGATCTAATAACCACACTAAAATCAAAAGTTTGTCTAGTATCCTGATCGAATTCGAAGTTCGCTCGTGCCATGCTGCAGATAGGACGAACTTCGGATTCGGGACACTAGCGGATGCTCGGCCTAAAGCGCACCCGCCTCTTTCAGCTGGGCGATGAAGTCGTCAAGCCCCTGCTCGGCCAGCGCCCGCTCGGCCAAGGCCGGGTCGAAGGTGCCTTTGGCATTCTTCCAGGCGGCAATCGCGCCGGCGCGCCACAGCATCATCTCTTCATCGCTCGGCTCGTACCATTCGGTGATGTCCTGCTTGATGGCAGCGATTCCGTCGGTCACCCACTTCTGATCAAGCTCGCGCACCTTGTTGCCGAAGGCGCCGGTGGCAGCCTGGACCCAAGCCTTTTCCTCGTCGCTTAGCTCATTGTACTGGCTGACGTCCATCGCGATCTGGTTGCCCGACCAGGATCCGCCGATCTGGGTGTAATACTTGGCAACCTCGTGCAGCTTGGCGACGTGCTGCCAGGGTATGGCGACGTACTGGCCCTCGACCACGCCGGTCTGTAGGCCCTGATAGAGCTGGGTCCAGTCGTAGGGCACCGGTACCGCGCCCCAGTTCTTGATCAAGGTGTATTCGATCGGGCTCTTGGTCACGCGCCATTTCAGGCCCTGCATGTCATCGGGGACATGCACCGGCTTGGTGGCATTGCCGAGCTCCCGGAAGCCGCCGCTGGAGTAGACGACAAAGCAGATATGGCCGGTCGTCTCCGCCGCTTCCTTGCACTGAGCCTCTTCCAGCCAGCCGGCCGAGATCGCGTCTGCGTCCTCAATGCTCTTGAAGAGATAGGGTAGATCGAAAATCGCCAGCGCCGTTCCGAAGTTCCCGAAGTTGGCCGTCGAACTCGTCCAGAGTTGCAACAGCCCCTGATTGGCCTGTTCGCCGCATTTCTGCTCGCCGCAAAGCGAGCCGCGATAGTGCGGCTCCACCGTGATCTGTCCACCGGACAGCTCAGCCGCCTTGGGCAGCAATGCCTGGTCGATGGCATCGCCGATCGGCATGCCCAAACGCCCGACGGTTCCCAGCTTCAAGTTGGTTTCGGCGCTTGCCGCGCCAGCAACCAAGGTCACGCAGAGCGCGGCTGCGAAGGCTTTGAATGTTCCGGATTGCATCATCTGAGTCTTCTCCATAGCGGAATTCTCGAGGCAACAACTGAGATTATCATGACATCGTTGGCGGCCGACGGAAGTGACAGATGATTCGAATGAAAGGGACAGTTAAGCTGAGTGGTGACAGAATGCTCGCCAAGGGAGGACAGTTGTAGAGCCTTGCCTGTCGAGCAGGATCGAAAAGGGGAACGGTGCAGAGACGATGAGTTCGATGGCCCTACGCTTTGCCAAGCTGCCGGAGACTTCGAAGTTGAGCCTGCGCGATCAGATCTGCGAAGTCGTGAGCAACATCGTGACCACACAGGCCCTGCCCAGCGATCGCCCGCTGCCCTCCTGCCGAGATCTGGCGGAACAGCTCAATGTCTCGAGAAACACCGTCTTCGCCGCCTACAATCGCTTGATCGATCTGGGCTTGCTGATCTCGCGCGATCGCTCCGGCTACTACGTCAACCCCGCGGCAGCGGCACTGGCCAAACCGCTTGGCGAGCAGCAAAGGATGAAAAAGAGCCAAGCGGCGCCGGTCAAGTTCGAGAAATCCAGGCTAGTCCCGGTCGACAACCCGCTGGACTGGTGGCGCTATCCTTATCCCTTCATCTATAACCAGATTGACCCCAACCTCTTCCCCGTGGACGGCTGGCGCGAGTGCTCCCGCCAGCTTTTGGGACGCAAGCGGATGCCGGTCTGGACCAGCGATTCGGTCGAGAGCGATAGCCCGGAACTGATCCAGCAGCTGCGCCAACGTCTTCTGGGTTCGCGCGGCATCTATGCCGAAGACAACGAGATCCTGATCACCCTTGAAGCCCAGAATGCGCTCTCGATCATCGGCCTGGTATTTCAGCAGATCGGCGCGCCCATCGCCATGGAGAACCCTGGCTTTCCCGGAGCGCGCAACGCCTTCCAAATGGCCGGCAATCGCCTAGTCGCCGTGCCCATCGATCAGGACGGGCTGATCGTCGAGGCCATTCCGCCGGGCTGCCAGATGGTCTTCACCACGCCGAGCCATCAGTTTCCCTCGATGGTAACGATGTCCCAATCTCGCCGGCAAGCGCTGCTGGATGCGGCGGCGGAGAAAGATCTTCTTATCATCGAGGACGACTACGAGGCCGAGATGAACTACTTCGTCGATCCTTCGCCCTCGCTGCAGGCGCTGGATCGAAACGGACGGGTCATCTACATCGGCAGCATGTCGAAAACGATCTCGCCCGGCATTCGCCTGGGCTTCATGGTCGCGCATCGCGACATCATCAGCGAGGCCCGCGCGGTCCGGGGCGTGATGATGCGCCATCCCCCGACCATCGTGCAGGAGACCGCGGCCCTGTTCCTGCAGCTCGGCCACTACGATGCCCACCTGCGCAACATCGAGCGCCGCTACAAGACGCGCTGGCACACCATGCGCGATGCGATCGCCAAGCATTTCGGCATGCTGACGCATCCCGAGTCCAAAGGCGGTACCTGTTTCTGGCTGACCGGTCCGGAGGGATTCGACGGCACCCTGCTCACCCAAAATCTGCGGTCACGCGGGGTTCTGGTCGATCGCGGCCAGGTCTTCCATTTGGACAGCGATATCCGCTCCAGCTTCCGGGTCGGCTTTGCCTACGTGCCGGTCAAGAGGATCGAGGACGGCGTCAAGATCATCGCCGAGGAAGTCAAACGCCTGCTCTGAGGGTGCCCCTTTGCCGGCCTGCCCTTCAGAGGTCGGTCAGGAATCTGTCCCCTCGAAATCCGAAAGCTGTCTCTCGTTCGGAGGCGGAAACTTTGGCTTGATGCGCGTCGAACCGGAGGGCGCACCCATCACACGCAAACCCTCTTGGTTCGGCCAAACCTCCACGGCATGCCTCCAGCATGCCCCACCTTGAGACGACCGATAGCGCAGCATGACCTCGATTCGGCCCTTTCACATCCATGTCCCCGACGAAACACTCGCGCAGATTCGCGGCCGTGTCGCAGCATATCCCTGGCACGAAATGCCCGATGAAGGAGGCTGGGAGTACGGCGCAAATCTCGACTATATGAAGGCGCTCTCAGCCTATTGGGTCGAGCACTTCGACTGGCGCGTGCAGGAGGCCCTGCTCAATCGCTTTGCACACTTCAAAGCCCAGGTCGAGGGCCTCGGCATCCACTTCATCCACGAAAGGGGCAGCGGGCCTAAGCCCATTCCGCTGCTGATCTCGCACGGCTGGCCCGGCTCGGTCGCCGAGTTCGTCGACATCATCGACCCGCTGACCCACCCCGAGCGCCACGGCAGCGATCCCGACCTCTCCTTCGACGTCATCGCGCCCTCGCTACCGGGGTTCGGCTGGTCACAGCGACCACCGGTGCCCTGGGGGCCGCGCCGGATGGCGCAGCTCTTCAACCGCCTGATGACCGATGTGTTGGGCTATGACAGCTACATCGCTCAGGGCGGCGATTGGGGCGGCGCGATCTCATCCTGGCTGGGATACGAGCAGGCCGCTTGCCGCGCCATTCACATCAACATCCTCACCATGCGCTCCCCCGACGGCCCGCAGGGACCGGAGGAAAAGGCTTGGGCTCGGCGCTTCGAGCAGGAGCAGATCATGGAGAATGGCTATCGCACCCAGCAGGCGACCAAGCCGCAGACCTTGAGCTACGCGATGATGGACAGTCCCGTCGGCGTGGCGGCTTGGCTTATCGAAAAATTCAACTCCTGGTCGGACACAGTCGGCGACGACATTGCAAGCGTGCACTCCATGGACAGCTTGCTGACCGACATCATGATCTATGTGACGACACGGAGCTTCAACACGGCCTCCTGGATCTACTTCGGCCGCCGGGTTGAGGGCGGCCGTGTCCTCTCGCCGGAAGGTCGCCGGGTCGAGGTTCCGACCGGCTGTGCCCTCTTTCCCGCAGAGTTGCTGTCCTGGCCTCCGCGCAGCTATGCCGAGCGTATCTACAACATCACCCACTGGACCGAGATGCCGCACGGTGGCCATTTCGCTGCGATGGAGCAGCCCGCCCTTCTGGTCGAGGACATTCGCCGCTTCGTGCGAAGCTTAGAAAGCTAGCCCGCCTCGCTTTAGGGCGTCATCCGCAGGCTTCGGAAGACTACTCCAGTTCGTCGGGGTCAAGTTCGACGTGCCGGATGCCGATCCTGTCATAGGTGTAGGTGACGTGGATGCGCCCGTCGGCTGCCTGTATGACGGCGGGGTAGGAGTACTCACCGACACCACCTTCCAACACCGGCCCTCTGCGCCAGTTGAAGCCGTCGTTGGACCAGCTCTCGGCCACAACCCTGGCTTGCGTCCGGCAGAGCGCTTGGATGCAATCCTCGGACCAGCACAACAGGGTCGGCTGGATGGCGAAGAGATCGTCCGGATCGCCGACAGGCGCCGCGCCCAACCAGCGATCCTCGGTGATCCGATAGCGCTCCATGTGCGCTTTCCAGCCGTCGTGTTCGCTGCTGGAGGGACAGAGCAATAAGCCCTCCTCAATCTCCAGAGCCTTGTTCTTGATCGGACCGAGATAGGGTTCCGGTAGCGGAATTGCCGGCCCCCAAGAGAGATCCTCGTCGCTGGAAAGCATCAACTTGCTGCGCCAAGTCACGGGATGCTGCCCGAGCGGTGCAAGACCGGATTCCAACAGGCCTCGCGCTCGAATGCGGACCCAGTCAGCAAATCGCGATGCCCATGCCATGCGCTCCCTTTGAATTCGGCAAGCCAGATGCTGGGCTCCGGAACCCTTTCCCGCGGCCCGCTGAACCAGGCCGCAAGCAAGCTTTCCGAGGTCTCTACCAGGGTCGAAGCATGCGCCGATCTGTAAGGCGCGTCGTCATGAATGAAGCGGTGTTCCATGTCCCCGTCCTGCAAGTTCGTGTCGGTCGCAATGCTAGGGGAGCGCGGTCATCTCTCACAAGGTGTTTGCGCGATGCAGATGAGCGCAATGGTCTCGCCATCGCCACCAGTTCGAAAGGAATCGGGACGCCGTTCTAACTGCATCCATCCGCCAATTCCACTTCGCCATAGGCGCGATCTGGAGCGCTACCGCCTGCGACCCGTGAGCCGCAGTCGATTACGCTACAAGAACAAGAGGTTTTTGGCTAACATAAGGACGGAGTTTTGAAATAGGCTGAGAATATTGCAGAATTACTAGTTGTAGAATGAAATTTAGACTCGGATATATAGAAAAAGACATGGCATTAGCAACTGGTGCGACTTCTGAGCTACTTCCAGGGTTCTATCGGCCACCGGATGACATGGAGGCAATCCTGCAATGGATCGATCCGATGGATGACGTCCGCAGAGACATACTCCGACTGTGGCTGCAAAGACTGTGGGATAGTCTGGAGGTTCAAGCTAAGATCGGACCGAATCCGGTCCTAATTTCTTTGCAATCATCAGAACTCTCTCGACATAGCGGTCTTCGCATACGCCATCGCAGGATAGAGGTGGCTCGGATTGTTTGAACAGGGTTCGAGCCATCGCCAAGAGGATTTCCGTCTGAGTTAAGCCGCTGCCGGGATTGGCTGCAGCGCGCTGATGTACGCCTGATCGGGCGTCTGCCCGCCAGGCGACGAATGTGGCCTCGTACTGTTGTAGAAGGCCAGGTAGCGCCCAATCGAGGCGCGCGCCTCCGGGCACGTTGGCGTAGACGTGCAGGTCGATCTCCTCATACTTGACCCTGCGCCAGAGGCGCTCCACGAAAACCTTGTCCCTCCAGGCTCCTTTGCCGTCCATGGAGATCGCGCTCTCCGCGTCCTTTGGGACCTGAACGAAGGCCAGCGACGTGAATTGTTGACTGCCCTGGTCGGTATTGAGGATCTCTGGCCTGCCATGGCGTGCCAGCGCCTCCTCCAGGGCCTCGATACAGAACTCTGCCTCAAGCGTGATCGACAACTGCCAAGCCAGAACCTTGCGGCTGAAACAGTCCGGGACAGCAGCAAGATAGACGAAGCCCCGTGCCATGGGCAGGTAGGCGGTGTACATCGCCCAGGCTCGGTCAGGGCGCCTGACCGTGAGGCCGCGCAGTAGGGAGGGATGGATCTTGTGTCCCGGCGCCGGCGTCGAGGTCTTCGGGCGGCGGTAGAGCGCCTCGATCCCCATCTTCTGCATCAGCGTCGAAACACGCAGCCGCCCCACCTCACAGCCTTCTGCCTTCAGCAGGCCTTGCAACATCCGGCTGCCGGCAAAGGGGTCATCCAGAGGCAACGCGTCGATCCGGCGCATGAGCGCGAGATCGGTCTGCGAGGTCGGTCTGTGAGGCCGGGCGCGGCAGATAGGAGACGCTCTCTCGGCTGAGGCCGGGCAGCTGCGCCTGACGGCTGATGCTCAGTCTGTCGTCGCGCTCGATCATAGCTTTGCGCGCGCCAACAGACCGGCCTTGCCGATTGCTGCGGACAAAAAATCCTTCTCTAACGTCAGCCTGCCAATCTTCGCATGAAGGGTCTTCACATCCATCGCCGGCACTGGCTCGGCCTTGGCGGTGTTGCCGAACAAACCGGCAGTGCCATCCAACAACTGCCGGCGCCACTGGATGATCTGGTTGGGGGTGTACATCAAACTGCTGGGCTCACTCGGCCAGCGTCCTCTCGCCTTGGATGGCTGCCGAGGCCACTTTCGCCTTGAATGCTGGATTGTGGTTCCGGCGTGGGCGTCTTGCCATGATCTCTCTTCGCTCTCGGCTATCAGGCCGATCTCACGCGAAAACCCCACTTCTCACCTGTCCAGTTTTACCGAGCCACCTCTGCCTATCGGGTCTCCGTCGTCCTGATCGAGACCCAGCAGCCGACCGGAAGCGCCCTGCCGGTCTTGAGCCGCGGTCCGGTCGACCCGCTGAGCGGGCGCGATCGCGTTGTGGTCGCCGAGCCCAGCCTTATCCCACCCTTGCCGACCCTGGAGAGCGTGACCGGGATCGGCGGGCAGGCCCTCGTACAGTTGGGGCAAAGCGTGACGCTCTCGGGCCATCATCTGGCCGGGACCAACCGCGCGGTGGCGCTACGTAACGAGCGCTTCAACATCGAGCAGACGATCGCCGCGGCCGCCGGCAATGCGGACGATAGTCTGGCTTTCACCATTCCGGCCGCTTCTGTCGGCGCCTTCCCGGCCGGGATCTACGAGATCTTGGCCAGAACTACCCGCGCCGGCGAAAGCGATCCCCGGGAGACCAACAGTCTGTCACTCTTGATTGCGCCTGACCTGACCGGGCTGCCGATCACGACAGCCGCCGACGGCGGCGGCACCGCGAGCTTCAGCTTGACCTTCCCCCGGTTTTGCAGGCCGGTCAGAGCGTCGATCTGCTGCTCGGCCAGTAGGCTTTCCAGCCGCAAACCTTCGCCCCACCAACCACAACCCTGGATTTTTCGATCACGCAAGCGCCGCTGGGCAATCACCTGGCACGGCTGCGCATCGACGGAATCGAAAGCCCGATCATCGACAGGACGGCGAGCCCGCCGGTCTCCCTGAACCAGCGGATCGCGATCACATAAACGCCGCGCCCGAGGCCTGGACCGCCGCCAACCGAGCCTAACTGGCCGCTGAGTTTCAGCGCGTGAAGGCCTGCTCTTCGGCGAAGCGATTGCTTGCTCTCTGGACGAGATCGAACGCAGCCGGGCAAGCTTGCCGCGCGTCGGCACGATCGACATCCTGGCCCAGGCCTTTACCCTGAGCCCCTTCGAGCGCGACCTGCTGCTGCTGGCCGGCGTCGAGATGGACGAGGAGATCGTGCAGATCTGCGGGCGACGCCAGGGCGCGGAAGACAGGGACTGGGCCTCCTTCGGGCTGGCTCTGGAGGTACTGCCGGACGCCCACTGGAGTGCCATCACGCCGGTAAGGGCGCTGCGCCGCTGGCGTCTGCTGGAGGTCGAGGAGACACCGCGTCTGATCAGCGCGCGGCTGCGCATCGACGAGCGTGTACTGCAGTTTCTGGCTGGGATCAATTAACTGGATCCGCGGCTGCGTCCCTTCCTCAGCGGCCAGTTCACGCCCGAAACCCTCGCTGCAAGCCAGGACGCAACGGCCGATACGATCGTGCCGCGGCTGACCGAAGACGCCAACGCGCCCAAGACCATCCTGCTGCAGGGCGAAGACCGGGCCAGCAGGCGTGACGTTGCGGTCACCTCTGCCCAGCGTCTAGGCCTCGGCCTGCACCGGCCTCGCCGCGGCCGAGATCTCCGGTGTGGGCCACGAGCGCGAGCTGCTGGCAACCCTCTGGGAGCGTGAAGCGGTGCTCCTAGGCAGCGCCCTGCTCATCGAGCAGGAGGAAGAGACCATCCCGCCTTGCCCTGGCGAACTTCATAGAACGCCTGGAGAGACTGACGTTTCTCTCCACCAGAACCGAGGCAGATATGACGGACCTGAAGGCGGCCTGGTCCAGCGTTACCGGATCGAGAATCCGGATCCGGCCGAGCAGCAGACCCTCTGGCGCACCACCCTGGGAGCTGCCGAGGACCGGCTAAACGGCAGCCTGGAGGGGGTCTCGGCCCAGTTCCGGCTAAGCGCCGAGCAAATTCGCCGGACCGCGGCCGAGTTCGCACCGAGCCTCGCCGCAGCGCCGGAACCCGATCGCGCCTTCTGGCAGGCTTGCCGCGAGCGGCAGTCCGCACGACTGGGCCACTTGGCGCAAGCGATCTCCAGCTCCATGACCTGGGACGACATCGTGCTGCCCCAGTCCGAATTGCGCGGCCTGCACGAAATCGCCATGCAGGTGCGCCACCCGCTGAAAGTCTATGAGGACTGGGGTTCTGCCGCCAAGAGTCGGCGCGGACTTGGCATCACCGCGCTCTTCGCCGGCGAGAGCGACACCGGCAAGACCCTGGCAGCGGAAATTCTGGCCAACGAATTGGGCCTGGACCTCTTCCGCATCGATCTCACGGCCGTTATCAGCAAGTACATCAGCGAGACCGAGAAGAATCTCGCCAAGATCTTCCCCGGCACCGAGGACAGCGGCGCGATCCTGCTGTTCGACGAGGCCGATGCCTTCTTCGGCAAGCGCGGGGAGGTCAAGGACAGCCACGATCGCTACGCCAATATCGAGGTCAGCTACCTGCTGCAGCGCATGGAGGCCCACCGCGGGCCGGCCATCCTGACGACCAACCTCAAGTCCGCGCTGAATCGCGCCTTTCTGCGCCGCCTGCACTTCGTCGTGCACTTCCCCTTACCGGAGCGCGCCGAGCGGGAGGCCATCTGGCAACGTGCTTTTCCCGAGGCCACGCCGACCGAGGCCTTGGACTTCGCCAAGCTCTCCCGCTTGGCCATGGCCGGCGGCAACATCCGCAATGCTATCTTGTGTGCAGCCTTTCTGGCCGCCGAGCAGGCCCAACCCGTCAGCATGCGTCACCTGGCGATCGCCGCCCACAGTGAGGCGGCAAAGCGCGAACAAGCGCTCACCGAGGCGGAGACCAGGGGGGTGGCTATGAGGGGGATCGCGCCATGACCCGTGTCACCCTCGAGATCGAATCTTTAGTCCTGCGCGGCGTTTCGCACAGCGATCGAAAGGGCTTTGCCCTGGCTTTGGAACGCGGTCTGGCCAAGGCGCTGAGTGCCCCGACCTTGCAGCAGACCTTGGCCGCCAATCGTGATGGGCTTGAAGCGATGACCTTCCCATATGGCCAGGGAAGCCCGCCCATCGCGAAGCAACGGCGCTCGAGGCCGCTTCGTCCAAGCCAAGTGCGGCTTTAGCGGGCGCTGCCGATGCAATGGCAGTGACGGCAAAGCCCAGGTGCCGAAGGGGGTATCCAGGGCAACCCGCTGCCCAAAGCCTTGCGCCAAGGTTTGGAAACGCTGTTCCAGACCGGCTTCGCCGGCGTGCGCATTCACAACGAAGAAGCGAGCCACTCCTCGGCAGCGGCGCTGGGTGCCAAGGCCTACACCAGCGGCCAGGACATCCACTTCGGTGCGGGACAGTTTCGCCCGGAGCAGCCGGAAGGCCTGCGCCTGCTGGCGCACGAACTGAGCCACACCATTCAGCAACGCGCCGTCTCTCCGGCTAATGGGAGCAGTCAAGGCCCGCTGCAGAGCTTCCGCATCGGCGCTCGCAGCGACGCCCTGGAGCAGGAGGCCGATTCGGCCGCGGATCAAGTCATCTCCGGCCGGAGCGTGCGTGTGACCGGTCGCGTCGGCAATAGGCAGGGCAGGATCCAACGTACCGGCCCAGGAAACGGAGGATCTGAAACCGACGGTTCGGGTCAGGGCAGCAGCGCCACGCCGGCTGCACCGAAAGAAGTCCCCCCGGTCGAGGAGATCGTCTCCGGCATGGCCGGATCTCTGACCAACGCCCAGGTCAAGGTCGGTGCTCCCGGCGATCCCGAATGCGGCTCTCGTGCGGGTTATGTGCGCGGTTATCGAATACCCATCGTGCTCTGCCCTGGTTTCTTCGACTCCTCGCCAGAACAGCAGAGCCGCACCATGATCCATGAGTCGGCACACCTGCAGGGTATCGGCTCTGCGGTCCTGGGCGAGGGCTACTGCCAGTTCTTTACCTGCGAGTCCTCTTGCCCCGGCGGTTTCGACTCCGCCGATTCCTGGGCACAGTACGTCCACTGCCTGACCGACCAGACGCCGGACGAACCTGAGAAAGTCGAGGTCAAACCCGGTGCGCAGGCGCCGGGCAGCGCGCCCTCGAAGGACCAGTAAGCGATGAAGGATGCCGTAATCGCACAGGCAACAGAGCCACGAACCCCAACGATCCAGCGCAAGTGCGCTTGCGGCTCGTCCGGGCGTGATGACTTCGGTCAGTGCAATGCCTGTGAAGAGAAGAAAAGGCTGCAGACGAAGCTCCGCCTCGGCTCCCCGCGCGACCCGCTGGAAGCCGAGGCCGACCGCATTGCCGATCGTCTCGTCCAAAGCCGCTCCGCCGGCGACATCCCCATCAGTCCGCTCGGCGGCAAACTGCGACGGGCCACCGCCGGCACCTCTGCCGAAGGGCTGGAAGATCGCGGTTTGGAGCAGAGGCTGCACAGCGAATCGGGGCGAGGGACGCCGCTGGATGCCGCCAGCCGCCACCAAAAGCTGGGCCACGCAAGGCCTGGGGCGACGCTTCGATCAGGTGCGCATTCACAGCGACGATACGGCCGATCGCATGAACCGAGATCTGGGCGCCCGCACCTTCACGCTCGGCAATGATATCTACTTCCCGAGCGGTAGCTATCGATCGGAGAGCCACTCCGGCTTCCATCTGATCGCGCACGAACTAGCCCACGTGGTGCAGCAGCAGGGTGGGGTGGGCGCGCTCGTGCAACGTCAAGCCACCGGACGGCGGTCTCTCAACGGAGATGTTGGAGTAAATCGCGCGACGACTGCGCGAGGCAATGCAGGGGCTCGGGATCGACAAGGAGGCAGTCTACAGTGCCTTTTCCGGGCGCACCAAGGCGCAGGTCGCAGACATCGAGAAGACTTACAAGAAGCTCTTCTCGCGCGACCTGAACGCCGATCTGCGCGACGAGTTGACCGATTCGGAGATGAAGACCCTGGCCCTGCAGTCTCCGGAGGGCAAGAGCGCCGTAGACCGCTATGAGCTGGTTGCCAATCAGCTGAACCAGGCGATGGATCGCATCGGCACGGACGAGACGCAGATCTACTCGGCGCTTACCGGGCGCAGCAAGGCCGAGCGCACGGCCATCCAGGCCGCCTACAAGAAACTGACTGGCCGAAACGTGGTCGGCGATTTGCGCAGCGAGCTCAGCGGCGACGAGCTGATCGAAGCCATTCGCCTCTTCAATCAGGATGTTCTCAATCCGGAAGACGAGATCTTCCTGGCCATGTCCGGCGCCGGCACCGACGAGGCGCGGATCGAGCGGGTCATGAACAAGCTGCGCGGCGATGCGGCAGCGATCGCCAAGATGGACGCGGAATATCGGAAAAAGTACGGCAATGTTATTGCCGATCTGTGTGGAGACCTGTCGGGCGACAACCTCAAGGGCTCACTGGATGCCGTCGGACCGACCTTGCCGAACACCGCCTTCGAGGACTGCAATCCAACCCAGATCAAGGATCTGCGCGCGGCAGTGCCCCCGGTCGAACAGGAACTGACCCGTGCCACCCAAGTGTTGGGCAAGGGGACCAAGGGGATGAACGCTGCCGAAAAGTCGACCTTCACTACCTACTTCGATCGCAGCAACTCCGGCTACGATCAGCGCTTCCTAAACGATGTCTTGAGCAACTTCCGCAGCTTGCGTCGCGATCTAGATGCCAGGCTGACCTTCGAATGCGAGACCGCAACCGGCCGCTGCGATCCCTCGACCCGGGTCCCACCTACACCTTCTTCAGCAACATCCACATCTGCCCACACTTCTTCGATCCTGGAGTCAATCGCTCACGCACGATCATGCACGAGCTTGCCCACAATGCGCTCTGGGAGGTGGATCGGCACTACGCCTGAGAATCGAATAAATTCAACAATTTGACCCCGCGTGGCAATGTGGGAAACCAGATCCCGGTCATCGGGCAACTGATCCGCCTGATCGCGCTCGATGACACGCTCTACAACCCCGATTCCTACGCGTACTTCGCGTTCGCGGTGTGAGGAGAGCAGCCATGACCAGCTTCCCCAATTCACCGCGCACCCTGGCGTCGGGCATCGTCACCGTCGAGCCGCGCACCGCCAAGGTGCTCTCGGTGGTCGCATTGCATTACAACCCCGACAGCCTGACCCGAAAGCTCCAGGTGCAGCGCTTCGGCGGCGAGAACCCGGAGCATGGCATGCAGCTACAGATCGCCGCGCTCGAGGCCTTGGTCAATCCCACCAGCCGCCACCTCTGCGACAAACGTGCCTTGGCGAGTTCAGGCGCGCTTGAGATCGCACCGGCCGAGATGCCGCTGGCGCTCTTCGTTTGGAGTGCCGAACGGGTCGTGCCGGTGCGCGTCACCGAGTTCACGGTGCGGAAGAGGCCTTCGACATCGTCCTCAACCCGATCCGCGCCTCGATCAAACTCAGCCTGAAGGTGATGGGCATCGACGATCTTGGCTTCGACCACACCGGCGGCAAGATCTTCATGAACTACCTGCAAGCCAAGGAGCGCCTAGCCGCCAAGCTGCAAAACCCCGGCCTCAACCCGCTGGGAATTGGAGGCGTGCTGTGAGCGATCCGATCAAGAGCTTCCTGCAGCGCAGCGGCCTGGCGACTGCCGCCCTCGAGCCCACCAGCCGCTACCACGGCCTGGAGACGCAGAGGTGGAGACCGCTAGCGGACGCAGCGTCTCCTATGTCACCCGGCGTTTCCTGTCGGCGCCGGAGCACTTTGCCGATTTCCAGGAGCACCGGGTTCAGGCCGGCGATCGGCTGGACAATCCGAGCGCCCGCTACAACGGCGATCCCAAAGTCTATTGGCGGATCTGCGACGCCAACGGCGCCATGCGCCCGGGCGAACTGGTGGAGCGGGTCGGCCCACGGCTGCGCATCACCCTGCCCGAAGGCATTCCAGAGCCCGAGGATGACTAGCGACATCCAACTCCAGCTGCCGATCGGGCCGCTGCAACCCCCCGCGCGTCGTCGTCGAGGCCCTGCAGAGCGTGCGGGTGACCACGGCAACGGGTGCCACCAGCGGCTTTCGGCTGGAGTTCTCCTTCTCCAGCCAGTCGGAACTGAACTCGATCCTGATCATCACCGGCTTCCAAAGCGCCGGCGTCGCCACCCCGCCCTTGCGTGTGCTGCTGATCGTCACCGTCAACGGTAAGGCAGAGCCGCTGTTCGACGGGATCATGACCAACATCGAGGTGCAAGCGGGACAGGACGCTATCTTGGACATGGTCAGTCTGACCGGCGAGGATCTGACACGGGTGATGGATCAGCAGGACTGGAGCGGCCTGCCCTTCCCGGCCTTGCCGATCGCCGCGCGCGTGGCCCTGATCTGCGCCAAGTATGCGCCCTTCAGCCTGCTGCCCTTGACGATCCTCGAGTTCTTCACGGACCTGCCGATCCCGATCGATAAGATTCCCGCCCAGAAGGGCACAGATCTGCAATACATCAAGCGTTTGGCCGAAGAGGTCGGCCATGTCTTCAATATCGAATTCAGGCCGGTCGCTGGCACCAACGTCGCCTACTTCGGCCGGAGATAAAGGTCGGGCAGCCGCAGCCGGTGCTCAACGTCGACATGGGCTCCTACACCAACGTGAAGGACATCCGCTTCTCGCTCGACCCCAGCAAAGGCGCACTGCCGATTGTCTTCATCCAGAACCAGCAGACCCGCATTCCCGTCCCGCTGCCGATCCCCAACCTCAACCCGCTGCAACCGCCCTTGGGCGTGCTGGCGACAACGATCAGCAACATCAAGGTGATGAAAGACACCGCGCGCCTGAGCCCGCCGAAGGTGATCGGGCGCGGCGTCCCCGAGGCGGCGAAATCGCAGGACGCGGTCACCGCCAGCGGCACTCTGGACGTCTTGAAGTACGGCACCTTGCTGACGGCCCGGCGCCTGGTCGGCGTGCGCGGCGTCGGCCTGGCCTATTACGGCCTCCATTTTGTCGAGCGGGTCACCAGCACGATCACCCGCGGCGCGCTGAAGCAGGAGTTCGGCCTCACCCGCAACGGCCTGATCTCCATCACACCAAGGATCCCCGTATGAGCAGCGACGAGAAGTTTCTGGGTAAATATCATGGTGTCGTCCTGAACAATATCGACTCATTGCAGCAAGATCGCCTGCAGATTCAGGTTCCTGGCGTGGCCGGCCTGGTGCCGACCACTTGGGCCATGCCTTGCGTTCCCATCGCCGGCATACAGAACGGCATGGTGGCGCTGCCGATCATCGGCTCCGGCGTCTGGGTGGAATTCGAACAGGGCGACCCCGACTATCCGATCTGGGTCGGCTGCTTCTGGGGCTCGGCGGCGGAGATCCCGGCGCTGGCCCTGGCGATCCCGCCGGTCATCCCGGCGATCACCTTCCAAACGCCGCTGCAAAACGGCCTTATCATCTTCGATTTGCCTAGGCCGACCGGCGGCATCATGCTGCAGAGCGCCACCGGTGCCACGCTCATCGTGAACGACATCGGAATCTACATTCAAAACGGCAAAGGCGCGTCCTTGACCATGATCGGCCCGGCCGTCGACATCAACGCAGGAGCCCTGACGGTGATCTAGAGCAGATGCACCAATCACTGAATCGATTGTGATGTGATGGGATGATGCAAGTCTGATTGAAGGTCTCTAGACAAGGAGGTCCTGGATGGGACGAGCATTGAGTGGCGAGCTGCGGGTTCGTGTTTCGAAGGCATCGCAGGCGGGCCTGTCGGCGCGTGGTGCTGCGGCGCGGTTCGGTGTGGCCCCATCGACCGCGATCCGCTGGATAAAAGCGGGCCAAAGCCGGTGAGGGTGGAGCCGCGACTGACCGGTCGGCGACGCGGGTCGAGCCTTGATGGGCATGAAGGCTTCATCGTGGGCCTGATTGAGACTAACCCTGATTGAGACTGACAAGGACATCACGCTCAATGAGATGGTGGTGCGCCTCGCGGACGAGCGCGACGTCCGGATTGGCCGGAGCGCGCTGAACAACTGGCTGCGCGGGTGCGGCTTCACGTACAAAAAACCGCGCACGCATTGGAGCAGGAGCGGCCGGAGGTCTTGAGAAAGCGCCAGGCCTGGTTTGACAGCCAACTCGACTTCGATCCGGCCAGGCTGGTCTTCATCGACGAGACGGGCCTGTCGACGAAGATGGCGCGGCTGCGTGGGCGTTCCAGGCGGAGCGAGCGTTGTCGCGCGGGCATCCCCCACGAGCATTGGAAGACAACCACCTTTACCGGTGCGCTTCGGCTGACCGGAATGACCGCGCCGACGGTGCCATGAATGGCGTCGCTTTTCTTGCCTATATCGAGCAAGCGCTGGCGCCGACCCTCAATCCCGGAGATGTCGTGATCATGGATGACTTGCCGGCGCACAAGGCCTCTGGCGTCCGCCAGGCCATCGAGGCCACAGGCATTACCCTCACATATCTGCCGCCCTACAGTCCCGACTTCAACCCAATCGAGATGGCATTCGCCAAGCTCAAATCACCGATCCGCGCAAAGGCCGAAAGAACCGTCAGCACCCTCTGGAATACCGTGGGCGACATCATCGGTCTGTTCGAGCCGCAAGAGTGCGCAAACGATTTCACACCAGCAGGCTATGACACTTCATAAAATGAATGTGCTCTAGCATGCCACGACCTCTCCTCCACATTGGGGCCAGCGTGCTTTGCGCACACGGCGGCCAAGCCACCTCGACAGTTCCCAACCCTCCGCGTCACCGCCAGTGGCCAGCCCATGGTGCAGATGACCGGCCCCTATGCCATCGCCGGTTGCCCCTTCGACGTCGGCGGCTCGCCGGTGCCCTGCGTAACCGGACAGTGGGCGGTGGCGGCCCTGCGCGTGACCTCGCTGGGCCAGCCGCTGGTAGCCAAGCCGTCTGTGTGCCGAACAGAACTCCCTTGATCCCGACGGCAGCGCAAACCCGGGTCATAGGGATCTGGGTGGCCATGAACCTGCACTTCCCCTATCGCTTCGACGGACGCGGCCGAACCAGGGAATCGGAGAGCGCCGACTACATCCGCGGCCTGATCAAGCAGGTGCTTTTTACCTCCTGTCACATCCCGCGTGATTGTACGGTCTCTTTTTGAAGATTCCCGGCTTCTGGCGGTACCAGTCCTTGAGCGCGTCGATGGGCGTGCGGCCCTTGAGCACGGATTGCGGGAGCTGGCGGTTGTAAAGACGGACGTAGCGCAGGCGCGTCTGCTCAAGATCCTCGCCAGAGCCGGAAGCAGTGGCTCCGCAGGACGTCCTTGATCCGGCCGTTGAACCGCTCCACCCTGCCGTTCGTTTCGGGCCGCATCGGCGGAGCGAGGCGGTGCTCGATGCCAGGCTCCGCGCAGAGGCGGTCGAACTCGTGGTTCCCGGTGGCCGGACGGCGGCGGAGGCCGAAGAGCCGGTCGGTGAACTCCTTGCCGTTGTCCTTGAGAACTCGGGTGATCTGCATCGGCGCGGCCCGGATCGGCGCGGCCCGGTGGAGGTCGCGCCGGCACCGGCGTGCGTTGGCCGCCGTCTTGGCCGGGTAGATGCGGACGAAGACCCATCTCGTCGCGCGGTCGATCGCGACGAAAAGGGAGCGGCGCTTCTCCTCATCGGCCATCTGCGGTAGGTATTTCACGTCGATGTGTAGGTAGCCGGGCTCGTAGGCCTTGAACGGCTTGTGGGCGGGCTTCGCCGCCCTCGGCTTCAGGTCCTGCAGTTTGGGCATGCCGTGCCGGCGCAGGCAACGGTCGAGCCTCGAGCGCGAGACATCCGGATTCAGGAACTCGCGGACCACGGCCAGCAGGTCGTCGAGGGGCAACAGCAGGGTCCTGCGCAGAGACGGCGACAGCCTCCTGGGCTGGTGTCGGCGTCGTCTGCAGCTTGTGCGGCGTGTGGCTCCGGTCGTGGACGCTGTCCCGCTTCCGCCACTTCCACACGGTCTGCTCGGAGATCCCGTACCGCTCGGCCAGGACCCAAGCCGGCGCGTCGCTCGCCTGGATCGCCGCCCGCACCTTCGGCATCATCGTCGCCTGCTTGTGAAGAGAGATCGGCATGCTCGTCCTCCATCCCGAACCTCGCCCAGGATGGAGCGTGCCACGAACAGCGCCCGCCAGCGAGGGTCTATGTGATCATCCGGGACGGAACATCTAACTAAGACGAAGACCTAATATGCCCGGCACCAAGATGAGCTTCCACGGTTTGCGCAAGGAACAACAGCGCATCGAGCTCATCACCTTCCTGGGCACCAATCCCTAGCAGAGCAAGATGAACGTTCTTCCGCCGACCACCTACACTCCACCCGTCAAGCGCCGCGCCGTGCGGCTGCTGCGGGAGGATCACGGTGATACGCAATCCTCCGGTGCAAACTCCGGGCCCGCTCGCGCCTATTGTACTTTAGGCTTGGGCGGTCGGGTTCCGGTTGACGCTCTGGCTCCGAGCCCGTTTCAATTGAGAAGTCCATAAGAGAGCAGGCGTCCGAGAGGGCGATAAGGAGATCTGGTTCAACAGGTCGCCGTCGGCTGCTGTGGTCGCTTTATCGCAGTCTTTCGCACGGCCCGTCCGCTAACGAGACAAAGGACGGCCCGTCCGCTAACGAGACAAAGGGAGGAGTTCTATGAAGTACATACTGCCAGGCGCTGCCACGTTGCTTTTAGCAACAAGCTTAAGCGCCTTTGCAAATGACTCGGTTCTGAGTTTGATGAAGAACCCGAACGACTGGGTCATTCAGACGGGCGACTATGCCAACACGCGCTTCTCACAGCTGGATCAAGTCAACAAGAGCAACGTGAAGGATCTCCAGGTTGCCTGGACCTTCTCGACCGGCGTGCTGCGCGGCCACGAGGGCTCACCGCTCGTGGTCGGCGATACCATGTTCGTCCACACGCCCTTCCCCAACATCGTCTATGCACTCGATCTGAACACCGAAGGGACGATTAAGTGGAAGTATGAGCCGAAGCAGAATCCGGACGTAATTCCGGTGATGTGCTGCGATACGGTCAACCGTGGCCTTGCTTATGCCAACGGCATGGTCTTCCTGCATCAGGCCGATACTACCGTGGTGGCGCTGGACGCCAATAGCGGCGAAGTGCGCTGGACCGCGGTCAACGGCGATCCCTCGAAGGGCGAGACCAACACGGCGACGGTGTTGCCGGTCAAGGACAAGATCATCGTCGGCATCTCCGGTGGCGAGTTCGGCGTTCGCGGCAGTGTCACTGCCTATGACATGAACGACGGCAAGCAGCTCTGGCGTGCCTACTCCATGGGTCCGGATTCCGACATCTTGGTCGATCCGGAGAAGACCACCCACCTCGGCAAGCCGGTCGGCAAAGACTCGGGCACGAACACCTGGGAAGGCGATCAGTGGAAGATCGGCGGCGGCACCACCTGGGGCTGGTATTCCTACGATCCCGATGCCGATCTCTTCTACTACGGCACCGGCAATCCCTCGACCTGGAATCCGGCACAACGTCCGGGTGACAATCGCTGGTCGATGACCATCATGGCCCGCAACCCCGACACGGGCATGGCCAAGTGGTTCTATCAGATGACGCCGCACGACGAGTGGGACTACGACGGCATCAACGAGATGATCTTGAGCGATCAGGAGATCGACGGCGAGATGCGCAAGCTGCTTGTGCACTTCGATCGTAACGGCTTCGGCTACACCCTTGATCGGATCACCGGCGAATTGTTGGTTGCCGAGAAATTCGATCCGGTGGTGAATTGGGCATCGCACGTGGACATGGATCCCAATTCCGACAGCTACGGTCGTCCGCAGGTCCTGCCGCAGTACTCGACCGAGCACAACGGCGAAGACGTCAACACCACCGACGTCTGCCCGGCAGCCCTGGGAACCAAGGATCAGCAGCCGGCGGCCTTCTCGCCGCTGACCGGCCTGCACTATGTGCCTACCAACCACGTCTGCATGGACTATGAGCCCTTCCGGGTCAGCTACACGGCAGGTCAGCCCTATGTCGGTGCGACCTTGGCGATGTATCCGCCCAAGGGCAGCCACGGCGGCATGGGCAACTTCATCGCCTGGGACGCCATCAAGGGTAAAATCGTCTGGTCCCTGCCCGAGAAGTTCTCGGTCTGGTCCGGCGCTTTGGCCACCAAGGGCGGAATTGTCTTCTACGGCACCCTGGAAGGCTATCTGAAGGCGGTCGATGCCGAGACGGGTCAAGAACTCTATCGCTTCAAGACTCCCTCGGGCATCATCGGCAACGTGATGACCTATAGCCACGCTGGCAAGCAGTACGTCGCCATCCTGTCCGGGATCGGCGGCTGGGCCGGCATCGGTCTGGCGGCAGGCCTGACCAACCCGAACGACGGGCTTGGTGCGGTCGGCGGTTATGCCGGGCTGAAGAACTACACCGCTTTGGGTGGGCAACTGACCGTGTTCCGGCTGCCCAACTAATCCGTGGTTTAGGAGCCGAAACGCGTTCCTTGTTCCAGGGTTCGGTGCGGGGTGCCTAAGACGGCCCCGTACCGGGCCCTTTTCTTTACGATGCCGGGAGGTGTGACTGGTTATGAGACTATGGGCGAAAGCGAATGGACTGGTGATCGCTCTCGGCGGCGCCCTAACCTTGTTTGCCGGGACCTTGGTGCTCGATGATGCGGCCCGGGCCGACAACATCGCCGCGACCTATTCGGAGGACGGCAAATACTACACCGATGAGTATGTGCCCACCTTCAACATCCAAGAGGATGGGACCGTCGACTGGTTCACCTACTCCGGCTTTCGACGCTATCACTCCGAATGCCACGTGTGTCACGGACCGGACGGCGAAGGTTCGACCTATGCGCCGGCCCTGAAGGCCTCGGCCGTCGACATGGACTACTACGACTTCATCGATGTCGTGACCAACGGCCGGACGGTGGTGAATGCCTCCGAGAATTCGGTCATGCCAGGCTTTGGTACCAATCCCAATGTCATGTGCTATCTGGATGATATCTACGTCTATCTGAAGGCGCGGGGCGCCGAAGCCCTGCCGCGCGGTCGGCCGCGCAAGAAGGAAGCGAAGCTGGATGTGGTTCGCGAGGACGAGAATGCCTGCCTCGGCGACTAGGAGGCTCGTCGGTCTCGTCATGGGCGCGGTCTTGGCGGTCGGCGCGGCTGTCGGGAGTGCGTTTGCACAGACCTCGGACCTGGTCTCGACCACGGCTTTCAGGGTCTGCGCCGACCCGGCAAGCCTGCCCTTCTCCAACAAGGCGGGCGAGGGTTTCGAGAACGAAATCGCCGAGCTCTTCGCGGCGGAACTAGGCCTGCCGGTCGAGCATGTCTGGTTTCCCATGGCAACGGGCTTCATTCGCAAGACCTTGAGGGAGAACCGCTGCGACGTGGTCATCGGCTTTGCCCAGGGCCACGAGATGGTGCTCAACACCAACCACTACTACACCTCGACTTATGCCTTGGTGACGCGGGCGGACAGCGATCTGGCCGAGGTCGAAAGCCTTGCTGACCCGCGTCTGAAGGGGCGTACCATAGGCATTATCGCGGGCAGCCCGCCGGCAACTCACATGGCCAGGAACGGACTCCTGGGCAAGGCGCGTCCCTACCACTTGGTGGTGGACAGCCGCTATGAGTCGCCGAACGAAGAGATGATCGGAGATCTGGCCGAAGGCGAGATCGATGCCGCCCTCTCCTGGGGGCCGATCGCCGGCTATCTGGCCAAGCAAACAGCAAACAGCAAACAGCCCCACCTGAAGGTAACGCCGCTCTTGCAGGAGACTTTGCCGCCGCGCATGGCCTATCGGATCACCATGGGTGTCAGGCCGGGCGAACTAGTCTGGAAGCGTAAGCTGAACTCGCTTATCCGCAAGAAGCAGACCGAGATCGACCAGATCCTCGCCGACTATGGCGTGCCACTGGTCGACGATATGAGCGGCGGTTTGAAGACGCCAGCCTCGGAATGAGAGCCGGCGCTCTCCTGGTCGCGGCTGTTGCGGTCCTCTGGCTCGGTCTGCCGGCAGCGCTGAGTGCGGTCGAGGAACTGGCCGGTTATCGCATGGGCCAGTACCACAGCGCCGTGCCTGCGACCCTCGTTGGTGCCACAGTAGTCGAGGATGCGGCAGCCTATGCCCTGTGGCAGGGCAAGGAGGCTGCTTTCATCGATGTCCTGCCGCGTCCGCCGAAGCCTGCCAATCTGCCGGAGGGCACTGTTTGGCGCGACAAGCCGCGGACCAGCATCAAGGGGGCGATCTGGCTGGCGAACGTCGGCTTCGGCCGCCTCTCGGAAGTTGACGAGCGCTACTATCGTAACGGCTTGGTGCAGGCCACGGGCGGCGATCTCGACCAGCCCTTGGTGATCTTCTGTCGTGCCGACTGCTGGATGTCTTGGAACGCCGCCAAGCGGGCCTTGAGTTTCGGCTATCGCGCGGTCTTTTGGTATCCGGAGGGAACTGACGGCTGGACGGCGAATGCATGGCCCACCGAAAAGTTGCGGCCTTTGGTGCTACAGTAGAGCGAAGCGGCCTGGAACTCGAGTAAGATCCGAGCTGATGGACTCACCGGCGACGAAGATTTGCGCGTTCAAACGCGCGCCTCGATTGGGCGCTATCTGGCCTTCTACAACAGCACGAGGCCACATTCGTCGCCTGGCGGGCAGATGCCCGATCAGGCTTACATCAGCGCGCTGCAGCCAATCCCGGCAGCGGCTTGACCCATACGGAAATCCACTTGGCGATCGCTCGAAACCTGTTCAAACAATCCGAGCCATCTCTATGAGTGATGTTCCAGACTCGCGCCGCGGTCATGTAGCTGGCCAGAAAGACCGCGGTTGTGGCGACGAGAAGATCGCCGATCCAGGTGCCGGGCGGCTCCAGCAACAACCCGTCGCCGACCATGAAGCCATGAAGGGGAATGTCCCGGGGATGTTGAACCTTTGAATTAGTGTGGCGTTGCTTCCGCTGAGCCTTGGGCTCGGGGTACTTGAACCGAAGAAGGAAGCAACGCCATGAAGATGACGACCACATCCCCCTTGCTCTGGCCACAGCGCCGATTGCGCCTTCGCTTGTCGATGAAGCGTTTGAAGCTGTGAGGGAGAGCTTCGAGCAATGCTGTCCGATGGCAGGCATGGAAAGCCTGACCCGACTGCTGAACGAGGACGTGACACGGCTTGCCGGTGAGCGCTACGAGCATTCACCTGAGAAACCCGACTAGCGTTGGGGCCATTCGGAAGCGCAGGTTGGCTTTCACGGCGGCAAGAGCGCCGTGGATCGCCCTCGGGTGCGCAGCCAGGGCACGGGCAAGGCAATGCCCTTGCCGCGTTGGGAAGAGATTGCGGCCACAGGGTTTCTCGACCGGTGGGCCATGGACCTGATTGTGATGAATGTGGCCACGCGCAAGTTTTGCCGCGCCGTTCGGCTGCCCGAGGCCGGCGTTCCGGCGGACGCGGGCAGCGGCCTGTCCAACTCTGCGGTCTCGCGACGGTTCAAAGCACTGACGCAGGCCACATTCGAAGAGTGGATGGGGTCCGCGCTATCGGAACTGGAGCTCGTTGCGATCCAGATCGACGGGCTACATCTGGACGACCGCCTGTTGACGATCGGGGCTGTCGGCGTTGAGGTTTCCGGGCAAAAACACCCCTTGGGCGTCATTGACGGGGCCACGGAGAACGCCGCAACCCTACAGGCCTTGCTCGACGATCCGATCGAGCGCGGGCTCGACCCCGCAGGCCGCTACCTCTTCATCGTGGATGGTGCCAAGGCTCTGGGTAAAGCTCTGCGGCGGATCTTCGGCGCGGATATCCCCATCCAGCGCTGCCAAATCCACAAGGCACGCAACATCACCGACCGGCTTGCGCCCAGGCACCATGCCGCCGTGTGACGCGCCTTGAAGCAGGCCTGGGAGCTGGACGATGCCGACAAGGCCGAACGCCCGATGCGTAATCCGGCGCGGCGCTTCGAGCAGGAAGCGCCGGATGTGTCCCGATCGATCCTCGAAGGTCTCGACGAAATCCTGACAGTGGTCAGGCGCGGCTTACCGCTTGAATTGCGCCGGTCGCTCGCCAGCACCAATATCATCGAGCCCATGAACAGCGTCATCCGGCAGGTCTGCCGAAACGTGAAGCCCTGGCGAGATGCCAAGATGGCCCTACGCTGGACCGCGGCGGGCATGTTCGAAGCCAAGAAGGGCTGCCGGCGCATCAAGGCCTACAAGCAACTGCCCATTCTCAAGCAGGCTCTCATCGGGCAACGCCAAAAGCACCTGCCTGACCGGATCGAGGACGCCGCATAACCTCACATCAAGCAGCGGCACTCAGGCGAGTTTCAACATCAAACGGGACATTCCCCGAGGAAACGCAAGGCGGAGGAAGGAAGGCGGAAGGCACGGACTCGACGATCGGTCCTCATATTGCCTACATCCACAGTGCGAAGCTGATGGATCGCTTGGGCCAAAGCGAGGATCGCTACAGTTTCCGCCTGAAGTGGCAGCTGAAAACGGAAAAGCCCATAGAGGCCTTCCTGCGACAGCTGGTGGTGCAGATTTGCCTGGAGGCGCGCATGCAGGGTGTGGCACCCGGCGCTATCGCGTGGCGATTCTCCATTCCCTCGTCTTTGCCAAGTGCGCGCGCGAGCCAGTACACCGAGCTGATCGGCGAAATTCTAAGTGATCTGTCCGGCCGAAGCGAAGGCGCGGTATCCCTGTCTTATCCCTTGGAGAGCAGCGCCGCTATGGCCTTCAGAGTTGGCAAGGGCGATATGGCCGGCGCCCTTTCGATCATCGTCGACACCGGCGGTCATAGCTCCGACATCGCATTTTATGGCGGCGCCGAACTGACGACCCTTTGGGAGGGTTCGATCGAGTTGGGCGGACAGCGTATTTTCGTTGATGACTGGGTCGCAGACCGACGCTAGCCGGTTGCGGCCAAGATAATCGCCGGACTCAGCGACTTAACAGACAGCGAAAGCGGCGCGGTCCGCAACCTCTCGCCCAACATGCGCACGATCGCGATCGAGATGGCGGTCAATCGCTACGGAATCCCTCATAGTGACGCAGCGGAGCAGTTCGCCGATGGGTAGTGTCCAGGATCTTTCGCACATTGGGTTTGGCGGGCTGTTCCATCAGGCAACCCTGTCCCGCTGCTTGAGCAGGTCCCTGTTCATGTAGCGCTTGCTGGACCCTTTGGTGCCAGCGATGTGTCTCAACCTGGCCGCGGCCGGGTTGAGGGCCGCTTGGCCGTCGGGGAAGGCTCCGACGACGCGGGTTCGCCGCCGGATCTCGCGCATGATCCTCTCCAGAGGAGAGTTGGTCCTGATCCGGCGCCAATGCTCATGGGGGAAGGCATGCTAGACCCAGGTCTCCTCGACCGTCTCCTCCAGCCAGTCGGCGACCCTGGTCAGGCGCATGGCTCCGAGTTTGGCCGCGTGGCCTTGGCGCGGGCCGCCTCGCGGCTCTCCTGGGCATGGATAGCCTTCAGCATGAGAGCGACTTCACGCATCTTGCCGGTCGGCACCGGGCACGAAGGCATCCAATGCACGACGCAGCGCTGCCACTGGGCGTCCGGATAGAACTCGGTCGCGCTCTCGACGCGCCCCCTGCAGGCATCCGAGACGATCCACGCGACACCCGTGAGGCCGCGCTCCTTGAGGTGCTTGAGGAAGGCGCTCCAGCCCTTCTTGTCTTCCTTGGCTCCCTCGAGGCTGCCGAGGATCTCGCGGTAGCCGTCGGCCTTGACAGCGACCGCAACCAGCAGCGAGACGTTGCGCACTTCACCTGCCCAACTGCGCTTCAGGACAATGCCGTCCAGATAGAGGTAGGGCCGTCCAGATAGAGGCAGGGGAGTTCGCCCTCGATCGACCGGTTCCGCCAGGTCTCGATCTGGGAGTAGAGCTTCTTGTTGAGATTGGAGACCCTGCTGGGGCTCACCCGCGTGCCCCACAGGGCCTCGGTGATGTCCTCTACCCGGCGTACCGACACACCAGCCAGATACATCTCCAATCAAAGCCTCTTCGACCGAGCGCGCGCGCCGGCGATAGCGCTCGATGATTGCCGTCGTCGATGCGTCTGCCTGCGAAGCTTTGGCACCTTGCACCTGCACCTCTCCGGCGCTCGTGTGCAGCTTGCGCTCGGAGCGGCCAGCTCGTGTGTCGTGGCGCGCCTCACTGCGCTCATGGCGCCCTGCATTGCAAAGCCGATCCGCCTCTGCCTCCAGCAGGCTGTTCAGTGTCTCCTCGACGCTGCCTCGCACGATCTGCCTCAGATGATCTTCTATCCGACTGGCGTCGATACGGAACACGTTCGACAGGCCCTTCGTGTTATCCTCGTCCATGGTGGCTCTGGCCTCCTCTATTGGCTTCTCCGTCTGGCGACTGAAAGCCTGAGGGATTCGGGGCCACCAACCACACACAAATGTGCGAAACTTTCTCTACGTCATCACGGCAGGGTCCAAGGCGCGATCAAAGAAGTTGCTGGAGAACTGACTGCCCAGGCTCATGGAGACGACGTCGGCACCCTGTTCGATGGCCCGGCCGATCTGCGAGATGAAGTGATCGCTGATGTAGGAAAAAACGCGATAGCCGACCAAGGTGGCTTCATGCGCGACGCCGACCACGCCGCTGCCGTTTTGGGCCGTGCCCAGGATGCCTATGGCGGCGGTGCCGTGCGCGTCGTCGATGGTGTCGCCGAAGGGGTTCTAGTCCTCCTCCTTCATCGAAGTCGTAGTCGCGTGTGGCGTCATAGTTGGGGGGAGCGAGATCGGGGTGGTTGTAGTCGAAGCCGTCGTCGATCAGAACGGCGGTGACCCCCTTACCGCTGTAGGAAGACCAGACATCGACGAGGTTGAGGTCGAACTCACCGGCTGTCCTGTTGTTCAGGTGCCATTGCTGGGCAAAGTTGGTGTCGCTCGGCAGGCTGTCCAGCCCGCTGACCGCTGTCGTCTCACCGCCGCTGCCACTGTGCCATGGCGCGTCGCTCCGCTCGTCCATAGGCATCACCTCTGAATCGCTGGGTCGGAGACTAACAGAGTTTGTCGAAGGCGCCACAGGACCGCGGGGAGCAGCGGGCACAGTGTCGCCTTGGATGTCGTGGCTTACTAGAGCAGATCCACCAATCACTGAATCGATTGTGATGTGACGGGATGATGCAAGTCTGATTCAAGGTCTCCAGACATGGAGGTCTTGGATGGGACGAGCATTGAATGGTGATCTGCGGGTTCGTGTTTTGAAGGCATCACAGGCGGGCCTGTCGGCGCGTGGTGCGGCGGCGCGGTTCGGTGTGGCGCCCTTGACCGCGCCAACGGTGCTCGACGGCGCCATGAATGGCGTCGCTTTTCTTGCCTATATCGAGCAAGCGCTGGCGCCGACCCTTAATCCCGGAGATGTCGTGATCATGGATGACTTGCCGGCGCACAAGGCCGCCGGCGTCTGCCAGGCCATCGAGGCCACAGGCGCCACCCTCACATAATCTGCCGCCCTACAGTCCCGACTTCAACCCAATCGAGATGGCTTGCGCCAAGCTCAAATCACCGATCTGCGCACAGGCTGAAAGAACCGTCAGCACCCTCTGGAATACCGTGGGCGGCATCATCGATCTGTTCGAGTCGCAAGAGTACGCAAACTATTTCACACCAGCAGGCTATGACCATTCATAAAATGAATGTGCTCTAGAGCGGTGTTCGTTCAACTTGAGGGCCGGTAGAGTCTAGCCAGACGACGCGCTAGACAAGCCAAACGAAATCCGTCGCCGTCAGCAGATTGGCATTGGTGACACCGTCGACCAGAAAGGTCTTATCGACCGTTCCGTCGCCACCCCGATCAACCTGTATCTGTCGCGTTCCGGCATAGCGTGCCTCCGAGTTACCTCCGCCGGAGAAGGTAGCCGCTTCGATGTAGGTGAAACTCCCCACCTCCAGCCCAGTACGGAAGATCAGCAGATCCTCGGCGCTGCCACCGTTCACCAATTGGCCATTGAAGTCGCGGATCACCGGGCCGCCGGATCCGCCACTCCCCAGACTACCGATGGAGAAACGGAAGTGATCCAGGCCGGAACCGCCGAAGAGGATGTCGTCCTGCCCGATACTCAGGGTGTCGGCGCCGCTCTCGCCCTTCATGGTATCGCCATCGACGCCGCCGAAGAGGGTGTCGTCACCCTCGCTGGCGAATATTCGATCGACACCTTGATTGCCGGTCAGCAGGTTGCCGCCACTGTTGCCCTTGATGGAGTTGTCCAAGCTGTTGCCGATCAGGGTGTTGGCGAACTCATTGCCATCGAGCCTGGCATCACCGATACCGTTGTTGATGTTCGCCCGCTCGACATGGCTCTCCGGGCCACTCCCAAGTGTGTAGGCTTGGGCGTCGGATCTGAGAACATTCTCGGCTCCGCCCATCGCCATCTTGCGCACCATATCGGCCGCGGTGTCGACGGTGAAGGTGTCGTTGGCTCTGCAGCCAGAGGCCGTATCCAGGCCAGAGCCGCCGTTCAGGCAATCGCTGCCGATGCCGGCCGTCAGAACATCGCTACCGAACCCGCCACCCAGCCAATCATTGCCGTCGTCGCCATAGATGCTGTCGTCTCGATCTGCGCCGAACACGAGATCGCGGCCGGAGTCTCCGCCAAGCCAATCGTCGCCGTCCTCGCCGCGCAGGGCATCGTCACCCGAGCCACCATAGAAGGATCGATCGGCACCGATACCGCCGAACAGACTGTCGTCGCCATCCCCGCCATCCCCGCCAAGGAAGCTGACGTCGCTCCCATCCCCGCTGTAGAGCCTATCGCTGCCCTTGTCGCCATGGATCGTGTCACTGCCTTGGTCACCAGAGGCGAAGTCGCCGCCGAGACCTCCGTAGGCGCGATCACCATCGCCGCTGCCGGCGAAGAGCGTGTCGACACCGGAGTCGCCGGCCAGGCTATCCGCCCCAGAGCCGCCATAGAGATCGTCATCGCCGCTCCCACCGGATAGCGAATCCTGGCCGCGCTCGGCACGGAACCAGTTGTCCTTGGAATCGCCGATCAGGCGGTCGTTGCCGTCACCGCCGACTAGGCTTTCGATTCCGCTGATGGTCACGGCGACCCCGTCCAGCGTTCCGCTTCCCACTGTCAGATCGAGGTGAATGTCGCTCATGATCGCCGCTGCGTTGACAATGTCACGGCCGCTGTCGCCATCGACGATCGCTGTGGAGTAGCCGCTGCCGCCGGCGAGGTCGGAGAAGGCCTCGGTGTAGACATAATGGCCCGTCGGCGCTGCCGGCCGTGCCGTGCAGAGTGAGCGCGATATCGTTCAAAACGCCGACGTCTTCGAAAAACGTATCGACGATCTTCACCGTCCAGGTTCCTTGGCCTGTCTCGCTGTGAAAGCCGGCCGCCGTGTAGGTCCAGGAATTCGGATGATCATTTTCACCGGCTTTGTTTGACAAGAGCGTGGTCGTGGTGCTGCCAGGAGAGGTCAGAGTCATCGAGAGATCCGCTGCCCAAGTGTATGGCAGATCCAGCCTCAGGGTCACGAACTCGATCCGTCCCACGATCGCGTCTTGCTGGATCGTGACCTCCAGGCCGTTGGGGTCTTCGTCCGGCACCGGCAGCGGGGCGGCGAGACTGCCGACCGTCTTCTCCACCAAGTTGGCGCTGGTCCATTGGCTGTCCCAGGTCTTGGCCATGCGCACTGCGACCTTGGCGTCGACCAGGCCGAAGCCCAGGTCGACGCTGTGGTGGAAGCCGCCGCCGTTCCAGCACTCGGCAGAGTTCCAGACCCAGGTCGGGTTGGCGGCCTGGACATTGCGCGCCACAGTTGGCGAGAATCTCCTGCACGTCCCGCCAGCCAAGATCGGGATTGGCCTCCAGCATCAAGGCAACTACGCCAGAGACCATGGGGGCAGCCGCCGATGTGTCGTTGAAGGTGGTGGTGATGTCACCGGGCGCATAGCCGGCGCTGCCCACCCAGTCGGTGGTCATGATCGTCCCGGAAAGTGGCGAGCCGAGGGCGGATATCAGGATAGTGGCACCCGGCGTCGAGTAAAAGACCACCGAGCCATCCGCATTCGCCGCGGCGACCTGGAGGGTCTTGAAGTCGGCTTCCCAAGCCGCCACGCCCCAGATCGACGGCCTTGTCGATGGCGCTATTTAAGGCCGAGACGGCGGCTGGATCGATCATCTAGTCGAAGAAGTTACCATGGAACGTGGTACCGAGGCTAATCGAGACGACGTCGGCTCCCTCGGCCGCCGCTTGCTCGATGGCACGAGCGAGTTGTGACCCCATGAGATCAAGATCATGCACGTGGACGCGATAGCCAACCAAGGTCGCCTCGTGCGCGACGCCGACGACACCGGTGCCGTTCTGGGCGGCCCGACATCGACGACATTGAGATCGATCTCTCCCGGCGTCGTGTTGTTCAGATGCCATTGCTGGGCGAAGTTCGATTCGCTCGGCAGGCTTGCCAGGGCCGAGAGCGCGATCGCATCGCTCCCGCTGCCGCCACTTAGCCAAGTCGGCCCGCGCTCGCCGTCCATCTGCGTCACCCTTTTTGTTGGCTGATGCATAGACCAACCGAGTATGTCGAGTGTGCCTATAGCAGCCGACGAAGCGGCAAAGGCAGGTGCTCTCGCTGTAAGATCCTGGCGGCGGCCTCGATATCTTCCGAGTGACTGCGATCATCGTCCAGGCGTAGGACCAAGGCGCGCACCGCGTCACGAAGCGCATGGACGACCGGAGCCGGACGTTCGGGTTCACGTTGATCGAAGGCCTCGGTGGCGACAATCAGCTCGCAGGCCAAGACCTGGCGCCAGAGCGGTAAGAGGGTCCAGGCCTTGCGCACGGCCAGCGGCGTCATCGGTTCCTGGTCCTCGACCTCGTAGCCGGAGGAATCGTCTAGGCTGGCTGGTGTGGCCAGCAAGCGCATGTCCTTTATCAGATGGCGGGCGGTGTGGCCGATCAGGCCCATACCGATCCTGACCGTGCCTTCGGTGCGCGGCGAGATCGGCCGAGATGGAGGAGGCCGAACAGAGGCGCAAGCCCTTTTTCTCCTTAAGGATCAAAGGCTCCAGGCCGGCTCGTCGCATGGCTTCGCCGCCGGGCAGCAGTTGGCCCTGGAAGGTCGCCCGTCCCTCGCCCATCACCGGAATTGTCAGCTCAGCTGTCAGCGGCAGGTCCGATGCGCCATGCGCGCCGATCTGATGCACGGCCGGATGCACGCCGCGCTCGAGCATGGCGGCCAGGGTTTCGGCAACCAGCGGCCGCACGCCGGCGTGCCCCAGCGAGAGCGATGCCAGGCGCGCCAGCAGAAAGGCGCGGACCGCTTGCTCCTCGAAAAGCGGGCCGGAGCCGCAGGCCCGGGCGCGCAGCATGATGTGGCTCATCTCCGCCCGCTCGTTGGGATCGAGACGTCGGTGACGGCGCGCTGGCCGAGGCCCCGCGTCATCCCGTAGACCGGTCGTTCTTCCGCCAGGAAGCGTTCAATCAGGTCGCGACCAGCTTGCAGCCTGGCGATGGCGTTCACGCCCAGCGTCACCTTCGCTTCGCCGCGCGCGACCTCTGCGACCTCCTCGATCGTGATAGGGCTCTCGCCCAGAATTATGTCGCGCATCGCAGTTTCTCCGCCCTTACCGAGGCCAAGCGCCTCGCTTCCGGCAGATAGCAGATTGCGGGAGAACAGGATATCGCCTGCGCCGTCCCCGGACAGGCCTATGCCTTGACTGCAATCTTGAAGCACACGGTCGACCCGGCGCAAATTCTGGGGAGTGACGATGTCAAGACGAGCAGGATGCAGTAGTTGCTGGATTCCGCTCGGGTTCCTTGTCGCGGCAACGATCCTGCCGGTTACGGCGCGGGCAGACGATGCCTCCCTTGCCTGTTCGCAGCCAATCACTCGAGATTTTCAATGGAGCGCGCACTCCTGTCGGCCTTGGTTATCGGCGAGGAGCCGGGCCCGGTGGTCAGCCGCTATGCCGCGCTACTGGGCCTTGCCGCGCGCATGCGAGATGCTGGTCTTGCCGCCCTGGCGGGGACTGCCGAGGCCGCGGCGGCGGCAAGCGGTGTTCGGACCGGGTTGCCGCCAGACGACTACGCCGGCTATCTCCCCTCCGGATTCCTGCTCGATTGGAACTTGGTCGAGCTGGCGCGCCGCCATGCACTTGCCCTGGATCCCACAGCTGCGCGCGACCCGGAGATGGCGTTGCTCTTCGCCGATATGCGCGGTCGGCTTCTGGCAGGGATTGCGAAGAGTTTGGTGCTTGAAGGTCGGGTCGAGAAGGGCCTGGAGATTCTCGCGCAAATAACCTCGTTGCAGCGCGGTTCGGCCCTGGATTTTCACATTCTGCCGGCCTTGATCGAGGCCGGACGTCTGCCGGAGGCCGAAAGTCTGGTCGCCGCCTACCCCGACAGCAGCACGGAGGCGCCGCGCGCTGCGTTGCTCGCTGCTGCTCTGCTGCAGGAAGGGAGGCTGGAAGCCGTTAGGTGTTCCATCCCGGATGATCACATAGATCCTCGCCGGCGGGCACTGTTCGTGGCACGCTCCATCCTGGGCGAGGTTCGGGACGGAGGACGAGCATGCTGATCTCTCTTCACAAGCAGGCGATGACGACGCCGAAGGTGCGGGCGGCGATCCAGGCGAGCGCGATCGCTTTGATACACTCGCGGCCTTGTTTCAGTCCAGTCGGACAGGGCTACTCGATGGGACCCGTGACGATGCCTACTTCACGGCGCTGACTGCGGCCTGGCTCGGGTTTGACGACTTGGCGTCGGCTTGGCCGCGGCCTAGCGCATCGAGGATAGCTATCGCCGGGCGGAGAGCCTGGCCGCCGTCGCGACGGCCTATCGCCGAGCGGGGAACTCCGAGGCGGCCTTGGCTATCGTCGAGCCTCTTCCCGCTCCCTATCGTGTCGATTTCTTCGCAGATGCGGCCGCTGCTTTGGCCCGCTCGGGCACTCTCCGCCGCCGAGGCCTTGGCCGTGATGGCGGAGAGCCCCTGCGCAGCGATTGGGTCTATAGCCGCCTCGCCCAGGTTATGGCGGCAGACGGCCGGCTTGAAGCGGTCCGGCTATTCCTGCTGCGCATCGAGGATGAGCCGAACCGCCTTTTCGTGGCCCTGAAGTCCGCGGAAATATTGGCGCGCAGCCCCGAACCACGCGCCGCCCTGCTGCTGCAGGCCGAGTTTGGCGATCCAGAGGTATCCGACTCGCTTCGTGGCAATGTTGCCTTGGGCTTGGCCGAGATCAGCGCTCTTGAGACAGCTTTCTCCCAGAACGACGCCCTGGCGGTAGAGGGGGACGCAGTCGACAGACTGATGCAAATGGCAACGAACCCTGCGCGGAAAGGCGATCTTTGCGGTGCCTACCGTGCTGCGTCTCGCATTCCTTATCCCTACCCGAGCGCTCTAACCTTAGCCCATATGTCGGACCGCGCGTTACTCTAGCTCGACGCTTGCCAAGGCACTTGCTATTCCCTGCCTGTGAGAGAAAGACTCGGCTTGTGGCTGGCCGACCTCCGCGTCTAGATTGCGCCGCGGCTCAAAAGGTTTTTCCTCATGCACTATCAATCGACGCGCGGATCGGCCCCGGTCTTGGGTTTCGAAGAGGTCTTGCTCACCGGCTTGGCTCGAGACGGCGGGCTCTATCTTCCCAGCCAATGGCCTGGTTTCTCCAGCTCGACTTGGCGCGGCCTGGCCGGCGCCGACTATCGCACGCTGGCGCAGCAGATGTTGACGCCCTTCATGGCTGGCTCGGCAGTGACGGACGCCCTGCCGGAGCTGTTGGATCTCGCCTATTCCAGCTTCCACCCATAAGGCCGTGGCACCCTTGGTGCAGGTGGCGCCGAACCTCTGGCTGCTGGAGCTCTTCCATGGACCGACCTTGGCCTTCAAAGACGTCGCCTTGCAGCTTTTGGGGCAGATCTTCGACCAGGTGCTGAAGTCCCGCGGCGAGCATCTGACCATCGTCGGGGCAACTTCCGGCGATACCGGCTCGGCCGCGATCGAGGCCCTGAAGGGGCGCGCCGCCGTCGAGGTCTTCATCCTGCATCCCAAGGACCGCACCTCGGAGATGCAGCGCCGGCAGATGACCACAGTCGCCGCCAACAACGTCCACAATCTGGCGATCGAAGGCAACTTCGACGATTGCCAGGACCTAGTGAAGGCGCTGTTCAACGATCATGCCTTCCGTGATCGCCACCACCTCTCGGCGGTGAACTCCATCAACTGGGTGCGCATCCTGGCACAGAGTGTCTACTATGCCTATGCTGGTCTGGCCTTGGGCGGGCCGGAGCGGGCGATCGACTTCGTGGTGCCCTCCGGCAATTTCGGCAATGTCTTCGCCGGTTACGTAACACAGAGGATGGGCCTGCCGATGGGCAAGTTCGTCATCGCGGCGAACAGCAACGATATCCTGCCGCGCGTGCTGGAAAGCGGCGCCATGACCATGGCCGGTGTCTCGCCGACACTCTCGCCTTCGATGGACATACAGGTCTCCTCGAACTTCGAGCGCCTGCTGTTCGAGGCCATGGGGCGCGACGGCGCGGCTTTGAAGGCCCTGATGGAGCGCTTTCGTGCCGAGGGCAGCGTGGCCTTGCCGGAGGCGGCGCTGGCGGCCATCCGTGCCGCTTTCGACGGCGATCGATTGGATGATGCCGGCACCCTGGAGGAGATTCGCCGAACCTATGAGGAGACCGGCTTGACCATCGATCCACATACCGCCGTCGGCGTGACCGTCGCGCGGCGCCGCCTGGCGGCCGGTGCCGGACCCAGTGTCGTCCTATCGACCGCGCATCCGGCAAAGTGCCCCGACGCGGTGGAGCGGGCCACCGGTCAGCGCCCGGCTCTGCCGGCGCGCTTGGGCGATCTCTATGAACGCGAAGAGCGCTATGCCACCTTGGCGAACAACGCCGAGACGTTAAAGAGCTTCGTCGGCGAGCATGTATCCGAGGGTGCTGCATGACCGTGCCTCACCTTGACGGCGGAATTCAGATCTCTACTCTGGCGAACGGTCTGACCGTTGCCAGCGATCCCATGGCCGGCGTCGGCAGCGCCTCCGTCGGTCTCTGGCTGGACGTCGGTGCCCGACACGAAACAGCGGCCGAGAACGGCATCGCCCATCTGATCGAGCATATGGCCTTCAAGGGCACCGACAGCCGCAGCGCACGGGCGATCGCCGAGGAGATCGAGGCAGTCGGCGGCCAGCTCAATGCCTATACTTCGCGGGAGTCCACGGTCTTCTATGCCCGCGTCCTGGGCGACGATCTGCCACTGGCTGTGGATATCCTGGCCGATATTCTGCAGCGCTCTCTGTTCGATCCGGAGGAACTGGATCGCGAGAAGGCCGTGGTCCTGCAGGAGATCGGCCTGGCCGAGGACATGCCGGACGAGATCGTCTTCGATCATCTGCAGGAGACCGCCTATCCCAATCAGGCGCTCGGGCGGCCGATCCTCGGTCGCGACGAGACCGTCGCCGCTTTCGCGCAGGGCGATCTCAAAGAGTTCGTGGGCCGCCACTACTCGGCCGAACGCATGGTCCTGGCGGCCTCGGGTGCGGTCGAGCACGAGGCCTTCGTTCGCTTGGCCGAAGCAGCCTTCAGCCAGCTGCAGAGCGGCCCGGCCGCTGCCGGCGACCTGGCCGCCTACAAGGGTGGCGAGATTCGGACAGACCGGTCACTGGAGCAGGTGCATCTGGTACTGGCATTGCCGGGCGTCCCGGTGCGTGATCCCGATTATGCCACAGCCGGATTGCTGAGCTCCATCCTGGGTGGCGGCATGTCATCCCGCCTGTTTCAGGAGATCCGGGAAAAGCGTGGCCTAGTCTACTCTGTCTATTCCTTCTTCTCGCACTTCGAGGACAGCGGCCTTCTGACCCTCTATGCCGGGACTGGCGAGGAGGAGGCGGCAGAAACCCTGGCGCTGATGGCGGAGGAGCTGAAGAGCCTGGCGGCCAAGGTGGAGGACGAAGAGTTGCGCCGTGCCAAGGCACAGGCCCGCGCTGCGATCGTGATGAGTCGCGAAAGCAGCTTCGCCCGTGCCGAGGCCATGGCAAACCGCTTTCTTGTGCATCGCGAGGCCTTGGACTTGGAGGTCTTGCTGGCTAAGCTTGAGGCCGTGGAAACAAAAGACATCGAGAGGCTGATGACCCGCCTCTTGCAGGAGACCCCCACTCTGGCCGTGATGGGGCCGGATTCGGCTTTGCCGGACTTTTCGCAGCTGGTCGCGCGCTTGGGATAGGGCCGGGCGATGCGTATGCCACCATTTCGCGCCGGGTTTCTGCGCCAGCTGAAGCTGGAGGGCGCGCGCATCACCTTGCGGCCGATGCGCGGCAAGGACTGGCGCCAGTGGTCGCGCCTGCGCAGCTACAGTCGCGGCTTTCTCACGCCTTGGGAGCCGCTCTGGGCCTCCGATTCTTTGACCCGTGGCGCCTATCGAAACCGTTTGAAGCTGGCCAATCACGAAGGTCGCAACGGTCAGGGCTATACCCTGCACATCTTCCGCAAAGAGGACGAGGTGCTGATGGGCGCCATCACCCTGGCGCAGATCCGCCGCGGCGTGGCGCAGATGGCGTCCCTGGGCTACTGGATGGGCGAGCCCTATGCCGGCCAAGGCTATATGACCGAGGCCCTGGAGCTGGTGGTGCACTTCGCTTTTCGCGAACTCAGCCTGCATCGTATCGAGGCAGCCTGCCTGCCGACCAACCGGCCGAGCCAACGCCTGCTACGCCGCGTCGGTTTCCGCGAGGAGGGCCTTGCGCGCTCCTATCTGCGCATCAACGGCGAGTGGCGCGACCACCTGCTGTTCGCGCGGCTCTTCGACGATGTGCCTCTGCGCCTTGCCTCTTCCAGCGAGCAACCGAGGACGCAGGCGCTTTCCGCTGGTAAGGACCGCTAGATTTTGCCAGCCTGAGGCTGGGCGTCTGCAGTGAGCGGGGGGTAAGAGAAGGCGCTATGGCGGCGGGGCAGGGGCAACCCAAGGCGCTCTATCTCCTCTTCATGACCGAGATCTGGGAGCGTTTCGGCCTCTACACGCTGGTATCGATCTTGGCCTTCTATCTGGTCGATCACCTGAACCTGCCGAGCGATCAGGCCTTCCTGATCTTCTCGACCTGCATTTCCTTCGCCTATCTGGTGACGGTGGCCGGAGGGATTCTCGCCGATAAGACCTTGGGCTTCGGTCGGGCGATCCTGCTGGGCGCTGCGCTGATCGCCGCCGGCTATCTGGTTCCCGGCCTGGCCGATCCGGCTTGAGCTCTACTGGGCACTGGGCCTGCTGGCGACCGGCAACGGCCTCTTCTAAGGCCAATGTCGCGGCACAGCTGGGGCGCTTTTACGAAGAGGAGGATCCGCGCCGCAGTTCCGGCTTCATGCTCTTCTACATTGGCATCAACCTAGGTGTGCTGGCGGGTTCGTTTTTCGCCGGCATGATTGCCAGGCCCATAGCTACTAAGTCGCCTTTGTCATTGCCGGGCTGGGCAAACTGATTGCGGTCGTCTTAAGCGCCGTGTTGCTCAGCAATCAGACCTGGACGGCCTGGGTCTTGGGAATTTTCGCGACCGTCATTGTTCTGGCCTATGTCGCAGTGATCCTGCGTCAGGAGGGGGTGACGTCCGCTGGCGCCTCTTCGTGCATCTGGCGACCATCTTCTTCGCCATGATCTTCTGGGCGATCTATCAGCAGTACACCCTCCCGGTCTTGCTCTATGCCGAGAAGGATGTGGATCGCAGCCTCTTCGGCTGGGTCTTGTCGTCTTCCTCGACCACCGCACTAGGGGCCGTCGCGCTGCTGCTGCTCTGGCTGCTGCTGACCCTGCTTTGGCCTTGGCTCTCGCGCCGCGGCCTGCACTTCGGCGATCTAGGCAAGCTGGCGCTCTCCCTGGTTCGGTTTGGGCTGGCCTACCTGCTCCTTGCCGTCGTGGTCGAAGCCACGGAGGAATCGGGCAAGACCTCGATGATGTGGATCGTCGCCTTCTACGGCTTCCTCGGCTTCGGCGAGATCCTGCTGGCGCCCTTGGGACTGTCCCTGACCGCACGTTTGGCGCCGGGCCATCTCTCCGGTTATGCCGTCGGCATGTGGTCCTTCTCTTTCGCTGCTGCGGTCTATCTGGCCGGTGTGCTGGCCGTGCCGCAGCAGATTACCGGTGGCGGCACCTTCCGGCGGTCGGTTCCTTGGCTATGGCCTGGCAGGTCTGGCGACTGCCCTGCTGTTGGTTGCCTTGCTTCCCGTCCTCAATCGCTTGCTGAAGGATCGCTAGGTGGCTGCCTCATCGTGCTCAAGCCCTGCGATCTCGCGCACCACGAATGTTTCAAAGATCTATAGGTTTTTCCGATGCATAGAATTGGCTTTGGAGATTGGACCTATGAGACTGACAGGAAATATGGTCCCTTGTGATCAACACGGAAGAGACACTGAAGCAAGCAAACAAGATCGGAGATTATTGATATAGACCTTTGACTGAACGCTGGGTGGGGCGAGCGAATGCTGGATGATTTTTTCATGACAGGCTTGACACTCTCGTGGGGTAATGGTCCAGAACAGGAGCGTTCTTTCGGACAAAACCGGTCTGAGGGACGCTGTGCTGGAGGCGGTATCTGAATGGCGAAGCCTGTTCGAAGGCCTTTTGCTGACAGCGACAAGAATTCTTGCCGTCGCAAGATGAGCAGGCAGATCTCTGCGGAATCTGCAGTCACCCTTAGGGAACACCTGAACGACCTCGCGACGGCAGGGGCGGTGATCCTAAGGAAAACAGGGAGCAATCTGGGATGAAACAAAACAAGCTGAGCACCTTGTTGGCGGGCGCAATCGTCGGTGCGTTCGGCCTTGCCGCAGCACCGGTATCGGCCGATACCGAGCTGACGGTCTATACCGCGATCGAGGCCGACGACCTCAAGCGCTATGCCGAGGCCTTCAACGAGCAGTACCCCAATATCGAAATAAAGTGGGTTCGCGATTCGACCGGCATCATCACCGCCAAGCTGTTGGCCGAGAAGAACAATCCACAGGCCGATGTGGTCTGGGGTTTGGCCGCGACCAGCTTGCTGCTGATGAAGAACGAAGGCATGACCGAGGCCTATAAGCCCGCTGGTGCCGATGATCTGGATGCGAAGTTCCGCGACAAGGCCGATCCGCCGCACTGGACCGGCATGGATGCCTGGGTGGCGGCGATCTGCGTCAACACCATCGAGGCCGAGGACAAGGGCCTGCCGATGCCGGCCTCTTGGAAAGACCTGACCGATCCGGTCTACAAGGGGCATGTCGTCATGCCGAACCCCAACTCTTCGGGCACCGGCTTCCTGGATGTCGCCAGCTGGCTGCAGATGTTCGGCGAGGAAGGCGGCTGGGCCTTCATGGACGGCCTGCACGACAACATCGCCTGGTACACGCACTCCGGCTCCAAGCCTTGCCGCCAAGCCGGCGCCGGCGAGGTGCCGATCGGCATTTCCTTCGCCTATCGCGGCGCCAAGGTGAAGAACAAGGGCGCACCGGTCGAGATCGTCATTCCCTCCGAAGGCATCGGCTGGGATATGGAAGCGACGGCGATCATGAAAGGCACGGACAACCTCGAGGCCGCCCAAAAGCTGGTCGACTTCTCGGTCTCCAAGCCCGCCAACGAGATGTACAACACCGTCTACGCCGTGGTCGCCTATCCGGGCGTCGCCAAGCCGGTCGAGAACTATCCGGAGAATGCAGCCGAGGCGATGATCGACAGCGACTTCGAGTGGGTGGCCGCCAATCGGGCACGCATTCTGTCGGAGTGGCAGGATCGCTATGATTCCAAGTCCGAGCCCAAGGGCTAACTCTAGGTCGTAATGCCGTCACAGCGAACCGTTTGACACTCCTGTCACGCGGGCCTGTCACGCGGGGCTGCTGTAGACTTGCAAGCCTAGAGACCGATGGCGTGGAACCGGCCGCTGCAGGTTGCGGCGGCCGGGGCCGTCATGAGGCTCAGAACGGGCGTTGGCGTGATGGGAGGCGAACACAGTGGAAGAGACTGGGGACCGACAGCAGGCGGCCTACTTGCAGGTTCGCAATGTCATCAAGAGATTCGGTGACTTCACGGCGCTCAAGGATATTTCGCTCAATGTCTACGAGAGCGAGTTCGTGTGTTTCCTCGGTCCGTCGGGGTGCGGGAAGACCACGCTGCTGCGGGCGATCGCCGGTCTGGACATCCAGGGCAGTGGGCAAATCGTTCAGGCCGGTCGTGACATCTCTGCTCTGCCGCCCTCCGAGCGGGATTTCGGCATCGTCTTCCAGTCTTATGCCCTCTTTCCCAATCTGACGGTCGAACGGAACATCGCCTTCGGTCTCGAGAATCGGAAGCTGCCGTCGGATCGGATCAAGGCTCGGGTAACCGAATTGCTGGAGCTGATCGGTCTGCCGGATCAAGGCTGGAAGTACCCGGCACAGCTCTCCGGCGGTCAACAGCAGCGCGTTGCCTTGGCGCGCGCCATGGCGACTTCGCCGGGTTTATTGTTGCTGGACGAGCCTTTGAGTGCGCTTGACGCCAAGGTCCGTGTCTTTCTCCGCCAGGAGATCAAGGATCTGCAGCGCAAACTCGGCGTGACCACCATCATGGTCACGCACGATCAGGAAGAGGCGCTGACGATGGCTGATCGTATCGTGGTCATGGACCACGGCGTGATCGAACAGATCGGTACGCCGGAAGAAATCTATGCCATGCCGGCGACCTCCTTCGTCGCCGATTTCATCGGGACCATGAACTTTACCCCCGGATCGGTGGAGGCCGAGGGGAAGGTCCGCATGGGCGAAGCGATCCTCAACTGTGAGACCGACGGCATGCCCCCCGGTTCTCCGGTGACCGTCGCCATTCGACCGGAGGACGTCAACGCCCAGGATATCGCCGAGGGCGACGACAATGTCGTCGAGGTCGCAATCAAGAACCTGGAGTTTCTGGGATCCTTTTATCGGGCCGATCTTGCCAGCGCCGCGTTCAGCGACAGCTCGATTCGTGCCGACTTCTCGCTCAATCTGGTCCGGCGCAAGAACGTGACCGTCGGCGCCAACTTACCGGTTCGGTTTCCGACGGAATTCATTCGACTCTTTCCGGGCGGCTAGGCCGTGACCGACACTGCAGCCAGCTTTCCCCAGAGCGCCATCAAGCCGAAAGTCAGTCGCGACGACTGGATTATGCGCGGCTGCATGATCGTGATCGGGCTCTTCCTTCTGGTCTGTGTGCTCTTGCCCCTCTTCATGATGATGTCGAAGAGCGTCGAGAACAAAGACGGCGGCTTCGTCGGGCTGGAGAACTACGCGGAGTACTTTTCCACGCCGGCGCTCTTCCTCTCGGCCTTCAACAGCCTCTACATATCCATCATCGCCTCCTGCATCGTCCTGGTCGCGGCCTTCATTTACGGCTATGCGCTGACCCGGACCTGCATGCCCTTCAAGTGGCTCTTCAAGATCGTCGCGGCGATTCCGCTGCTGACCCCCTCGCTGCTGAGCGGCATCTCCCTAGTCTATTGGTTCGGCAATCAGGGCGTCGCCAGGGAGCTCTTGATGGGCGAGACGATCTACGGGCCGATCGGAATCGTCATCGGCTCCAGCTACTGGGTCTTTCCGCATGCCTTGCTGGTGATCGTGACCGCGCTATCGATCACCGATGCGCGTCTCTACGAGGCTGCATTGGCGCTGCGCACCAGCAAGATCAAGACCTTCTTCACCGTCACCATACCGGGCTGCAAGTACGGCCTGATCAGCGCCGGTTTCGTCGTCTTCATCCTGATCTTTACCGACTTCGGCATCCCCAAGGTCATCGGCGGCAACTTCAACATGCTGGCCGTCGACGTCTATAAGCAAGTGATCGGCCAGCAGAACTTCCAGATGGGCGCGGTGGTCTCGGTTATCCTGCTGACGCCGGCGGTCTTGGCTTTCGCCATGGACCGCGTGGTGCAGAGGAAGCAGGTGGCCCTGCTGTCGGCCCGGGCGGTGCCTTTCCAGCCCAAGCCCAATCGTCGCCTGGACATGGCGATGCTGGCTTTCTGCTCGCTGATCGCGCTGATGATCCTCTGCGTGATCGGCATGGCGCAGTATGCGGCCTTGATCAAGTTCTGGCCCTACAACCTGGAACTCACTCTAGAGAACTACAACTTCGACCTGGCGAACGGCGGCGGTTGGGATTCCTATTTCAACTCCATCCGCATGTCGCTCTACACCGCCATCGCCGGTACCGCGATCATCTTCTTCGGCGCCTACCTGGTCGAGAAGGGGCGCGGCTTTGCCGCCGGACGAGCCGCCTTTCACGGTATAGCCATGGTGCCCTTGGCGGTCCCCGGCATGGTGCTGGGGCTGTCCTACATCTTCTTCTTCAACCACCCGGACAATCCCCTGGGCTTCATCTACGGCACCATGACGATCCTCGTCGTGGCCAGCGTCGTTCACTTCTACACGGTCAGCCACCTGACGGCAGTGACGGCCCTGAAGCAGATGGATCCGGAGTTCGAATCGGTCGCTTCCTCGCTGAAAACGCCCTTCTATCGTACCTTCTTCCGGATCACCTTGCCGGTCTGCCTGCCGGCGACCCTCGACATCGCCATCTACCTTTTCCTGAATACGATGACGACGGTCTCGGCCGTGGTGTTCCTCTATTCCACCGACACGACCCTGGCATCGGTCGCGGTCTTGAACATGGACGATCAGGGCGAGCTGCCCTATGCCGCGGCCATGGCGATGATGATCGCCTACACCTGTGCCGGTGTGCGCATCTTCTATGCCGTGGCGTCGCGTGGCATAAACCGGCGTACCCAGGCTTGGCGAACCCGTTAGAGCGCGATGACGTCAGATCGAAACGATCTGGCCTCCGAATCGCACTCTACAGCTTTGAAAAGTAGGGCAGATGCACGCGATCAGGTGATTCCCCCTGATCGCGGTCTGCTCTAGCGCCGGCGAACTCGGCGGCGAGCTTGAGGAAGGCCGCTAGGCTGGGCGTGTGGCTCTCCTCGCGATAGACCACGCATTCGATCGATTCGAGCCTGGCGTCCTGCACCTGCAGCTTGTGCAGGCGGGCATCTTGCCCGAGTTCGGCCTCGGCGATGACGCCGATGCCCAGCCCGGCGGCCACGCCTTCGCGGGCGGCTTCGCGACTGCCCAATTCCAAGATGTCTTCTAGGCGAATGCCGCGCTCCTGCAGGGTTGCCTCGAGGATCGCGCGTGTCGTCGAGCCAGGCTCGCGCAGGATCACCCGCTCGCCTGCGATCTCCTGCAGCTTGACGCTGCGGCGCTGCGCCCAGCTGTGGCTGAGGTCGACCAGCACGACCAGGTGACCGCGATGAAAGGGGAGGATCTTCAAACCGGGGTCCGGTCGGATTTCCGGGATGATCGCGACGTCGATCTTATGGGCATAGAGGTCGCGCAGAATGGTCTTGGAGTTGCCGAAGGAGACCGCCTTGCGGACGCCCGGAAAGATCCGGCTGAACTTGGCGATCAGCGGCAGCACGTAGTAAGGCGAATCGGCACCGACTCTGATCTGCCCGTGCAGCAGACCTTTGGCCGTCGCCAGCAGGTCCTGAAGCTCACCCTCCAGGGCGAAGTAGCGTTGCGTGGCATCGAAGAGACTGCGGCCGATCTCGGTCAACTCGACGCGCCGGCCGCCTCTGATGAAGAGGATGACACCATAGCCCTCTTCCAGCGCGCGGACATGGCCCGATATGGTCGGCTGAGAGATGCCGAGCGTGGCCGAGGCCTTGGTGAAACTGCCGAAAGACGCGACCGCGTGGAAGGCGCGAAGCTGCGAGTGATTCATCGAGATTACCGATACCGAATATAGGCTTTATATATTTGAGCTATGGTAAGCACTGCCGTCATATGCCGCAAGTCTTCTCTTCCCATGATAAGCGGCAGCGACGCTATGGCGACAGAAACCAGTACCCTCGACAGGTTTTCCCGAACGGCTTCGCCCGAGGGCGATCCCTGGCTCCTGACACCGGGTCCGCTCACCACCTCCTCCACCGTCAAGGAGGCCATGCTGCGCGATTTGGGTTCGCGCGACGGCGGCTTCATCGCGGTGAACCGAAAGGTGCGCGATCGGCTGGTCGAGGTTGCCGGGGGCGGCGAGGACTATGTCTGTGTTCCGCTGCAGGGCAGCGGCAGCTTCGTCGTCGAGGCAATGATCGGGACCTTCGTGCCGCGCGACGGCAAGCCGCTGGCGCTGGTCAATGGGGCCTATGGCAAGCGCATCGCCCGCATGTGCGACCATGCCGGGCGCGAGGCCCTGGTCATCGAGACTGCCGAGAATGCCGTGGTCGATCTCGAGCGGCTCGATCGGGCCTTGGCCGCCGATGCGGCCATCGGCCATGTCGCCGTCGTTCACTGCGAGACCACCACCGGCATTCTCAACCCGATCAAGGAGGTGGCCGAAATCGTGGCCCGCCACGGCCGCAGTCTGCTGATCGATTCCATGAGCGCCTTCGGTGCCCTGCCGCTCGATGCGCGCGAGATCGCCTTCGACGCCGTCGTCGCCTCCTCCAACAAGTGTCTGGAGGGTGTGCCGGGTCTGGGTTTTTGCATCGCGCGCAAGGCGGTACTCCAGGACTGTGCCGGCAATGCGCCGACGCTGACCCTCGACCTCTTCGATCAGTGGGTTGCGATGGAGAAGAATGCGCAATGGCGCTTCACTCCGCCGACCCATGCGATTCTCGCCTTCGATCAGGCCTTGAAGGAGTTCGAGGCGGAAGGCGGGGTCGCCGGCCGCGGCGCTCGCTACCGGGAGAATCATCGTATCCTAATCGAGGGTATGGCCATGCTTGGCTTTCAGGCCTTGCTGCCCGTTGCGCTGCAGGCGCCGATCATCGTCACCTTCCTGCAGCCCGACGACGCCAAGTTCGATTTCCAGGTCTTTTACGATCGTTTGCGCGATCGCGGCTATGTCATCTATCCCGGTAAGCTAACCGTCGCGGAGACCTTCCGGATCGGCTGCATCGGCCGCCTGGGTGCCGAGCAGATGCGCGGTGCGCTCATTGCCATCGAAGCGGTGCTGGGCGAGTTGGGTGTCACCAATTGTGCACCGGCAGTGGCGGCTTGAAATCCTGCCTGTCCGGGGCGAACTAGCGCCCTGGCAGCGGTGTCAGCGAAGAAAGAGGAGAGTGTTTTGACCGAAAAGCTGACGCAGGTTGAGGTGAACGGCCGGTACTATGCATGGCCGACAAGCCTAATCGTGGTGGTCTGCATCGACGGCAGCGAGCCGGGCTATGAGGGTTCCGATCGCGGGGGCTACATCGAAGAGGCGATGAAGGCCGGCGCCATGCCCTATCTCTCCAAAGCGGTCGCCGGCGGAACCATGCGGCTGGCCGACAGCGTGGTTCCGACCTTCACCAATCCGAACAACCTCTCGATCGTCACCGGCGCACCGCCCTCCGTACACGGCATTTGCGGCAACTTCTTCTATGACCGCGAGGCCGATGCCGAGGTCATGATGAACGACCCCAAGTTCCTGCGTGCCGGGACCATCTTTCAGGCCTTCGAGGAAGCCGGTGCCAAGATCGCCGTGATCACCGCCAAAGACAAGCTGCGCGGCTTGCTGGGCAAGGGTTTGAGCTTCGGCGCCGGGGGCTCGATCTGCTTCTCGGCCGAGAAGGCCGATCAGGTCACGCTAGTGGAGAACGGCATCGACGAGGTTTTGGATCTCACCGGCCTGCCGCTGCCCTCCGTCTATAGTGCCGACCTCAGCGAGTTCGTCTTCGCCGCCGGCGTCAAGCTGCTGGAGCGGGAACGGCCCGACATCATGTATCTCTCCACCACCGACTATATCCAGCACAAGCATGCGCCGGGCTCGGAGGGTGCAAACGCCTTCTACGCGATGATGGACGGCTACTATGCGAAGCTGGATGCGCTGGGCGCAGTTCTTGCCTTGACCGCCGACCACGGCATGAAGGCCAAGCACGATGCCAAGGGCGATCCCGACGTGATCTACCTGCAGACTCTGATGGAGGAGTGGCTGGGCCAGGGCCAAGCCCGCGTCATCTGCCCGATCACCGATCCCTATGTCGTGCACCACGGAGCGCTCGGCGGCTTTGCCACCATCTATCTGGCCGACGAGAGCAAGACCGGCGAGGTGGTAGCGCGCCTGCAGGCCGTGGAGGGGATCGAGGTGGCGGCCTCGCGTGCGGAGAGCTGCCGGCGCTTCGAGCTGCCGCTGGATCGGGTCGGCGATGTCGTCGTGATCTCGGCCCGGAACAAGGCTCTGGGTACCAGCCGCGAGCGCCACGACCTCTCCGGCTTGAAGGAGCCCCTGCGCACACACGGTGGGCTGTCGGAGCAGAAGGTGCCCTTGATCGTCAATCGCCCGGCACCTTCGCTGACGCCTTACAACAGGCTGCGCAATTTCGATATTTTCGACGTCGTGCTCAACCACGCGCAATAGAGTCTGAAAGGAAGCACTGCCATGGACACGCTCCCCTCCGTTCGCCACGAATCGATGCGCATCGCAGGCGAAAAGGTTGGTGCCGACGAGCACATCGAGGTCTTAAACCCCTACGACAACAGCCTAGTCGGCACGGTGCCGCGTGGTCGCGCCGAGCACGCGCGCCGCGCCTTCGAGATTGCCGGCAAGTACGAGTCCAAGCTCACGCGCTACGAGCGCCAGCGGATTCTCATGCGCACCGCCGACAAGATCATTGAGCGCAAAGATGAAATCTCCGACCTGATCACGGCCGAGCTCGGCATCTCCAAGAAGGACTCGCTCTACGAGTGCGGCCGGGCCTATGACGTCTTTCACCTCTCGGGCCAGCTCTGCATCCAGGACGACGGCGAGGCCTTCTCCTGCGATCTCACCCCGCACGGCCAGAAGCGTCGCATCTTCACCACCCGCGAGCCCCTGAATGCCATCAGCGGGATCACGCCATTCAACCACCCGCTCAACATGGTGGCGCACAAGATTGCACCCTCGATCGCGACCAACAATTGTATGGTCATGAAGCCGGCGGAAGCGACGCCGTTGACTGCCTTGGTGCTGGCCGACATCCTCTATGAGGCTGGCCTGCCGCCGGAGATGTTCTCGGTCATCACCGCCGAGCCACAGGACCTGGACGATGAGGTCATCGTCAATCCGAACATCTCTCTGGTGACCTTCACCGGCGGCGTTGCGGCCGGCAAGTACATCGCCAGCAAGCTGGGCTATCGACGCGGCGTTCTGGAGCTCGGCGGCACCGCACCGCTGATCGTGATGGAGGACGCCGATCTCGATCGCGCCTCGACCATGGCGGTCGCCGGGGCCACCAAGAACTCCGGCCAGCGCTGCACCGCGGTGAAGCGAATCCTGGCGGTCGAGAGCGTTGCCGAGGAGCTGGTGGAGCGGATCACCGAGAAGGCCAAGAAGCTGAAGTATGGCGATCCCAAGGACCCGGTGACCGATATCGGCACGGTGGTGAACGAGGCAGCCGCCAAGCTGTTCCAGCGCCGTGTCGTCTATGCGGTCGAGGCCGGCGCGGTCCTGTTGCACGGCAACAACCGCGAGGGTGCGATCTTCCCGCCGACCGTGGTCGATCATGTGCCCTACGACTGCGAGCTGGTACGCGAAGAAACCTTCGGGCCGGCCATTCCGGTCCTGCGCTGCAAGGATATCGACCAGGTGATCGAGGTCGCCAACTCCACGGCTTTCGGCCTCTCGTCGGGTGTCTGCACCGAAAACTGGGCCTACATCAACCGTTTCATCCAGCAGCTCAAGACCGGCACCGTCAATGTCTGGGAGGTGCCCGGCTATCGCACTGAGATGTCACCCTTCGGCGGCATCAAGGATTCCGGTCTGGGCTACAAGGAAGGCGTGGTCGAGGCGATGAAGAGCTACACCAATGTCAAGACCTTCTCGCTACCATGGGGACTGTAAGCGTCATTTCGGGAATGAGTAAAACTGCTCATTCCCAAGGCGGCACCGGCCGGTGCCGTGCAAAACCAGAGACGGCAGAGCGGCGATCGCAAATCTTCAGTAACGGGGGAGGCGGGACAGTGTTCCTCCCCTATCACTCTGCGGCGGCGTTTGACGATCTTCCAGCCACGGCCTGCAACACGCCGATCAGCTTCTCGTCACGCTCGGCGGCCAGGCTCTCGAACGAACGTCCGGCCTCTTCTTCGCGGAGGCCCTCGGCCAGAAGCTTGCTGACCTTGTCGTCCAGGATCGGGCTACCGAGGCTGTCCCACCAGGTGTGGAAGGAGTCGCGATAGCGCTCGCAGAACATCTCCAGACCCTGGCCACCGCTACCCAGCCCGAACAGCAGGTGCGGGCCCATGACCGACCAGCGCAGCCCGGGTCCGGCGGCAACCGCCTTGTCGACATCCTCGACACTGGCCACACCCTCGACCACGAGATTGATCGCCTCGCGCCAGAGTGCAGCCTGCAGGCGATTGGCGACATGGCCCGGGACCTCTTTCTGCACCCGGATCGTCACCTTCCCGCAGGCTGCATAGAAGCGTTCGGCACGCTCCAGGACGCCAGCGGCGGTGCGGTCTTTGCCCAGCAGCTCGACCAGGGAATGAGATGCGGCGGGTTGAAGGGATGGCCCAGGATGAAATGGCTCGGATTTCTCCAGCCGGCTTGCATGTCTTGCAAGAACAGGCCGGACGCGCTGGTTGCGACGATGACGCCGGCGCCGAGTGCGGGCTCGATTTGACGATAGATCGCATGCTTGATCTCCAGGCGCTCAGGCACGCTTTCCTGCACGAAGTCGGCCTCGGCGACGGCGGCTTCGGGCGTGGCGTGGAAGCTGAGCGCCCGCTCGCCGCCGCTGGAGGCGAGGCCCAAGCGCTCGAGGCGGGGCCAGGCACGGTCGAGGTAGGCCTCGACGGTCTCGGCGCTGTTTGGGGCTGGGTCATAGACGGCGACCTTCATGCCGGCGACGGCGAAGAGGGCCGTCCAACTGGCGCCGATGGTGCCGCCGCCGATGATGCCGACTGTCTTCGGCAGATCCTTCAGATTTTCACTCATGCCAATCGCTCCTGCTGATCCGCTCTAAAAGAAACCCAGTTGGAGGGGCGATTGGGCGGTGAGGCCGCCGTCGACGACAAAGACCTGGCCGCTGGCAAAGGCCGCCTCGTCGGAGGCGAGCCAGGTCACCATGGAGGCGATGTCGCTGCCATGGCCGAAGCGGCCGACCGGGTGGCGACGCAAGGCATCGGCCTTGGCCGTAGCCGGGTTTTGCGCCAGTTCAAAGGCCACGTCCGCCATCTCAGTCATGATCCAGCCGGGCGCCACGGCGTTGCAGCGAATGCCCTCGGCGCCGTGATCCGAGGCGATCGAGCGGGTAAGCCCATGCACGAAGGCCTTGGAAGCGTTGTAGATCGCCATGGAGGTATCGGCCACGCGCCCACTGATCGATCCGGTGTTGACGATGCTGCCGCCGCCGCCGGCGATCATGATCGGCAGGAAGGCGCGACAACAGAGGAAGACGCCCTTGGCATTGACACCCATCAGAGCCTCCCAGTCGGCATCGCTGCTGTCCTTGACTGTCTTCTCGATGGAGATACCGGCATTGTTCGCCAGCACATCGACACCGCCGAGAAGGCTCTGAGCTTGCTGGGCAAAACTCTCCACCGCGGCCGATTGCGATACGTCCAACTGCTCGTACAAGACCTTGGCCGGCAGCGCGTCGGTCCTGGCGCCGCGGCCGCAGGTCAGCACCTCCGTGCCCTCGCTCAGGAAGTGCTCGACGATTGCCAAACCGATCCCGCGCCCGCCGCCGGTGACGACGGCGCGCTTGCCTTCCAAACGTCCAGTCATTGCCGTCAAAGCCTCATCTGTTGCACTTACGCGGTCAGGCCGCCGTCCAGCACCCAGATCTGACCGCTGGCGTAGACCGCCTCGTCGCTGGCCAGCCAGCGCACCAGCCCGGCGACGTCGTCCGGGGTGCCGTAGCGGCGCATGGGGTGAATGTTGCGCACCTCCTGCTTCAGGCTCTCTATATCGCCCAAGCTGCCGAAGAAGCTCTGCAGCATGGGGGTGCCGATGAAGCCCGGGCAGATCGCATTCACCCGAATGTTCTCCGGCCCGTAGTCACAGGCCATGGCGCGGGTCAGGGCATGCACGGCGCCCTTGGTCGCGCAGTAGGCGGCCAAGCCCGGATCGGCGATGAAGCCGTCGTAGGAGCCGAAGTTCACGATCGAACCGCCGCCGGCTTTGCGCAGCAGCGGCAGAGAGGCCTTGGAGACCAGAAAGGTGCCGGTAACGTTGATTGCGAAGATGCGGTTCCACTCGGCGAGGCTGGTGGCCTCGATGGTCTTCTCGATCTCAATGGCGGCGGTGTTGACCAAGATGTCCAGACGACCGGCCTCGGCGTCGATCGTCCGGACCAGTGCCAGGCTCGCTGCCTCGTCGGTGACGTCCAGCTTGTGGAAGGCGACGCCCTCGGGCAGAGTTCCGCCTTTCGCCAGGTCGGCGGCGAAGACTTTGGCTCCTTCCTTGGCAAAACGCGCGCAGATGGCGCTGCCGATGCCGCCGCGCCCGCCGGTGACCAGGGCGACCTTGCCGGCTAGGCTCTGGCTCATCTAGCCGGCCGCCCTAGCATAGGCGTCCAGCATCAAGCCGTGGAAGTGATGTACGGCATGCTCGCTCTTGCCGGAGCCGGAAGGGTCGTTGACGATGCGGTCGCTCTCGAAGGCTGGCGTCGCCATGCCGCGCTGCACGCTCTCGACCAGGTTGATGTCCTCGACCTGCAGGACCCCTTCGACATACTTGATGACGTCCCACTCCTGCTGCGTGGGCTCGCCCGTCTCGAAGTAGAAGTCGTAGGTCTCCAGGGTGCGGGTTTCGCTCACCGGCTTCACGTGCATGACCAGAAAATTGCCGCGGCCGGGAAAGCGCAGAAGGCATGTGTTGGGCCAAAGCCACCAGACGGCATGATCGTCGACCGTAGCACCTTCGATGGCGTAGGCTGAGCTGGTACCCCGATTGGCCTTGGCCATGTGGCTGGAGTAGATCCCATGCGTGATGACCTGATAGGTCTCCATGTCCACCAGAGTGCAGAAGTCCTTGTGCGCCACCGGGCAGTGGTAGCATTCCAGAAAGTTGTCGACGACGTTCTTCCAGTTTGACTGGATATCGAAGGTCAGGCGATGCGCCAGGGTCAGACGCTCGACATCCGGCGCGAAGGCCATGATTTCCGCGCCCAAGTCTCCGGACTGGCTGGCCAGGCTCGGTGCCTGCGGATCCAGGTTGACGTAGACGAAACCGCAGAAGGCCTCGATCCTAACGGCATCAAGGCAGATCTGCTTCTTGTCGAAGTCGATCAGGTGCTTGGTGTTGGGCGCCGCGCGCAGGCGACCTTGTAGGTCGTAGCTCCAGGCGTTATAGGGGCAGAGGATGACGTTGGTCCGTCCATGCCCGCTGAGCAACTCGTGCGCCCGGTGCCTGCAGACATTGTAGAAAGCCCGAAGCGTCCCTTCGCGATCGCACACCACGGCGATGGAGCGGCCCTGCACGTTGGTCACGACGAAGTCGCCGGGCTGGCGCAGCTTCTCGATATGGCAGACCCACTGCCAGGAGCGGTAGAAGATGGCCTCACGCTCGATCTCGAGATAGCGCGGATCGGTGTAGCTGCGCGCACCCAGAGACGAAGAGCGACCCGGGTCCGGGTCATAGCCCCCACCGACTTCGGCGAGGTCGCTCGCGGTCAGCATTGCGGTCATGCCATCCTCCTTTTCTTGGCGGTCGGGCCGCTTGCGGCGGTCATGAATGACACTTCCGGCGGCGCTGTGGTTCCAAGCGCACTATCGGGCTTGTTGCTACAGGAGCCCGAAAATAATTCGCCAGTCATCAGTAAAAAATCGCCAGAGCTCTCAGCCTAGCTTTCGTCGAGGCCGAAAAATTGTTTCGCCGCCAAAGCCTGCAGCAGGCGATCGGCGATCATGCCGAGCCCGGTGGTGCCGACCAGAGCCGCGATAACCAACATGGCGAAGGCGAAGAGGATGGTTTGATTGAGGCCGACCAGGATGGCCGGCATCGCCAAAGGCAGCTTCACCTGCCAGAAGATTTGTCGCTCGGTGCAACCCTGGGCCCGGGCGACCTCGATCAGCTGCGGCGAGACCTGCCTCAGGCCATTCTCGGTGTAGCGCAGCGCCGGCACGAAGGCATAGGCGATGATGGCCAGGAGCGCGGTGAACTCTCCGACCTGGAAGAACATCAGGACCGGAATGAGAAAGACGAAGAGCGGGATGGTCTGAAAGGTATCGGCAACCGGGCGCAGCACCTGCGACACGCGCCGGCTGCTTGCCGCCCAGACGCCGAGGCTGGCGCCCAGGGTGAAGGAGAGCAGTACCGCAGAACCGCAGAGATAGATCGACAGCATGGCCCGATCCCACATGCCGGTCGCCAGGATGAAGACCAGGGATGCGCCTGCGAAGAGTGCCAGGCGGCGGCGGCCGAGCTGCCAGGCGAGCAGCACCAGGCCGCTCGAGAAGACCGTCCAGGGCACGGCCGTCAGACCGAAGTAGAGGATGTAGCCGGGCACGCCGATGGCAAGCGCGACACGCCATCGCCTCCGAAGGATCAGGAAAAGGCTCGCCGCAACCACCAGAATCCAATAGCCCCAGCGCAAGGCCGGGGAGAAGTCGAAGCCCCAGGTGAAGGGGAGGATCGCCTGCGAGAAGCCGATCCGGATCGGCAGGAGGTAATAGTAGAAGATCTCGTTCTTGATGTCGGTGAGTGTGGCACCGCTGCTGGCCACGAAGGCGTCGAGCTCGTCGTTGATCCCGGCCGCCAAGGCCTTGGTCCAGGCCGGGTCGTCAATGGCGAGATCGAGGCCGAAGAGCTTCGGCACCGCGCAGAAGAGGAGCAAAATCCCGATCGCCCAGTGCCAGGGAGAGGGTCCGGCCTTGACCTTTGCCTGGGCTGCGGAGTTGCGCGCGCGCCCGGCATAGGCGGCGGAGATGCGATCCATGACGATGGCCAGCAGGACGATGACTGTACCGGACAGCAGGCTCTCGCCGAAGCGGGCCTTGCGCATGGTGCTCAAGACCTCCCAGCCGATGTCGTCGAAGCCGCCGATGACAGAGGCGATGACCACCATCGAGAGTGCCGCCATGATGGTCTGATTGATGCCGAATCTTGACCTGCGCCATGGCGGCCGGCAGATCGACCCAAAAGAGCTGTTGGTAGGCCGATCTGCCGGAAATACGCGCGGCCTCGACGATCTCTCCCGGTACTCGCGCAAGACCCAGTCTTACGTTGCGAACCATGGGCGGGCAGGCATAGATCGCGCTGGCGATCAAGCCGACCACCGGGCCGAAGCCGAACAGCACCAGCAAAGGGATAAGGTAGGCAAAGGTCGGCATGGTTTGCATGACGTCCAGGCTGGGCGGAACCAGCTTGGCGCCGGTCCTGCTGCGCTGCGCCCAGATGCCGACGCCCATGCCGATGGCAAGCGACAGAGGCATGGCGACGTCGACCAGGGCCATGGTGTTCATCGCCTGCCGCCAGAAACCCGAAAGCGCGATGTAAAGAAGGGCAGCCACGACCAGCAAGACCAGACGCGGACCGCCGGCATGCAGCGCCAGCAACGCAACAGCCAACACCGTCACCGGCCAGGGCGTCCACTGCAGCAGATCGCGCAGGGCCAGCATCGGCCATTCCAGCAGCAGGCTGATGAAGCGGGTCAGCGGTTCGATCCAGGCCACCAGCTGGTCCATGCCGGCATTGACCCGGTCGGCCAGCGATACCACGCCCGCCGCTGGATAGCTTTGAAGGAAAGCAAGATCAGCCTTGAGAAAGGCCACCAGGACGGCGAAGGTGCCCAACAGCAGCCAAGGCAGCAAGGGCCTTGGCAGGGCGTCCGGGATCAGCCCTTCGCTCAGAGAGACGCTGCTCACCCCGGGGCTCCGCTCAGCGCCATGGCCAGGCGTTCGAGTTTGATCTGGCCAATTGCGGCTCCGGTCTCATCGACCACGGTCAAGCTGCCGCCGCGCTCCGCGCTCCAAGACAAAGCGTCTTCCAAGGTCATGTCCGGCCTGAGGCCTTGCCCGTCACTCGGCTCAGGATCGCTCTCGACGCGCGGTTCCATCAGCTGCGAGACCTTGATGATCTTGGTCCGCGGCGCTTCCTTCACGAACTCGGCGACATAGTCAGTGGCCGGGTTCAGCACGATGGCCTCCGGCGTGCCGATCTGCACCACCATGCCGTCCTTCATGATGGCGATGCGATCGGCAAACCGCACGGCCTCCATGAAGTCGTGGGTCACGAAGACGATGGTCTTGTGGAAGAGGTTCTGCAGGCGCAGCAGCTCCGACTGCATCTGCCATCGGATCAGAGGATCCAAGGCGGAGAATGGCTCGTCCAGGAACCAGAGTTCCGGATCGACGGCCAGCGAGCGGGCGATCCCGACGCGCTGCTTTTGCCCGCCGGAGAGCTGATGCGGATAGGCGCTCTCACGCCCCTCGAGACCAACCAGCTCGATCATACGCAGCGCCTGCGCCTGTCGCTCGGCCGGAGAGATCGCTTGCACCTTCAAGGGAAAGGCGACATTGTCCAGCACCGTCATGTGCGGGAAGAGGCCGAAGTGTTGGAACACCATGCCCATCTTCTTGCGGCGGATTTCCCTGAGCGCTTTGGGATCGGCGGCGCGGAAGTCTTCGCCGTCCAGCCTGAGCTCCCCGGCGCTCGGCTCGGTCAGGCGCGAGAGGCAGCGCAGAAAGGTGGACTTGCCGGAGCCCGAGAGCCCCATCAGTACGAAGAACTCGCCCCGCTTGACCTCGATTTCGATGTCGCAGCAGGCGACGATATCGCCCTCGGCGCGCAGTTTTGCCGCCAGCACGGCCGCCTTGTCTCCCTGGGCCGCCGGGCCGGAGAGTTTCGCTTGTCGCTCCGCATCGCCGAAGACTTTCCAGAGATGCCGGCAGGAGAGGATTACGTCAGTTGGCTCGCTCATTGGGGGCGGCGCAGGACCTTACTGGCTGGCCGAGATCCAAGACTGCCAAGTCGACTCGTTGGCGTCCATCCACTGAGCGATCACCGCCTCCAGATCTTCGCCGTTCTGGTTGATCGCCGCCATCATCGCTTGCTGGTCGGCGGTCGGGATCGAGACGTTCGATAGAATCTCGTAGCCGGCCGGCCATTTGTCCTCGAAACCGGACCAGACGACCTTGAAGACGTTGGCCTTGGCAAGATCGCAGTCGAAGGTGGCGTTCGGGTTGACCCCCCAAGCAGCATCGTTGAAGCAGCCCGGCTCGGCCGTCGGCAGTTCCACCCACTCAGTGTCGAATTCGGCCAGCGTCCAATGCGGCTGCCAGAAGACCATCACCAGCGGGCTCTTTTTCGCGGCCGAGGCCTTGAGTTCAGAGATCAAGGCGCCCTCGCTGCCGGCTGGTACGGCCTTGTAGGGCAATTCAAGATCGGCCAGGCGATCCGCACCCGGCGTTCCCCAGTCGGCCGGATAGTCGATCAGACGTCCCTGCGGCAAGGTCTCGGCGGTGGCGAAAAGCGGCGCACAGTTCTTCAAGGCCTCCCAGTCCGGCAGTCCCGGGCACATCTCCTTTTACGTGCAGGGGATAGAGTAAGCCCTCCCGTGCGGCGATGCCGGTGGGTCCGATGTCGACCACCTTGCCGGCATCGGCCATCTTCACCCAGAGGTCGGGCGCGTTGCTGCTCCAAACCTCCATGGTGGCATGCAGGTCGCCGTCGGCCATGGCGGTGAACTGTGCGTCATAGCCGGCGGTCACATACTCGACGCCATAACCGGCCCGCTTCAGGGTTTCGCCGGCAATATGGGTCGAGATGTGCTGACCGGTCCATTGACCGCCATCTTGATGGCTTCGTCCTTGGCACCCATGTCGGCTGCCTCGGCGCTGGACAGGGCAAAGGGGACCGCCAAGAGGGCGGCAATAACGGCGTGTTTCTGCATAGATTGGCTCCCAAACTTGCGCGTGAAGATCTCCTGTTGCGCCGCCCGTCTCCGCTCGTGTCTCGGGCCTCATTTGCGAGCCTGGCCGAATCTCGGCAACGGCGTTCCACCAAGCTTCGCGGTCACTGACTGTTTTTGACAAGAGGTTTCGGCCAGATATCAGTACAATTCAGCCGGATGGTTGTCTATGTTCAGATTCTTGCCAGCGAAAGGGGTGTTGGATCTGGGATGGCTGGATTTTCCTGCGAGACGGCAAGGCGGATTGCAGTGCTGCTGCTGCCAAATTTCAATGCGCTGGCAACGACTGCGCTGATCGCCCCCTTTCGGGTTGCCAACTATCTGCGCGGCCCCGACGTCGACCCCGGATCGCTCTATGCCTGGCGCTGCTTGACTCCGGGAGAGGGTCCGACGCCGCAAGCGGTCACCGGCAGCAATGGAATGGAGATGCAGGCAACGTCGCTCGCCGAGGTTGGCGCGGAGTTCTTCGAGCTGGTCTTCGTCTGCGCCAGTTGGGCGCCGGAGCGCTATCGCGATCCCCGTCTCTTCGCCTGGCTACGTCGTCAGGCCGGCCAAGGTGCTGCTTTGGGCGGGATCGACACCGGCGCCTTTCTCTTGGGTTACGCGGGCTTGCTGGACGGCTATGTGGCCACGGTCCACTATGAACACCTAGAGGCCTTCGAGGAACTCTTTCCCAAGGTGCGGGTGGCCAATGCCCTCTATGCGATCGACCGCACCCGCCTGACCAGTTGCGGCGGTGTTGCTGCGGGAGATCTCTCTTTGGATTTGGTGCGTCGGCGCTTCGGCGCCAATTTGGCCAATGCCGTCTCCCGCTACATCTTTCACGATCGCTTGCGACCGGCGACGGAGGCGCAGGTGCCCTCGCTGCAGGAGCCGCTGGGTTACAGCCTGCCCGACTGGCTGAGACGCGCGCTGGCGGCGATGGAAGAGCCCTTGCCGATCGCCGAGATCGCGACTGCCGCCGGGCTCTCGCAGCGCCAGTTGTTGCGCCTCTTCCAGGACTACACAGGGGTTTCGCCCTTGCGCTACTATCTGGATCGACGCCTCGATCGGGCTCGCGGGATGGTGACGCAGACCGACCTCTGGATGCTGGAGATCTCCGTCGCATGCGGTTTCTCTTCACCGGAGTATCTGACTCGCTGCTACCGCCAACGCTTCTCCGTCACCCCCAGCGACGACCGCATCTTGGGCCGGGTTCCCTACCAGTTCCGCAGCTTTCCGAACTATGCCTGGCGCGGCAGAACCGACGGAGACTCCGGTTAGCTTAATCCCTTCACCTTGCGCTCGCGGTAGCCGAGGTAGAGGCCACTGGCGGAGATCACGACGGCGCCGAGCCAGACCCAGGTGTTGGGGATGTGGTCGAAGACGAAGTAGCCGAGGAGCGCAACGGCGACGATCTGCACATAGGTGAAGGGCGCCAGCGCCGAGGCCGGTGCCAGGCTGTGGGCAACGATCAGAAAGAAGTGCCCGACCGAGCCGAAGACGCCGAGAAGGCAGAACAGCAGAATGTCCCAGCCTTCCGGTGTGCGCCACGCGACGAAGGCGAAGGGCGTGGCCGCTGCGGTGCCGACGATGGAGACGTAGATCAGCGAGATATGGGAGTTGTCGCGTGCTGCAACCTGCCGGGTGGCGATGCTGTAAAAGGCGATGCAGAAGGTCGCCGTGACCGAGAAGATGGCTGCCCAGTGGAAACCCGCGAAGCCGGGCCGAACCACGATCATCGCGCCCAGGAAGCCGACCGAGATGGCGGTCCAGCGCCGCCATCCGACCTTCTCCCCCAGCAGGGGAACCGAGAGCGCACAGATCAGGAGCGGCGCAGTATAGAGGATCGCGGCATTGGTCGCCAGCGGCAGAAAGCTGAGCGCGGTGAAGTTGGCAGCGGTCGAACCTACCAGCAGTAGCCCACGGGCGATCTGCAAAAAGGGTCGAGCGCTGCGGAAGAGTGCCAAGCCATGGCCCGGCAGCGAAAAGGCCAGTGCGAAGATCAGACCGCCAATGTTCCTGATCCAGACGAGTTGTCCCACGGCGTAGTCGACGACCAGCACCTTGGCCGTGGTGTCCAAGAGGGCAAAGCAGAGCACGCCGGCGATCAGCAGGAGGAAGCCGCGCATGCGGCTGGCGGACTCCTCGGCTTGGGAGACGATCATCTCCGCAACATAGCGCTCCAGCCCCGCCGCCTGTCATGCAAGGCGTGGCGGGTGCGCCTGCGTGGCACTCAGGTATCGAGCGGCCGGCAAGCCTCTTGCAGATAGGCCAGGTCATCGCCGCTCATGGCAGGACCCAGTTCATTCAGAACACCTGCGTGATAGGAATCGACCCAGGCAATTTCCTCTGCCGAAAGCAAGCTGGTGTCGATCAAGCGGCGCTCCAGCGGTGCCAGGGTTAGGGTCTCGAAGGCCAACATCGGGCGCTCTTCGCCGGCCTCGGCCGTGCTTTCGACCACCAGCACCAAATTCTCGATGCGGATGCCGTAGGCCCCGGCCTTGTAGTAGCCCGGCTCGTTGGAGACGATCATGCCGGGCTCCAGCGCGACGCGGTTCGGCACTTTCGAGATCCGCTGCGGGCCTTCGTGCACCGAGAGGAAGCTGCCGACGCCGTGCCCGGTGCCGTGATCGTAGTCCAGCCCGACCGCCCAAAGCGGCCGCCGCGCCAGGCTATCCAATTGCGATCCGCTGGTGCCTCTGGGAAAGCGAGCCCGAGCCAGGGCGATGTGGCCTTGAAGCACGCGGGTGTAGCGATCGCGCTCCTCGGCGCCGGGCAAGTCCACGACCAGGGTCCGGGTCACATCTGTTGTACCATCCAGGTACTGGCCGCCGGAATCCAGGACCATCAGCTCGCCCCTGCCGATGACTCGATCGCTTTCCGGACTGACACGATAATGCACCACGGCGCCGTGCGGACCCGAGCCGGAAATGGTGTCGAAGGAGAGGTCCCGGAAATGATTGGCCTCGCGCCGCATAGCCTCCAGACGGTCGCTGCATTCCAGTTCGCGCAGCGGCCGGGAGGCGCTCTCGCGGGCAAACCAGGCCAGAAAGCGGGTCAGCGCCGCGCCATCGCGCTTGTGTGCATTGCGCGTGCCCTGCTGCTCGGTCTCGTTCTTGGCGGCCTTGGGTGCCTGGCAAGGATCCTCGCCCTCGACCAGTGTGGCGCCGGCTTCCTCCAGGCGGGCAGCGACCCAGGCGGGGATGCTGTTCGGGTCCAAAAGGACTCGCTGCTGCCACAGATCGGCGAGGGCTGCTGCGAAGTCTCCGGGCGTTCTCACCGTCACGCCGCCGTCCAGGCTCTCGCGCACCTCTGGCGTGACCTTCTCGGTGGCCAGGAACCATTCGACTTCTCCGGTCTGCCGCAGAATCGCGAAGGAAAGGACGAAAGGCGTCCGCGCGACATCGCCGCCGCGCACGTTCAAGAGCCAGGAGATGGAATCGGGCAAGCTCAAGACGGCCGCCTCCAGGCCTTCCCTTGCCAATTGAGCGGCCAAGCCTTGGCGCTTGGAGAGGCTCTCCTCCCCGGCAAACTCCAGGGGATGCGGGCTGGCCGGGGCACGCGGCGGGGCCGGTTGCTCTGCCCAGATATCGTCCAGCGGATTTCGCTCGAGCGCATGGAGCTTGGCCCTGCGCCGCGCGGTCAGGGCTTCCAGGCGTCTACGCTCGGCCAGGCTGTGCAGCCAGGGATCGTATCCCAAGCTCTGGCCGCTCCCGAGCTCCCGCTCCAGGTAGTGCTCGGCCGAATGCTCGGGCGTCTGCAGGATCTCGTAGAGCGCGTCCGAAGTCTCTTGACCGGCCTGCAGACTGTAGCGCCCGTCGACGAAGAGCGCCGCCTTCTCGGCCAGGATTACGGCCTGTCCGGCCGAGCCGGAGAAGCTCGTGAGCCAGCGCAGACGCTCGGCGCCAGGCGGCACGTACTCGCCGCGATGCTCGTCCCCGCGCGGGACCAGAAAGGCCTTGATACCGATCGCTTGAAGGCTGGCGCGAAGGGCTTGAAGGCGGCTCTCCTGAGCCATGCGATCAATGGGCATAGGGGCAGGCTAACCGCTCGAGGCTCCCAGATGCAAGCCATGTAAATCAAGGGTCTAGAGTTATGTCATCGCTGCATTTCTGCGGTGCAGCAAGTCCTCTTCTCCAGGTGCTCCAGCAGGCCTAAATCCGCCTCATCACAGCGCGGCGGTCAGAGTGACCGTCGCGAAACCTTCGGCAGTGGACCGAACTAAGAGGAGTACCTAAGAGATGACCGGCGTTATGAAGTCGGACCTGCTGTTGAGCACTGCCGCGACGCCCAAGACCGAGCGTTCCTATGCGGTTGAGGCCGTGAAGGCTCGGGGTGCAAGACGGACGGAACAGGCGAAGTTAGGCCTGGTCTCGAAGCTCTTCGCCAATCTGCGCGTTGCGCGCGCCCGTCGTATTACCCTGAACGAGCTCTCGCAGATGGACGACGCGGCCCTTCGCGATATCGGCTTGGAGCCGGGCACCTTGGTCGAGACGGTCGAGGCGACCATCGAGCAGCGTGAAGCCAGCTATCAGCATGAAAACCACGGCGCTGTCGGCCAGGCAGGCCAGGCAGTTCGCAAGGGCTTCAGCGCCCTCGACGATCTGCAGCGTTTGAACGATCGCTTGCTCTCCGACATCGGCGTGTCTCGCGCCGATCTGGAGACCAACATCCTCGATCAGCGTGTGGTCGTCGCCAACCACAACCGCGCCTTCTTCCGCGCGGCCTAACAGCGGATCCAGTTCTGGACGGCCTGCCGGCAACCCGCCTCAGCAAGCCGTGAATTGACCAAGAAGGGGCAGGTGGCGTAGCTGCGCAGCATGCGCCACCTGCTTTCTTTTTGCCTTGCCCTTCTCGTTTCCTCGCCGCTTTCGCCGGCACTCGCCTGCGGTGCCCTGGACGATGCCTGCAAGGTTGAGATGGGCAGCTATCACGCCGTGCCGCCGGATGACTGGGATGGTGACAAACCCCTTGGCCTGTTGCTTTTCTTCCACGGCTATTCTTCCTCCGGCGCCTCGCCGCTGAAGAACACCGTTCTGCGACGCCAGGCCGGCGATCGGGGTCTTCTGCTGATAGCACCGAACGGCGTGCCCTCCTGGCCCGGCGGCCGCAACACCTGGGCGCATGTCGGCTCACCCAGTGAAGCCCGCGACGAGTTGGCCTTCATCGATCAAATGCTGGCCGATGTCGAGCAGCGCTGGCCGCTGGACCCCGAGCGTCGCTTCGTCTCCGGTTTCAGCCAAGGCGGCTCCATGGCTTGGGATATCGCCTGCTATCGCGGCCAAGACTTCGGCGGTTTCGCTCCCATCGCCGGCGCCTTCTGGGCGCCCCTACCTGCGGACTGCCCGGCCGGGCCAGTTGCCCTTCGCCATGTGTATGGTAACGACGACAAGGTGGTCCCGCTGTCCGGAAGGCCGATCGGAAGCTGGCGGCAAGGCGATGTGCTGGAGGCGATGAAGATCCGCCGTGCCGCCAATGCCTGCTCTGTCAAGCCGGATCGGATCGTCGAGGAAGGGCGCCTGACCTGCGAGATCTGGACCGACTGCGGCAGCGAGGCAGCGGTCGCGCTTTGCCTGCATGCGGGCGGCCATGCGATCCGGGCCGAGTGGGTCGGAGCCGGGATCGATTGGATCGAGGGCCGCTGACGCGCATCCCGGACCGTGCACCTGGCCGGTCCGGGATGCCTTTCTTCTCCGGTCAGTGGCCCGCGGTCAGCGCGCCGGCACGACGTGTGTCCGAGGCACCGAGGCGAAAGCCGCTGGCCGGATCGATCATCACCGACTGGGCCGAGCCCATCGCCGTCTTTACCGCAATGTCGTGACCCATGGCCGCCAAGAGCCGCAAGGTGTCGGGACTCAAGCCTTCCTCGACCCCGATCTCGTCCGGCAGCCACTGGTGATGGATGCGCGGTGCCGCCGTCGCCTCGGCGATGTTCAGGCCGTGGTCGACGACATTCATGATGACCTGCAGCACTGTGGTGATGATGCGGCTGCCGCCCGGGCTGCCGGTCACCAGGAAGGGCTTGCCGTCCTTCATCACGATGGTCGGGCTCATCGAGGAGAGCGGCCGCTTGCCGGGCTCGACGGCATTGGCGTCACCGCCGATCAGGCCATAGGCGTTGGGTACGCCCGGCTTGGCGGAGAAGTCGTCCATCTCGTTGTTCAGCAGGATGCCGGTTCCCTCGGCCACTAGGCCCGAGCCATAGGAGAAGTTGATCGTATAGGTGTTGGAGACGGCATTGCCGTCTTTGTCGACGATCGAGAAGTGCGTCGTCTCATTGCTCTCGTGGGGCTGCGGTACACCTTCCCGGATCTCGCTGGAGGGTGTGGCGTCGAAGCGATGTATCTGCTGGCGCAATGCCGCAGCGTAGCCCTTATGGGTGATGCCGGCCAGGGGTACTTCGACGAAGTCGCTGTCGCCCAGATAGGTGCTGCGATCGGCATAGGCCCGCTTCATCGCCTCAGCCATCAGGTGGATGGTGTCGGCCGAGTTCAGGCCGAGGAAGCCGATGGGATAGGCTTCGAGGATGTTCAGGATCTGCACGATGTGGGCGCCACCGGAGGAGGGCGGCGGCATCGACAGCACCTCGTAGCCGCGGTAACTGCCCTTCGCCGGCTCGCGCACCTTGGAGACGTAGTTCGCCAAGTCTTCCACGGTCATCTCGCCACCGGCGGCCTGCACGGCCGCGGCAATCTTCTCCGCCGTTGGGCCCTCGTAGAATCCATCGGCGCCCTTTTCAGCGATCAGCTTCAGGCTGGCGGCCAGGTCGCCCTGCACCAGGGTCTCACCGGGCTCGTAGGGGCTGCCATCCGGCTTGAAGAAGATGGCAGTGCTGCTGGGCCAGGCCTTCAAGCGGCTCTCCAGGCCCTTCAGGGAGGCGGAGAGATCGGGGGTGACGATCATGCCCTCGGCCAAGGCGATTGCCGGCTGCACCAGCTCGGCCAGGCTCATGGTGCCATAGCGCTCGAGCGCCAATTCCATCCCGGCTACGGTTCCCGGCACGCCGACGGCCAGGCCGTGAAAGCGCGAGAGTGCGCTGACGGCATTGCCATCTTCGTCAAGATACATGTCGCGGTGCGCGCTGGCCGGTGCCATCTCGCGATAGTCGATGGCCACGGTCTCGCCGCTCTTGGCGTCGTGCACAATCATGAAGCCACCGCCGCCGAGATTGCCGGCCCGGGGCAGGGTGACGGCCAGCGCGAAGGCCACGGCGACCGCCGCATCGACGGCATTGCCGCCCTTCTCCAGGACGGCGACACCAATCTCCGTCGCCAAGGCCTCCTGCGAGGCCACCATGCCCTGCTCCGCCCAGACCGGAGGCATCCGCTCCATGGAGGCGTAGATGGCTGCTTCCTGCGCCCTGGCCGTGGAAAGGCCGGACAGGGCCGGCGTGAACGCCAGTGCGGCCGCCGCGGCACATGCCAATGATCTGCGGAACAGTCCCATGGTTACCCCCTGTTGTTTGCATAAGAGAGAGCTTGCGCGTCCTGCTACCGAAATTAAAGAGCACCATCCTGAATGACTTCGAACCCTCCGCGGGCCCCCGCGTCGTCTCGCCCGCTGCGCGGTCGCCCGGTCTCTGCGAAAAGGTGAACAGCGTTGGTGACGAAGAGGAAGGGCCTTGCCATGCCAACACCGATACTGCCGGGCATCAGACCCTTGATAGAGCGCTATGACGGCTTCGTTCTGGACCTCTGGGGAGTGATCCATGACGGCCGAACGATCTTTCCCTGGGTGAACGAGACCCTTGCCAGGCTGCACCGGGCCGGCAAACGTTCCGTGTTGTTGTCGAATGCGCCGCGGCGTGTCGCGGTGACCGTGGAACGTAATGCCGGGCTCGGCTTGGACAACAGTCTGGTGGATGGCCTCATGACCTCAGGCGAGGCCACCTGGCAGCATCTTGCAACCCGCCCCGACACCTTCTACCGGAACCTGGGCAGGCGCTGCCTACACATCGGCGGCGCCCGGGATATCTCGGCGCGGGATGGTTTGGACTTCGAGTTCGTGACCGACGTGGAGCAGGCCGACTTCATCTTCAACACCGGCTCGGCGCATGAGGACGGCTCGCCCCTCGACGAAGCGCCCATGCTCCGTGCAGCAGAACGCGGCCTGCCGATGGTCTGTGCCAATCCCGACAAGCTCGTGGTGGTCGCCGGCAAGAGGCAGGAGTGTGCCGGTGCCATCGCTGCGCGCTACGAGGCGGCGGGCGGCCGGGTGCGCTATCACGGCAAGCCGCACGCGGAGATCTACGAGCCGGTGATGGCGATGCTGAAGCTGCCGAAAGAACGCTGCCTGGCCATCGGCGATTCCCTGGCGACCGATATTCGCGGAGCGGCCAATGCCGGCATCGACTCCCTCTTCGTCGTCGACGGCATCCACCGCGAAGAGTTGGATCCGGAAGACAGCGGCGAAGTCGATGCGGTGATGCTGGAGCAGCTGACGCAGGAGCATGGATTGGCACCGGTCGCTGCCGTGCACCGTTTTGTCTGGTAGTGCGTTGTTCGTTCAACCCAAATCGGCACCGGCCCGCACCCCCTCCCGGCCGGACGTGATGAGAAGCCGAAAGACGGAACCATGGCGGATTTTCCCAAGCCGAGCCTGGAAGATTGGAAGACGCAGGCGAGCGCTCAATTGAAGGGGCGGAGTCCCGACGAGCTGGTCTGGCAGACGCCGGAAGGGATCGCCGCCAAACCGCTCTACACGGAGGACGACTTGGCCGGGATCGAGCATCTAGGCGGCCTGCCCGGCTTCGCGCCCTTCCTGCGGGGGCCACATAGCACCATGTACGCCGGCCGGCCCTGGACGATTCGCCAGTATGCCGGTTTCTCCACCACGGAGGAGAGCAATGCCTTCTACAAGGCCGATCTGAAAGCCGGACAAAAAAGCCTTTCTGTCGCCTTCGATCTGGCGACCCATCGCGGCTACGACAGCGATCCCCCTCGCGTGGTCGGCGATGTCGGCAAGGCCGTGGTGGCGATCGACAGCGTTGCCGACATCATCGCCCACACGGCCGCGCACATGCCGCGCTTCAACTCCATCTCGATCTCCGGCTACCACATGCAGGAGGCCGGTGCGAACCTGGCGCAGGAGCTTGCCTACACCATTGCCGACGGGCTGGAGTAGGTGCGCGCGGCCGTCTCCAAGGGCTTGGACGTGGATGCCTTAGCGCCGCGGCTCTCCTTCTTCTGCTGCATCGGCATGAACCTCTTCATGGAGGTGGCGAAGCTGCGGGCCGCCCGTCTACTCTGGGCGTAATTGATGCAGAAGGAGTTTCAGCCGAAGAAGCTGCAGTCCCTGATGCTGCGCACCCGCTGCCAGACCTCCGGCGTCAGCCTGACCGAACAGGATCCCTACAACAACGTCATCCGCACGACGCTCGAGGCACTGGCGGCGGCCTTGGGTGGGACCCAGTCCTTGCACACCAATGCCCTGGACGAGGCGGTGGCCCTGTCGACCCCGGCCTCGGCGCGGATTACCCGCAACACGCAGCTGGTCCTGCAGGAGGAAAGCGATATTAACAAAGTCGCCGATCACTTGGGCGGTAGCTACTACATCGAAGCCCTGACCGACGAGTTGATGCAAGCCGTGCGGGTGCCGATCGATGAGGTCGAGGAACTGGGCGGGATGACCAAGGCGGTCGACAGTGGCCTGCCGAAGATGCGGATCGAGGAATCTGCAGGCAAACGCCAGGTCCGCATCGACCGTGGTGAGGAGGTGATCGTCGGCGTCAACAAGCACCGCAGCGGTGACGACGAGCAGATCGACATCCTCTCGATCGACAACACCGAAGTCCGCGCGCAGCAGGTGAGACGACTGGAGACTGTGCGTGCCGGCCGCACTGGCCGAGATCACGAAGGCGGCCGAGAGCGGCGCGGGCAATCTATTGACCCTGGCCATCGAAGCGGCGCGGGCACGGGCGACGGTCGGCGAGATCTCCGACGCTGTGGAGCAGGTCTTCACCCGCCATCGCGCCACCGTGCGCTCGATCAGCGGGGGCTATGGTGCCGCCTACGAGGACGACGCCGGCTTTCAGCGTATCCGCGAGGAGATCGAGGGCTTCGACCGGGCCGAGGGCCGCCGGCCGCGCTTGCTGATGGCCAAGCTGGGTCAGGGCGGCCACGACCGCGGCGCCAAGGTGATTGCCACGGCCTTTGCCGACATCGGCTTCGACGTGGACATGGGTCCGCTATTCCAGACACCGGTCGAGGCGGCGCGCCAAGCGGTCGAGAACGACGTGCATGTGATCGGGGTTTCCAGCCAGGCGGCCGGGCACCTAACCTTGGTACCGGAGTTGATCGAGGCGCTGAGGGCCGAAGGCGCGCAGGATATCCTGGTCGTCTGAGACGGCGTGATTCCGCCGCAGAACTATGACTTTCTGCGCCGAGAAGATGTCGCGGCGATCTACGGACCCGGCACCAACATTCCCGAAGCGGCGCACGATGTTCTCACCATGGTGGGCAGCGGACGGCAGGCTGCCTAGCCAACAGGGGTTCTCTCCGGGCAGGAATCCACCGGCCTGGCCATTGCGTCGCCGCCGCCTTTCGTGCCAGTGAAAGGACCGAGGGGCACAGGACGAAGCATCAGGGAGCGGCGCGCTTGGGCATGTGGATCATGATCGGTTTGGCGATCCTCCTGGCGATCGTCATCTCCTTGGTTTGGCTGGGCACGGCAGCCTATCTCTTGGGCGACGTCTGGGGCGTGGTCGATCCTCTGCGCTTCGACTTGCCGATTCGTATCGCTGGTTTGATCGCGGTTGCCTTGGTGCCGGCGCTGGTCTGGCTGCTGGCCTCCAGTGTCTGGCGCAGCAGCCGCTTTGCGCAGGCGCTGCGCCGGATCGAGTCCAGACTGACGCCTGCACATGAAGAAGAGGCACTGCGGCAGGCCGACATCGTGGCCCTGCGTGAGGCGACTGAGAGCGCCACGCGGGAGATCGGCGAAGCGGCGACGAGCGCGGAGGCGCGCCGAAATGAATTGGTCGAGGTGGCCGAACCCATGGCCGAACTGGCAAGCCAACTGCATGGCGTGCTGGGCGAGATGCGCGGCTTCGGCGAGACGGTCGAGGGCACCGAGTCTACGCTCCGGGCGATGGTCGGACATGTCGCCACTTTGAACGAGGCCGCACAGCCGCTGTTGCAGCTCGACGATCGCCTGACTCAGGAACAACGCCGTCTGCAGGACGCGATCCAGCAGTTGACCGAAAGCGGCGAAGAGGCGGTGTCGCGCCTGCAGCGCCAGGCCCGCAGCATGCGCCAGCAGGTCGGCGCCCTCAGAATCGACGAACCGCTGCGCCTCAGTGACGATCGCCATATCGAGGGTCGCGGGCTGAAGCGGGTGGATTTCCTAACCGATGCCCGCGATGTGGTGGCGCATCTGAACGACAAGGCGGTCGACCTCAACGCGTTGATGAAGATCGACACGCCGCCGGCCGTGATCGCCGCCTTGACAGAGGGCGACCACAGTCTGCTGCTGCGCCGGCTGCCGCGTTTGAAGGATCGCAGTGGCGTGCGAGGCCTGGTCCTGCATTATCGCCACGATCGCACCTTCAGACTGGCAGCGGACCGCTTTATGGATGCCTTCGAAGCCTTGCTGGAAGACAGCCGTGACGCCGATCCGACCGGCGGTCTGGGCGCCGTCTTTCTAACTTCGGACCTGGGGCGGCTATACATGGCGCTTGCCGGCGAGACTCGGCGGGCCGATCACGATCTGCTGGACTAGACAATGGCGGCGAGTGAACCAGAGGCACCGTTGCCGTGACCGCCTCGATGGCCGCGCCTCCGCTGCCGGAGGATCCGGCCGGGAAAGGCCTCTCGGCTTTCATGCTGTTGCGCCGCTTTCTGCCTTACGTCTGGCAGGAGGGGCGCAGCGACCTGAAGGCGCGGATGATCGCCGGCGCCCTCCTGTTGATCGTGGCCAAGGGATTTCTGGTCACCGTGCCTGCTCTCTTGGGTGCGGCAGTGGACGCACTGTCGCCGACCGAAACCGCGGCCCTGGTGATCCCCCTGGGATTGATCCTGGCCTATGGTGCGGCCCGGGTGCTGGCGATGGCCGGCACCGAACTGCGCGATGCGCTCTTCGCCAAGGTCGCGCAAAATGCCATGCGCAATCTGGCGCTGGGAGTCTTTCGCCATCTGCACCGCCTCTCCCTGCGCTTTCACCTGGAGCGCCAAACCGGCGGCATGACCCGGGCCATCGAGCGCGGCACCAAGTCGATCGAGCTGCTGCTCTTCTACGTCATCTTCTCGATTCTGCCGACCCTGGTGGAGGTGATTCTGGTCGCCGGACTGCTGTGGCTGGCCTTCGGCTGGGTCTATGCCGCGATCACCTTGGGCACAGTCTCGATCTACGTCCTCTTCACCTCCTTGGTCACCAACTGGCGCATCAAGCTGCGCCGCGCCATGAACGAAAGCGATCAGGAGGCCGGTACCAAGGCCATCGACAGCCTCTTGAACTATGAGACGGTCAAGTACTTCGGCAACGAGGAGCACGAGGCGGCGCGCTATGACACGGCACTGGCGCGTTACGAGGCGGCGGCGATCAAGAGCCGAACCTCGCTTGCCTTTCTGAACACCGGCCAGGCCTTCCTGATCGCCTTGGGCGTAACCGGCATCATGCTGGTGGCCGCAAACGGGGTGGTCGCCGGCGAGATGACGGTCGGCGATTTCGTCGAGGTCAACACCTACCTGATCCAGCTCACCATCCCGCTGAACTTCCTGGGCACGGTCTATCGCGAGATCCGCCAGAACCTGGCCGACTTGGAACGGCTCTTTCTCCTGACCCAGGAGGCGGTCGAGGTGGAGGACGCCCCTGCCGCGCCGGCCTTGGCTGTGACCGGCGGCACCGTGACCTTCGAGACTGTCGGCTTTGCCTACGATCCGCGCCGCGTCGTTCTGCAGGATCTTTCTTTCGAGGTGCCGGCGGGCCAGAGTCTGGCGATCGTCGGCGCCACCGGCTCCGGCAAGTCGACCATTACCAAGCTGCTGTTCCGCTTCTACGATGTCAGCCGTGGGCGCATTCTGATCGACGGGCAGGACATTCGCGCGGTGACGCAAGCTTCGCTCAGGGCAGCGATCGGGGTGGTGCCGCAAGACTGCGTGCTCTTCAACGACACCATTGCCTACAACATCGGCTATGGCCGGATCGGCGCCAGTCAGGAGGAAATCCGCGAGGCTGCGCGCCTGGCGCGTATCGTCGACTTCATCGAGCAGCTTCCCGACCGCTGGCAGACCAGGGTCGGCGAGCGCGGCCTGAAGCTCTCGGGCGGGGAGAAGCAGCGCGTGGCCATCGCACGGGCGCTCTTAAAGGCGCCGCCCATTCTCATTCTGGACGAGGCCACCTCGGCCCTGGACAGTACCACCGAGCGTGCTCTGCAGGCGGATCTGGCTACGGTTTCGCGCGGGCGCACCAGTCTGATCGTCGCGCACCGCCTTTCGACTGTGATCGATGCCGACCAGATCCTGGTACTGGATCGCGGCGCCGTGGTCGAACGGGGGCGGCATCGCGAACTGCTGGCGGCCGGCGGCGCCTATGCGGCGCTTTGGGCCAAACAACAAAGCGGAGAGAAGGAGGTCGGCGCCTAATGAGCAACTTGGCTCAGGCTCTCCTGGCAGGCGCACGGCGCGCCTTGGCGCGGGCCATGACCCTGGCCGAATCCAGTCGCAACGATCATCGCGAGGCGGCCGAGCAGCTGCTCGCCGAGGTGATGGGGCACAGCGGCAAGGCCGTGCGCTTGGGCCTTTCGGGTGCGCCCGGGGTCGGCAAGTCGAGCTTCATCGAGGCCTTCGGTCTCTATCTGCTGCAGCAGGGTCACCGGGTCGCGGTTTTGGCCGTCGATCCCTCTTCGCAGCGCACCGGCGGCTCCATTCTCGGCGACAAGACCCGCATGGCAGAGCTGTCTCGCGCGCCCGGCGCCTTCATTCGCCCCTCGCCGGCCGGTCGCATCCTGGGCGGCGTGGCACGGCGCACGCACGACTGCATGCTGCTGGTCGAGGCCGCCGGCTATGACGTGGTGCTGATCGAGACGGTGGGGGTCGGCCAGTCGGAGACGGCGGTTACCGGGCTGGTGGACTCCTTCCTTCTGATCCTGCCGCCGGCCGGTGGCGACGAGCTGCAGGGCATCAAGAAGGGCGTGGTCGAGATGGCCGATCTGGTCGTGGTGAACAAGGCCGATGGTGCTCTGGTCGAGAGCGCGCGGCGGGCAGCAGCGGAATATCAGAGCGCGCTACGGATGCTGCGTCCGGCTGCCGCCAATTGGATCCCGCCGGTCATCCAGACATCTGCCCTGGAGAAGCGCGGCCTGGATGTCGTCTGGAAAGCGGTTTTGGCGCATCGCGACGCTCTGGGCGCTGCCGGCTTGCGGACGCGTCGCGCCGAGCAGGCCCATGCCTGGTTTTGGCGCGAACTCCAGGCCGGCCTGGTCGAGGCCTTTCAAGCCGATCCGCATATCGCGCAGGCTTTGCCGGAAATGGAGGCCGCAGTCTCCGAGGGTAGCCTGCTGCCGGGCCGGGCGGCGAAACGATTGCTGGAAGGATTCCGCTCTCAGTCCAAACCCTAGGCAGCGCAGCCGGCGATGTAGCGATCGCTGGTCAGGTCGCGGATCGTCGCCTGCGGGCCGCAGAGCGGGCAGTGCGGATCGGCCAAGGTCCGAATCGAGCGGAAGCTGGCCGCCAAGGCATCGTAGAGCAGCAGGCGTCCGGCCAGGCTCTCGCCGATGCCCAGCAGTTCCTTGATCGCCTCCATGGCCTGTAGGCTGCCGAGAATCCCCGGCAAAGCGCCCATCACGCCGACATCGGCACAGCTGTCTTTGGCATCGCCGACGTCATTGCCGAAGAGACAGCGATAGCAGGGTCCCTGCGTGCCCTCTTCATAGGCCTTGAAGGTGGTGATCTGACCGTCGAAACGCATGACCGCGGCGGAGACCAGCGGCCGCTTGGCCAGATAGGCGGCGTCATTGATAAGATAGCGCGTCGCCGGATTGTCGCTGGCGTCGCTCACCAGGTCATAGGCGCCGATCAGGCTCTTGGCGTTGTCTGCTGTCAGGCGGACGGCATGGCGCTCGATACGGGCCTCGGGATTGATCGACTTGGCGCTGTCGGCGGCGCTGTCGACCTTGGCGCGGCCGAGATCGCTCACGCCGTGTAAGGGTTGGCGCTGCAGATTGCTCAAGTCGACGGCATCGTCGTCGACGAGACCCAGAGTGCCGACGCCTGCGGCGGCCAGATAGTGCACCAGCGGCGCACCCAGCCCGCCGGCGCCGACGATCAGGACTCGGGATCGCAGCAGTCGCAACTGCCCATCCTCGCCCACCTCCGGCAAGACCAGGTGGCGGGCATAGCGCTCGATTTCCAGATCGTCCAGATCACGTTCGGTTTCGCTTGTCATGACATATGACGTAGGAAGCGAACCGACTTCGCTCAATAGTGCAGCTGCTACACTTTGGTCGCTTCCGCCGCCGTGTCTGCGGCAATCCCCTTGCGCCTCGCGTCCTCGCAGAGCGATTCGATGGTCAGGCTATCCAAGTGTGCCATCATCTGGCCCTGCATCTCCAACCAGATCGGGCGCACCACCTCGAGGCCGATCTTGGAACCGCCGCTGTCGGCCATGGGATCGGGCGGGCGTTCCAACTGTCGGACGACACGGATGATCTCTCCCAGAGCGATCTCGGCGGCCGGCCTTGCCAGACTATAGCCGCCGCGCGGGCCGCGTTGCCCGGCCAGAATGCCGCTGCGAACCAGCTCCTGCAGCACCTGTTCCATATAGCGGCGCGGGATCCCCTGGCGGTCGGAGATATCGCCGGAGCGGACCGGCTTGTCGACGGCGAAGTAGGCGACGTCGACCACGGCTTCGATGGCAAAGAGGAGCTTCTTGGAGAGACGCAGCATGGTGTCAGGTCTCGCCTGCTGCCTGCAGATCGCTCGATGCCAGGCCGGTGGGGCCGAAACTGCCGACGCCGCGAGCGCTTTCGGGGAGCAGATAACACGGTTTCCAGGTAATTCGTACGATTGAAGCAATCAAGAGTTGTGCGATCCACATGCCACGCTCGATGGTCACGGCAGCTTCGCCGAGATTGATAAGCACCACGGAGATCTCTCCGCGATAGTCGGAGTCGATGATCCCGGGTGCGTTGAGTATGGTCACACCCTGCTTTAGCGCCAAACCGGATCGTGGCCTGACCTGTGCTTCCCACTCAGCCGGCGGCAGGGCTAGGGAAATGCCGCAGGGCACCAGGAGGCGCGCCAGAGGCTCCAGAACCAGGCTGTCGGAAACTGCGGCAAGGAGGTCCATCCCGGCGCTGCCGTCCGTAGCATAGCGCGGCAGCGGCAGGTCTCGCGCATGCGCCAAAGTCAGGATCGGCAGCGAAAGCGACGTCATTCTATCGGCCATCGGGACGGTCTTCCTCTCCTGTGAAGCTCTCAATTAGCTTTGCCACCAAGCGATCGGCGACGGCGGACTTGTCCATCAAGGGCCAGGTTTCGCAGCCTCCCTCCTCGATCAAGTAGATACGATTGCGATCGCCGCCGAAGACGCCCTCGCCGGGTGACACGTCATTGGCCAAGATCCAATCGCAGCCTTTGCGCAGGCGTTTGGTCTGGGCTTGCTCGATGACCTTCTCGGTCTCCGCCGCAAAGCCGACGACGAGACTGGGGCGGCCGCTTTTCAGTTGGGCAATCTGCGCCAGAATGTCGGAGTTGGTGGTCAAGACCAGCGGCGGCGGATCTCCGCCCTGCTTCTTGATCTTCTGCCCGGATTCCTGGGCAACGCGCCAATCGGCAACGGCCGCGGCGAAGACGGCGATATCGGCCGGGAGAGCGGCTTGGCAGGCAGCCAGCATCTCGCGCGCACTCTCTACCGGAACGACGTCGGTGCCGGGTGGGTCGGCCAGCCTGACCGGGCCTGTCACTAAAGTGACCTTTGCACCGGCGCGGGCCAGGGCCGCCGCGATGGCGTGGCCCTGTTTGCCTGACGAGCGATTGGCGATGTAGCGCACCGGATCGATGGCCTCGTAGGTCGGCCCGCCGGTGACCAAAGCCCGCCGGCCGGCCAAGGGCTTGGCCCCGCCCAGTCGATCTTCGATTGCGGCTAGAATCTCGGTCGGCTCCGCCATCCGGCCGAAGCCGTACTCGCCGCAAGCCATGGCGCCTTCGTTGGGACCGACGACGGCAAGACCTCGAGCCCTCAGGCAAGCGAGGTTCTCTTGCGTTGCCGGATGCTCCCACATGCGCACGTTCATCGCCGGTGCGGCCAGAACCTCTTTGTCGGTGGCCAGTAACAAGGTGGAGGCCAAATCGTTTGCGATGCCGGCCCTCAACCTGGCCAGGAGGTCGGCGCTGGCCGGCGCCACCACCACCAGATCGGCCGAACGGGAGAGTTGGATGTGTCCCATCTCGGCCTCGTCGGTCAGCGAGAAGAGCTCGCGGTAGACCTTTTCTTCGCTAAGCGCGGAGAGCGACAGGGGTGTAACGAACTGCTCGCCGGCGGCGGTCAGTACGACAGTGACACCAGCCTCCTTTTCACGTAGGCGGCGAATGAGTCCCAGGGTCTTGTAGGCGGCGATGCCGCCGCTGACGATCAGCAATATGCGCTTGCCGGATAGCATTACGCCCCGAACTCCTCCCACGTCGCCTTGCCAGAACCTGCGTGCCTGCCAGCCCTATCGGTCTTGAGATGCAAGCCGCGGCTCGCGCTCGGTACCGCAACTTAGGGGTAGCTTGGCGAAGTCACAAGCGATGCCGGAGCAAAGAGTCAGTCGAGCAGGACGGCGGCAAGGGCGATCCTGCGACAGCAGGATGGCGAGATAGGCGGTCCGTCGCGCACCGACACCCTCGAAGGGCTCGTCGCCCTGCGCGGATAGCCGCAGCCCGCCGCGGCGGATCTCGCTGGCGATGGCCTCTATGTCGCTCAAGACCTGCGGTCCGCGCGCCAAGACGCGCTGGACGGAGCGTCCGCCGTCGCGCAGCCGTGCCACCGGGCTCCGATTGCGGAATATCCACTCCTCGATCAGCGACTGGGCCAGGGTCCAGATGTTGAGCCCCGGCGCGAGCGTGCGGCTGATGCCCTCGGCCATCATCATGTTCTTCTGCAGAAGCAAGAGCTGCGGCTGCACCGGCATGGCGAAGGACTCGGTCAACTGAAAGAGTTGTGCCAAGAGCTTGGCGAAGGAAATCTCCTGCAGCGGTCGACCGATGATCGGCTCGCAGACCGAGCGGAGAGCTTGGGCGAAGGTGTCGAGCGAGCGGTCGCTTGGCAGATAGCCGGCCTGCACCTGGATTTCGGCCAGGTGTCGATAGTCGCGAGCCGAGGTGGCGATCATCATGTCACCAAGGACCAGGCGGGTCTCATGGTCCAGCCGGCCGAGAATGCCGAAGTCGACGGCAACCACACAGCCGGCCTCGTCGATCATCATGTTGCCGGGATGCTGATCGCCGTGGAACAGGCCATCGCGGAAGACCTGCTTGAAGAAGATGGTAGCAGCGGTGCGGAGCACCTCTTCCAGGTCGAGTTCGGCGGCGATGAGAGCGGTGCGATCGTCGATCGGAATGCCCTCGACCCGTGACATGGTGAGGACGCGTTGGGCCGTGCGTTGCCAGTCGACCCGCGGCACGCGGTAGCTGTCGTCGCCTTCGAAGTTCTCGGTGCTCTCGCTCATGCCGGCGGCCTCGTAGCGCAGATCCATCTCCAGAGCGACCTGGTCGGCGAAGATCTGGACGACTGCGACCGGCTTCATGCGCCTGAGGCGTGGTTGCGTCCGAACGGCCAAACGGGCCAGCCAGAAGGAGAGCCTGAGATCGCGTTCGAAGGCGCGTTCGATGCCGGGGCGTAGAATCTTGACGGCAACGGGTCTGAGTGTCGGCGCCGACTCCCCTTCCGGGAGGCCATCGGTCTCCATGTCGTCGCCTTCTTGCTCCGGATCGGACTCGCCAGAGGGAGGCTCGATGACGAAACCGAGGTGCACCTGTGCGATCGAGGCGGCCGAGATCGGCTGCTCGTCCAGCCTCGGCGAAGAGGCTCTCGCTGGGTGCGCCGAGTTCTGCCTCCAGAGGGCAGCCTTGGCTTCGGCGAAAGAGAAGGGCGGTACCTGGTCTTGCAGCGCGGACAAGGTCGGCGGCCAGTTCGTCACCCAAGATATCCGCACGGGTCGAGAGCGACTGACCGAGCTTGATGAAGCTGGGGCCCAGTTCGGTAAGTGCGGTGGCCAGGCGCCCGCCAGGCCGGCCTTGACCGCGTCCGCGGCCCAGCTTCTGCATCAGCCAGAGTGGCCAGCCGCGCAACCCCAAGAGCTCGAAGGCAGCGGCTGCGTTATGGCGCGCCAAGACTCGGAGGATTCCGACCAGACGGGCGATCATGCGCAGCGACAGCAACATCGGTGCGGTCCGTTCTAGACCCGCCAGCCGTAGTGCAGTGCTGCCACTCCGCCGGTCAGGTTGCGCCAGCCCACGCGGCGAAACCCGACCCCTTGCATCATCTGCGCCAGCTCCTCCTGCGGTGGAAAGCGGCGGATGGACTCCACCAGGTACTTATAGCCGGCCCGATCGCGGGCAACCACCGCACCCAACAGCGGCAGAACACCGAAGGAATAGAGGTCGTAGAGGCGATCCAGGACCGGCAGGATCACCTGCGAGAACTCCAGGCAGAGGAAGCGTCCGCCCGGTTTCAGCACCCGGTAGGCCTCGGCCAGCGCCCGCTCGGGATCCGTCACGTTCCGGAGGCCGAAGGCGATGGTGTAAGCATTCAGGTAACGGTCCGGCAGCGGCAGGGCTTGGGCGTCGCCGGCCAACCAGGAGAGACCCACGACCAAGCCGTGGTCCAAAGCCTGGTCGCGTCCGACCACCAGCATCTCCGGCGTCAGGTCCAGCACCAGAACCTCGGCCTCCGGTACTCGCTTGGCGATGCGGAATGCGATGTCGCCGGTGCCGCCGGCCACATCGAGGATGCGCTCGCCGGGCCGTGGCGCCAGGCGACTCAGCATGGAGTCCTTCCAGAGCCGATGGATGCCGCCCGACATGAGGTCGTTCATCAGGTCGTAGCGCTCGGCCACGCGGCCGAAGAGGGCCTGAACCTTGGCGCCCTTCTCTCCCACCGGGACTTCATCGAAGCCGAAGTGCGTGGTCGGGTCGGACTCGGCTGCAGCCGAATCGCCGTCGTGGCGATCACTGTCGGCGGTCGGGGCAGATTTCTCGGGAGGGTACGGACTCTGCATGACTGCGTCAGGAAGATAGCGATTGCGCCGCCGCTGGGCTAGCGTCTGGCCCCGGCGGCGCGACAGAAGGCTACAGTGGCCACGCGCAAGGACGGAGGAGGAGATCGAGTGCCCGAGTTGCCGGAAGTCGAAACGGTCATGCGAGGCTTGCGCGGCCCCTTGCATGGACGCCGGATCGTCAGCGCCGAGGTGCGTGTCCCGGCTCTGCGCTGGCCGCTACCCGAGGGCTTGGCCGAGCGCCTGACCGGACGCCGGGTGCTGGGACTGTCGCGGCGGGCCAAGTACATCCTCCTGACCTTGGAGGGCGAGGAGGTGTTGCTCGCGCACCTGGGCATGAGTGGGCGCATGATCGTCCTGCCGCGCGGCAGCAATCGACCGCTGGAAAAACACGACCACTTTGTCCTGCGCACCGACGAGGGGTTTGAACTGCGCTTCAATGACGCCAGGCGCTTCGGCATTCTGGATCTGGTGCCGGCAGCCGGGCTGGCCGAGCATCGCCTGCTCGCCAACCTGGGCCCTGAGCCCTTGGCGCCCGAATTCGACGGCGCCTATCTGTCGGGGGCCTTGGCTGGCAAGATCACGCCGATCAAGGCGGCGCTGCTGGATCAACGTCTGGTTGCGGGGATCGGCAACATCTATGCCTGCGAGGCGCTCTTCTTCGCCGGGCTATCGCCCAAGCGGCTGGCGCGCAGCGTGCCGGGACGCCGGGCGGAGGCCTTGGCGGCGGCGATCAAAGATGTTTTGACCCGGGCGATCGCAGTCGGCGGCTCCTCCTTGCGCGACTACGTTCAGAGCGACGGTGAGCTGGGCTATTTCCAGAACCACTGGGCGGTTTATGGCCGCGAAGGCGAGCCTTGCGCCGCTTGCGACTGCGGCCGCGGCGTGCGGCGAATGGTCCAGTCCGGCCGCTCGAGCTTCTATTGCCCACAACGCCAACGATAGGCGGTTCGACGGCTGCATGATATAGGGCGGCTAGCGCCGAGTGAGCCTCGGCCTCCTAGCACTAAGTTGCGATGAGACACAACAGTCATCGTCAATGAACGATGGTACAGCATGCCAACAAAAGAGGACGGCGGGTATGAGCTATGAGATGATCTTGGTCGAGCAGGAGGGCGGCGTCGGCCTCGTGCGTCTGAATCGGCCGAAGGCCTTGAACGCGCTCTGTGCGCAATTGGTCGAGGATGTCGGTCGCGCGCTCATCGCCTTCGACGCCGACGACAGCATTGGCTGTATCGTCATCACCGGCTCCGAGAAGGCCTTCGCTGCCGGCGCCGACATCAAGGAGATGAAGGAGAAGACCTTCCAGGATGTGCAGAGGGAGGACTTCATCACCGATGATTGGGAGGTGGTGACGCGCATCCGCAAACCGGTGATCGCTGCGGTCTCCGGCTTCGCGCTGGGCGGTGGCTGCGAAATGGCGATGATGTGCGACATGATCATCGCCAGCGACACCGCCCGCTTCGGCCAGCCGGAGATCAAGCTGGGCACCATCCCCGGTGCCGGCGGATCGCAGCGACTGACCCGCACCGTCGGTAAGGCCAAGGCCATGGATCTCTGTCTCACCGGCCGGATGATGAATGCCGAAGAGGCCGAACGCTCTGGATTGGTGGCGCGCGTCGTGCCGGCCGACACCTTGATGGAAACCGCCATGGCTGTGGCAGCGCAGATTGCTGCCCTATCGCAGCCGGTGGTCGCGATCTGCAAGGAGTCGGTGAACCGCGCCTTCGAGACCACTTTGCGCGAAGGCGTGCTCTTCGAGCGGCGTTCCTTCCATTCCACCTTCGCCTTGGAGGATCGCAAGGAAGGCATGGAGGCCTTTGCCGCCAAGCGCAAACCCGACTTCAAGCACCGCTAGAGGCTTGTCCGACCGAAGGGCAACGGCCCGCGCCCGCCGATCGCCCTGCTCTCATCGCAGCGGGGGCGGTCGGCCGGGAGTACGGGCCGCTGGTGAATGAGTTTGGGCGGATAACACCCAAGCCGGTTTCGACCGAACCATGCGTCTGGGGTCGCAGTAGCCCTGCGGGCAGAGCATGGCCGGCCTCCAGCGGCTTGACGAGAGGCCCGCGCGTGGCTACATCAGCGCGCTTCCGACCTAAATGTTTTCTCTTGAGTGAAAGAACGCTCGACACATGGCCAACCACAAGTCTGCAGAGAAGCGCAACCGGCGGCGGCAGCGACGCACCCTGATCAACCACTCCCGCTTGTCGCGGATCCGAAAGCATGTGAAATGCGTGGAAAATGCCATCCTTGCCGGGGATCAGGAGGCTGCCGGCGTAGCGCTCCGCGCCGCGCAGCCGGAGATGATGCGCGGCGTCAACAAGGGTGTGATGCATCGCAACACCGTATCGCGCAAACTCTCTCGCTTGTCCAAGCAGATCAAGGCGCTGGGCTAGTCCCTCTGTCCGATCTTCCAAGTCTGTCACCCAAGGGTGCTGCGAACTCGAGGTCGCAGCACCCTTTGTCATGTTTGCGTCGCTGGTTCACTGGCGCACCAGCTTCAAGCGCCGGAGTCGTCTTGGCCGCCGAGTCAAGTAATTTAAGTGGCTTTCGACCGAGTATAATGACTTGATTTATCGCTTCGGTCTGTGGCTAGATGGTCAGCGTTGGCGCTGGTGATGTTGACAGAATAACTACAATAAAAGATGTAAATATAGCCCAGAGAGTAAAAATAAATTGCTGCGTTGTGCCCAAGAAAGCCGATTAGATTCTTGGGATTTCTGGTAACTATTTGAGGTTAGGCGATGTGGCGGCTTTGCCTAAGCGCTATTGACAGAACTTGAGATGGTGGCACGCTGGGTTTGATGTGCGACCTTGGGAGGTGCAGTGTGCGGATCTGTGAAGACAAGAAGACCTGTTCCGGCTGGGCGAGCGGATGATCGGGCAGGATCGACGACGGCGACGACAGGGGCAGACAAGAAGGGTGCTGATACAGTGAAGAGAGAGGCATTGGCTACGCCGGATACCGGCATGGCGCTCGAGGTCTGGCAGGCGGTGCGGCGCTCGCTGAGGGAACAGGCCGGGGACAACGCCTTCAAATCTTGGTTGGAGCCTTTGGAGCCCGTGTGCTTGCGCGAAGGCGTCCTGCGGCTTTCGCTGCCCAGCCGTTTCATGCGCGACTGGGTGCACGACACCTATAGCGATCTGCTGTACAAACTATTGGTTGCTGCCTCGGAACGCGTGAGTTCGGTCGAGTTCATCGTCCAACCTCCGGCGCGCCCGGCTGCTAAGCCCGGTGGCCCACATACTGCAGAGCGCGACGAGAAGCAGGATGCGGCGAGCGAGGGCAAGGTGATGAAAGACCAACCCGGACAGACCCAGGCGGAAGCTGTCCCGGAGAAGACACCGCTTTCCGTGACCAACGCGCTCTCCGCCCCCTTGGACGCACGCTTCACCTTCGACGACTTCGTCGTCGGCAAGCCGAACGAACTGGCCTATGCGGCGGCGCGGCGTGTGGCAGAGGCCGACGAAGTCACCTTCAATCCGCTTTTCCTCTACGGCGGAGTAGGTCTGGGCAAGACCCACCTGATGCACGCGATCGCCTGGCAGATCCGCAAGCAGCACCCCGCTCGCAGACTAATCTACATGTCGGCTGAAAAGTTCATGTATCAGTTCGTGTGCGCACTCAAAAACCGGGACACCATGGCCTTCAAGGAGCAGTTCCGTTCGATTGACGTCCTGATGATCGACGACGTGCAGTTCATTGCTGGCCGGGAAGCCACTCAGGAAGAATTCTTCCATACCTTCAATGCTCTGGTGGACCAGAAACGCCAGGTCGTGATCTCGGCCGACAAGTCGCCGCACGATCTGGAAGGCATGGAGGAGCGGATGCGCTCGCGCCTGGGCTACGGGCTGGTGGCCGATATTCACCCCACCAACTACGAGCTGCGTCTAGGCATTCTGACCGCCAAGCGCGCGCGGGTTCAGGGTGAGATCCCGATGAAGGTGCTGGATTTCCTGGCCCATCGCATTACTTCCAATGTGCGTGAGCTAGAGGGCGCGCTCACCCGCATCGCCGCGCATGCCTCCTTGGTCGGAGGACGCATCACCCTGGAGTCGACGCAGGAACTGCTGCGGGACGTCTTGCGGGCCAACAGCCGGCGGGTTTCGATCGACGACATCCAGAAGAAGGTGGCGGAGCACTTCAAGATCCGCCTGTCGGAGATGTCCTCGCCGCGCCGTGCCCGTGTCGTCGCCCGCCCGCGCCAGATCGCCATGTATCTCTGCAAGCAGTTGACGCAATGTTCCTTGCCCGAGATCGGTCGCAAGTTCGGCGGCCGCGACCACACCACGGTCATGTACGCGGTGCGCAAGATCGAAGATCTGCGGGCTTCGGATCCGGCTTTTGCCGAGGATGTAGAGCTGCTGCTGCGGATGCTGGACGCCTGATTCGAGGACCTGAGCCAAGACTTTGGGCCCTCCCAGCGCCTTCGCTTGGGGCCCAGGACAGCCGCCTGACCGTGATCGGACGAATCTGCGGCAGCCGTTCTCCGCAAAGGCTTGTCGTGCTTCCCAAGTGACCGCAAGCCGGCTATGATCCGCTCCCCATTCGGGTTCGGATCTTCGCATGGCAGATTCGCTTGGCGATTCGAGCGTTAGGATGGGGGCCGGCGGGGGCAGATCGTTCGCGTCGGCGTTCGCCATCCCGGTCACCCCCAACGCAAAAAAGCAGTGTCATGAAGCTCACGATAGAACGCGCAGTGCTCCTCAAGGCGCTAGCCCATGTGCAAAGCGTCGTCGAACGGCGCAATACCATTCCCATTTTGTCCAATGTCCTGATGAATGCTGGACCCGGCGGCTTGGCGCTGACCGCGACCGACATGGACTTGACCATCGTCGAGGTGGTGCCGGCCGAGATCGCCACCCCGGGCGCGATAACGGCTTCGGCGCATACGCTCTACGATATCGTGCGCAAGCTGCCGGAGGGAGCCGACGTTTTGCTCACCGCCGACGGCGACCAGCAGCAACTGGTGCTGACAGCCGGGCGCTCGCGCTTCACTTTGGTGACCCTGCCGCGCGAAGACTTTCCGGCTTCTACGCAAGGCGGCTATCCCTGCAGCTTTACCCTGCAGGCCGAGGCCTTGAAGAACCTGATCGACCGCACGCGCTTTGCCATCTCGATGGAGGAGACGCGCTACTATCTGAACGGCATCTATCTGCACGACACCACGGTGAACGATGTCGCCCTGCTGCGCGCGGTCGCGACCGACGGGCATCGGCTGGCTCGCTTCGAGATCCCTCTGCCGGAAGGCGGGGCCGCTATGCCGGGTGTCATCGTGCCGCGCAAGACGATGAACGAGCTGCGCAAACTGCTAGACGAGGTCGAAGAGGGTGTCGAGGTCTCGCTGTCGGAGACCCGGGTGCGCTTCAGCGTCGGCGAAACGGTGCTGACCTCGAAGCTGATCGATGGCACCTTCCCCGATTACGAACGTGTCATCCCCAGCGGCAACGACCGTATGATGGAGGTCGACTGCAAGTCCTTCCGTGCCTCGGTCGACCGTGTCTCGACCATCTCTTCGGAAAAGAGCCGCGCGGTAAAGCTGGCCTTGAGCGACGGCCAGCTGCTGCTGTCGGCCAATGCGCCGGACAGCGGCACCGCGCTCGAGGAGCTGGAGGTGAATTACGGTAGCGAGCTAATCGAGATCGGCTTCAACTCACGCTATCTCATGGAGGTCGCGCAGCAGATTTCCGGCGAGCTGATGTCCTTCGCTTTGGCCGATTCCGCCTCGCCTGCGGTGATTCAGGACGCGCAGGATCCGGCCGCACTCTATGTCCTCATGCCGATGCGGGTTTAGGAGGGCGCGGAACGAGCGTTACCTGCACGGACGTGACCCCACCGCCTGAGGGGGGCGCGGGTGAGCGGCTGACTCAGGCGCCGGGCCTTTGGCTTGCGCGCCTCTCGCTGTCGCATTTTCGAAATTATGCCGGCGCTACGCTGGAGATGGAGCCACGCCCGGTGCTGCTGACCGGTCCCAATGGGGCCGGCAAGACCAACCTTTTGGAGGCGGTCTCCCTGCTGGCGCCGGGGCGGGGGCTCAGGCAGGCCAGGTTGCAGGATTTCCAGGCGCTGTCGAGCGTGGAGCCTTGGGCGGTAGCGACGCGGATCGAGACCGCCGACGGCAGTAGGCAGTTGGGTACCGGGCGTGATCCTGCCGCCAGCGGCGAACGGCGCGTGGTGCGCATCGACGGGCGCAGCGAGCGAGCTCAGTCGGCCTTCGCCCAGATCCTCGACATCGTCTGGCTGACACCGCAGATGGACGGCCTGTGGCGCGACGGCGCCTCGGACCGGCGACGGTTTCTGGATCGCCTAGTGTTCGCCTTCGATCCGGCCCATGTCGGGCGCGTCAGCGGCTATGAAAGCAGCCTGCGCCAGCGTGCACGCCTATTGCAGGAGGGCTCGAGTGATCTCCATTGGCTTGCGGCGCTGGAAGAGCGACTGGCCGAGCGCGGTGTGGCCATCGCGGCTGCCCGTCGCGCCTTGGTCGCCCGTCTCAATCGGGCGATCCAGACGGAGATTGCCAGTGACTTTCCCAAGTGCGGGCTCAGCCTCACGGGCGATCTCGACCTCTGGTTGGAGGAAGCCGCGGCCCTCGCCGTAGAGGAACGCCTGCGGGCCGCCCTCTACGATAGCCGCGCGCGCGATCAGGCGCAGGGCAGCACCGCGGTCGGACCGCATCGCAGCGACCTGGCGGCGCAGCACCTGGAGAAGAATTGCCCGGCTGCCCTCTCATCGACCGGTGAGCAGAAGGCCTTGCTGGTCGGTCTGGTGCTGGCGCATGCCCGCCTGATTGCGATAGAAAGGGGACGCCCCCCCCTGCTGTTGCTGGACGAAGTCGCCGCGCATCTCGATGCGGCGCGGCGCGAGAATCTCTATGATGAGATTCTGTCGCTTGGTTTGCAGGCTTGGCTGACCGGCACTGAACCGGCGGTCTTCGAATACCTGACCGGAGAGGCCTTGGCCTTTCGGGTTGCCGAAGGGCGGGTGCGGATCGGCCGAGACAAGTGACGAACCTGCGGCACCTCCCGTGCTGCAGAATCTTGGTGACAAGGTATAGATCCGATGAGTGACAATCCGGCGAGTGGCCAGCAAGAGGCCTACAACGCCCAATCGATCAAGGTGCTGCGCGGTTTGGAGGCCGTCCGCAAGCGCCCCGGCATGTACATCGGCGACACCGACGATGGCTCGGGGCTGCACCACATGATCTACGAGGTGGTGGATAATGCCATCGACGAGGCCCTGGCCGGACATTGCGATTTGGTCGAGGTCATCCTGAACGGCGATGGCTCGGTGACGGTGCGCGACAACGGTCGCGGCATCCCGGTCGACATTCACGCGCAGGAGGGCGTTTCGGCGGCCGAGGTCATCATGACCCACCTGCACGCCGGCGGGAAGTTCGATCAGAACTCCTACAAGGTCTCCGGCGGGCTGCATGGGGTCGGCATCTCGGTGGTGAACGCGCTCTCCGCAGAGCTGCAGCTGGTGATCTGGCGCAACGGCAAGCGCTATGAGATGCGCTTCGTCGATGGCAAGACGATGACGCCGCTGACGGAAACCGGACGGGCCGAGCCAGGTCAGAAGGGGACCGAGGTCACCTTCACGCCCTCCGTCGACGTCTTCGACAACATCCTGGAGTTCGATTTTCCGACCCTGGAGCATCGCTTGAGGGAACTGGCTTTCCTGAACAGCGGTGTGCACCTGCTGCTGTCGGACGAGCGCCATGCCGAGGCCACGCAGGTCGATCTGCACTACGAGGGCGGCGTCTCGGCCTTCGTCGCCTGGCTGGACAAGGCCAAGCAGGCGCTGCTGCCGGAGCCGGTGACGATCCGGGCCGAACGCGACGGCATCGTGGTGGACTGCGCGCTGCAGTGGAACGATTCCTACCACGAGAACACGTTCTGCTTTACCAACAACATCCCGCAGCGCGACGGCGGCACCCACTTGGCCGGCTTTCGCGGCGCGCTTACCCGGCAAGTCAATGCCTATGCCCAGGCCTCCGGCCTCTTGAAGAAAGAAAAGGTCTCACTGTCGGGTGACGATTCCCGCGAAGGCTTGACATCAGTGCTCTCGGTCAAGGTGCCGGACCCCAAATTCTCCAGCCAGACCAAGGAGAAGTTGGTCTCCTCCGAGGTGCGTCCGTTGGTCGAGCAGGTGATCAACGACGGCTTGGCGACCTTCTTCGAAGAGCATCCAAACGAGGCCAAGCGCATCGTCTCCAAGGTGGTGGAGGCCGCACTCGCTCGCGAGGCGGCGCGCAAGGCGCGCGAACTCACCCGGCGCAAGGGCGCGCTTGATATCGCCTCGCTGCCCGGTAAGCTGGCCGATTGCCAGGAGAAGGACCCGGCCTTGTCCGAGCTCTTCCTGGTCGAGGGCGATTCCGCTGGTGGCTCGGCCAAGCAGGGCCGCGAGCGCAAGTTCCAAGCCATCCTGCCCCTCCGCGGCAAGATCCTGAACGTCGAGCGCGCGCGCTTCGACCGCATGCTGGGCTCGAAGGAGATCGGCACTCTGGTGACGGCGCTTGGCACCGGCATCGGGCGCGACGAGTTCAACATCGAGAAGCTGCGCTATCACAAGATCATCATCATGACCGACGCGGACGTGGACGGCAGCCATATCCGCACCCTGCTGCTGACCTTCTTCTATCGGCAGATGCCGGAGATCATCGAGCGCGGGCATCTCTTCATCGCCCAGCCGCCGCTGTTCCGGGCGAAGAAGGGCGATCGTCTGACCTACTTGAAGGACGAGCGGGCGCTGGAGGATTTCCTGATCGATAGTGGTCTGCAGGACGCCGTGCTGACCTTGAGCGACGGCCAGCAGCATGCCGGCAACGATTTGGCCGAACTGGTCCGCCAGGCCGCTTTTCTGAAGCAACTGCTGCTGACTTTGGCGCTGCGTGTGGCCAATCCGCAGGTGGTGGAGCAGGCGGCGATCGCCGGCGCCTTGTCCTTGGACCTGGTGCGCGATACCGAGCGTGCCAATCGGGCGGCGAGTACGGTCGCCACCCGTCTGGATCGCGTCGCCGTCGAACACGAGCGAGGCTGGCGCGGTCGTGCCAACCAGCAGCGCGGCGGCTATCTGGTGGAGCGCATGCTGCGCGGCGTGACCGAGCGGCGTGAGGTCGACAGCGCCGTGCTGACCTCCAGCGAGGCCCGCCGCCTGACCGAGCAGGCCGAGGACCTGAGCCGGCTCTACGATGGGCCCGCGACCTTGACCGGCAAGGACTGGGAGCGGGTGATCCACGGTCCGATCGATCTGGCCGACGCGGTCTTTGCCGCCGGCCGCAAGGGCATTACCATTCAGCGCTACAAGGGTCTGGGCGAGATGAACCCGGAGCAGCTCTGGGAGACCACCCTGGACCACGAGGTCCGGACATTGCTGCAGGTCCGTATTGCCCATGCCGACGAGACCGAGACGCTCTTCTCGACCCTGATGGGCGATGTGGTCGAGCCGCGCCGCGAGTTCATCCAGCAGAACGCGCTGAGCGTGGCGAACCTGGACGTTTAGCGGCCAGACCAACCGGTCGGTCTCGCCTAAAAGCAACGATAAAACGGGAGGTAAACTGGCAAAACTTCGGACCGCAGTCATCTCAAGCCTGGCCCTGTCGCTCTTCTGCGGCGCGGCCGCGCTTGCCGCCGATGTCGTCGAGATCACGCCGCTGGGCGGCCAGAAGGGAGAATTTTGCCGCTTCGACCATGCCTTGGTCCTGGAAGATCCGAACGGAACGCGGTTGCTCTACGATGCAGGGCGTACCGTTGCCGGGCCGGAGGATCCTCGGCTCGGCAAGGTCGACGTGGTTCTGGTCAGCCGCCTGCACGGCGATCACGCCGGCAATCGGCGCAATGCCGAGGTCAACACCGGGGCCTGCGCCGAACCGGACGTTTCGGTCAAGGTCGCGCCGCTCTCCAACTCGGTTGAGATCGCGGTCGCCAAAGGGGCGGCAATCGTGACCGGCAGTGAAATGCCGCGCTTCTTCGCCGGCAAGCTGGCGGCCGCCGGCGGCGATCCCAAGAAGTCCAGACTGGTGCGCTTCGGTGCCATGCTCAAGGTCGGTGGGGTCGGCATCACCACGGTGCCGGCAGCTCACTCCAACGGCCTCGTGCCGGAGTTCATCGGTGGGCAGTTGGGCGAGGACCTGAAGGCAGCGGGGCTGACCGTCTATGCCGGGCCGCCGACCGGCTATGTCCTGATCTTCACCAACGGCCTAGTCGTCTACCTCCCGGGCGACACCGGCATCACCGCCGAGCACGACAAGGTGGTCCGCGACTACTACGGCGCCAAGCTGGCGGTGATCATCATCGCCGACACCTTCACCACCGGGCCGAATGAGGCCGCCTTCGTGATCGACAATCTGGTGCGCCCGGCAGCCGTCATCGCTTCGCGCGCCAATGAGGAGGCGCCGCGCGCCGGCAAGATGTTACCCGGAACCCTTACCGCGACCTTCGTCGAGGCTGTGAAGATCCCGGTCCATATTCCACTGAGCGGCCACACCATGAGCTTCGACGGCGAAGGCCACTGCGTCGCCGGTTGCTGAACGATAAAGCGGAGGCCAGCCATGAAGATCGACGGGCAGTGTCACTGCGGTTCCCTTCGCTACGAGGCGGAGATCGATCCGGACGGCGTCTACATCTGCCATTGCAGCGATTGCCAGGCGATATCGGGATCGCCCTTTCGCTGGGCAGTCACGATGCCGACGACGGACTTCACGCTGCTCGGCGGAGAGCCCAAGACCTACGTCAAGACGGCGGAAAGCGGCAACATCAGCCACCAGGTCTTTTGTCCGGGTTTTGCCTCGCCGCTCTACTCGACATCGCCCTCGAACGACGGCCGAAGCCTAAACCTCAGGTTGGGTACAGCTAGGCAGCGCGATGCCTTGAAGCCGCGCCTGTGATGTGCAGATGCCCTTGTAGCGCAGGCGCGCCCAGACCCTGCGATAGCCCTCGCCATGGAATCTGCTGTCCGTGATGACCTGCCTGATCTCTTCGACCAGGCGCGCATCCGATACTCGCATCCGACAGGGGGCCCCGCGGACCCGGGCGGCGGCTCCGGCTGGGCCGGTTGCAAGTCCCGGTACACGCTGGCCCGGCTCAGACCCCAGACCCAGCACACCCGTGATACACCCTAGGCCTTGCCCGTGGAGATCGAGATGACGGCGCACATCGCTTCGACCTCCGGCGCCCGAAAGGGTGGCCCGCCTCCATCTTCGCGATCTTCTCGTAGAGACGCTCGTTGTCCATGGTGATCTCGCCCACCTTGGCGCGCAACCGGTCACTCTCTTCGTCACGCACATCGCCAGCGCGGTGCTTCAGTCCAGATGCGCCCGTCTCCAAGAACACGTCCCGCCAACCGCTGACAGCGCCCGCCGGCGCGTCGATACTGCGAGCCACCAACAAAAATGTCCTCGCTCCACAACATCCGCAGAACGGCCTCCTGCTTGCGCGCCGCCGTCTGTCTGCGTCGTTGGGCCGGAGCCGGATCTGCTGCGATATGTGAAGTCTCCGCAACTCCGGCTCCTTCCCGATCAACCTGCTTCTGTTACCTCATAAAGCACCTCAATAATCCCCTCGTCTCAGGGCTTAATCAGTGTCTCAAAAAACTCTAGGGTGGGGGACAATCCTCTCTGTGATTCCACCGACGCTCCCTTGTTCGGAATTGGGTTGCTTGCGCTCGTCGTCGCGATTCCGATGAATGCGATCGTCTGGCTGCTTTCTCGGCTTTATGTTCCTGGCCTCTCCTTTTTGGCTCTGGACGGTCGGCACTGGTCGATCAGCATTGCCAGATTCGCCTTGGCCGCGGTCCCGATCGCCCTGCTGATCGAGTTTGCGAGGCAGGATGTCGCAGCCTGGGGACTTTGCGGCGAGAGCACGTCCGATTGCGATGATCGCGCGGAGTCGGTCACCTTTGCAGGCTGCTGGGAAGGCGTGCCTGAGAACCTTGCAATTGTCGCCTACGGTGTCTGGGTGGTCTTGCTCCTTCGCACGGTCTTGGTCAGGACACTACGCCGGCGCCCACAGAACAGCGCAAAGATCTAAATCACCTCTCGCCTACTTGCCTCAGAAGACACTTGTGCCGGCTGGAAAGGATGTCGCGGTCCATGTAGCAGTGGCGCATGTGCCGCTCTCCGCTGCTCGGATCGAAGGCGCGGCGGCCGTGGAGGATGCGATAGTTGTCCCAGATGAAGCCTTCGCCGGGCTGCAGCTTGATCTCGAGGGTCAGCGCCTCGGAGAAGATCAGCCGGGCGAAGGCTTGCCGGGCGCGGTAGTAGCACTTGAGGCTGTCGTGATCCAGGGCCGGTATCTGCTCGATCCGATTGGAAAAGCGGACGCGTACGACCTGACCGGCCTCGTTCACCTGGATCAGTGGGCCATAGTCCTCCAGGAGTGCCATCGCCTCGGCGTGGCGGAAGTTGGGGGCGATGCGGGTCAAGGTCTCGAAGGCCTCGGGGCCCCGGTCGCCCAGCCGGTAGGCGGCTCCGAAGCCATCGACGATTGTCGAATCGCCGCCCTCGGCGCCGTTGGCCAGACAGTGCATGAAGGTGTAGCCGGGCCCCGGCAGGCGGTAGGGATTGTCGGCATGCGGTGCGAGCGAGCGTGCCGTCATGGTCAGGTCGTAAGGCTCGGCAATGTTGCGCACATCGGTGACCAGGCCCCAATTGGTCTCGCGCGGCGGGCCGACCAGGCGGGCGAAATCCAGCAGCGCGTCTGGCTCGAGCGGGATGGCCCCGTACTGGCACGAAGCTGAGACGTGCCAGCTGGTGCATCGTGCCGAGGAGCAAGCCCTCGTCGGCCCGGAGCCCGTACAGATCATAGCTGCTGTAGTCGCTGAGGCGGCTGTCCCAATAGCTCTGACCGCCACCCGGATCGTCGGGGCGCAGTTGCGTCGCCGCTGCCAGGAGATGGCCTGAGGGGGAACGGCAGCGATGCCTGTCACTGAATTCGAGAGACAGCACCTCGTCCGGTTCGAACGAGGCTGACACGACCGCGATGTCGAGCGGCAGATCGGAGGCCTGCGGGATGCGCATTTGGGTTCCCGGATGGCGGTAGAGCGGATCCAGAGAGATCTCGCGCAGCCAAAGGGGATGAAAGAGGTGCTGCACCCCGTTCTTCCAGGACACCCTGAGCCCGCACTCGGTGATCTCTATCGCCGCGAAACCGGGCGTTTGGGCTTGGAGTCCATTCCCTTGCCTCACGATGGTTGCGTCCGGCGAGTCTAATCGACTTGGGGCGAGGGCAGTAAGTCCCCTGTGATCGGTGCCGATCGGTTTGACCTGCGGGCGGCAGCTGTGCCTTCTTTGTCGAAACAGGCAAAGGGGATGGTCTTGCCAGGCAGCCATATCGATTTTTTGGAGGGGGATGGCCCGCGGCTCGCTCTGCGGCATCGAGCGGCTCAAAGTCCGTGGCGCGGTGCGATCCTCTTCGTGCATGGCGCGACCTTCGCGTCCGAGCTCTACGACATGCCCTTGCCAGGTTACTCCTGGATGGAGGTGGCAGCAGCAGCGGGCCGCGAGGCCTTCGCCGTCGATCTGCGCGGCTACGCTCTCTCCGAGCGACCGGCGTCCTTCGAGCGGCCGGCGCAAGAGGCCGAACCCTATGCCCGGGCCGCAGATGTGCAGGCCGATGTCGAGCGCGCCGTCGAGGCGGTGCGCGAGAAGACCGGCGCCGAGCAGATCGATCTGCTCGGCGGCTCCTGGGGTACGGTCATCTGTGGCCTCTATGCCACCGGGCCCTCGGCCTGGAAGATCCGGCGGCTTGCCCTCTATGCCCCGGTGTTCGGCACCTGGAACGATCTATGGCTCTCGATCTGCGGGGCGCCCGGCGACCCGGGGCGGCTCAATCCAGATCTGGGCGCCTATCGCTGGGTGCAGGAGGATGCGATCCGCCAGCGCTGGGACGGTGAGATCCCGCTAGCCGACAAGAGCCTCTATCGCGAGGAAGCCGCCTTTCAGGCGCTGTTCAAGAGCGCTTTGCTAGCCGATCCCCTGCGGCGACACGCACCCCGCCGGCTTTCCGCGTGCCCAATGGCACCCTGGTCGATCTGCACTTCGTCTTCAGCGGCCATCCGCTTTACGATCCAGCCGCCATTCGCATGCCGACCCTGCTGCTCCGCGGCGCCGAGGATCCCACCAGCAGCCACGAGGATGCCAGCCTACTCTTCGGAGCCTTGGGGGCCAAAGATCGCGCCTATCGGATCGTCCCACAGGCCTCCCACTTCGCCATGGCCGAACGGGTGGCACCCGAAGTCTTCCGCCAGACCGAGGCCTTTTTAGCGGATTAACGGAACTACAGGTTCTCGCGGATGATCTTCTCGCGAGGTAGGTCCAGCTTGAGGCATTGATGCGCCATGTCGCTGGCGAAGCGCGCGCGCCCGCAGATCATGACGGCATAGTCGTCCAGCGGGGCCATGTCTTCGGCGATCTGTGCGGCGGTCAGGCGGCCACGGTCGGCTGTGGTCCAGAGCGTGTAGTCGATAAAGGAATCGGCTTTCAGGAAGCGGTCGCGGATTTCCGCGTCGTAGGCCGCTTCCTCCGGCGTTCTGGCGATGTAGTAGAACCAGATCCGGCGGAAATCGTTGTTCGAAAGCTCGAAGCTCAGCATGCCCAGGAAGGGCGTGATGCCGATGCCGGCGCCGATCCAGACCATCCGCCGATAGGGATGGAAGCGCTGCGGGGTAAAGCTGCCGAAAGGGCCGAACACGTCGACCGGAGTGTCCGGCTGCAGGCTGGAGAGACGCTTGGTGAAGTCACCCACCTGCCGCGCCGAGATACGCAGATCCCGCTCGACAGGGTTGCTGGAGAGCGAGAAGGGATGCAGTTTTTTCGCCTGCTCGGCGAAGCTGGGGACGCGCAGAAAGACGAAGGCCCCAGGCTCGTACATCATACGCCGATCATGCGGCCTTAGGGTCATGTCGAGTGCCTCCTTGCCCTGTTGCACCGCGCTCTTCACCTCATAGCGATAGCGCGGCCCGAAGGAGAAAAGAAGATCCGATAGATCCAGGCCACCGCGCCGATCAGCAGAAGCAGGAGTATCCAGAAGCGCAGCAGCTCATAGGAATGAAGTGCCGGGCTCCAGTGCTGCATGCCCGGTGCCGGCCAGGAAGAACAGACCGATCAGCCGGCAGGGAGAGCCAGCGCTCGTGCCTGAGCCGCTTGTCATAGGCCAGGAGGCCGAGGCCGATCAGGGCGTAGAAGACCAGGATGTTAATGGTCCGCGTGTCCGCTGACCAGAAGGGAACCAGGCTCGACCCGATCGATCCGCTGGTTTTCAAACCATGCAGAGCCAACAGGATCACATGGGCGATCAATAGGAGAAAGGCCGAGAGTCCGAGGCGCCGGTGCAGCCGGACGGTCCTATCGAGCCCGCCGATAAGTAGCTCTAGAGCCTGCGCGCGCACCACGGCCGGCAACGCGATGGCAGCGCAGGTGAAGGATCAGAGCATGGTGATCTGCGACAGCGCCAGCCAAGGCAGAAAGGCCTCCGGCACCGGCAGGCTGAGACACCCCAGGAGCCACAGCGGGGTGGTTATCGTGAGCGCGGCCGCAATGAGGGTGGTCCCACGAGACCACGGCCAGGCCGGGCGCTGGGCCTCTGCGTTCGTTATTGCCGTCCCCTAGCCCTGTATGGCTCTGTCTTGCTTCTCCGCACTGCCCCAAGCCTATCCTGTCGCAAGCCCATGCTTCCGATCAGCTTTTCCCACTCCTTTTTGGCTTTCCCGCTGCCTTGTGGCAAGTGGTGGAGGATGCAGTCGGGTCTTGCTTTGCTCTAGCCGACCCAGCCCAGACCGCCGGCGATGCAGTTCATCGACAGCATCATCGGCTCCAGGATCCTCTGGTCTTCGCCGGCTCCTTCATCGCGTGCACGCCACTCTCGCAGCAGCGAGACCTACCAGCGGTTGGCCTGATCGATCAGCGGCAGCCGCGCCTCCAGGCGGCGCAGGTAGGCGGGAAAGCGCACGCCGCGCTCCGACCCGCCGGTGATCTCCGTCAGGGCGTCCAGGCTGCGCGCGTGCTCCTGGCGGATAGGCCCCAGGATCGCCTCGGCCGACGCCCGTTCGGCATAGGATTCGGCGATCTCCATGTCGGCGAGGCAGAGCATCTTTTCCGCTTCGTCCAGAATCAGGCGAAAGAAGCGAGATGTCTGGAACATCTCGCGCAGCAAGGCCCGTCCTGCGGCACCGCGGACCCGCATGAAGGTCTCCAAGGCGGTGCCGACCCCATATCAGCCGGTGATCAGGTGACGACTCTGGCTCCAGGCAAAGACCCAGGGGATGGCGCGCAGATCGCCCAGGCTTGCGGCGTCGAAACGGCGGGTCGGGCGTGATCCCATTTTCAGACGTGCCAGCTCCTCCACCGGGCTGGCGCCAGTGAAGTAGACTAGCATGCCGGGCTCTTCGACCAGCTTGCGGAAGCTGGCCTGCGACATGCCCGACAAGGCCCCTAAGGCCTCGTCGTAGTCCAGCGGGTCAGTCACGTCCCATGGCAACTTTAGGCTGTGCGCGACGACGCTGGCGGTCAGCAGTTCCAGATTGTAGAGCGCAGTGCCGCGGTTGGCGTACTTGGTCGTGACCACCTCGCCCTGCATCGGTGATGCGCAACTGTCCGACAACCGTGCCGGCCGGTTGGGCGGCGATCGCGCGTCCGGTCGGTGCGCCGCCGCGGCTGACCGAATCGCCACGACCATGGAAGAAGCGAACCGAGAACCCGGCGTTCTTGGCCGCCGTCAGCAGTGACTTCTGTGCTTTGGTCACTTCCATTGCGCGCAGAGATAGCCGCCGTCCTTGTTAGAGTTCGGAGTAACCCAGCATGACCTCCAGGCGATTGCCGCGGGCATATAGGCTGTGCTTGACCGAAGGCATCTCCATCAAATCATGCAAAATCTTCGGTGCGCCGCGCAGATCCTCGATGGTTTCGAACAGCGGCACGATCGGCAGCGGGATCGCCTGTGGGCCCTCGTGCCCCGGCGAGAGGCCGACATAGTGGGCCAGCACCATCGCCGCCAGAACATCTTTGGCGCTGGCGGTCATAGAGAGCACGAAGGTATTCAGTGCTTCGGGGTTCGGTCCGGCGTAAACCTTGGCGATCAGCTTGAAGAGCGCCAGGGTCTCATGGGTCTCGGCGGCGAGCGCCGTCGGGTCGGGCAGCGAGAGTGGCGGCTGCCGCAAGGCATCGCGCAAGCTCTTCGACCAAGCCACATCCCCGGCTCGGCCTTGGGTCGAGCCATGGCTGTCCAGACGGCGGCCAGGCTGCGGTTGATGCCCGTTGTGTTCTGGCGCAGGTCCAGGCTGACGCTGCGGAACCCGAAGATCTCGACATCCCAACGCAGTCGACGCACCATGCCGATCGCCAGGTCACGCGCTCCCAGATCGTGCAGGCTGCGTTCGGCCAGCAGAAGGTCCTGCACCAGATCGCGGGGATTGCGGTAGGTGGCGGCCACCGGCTCGGCCAGGTCGCTTTGCAGCAGGGGCTTCAAACGCTGGGTACAGGCGACGAAAAACTGGTGGAAGGGCACGTTGGGATTGCCGGCCTTGATCTCCCTGGCCTTGCCGCTCTGCAGCAGCCGATCCAGACGCTCCTGGAAGGCACGCCTCTATGTGTTGCAGCGCCAGATCGCGGGCCTCGGTCAATGCCTGGCGCGTGATTTCTGCGGTTACGTTGGGGTTGCCGTCTCGGTCGCCGCCGATCCAGGAACCGAAACGCAACAGCATCGCCTTCTTGGCCGGGCGCTCGGGAAAGTGCCGGGCCATGGCCGCCTCGCAGCGCTCCAGCAGGATCGACGTGGCCTCGTAGAGCACTACGGAGAAGTGCAGGCCCCAAGCGACCTCCTCGACGCCGGGACGCTCCAGGCGCAACTCGTCGGTGAGCCAGAGCAGATCGATCTCGCGGCGCAGCGCCGCGGTCAGCAGCTCGCGCTCGCGCGGCGTCCAGCGGCCCTGCTCCAGTTCTGTCAGCAGGCGATAGATACGCCGATGAATCTTCAGAACGGTGACGCGCTTGGCCTCGGTGGGATGCGCGGTCAGGGTCGGGACGATCAGTGCCGAATCGAGCAGGTCGGCGACGACTTCGGGTTCTTCGCCAAGGGCGGCGATATCCTTCAGCACGGGGGAGAAGCTGCCGACCAAGGCGTCGGGGCCGCCTTCGCCCTCGAGCGGGCGGCGGGCGCACATGGCGGCATTTTCCTCGGCGATCGCCAGCAATTGGAACCAGATACCGATCGCCTGCAGATCTCCGTTGTCCGGTGTGGTGGCCGGCGCTTTGCCTTCGAGCAAGCGAAGGACGGCGGGATTGCGCCGCTTGGCGACCGCATGGAAGGACTGCCAGAGCAGCCCCTGCATTTGATCGAGATCGTCGCCTTCGATCCCCCATTGCGGGACGGGATCGAGTGCTGCACCGGCGGTGTTCTTTGTCACTGCTTCAGGATCTCCCAGCCCTGGCGCCGCCCAATGGCGGCACCGGTGTCTCCCTCATCAGAGACTGCAGGAAACCCCGCGTGTGGGAAATCGTTCAAACGTCTAGGGCTGATGCGCCAGAGTCATTTCTCGATTTTGACAAGCAGATTGAGGGGACGAAATTCGCTCGCCCCCTCTTCGTCGCACCCTAGAAAAAGATGATGCTTCTGGTCTCAATGCTTGCACGGGAATCGGCGCTCGCCGGCATGGCAAAGTCATCGAAGCCGCTGTGCGGCAGGAAACGGACACGACCGTCCTTGGCCGAATCGTAGCACTTGAGGATGAAGATCTCATCGCTCGTCATCTCCGGCACGTAGAGCCAGCGATGACCGGGGTTATAGGCCACCTCGTAGATCTCGCCGACGCGGTCCGGATAGACCAGATCGGCGGCAATCACGTCTTTGGGTGCCAGGGTCTCGGAATGGATGAAGCCGAGCGGGGGCCGCAGCACCGGGCCGCGGATCGGACGCCAAGTATTCATGACGGCAAAGCGGCCGGCCAGCAACGTCTCTGCCTCCTCGCCCAGCAGGTCGCGCACGCGCTGTGGGCCCGAACGATCGGTGTAGTCGTTGTGGACCGAACGGACCGGCCGACGGTCCGACCGGTTCTCCAGGTCGGCGTTTCTCTCGACCCGGCGGGTGTGGTCGAAGGCCAGGACCCGCTTGGCACCGGTTTCCGCCTTCAGGGCAGCCTCGGTCTTGCGATTATAGAGGTCCGTCACTGCGGCATCGTCGTAGAGATCCAGCACCTGGGTCGGACGCTGGCGCAGGATGACACCGTCGTGGTCCAGGCTCAGATCCTGAGCGAAGGGACGCAGGTTCTCAACCGAGATGGTGTGATCCCGGTAGTCCGCATTGCGTTGGCGAGGCTGGTTGCTGCTCTCGGGCGGCAAGAGGATTACCGGCCGTTTCTTGGTACCTGCCAGATAGCGCACCTGGCCCAGAGTGTTGCCGCCCTGACCGTATCGTGTCGCTTGGGCCTCTGCCCATGTTCCGATGCTGCTCATGGTCGCTTCCTTGTCACGCAATTTCTGGCGCGGTCATTCCCGCCTGTCATTTACATTGGCATGGTTAATCGCACCAACTATTGAAACCATGGTAAGAGTACTTGAACATAGCTCAAGTCATCTCCATAAGAATTCCATGACAGTTCCGCCTTTCCCGGCGCTTCGCGCCTTTCACGTCGCTGCCAGCCACGATCGCTTTCGCGATGCGGCCGAGGCTTTGGGCGTGACCGAGTCCTCCATCTCGCATCAGGTGCGGCGCCTGGAGGACTTCCTGCACCTGGCACTCTTCGAGCGACAGGGAAATGGCCTTACTCTAACACCGGAGGGCCAGCACTACTTCGAAGAGGTCGATCCCGCCTTGCGCCGGATCGAAGAGGCGACGTCCGCGCTCATCGGTACGGCCAGACGCAAGCGGGTGGCGCTGACCCTGCCGCCGTCCTTGGCCATACTCTGCTCTGGCTCATTCCAAACTTGGCCGGCCTGGAAGAAGCCTGCCCGGGCGTCGATCTGCAATTGGTCACTACAGCCACACTCAGCAATCTGAAGCGCGATCAGATCGATCTGGCGATCAGGTACGGCCGTGGCGGCTGGCCGGACGTGGAGGCCGAGTTTCTGATGGCCGAAGCGAAGCCTTGATGCCGGTCGCCAGTCCCGACTGCATGGCCGGTCTGGCCGATCTGCCGAAAGATCGGATGTTGAGCAGCGCGCGCCTGATCGTCAATCGCTATCACAAGGAGGAGTGGGCGGAAATGGGCGGCGGCTCATGGCTTTGCGCCACCGGATACCTCCAAGGCACTTACTTTGGAAGGCCAGGAACAGGTGCTTGCAGTGGCAGAACGTGGTCTGGGCTTGGCCATCGTCCGCAGACTCATGGTCGACGAGCGGCTGGAGCGCCGCAGTCTCGTCGCGCCCTTCGGCCTGCCCGGTCTCGGTGCTGCCTGCTACTACCTCTGTCACGCCAAGGGTGTAGAGCCGACAGCGGCCGCGCACGCCGTGGCCCGTTGGCTGCGGCAGCTGGCAAGCCGACCTCTACAGTTGAACCAAACCGAAGGAACTTGATTATCGTTCAAGTCTACTTGCCGCCCTGTTCAAGTCTACTTGCCGCCCTTTCGTTAGCCTTTCCGGCGGCTCATACGCAGATTCCTTCCCAGAAGACGCGGGCATCCAGACGCTAGTCGGGCCGGCGCAAACGCCAAGGAAGGAACAGACCATGACTTCTATGCAGGACGGACTGCGACTTCCCCGCAGCTTCAACTGGGTGAGCCTCGGGTGAGGGAGCTCCAGTTGGATGGGCCTCGAGGCGCCGCACCACGCCAAGCACGAACGCGCCGCCAAAGTCGGGCCCAGTGCGCGCAAGCGGCTTTTTGCCTAGTTTCGCAAGGCTGCGGTCAGGATGCACGACGGTCAGGTTCGCGCGGCCCGGGCGCGGCTCCTCTCCAGCTTGGATGCGCACACCTTGCGTGACATCGGCTACCTGGATGGGGACGTCGGCATGGCGAAGGATCCCTTCACCAGTCGCTACCGCGACCGGCATCTCCCCTAAAGGGATCTGTTGCGACTTTCGAGCTTGGATCGTTGGATGGAGTAAGGAGGGGCGGCCGTCGGCCGCTTCTCTAATTTTGCCTCTCCCTTTTACTCTCTGGCAGTCAAGTTCCAGTGAAGTCTCTCGGACTTGTGTGTCCAGCCGCTCCGGTGCCTAGGTTTCTCCGGAGTTTCGCTGCTAATTGACTTTCTGCTCAATTGCCGGCGCGTCTCCGGGCCTGCTTGACCACGTCGACCTTTGCCGCTAGCAACCTAGGCTAGGCTTTGCGGCAAAAAACAATAAGAGATGGGAGGCTCGTGCCGCGCCGAAGCGGGCTTGCATTGCTGGCCGATGTCGAAGGGGTGAGCCCTCGGCCGGACCGCGATGCTGAGCGTACGCTTTTATGCCCAGTCTCCCGATTTTGCCCGGTACCATATGGGGCGAGAGCGAGCGGGAGGACGGCTAGACCATGGCCGAGGGAAACGAACTGGATACCTTTCCCAAATTGATGCGGCACAACGCCAAGGTGCGCGGCGATCGCCCGGCCATGCGGGAGAAGGATCTGGGCATCTGGCAGACCTGGACCTGGAGCCAGACGCAGGAGGAGGTCAAGGCCTTCGCCTTGGGCTTGGCGGCCCTGGGTGTGACACGCGGCGACAAGGTCCTGATCGTCGGCGACAATCGCCCGCGGCTCTATTGGACCATGGTCACGGCGCAAGCCATCGGCGCCGTTCCTGTTCCGGTCTATCAGGATTCCGTGGCGCGCGAGATGGCCTATGTGGTCGAGCATGCCGGTGCGCGGTTGGCCGTCGTCGAAGACCAGGAGCAGGTCGACAAGCTGTTGGAGATTCGCGACCAGGTTGCGGGTTTGGAGACCATTGTCTATCAGGAGAACCGCGGCCTCAGAAACTACAAGCAAGACTTCCTGAAAGACTATGCCAAGGTCCTGGAACTGGGACGGGCGGCGATCGCCAAGGAGCCCGGCCGCTACGATCGCGAGGTCGATGTCTCCAAGGGCGGCGATGACTCCATCATGCTCTATACCTCTGGGACCACCGGCAACCCCAAGGGCGTGGTGCTGACCTTCAACAATGTGATCTCCATGGCCAAGGCCGGCGTGGAGTTCGAGAGATTGACCGAGACCGAAGAAGTGCTGGCCTATCTACCGATGGCCTGGGTCGGCGATCACGTCTTTTCCTTCGGGCAGTCCTATGTCGCCGGCTTCTGCGTGTCCTGCCCGGAAAGCGGCGCCACGGTGATGCACGACCTGCGCGAGCTGGGCCCGACCTACTTTTTCGCACCGCCGCGTATCTTCGAGAATCTGCTGACCTCGGTCATGATTCGCATGCAGGACGCGAGCAAATTCAAGCAGCGCTGGTTTACCTACTTCCTGGATCTGGCCAAGCGTGTCGGCGAGAAGATTCTCGACGGCGAAGAGGTGTCGGCCGGCGATCACTTCAAATATCGTTTGGGCGAGATCTTCGTCTATGGACCCCTGAAGAACGTACTGGGCTTCAGCCGCATCCGTTTGGCCTATACCGCCGGCGAGGCGATCGGGCCGGAGATCTTCCAGTTCTACCGAGCGCTGGGTGTGAACCTGAAGCAGCTCTACGGCTCCACCGAAGCCAGCGTTTTCATCACCATTCAGCCCGACGGCGAGGTTCGGGCCGATTCGGTCGGCAAGGCCATTCCGGGCGTGGAACTGAAGCTGGCCGAGGACGGCGAGGTGCTGTTCCGCAGCCCCGGCGTCTTCAAGGAATATTTCAAGAATCCCGAGGCGACTGCCGACACCAAGACACCGGACGGTTGGGTGCACACCGGCGATGCCGGCATCATGACGCCGGAAGGGCACTTGCGAATCATTGACCGGGCCAAGGACGTCGGCAAGCTGAACGACGGCAGTCTCTTTGCGCCGAAGTTCCTGGAAAACAAGCTGAAATTCTTCCCGAATATCAAAGAGGTCGTCACCTTCGGTGACCAGCGGGACTATGTCACGGCCTTCATCAACATCGATCAGGAGGCAGTGGGGAGCTGGGCGGAGCGCAACAACGTCTCCTATGCCAGCTATCAGGAATTGGCGACCAATCCACGGGTGCGCGATATCATCGAAGGCCACGTGCGCGAGGTGAATGCCGACTTGGCACGCGACCCGCAGATGGCGCCGACCCAGATCCAGCGCTTCCTCATCCTGCATAAGGAGTTGGATGCCGACGACGGCGAGCTGACGCGGACCCGCAAGGTACGTCGGAGCACCATCTCCGAGCGCTACGAGCCCTTGATTGCGGCCCTCTACGATGATGGCTCCAGCCAGGCGCACATCGAGACGCAGGTGACCTTCGAGGATGGCCGTAAGGGCAATATCGAGGCCGATCTCGAAATCAAGGACTTGCGGGATGTCGGCAGAGGACGGAAGGCAGCATGACGGAAAGCAAGCAAGGAAGGCAGATCGGTCGATGAACGAGAACGCGCCGCAGAACCTGGCGGCAGGGGAAGGACCGCAGCATGCCGGTGCGGTTCATCCGGAGCGGGTCTTCGGCAAGCCCCTGTTGACGGTAGACAGCATCTCGCTCTCCTTCGGTGGCGTTAAGGCGCTGACCAACATCTCCTTCAATGTGCTGGAGCATGAGATCCGAGCGATCATCGGTCCCAACGGGGCCGGCAAGACCTCGATGCTGAACGTGATCAACGGTTTCTATCACCCGCAGGAAGGCACCATCACCTACAAGGGCAACATTCGCCATGCCATGCGCCCGCATATGGCGGCGGCGCAGGGGATCGCCCGGACCTTCCAGAATGTGGCGCTCTTCAAGGGTATGTCGACTCTGGACAACATCATGACCGGGCGCCTGCTGAAGATGCACAATGCGCGCGCGCCGGAAACTGGTGTCTGGGGCTTGGATCATGTCCTCTCCTGGGGCGCGGGTGCATTGGATTTCGTGACCCAGTGCCTCTACTGGGGACCGAACGAGAAGCAGGAGATCCGCCAGCGTGCCGTCTGCGAAGGGATCATCGACTTCCTGGAGATCCAGGACATCCGAAAGACTCCGGTGGGTCGCCTGCCCTATGGCTTGCAGAAGCGTGTCGAGTTGGCACGGGCCCTGGCGATGGAACCGGAGTTATTGCTGCTGGACGAGCCAATGGCCGGCATGAACGTCGAGGAGAAGGAGGACATGTCCCGCTTCATCCTCGATGTGAACGACGAGTTCGGCACCACCATCGCGCTGATCGAACACGACATGGGTGTGGTGATGGACATCTCCGATCGGGTGGTGGTGCTGGACTACGGGCGCAAGCTGGCGGACGGGACGCCGGACGAGGTGCGCAGCGATCAGGGCGTGATCGACGCCTACCTGGGCGTAGCGCATTAAGCGCGGGCGAGGACGGACAAGAGCATGAACCTACGCACTCTTATCATTGGCATCGTCTCCGGCTTGGCTGCGATCCCCATCATCGGCTTTCTGCTTCAAGGTTTGGCGCAGATCGACCCGGCGATTTTCTTCGCTTGGGACTTCTATCTGGAGGTCGTGGTCAAGGGCCTTTTGCAGGGCGTGATGTATGCGCTGGTGGCGCTCGGTTTCGTGCTGATCTTCAAGGCCTCTTCGATCTTCAACTTCGCCCAAGGTGCCATGGTGCTCTTCGCTGCGCTCGCCATGGTCGGCTTTATGGAGATCGGGATCCACTGGGCCATCTCCTTCTTTCTGGCTGCCGTCGTCATGGTGGTTGTCGCCTTCCTGATCGAGCGGGTGGTGCTGCGGCCCATGGTGAACCAGCCGCACATCATCCTCTTCATGGCCACGATCGGTATCTTCTTCGTGCTGGACGGCGTCGGGCAGACGATCTGGGGCTCCAACGTCAAGGCGCTGGATATCGGTATCTCGCGCCAACCCATCGTCGCCTTCCAGGGTGCCCTCTTCCCGAATGGGATGTTCCTTGATCCTACCGAGATCGTTGCTGCTGTCGTCGGCGCGCTCATGGTGGCTTTGCTGGCGGTGCTGTTTCAGTACACCAAGGTTGGCCGGGCGCTGCGCGCGGTTGCCGACGACCACCAGGCAGCGCTTTCGGTAGGCATTCCCCTGAAGACCATATGGGCCATCGTCTGGTCGGTGGCCGGCATTGTCGCCTTGGTTGCCGGTGTCATGTGGGGTTCCAGTCTGGGTGTCCAGTTCTCGCTCTCGCTGATCGCTCTCAAGGCCCTGCCGGTGCTGATCCTGGGCGGCTTCACCTCAATCCCCGGTGCCATCATCGGCGGCCTTATCGTCGGTGCCGGCGAGCAGGTGGGCGAAGTCTTCATCGGTCCGATCTTCGGCGGCGCCATTCAGGATTGGTTCGCCTACATGCTGGCAATGATCTTCCTGCTGTTCCGGCCGCAAGGCCTCTTCGGCGAACGCATCATCGAGAGGGTTTAAGCGATGTTCTATCGTGAGGCCGGACAGCTCAAGGCCAGCTACGCCGGTGATCAGGCGATTTTTCCGATCCGTCAGGACAAGATCGGCGTCCTGATCCTGCTGGCCTTTGCAGCCCTCGTCGTGCCCTTCATCGCACCGCTCTACTGGCTGAACTCGATCCTAATCCCCTTCCTGATCTTCTCGCTGGCAGCACTCGGCCTGAACATCCTCACCGGCTATTGCGGACAACTCAGCCTCGGCACCGGCGGCTTCATGGCCTGCGGTGCCTTCTTCAGCTACAAGATCACCACGGCCTTTCCGGACGTGAACATTCTGATCGTGTTCCTTCTGGCCGGCTTGGGGACGGCCATGGTCGGCGTGCTCTTCGGGCTACCCTCCTTGCGCATCAAAGGCTTCTATCTGGCCGTCGCTACCTTGGCCGCGCAGTTCTTCCTGATCTGGATGTTCAACAAGTTCGGCTGGTGGACCAATCACAGCCCCTCGGGCGTGATCTCGGCACCGCCGCGCGAGGTCTTCGGCAACGTCACCGTGACCGGCTCCAGCGCGCTACCGGAGTACAAGTACGTCTTCCTGCTGCTCCTGGTCTCCTTCCTGGCGCTGGTCGCCAAGAACATGGTGCGCAGCCGCATCGGGCGTTCCTGGATGGCGATCCGCGACATGGACATCGCCGCCGAGATCATCGGCATCCGCCCGATGTTGGCCAAGCTCTCGGCCTTCGCCGTCAGCTCTTTCTTCATCGGTATCTCCGGCGCGCTCTGGGCCTTTACCTATTCCGGATCGGTCGAGGCGCTGGCCTTCGAGATCAACCGCTCCTTCGAGGTGCTCTTCATGATCATCATCGGCGGCTTGGGATCGATCCTGGGCTCCTTCATGGGTGCCGCCTTCATCGTTCTGCTGCCGATTCTGCTGGATAATCTGCCGCCTTTGCTGGGTATACCGCTGTCGGTCGAGATGGTAGCGCACCTGCGGCTCATCATTTTTGGCAGCCTCATCATCTTTTTTCTGATCGTCGAGCCGCACGGCCTGGCGCGTTTGTGGCAGATCGGAAAAGAGAAGCTTCGCCTTTGGCCCTTTCCCTATTAACCCGCATTGCCCAGGTGGGATTGAGGTTGCGCCATCCACGGTGCTGATTCATGGTTACATATCATGGTGTTGTGTCGATTGAAGCGAGGTTTTCATGGTGCATCCGATGGGTGAATCCAAGAACGGGCTGCTTCGCGTGGATTTCGACCGCCGCGTGAAGCTGGAGTTCCCTGGATCGAAGGTAACGTCGGACGGCGGCTTGCTCGCGTATCGGGAACTGGACGACGCGCTTGGCCTGACAGAGATGGCGGCCGGGGCGCTGCGAGACGGTCGTCGCGGCAAGAACGGCTGGCACGCTGTCGTCGGGATGCTTCGGCAAGCGGTGTTCGGGCGTTTGGCCGGGTACGAGGATGTCAACGACGCCGAGCGGCTTTCTCGCGATCCAGCGATGCGTTGGATTGTCGGCGGCAAGGCGACGGATCGGGGTGCGGCCTCATCGAGCCAGATGGGCCGTTTCGAGACGCAATGGCTGACGGGTGACGTCAATCTCACCGCACTCAGCGCTCTGTCCGGGCTGTGGATCGACCGCGTTCATCGTCGCAAACCGCCGAAGCTGATCATCCTGGACATGGACAGTTCGGTCAGCCCCACCCACGGCGAACAGGAAGGCACGGCCTACAACGGCCACTTCGGCTGCACCTGCTATCACCCGCTTTTTGTCTTCAACCAGCTCGGCGATCTGGAGCGCTGCGCCTTGCGACCCGGCAACGTGCACAGCGCCGATGGCTGGCGCGCGGTGCTGGACCCGGTCGTGGCGCGTTATCGCGAGCGCAAGCTGCGGCGGTACTTTCGGGGCGATGCCGCCTTCGCCTCACCGGACATCTACGAGTATCTGGAGGCCGAGGGCTTCGGCTACGCCATCCGGCTTCCCGCCAACAGCGTGCTCCAGGGATACGTCGCCCACCTGCTACGGCGCCCGAGGGGACGGCCCCCGATGGAAGTCCGTCGCTACTTCGCCAGCTTCAGCTATCGGGCTGGAAGCTGGACCCAGGCGCGGCGCGTGGTGGCGAAAGTGGAATGGCATCCGGGCGAGTTGTATCCCCGCGTCGGGTTCGTCGTCACCAATCTGTCCCGGCCCGCCGAGCGGATCGTCGCCTTCTACAACCAGCGTGGCACGGCGGAACAACACATCAGGGAGGGCAAGAACGCGATCCGTTGGACGCGACTATCCTGCCGACGCTTCAAGGCCAACGCGGCTCGGCTTCAGCTTCATGCACTGGCCTACAACCTGGGCAACTTCATGCGCACGCTAGCTTTGCCAGACCCAGTGAGCAATTGGTCGCTGACGACGCTGCGCGAGAAGCTGGTGAAAATTGGGGCAAAAGTCGCGCGTCACGGACGCTACGTCACCTTCCAATTGGCCGAGGTCGCGCTCCCGCGCGACCTGTTCGCCGATATCCTGGATCGGATCGACCGCTTGCGACCACGGCCGACACCAGCGTGAGCCAACGCTATGCCAATCAAAACGACTTCACGACGGGAGACCTGTGCCCGGAACGCTACGAAATTGGCACTGGCCCGTGGGTTTCCGATCAGCGGCCCGTTGTCCTGGCCGTTCTGGGCCGTTTCCCAATCCCCGACGCCTCTCAGATTGCATCCCAGCAGCGACCAAGGCAATATGAACGTCGTGATCGGGCGCTACGTGGGCGATCCCGGCTAGGATGATGCGGATGTCCTGATCGATGCGTTCTGGCGTGTCGCCGGCAAAACCCAGGATGTAGCCGGCATAGGCGATGACCCCGCGATCCTTCCCTCTCCAACTTACTAGATTACGGGTCGCCGCTTTCGCTCGCAAAGTTTTCTTGTGTTTGGTCTTTCCCCGATAGGCCTTTGCAGGTAATTCAACATTAAGGTTGGGCCTCAATGCATGCAGGGGTCAAAGGACGCCGCGACCTCATGCCAAGAAAATGCCTTCGGCGTCGCGACGGGATCAGCTCGAAACAGGGGGCGATCCCCGACCATGGGAGGAATAACACCGATGGATCTTAAGTCCCTGCGTTTGGCGGCTGCTGCCGTCGCGCTTTCCGTTGCCGCCACGGCGACACCGGTGACCACGGCTTCGGCCGAGGGTGACCAGTTCATGCCGCTGCTGATCTATCGTACCGGTCCCTATGCGCCGGGCGGCATTCCCTTGGCCGACGGCTTCGTCGACTACTTCAAGTACGTCAACTGGAAGGACGGCGGCATCGGCGGCATCCCGCTCTCCTGGGAAGAGTGCGAGACCCAGTACAACACCGACAAGGGTGTGGAATGTTACGAGCGCCTGAAGAACAAGGGTGCCTCCGGGGCCACGGTCTTCAATCCCTACTCCACCGGCATCACCTACGCGCTGATCGGGCGGGCAACCGCGGATAAGATCCCGGTGCTCTCGATGGGCTACGGCCGCGCCGATGCCTCCGACGGCTCGGTCTTCCCTTATGTCTACACCGCACCCATCACCTACTGGGCCGGTGCCGACGTGATGGTTCAGTACGCCAAGGAGCAGGAGGGCGGCAGCCTCGAGGGTAAGAAAATTGCACTCGTCTATCACGACAGTGCCTACGGTAAGGAGCCGATCACCACTCTGGAGCGCTTGGCCAAGCTGGAAGGCTATGAGTTGAGCCTCTTCCCGGTTGCCCATCCGGGTCTGGAACAGAAGGCCACCTGGCTCAGGATCGGCCGGCAGATCAAGCCCGACTATGTCTTCATGTGGGGCTGGGGCGTGATGAACTCGACTGCAGTGAAAGAGGCCGCGTCGGTCGGCTTCCCGATGGACAAGTTCATCGGCATCTGGTGGTCCGGCGCCGAGGCCGACGTGATCCCGGTCAAGGATGCCGCCAAGGGCTACAAGTCCTTGAACATCACCGGTGTGGGTACCGATGCACCGATCATCCAGGACATGTTGAAGATGCATGATGAGGGCGAAGGCATCGGCGACAAGGCCAATGTCGGCTCGGTGCTGTACAATCGCGCCGTGGTCAACGGCTTCATCGTGACCGAGGCGGTGCGCACTGCGCAGGGCAAGTTCGGTCAGCGGCCGCTGAAGGGTGAGGAGGTCCAGTGGGGTTTTGACCATCTGGTGATCACTGCCGATCGTATCAAGGAAGCCGGCATGGAGGGCCTGATGAGCCCTGTCGACATCACCTGCGCCAACCATGAGGGTGGCGGTGCCGCCATCGTGCAGCAGTGGGACGGCAAGAAGTGGGTGGCGATCACCGGCTTCCTCGACCCCAACCGCAAAGCACTCTGGCCGGAGTACGAGGCCTCTGCGGATCAATATGCCAAGGAGAACGGCATCACCCCGCGGAATTGCGACCAGAACCAGTAAGTCTGTAGCGGCAAGGGGAACGAGATATCCCCTCGCCGTTCTCTCTGTTTGAAACCAGGAACGGCGGACGCGATGGCTGAGGCGGCTCAAGCGGTCAACGGCGAAGATGCGCTATTGAGCGTGCAGAACATCGAGGTGATCTACGATCACGTGATTCTGGTGCTGAAGGGCGTCTCCTTGAGCGTGTCCAAACAGGGCGTCGTCGCGCTGCTGGGCGCCAATGGTGCCGGTAAGACCACCACCCTGAAGGCGATCTCCAACCTGCTGCGGGCCGAACGCGGCGAGGTCACCAAGGGTGCGATCCATTTCCGAGGCGAGAAGATCGACGCCCTGACGCCGCACGATCTGGTGCGCAAGGGTGTCATCCAGGTGATGGAAGGCCGTCACTGCTTCGGCCATCTGACCGTCGAGGAGAACCTGCTGACCGGCGCCTACACCCGGCGCGACGGCAAGAGCGCGGTCAACAAGGACCTGGAGATGGTCTATCACTATTTCCCGCAGCTGAAGGAACGCAGGATCAGCCTGGCCGGCTACACTTCGGGCGGCGAGCAGCAGATGTGCGCCATCGGCCGGGCGCTGATGAGCCGCCCCTCGATGATCCTGCTGGACGAGCCCTCCATGGGCCTGGCGCCACAGCTGGTCGAGGTGATCTTCGAGACGGTGAAGCGGCTGAACGAGAGCGAGGGTGTGACCTTCCTCCTGGCCGAGCAGAACACCTCGGTGGCGCTGAAGTACGCCAACTACGGCTACATTCTGGAGAATGGGCGCGTGGTGATGGACGGCAAGGCCAGCGCGCTGTCGAACAACGAGGACGTCAAGGAATTCTACCTCGGGCTCTCCGCCTCGGGCCGCAAGAGCTATCGCGACGTCAAGCACTACAAGCGCCGCAAGCGCTGGCTTGCTTAGCTTCGCCTGCAAACGGAAGGGGGATCCTCGGATGGCGGAGAGGAAGTACTTCGACAGCTTGGAGACCCGCGACGCGGCGGCCCGAGAGGCGGCGCTCTTCGCCGCGCTGCCGGCCCAGATCGCCTATGCCAAGGCGCATGCGCCGACCCACGGCGCGCGCCTGGCCGAGGTCGACCCGGCCGCAATCACCGATCGGGCCGCTCTCGCCAAGCTGCCGCTGCTGCGCAAGAGCGAGATCCATGCCCTGCAGACGGAGCAGCCCCCCTTCGGCGGGCTCAACACCAAGCCGCCGGGGGCCGCCGGTCGTGTCTTCTCCTCGCCCGGGCCGATCTACGAGCTGGACGAGCGCGAGAGCGACTTCACCCGCTTCGCCCGTGCGCTCTTCGCCGCCGGGTTTCGCGCCGGCATGCTGGTGCACAATTCCTTCGCCTATCACCTGACGCCGGGCGGCTGGATGCTGGATTGGGGTGCGCGCACCCTGGGCTGCGGCGTCATTCCGGCCGGCATCGGCAACAGCGAGCAGCAGATCGACGCGATCCAGCAGCTGCGCCCGGAGGGTTTCTCAGGCACGCCCGACTTCCTGAAGATCCTCCTGGACAAGGCGGCGGAGAGCAGCCAAGACCTCTCGTCGATCCGTCATGCCCTGGTTTCCGGCGGCGCCCTCTTCCCCTCCTTGCGCCAGGAGTACCGCACGAGAGGTGTCGCCTGCTTTCAGTGCTACGGCGTCGCCGAGGTCGGACTGGTCGCCTACGAAAGCGCGGCAACCGACGGGTCGCCGAACCCCGGCATGGTCCTGGACGAGGCGGTAATCCTGGAGATCGTCCGCCCCGGCACCGGCGATCCGGTAGCGGCGGGCGAGGTCGGCGAGGTGGTGATCACTACCTTCAACACCGGCTATCCCATGCTGCGCTTCGCCACCGGCGATCTCTCCGCCCAGATGAGCGAGCCCAGCCCCTGCGGTCGCACCAACGTCCGCATCAAGGGCTGGATGGGTCGTGCCGACCAGACCACCAAGGTCAAGGGCATGTTCGTCCACCCGGAGCAGATCGCCCAGGTCCTGGCCCGTCACCCGGAGATTACGAAGGGCCGGCTGGAGGTCACCCGTGATGGCGAGCAGGACGCCATGATCCTGCGCTGCGAGGCCTCCAGCCGAGACGAGGCTCTGGCCGCGGCGATCGCCGAGAGCTTGATGCAGGTGACCAAGCTGAAGGGTGGGGTCGCCTTCGTCGAAGAGGGCGGCTTGGCCAACGACGGCAAGGTCATCGACGATCAGCGGAGTTACGAGTAGCGGTCTCTGGTGAGCCTCACTTTGTGAAGCGATAGCTAGAGCACATCCATTTTGTGCAGGGTCATAGCCTGCTGGTGCGAAATCGTTTGCGCACTCTTGCGGCTCGACCAGACCGATGATGTCGCCCATGGTATTCCAGAGGGTGCTAACGGTTCTTTCGGCCTGTGCGCAGATCGGTGATTTGAGCTTGGCGAATACCATCTCGATTGGGTTGAAGTCGGGACTGTAGGGCGGCAGATATGTGAGGGTGGCGCCTGTGGCCTCGATGGCCTGTCGGACGCCGGCGGCCTTGTGCGCCGGCAAGTCATCCATGATCACGACATCGCCGGGATTGAGGGTCGGCGCCAGCGCTTGCTCGATATAGGCAAGAAAAGCGACGCCATTCATGGCGCCGTCGAGCACCATCGGCGCGGTCATTCCGGTCAGCCGAAGCGCGCCGGTAAAGGTGGTTGTCTTCCAATGCCCGCGCGACAGCGCTCGCCCCGCTTGGAACGCCCACGCAGCCGCGCCATCTTCGTCGACAGGCCCGCCTGCGATGCCTTCAAAACACGAACCCGCAGATCACCACTCAATGCTCGTCCCATCCAAGACCTCCTTGTCTGGAGACCTTCAATCAGACTTGCATCATCCCGTCACATCACAATCGATTCAGTGATTGGTGCATCTGCTCTAGGGCGATCTGCGGTAGCCCGCCCCTTCAGCAGGGCGAGCCCACCAAACGCTGGCCGGCACTATACAGAACTGCTGCTTGCAGCCCCGCCCTTATCATGTACGAAGAGTGCTTCGATGTGTGATCCGCCCTCCCATCCGGCTGGGCCGGACCTGATCGACAGAACAGAGGACACTCCCCAATGATCGACGTGGGCGCTGTCCCGCAAGAGCATCTGACCAAGGTCAGCAAGGTCCTGAGCTTTGTTCTCCGACACAAGCCTTCGGCCATCGGGCTCGAGTTGGATCCAGGTGGTCGGGCGTTCCTATCGGATTTGCTCGAGAAAGCAGCCCCTGAATTGTTGCTCACCGAGGCCGCTGATAGAGCAGGTCGTGGCGAGCGATGAAAAGCAACGCTACTCGCTGTCCAAAGACCGGAGGCGCATACGTGCCAATCAAGGCCACTCGATCGAAATCAACCTCGAACTTCAATCCAGAGAGCCGCCAGACATTCTCTTTCACGGAACTGCCAAGAGGTTCCTTGCGTCAATTTTGGAAGAGGGCGGCATCCCGGACAACGGCATGGCCGCCCGACCGTCCTTCGCATAGATGCCGGGGAAATGCATCACCAAGGATTTGTGTTATTCTTATCCGAGAACGGCATTTGGTTGACCGCGAGAGTGCCTCCCGGATTCCTGTCTCCGCTGCTGAAGTAGCAGACAACTGAGGCACCGTCGCTCGCGGCACTCCCCAACCTATGCGGCTCCCTCAGCAATCCAGCGTGTGATCCTGTTCCCACTGGCTGATCGAGGCGGCGTATTCGTCCCATTCCTGGCGCTTCAGCTTGGCGTAGGCGTCGCAGAGCGGCGCGCCGAAGCCCTCGTTCAGGACCTTGCTGGCCGTGAACAGACGGATCGCGTCCCACATGTTCAGCGGTAGCTTCTTCAGGCCACGGGCCTTGCGACTCTCGGTGTACATGTTGATGTCCAGGCGCTTGCCCGGGTCGCGCCTGTTGGCGAAGCCGTCCATGCCGGCGACCAAGGCCCCGGCCTGCATGAGGTAGGGATTGGCGGCGCCGTCCATCAAGCGCAGCTCGAAGCGGCCGGGCTCCGGGATGCGGACCATGTGGGTGCGGTTGTTGCCGCCATAGGAGACCGTGTTCGGCGACCAGGTGGCGCCGGAGAGGGTGCGCGGAGCGTTGATCCGCTTGTAGGAGTTTACCGTCGGATTGAAGATCGCGGCCAGCGCCGGGGCCGAGTGGATGATGCCACCGAGGAAGCTATAGGCCAGCTCGGAGAGGCCCAACTCGCCCGCCGGATCGTCGAAAAGATTGGTGGTTCCGGCCAGATCCCAGATCGACAAATGCGCATGACAGCCGTTGCCGGTCAGGTTGGCGAAGGGCTTGGGCATGAAGGTCGCGCGCAGGCCGTGACTCTCGGCCAGGCTCTTCACCATGTATTTGAAGAAGACGTGGCGGTCGGCCGTTTTCAGGCAGTCGTCGTACTCCCAGTTCATCTCGAACTGGCCGTTGGCGTCCTCATGGTCGTTCTGATAGGGCGCCCAGCCGAGGCTCAGCATGGAGTCGCAGATCGCAGTGATCACATCGTAGCGCCGCATCAGCGCGGACTGGTCGTAGCAGGGCTTGGACTGGGTGTCGCGCTCGTCGGCAATGGCGCTGCCGTCGGCGTTCACCAGGAAGTACTCGCACTCGACACCGGTCTTCATGCGCCAGCCCTTGGCCGCGGCGGCGGCGATCTGGCGCTTCAAGGCGACGCGCGGGCTGGCCTCGACCTCCTGGCCGTCCATCCAGAGATCGGCGGCGAGCCAGCCCACCTCCGGCTTCCAGGGCAGCTGGATCAGGCTCTCCGGGTCGGGCTTGCCGAACATGTCGGAGTCGGCCGGGGTCATGTCCAGCCAGGTGGCGAAGCCGGCGAAACCGGCGCCGGTCTCCTGCATCGCGCCGATGGCCGAGGCCGGCACCAGCTTGGCCCGCAGATTGCCGAAGAGGTCGACGAAGGAGATGAGGAAATACTTGATGCCCTTGTCCTGGGCCGTCTGAGCCAGATCGATGGTCATGCCGCCTGTCCTTGCCTTATCTTGCTCGGCCGACGCCTGCAGACGCCGGCCGCTTGTAGTTTCGTTCGCCGTTTTGGAGGTCATCCTGGTTCTAAAAGTTGCCCTGCCCCGGAATCCAGTCGGTGCCAGCCAAGGGGACCTTGGCCATGGCCGCCGATTCGACGGTGAGCGCCACCAGATCCTCGGGTTCCAGATTGCGCACGTCGCTCTTGCCGTTGGCGCGGGCGATGGTCTGGCATTCCAAGGTCATAACCGCCAGGAAGTTGGCGAGCCGCCGTCCGGCCGCCTCCGGATCCAGCTGCTGGGCCAGATTCGGCTCCTGCGTGGTGATGCCGGCCGGGTCCAGACCCTCGTGCCAGTCGTCATAGCAGCCGGCCGTCGTGCCCAGCGCCTGGTACTCCTCTTCCCAGCGCGGATCGTTGTCGCCCAGCGCCACCAAGGCGGCGGTGCCGATCGAGACGGCATCGGCGCCCAAGGCCAGACATTTTGCGACGTCGGCACCGTTGCGGATACCGCCGGAGACGATCAGCTGCACCTTCCGGTGCATGTCGGCATCGATCAGGGCCTGGACCGCCGGCCGGATGGCGGCCAGGGTCGGGATGCCGACATGCTCGATGAAGACCTCCTGGGTGGCCGCGGTGCCGCCTTGCATGCCGTCCAGCACCACCACGTCGGCGCCGGCCTTGATCGAAAGCGCGGTGTCGAAATAGGGCCTAGACGCGCCGATCTTGGCATAGATCGGCACCTGCCCGCCGGTGATCTCGCGCAGCTCGTGGATCTTGATCTCCAGATCGTCGGGTCCGGTCCAGTCGGGATGGCGACAGGCCGAGCGCTGATCGACGCCCTGCGGCAGGGTGCGCATCTGTGCCACCCGCTCGTTGATCTTCTGGCCCAGCAGCATGCCGCCGCCGCCTGGCTTGGCGCCTTGGCCGACCACCACCTCGATGGCATCGGCCTTGCGCAGGTCGTCGGGGTTCATGCCATAGCGCGAGGGCAGGTACTGATAGACCAGCTGCGTCGAGTGGCCCCGCTCCTCCTGGGTCATACCACCGTCGCCGGTGGTGGTCGAGGTGCCCATCGCCGAAGCGCCGCGGCCCAGAGCCTCCTTCGCCTGGCCCGAAAGCGAGCCGAAGGACATGCCGGCGATGGTGATCGGGATCTTCAACTCGATCGGCTTCTCGGCGAAGCGGTCGCCCAGAGTGACCGCGGTGTTGCAGGTCTCGCGGTAGCCCTCCAGCGGATAGCGCGACATGGAGGCGCCGAGAAACAGCAGGTCGTCGAAGTGCGGCATCGGCCGCTTGGCGCCGCCGCCGCGGATGTCGTAGACGCCGGTCGCCGCCGCGCGCCTGATCTCCGACAGGGTATAGGTGTCGAAGATGGAGGAGGATCGCGGGTGCGTGCGTGGGGTCTTAGAAAGGTCGCTCATGAGCCTAATAGTTCCCCAGGTTGTCGATCTTGAAGTTGTAGAGCTGACGGGCGGAGCCGTAGCGGCGGAAGTCGCGCGGATTGGCCGAGATCTGGGCCCGGTCCAGCAGGCGGCCGAGCTTGTCCAGGTGGTGCGCCGTCATCTCCTTTTCCTTGCAGTCGGTCCCCAGACTCTCGGCTCGACCGCGGACATAGAGCCTGGCCTCGTAGAGCGAATCGCCCAGGCTGGGGCCGGCGTCGCCGAGGACTGCAAGGCAGCCGGCCTGGCCCATGAAGGCGCTCATGTGCCCGACAGAGCCGCCGACCACGATGTCGATGCCCTTCATCGAGATACCGCAGCGCGAGGAGGTGTCGCCTTGGATGACCAGCAGGCCACCGTGCCCGGTGGCACCGGCCGATTCCGAGGCATTGCCTGTGACGCGCACCGTCCCGCTCATCATGTTCTCCGCCAAGCCGACGCCGGCATGGCCTTGAACGGTGATCTCCGCCTCCTTGTTCATGCCGGCGCAGTAGAAGCCGACATGGCCGTCGATGGTGACCTCGATGGCGGCGTTCAGTCCAGCGGCGACGGCGTGCGCGCCGCGTGGGTGGCGTATCAGGAACTGGCGGAGATTGTCGTCCGGCCCGACCGACTGCAAACGCTTGTTGGCTTGCCGCAAGGGCGCTGCGGCCAGATCGATCTCAATCATGCAGATCTCTCCTTCAGGCGCCCCAAGTATAGATGCGGCCGGGCTCCGGCTCCCAGATGTCGGCCTTCTCGGCGCCCGGCAGCGGCGCGATGGCGCGATACTCGGTCGCCATCGCCACCCAATCGTCGGTCTCGGCCAGGACAGCGTGCTTGCAGGCGATGGCATCGCGCAGCACAGCAAAGCCTTCCTTGGTCCCCACCGCGAAGGTGTAGAAGCCGTCCAGCTCTTTGATCCCGCGCTGCAGCGCCTCTTCGAGCGCATCGCCCTCGGCCAGGCGCCAGGTCAGGAAACCAGCGGCCACCTCGCTGTCGTTGTCGGTCTGGATCTCGACGCCGGCCTTGCGTAGACGGGCGCGCAAGCGGTTGTGGTTGGAGAGCGAGCCGTTGTGCACCAGACAGAGATCGCGCCCGGTCGAGAAGGGATGCGAGTGCTCCGTCGTCACCGCGCTTTCGGTCGCCATACGGGTGTGGCCCAGGCCGTGGCTGCCGCTCAGCCCCTCCAGCCCGAACTGCTGCACGACGTCGCGCGGATGACCCTTCTCCTTGAAGATCTCGATGATCTCGCCAGCGGAGACCAGACGCAGTTCGGGATAATGCTCGCCGAGCCAGCCGCGCAGGCGCTCCAGATCCGCGCCCAAGGTGACGACGCTGTGATTGCCGCGCTGCTCCAGCGCGACTGCCGGATCGAAGTCCTTGCCGAGCGCCGTGCCCAAGGCCTGCCAGTCAAAGTCCTCGGGCCCGTGCAGGACCAGTTTCAGGGCGCCGGCCGAAGCCGAGGGCCGATAGAGAGCCACGCCGGCGGAATCGGGTCCGCGGTCGCTCATTTCCACCAGCATGGTCGCCAGATGCGCGCCCAGGCTTTCCCTGAAAGCCGGCCGCTTGGCGTAAAGTCCGACGATGCCGCACATGGCTTGCACTCCTCCAAAATGCTCGGCGCTGGCGTCCTCCCCTCTCCTCATGCCTGCCCCCTATCGGAGGGCTGAGAGGCCTTGCGGGCCGACGCTAGGGTCTGTCGCCTAGGAGAGGTAATTCAGATGCTGCGAACCTGCAAGGGGAAGAAACATTTTTTCATAGGAAGAAGTATTGCGACCTGCGCAGGACATCGCGAGGCTGTGATCTCATGGCGGCAATTCTTGTCCTTGCTGCGGCTGGCAGGCAGGCGCAGCCTGGATGCCGAACGGAGTCGGAGAGGAGACGGCAATGCGACCTTTTGCCGAGATATATGCGCTGACAGCCGAACGCAAAGGCGGCGAAGCGGCTTTGGAAGCTCTGATCGGGCGGCCGGCGGCACTCGAGACTTTGCGCGCGCTAGGCGACGATCGTTGGCTGTCGGAGCTGTCCAAGCGGGTGTTTCAGGCTGGATTCAACTGGTCGGTGATCGAGAAGAAGTGGCCGGATTTCGAAGTCGCCTTCGAGGGCTTCGACCCTGGGCGCTGGGCCCTGGCGTCCGACGAGGATCTGGATCGTCTGCTGCAGGATCGCCGCATCGTGCGTCATGCCGCCAAGATCCGCGCGGTCTTCGAGAATGCGGCCTTATCTATGCGCGCTGGCGCAAGAGGAGGGGCGCCTGGCCGGTCAGGTCATTGCCGACTGGCCGGATGAGGACTTCGTCGGCCTGCTCGATCTCCTGAAGTGGCGTGGCAGCCGTTTGGGCGGAGCTACGGCACAGTATTGCCTGCGTTTCCTGGGCAAGCCGGCTTTCGTACTGTCCAAAGATGTGACAGCTGCCCTCCAAAGATGTGACAGCTGCCCTGATCCGCGAGGGCATAATCGACAAGGCGGCGACCTCGAAGAACGCCTTGGCCAAGGTGCAGGCCGCCTTCAACGCCTGGTCGGTGGAAAGCGGCCGCTCCTTATCTGAGGTCAGTCAGGTCCTGGCCCGCAGCACGGGGTAAGGTCGCCTCTCCAGTACTCTTGACTCAAGCCAGCGTGCCGCGGATCGGGTAACCCTTGTCCTTGATAAAGGCTAGGCCCTTTGAGATGGCTTCCAGATCGGGTCGGGCAAAGGGGGCGTTGGAGATGTCCACGATCTGGATCTTGCCCTCAGGATTGATCACGAACACGCCGGGCTCGGCGAAGGGGCGGTCGGTTTCCTGAGGCGAACGCGGCTCTGAGACATAGAGACCCAGGGCGCGCATCTGCTCGACAGACAAATCGTAGGCGATCGGCAGGCTCAAGCCCCAGTCTCCCCGGCAGAACTCGGCCTTCTCCTTGGGATCGCCGGAGGCTAGGAGGATCTCGGTGTCGAGTTCGGCATAGCGGCCTTTCACCTCTTCCAGGCGGCCCAGATAGTTCTTGCATAGCGGGCAGTGCTTGCCGCGGTAGACCACCAGCATGCGCCAGCCGCCGGCGCCACCGGTAGTGACCTCTTCGCCGGAGAGGGTGTTTAGAGTGATGGCCGGCATGGCTGCGCCGGCTTCGGGTTTCGCGCTCATGGCTCTTCCTTCTGAATTGACCGGGCTGCAAGTGGGGGCTTGGCCTCCTCGGCGGTAGATCGCGGGTGTGCCCTTTAGGCAAAAGAGCTTTGCTGCCGAACCCGGCCGGCGAGATGCTTGGCCAAGGTGACAAGTCGGTGAAGATTGTCCTTTCGTATCAGGGGGGTGCCTTGTCACGAAGCGACCTGCTGGGCTATGTTATAGGCCTGTCGCCGGGACTGGTCCTTTCGGCAGAGACGAGAAGGAGACGGCTCCCTTGGGCATGACCGCCGGCGCCTTTCCATCCTTGGTGTTGAATGCGGACTATCGTCCGCTCAGCTACTTTCCGCTGTCGCTCTGCGCTTGGCAGGACAGCGTGAAGGCGGTCTTCCTCGACCGTGTCGCCATCCTGAACGAATACGACCGGGTGGTGCGCTCGCCCAGCTACGAGATGCGTCTGCCTTCGGTGATCGCGCTCAAAGATTATGTGCATCTGGATCGCCGGCCGGCCTTCACCCGCTTCAATGTCTTTCTGCGCGACCGCTTCCAGTGCCAGTACTGCGCCGACAGCCTGCCGGCCGAGCTCCTGACCTTCGACCATGTGCTGCCGCGTTCGCGTGGTGGCCGCACCACCTGGGACAATGTCATCACCGCCTGCCAGGACTGCAATCTGGAGAAGGGCAATCGCACGCCCGGGCAAAGCGGCATGCTGCCGCTTTGCCCGGGCAAGCAGCCCTCGACCCATGAGCTGCAGAAAAACGGCCGCGCCTTCCCGCCGAATTTCCTGCACGAGTCCTGGGACGACTATCTCTATTGGGATAGCGAGCTGGAGTCCTAACGCACGGATCGGACAGTCTATCGGGCTCAGGTCGCGGTTTTCACGAAGCCTCCCGACTGCGCCGCGAAACAATCAAGCTTCAAGCTTTATCTGTCGCATAGCTCGCTCCCACCCCTAGTTTCATGCTGCGATGAGTTCCACTCATCGCTTCGGTGCCGTCGAGGTCAAGCGACCATTGTCAATGACCGCTGGTACTAAGTCAGGAGTGACCTGGAGGAGGTGGAGGAGCGATGAAGGGTGCAGCCATAGGATTGACCGCCTTGGCAGGTCTTGCCCTGACAACGCCGGCAACGGCGGCGGATGCAGCCTTGAAGGCGGAGATTCTCCAGGCCCATGCGGTGATCAAGCAGGCATTCGTGGAGGGCGATGCCGCGGCCATCCAGGCCTTGACCACCGAACACCATATGGACGTGACCGAGTTCGGCGACGAGGCGACGCCGGTTTGGCAGCGCATTGCCGAAACCCCGATCGAGGCGTTCCATAGCGAGATCGTCTCTGAGGTTTTCGTGACCGAACTGGCACCGAGCTTGTGTTGCAGCGCTTCGACTCGGCCATGCAGGGCTCCTATCGCGGCCAGGAGGTGCCGGCCAAGGTCGCCATCACCATTCTCTGGGAGCGCCAGGACGGCGAATGGCGGCAGCGTTTCTATCAGCAGACACCCTTGCGCGGCTGAGAATCGCTTTCCCCACAGCCTCCAGCACAGCCCGGCCCAAAGGGCAGCGCCCTCGGGGCAGCCTTGCCGATCTCAGAGTTGAGGCGGCCGGCCTAGTCTTCGTTGCGCTTGGCGATAAAGATTTGGCCGCCCTTGCGGCGTGCCTCGTCGACATGCGTCTTGACCGACTTGAAACCCTTGAGGTCGCCGCCCTTCAGCTTTTCACCGGGCAGCAGCTTGACGCTCAGCGGATTCACCTGGCGGCCGCCCTGCAGCACTTCATAGTGCAGATGCGGGCCGGTCGAACGGCCGGTGGTGCCGACATAACCGATCACCTGGCCCTGCTTCACCCGCTTGCCGGCTCGCATGTCCTTGGCGAAACGGGCCATATGCGCATAGGCGGTCTTGTAGCCGCGGCCGTGCTTGATGCGGATGTAGCGCCCATAGCCGCCGTTCCACTTGGCGAGCTCGATGGTGCCGTCGCCGGCGGCAAAGATCGGGGTGCCGCGCGAGGCTGCGAAGTCGATGCCCTTGTGCATCTTCGAATAACCGAGGATCGGATGGCGGCGCATGCCGAAGCGCGAGGAGATGCGGGCCCCGTCCACCGGCGTGCGCAGGAGCGCCTTCTTCACCGACTCTCCCTTGGCGTTGAAGAAGTCCGAGCGTCCGCTCTTGAGGGTAAAGCGATAGATCTCCTTGCGGCGGCCGCCCAGCACCAAGGCACCGTAGACCACCTCGCCGGAGTAGGCCATCTCGCCCTTGTCGTTGACGAAAGCCTCGAAGGCCAACTCGAAGCGATCGCCAGCCTTGATGTCGCGCTGGAAGTCGACGTCATAGCTGAAGCCCTTGACCAAGCGGGCCAGGTGCTTGTGAGGGACCCCGGCGCGCTTTCCGGCGCCGAAGAAGCTGCCGTTGATCACGCCTTGGTGATAGACCAGTTGGCGGGTGACCGGCCGCTCGATGCTGCTGGCAGCGAAGCCGCCGTCGCCGCGACTGACGATGTGATCGGTCATCGCCGAGGGCGAAAGCGTCATCGACACCAGCCTGTGCCGCGATTCGCCGAGCGCGCCGTCCAGATTGGGCACCAGAGAGAGTTCCACGCGCTGTCCGACCTTGAGCTTGCGGCTGTCGAAGACCTTGCCCAGTGCCTTGGCGGCCGCGGTCGCCTCCTCTTCGGAGACGCCCTTGGCCATCAAGAGGCTAACCAGGTTTTCGCCCTTGCGCACGCGGCCTTCCCAGGCCGAGAAGATCGGCTGCGATTCGGCGTCCAAGCCCTCTTCGGCGGCGCGGGCAGACAAACTGAAGTGCTGTGCGGGAATAT
>CBDBCL010000035.1:0-5000 GCA_965202755.1 Rhodospirillales bacterium | reverse complement strand
GAAGAACCGAGAAGAAATGGGTGAGGAGCAGAGCCAAGGGCTTTGAAGATCTAGAGGTCTTCAAGCGGGCCTATCGGCTGTCGTTGGATGTGCATCGTTGGAGTTTAGGGCTGCCCCGGCTGGAGCAGTTCGCGCTCGGCGATCAGATCCGTCGCTCATCCAAGTCAGTCTGTGCGAACCTGGCCGAGGGTTTCGGCCGGCAGAGCGAAAGCCAGGCGGATCTCCGCCGCTTTTGCCTGATCGCGCAGTCCTCCGCCGACGAAACGCGGCTCTGGCTGCGTTACGCGCTGGATTTGGGTTATCTCGAAGAAGCCCAATGGAAGCGCTGGCGGCAGGGCTTGCGTCGGCGCCTGGTTCGGCTCGGTTCCTCTGATCCCTGATATCTGACATCTGGCATCTGAGCGGTAGCGGAGCGTTGCCTAGGCCTGCGAAGCGGGACCCCGTGAGGGCCCGTGGAGGTATGGCAAGTGAGAATGCTGACATGAGTAGCGATAAAGAGGGTGAGAACCCCTCTCGCCGAAAGTCCAAGGGCTCCTGCGCAAGGTCAATCCGCGCAGGGTTAGCCGGCCCCTAAGGCAAGGCCGAAAGGCGTAGTCGATGGGAATGGGGTTAATAGTCCCCAGCCAGCGGGTGGTGACGGAGGTGAAGTGTCGTCCGGGCTTAACGGATTGCCCGGGCTGCTGGATCCTTCCAGGAAACAACCCCCGCCTTTGACCGTACCCGAAACCGACACAGGTGGACTGGTAGAGAATACCCAGGCGCTTGAGAGAACTCTGCTGAAGGAACTCGGCAAATTGCCCTCGTAACTTCGGGAGAAGAGGGCCCGGTCTTGGGGCAACCTGAGGCCGGGGGCACAGACCAGGGGGTGGCGACTGTTTACTAAAAACACAGGGCTCTGCGAAACCGCGTGAAGGTGACGTATAGGGTCTGACGCCTGCCCGGTGCCGGAAGGTTAAGAGGAGAGGTTCACGCTTCGAATCGAAGCCCCGGTAAACGGCGGCCGTAACTATAACGGTCCTAAGGTAGCGAAATTCCTTGTCGGGTAAGTTCCGACCTGCACGAATGGCGTAACGACTTCCCCACTGTCTCCAGCAGAGACTCAGCGAAATTGAATTCCCCGTGAAGATGCGGGGTACCCGCGGTCAGACGGAAAGACCCCGTGCACCTTTACTACAGCTTTGCAGTGGCATTAGAACGCCTATGTGTAGGATAGGCGGGAGGCTTTGAACCGATGGCGCCAGTCATCGGGGAGCCACCCTTGAAATACCGCCCTTAAGCGGTCTGATGTCTAACCGCGCACCGTTACCCGGTGCCGGGACCCTGCATGGTGGGTAGTTTGACTGGGGCGGTCGCCTCCCAAAGAGTAACGGAGGCGCGCAACGGTGGGCTCAAGCTGGTCGGAAATCAGCTGTTGAGTGCAATGGCATAAGCCCGCCTGACTGTGAGGCCGACAGGCCGAACAGAGACGAAAGTCGGTCATAGTGATCCGGTGGTCCCGCGTGGAAGGGCCATCGCTCAACGGACAAAAGGTACGCCGGGGATAACAGGCTGATCTCCCCCAAGAGTCCACATCGACGGGGAGGTTTGGCACCTCGATGTCGGCTCATCGCATCCTGGGGCTGGAGCAGGTCCCAAGGGTATGGCTGTTCGCCATTTAAAGCGGTACGTGAGCTGGGTTTAGAACGTCGTGAGACAGTTCGGTCCCTATCTGCCGTGGGTGTTCGAGACTTGAGAGGATCTGTCCCTAGTACGAGAGGACCGGGATGGACGTACCTCTGGTGGACCTGTTGTCGCGCCAGCGGCACAGCAGGGTAGCTATGTACGGAACGGATAACCGCTGAAAGCATCTAAGCGGGAAACCAGCCTCAAAACCAGGTCTCGCCTAAGAGCCGTGGTAGACCACCACGTCGATAGGCCGGAGGTATAAGCGCAGCAATGCGTTCAGCTGACCGGTACTAATCGCTCGATCGGCTTGTATCCCACCCTACCCAAACACCGAAAAAAGACCCCCAACCTCCCGCCAAGACGAGGGAAGTTTGGATCGGCCTTTAGTTACAGCCGGCGCCGGTACACAGGTTGCGGCCCGCTCTCAGCAACAAGACCAGCCTTGCGTCTCCTTGCACGACCTGGTGGCTATGGCGAGGTGAGACCCACCCGATCCCATCCCGAACTCGACCGTGAAATCCCTCAGCGCCAATGGTACTGCGTCTCAAGGCGTGGGAGAGTAGGTCGCCGCCAGGTCTTGCAAAGAGACGTAAAAAAACGCAAACCCTCGTCGCAGAGCTTTCCGTCTGCTCGCAATTTGCTCGAGCTTCACTCCATAGTCGACCAACAACCCACCTCCCGCGGGGTGGAGCAGCCCGGTAGCTCGTCAGGCTCATAACCTGAAGGTCGCAGGTTCAAATCCTGCCCCCGCAACCAAATCTACTGCAAGATTTAACAATTACTTAGGCCAGAACAGGACGCAAACCACACGCCCTTTGTCGTTTTCCTGGTGCTCTCGACCAGCATGTGATGCACACGGCCGTTGCCTGTGACGTGATTCCATCTCGCCTGACTGCTTGACCGACCGCTCTCCTGGCGCAGGTCTCTCGAAGACGGTCCAATGACCAAAGGCAGTCAACCATTCGAATGGGCCTCAAGTATCTCAGCGATAATCTGCTTAATATTGGCAGAGTCGATACTCCCATTCGATTCGTCGCGCGTGATGATCAATGTGCCTCTTGAGCCGCCGCCGTCTTGATACAGAAGAATGTTGTGGGACTTGTACCATACTAGCTTCTCGTCCCACCTCTTTTTATAGCTCGGCACGTGCAGCATGCCGCAGTGCTCCCAGTAAATGTCTCTAACCCAGCCCTCGTTCCGAGTGAGGTCCGGCTCTCGCCGGGCTTCATACCCAAACCCGTACGCTTCCGCCTTGCTCTGAACATTCCGCTGGCTGTTCCCCTCGATCTCTTCTCTCAGCATCCAGCAGAAGGGGACCGCAGCAGCCGAGTAAGGCTGAATCGTGTACGGTGTGTCTTCGAAATGGCCGTGTGTGGTCTTGGCAATCTGCGCATAGGGATGGTTCTTAACCGGGATCGCCCACGTAGCGCCCGATCACGACGTTCATATTGCCTTGGTCGCTGCTGGGATGCAATCTGAGAGGCGTCGGGGATTGGGAAACGGCCCAGAACGGCCAGGACAACGGGCCGCTGATCGGAAACCCACGGGCCAGTGCCAATTTCGTAGCGTTCCGGGCACAGGTCTCCCGTCGTGAAGTCGTTTTGATTGGCATAGCGTTGGCTCACGCTGGTGTCGGCCGTGGTCGCAAGCGGTCGATCCGATCCAGGATATCGGCGAACAGGTCGCGCGGGAGCGCGACCTCGGCCAATTGGAAGGTGACGCAGCGTCCGTGACGCGCGACTTTTGCCCCAATTTTCACCAGCTTCTCGCGCAGCGTCGTCAGCGACCAATTGCTCACTGGGTCTGGCAAAGCTAGCGTGCGCATGAAGTTGCCCAGGTTGTAGGCCAGTGCATGAAGCTGAAGCCGAGCCGCGTTGGCCTTGAAGCGTCGGCAGGATAGTCGCGTCCAACAGATCGCGTTCTTGCCCTCCCTGATGTGTTGTTCCGCCGTGCCACGCTGGTTGTAGAAGGCGACGATCCGCTCGGCGGGCCGGGACAGATTGGTGACGACGAACCCGACGCGGGGATACAACTCGCCCGGATGCCATTCCACTTTCGCCACCACGCGCCGCGCCTGGGTCCAGCTTCCAGCCCGATAGCTGAAGCTGGCGAAGTAGCGACGGACTTCCATCGGGGGCCGTCCCCTCGGGCGCCGTAGCAGGTGGGCGACGTATCCCTGGAGCACGCTGTTGGCGGGAAGCCGGATGGCGTAGCCGAAGCCCCTCGGCCTCCAGATACTCGTAGATGTCCGGTGAGGCGAAGGCGGCATCGCCCCGAAAGTATCGCCGCAGCTTGCGCTCGCGATAACGCGCCACGACCGGGTCCAGCACCGCGCGCCAGCCATCGGCGCTGTGCACGTTGCCGGGTCGCAAGGCGCAGCGCTCCAGATCGCCGAGCTGGTTGAAGACAAAAAGCGGGTGATAGCAGGTGCAGCCGAAGTGGCCGTTGTAGGCCGTGCCTTCCTGTTCGCCGTGGGTGGGGCTGACCGAACTGTCCATGTCCAGGATGATCAGCTTCGGCGGTTTGCGACGATGAACGCGGTCGATCCACAGCCCGGACAGAGCGCTGAGTGCGGTGAGATTGACGTCACCCGTCAGCCATTGCGTCTCGAAACGGCCCATCTGGCTCGATGAGGCCGCACCCCGATCCGTCGCCTTGCCGCCGACAATCCAACGCATCGCTGGATCGCGAGAAAGCCGCTCGGCGTCGTTGACATCCTCGTACCCGGCCAAACGCCCGAACACCGCTTGCCGAAGCATCCCGACGACAGCGTGCCAGCCGTTCTTGCCGCGACGACCGTCTCGCAGCGCCCCGGCCGCCATCTCTGTCAGGCCAAGCGCGTCGTCCAGTTCCCGATACGCGAGCAAGCCGCCGTCCGACGTTACCTTCGATCCAGGGAACTCCAGCTTCACGCGGCGGTCGAAATCCACGCGAAGCAGCCCGTTCTTGGATTCACCCATCGGATGCACCCATCGGATGCACCATGAAAACCTCGCTTCAATCGACACAACACCATGATATGTAACCATGAATCAGCACCGTGGATGGCGCAACCTCAACCCCACCTGGGCAATGCGGGCTAAGCCCAGGCGCCACCGTAAAGACAGGGTCAGAAAGCGCAAGGTTGGCGAATAACACAATCCCATAAATGTGGTTTTGTGTGTTGTGCTAGCCGTTAGATCAATTCACCCTAATAAAGTCATGAATTCTGGATCGATGCCGTCCTCGTTAGAGGCAACGGCAAGAGCGACAGAACGTGCAAGAGCACGCGCCTTGTTTTTGTATTCCAGAGCCTCCCGCACCGATCGGATTATCTCTGATCGTTTGTTCTCATC
>CBDBCL010000034.1:0-197008 GCA_965202755.1 Rhodospirillales bacterium | reverse complement strand
CGTGGGCTTTCCAGGCGGAGCGAGCGTTGTCGCGCGGGCATCCCCCACGGGCATTGGAAGACAACCACCTTTACCGGCGCGCTTCGGCTGACCGGAATGACCGCGCCGATGGTGCTCGACGGCGCCATGAATGGCGTCGCTTTTCTTGCCTGTATCGAGCAAGCGCTGGCGCCGACCCTCAATCCCGGAGATGTCGTGATCATGGATGACTTGCCGGCGCACAAGGCCGCCGGCGTCCGCCAGGCCATCGAGGCCACAGGCGCCACCCTCAATTATCTGCCGCCCTACAGTCCCGACTTCAACCCAATCGAGATGGCTTTCGCCAAGCTCAAATCACCGATCCGCGCAAAGGCCGAAAGAACATTCAGCACCCTCTGGAATACCGTGGGCGACATCATCGGTCTGTTCGAGCCGCACGAGTGCGCAAACGATTTCGCACCAGCAGGCTATGACACTTCATAAAATGAATGTGCTCTAGACCGCGTACAGGGTTGCCTGCCGAGGACCTAGGAATTTGCTACGTCATCTCGTAGTGCTCGATCGTTGAGGCGTTCAAACTCAAGCAGGGTAAGATAGGGAGCGCCGCTCAATCCGAGAGCCATCGCGAAAGCTTCCTCGGTGCTTTTTTCCTGGCGTTTGAGTGCCATCACCCGATCCCTGAGGGTCTCCTCTCCGATTGCCAAGAGACGCTCCTCGACCAACATGTGGCGATAGGCGTTTTGGCCCGAGTCCGACCGGTTTTGACCGAAGACCGCGAAGGTCAGGTCCTCCAAGCGGAAGCGGCAGACGAATGCGGGCGGGTCGAGCGAACTGCGCTCTTCCAGGTAGCCTAGCCGATGTTGAAACAGACCGCGGCAAGTGGCTGCGAAGAGGCAGAGCGTGGTTGCATGACAGATCACATCAACGTCTGCGCCCTCAAGCGCTACGCCGATGGGCCAGCTTTCGGCGACCAGTGCTTCATAGGCTTGCAAGGCGTTGAGGACGTTGGACTTTTGAACTTGAGGCCAGATCTCGCTGCGCTCGATCCAGCGGCGCGGATCGCCCAGACACTCTGTGTCTCGAGATTCCTTAATTTGCCCCTGGCGATCCCGGCGGCGCCGTCGACGCCGGCATGCTCAAGGTTGGAGTCTCGGCTGCTTGCTCTCACGTTCCGGTATCCTTCTTGATGCTGCGATAGGCCTCAAGCGCTGCGGTTCGTGCCAGGCTGTGGTCGACGATGCGATGCGGGTAGCTGTCGCCTAAGCGCAGGCCAGCTGCCGCGCAGGTGATCGGGTCTACCTCCCAGGGTCGCTGGATGTAGCGGTTCGGCAGGTTCGCTAGTTCGGGAAGCCAAGTGCGGATGTAGTCTCCTTCCGGATCGAAGCGCTCGCCCTGCGTAACCGGGTTGAAGATGCGGAAGAAGGGTGCTGCATCGGCACCACAGCCCGCCACCCACTGCCAGGACGCGGGGTTACTCGCAGGATCGCCGTCGAGCAGCGTATCCCAGAACCAGGCCTCGCCCTGCTGCCAGGCTATGAGCAGATCCTTCACCAGGAAGGATGCGACGATCATGCGAACTCGATTGTGCATCCATCCGCTCGCCCAGAGCTCGCGCATTCCGGCATCGACGATTGGATAGCCGGTTTCACCGCGTTGCCAACTTCGCAGGTCGTCTGGACAGTTGCGCCATGGGAATTCGGCAAAGGCAGAGCGCAGAGGCGCGCTGGCCAGAGCTGTCTCATGAAAGAGCAGGTGATAGGAAAACTCGCGCCAGGCGATCTCCGATAGAAACTTGTCGGCATCCGCCTGGTCGCCGCCGACGAGCGAGAGGTGGTCGTGCACTGCTTGCCAGATCTGACGGGGCGAGATCTCGCCGAAACGAAGATGCGGCGACAGGCGGGAGGTCGCCCGACGGTCGGGCCGATCGCGCAGGTTCTTGTAGTCGGTCAAGCTGTTCTCGAGGAAGTCGGCCAGGCGTCGCTGAGCAGCCGCTTCGCCCGGCTGCCAGTGCCGGTGAAACAGAGCGGCCCAGTCCGGGTTTTGGGGACAGAGCGACCAACCCTCCAGGGGGTCGCTCCCGAGGGTTTGATCGCCGGGAAGGGAGGCAGGTGCGGCCAGCGGCAAGCGGTGTTCGTAGCGTTGGCGCAAGCAGCACCAGAAGGGCGTGAAGACCCGGTAGCTGGAGCCCTGCTTGGTCGCGATCTCCCAGGGCTCCATCAAAAGCAAGCCACCGAAGCTTCGCGTGTCGAGGCCGCTCGCCCTTGCCCAGGCCTTGATGTCACGATCGTGGCTAACGGATTGCGGATCGTAACAGCGGTTCCAATAGAGACTGCCGGCGTCACTTTCCTCCAGGATCTCGCGCAAGACACGCTGAGCCGGTCCGCGACGCAGCAGAAGGCGCAAGCCCTTGGATCGAAGCGCATGGTCCAAACTTTCCAGGCTGTGGTGCAGCCACCAGCGTTGCGCTGCGCCCGGCCGGCGGTTGCCGAAGGCTTCATCATCGAGAATGTAGAGCGGCAGGACCGAGCCTGGCGTCAGGAGGGCATGCGATAAGGCTGGATTGTCGGCCAAGCGCAAGTCTTGGCGGAACCAGACGATGCTAGGCCTTGATTTCATGACTGTTTCCGGTTCCTAGGCCAAGGCCGCTTCGGGCAGCAAGGCGGCTCGGCGCTGGCCGCAGGCGATCAACTTGAAGCCGTTCGGAAAATGCTTTGCCAAGGCCGGATGGCGCACATCGAGGCCTCCGGTGTAGGTGCCGAATGCGGGCAGGATGACCCGCCGCCGATCGAAGATGAAACAGCGTGTCGAAGTGCTGCCGGTGGAGACGCGTATGCAGGCCTTGGGGTGAAAGTGGCCGCTGACCTCGCCTGATTTGCCTGCCTTCTCGGCTTCATGGCGAAAGATGAGCGGATTCAGATCGAGTTCCTCTAGGGCGCACCTCAAGCCCGGTGGGTGGGCACCGAGGTCGTGGTTGCCTTCGATCCAAATCGGCTCTACCGAATCCTGCAGCTCCGCAAGGCATCGTCGGTCGCTGGGCGCCAAACGCTCCGGCCCCTCGCGGTCGTGAAAGCTGTCGCCCAGGAACAGCAGGGTTTGGGGGCGCAGCTGGCGAACCAGGGCCAGCAGGCGTCCCAGAGTGGCCGCGGTGTCGTAAGGCGGCAGCAAATCGCCTCGCGGGGCAAAGGAGGAGCCCTTTTCAAGGTGCAGGTCTGCAACCGCGAGCAGAGAGCGATCCGGCCAGTAGAGCGCGCCGCTGACGTGCGCCACGAGTACAGCACCGTTCAGGCTAAATTCCTGCAGACCGGTGCCGCTCACAGCGGAAGCTCCGCCTGCAGCGGCGCGTCCGACAGGATGTCATCCGGCAGTTCGGCCATGGCTTCGGCGATCAAGGCATCGGCAGCTTCATCGAGAAGGCTGTCCATCGCCCCGCCGGCAACCTGAACCTTGCCGATGTCCAGCAGCACCGGGACCGCCAGGGGCGACACGCGGCCAAGCCGCCGGTGGCGGATCCGTCCCTTCACGCGCACGAGCATCTCGGCCAGGCGGCGGATATCGGTCAGGCCGCCGGCGGCCTCCTCACGAGTGGCACGTGGCAGCAGGTGGTCGGGCTCGTATTTGCGCAGCACGTCATAGATCAGGTCGGATGAGACGGTCATCTGGCGGCCCGACTTTTCCTGGCCGGGATGGCGCTGTTGAATGAGGCCGGAGACGATGGCGACATTGCGAAAGGTGCGGCGCAGTAGCGAAGATTCTGCCATCCATTCTTCCAGGTCGTCGCCCAGCATCTCCTCGGAGAAGAGGGCAGCAATGTCAGACGGCTGACGCAAGCTCCAGGTCGCGATTGCGTAATCTGAGGCGACGAAGCCCAGCGGTCTGCAGCCGGCGCGCTCCAACCGACGGGTCAGCAACATGCCGAGGGTCTGGTGTGTGTTGCGCCCCTCGAAGCAATAGGCGACCAGAAATTCCTTGCCGCGCCGTGGGAAGCTCTCGACAAGCAGACCTTGCGCCGGGGGAAGCAACGAGCGGTAGCGCTGTAGGCTGAGCCACTGCCTAACTTCCGGCGGTAGATTGTGCCAACGGCCGGGGCTCTCCAGCATGGCCCGGACGCGGATCGAGATCTCGGCGGTCATCGGCAGGCGACCGCCGGCGTAGGCCGGTATCTTCGGGTCACCGCGCCCGCCCTTTATGACCAGCGCGTCGGTCTCTTTGAGGCCCAAGAAGGTGAGCAACTCGCCGGCGAAGAGGAAACTGTCGCCCGGAACCAGGGCTTGGATGAAATACTCTTCGACCTCTCCCAGCTTGCGGCCGTTCTTCAAGCGGACCGTCAACAGCGGCTCTTCGACGATGGTGCCGACGTTCATGCGATAGCGTTGGATCAGACGCGGATTGGCGACCCGGTAGCGTCCGTTCTTGCCCGAAACCAAGCGGCGGAAACGCTCGTAGCGCTGCAGGGCGTAGCCACCCGTTTCCACGAAAGACAGAGTCTCGTCGAAGGCAGCGCGGGTCAGATCGCGATACGGCTGGGCGTTGCACACCTCCTGAAAGAGTGCGTCCGGCATGAAGGGTGCCCCGACAGCACTTCCCATCATGTGTTGCGCCAAGACATCGAGTCCGCCTGGCCTGAGGGCGCCGCCGTCAAGTTCCTTAGCCTCGACCGCCTCGACGGCTGCGCGGCATTCCAATACCTCTAAGCGGTTGGCCGGGACCAGGAGTGCGCGACTGGGCTGGTCCAGGCGATGATTGGCCCGGCCGATGCGCTGCACCAAGCGGGCGACCCCTTTGGGCGCGCCGATCTGTACCACCAAGTCGACCGCTGCCCAGTCGATCCCGAGATCGAGAGAGGAGGTGGCGACGACGGCGCGCAGCTTGCCGGCGGCCATAGCAGTCTCGACCTTGCGGCGCTGCTGCAAATCCAGGCTTCCGTGATGCAGAGCGATCGGCAGGTTCGCGTCGTTGATTTGCCAGAGATTACGAAACAGGATCTCGGCCTGTGCCCTGGTGTTCACGAAGAGGAGTGCGTTGTTGGCGCCTTCAATGCGCCGATAGACGGCCTCGAGTGCGTGGCGGGCCATGTGGCCCGACCAGGGGAGGCCTTCGGCGGTTTCCAGGATCTCGACCTCCGCCTGCGTCCCGGAGCGGCCGAGCAGCAGGGCAAGCCTGTCGAGATCGTAGCGGCCGTCGGGGCTCAGCCAGGCCGCCAGCGTCTTCGGCTCTGCTACCGTTGCCGAGAGGCCGATGCGCGTCATCTGCGGGGCCAAGTTTTGCAGACGCACAAGGCCGAGAGCCAGAAGATCGCCGCGCTTGCCGCCGGCCAGGGCGTGGGTCTCGTCGACGATGACCCGTGCGAGCTTGGCAAAGACCTCACCAGCATCGGCGTAGGAGAGCAGCAGGGCCAACCAAGGACTCCGGCGTCGTCAGCAGGAGTTGCGGCGCGCGTGCGCGCTGGCGTTTGCGCTTTTCGAACGGCGTGTCGCCGGTGCGGGTCTCGGCCGTGATGGCAAGATCCATTTCCGCAATCGGCTGCTGCAGGTTGCGATGAATGTCCTGTGCCAGGGCTTTCAAGGGCGAGATGTAGAGGGTGTGCAGACCTTGGCTGGGGTGCTCGGCGAGGTCGGTCAGGCTGGGCAGGAAGCCGGCCAGGGTCTTGCCGCCGCCGGTCGGTGCCACCAGCAGTGCCGAGCGACCGGCGCGCGCCGATTGCAGTAGGTCGAGCTGATGGGCATGCGGCCGCCAGCCGCGCGCTGCGAACCAGTCCCGAAAGCAAGATGGCAGTATCGTCGCCGGCGGCGAGAGGAGATCGGAGTCGGGAGGCAGACTCACGAGATTCCAGCGCATATCACCCGTAGATCGTAAGTTCGATATTGGTAAGCGTGACCCCGGCCGGTAGGCTGACACCGGCCGCCAGCATTAGCGTGTCGCTCCCCGATCCGCCGTCGAAGAGGTCTCCTGCCTGCAGCTCGCCTTGGCTTGCGACGTTCAGGGTATCGTCGCCGCTCTCGCCCAGCAGGCTATCGATTCCGCTGCCGCCGTAAAGGAAGGCCTCGTCGCCTTCTGCCGCCTTGATCAGGTCGTCACCACTGCCGCCGAAGAGGAAAGAGTCGTCACCCTGCCGTCCGCTCAAACCGTCATTGTCTTTCCCACCGTAGATCAGCGAGTCGGCCCCGCTATCGCCGGCAAGAAAGTCCTGACCGCGACCACCGAAGAGCGAGATATCGGCGCTGCTGCCGCCGAATAGAGAGTCCTGGTCCAAATCGCCCGCAAACGTGCCGGCCGGTGCACCAAAGAGACTACTGTCCGACCCATCGCCGCCATAGACACTGTCGTTTCCTGCATCGCCATAAAGGCGGACATCCCGACCGCTGTTGCCGGAGACCGCATCATCACCCGATCCGCCAAAAAATCTGTTGTCTCCATGTTCTCCATAAAAATAGGGATCGCTCCCAACGCCGCCGGAGAGGGTGTCGGCACCGCTACCTCTGAAGAGTGACCTATCGTTACTACCGCCACCGGTGCCGCCAGTAAAGTTTGTATCCTGGCATTCACCACCGAAGAGCGCATCATTGCCATCTCTGCCACGAAAGGCGGTGTCGTCGCCGCTGTCACCAAAGAGGATGTCGGCACCGCTCTTGCCATAAAATCTCGTATCGATGCCGGTATCCCCGAAAATTCCATCCTTGCCATCCCTGACGCGAAAGAGGGAATCGTTTCCGCTGCTACCCAGGATCAGGTCGTCCCCGCTGCCGCCCCAAAAAGTCTGATCTCTACCCAGGCCGCCGAAGATCTTGTCGTTACTGAAGAAGCTGTCCTTCGCATCGCCATAGAGGCTTCTGTCATTGCCGCCGTCGCCGTAGATGGTGTCGTCGCCCAGGTTACCGTAGAGTGCCGTATCGTCGGCCTCGCCGCCGAAGATCAGATCGTTGCCGTTCTGGCCAGTGAAGTAGCTGTCGTAGCCTGTGTCCGCGATCAGACGGTCATCCCCCGCGCCTCCGAAGAGCGCGGTGTCGTCGCCCGCATTGCCCCTGATGGTGTCGTTATCGCTGTTGCCGTAAAGCCAAGCGTCGTTGTTGACGCCTCCGTAAAGCCGGTCGCCACCGCTACCCCCGTGGAAAAAGCTGTCGCGACCCGGACCGCCGAAGAGGCGATCGCCGCCGGTGGCTCCCTCAAGGGTTACATCGTTACCTTCGTTGCCGTAGAGCGTGTCGCTACCGCTCAGGCCGTAAATGCTGTCGACCGCGCTGGTGCTGCTGAATGTGCTGTTTTCGCCAATCGTGCCAATGATCACCGCCATGGTGAATTCCTCCCCAATCCATCTAAGCATCCTGCATCAGTGCACGCAGCCTACACGCATCGGTTCACTCGGTCGATTTGTGAATTCCCGAGCTTCCCCATGTGGCAACCTTTGATGTGGGCTATTTTGGGTTGGGCGCTGCTGAGATGCACCCAGTGAGGCGCCGGGACGACGGAAGCGATCCCGAACCGGCAGGACGATGGACTTCTTATCGGAAAACAGCTTTACAGTAGTGATTTCGTAGAGTTCCGGGCGCAGGTCTCCTGTGGTGACGGGGCTTGGGTCGGCATGGCCTTGGCTCATGCCGTTGTCGGCCTCGCTCTCAGCCGGTCGATCCGCTTGCGGAGGCCGGCGAATAGAGTGCGCGGAATCGCGATCTCCGCCGGCTGGAACGTCACCTAGCCCGGATGTTTCACCAGTGTAATGAGATGAGAGGGATTTCAGGGCTGTGAAGGAGCCGCGTGGTGGGGAAGAATGTAACGCATGGGACGGTCGGCAAGTTGGTGTCTGCGTTTTGGTCATCGGATCCGGTCCCTCGGTGGTGTGCGGTCGGTCGGAGCGCTGCTGGGGAGCGGTCAAGGGCAGAGCCTGGCGTGGGCGATAGGGACCTCGTCTTCGTAGGGGCAAGCGGAGGCCATAGCGATGCAGATGCGTCTGACGGAACGGGTGATCTGCGCGCCGATTTCGAGGCGTTTGTTTCGGAGAGTGGCGCAGGTGGCCCTGGCGAGTTGGGTGTGTGGCAGGGCGATGCGACGCAAGGCAGCGCGTAGGACATAGGCGAAGGAGGCGAACCGGAGGCGGAGCCGATTGGCCCGCATGTTGGCAGCCGAGGTGCGGTCGGCGAAGAGGTCGCACTGGCATTCCTCGATGCGAGGTGAAGCCCGGCGCTATGCGCTCCCTATCGCCGCGCGCAGTCGCGTTCTTCGCAGAGGGTGCAGGCGTCGTAGTCCTTGGGCTTGAGCGAGGTGACGACGAAGCGCGGATTGGCGCCCTTGTCGCCGCGTCCCGCCATCCACTCGGCCTTGGCGATCGCGCGCCGTCGCCGGCTCCGACTGTCTCTCGTGGTCCAGCGGCAGTCGGCAAAGCGGCGGGCGGGCTGTCCGGTCTTGAGCGCTTCCTCCTCGGCCCAGGCAAGCGCGACATGGATGTGCGCGACCGGCCGGCTGTTGCGGGCCAGGCCAAAGAGGTCGTGAACTCGATTAGCCTCCACCCAGGCCACCAAGTCATCGCGGGCAAAGCCAGGGTCGGCACGCAGGATGATCTTGACCCTGGGCCAGCGCTGACGAATATGGGCGATGATGCGGGCCACCTCCTCCTTTGCGCCGGCAGAAGCATCGATGTTGAATCGCCCGGGCTTGGCCACGAGCAGCTGCTGGCCGCAGAAGATGTAGAGCGGCAGATAGCAGTAGCAATCGTAATCACCATGGAAGAAACGGCCTTCCCGGTGGCCGTGGATGGGGTCGTCCGTGGCGGATGGGGTCGTCCGTGGCATCGAAATCAAGGATGACCTGCTTGGGCGGCTTCTCATGGGCCTCCGGGAAGAGGGTGACGAAGAGATCTTCGATAGCTGCCGCATCATGGCCGATACGGTGGTAGCGGTCCGGCCCGCCCGGGGCGTGCTCCAGGCGGTTCGAGGTGCTCTTGCCGGCCAAGGGCGCAAAGTCTGGCTGGCGAGCTTGTAAGCGACCCAAGACTGTGCCCAAGGCAGGATCATGACGCAGAGCATCGTGATCGTTGCGGTTCTCGTAGCCAAACGCGGTAGCAAAGAGACGCTGGCCGACCGGGGTCACCAGGTCGTGAACCGCCCTCCCGGATCGGCGCCCAGCAGCAGGGCTCCGGCGTCCGAGGGAATGGCTCCACCGCCAAAGTCAGCGACACCATTGCGTCCTTCGAGGCGTGCAAAGACCATCAAGTCTGAGCCACAGTCTGTCGGCATCGTGGGGTCCTCCGGATTTGGCGTAAGTGTCTATTCACAGACACATTTTCACCGATTCGAACCCTCGATGCACCTAATTTGGTGATCTATCCGGGCTAGCCGGGATTATTCACCCGGCCCGCGTTTGGAGGCTGGCGTCGGTGGCATAAGCCTCTGATCCAGGGTAAGGAATTGGGTGTCGAAGCCACTCCCTGCGTTGGACAGAAACCGCCCCGCCATCATGACCGATCCTGCCCCGCTTTTCCCTTCACTTCAAGCGCTTTCCGGAAAGAAGGTCACTGACGCTTTCGATGGCGGACGGATCGCGTCGGATGGCGGTGTAGTGCTGCTGGCGGAGGCGGAACGCAAGCTCGCCATCGCCAACAGATTGGCCGAACCGATGCCTGACCTGCGTGATCCGACGCGGGTTCGCCATCTGTTGGGGGATATCCTGCGGGCAGGCATTCTGGCGATTGGCACAGGGTATGAAGACGCCGACGATCTGGACGCGCTGCGCCATGACCCGGCATTCGAGATGGCGTTGAGCAAGACGCCGGAAGCGGGGGAAGCGGGGCCCGGTCTGGCCAGTCAGCCAGCCCTGTCGCGCTGAGAAACTGCTCCGGACCTGCGCAGCGTGATCGCGATGGCATAAGCGACGATCGCTCTCTACTGCGACAGCCATGCCGCGCCGCCCGAGACAATCACGCCGGACATCGATGACAGCTTCGATGCCGCACAGGGCGACCGGCGTTCTGGAACGGGTTCCACGGCGCGCGGGGTTTCGCGCCGATCCCTGTCCATGAAGCCGGGAGCGCGCGTCCCCTCGCCTGCGTGCTCCGCCCTGCCAGGACACCCTCGGGCGTCGAGACCCGCGCCCCTGTCCGCCGCCCGATCCGGCGCATCCGCCGCCACTGGCCCGAGACAGGCATCCTGCTGCGCGGTGACGGCCACTATGCCCGACCCGCATTGATGACATGGTGCGAGGACAACAGCGTCGATTTCCTGTTTGGCTTGCCGATCAATGCCGCGGCAAGCGCCGCGACCCGCTGCTCGCCGCGGCAACGGACGCCTGCGCGCTGTTCCGGGCCGAGAAGAACCTGCCCCTGCACCGGACCCATGGCGAGACGACCCATGCCGCCAAAAGCCGGGGCGGCCTCAAGCGCCGAACCATCGCCCGCATCAACGCCACGACGCTGGCTATGGACATCCGTGCCCTCGTCACCTCGCTGACCGGCAGCACCCCCGAGCGGCCCTACGAGTTCAACTATTGCGCGCGGGGGGCAAGCCCAGAACCGCATCAAACTCCACAAGACCCAGCTCAAAAGCGGCCCCACGTCCTGTCATTCGGCGTCCTGTCATTCGGCACTGGCCAATCAGGTCAGCTGATCCTGCATACCGCCACATACTGCTTGCTCTGGTCCGTACGCCGGGCCATTGCGCAGACACGCCCCTTGCGCCAGGCCGGGTGCGCCATCCTACAGCGCCATCCCGTCGAAACAGCTGCCCGCGTCATCGAGACCGCCATCCGCATTGCGTGCGCGGCCGCCTGTCCGGACAAGGCTGCCTTTATCGACCTTCTGTGAACCCTCATGGGCGCGCCATCTCCAAACCAACAAGCGCCCTGACAAACCATCGCCATTGGCCCAGTCACCCGGAACCGAAATCCGACACACTCTGACGCCCGCGCTCGCAGGACCGCGCTACCGTCAACCTTGTCCGATCACCCAATCAGATGCGACTTCAACGGACACGCCAGCGCGTGATGAATAATCAGGGCTAGCCGTCTCGGCGTATTGCTTCTCACTTACTTGGCCGGCCTGGGCTTCCAGCAGTCGGGTGTAGGCGCCGATCAAGAAGGCATCAATGCGCTCGTGCTCAAAGCGCTCAAGGGAATATCCCGTTTGATGTTGAAACTCGTCTGAGTGACGCTGCTTAATGTGAGGTTATGCGGCGTCCTCGATCTGGTCAAGCTGGTGCTTTCTGGTCAAGCTGGTGCTTTTGGCGTTGCCCGATGAGAGCCTGCTTGAGAATGGGCAGTTGCTTGTAAGCCTTGATGCGCCGGAAGCCCTTCTTGGCTTCGAACATGCCCGCCGCGGTCCAGCTTAGTGCAAAGCGTCGATCCGGCACATGAGCGCGAGATCGGTCTGCGAGGTCGGGCGCAGCAAATAGGAGACGCTACCTCGGCTGAGGCCGAGCAGCTGCGCCTGACGGCTGATGCTCAGTCTGTCGTCGCGCTTGATCATCTCTTTGCGCGCGCCAACAGACCGGCCTTGCCAGCGCTGCGGACAAAAATCCTTCTCTAACATCAGCTCGCCAATCTTCGCATGAAGGGCCTTCACATACACCGCCGGCACCTCTCCGCCTTGGCTCGGCCGTGGCGGTGTCGGCGGACACACCGGCAGCGCCATCCAACAACTGCCGGCGCCACTGGGTGATCTGGTTGGGGGTACGTCAAACTGCTGGGCTCACTCGGCCAGCGTCCTCTCGCCTTGGATGGCTGCCAAGGCCACTTTCGCCTTGAATGCTGGACTGTGGTTCCGGCGCGGGCGTCTTGCCATGATCTCTCCTCGCTCTCGGCTATCAGGCCGATCTCACGCGAAAACCCCACTTGACTCACCTGTCCAGTTTTCCCGACCCACATCTCGTCTCGCCCTTGGCACAGCACTCTCTACAATCGTGCGGCTTAGCCACGTGGACCCGCGGGTCAAGCCCGCGGGTGAGTGCGACCGTGAGGTCGTTTCTGTCAGCAAGGAGGGAGCCCTTGTCATGTGAGGTCACGACACATGTAGCCGAAGGAAACTGCGTCGCCGTGAGGCGGGGTGGGGAGCAACCAGAGGCGAAGGGTCAGCCCGGAGGGTGACGAATCCGTTTCGGCGTGATGTTGCGGTGAGCCTGCTCATCCATGGCGAAGCCTGGTCTTGAGAACGAGACCGGCTGTCCGCGCTGAGGTGACTGGAAAACGACGGTCAGGCGACATGGTGTGGCTGGGGCCGGGATGTCCGGATGGCAGAGCGGCGTAAGCGGTGAGACCTGTCGGCCACGTGCGAGGCCGGCAGGAGTCAGAGCCTTCATAGTACCGCAGCGGCAGTGCCCGCGAGCGGCCCGGATAGCAAAGCCGGGTTGAAGGAAGGGAGGCAGGAAGGTGGATGGGCAATGTGTGCAAAGCGGCAAGAGAGCATTGGCAGTGCCGGACAGGCTAGACGCGTTGCAGAAGCCCCGCCCCGCAGAGCCGGGGCCTGGAGCTGAGTGGAAGCTGCGGTGTGGACGGAGCGCATGGTGTTGGCGCTGGAGAACGGCGTCAGAGGAGGACGTTGGTACACCTTGATGGATAAGGTGTACGCGCCGGCGGCGCTGGCGGTGGCCTGGGCGCGTGTCCAGGCCAACCGCGGGGCAGCCGGTGTGGATGGCGTGAGCGTCGCGCGCTTCGCGGCGCGGTCCGAGGACTATCTGGCCGAGCTGTCGAGGTCGCTGCGGGAGAGAGATTACGGCCCGCAGCCGGTCAGACGGGTGAAAATCGCCAAGGGCGATGGCCGGAGCCGTCCGCTGGGTATTCCGGCAGTCAAGGACCGGATCGTCCAGACGGCGGCGACACTGGTGATCGAGCCGATCTTCGTGGCTGGCTTCCAGCGATCGAGCTTTGGCTTTCGGCCGGGACGCAGCTGCCACGACGCGCTGCGCGAAATGGACGGGCTGATCAAGGAGGGTAAGACCTTTGTGGTCGACGCCGACCTTGCCGGCTACTTCGACAGCATCCCGCAAGAGCGGCTGATGGCGAGGCTTACGGAGAAGATCAGCGATGGTCGTCTGCTCGCCCTGCTGCGCAGCTGGCTGGAGCAGGATGTGCTTCAGGGCATGGAGCGCTGGACGCCGACGGCCGGCACGCCGCAGGGTGCGGTAATCAGCCTGCTGTTGGCGAAGATCTACCTTGACCCCTTGGATGCGTTGATGGAGGCCAAGGGCCATCGGATGGTGTGCTATGCAGACGACTTCGTGGTGCTCTGCGAGAGCCGCGAAGAGGCCGAGGCCGCCCAAGCGGAAATCCGCTTCCGGATGGCGGAGAACGGCCTTCGTCTGCATCCGGACAAGACGCATCTCGGCGACTGCCGAGAGCTTGGGGAGAGCTTCGGGTTCCTCGGCTACCGCTTCGCGGCGGGACGGCGCTTTGTCCGCGAGAAGAGCCTCACTCGCCTCAAGGACAAGATCCGGGAAAAGACCAAGTGGACGCGTGGGCAGAGCCTGCCGCGGATCATCGCCGATCTGAACCCGATGCTGAGAGGCCGGTTCGGCTACTTCAAGCATGCCCATCCCAACACCTTTGTGCGCCTGGATAAGTTCGTCCGTCGCCGGCTGCGCGCGCTCCTGCGCAAGCATGAAAAGCGGCCCGGCTTCGGACGCTGTCTTGGCGACCATCTACACTGGCCTAACGCCTTCTTCGCTGAAGCCGCGCTGTTCGCACTCCACACAGCCCGGCTTGCCGCGAGATACCCCCGATGAGGAAACTATCGACTGGAGAGCCGTATGCGGGAAAACCGCGCGTATGGTTCGGAGGGCGGGGAGGGCCACAACCCTTCCCGACCCCTATTGGGTAGGGGTTGAAAGAAGGGCGTTTTGTGCAATTCATTTGTCTTAACCGGATAGCAGTGGGTGTGACCTGGGGGTCCAAGTGACCAGACCGCAAGGTATTGGAGAGGGGCGGCTGCGGCGAGACGTGGATGGCCGAGTCGAGCACGGCGGCTACATTTAATGGTTGAAAAATTTTTCATAACAATTGTTTTTAGGGTGACGCGGACCCTAAGCCGGGCAGCTGTGGGTCGAGCCGGAAGATGACGGGGGATATTGAAGGGGCGCAAGCTTGCGTCCAGCATAACCAAAGCCCGGCTGTCGCCTTGGTGCTCTCTCGATGTTGCCCGCGTGACCTTCGAGCAATTCTGAAGAGGCTCTACAAGCGGCTTGACTCCCGTTCAAAAGACGCCAAAATGAACAAGTAGGTACAGGTTCAAAGGTGCGGTCTATGAAAGAACTGATCGGCCTGTCGAAGTCGATGCGCGTGGCCCAGACCCTGGAGCGCGAGATTCGCAGCGGCAGCATCCCGCAAGGCGATCAGTTGGCCAGCGAAACGGCCCTGATGCGGCGTTTTTCGGTCAGCCGGAACACCGTACGCAAAGGCCTGGAACAGCTGGCTAGGCAGGGAATGATCACCACGCGTTCGGGCATCGGATCTTTCGTGACCTACGGCGGTCAAACAATCGATAATGCCCTGGGCTGGACGCTGGCGCTGGCGCGCGAGAATACCGAGATCGAAACCCGAGTGCTGGATCTCTCCCGCGGCCCCTCCAACCTGGGTGAAGAGCAGCTGGACGCAGCTGGCGCCGACTGCCTGCGGCTGGACCGCCTGCGGATCCTTCCCGAGAGCGGTCTGGGCATCTCCTTGGAACGTAGCCGTCTGTCCTGGCGCCCGGCCTTTACGGATGTCTTGGCCGACGGTTTGGCCAAGGGCTCACTCAGTGAAGTCCTGTCAGCTGCCGGCGTGATCGTCGAGAGCGGCGAAGAGTGGGCTGAGGTGGTGCCCAGCTTACCGCCTGCGGACGCTGTCCTCATGGCCCGTCCGGCCGGAGCCGCCATGCTGAGGTTAAGGCGCGTGACCCGCGCCGCCTCCGGCGAGGTGATCGAGTATGTGGAGAGTATTCTCGATCCCGGTCGGTTCGGCCTGCATCTGCGGTTCTGACGCGGCGTTTGGCAAAGATGACCTTACCGGACCCCTATTTCGACCGTGCGCGCGGCGCCTTGCTGGGGCTGGCACTGGGCGATGCCTTGGGCATGCCGAGCCAAACCCTGACGCCGGCGCAGATCCGCCAAGCCTATGGCGAAATTTCCGACTTCTTGGCGCCTGTCGCCGGGCATCCCGTATCGCACGGTCTCAAGGCTGCCATGGTGACCGACGACACCGAACAGTCATTACTGCTGGCGCGACAGATTCTGGCCTCGCCGGATCGCTTCGACGAGCGGGCTTGGGCCGCCTCTCTAATCGACTGGGAGGAGGGCGTCAAGGCGCGCGGTCTCTTCGACCTGCTCGGCCCCTCTACCAAGCGCGCCCTGCGGCGGCTAGAGGAGGGGGCTTGGCCGGCCGAGGCCGGACGCGAGGGCAAGACGAACGGGGCGGCTATGCGGATCTCTCCTCTGGCGATCGCGACGCCTTTGGATCCCTTGCCGCACTTCATTGATCGCGTGGCTGAGACCTGCCGCATCACTCACAACAGCAGCGTCGCCATTGCTGGTGCGGCCGCCGTTGGTGCCGTCATTAGCGGCGGCGTCGCCGGTTTGGATCTCTCATCGGCTACGAATTTTGCCCAGTTGGCGGCGCGGGAGGGCGACATGCGGGGGCTCTCGCCTGGGCCCAGCGGCATGGCAGAACGCATTGCCGCCGCCCTGGCCATCGTGGCCGAGCAACCTCTGGGAACGGCGTTCGAGCGTCTGCAGCGGGAGATCGGCACCAGCGTTGCCACTATCGAGTCCGTGCCGACGGCGATCGCCTTGGTCCAGCTGGCCGGCGGAGACGCTTGGAAGGCCGCCTGTCTGGCCGCAAACGCCGGCGATGATACCGACACCATAGGCGCTATGGCAGGCGCCATGGCCGGTGCCTGCAGCGGTGCGAAGGCTTTGCCGGCCCGACCCTTGGCGCGGGTGATTGCCGTCAACGATCTGCAGATCGACCCTTTGATACAGTCTCTGCTTGCTTTGCGCGAGGCGCGGAACGGGGCTCGTCCTGAGCAGCGGAGGATCGGCGAATGAACGAGCCGCGCCTGTTGCAGCTCTCCGGCGCCGTCATCGACCTCATCTATGAAGTTGAAGCACTCCCTCTGCCGGGAGAGGAGGCGCAGGTCCTGGCCTCCTCGCTCTCGGCCGGGGGCGGCTACAACGCCATGATCGCGGCTAGGCGCGCCGGCATGCAGGTAGCCTACGCCGGCGCGCACGGCACCGGGCCCTTTGCCCAGCTCCTGCGCGAAGCCTTGGCGCAAGAGGCGATCGAGATCTTGTTGCCGGCCAGTGCCTTTGCCGATCAGGGGCTCTGCACCGTGCTGGTCGATGCTGCCGGTGAGCGTACCTTCATCACCCGAGACGGCGCCGAGCGGACCCTGGACGCAGAGGCCTTGGCCGCAGTCCGGCCGTCATCGTCGGATTGGCTGCTGTTGTCGGGTTACGGTCTAGCCATGTCCTTGGCTCAGGCCGCCTTGGAAGCTTGGCTGCAGTCTCTATCCGGCGATGCCTGCTTCGTCTTCGATCCCTCGCCGCGAGTAGCGCACATTCCGCCTGCCTTGCTTGCGCTTGCCGTGTCACGGGCATACTGGGTGAGCGCAAATCGACGCGAAGCCCAGGTTATCACAGGCTTGGCTCAGCCCGAACGAGCGGTCCTCGACCTGGCCGCTGGCGCCAAGGGCAGGCAAGCCCTGGTACGCTGCGGCGAGGAGGGTTGCTGGCTCGCCATCGCCGGCGCACAACCGCTTTACGTTCCCGCATATGCCGTCGCTGCCGTCGACACCAACGGTGCCGGCGACACGCATATAGGTTCCTTCATTGCAGCACTCGCCGCCGGCGTAGCACCGCCGGCCGCGGCTGCCTTTGCCAATGCCTGTGCCGCGCTCTCGACCACTAGGCCGGGGCCGGCGACGGCGCCCTCGGCCGAGGAGGCCTGTGCCTTCATGGCGAATAGCCCTGTGAAAGACCCCGATCAACCGCTTCGAGCCAGCCGCGCTTGAAGTCCCTTTGACAATGAATAGGGAGACCAGAATCATGAAACAAAGCCTCAGACTGTCCCTCCTGGCCGCAGCGGCGTCCCTTGCCCTGGGATCTTCCGCCCTCGCCGATGAGATCCGCGTATTGAACTGGAAGGGCTACGGCACCGATGCCGACTGGGCCGTCGACGCCTTCGAAGAGGAAACCGGCCACAAGGTGGTGCACGACTACTTCAACTCCGAGCAGGAGATGCTGACCAAGCTGCGCACCAATCCCGGCGCCTATGATGTGGTCCTGATCAATTCGGCCTATACCGGCCAGGCGCGCGACGAGGGCTTGATCCAGGAAATCGACGTCAGCACCATCCCGAACTTCGCCGATCTGGCCCCCAACATGGCCGAGAACGCCGATCTCGCACCCGAAGGCAAGGTCTATGGCGTGTCCTGGACCTGGGGCCTGACCTCCTTCGCCATCAATACCAACGAGATAGACCCGGCACCGACCTCGATCGAGATCTTCTGGGACCCGGCCTATGAGGGCCGCGTCGGCTGGCGCGACGATCCCTTGGAGTCGGTTCAGTTCGCGGCCTTGGCGACCGGACAGAACATCAACGATATCAAGGATCTCGATGCCGTCAAAGCCAAGCTCAAGGCGCTGATGCCGCAGATCCGGACCTTCTGGGGCTCGGAGAGCGATTGGAACCAGTTCATGGCCGCCGGTGACTTCGTCGTGGCGCCCTTCTGGAGCGGTTCTGCCGGGCGTTCGATCGCCAAGGGCCTTCCGGTGGCCTTCGTGGTGCCCAAGGAAGGCGCCATCGGCTGGCTCGACGGTCTCTCGATTCCGATCGGCTCGACCAAGGTCGCAGCCGCTGAAGCCTTCATCAACTACATGATCGATCCCGAGTTCTATGTGACCTGGTCGGCCGAGGGCGCACCGGCTTCGGCCAATGCCAGGGCCGCCGCAGATCTGCCGGAGGAGGACTTCAACCGCAAGACGCTGGGCGATCCCGAGGTGGTGGCGCGCGTCCAGTTCATGCAACCGGTCTCCGACGCCGATCGCAAAGCCTATCTGGAGATGTGGCAGGAGCTGAAGGCGCTGCAGTAGACGCGAGCTGACCGACAGGCCATGAGCGCCACGCTCGCGCGTCGGGACGGGGTAGGGGCGGCAGTTCTATTGTCGCCCGCCTACCTCTGGCTGACGATCGCCGTCTTCCTGCCGCTCTCGGCCATGTTCTTCTTCAGCCTGCTGAGCGATGTGCCTTTCGGCGATCGCGAGTGGAACTACACACTGGCCAACTATGCTGCCTTCTTCGAGAAGGAGGTCTACCAGGTTCTCTTCTGGCGTTCCTTGAAGCTGGGCCTGACGGTGACCCTGCTGTGCATTCTGATCGGCTACCCTTGCGCCTACGTGCTGGCGAAGCTGATCAAGGGGCGGTCGCGAGAGGCGCTGTTTCTGCTGGTCATCCTGCCCTTCTGGTCGAACAGCCTAGTGCGCATCTTCTCCTGGGCCATCGTGCTGCGCGGCAATGGCGTGATCGACTACTCCCTGGATGCGATTCTGCCGTCCGACGTCTCGGTCAACCTGATGTTCAGCTATCCCGCCGTGGTGATCGGCTTGGTGCACTCCTATCTGCCCTACGTCATCCTGACCTCCTATCTGGCGCTGCAGGCCATCGACGACAGCCTGATCGAGGCCGCCCGCTCGATGGGTGCGCCGGTCCGCACCATCTTTTGGCGCATCGTCCTGCCGCTCTCGCTGCCGGGATTGCTGGCCAGCGCAGTCCTGATCTTCGTGCCGGTCGTCGGCTCCTTCATGGAGCCGCGCATCCTGGGCGGTCGCGCCGGCACCTTCTACGGCACGGTGATCGAGGACCAGTTCACCACGGTCTTCAACTGGCCTCTCGGCGCGGCGCTCTCCTTTATCTTGCTCTTTGTCGTGTTGCTGATCCTGGCGGTTTCCAGCCCGATCCTCCGGAGGGCCGCTTGATGCGGTGCACCCGCCTCTATGCCGTCTGCGGCCGGATCTTCCTGGGCTTGGTGCTCTTCTTCCTCTACGCGCCGATCTTGGTCATGGCGCTGATGTCCTTCAATCGCTCCGAATTCTACGTTCTGCCAGTCGACTTTTCGACCCATTGGTATGCGGCCTTGATGCAGAACGAGGAGATCCTGGCCTCGGCCTGGCGCAGCATCTGGATCGCCTGCCTGGTGACGGTGATCGCGACCAGCTTGGGGACTGCTGCTGCCCTGGCCTTCTTTCGCTACAGCTTTCCCGGCAAGCGCGTGCTGCAGGTCTTGCTGTTCCCACCGATCGCCATTCCCTGGCTGATCACCGGTACGGCCATGCTGATCTTCTTCTTCTCCGTCGGCATCGACCGCGGGACACCGGCGGTGATCCTGGGCCATGTCGCCCTGGCTCTGCCCTACGTCATCGTGGTGGTGACGGCCAGGTTGGCGACCCTCGATCGGACCTTGGAGGAGGCGGCCCGCTCGCTGGGAGCCTCCTTCTGGCAGGTCACCCGTGCGGTGACTCTGCCCTGGATCGCGTCGGGCGTGATCGCCGGCGCGCTCTTCGCCTTCGCCGTCTCCTTCGATCAGTTCGTGATCTCCTACTTCCTGTCCGAGCCCGGCGACACCACGCTCCCGGTGATCATCTACTCGGCGATTCGCAAGGGTTTCACGCCGGAGATCAACGCCATCTCCACCATCATCATCGTCATCTCCATGAGCGTGATGCTGATTGCCGCGCGCTATTCCAAGTTCGGGGGAGAACGCTAATGGCCGAGGTCCGCGTATCCGGCTTGAACCTTTTCTTCGGTGCCATGCAGGCGCTGCACGACATCGAGCTGACCTTCCCCGACGGCAAGTTCTTCGGCCTCTTGGGGCCGTCGGGCAGTGGCAAGACCACCCTACTGCGCTGCATCGCCGGCTTTCTCTTCCCGAAAAGCGGCTCGATCTCCATCGGCGACAGCGAGGTCGCCCAGGTGCCGGTGGAGAAGCGTGAAATCGGCATGGTTTTCCAGAGCTACGCGCTCTTTCCCAACATGTCGGTGACCGAGAACGTCGCTTTCGGCCTGAAGGTTCGCAAGACCCCGGCGGCCGAGGTGCGCCGCCGGGTCGGCGAGACCCTGGAGCTAGTGCAGCTTGGCCATCTGGCCGATCGGCGACCGCATCAACTCTCCGGCGGACAGCGCCAGCGGGTGGCCCTGGCCCGTGCGGTGGTGACCAATCCCCGGGTGCTATTGCTGGACGAACCCTTGAGCGCGCTCGACAAGGCGCTGCGCGTCGACATGCAGATCGAGCTGAAGCGGATTCAACGCGAAGTCGGGATTACCACGATCTTCGTCACCCACGACCAGGAGGAAGCGCTCACCCTGAGCGACCGGATCGGCATCCTGAAAGACGGCAGGTTGGTGCAGGAGGGCAGCCCGCGCGCGGTCTATGCCCAGCCTAGTGATGCCTTTACCGCTTCATTTCTTGGTGAGGCAAATTTGTTCCGCGGAACGCCGGAGGAGGGCGCGCTCAGGTTGGCCGGCGGCGATCTGCTCTTCGCCGACCAAGGCCGAACATCCTCTCTTTTGGCGGTCCGGCCGGAAACCATCGCCCTGTCGCTCTCCGAACCCGGTCCGGATTCGCGGGTCAATCGGCTGAAGGCGCAGCTCACGCAGCGCGTGTTTGCCGGGGCCATGGCGACTTGCATTCTCGACTGGAACGGCCAGGTTCTGAAGGTGCTTGCTCGCGACCAGGATTTGCAGGAGCTACCGGAGAGCGGTGAGGTTTGGCTCTCCTGGCCGGTGGAAAAGACCGTCGCGATTCCAGGAGTGAGCAAGCAGGACTGATATGCTCAAATTTACCCCTTGACAGCAATGTCTTAGTCAACTAATTTGTATAATTCTAATTCGCATTGAGGAAAGCAACCATGAGCAAGCGACTCACCATGACGACCTCGGCCGGTGCGCCGATCGCCGACAATCAGAACTCCATGACCGCCGGTTCACGTGGGCCGGTGCTGTTGCAGGACTATCAGTTGATCGAGAAGCTGGCGCATCAGAACCGTGAGCGTATCCCCGAGCGCGTGGTGCATGCCAAGGGCTGGGGGGCGCATGGTACCTTCACGGTGACCCATGACATCACCCGTTATACCCGTGCCAAGATCTTCTCCGAGGTCGGCAAGGCGACGTCGATGCTAGCGCGTTTCTCTACGGTGGCCGGCGAGCAGGGCGCGGCCGATGCCGAGCGCGACGTGCGTGGCTTCGCCCTCAAGTTCTATACCGAGGACGGCAACTGGGATCTGGTCGGCAACAACACGCCGGTCTTCTTCGTCCGCGATCCGCTGAAGTTCCCTGACTTCATACACACGCAAAAGCGCCATCCGCGTACCAACCTGCGCTCGCCGACGGCCATGTGGGACTTCTGGTCCATGAGCCCGGAGGCGCTGCATCAGATCACCATCCTCATGTCCGATCGCGGTCTGCCGGTTGCACCGATGTTCATGAACGGCTACGGCAGCCATACCTTCAGCTTCATCAACGCCGCCGACGAGCGCTTTTGGGTCAAGTTTCACTTCAAGACGCAGCAGGGCCACCGCCACTACACCAACGAGGAGGGTAATGGCGTCATCGCCCAGACTCGTGAAAGCTATCAGGAAGAACTCTTCGGAACCATCGAGCGTGGCGCGTTTCCGCGCTGGACCCTCTATGTGCAGGTGATGCCGGAGACCGATGCCGAGAAGACGCCCTACAATCCCTTCGACCTGACCAAGGTCTGGCCGCACGGCGACTATCCGCTGATCGAGGTCGGTGTGATGGAGCTAAACCGCAACGCCGACAACTACTTCGCCGAGATCGAGCAGGCCGCCTTTTCACCCTCGAACGTGGTACGCGGCATCGGCGTTAGCCCCGACAAGATGCTGCATGCGCGGATCTTCTCCTATGCCGACGCGCATCGCTATCGCTTGGGCACGCACTACGAGGCCCTGCCGATCAATCAGCCGAAGTGCTCGGTCCATCACTATCACAAAGACGGGCCAATGCGGTTCTTCCGCAACGACACCGGCAACCCCGATGCCTACTACGAGCCCAACACCATGGGCGGGCCGGCCCAGGACGAGGGCTATCGCGAGCCGCCCTTGAAGATTTCGGGCGATGCCGACCGCTACGACCATCGCGAGGGCAATGACGACTATACCCAGCCGCGGGCGCTCTTCAGGCTCTTCGATGAGGGTGAAAAGCAGCGGCTCTTCACAAACATTGCCGGCGCCATGGCTGAGGTACCGGAGGAGATCGTACAGCGCCAACTGGTGCACTTCATGCGCATTGATCCGGCCTACGGCCAGGGCGTCGCCGAGGCCTTGGGCGTCACCGTCCCGGAGGCCGCGTAGTCGCTTCAGAAAGCTTCTGGAGGTTGCCCTCGGTCGTCGAGACCGGGGGCGATCTTCTTTGCGACCCCATCACGCCTTGCCGGAAGCGGGAGGGAATGGCAGGTACAGCCGGGCTGTTGATCCAAGAGCGGTTCAGGCGCCCATAGGGACACCGCAACCGCTCTGTCGTGTTGTTTTAGCGCAAATCCTCGTCGCAGACGCTTCCGTCTGCTCGGGATTTGCTCTGAGGAGTGCCTTCGATGGGCTATCGGCGATGCGTCGCTCTGGTATTGCTGGCCTTCGCTTTGTTCGGCTTCGGAACTGCGCGGGCGGAAACCCTCACCATTGCGGTCGCCGCCAACTTCAAGGCGCCGATCGACGCGCTCAAGCCCGCTTTCGAGCGTGCCAGCGGCCATGAGCTGCGGGTCGCCAGCGGCTCGACCGGAAAGCTCTATGCACAGATCGAGCAAGGCGCCCCATTTGCCCTGCTCCTGGCTGCCGATCAGGAACGGCCGGCGCTGCTGGTCGAAGAGGGCCTGGCACTGCCCGAGAGTCGTTTCACCTACGCGATCGGCAAGTTGGCCCTCTGGAGCCCACAGGCCCGTTACGACCAGGACACCGTGCTGTTGGAGGCCTTGCAGCGTTTGGACTTTCGCCGCCTGGCCATCGCCAATCCCGCGCTCGCGCCCTACGGCCTGGCGGCTGAGCAGAGCCTTGCAGCCCTGGACCTGCTTGAGGCGCTCGAGGGCCGTATCGTCATGGGTCAGAACATCGGCCAGACCTATGCTCTGGTCGCCACCGAGAACGCCGAGCTAGGCTTTGTCGCCCTGTCATCTCTGCGCCAAGACGAGGGCGAGGCGCCCCGCCATGTTTGGGAAGTCCCGGAGACGCTGCACCAGCCCATTCGCCAGGATGCCGTGCTTTTGACTGCCGCCAAGGACGATGAGGCGGCCAAGGATTTTCTGGCCTTCATGCAGAGCGCGGAGGCCCGGGGGATCATCGAATCCTTCGGCTATCGTACGGACTAGACCTTGCCCGATCTCGCACCGCTCTGGCTCACCCTGCATCTGGCCGTCGTCACCACCCTGCTGCTTCTGCTGGCGGGGACACCGCTTGCCTGGTGGCTGGCCCGGACCAGGTCGCGTGCCAAACCTCTGATCGAGGCGATCACGGCCTTGCCTCTGGTGCTGCCACCGACGGTAATGGGCTTCTATCTCTTGGTCCTGCTCAGCCCGAACTCCTGGATCGGCAGTTTCTGGGTGACGGTGACCGGAGAGACCTTGACCTTCTCCTTCTCGGGGCTGGTGGTCGCCTCCTGCTTCTACTCTTTGCCCTTCATGGTGCAGCCCCTGCAGGGCGCCTTCCAGGCGATCGGCAGGCGACCCCTGGAGGCCGCAGCCAGCCTGCGTGCAAGCCCTCTCGACGCCTTCTTCTCCGTCGCCGTTCCTCTGGCCGGGCGCGGTTTTCTGATCGCCTCGGTGCTGACCTTCGCCCACACCATCGGCGAGTTCGGCGTCGTCTTGATGGTAGGCGGCAACATTCCCGGCGAAACCCGGGTCATCTCCATCGACATCTACGAGAAGGTCGATACTTTGAACTACGCCGAGGCGCATCTGCTCTCTGCCGGCTTGCTGATCTTCTCCTTCGCCGTCCTGGTTCTGGTCTACGCGGTGAACCGACGGGTCTTGCGCCATGCCGGCTAAGCGTTTGGAACTCTCGGCGGCTCTGCGCTTCGGCGACTTCGCCTTAGACGCTGCGCTGGATCTCACCTTGGAGGGCGTGGCCGCCTTGTTCGGCCCGAGCGGCAGCGGCAAGAGCACCTTGCTGCGTGTGATTGCCGGCTTGGAGCACCATAGCCTTGGACGTCTGGCCTATGACGGTGCGCTCTGGTCCGACAGCGAGTCGCATCACTTCATGCCGCCGCATCGCCGCCCGGTCGGTCTGGTGTTTCAGGACGCGCGCCTCTTCGAGCATCTCGATGTGGCCGGCAATCTGCGCTTTGCCGACAAGCGCAGTCGTCGCAACGGCACCGCGATCACCTGGCAGGGCGTGATCGAGGCCTTGGACCTCGCCAACCTCCTCCCGCGTGCGGTGGCCAGCCTCTCCGGCGGTGAGCGCCAGCGGGTCGCGCTCGGGCGCACCCTCTTGACCCGCCCGCAGCTTTTGCTCTTGGACGAACCGCTCTCGGCTTTGGACATGGGGCGCAAGGCGGAGATTCTGCCCTATCTGGAATCGGCGCCCCGCCAGTTCGGAATCCCGACGCTCTACGTCAGCCACGCGGTCGACGAGGTGGCCCAGATTGCCGATCGAGTCGTCGTCCTGGCCGAGGGGCATGTTCAGGCCGTCGGCAGCGTTGCCGAGATCCTGGAGAGACCGGATCTGCAGAGCTACACCGGCCGTTTCGAGGCCGGCAGCGTCCTGGAGGCCGTCGTCGCCAAGCAGGATCAGGCTTTCCGTCTGACCGAGCTGACCTGCGCCGGGCAAAGCGTGACCATGCCGATGGTTGCCTTTCTGAACGTCGGCGACCCGGTCCGTCTGCGCATCCGTGCCCGCGACGTCGCTCTGGCGAAGCAGAGCCCTGTGGGATTGAGCATTCGCAACATTCTAGGGGGGCGGGTGGTCGAGATCCTCTCCGAGGCCGATACCGCCTTTGCCGAGGTGCTGCTCGATCTCGGCGGCCCGCGCCTGCGCGCGCGCATCACCCGCGCCTCGGTGCACGATCTGGCTTTGGCGCCAGATCAGCAGGTCTTCGCGCTAGTGAAGAGCGCCACCTTCGACCGGCGCGCCATCACCCGTCGGCAGTAACGGCAGCAGTGCCTCCCAGGTCCGCGGCATCACCCGCGCATCGCTCCCGGCAGCCGCGGCAGCCTTGGCGCCTGCTTCGGCCATGGCCTCCGGGTTGTCGAGCAGAGCCTCCACGGTCGTCTCCAGCTCCTTAGCATTTTCGACCAGGATCAGGGCCCCGGCCGCGGTCAAGCGCTGGCAGGACTCGATGACATTGTCGCGGTGCGGACCGGCCACCAAAGCCGCCGAAAGCCGTGCCGGTTCCAAAGGATTGTGCCCGCCCACCGGCACCAGAGAGCCGCCGACGAAGACCAGCGGTGTCAAGCGATAGAGCAAACCCATCTCGCCCAAGGTATCGGCCAGATAGAGCGCGGTGCCGGCAGCAAGGGGCTCGCCTTTGCTGCGTTGCGCGACCTCGAGCCCCGCCGTGCGGGCCACCGCTGCGATCTCCGCACCGCGTTCGGGGTGCCTTGGTGCCAAGAGAGTCAGCAGGCTTGGGAAGCGCGCGGAGAGGCCTTTGTGGACCGCAATGATGTGTCGCTCTTCACCTGGGTGGGTAGAGGCTGCCAGCCAGCAGGGCCGCTCGGCGATCGCCGCCTTCAAGGCCGCCAGCATCTCGGCGTCGACCGGCAACAGCAGGGCTGCATCCTTCAGGCTGCCGGCAGCAATGACATTGGGCGCGCCGAGGGCCTGCAAGCGCTCGGCCGAGCGCTCACTCTCGGCGGTGACCAGGTCGAAGCCGCCCAAGAGGCCTTCGGCCAAGCCCGGCCAACGGCGCCAACCGCGATAGCTACGGCTGGACATGCGCCCATTGACCAGAGCGCGGGCAATGCCGCGACGGTCCAAGGCGCGAAGCTGGGTCGGCCAGAGCTCCGACTCGACGAAGATCGCCAGATCCGGGCGCCAATGGTCCAGGAAGCGGCCGACGGCGCCGGGAAGGTCCAGGGGGGAGAACTGATGGATCACTCCCACGGGCAGGCGCACGGCCAAAAGATTTGCCGAGGTCACAGTCGTGCTGGTCATCAGGATCGTGACCTGGGGGCGTTCGCGAGTGAGCTGCTGGACCAGCGGGAGCACGGCGAGCGATTCGCCGACGCTGGCCGCATGGACCCAGATGAGCACAGCCTCCGGGCGGCCGCGATCGCTCTTGCCCCAGCGTTCCCCCAAGCGGTCCGGCAGTTCCTTGCCCCGCCGCAAACGCCTGGCGAGCAGCAGCCGCAAGAGCGGCGCTGCAAGATATCCGGCAAGACGATAGAGGCCGAAGACCAGTTGGGCGAAGAGACGCGGCATTGAATGCGGCCTAGACTATAGGCCGGCCAACGGCAAGGGTCGCTAAAGGCTTGCCTTGCGCGCTGCTCTGTAGAAGTGCCACTAACCTCTTGCCTAACGAAGGGGCAGGGAGGGGAACAGCGCGTGTCCGAAGACAGGCCTTGGCCGCAGTGGATCGATGCCGAAGGGCTTTGGTGCAGTGGTGCTGGATTGACCGCGCCACCAGGCGTCGGACCGCGACGTCCGGCGATCTTCCTGGACCGCGACGGCGTGTTGGTCGAGGAGACCGGCTATCTGCATGAGCCCGCCGAAGTGCGGCTTCTGCACGGTGCTGCAGAGCTCTTGGCTTGGCCGGGTGGTCGCGCTTGGGCCGGCGTGATCGTCACCAATCAGTCTGGGGTTGGATGCGGCTATTATGATTGGAGAGCCTTCGCTGCCACGCAGACCAGAATTGAGACGCTGCTGGCCGCCCGTGGAGCCAAGCCCGACCTGCTGCTCGCCTGTCCTCACTCCAGCGCCGGGCTCGGACGTTATCTGGCACCCGAGCATCCGGCGCGGAAACCGAAGCCGGGTATGCTGCTGCGTGCAGCCCAATGCCTGAACCTCTCACTCGTACGCTCCTGGATTGTCGGCGATCGGGCGAGCGATCTGCAGGCTGGTCGTGCTGCCGGCCTGGCCGGCGGCATTCTGATCGCCGGCGGCTATGGTGGGGAAGCCGGTCAGCAGGCCGCCGCTCTCACCACTGCTGCCGAGGGCTTCCGCGTGTTGCTTGCAAGCGATGTCGCTGAAGCCCGTGAACTGCTCACGGCCGTGGCTGGATAGTACCCAATTGCTTGGAGAGGGGATCTATTGGTCCGAAACAACCGCTTCGCCCTGGCCGGACTTGACCCACTGTCGTCCGGTTAATGGTGTAGATCATCCTGTAAGTAATTGACATGGAGATATTTTCATACAATGACTGTCATGGCCCAGCTCGTCCCACAGCTGTCCGGTTTAGACAGATAAATTGCACAAAACTCCCTATTTTCAACCTTTATACCTCACCACTGGAACAAGTCCGCTTGACCGGGCAATGGCGGCACGGGGGCCGGAGATGACTCCGATGGGCGTAGCGTCAGGCGATTTTCTGCAGCGCCGGTGGTGCGGCCGCGGTTCCTTCGATCGCCGACATTGCTCTTGAAACAGTTCGATCAGCGCGTCCATGACGATGCGGATGCGCGGTACCTGACGCAAGTCGTTGTGGACCAGCAGCCACTGCGTCGCCCAGAAAGCAGGGCAGCATGCCGACGCCGATCCTCTGTCGGATGGCGTTGGCCAGGACGATCCCGTTGTTGGTGCGGATCACCGGCCGCTCCTCGTCCAAGAAGGCCGCCTGCCAAGCTTGCCCCGGCATGTAGGTATGCTCTTCGTCAAAACCGATCCAGGGGGAACGCGCGCAAAGCCGCCTCGTCGCTGTCGCAGACATCGGCGCAGGCGGCCGTGCCATAGACCGCATAGGCGAAGCAGGCCAGCTTACGACGCACGACGCTGGCCAGGTCGGGTATACGCGGTTGGGTCAAGAGGTCGGCCTCGCGCTTCGACAGGTCGGCCGAGGTATGTGCCACCACGATCTCTAACTCGATGCAGCGGTGATTGTCGCGCAGAGACCCCAGATGGCGTCCGAGAAAGTCCGCCATGGTCTCGTCGATGGAGATGCGCACGCTGCCCAGGTGCGTGGTTCCCAATCCGGCCGCGCGGCGGTCGATGGATTGCGAAACCCGCTCCATCTGCTTGACCTCGTGCAGCAGTTCCAATGATTGTTCGGTCCGCTGAAAGCGATCGAAAAGGCGGGCGCCGAAGGCCTGCTCCAAGGCCTTGATGCGCCGGGCCACGATCGGATGGCTGACCTTCAGGCGCTGTGCCGTACGGTCAGACTGCCCTCCTCGGCCAGGGCCAGGAAGACGCGCAGTATTGTCCCAATCTCCAATTACCTCTCTATGGTAGCCTCTTCGGCGCGCCTTTGGCTATACATTTTCGTACAGTAACTTGAGAAAATCGTCTATCCCGCATTTCTCATACAAGGGGGTGCATCGGTTTTTTTGAATTCTGTAAAGTTATTTTACAGTAACGACTTGACAGAATTCGGAGTGAGGCCCGATGCGACCAGAGTGTATCCCGGAACAGCTTGAGTTTGAAGCCTTCGATGGGCGGCGCGATCAGTACGAATGCCGGCGCGCTTTTGTTGCGCCATTGCGACCGCGCGATCGAACTGTTTGATCGCGTCGCGTCCTGCTTCATCGATTGCCGGACGCCGGAACTTGTGGTGCATGAGCTTCCCACCCCGGTCGGCCAGCGGATCTGTGGGATCGCGCTCGGCTACGAGGATCTCAATGACCACGACCAGCTGCGCCACGACCCGGTCCTGGCCCTGTTGTCGGACCGGTTGGAGGCAAAGCGGAAGGACTGCGCGGTGCTTTCCGGCAAGAGCACTTGGGGCCGGTTGAAGCACGCCCCGTCCGGCGCGCCGGGCCGCTACCACCGGATCGGCCATGACGGAGAGGCGATGGAGAGGCTGTTCGTCGACCTCTATCTCGATGCCCACGCGGCGGCGCCGTCACGGATCGTTCTGGACCTCGACGCCACGGACGACCCGGTGCAGGGAACCCAAGAAGGCCGGTTCCATCACGGCTATTACAAGAGCTACTGCCAGCTTCCGCTCTACATCACCTGTGGGCGCCACCTGCTGGCGGCGAAGCTGCGGGCGGCCAACATCGATGGCGCGGCGGGCGCTCTGGAGGAAGTGGCGCGGATCGTCGCACAGATCTGCAAGCGCTGGCCCCGGGTTGGGATCCTGTTGCGCGCCGACGCGGGCTTTGCGCGCGAAGACATGATAGCGTGGTGCGAGGCGAACGGCGGCGGCTTTCTGTTCGGCCTGACCCAGAACGCCCGGTTGCGGAAGCGGGTCGCGCGCGAGGCGGCGGCGGCGCAGGCGGCGCAAACGAGGACGGGCCGGGTGGCGCGACGCTTCGCCGACTTCAGCTCTTCGACGCGCAAGAGCTGGAGCCGGGCGCGCCGCGTGGTGGGCAAGGCAGAGCATCTGGCGAAGGGCGCCAATCCGCGCTTCGTCGTCACCTCGCTCGGGCCGATGCAGTCGACGCCAGGTGGCTCTACGAACGGCTCTACTGCGCCCGGGGCGAGATGGAGAACCGGATCGAGGAGTGCCAGCTTGACCTCTTCGCCGACCGCACCTCGGCGGCGACGATGCGGGCCAACCAGCTTCGGCTCTGGTTCGCCTCGATCGCCCATGTCCTGGTCGACAGCCTGCGCCGCATCGCGCTTCCCGGCACGGCGCTTGCCAGGGCCACGGCGGGTTCGATCCGCCTCAAGCTGTTGAAGCTTGGCGCCCGGGCGACGGTCTCGGTGCGGCGCATCAAGATCGCCATGGCCTCGGCGCATCCCTGGCAGGCTGAGTTCTCAATCGCCCACGAGCGATTATCCAGGGCGGCTTGCTGACGCCGCCGATCCCAAACCCCGAGACGAAACAACAGAGGAAAATCCAAGTCTGCCCAACCGGCAAAACCGTCGGACCTCTCACCATGCCCGGAAAAAATCAGGCATCCGGGCAAAGAAAAAGCGGCAGCGAAAAACATGTGCGTCCCTACGGTGAGAAGTCCGGGCTAGAGACGAACGTTAGCTTGCGACCTTAGCCTTGGCTCTTGGGATCAGCCCTACAAGCAGTGAGAGAGAACAAGTCATGCAGCTGGAGTCGCGCCTCTGGGCCTTCACCAAGGGTGTGCGTTGGCGCATCGCCTATGCCGTGTCCATCGGTTTGCTGGCAGTGGCTTGCGGCGTTGCCCGCCTTGCCTTGCTTAGCTGGTTGATCGCGCGCATATTCGCCGGCGCCAGCACCGCCGACGCTCCTGCCGATCGCCGGCATCGCCCTGGTGATGGTCCTGCGCGGCCTGCTCGAACAGTGGCGGGCCATGCTGGCCCACAAGACGGCGGCGATCGTGCAGAAACATCTGCGTCGCGTGCTCTTCGAGAAGCTGGCCGAGCTGGGGCTGGGCTATGTCGGTGCGCAACGCTGCGGTGTGCTCACCTTGACGATGATCGACGGGGTCGAGCAGCTGGAGACCTACTTCGGCCAGTACCTGCCGCAGATCTTCGTCTCGACCCTGACGCCGCCGGCGATTTTCCTCTTCGTCGCCTGGCTGGATATGCCGGTCGCCGCAGTCCTCTTGGGATTTGCGGTCTTGGCCCTGGTTGCACCCATGGCTTGGTTCAAGCTGGACTGGCGCAATGCCAAGCGGCGCCAGGAGGACTATGCCGCTTTTGCCGATGATCTGCTGGACTCCCTGCAGGGCCTGGCCACCTTGAAGGCCTTCGGTCGCTCCCGGCAGCGTGCCACCATCCTGTCGGAACGGGCTCATCATCTCTTCCGCAGCACCACGACGGTCTTGGGAACCAGCACGTTGTCGCGCGGCATCACCTATACCTCGATTGCCTGCGGAGCGGTGGCGACCCTGGCGCTCGGCGCCTATCGGGTGGAGTCCGGGACGGTGACCCTCTCGGCGCTGCTGGTGATCCTGATGGTCGGTGTGGAGATCTTCCGCCCTCTGCGCGATCTGCGCAGCGTTCTGCACGACGGCATGGTCGGGCTTTCGGCGGTACAGAGCCTCTATCAAGTCTTCGACGCCAAGGCACCGCTCGCCGATGTTCCAGCGCGCAGCCTGCCCAGTCTGGCTCCCAGGATCAACTTCGAGTCGGTCGAGTTTTCCTATCCCGGCTCACGGCGGGAGACGCTGAAATCTTCGAGCTTCCAGGTCGAGCCAGGAGAGCGCGTCGGCATCGTCGGCCCCTCGGGGATTGGCAAGTCGACCCTGGTGCGCCTGCTGCTCCGTTTCTATGACCCGGATCATGGGGTCATACGGATCGGCGGTGAGGACTTCCGTGAACTGCCGTTCGAGGAGATTCGCGCCCGCATCGCCGTGGTCCAGCAGGACGCCTGTCTGTTCTACGGCACCTTGGCCGAAAACATCCGCTTGGGCCGACCCGAGGCCAGTGACGAAGAGGCGTGGGCAGCCGCCCAGGTCACCAACATCGACGGCTTCATCGCCGGCTTACCCCAGGGTGACGACTCGCAGATCGGCGAGAAGGGCATCAAGCTTTCTGGCGGCCAGCGCCAGCGTGTGACGATCGCCCGTGTGGTGTTGCGCGACGCACCGATACTCATCCTCGACGAGGCCTTGTCGGCGGTCGATGCCGAGAACGAGGCCACGATTCAGGCCGCCCTGGACCGGCTGATGGCCGAGCGAACCACCTTGATCCTGGCTCATCGTCTGTCCAGTCTGGTCGATTGCGATCGCATTCTGGTGTTGGACCAAGGCAAGCGCCGAGGTCGGCACGCATACGGAGATGATGGCCTCCGGCGGCGTCTATGCCGCGCTTGTGGTCGAACAGGCCCGCGAAGCATCTCAAGCCTCGCCCAAATGGATCTGGCGCCGTTGCAGCGTGAAGCGGACGAGCCGCAGGCCTCCGCCGCCGAACCCACCCCACGCTATGCAAGCGAAGGCGTCGTCGCTGCCGAGGGTCTGGGCTGGGCGCGCTTGGTCGGCATTCTTTTCGGCCTGATCACACCCTGGAAGGCGCGCATGACGGCGACCTTCCTCTTCGGGGTCTTGCGGGTCCTGGCCTTCATCGTCGTCGGTACGCTCTCTGCGCTGATCGTGTTGGATCTGAAGAATGGACAGAACTTTCGCCCGCTGCTGCCTTGGCTCTTCGTCGCCCTATTGGTTCCGGCGCTGGTCCTGGCGACCCTGGCCTGGGCGAATGTCTGGCTGGCGCTTGCCTTGCTGCCCTTCCTGCTGGCCGTCGGCCTCAGCCCCTGGCTTATGCGCGGACGGGTCGACCGTCTGGGTTCGGAGCCCGCGAGGCAGCCGGAGAGCTGGCGGCGCACGCGGTCGATTCGGCGCAGGGGCTGGGCGAAGTCATCGCCAATCGGCAGGAGCAGCGCCACGCGGCGGAAATTGATGGTCTGACCGACCGCCACATCAGTTTGCGCTCCTTCTTCTGCGAGCTGACGGTACAGAACTCCTTGCTGGGGGTCCTGACTGGACTGGGCGGTCTGGCGGTGGTGACGGTCGGCGGTTTACGCGTGGTCGAGATGGCCATCGACGTCGGGCTGCTGCCGCTCCTGACCCTGCTGGCTCTCGCGGCCTTTCTGCCGGTCTCCAAGATCGCGCATATTGGCCGGCAACTGGCCGATACCCTGGGCGCCACCCGACGGATCTATGCCGTGCAGAATGAGAAGCCGACGGTGGAGGATGGTCCAGGTGTCGCCGAAAGCGCAGCCTCCCGCAAGGGTGCCAGCCTCTCGCTCGAGGCCGTGGACTTCACCTATCCTGGGATCGAGCATCAGGTGCTGTCCGGCGTTTCCTTGGAGGCCGCGGCCGGCGAAACAGTGGCTCTGGTCGGCCCCTCGGGTGCCGGTAAGACGACCTTGGCACAGCTGGCAATGCGCTACTGGGATCCGGATGCCGGGCGGCTGCGCCTGGACGGACACGATCTCAGCGACTTTGCCCTGGATCACTTGCGTGAGCGGGTGGCCATGGTGGCGCAGGATACCTACCTCTTCAAAGACTCCTTGGAAGCCAACATTCGCATGGTGCGGCCAGACGCCAGCAACCTCTAGCTGCAGGCCGCGGTCAAGCATGCGGCACTCGAGGATCTGGTGTCGGCGCTTCCCGATGGCTTGGCCACTTCGGTCGGCGAACACGGTGCCGCCTTGTCTGGTAGACAGCGCCAGCGCGTGGCCATCGCCCAGGCCTTCCTGAAGGATGCGCCCCTCCTGATCCTGGACGAGGCGACCTCATTATCTGGACGCCGTGAACGAGCGTCTCATGCGCGGCGCCCTCGACCGCCTGCAGCAGGGCCGGACCACCCTTGTGATCGCGCACCGGCTTTCGACCGTGCGCGAAGCCGACCGCATCCTGGTCCTGGACAGGGGCAGGGTGGTCGAGAGCGGCCGGCAAGAGGCCTTGCTGGCTAGGGGGCGGCTTAAGCCTTCTTCCCAATTGCATCCAAGAGCCGCGGTGCGGCCACCGCCAAGGTCGCACCGCGGGCGGCGAAGAAGAAGAGAAAGGCGATCCAGAGACCGTCGTTGCCCCAGAACGGCACCAAGATCTCCTGTGCCACCCAGAAGCTCGCCAAGGAGATCAGCATGGCGTCGCGGATGGCAGCAGTCCGCATGGCGCCGATGAAGACGCCGTCGAAGACGAAGCTCCAGACGCCGATCAAGGGCATCACGAAGACGTAGGGCAGGTAGTCTCTTGCCTCGGATATGACGTCCTCGTGCATGGTAAAGATCCCCAGCAGGACGCCGCCCGTGGCCAGATAGAGCAGGCAGAAGCCGAGCGCCACCAGTCCGGCCATCTGCAGTGCGGCCTTGATGGTACGGCTGGCGCGCAGGCGATCACGTGCGCCCTTGGCATAGCCGACCAGGGCCTCGCTGGCGTCGGCGAAGCCGTCCAGAGCATAGCTCGCCAGTACGAAGAGCTGTTGCAGCAGATTGTTGGCCGCCAAGGTCCGATCGCCGAACTGCGCGCTGGTGCTGGTGAAGAGGCCGATGCCGAACAGCAGAGCAAAGGTACGGACAATCAGATTCAGATTGACCGCGATCAGGTTCTTGAGCTTGGCCGGGTCCAGCAGCTGCGCCCGCGGTACCTCGGCCGGATGACGGCGCGGGTGCCGACGTATCAGCAAGAAGCCGACCCCGGCGGCCAGGTATTCCGCCACCAGTGTGCCGGCGGCGATACCCAGTATGCCCCAGTCCAAGAATAGGACGAAAATGCAGCTGAAGGCCGCGTTCAGTCCTTGCAGGGTCAAGGTCAGCACCATGACGGAGCGGGTGTCCTGCATGCCCAGCAGCCAGCCGTGCATGCAGTAGAAGGAGAGCGTGGCCGGGGCCGTCCAGATGCGCACCGAGAAGTAGAGTGCCGCCCCCTCGCTGACGGCATGATTGGCGCTGATCAGATAGAGCGCCAGGTTCTCGACGGGGCTCTGCAGCAGCAGGATCAAAGCCGCCAGCAGCAGAGCCAGGATGAGGGCGCGGCCGAGGACGGCGCTGATCTCGACATCGTCTTTGGCGCCGCGGGCTTGCGCTGTGAAGCTGCCGGTGCCCAGGCGCAGAAAGCCGAAGCCCCAGAAGAGGAAGGAAAAGATTAAGGCACCGACGCTGACCGCGCCGATCAGGGCGGGATCCTCCAGATGGCCGCTGAGCGCGGTATCGACCATGCCCATCAGAGGCTGGCCGAGATTGGCCAAAATGATCGGTGCGGCCAGGCGCCGAACCTGGCGACGCACTGCCGGCATTTCTCGGTCCGGTCTCAGGCCTCCAGCGCTGGTCGACAAAGCTGGCCTAGTTGTCCGCCGGGTGATCGTCGCGCTGCAGCAGGATCAGAAAGACGAAGCCGACGACGGCCAGAAAGCGAAAGGAGGCCGCCTGGGCATTGTAGGTTTCGGACTGCCACATCGCGAACCACTCGCCGCCGATGATCAGGAAGACCAAGAGATAAAGGGAGAAGCCTGTCGTAAGTCCTAGAAAAGCCGTGCCTTTCGCCTGCTGAAAGGCTGGGCCGCTGTCACGCTCGCCCCAGAGCGCGATGGCGCCGAGGAGAAGCAGCAGGGCGGTCGCGATCTGCCAGAGGATAATGATCCAGTAGGCGACCGAATGCAGCACCGGTATCGTCACCGCCCGCCAGACGGAGGCCGAATCGGCGGCGAGGCTGTCCATCGACATCACATGCCCGACGAAGGCCAGATTGCCATCCGGGTCGGTGATGTTGCCGAAGGCCATGACGGCGAAGTAAAGTACCAGGAGTAAGACTAGGAACACCTTGCAGCTGCGCATCAGCATTGCTTCTATCCCCACTCGACCGATCCAGGGTTTGTGCCGCACACTAGACCAGAGGATCGTCTCCAAGGGAAGGCCAGGAAGGCAACGGCCTAAGAAGGCACTGGATATGCGAAGGGATTGGATATGCGCTACGCCTATGTGACTGCGGACGTTTTCAGTGACCGGACCTTCGGCGGGAACCCGCTGGCCGTCTTGATCGATGCATGCGGCCTCAGCGGCGATCAGATGCAGAAGATTGCGCGTGAGTTCAATTACGCAGAGACTACTTTCGTTCTGCCGACGGAGCTGGAGGGTGCCGTGAATCGGGTGCGCATCTTCACCCCCATGGCCGAGGTTCCCTTCGCCGGGCATCCAAATGTCGGAACCGCCGTGGTTTTGGCCCGCAGCGGCGCTCTGGGTTCTGTTGGACCAGGTAGTCGTATCGTCTTCGACGAGCTGGCCGGTCCGGTGCCGATCGCCTTGCTGGGCGAGGGTGATGAGGTCACCGGTGCCGAACTGACGGCGCCAAAGATCCATCCCATGGGGACGGTAATTTCTCCGCCGGAGGCAGCCGCGCTCCTGTCTCTCGAGGAGACGCAGGTCTGCTTCGAACGACATCTGCCGATGGTCGCCTCGGCCGGCCTGGCCTTCCTGATGGTGGAGGTGAAGGATCGCGCGGCCTTGGCTGCGGCCCGTGCGAATGCACCGCGTTTGGCCGAGCTGGAACGCGCTCACGACTTCAACGGAATCTTCATTTATTGCGCCGAGGCGGCCGGTGCGGAAACGGATTATCGGGCTCGCATGTTCGCGCCTTCGCACGGCGTTGACGAGGATCCCGTAACTGGCAGTGCCAATGCCGCCCTGGGGATCATCCTGGCAGCTGCTGCGGGTTCGGAGAACGAAACTTTGCGTTGGTCTGTCGCTCAAGGGGTCGAGATGGGTCGCGCCGGCCGTGCCGACATCACCGCCGAACGCAGGGACTGGGAGACAACCGAAATCCGCGTCGCTGGCAATGCCGTCGTCGTTTGCCACGGCGAGATCGAGATCCCGGAAGGCTAGAGCGTAGCGGGCAGCTCCGTCGGAGCAGCAGGCGAACGCCGGGTGTAGGGATTGCGAGGCGTCAGCCTTTAAGGCGCCTCCTTCCCTCTACGGCCACTCTTCGGCTCGACCTACAGCTGTCCGGTTTGGATTCTGGTTCATTTTGGCTTCATGTGTCGCGATCTGTCCAAGGGTGACACTCGCCTCTGCGAGCACGCGAAGTTAGCGTGGATGGCCCTGTCAAGCACGGCCATAACGGCGAGAAGGGTAGGCAGGCAGTGCGGCTTGGTTGGGTTTAGGCCTGATAGCGCCTACAGCCCCCGCCAAATTCGGTCAGCTCTCGTCATGGCCGTGACCAGCCCTGTTTTGTCAGACCACGATTAACTTGAGAGATCTGCCTTCACTTCTGTCATTTGGTCTCCCTTGCGGGAGGGTGGCGCAACGGGACGGGGCGCGGAGGTCCCCATAGGCGCAGCGCCGCGTCGCTTGCTCGGGCGCTGCGGTATCTTGTTTGATCCCGCCAGCACACTCGGTCGGTGTTCTATGGCCGAGGCTGGAATGCGGGCGCACCTCGTTGAAGTGTCGACGCCAGCGCTCGACGATGACCTTGGCTTCCGCCCTGCTGGGGAACCGCTCCAAGCTCAGGCACTCGTCCCTGAAGCGCTACGCACGCTGCTGGGCAGCCGTTGAAGCTCTCTCCCAGAGCGTTTTGCCAGGGCTTGCCGGGATCGACGCGGGTCTCGATCCCCATCTCCTCGATCCCTCTGCAGTGCGCGGGAGACGAACTCAGGGCCGGTGTCGGAGTGCAGACAGGTGGGCTGCCGCACTTTCTCACCAAGCGCGAGAGCACCTCGATGACGTGCCCGGAACGGATGCTGCCGGCGACCTCGATGGCCAAGCCCTCCCTGGTCCACTCATCGGCCATAGTCGGGCATTTGAGGCGATGGTGCAAACGACATTGCGGTACAGGTGAACGGACTCTTCGCCGCCAATCAACTGACGTGCATCGACTTCGTCTGGTTGTAAGGGCAAAACGCCGCTACTAGGCGAAGGGCTTGCGGTCGCGGAAGAAGCCCCCGGTCGGACCGTCGTTCGGCAAGGTGGCCAGCCAGATTGCCGTGGCTGCGCCCTCGGCCGGGGTGCGTCTGCCCTGCGGCCCACCCATCTCGGTGTGGACCCGACCTGAGCAGAGGCAGTTCACCAGCACGCCGCTGCCGGCCAACTCGGCGGCAAAGACCCGGGTCATGGCATTCAGCGCCGCCTTGGAGAAGTGATAGCCGGCCTCGCCACCACCCATCTCGCTCAACTGGCCGGAGATACTCGACATGCTGACAATGCGCCCATAGCCGCGCTTGCGCATGCCAGGGGCCACCAGTTGCGTCAGGCGGAAGGGGCCGACCAGGTTGGTTTCATAGCTCTGCCGGACATGTTCGATCGACTGGTCCATTGCCTACGTGGCGACACCGTTATCGATGTGCTCGGCCTCGAGCCAAATGCTGGCATGGTCGGTGACGTCGGCGATCCGCGCTTCGGCGCGCAAGCCCTCCTTGGCAAGAGCCAAGATTGCATCGACCGCGGCTGCCTCGCGCCGGGCCGTGAAGAAGACGCGGTCACCGTGGCGTACCAGCCCGCGCACGATCTCCAAACCGATTCCTCGGTTCCCGCCTGTCACAAGCGCAATTCGCGATTCTGTCATATTTTGTCCTCTCTTGGGCCGTCATTTGGTCAAATTCGACATAAAGAGTCGCTCTTAGAGTATAGTGCTGTGCTCGTGCCGGTTAGCTTAGGGTGCATGAGCTTCACTCCTGAGGCTTCTTAGAGGCAAGGTGGTGAGTTCAGCAATCAAGGCTAACAGGCACGGCAACAGTGTCGAAGGTCATCCAAGATCGGAGGAAGGCGGTTGGCGAAGGGGCCGAATCGCTGACAGCTCGTTGATAGGGACGCGTTAGGAGGCTTCCACCTTATGAATGATGAACACAACCGCGATGCCCACATGGCTTCGCTCACGCAATATGCTTTGTCCGGCCGCATTTCACGCCGCCGCTTCATGGAAGGCGCAGCCGCCGTCGGCCTGACGGTCGCTGCCGCCTCCAGCCTCTGGAGCACCAAGGTCCTGGCCGCCACGCCACAGCGTGGTGGCACTTATCGTGTCGGCTGGCACGATGGCAACACCACCGACCAGCTGGATCCGGGCACGACCGAAGGCGTGTTCATGATTCAGCTGAATCACACCATGCGCAACTACCTGACCGAGATCACGCCGACTAACGAAATCGGCCCCGACATCTCCGAGAGCTGGTCGGCTTCGGACGATGCCTCGGTCTGGACCTTCAAGCTGCGCCCAGGTGTGACCTTCCACAACGGCAAGGAATTCACCGCTAAGGATGCGATGGATTCCTTGAACTACCATCGTAACGCGGATAACGCCTCGGCCGCCAAGCCGCTGCTGGATGACGTCAAAGACATCAAGACTGACGGCAATCACACCCTGATCATCGAGATGAACGGCAGCAACGCTGACCTGCCCTTCATCATGTCGGACTATCACTTAGTCATGATGCAATCGGACGGCGAAGGCAATGTCGACAAGGAGAGCGGCATCGGCACCGGGCCCTACAAGATCGATCACTTCGAGCCTGGCGTGCGCTGCGAGTTGAGCCGTAACGAGAACTACTTCAAGTCCGATCGCGCCTGGTTCGATGCCGTCGATGCCATCACCTTGAACGACGGCAACGCACGCCAAAGCGCCATCATCACCGATGAGGTCGATGCCATCAGCGATGTCGACCTAAAGACGGTCGGTTTACTGGCTCGACGTCCCGGCATCGCGATCGATGAGGTTGCCAGCGGCGCTCATTGCAGCATTCCGATGTTCTGCGATACGGCGCCCTTTGACCATCTGGATGTGCGCTTGGCACTGAAGTACGGCATCGATCGAGATGCGATCATCGACAAGATTCTGCGCGGTCACGGCACAGTCGGCAACGATCACCCGATCGGGCCGACCCTGCCTTACTGGGCGGATCTGGAGCAGCGCGGGTATGATCCGGACAAGTCGAAGTTCCACCTCAAGAAGGCCGGCATGGAGAACCTCCAGGTTGAGCTCTCCGCAGGTGAAGCTGGGTTCACCGGTGCGGTCGATATGGCGGTGCTCTTCTCCGAGGGGGCCAAGGCTGGTGGCATGCAGATTGATGTCAAGCGCGAACCGAGCGACGGCTATTGGTCGAACGTTTGGCGGGTAAAGCCCTTCGTCGTGGTCCAGTGGGGTGCGCGCCCGACGCCGGATGTGATGTTCACCTTGGCCTACAAAGCCGATGCACCTTGGAACGAGAGTCACTGGAAGAATCCGCGCTTCAACGAGCTCCTTCTACAGGCCAAGGGCGAATTGAACAACGACACCCGCACAGTCCTCTATCGGGAGATGCAGCAGCTCTGTCGTGACGATGGCGGCACCATCGTGCCCTTCTTCCGCAACCGCGTGATGGCCCGCAATGAGCGTGTCCATCACAGCGAGAACATCTCCGGCAACTGGGAGTTGGACGGCGCCCGCTCGGCCGAGCGTTGGTGGTTCGCTTCCTAAACGACGGACCCGTTCAAAAAGCAATGGCCCGGCCGCAATGCCGGGCCATTGTTGTTCTTGAGGCAAGGCATCAACTCATTGACTGATCGATACGCCTTACTAGGCAGGCGTTGGAAATGTGCCGATACACCAGCAAATTCAATTAGACATATGATCGTATATTTACCAACGGCCTTTGCTTCACCAAAAGGTGTTACCAAGGGCGTTCCCCTGCGCTGTCCCTACCTAGAGTGTCCCTGCGAAGGTTTCGCGAGAAACAATCGAGAGGATATCGCAATGAGAGCCAGGCATTCGCTTGCTGCGGCAGGCCTGTTTTTGCTTATGAGCACGCAGTTTGCAGCCGCCGAGGACCCAGCAATGGGGTTCTTCATCACTTCTGTCGGTAGTGTCCAGGATCTTTCGCACATTGGGTTTGGCGGGCTGTTCCATCAGGCAACCCTATCCCGCTGCTTGAGCAGGTCCATGTTCATGTAGCGCTTGCTGGACCATTTGGTGCCAGCGATGTGTCTCACCCTGGCCGCGGCCAGGGTGAGGGCCGCTTGGCCGTCGGGGAAGGCTCCGACGACGCGGGTTCGCCGCCGGATCTCCCGCATGATCCTCTCCAGAGGAGAGTTGGTCCTGATCCGTCGCCAATGCTCATTGGGGAAGGCATAGTAGACCCAGGTCTCCTCAACCGTCCCTCTAGCCAGTCGGCGCCCTTGGTCAGGCGCATGGCTCCGAGTTTGGCCGCGTGGCCTTGGCGCGGGCCGCCTCGCGGCTCTCCTGGGCATGGATAGCCTTCAGCATGAGAGCGACGTCACGCATCTTGCCGGTCGGCACCGGGCACGAAGGCATCCGATGCACGACGCAGCGCTGCCACTGGGCGTCCGGATAGAACTCGGTCGCGCTCTCGACGAGCCCCATGCAGGCATCCGAGACGATCAACGCGACACCCGTCAGGCCGCGCTCCTTGAGGGGCTTGAGGAAGGCGCTCCAGCCCTTCTTGTCTTCCTTGGCTCCCTCGAGGCTGCCGAGGCTCTCGCGGTAGCCGTCGGCCTTGACAGCGACCGCAACCAGCAGCGAGACGTTGCGCACTTCACCTGCCCAACTGCGCTTCAGGACAATGCCGTCCAGATAGAGGTAGGGGTGTTCGCCCTCGATCGGCCGGTTCCGCCAGGTCTCGATCTGGGAGTAGAGCTTCTTGTTGAGATTGGAGAGCGTGCTGGGGCTCACCCGCGTGCCCCACAGGGCCTCGGTGATGGCCTCCACCCGGCGTACCGACACACCAGCCAGATACATCTCCATCAAAGCCTCTTCGAGCGAGCGCGCGCGCCGGCGATAGCGCTCGATGATTGCCGTCGTCGATGCGTCTGCGTGCGAAGCTTTGGCACCTTGCACCTGCACCTCTCCAGCGCGCGTGTGCAGCTTGCGCTCGGAGCGGCCAGCTCGTGTGTCGCGGCGCGCCTCACTGCGCTCATAGCGCCCTGCATTGCAAAGCCGATCCGCCTCTGCCTCCAGCAGGCTGTTCAGTGTCTCCTCGACGCTGCCTCGCACGATCTGCCTCAGATGATCTTCTATCCGACCGGCGTCGATACGGACCACGTTCGACAGGCCCTTCGTGTCATCCTCGTCCATGGTGGCTCTGGCCTCCTCTATTGGCTTCTCCGTCTGGCGACTGAAAGCCTGAGGGATTCGGAGCCACCAACCCCACACAAATGTGCGAAACTTTCTCTACGTCATCCTTCTGTCGGCCTCGGAGAGGGCGCAAACTTGGGCGGCCTCGAGGAGCCGGTGCCCATGCACGGCGTTGGCCGAAGCGGCAGGTACGCAAGGACGGACTTGGCGCGCGTATCTCAGCACCCAGGTCGAAGGCGCGCGCGGTATCTCGGCCAGGGACCGGATCGGCTCCGGGCCCTGGTACAATGCCAGAGGAGAGCTGATCGCCGTCGATCTCGATCAACTCCACATCAGTCCGAACATCGTCAAGCGCACCGCCTTGGACGAAAAGGGAGGTCAGGTGAAGGGACGGGGCGACAAACCCAACCAGCATGACATCCTGACCGGCTCCAAGAATGACGGTACGGCCTACTTCCCCTGGGAGAAGGGCGATCACACCTGCAACAACTGGAGCAGTTCCGGCGAGGGTAGTGCCCAGGTCGGGCATCATGAACGCCACGGCAGCGGCAACACCTCCTGGAATTCAGCGCATGGATCCAGAGGCTGCAGCCAAGCCAATCTCGAAAGCACGGGCGGTGCCGGGTTCTTCTACTGTTTTGCAGCGGATTAGGACCTGTCGAGGAACGCCCGAAGGCCAGGCGGGCGGCATAGACGGAGCGGCAAGACGACAGTCAGGCGCTGGCTTTGCTGGACGCCGGCCTTCGGCACCTCCTTCACTCCCCAAGTGTCATCTTCCGGCTTGACCGGAAGATGACACTCCGCAGTCCGAAAAAGCGGCAGAAGATTCTCCAGTTGAACCGGAGAATGACGGTAAAAAAGAACATGAGGCGGTGCCGTCTGGTCGGACAGCAACTTAACCCGATCCCAAAAGCTGCACCGCCTCATCGCGGCCGAAGAGGTAGAGCAGCAGACGCAGGGCCTCGCCGCGTTTCGACTTGAGATCCGGGTCTTGCTCGACGATGCGTCGGGCATCGTCGCGGCTGGCGGCCATCAGTTCGCCGTGCACGGCAAGGTCGGCCAGTCGGAAGTGCGGCAGGCCGCTCTGCCGCGTGCCCAGCACCTCGCCGGCGCCGCGCAAGCGCAGATCCTCTTCGGCGATCAGGAAGCCGTCCTCGGTCTGCCGCAGGGTTTCCAAGCGCGCTCGCGCGGTCTCGCCGAGCGGCGATTGGTAAAGCAGAAGGCAACTCGACTTCTCGTGTCCGCGTCCGACCCGCCCGCGCAGTTGATGCAGTTGAGACAGTCCGAAGCGCTCGGCATGCTCGACCACCATCACGGTCGCTTCGGGCACGTTGACGCCGACCTCGATCACCGTAGTGGCGATCAGCAGGCTCAAGGAGCCCTCGGCGAAGGCCTGCATGGTCTTGTCTTTTTCGCCGCCGCTCATGCGACCGTGCACCAGCCCAACCTTGCCGGGAAAGCGCGCCTTCAGGTGGGCAAAGCGCTCCTCAGCGGCGGCAAGATCGCTGAGGTCGGAAACCTCGACCAAAGGGCAGACCCAATAGACCTTGCGGCCCTCCGCCAAGGCCCGGGCCAAGCCCTCGACGACGTCATCCAAACGCGATAACGGCAGAACGCGCGTATCTATCGGTTGCCTGCCTGCCGGCTTCTCGTCCAAGCGCGAGACGTCCATGTCGCCGTAGACCGTCATGGTCAGCGTGCGCGGGATCGGCGTGGCGGTCATGACCAGGATATCGACCGCCTCCCCCTTCTGCGCCAGGGCCAAACGTTGATGCACGCCGAAGCGATGCTGCTCGTCGACCACGGCCAGCAGCAGATCCTCGAAGGCCACCTCCTCTTGAAAGAGGGCATGGGTGCCGACGATCAGCTGGCTCTCGCCGCTGGCGATGCGCTCCAAGGCTGCGCTATGACCGGCGGAACGGTCGCGGCCGACCAGCAGCTCGATGCCGCCGCCGGCGGCAGCCGTCAGGCGCTGCAGGCTGTGCAGGTGCTGGCGCGCCAGGATCTCGGTCGGCGCCATCAAGGCCGCCTGTCCGCCGCACTCGGCCGCCGTCAGCATGGCCATCAGCGCGACCAGGGTCTTGCCCGAGCCGACGTCGCCTTGCAGCAGGCGCAGCATCCGCCGCTCGCCGGCCATGTCTTCGAGGATCTCCTCGACCGAGCGTCGCTGCGCATCTGTCGGGCGGAAGGGCAGGGCGGTCAGCACCCGGCTTCTGAGACGACCGTCGCCGCGCAGCGAACGGCCGCGTTTGCGCCTTTGCCGACGGCGAACCAAGGCCAGGGCCAGTTGATTGGCCAGAAGCTCGTCCAGTGCCAGCCGCTGGCGCGGCACCGCCAGCGGCGAGAGGTCGGCTTCGCCGTCGGGTACATGCACCTGCAGCAGGGCCTCGCGGAAGGCCGGTAGGCGGCGCTGGTCCAGGAGCGGCTCGTCCTGCCATTCCGGCAGCGCCTCCGGCACCCGTTCCAAGGCGCCGGCCAGCGCCTTCTGCAGCGCCTTGGGTGTCAGGCCGGCGGTCATGGGATAGACCGGCTCGACCAGCGGCAAGCTGTCGGCCTCCTCCGGCGGCAGGACGTGATCGGGGTGGGTGATCTGCAGGTGTTGGCCATAGCGTTCCAGCTTGCCGCTCACCAGCCGCCGGCTGCCCTCCGGCAGCAGTTTCGTCAACCAGCCGGGATCGGCGTGGAAGTAGACCAGATCGAGTGCCGTACCCTCGTCGAAGCAGGTGATGCGAAAAGGCTGGCGCTTGCTGCGCGGCACCTGCGTCGTGCCGACCAGCAGTTCCAGGGTGGCTAGGCGGCCGATCTGAGCCTCGACGAGGCGCGGCCGGTAGCGGCGGTCGATCAGGCCCGAGGGCAGGTGCCAGCAGAGGTCCACCACGCGCGGCCCGGCCAGCTTCTCGATCAGCTTGGCCAGGCGCGGGCCGATGCCGGCGAGCGCCGTGACCTCGGCGAAGAGGGGAAAGAGGATTTGCGGACGCATGCTGTTGGCGGGACGCTCCCGAGTGCTTCTGGTGGGGCCGGATGGCATGACAGATTGCCCGGCAGGGTCTATATCCTAAAACAGCTTTGTCCGCCGCGGTATCTGCAGAGTATCCTCTGCCCCTGCCCGGATCATTGCGCGTGGGCGAATCAGCTAAATGAAGGGAGCGAGCCCTCGTGTCGAACGAAAGCCTGGAGCACCGCGCCAAGAGGCTGCGCTACCGCAGCTGGCGGCGGGGAACGAAGGAGTTGGATCTGCTGCTCGGACCCTTTGCCGATACGTGCTTCGACGGCTCGGGAGACGGCGGCATGGACACCTATGAGGTCTTGCTGGAGCTGCCCGAGCCCTTGATTTACAGCCTCTTGACCGGTGTCGAGCAGCCGGACGCCCTGGCCGGCATGCCGGAGGACTTCGCAGCCTTGGTCGGCTCGATCCGGGCGTTTCATGCCAAGCCAGAAGGCTCTAGCCGAAGTCGATGCAACACGAGACTTTGAATGCAGCTCTCTTCCGGGCCGGCGAGATACAGATCTACGGTGCGCCGGAAGGTGCCGATGCCATTTGGATCGGGCGGCTTCTGGCGGCACAGCCGGAGAAGACCCTGACGCTTGTCGTGCGCGACGATGCGGCCCTGGCGCGGGCAGCCGCGGTTCTGCGTTTCTTTGCTCCAGGAACGGAGGTTCTGCCCCTGCCGGCTTGGGACTGTTTGCCCTACGACCGGGTCTCGCCGCATCGCGATATCGTCGCCCAGCGTCTGGACACGCTGATCCGTCTGAAGTCGAAGGTCCGCGGCCATGGCCGGGTGCTGCTGACGACCGTCAATGCTCTGCTGCAGCGCTTGCCGCCCAAGCGCCTGCTCTGGGCCCGAATTCTGGTCGTTCGCCCGGGCGAGGATTTGGCGCCCGAGACCTTGCAGCAAGCATTCGTCGACCAGGGCTACGAGCGGGTCGAGACTGCAAGCGAGCCCGGCGAGTATGCGCTGCGCGGCGGCCTGGTCGACGTCTTCCCGGCCGGTCGCTCGACACCCTTGCGGCTCGACTTCTTCGGTGACACGGTGGAGAGCGTTCGGGCCTATGACCCCCTGACCCAGCGCTCGACGGGGCGGGCGAAGGGGCTGGTCCTGAAGCCGGTCTCCGAGATCCGGCTGGACAAGATCACGATCGAGGGATTCCGCCAGAACTATCGCGCGCGCTTTGGCAGCGGTAAGGACGACCCGCTCTACGAGGCGGTGAGCGAGGGGCGTGCCTATGCCGGCTTGGAGCATTGGCTGCCGCTCTTCTACGAGAGCCTCGACACGCTGGTCGACTATCTGCCGAAGGGGACGCCACTAGTTTTGAGCCAAGAAGCCGAGAGCCATCGCGACCAGCGCCTTGCCACGATCGAAGAATTCTATGAGGCACGGCGGGCGGCGATGCGCGCCCGCGACGACGGTGCGGCACCCTATCGGCCCTTGCCGCCGGATCTGCTCTATCTGACCGCAGCCGACTGGGATGACCTGCTGGCACGACGACCGCTCGCCCGTCGCACCACCTTTGCCGCGCCGGAGGGGCGCGAGGATTTCGATCTGGGCGGTCGGCTGGCGCCCGATTTCGCCGAGGCACGCCAAGGCAAGCAGGGTCTCTATGCAGCCTTGGCGGATACCTGGAAGGCGGCACAGGCAGCCGGGCGGCGCCTGGTCATCGCCGGCTCCAGCGAGGGATCGCGCGATCGCCTGGGCGCCCTGATGGCCGAGCACGGGCTGGAGACCCAGGCGAAGGTCGAGAACTGGGCCGGCGTCGATGAGGTGCCTGCGGAGGCCATGGCGCTGACCAGCCTGCCCTTGGAACACGGTTTCGCTACGCCTGAGATCCTACTCCTGAGCGAGCAGGATTTGCTGGGTGAGCGCCTGATGCGGGCGGCCGGGAAGCGGCGGCGGGCCGAGAATTTCCTGACCGAGGTCGCGTCGCTCAGCGGCGGCGACCTGGTGGTGCATGTCGAGCACGGCATCGGCCGCTTCGAGAGCCTGGAGACGTTGAACGTCGGCGGTGCCCCGCACGACTGCCTGAAGGTGGTCTATGCCGGCGGCGATCGTCTCTTCGTGCCGGTCGAGAATATCGATGTGCTCACCCGCTTCGGCGGCGAGGACGCGGTGGCCGAGCTCGACAAGCTGGGCGGTGTCGCCTGGCAGGCGCGCAAGGCCAAGGCGCGCGAGCGCATCCGCGAGATCGCCAAGAAGCTGATCCGTATCGCCGCACAACGCCAGCTGCAGCGGATCGACCCGGTGGAGCCGCCGGACGGCATCTACGAGGAGTTCGCGGCCCGCTTCCCCTATCCCGAGACCGACGATCAATTGATCGCCATCTCGGAGGTCGTCGAAGATCTGGGTTCCGGCCGGCCGATGGACCGGCTGATCTGCGGCGACGTCGGCTTCGGCAAGACCGAGGTCGCCATGCGTGCGGCCTTCCTGGTCGCCATGAGTGGCCGCCAGGTGGCCGTCGTCGTGCCGACCACTTTGCTCGCCCGGCAACATGCCAAGTCCTTTGCCGAGCGCTTCCAGGGTCTGCCGATCCGTATCGACTGGATCTCGCGCTTGGTGGCGCCGAAGCAGGCCACCCAAGTTCGCAAGTCCTTGACCAGCGGCGACCTGGATTTGGTGATCGGCACCCATGCCTTGCTCTCGAAATCGTTACAGTTCCGCGATCTGGGCCTGCTGATCGTGGACGAGGAGCAGCACTTCGGAGTCAAGCAGAAGGAGCGGCTGAAGGAACTGGGCAGCGACATCCACGTGCTGGCCCTCTCGGCAACGCCGATCCCGCGCACCCTGCAGATGGCGATGTCGGGGGTGCGCGAGATGAGCCTGATCGCCACGCCGCCGGTGGATCGCCTGGCGGTTCGGACCTTCGTCTTGCCCTACGATCCCGTTGTCCTGCGCGATGCCATCGTGCGCGAGCGCCTGCGTGGCGGACAGGTCTTCTACGTCTGCCCGAGGATCGAGGATCTGGACGAGGTGGCCGAGCGTCTGCGCAAGCTGGTTCCCGAAGCCCGCTTCGCCATCGCCCACGGGCAGTTACCGCCGGCCGAGCTGGAACGAGTGATGGGCGATTTCCTCGATCGTCGGACCGACATCCTGCTCTCGACCAACATCGTCGAATCGGGCCTGGATATCCCCACTGCCAACACCTTGATCATCCACCGCTCCGACCTCTTCGGGCTATCGCAGCTCTATCAACTGCGTGGGCGGATCGGCCGTTCGAAGCTGCGCGGTTACGCCTATCTGACCTTGGCAACGGGTCGCAAGCTGACGCCGACCGCGCAGCGCCGGCTGGAGGTGATGCAGACTCTGGACACCCTGGGTGCCGGCTTTGCCGTTGCCACCCATGACCTGGACATTCGCGGCGCTGGCAATCTGGTGGGCGAAGAGCAGTCGGGCCACATTCGCGAAGTCGGCATCGAGCTCTATCAGCAGATGCTGGAAGAGGCCGTGCAGGGCCTGAAGCAGCAGCAGGGCAGCGAGGAGATCCTGCTGAGCCGGAGCGAAGGCTGGACGCCGCAGATCAATCTGGGCGTCCCTGTGCTCATCCCGGAGGTCTATGTCGCCGATCTCAATGTGCGTATGGGGCTCTACCGGCGTCTGGCCAACCTGGTCGATCTGACTGAGATCGAGGCCTTCGCTTCCGAGTTGATCGACCGCTTCGGCGCGTTGCCGGCGGAGGTCGAGAATCTGCTCCAGGTCATGACCATCAAGCAACTCTGCCGCTTGGCCGGGGTTGCCAAGGTAGATGCGGGTCCCAAGGGCGCCGTGCTCTCTTTCCACGAGGACAAGCCGACCGCGCCCGATCGTCTGATAACCTACTTACAGAGCGGCGCGCGCGACGGTTCGGTTCGCATTCGCCCGGACCAGCGCCTGGTCGTTCAGGCTGCTTGGGGCAAGCCCAAGGGACGCGTCGCCGGCCTGCGCAAGGCCTTGGCGAAATTGGTTCCGGAAGAGCAGAAGGCTGCTGCGGAGTAGGGGATCGGAGCAAATCCCGAGCAGTCGGAAAGGTTTGCGATGAGGCTTTGCTTTCTTACCACCAACCTATTGATCTGGTAGGCTAATTCACGAAACGCTTGGGACTCAAGCGTTATGATCGGACCACTAGTGCTCGGCTTCGTGCTGCGCCAGGCGTTTGCGTAGTCTAGGAACGCCGAGACCCACTCCTAGTGCAATCAGAGGTACCGCAATCATGGTGACCAAGGTCTTGTCGAGGCCGAGGCCCAGCTTGTTCAAGCCCTCCGCCAGGTAGCCGATCACGCCGACGCCGTAATAGGTGATCGCGACGATGGAGAGGCCCTCGACCGTCTCCTGCAGGCGCAGCTGCAGTTGGGCCCGTCGGTTCATCGATTCCAGCAGCTCGGCGTTCTGCTCCGAGACCTTCACATCGACCCGCGTCGCCAGCAGCCGGGTGGCGCGCGCGATCTGGTCGGTCAAGGCGTTCTGGCGGGCGTCGGCGGCCAGGCAGGTTCGGAAGGCTGGCGCCAGACGTCGCTCTATGAAGCTGCCGATGCTGAGCGCGCCAGGCAGGGGCTCTTCGCGCAGGGTCTCGATGCGCTCGGCGACGATGCGCCAATAGGCCTGCGTCGCGGCATAGCGATAGGCGGTGTGGGTGCGCAGCGATTCCACCTCGCCGGCGATGACCGTCAGGCGATGCAGCAGGTCGCGGTCGTGCGCGACGTCGGCCGGGGCCGAGAGCTCCTCGGAAAGCTTGTCGATGCCCTCTTCCAGGCGATGCAGATCGTCGGCTGTTTCACGCGCTTGGGCAAAGCCCAGCAGGGCCGCCATGCGGTAGGTCTCGATCTCCAGAAGGCTCTGCACTAGGCGTCCGCGGTGCCACAAGCTGCTATCGCTGTCGAACAGCAGCATGCGCACGAAGCCGTCGCCGTCGAGGCGGAAATCGGCGGCGACCGAGGCCAATCCATCCTGCAGCCTGCTCTCGATCAGCGCTTTCTGGCCGAAGGCATCGCGATAGAGGCCTTGGTCCGGCCCATCGTATTCCTGCGGTCGCAAGGCTACGTGAACGGCGGCCAAGAGCATTCCCGGCAGGCTGGCCCGCCACCACTTCGGCGCGGCATCGACGGCCGCCCGCCAGTTCAGCGGCCCTTCCTCTCCCAAGGCTCTGGCCAGGGTGTAGGTGGAGAACTCCGTGTGGCGTTCCCAGACGATGGTCAAGGATCCGGCATCGAGCTGATGGCGCCGCGCGTCGGGGCCGGGTTCCGGCAGCCCCAGGGAACGGCAGAGCTTCACGATGTGGGCACGATCCTTCGGATCGCCGTTTTCGCCCGAGAGCATGACCAATCGGCTGACCAGTCCCGGTTGCGAAAGCCCTGCCGGGGGACGGGCATGAGCTTCCGCCACCAAGGCATCCCGCCAAGGGTGAGGCTTCAGATCGATCCAGCGTTTGGTCATTGGGTGAGTTTATCCTAGCGGGCGCTTCTCCATTGGGAGCTCAAGCTAGGCAGCCTAGCCTGCACTGCGATAGGAGGCATAGTGGCTCAAGGCAGAGCAATCCAGCAGCGTGCGGCCATGCCCGTCGATCTTGCACACCGCGATCCGGCGCACTACTTTCCGGTTTCCGAAAGGACGAAGGGCGGTTAGCTCAGCGGGAGAGCGTCTCGTTTACACCGAGAGGGTCGGCGGTTCAAATCCGTCACCGCCCACCATTGCGAAACATCCCCTCCGCTCGAACTCGACTGCGCGGCTAGTGTTTGTAGATCGGAGGAATCGATGGCTCGAGATCTGATCGCGCAAGACCACAGGCAAGGAGATGCCGCTGCCGAGCTGGGAGGAGGTTTCGGCGGGTCAAGTCCAAGGATGAAGATTTCATCGGCTGAATGTCTCGATCGGTGGGCAATGAACCCGATGGCGATGAATGTGGCCACAGGCACGTTCCACCGCGCCGTTCGGGTGTCCGAGACCAGCGTTTCGGTCGAGGCGGGCAGCGGCTTGTCCAAATCTGCGCTATCCCGGCGGTTCAAGGCGCTGACGCAGGCCACATTCGATTGAGTGGATGGGATCCAATCTCTCGCAGCTGGATCTTGTGGCGATCCGGATCGACGGGCTGCATCTGGACGACCCTCTGTTGACGATCGGGGCTGTCGGCTGACGTTGCCGGTCACAAGCACCCACTGGGCGTCGTCGAAGGAGCGACAGAGACCGCTGCCACACTACAAGCGCTGCGCGACACTCCGATCGAGCGCGGGCTCGATCCCGAAGACTGCCATCTCTTCATCCTGGACGCAAGCCAGAGCGCTCGGCAAGGCGCTGCGGCGCACCTTCGGAGCAGACATTCCCCTCCAGCGTTGTCAGATATACAAGGCACGCAACATCGCCGACCGGCTGGCGCCCAGGCACCGTGCCGCCGTGCGCCGCGCCCTGAAACAGGCCTGGGAACTCGACGACGCCGACAAGGCCGAACGCCCGATGCGCAACCTCGCGCGGCGCTTCGAGCAGGAAGCAGCGGATGTGTCCGGATCGATCCTCGAAGGTCTCGATGAAATCCCGACCGCGGTCAGGCTGGGTCTACCTCTCGAATTGCGCCGCTCCCTGGCCGGCACAAACATCGTCGAAGCCATGAACAGCGTTATCCGGCAGGTCTGCCGCAACGTGAAACGCTGGCGGGACGCCAAAATGGCCCTGCGCTGGACAGCAGCTGGACTGTTCGAAGCCAGGAAAGGCTTCCGTCGCATTGAGGCCTACAAGCAGCGACCCACTCTCAAGCAGGCTCTCATCGAGCACCGCCAAAAGCGCCAGATTGACCGGATCGAGGGCACCGCCTTCTCCGGCAGCGGCAACAGCGAGGCGCGCTTCAACGGTAGCCAAGAAGTCCAGGTCGACAGCGACGGTGACGGCAGCAGCGACATCGCCTTCGAGATCTTCGGCTTGGTAAGCGCCACGCAGCTGACGGCGATCGACTTCATCTGGTCCTAGGGGATAGTGGGTCCGCTTTTTCATCCTGCGCAGGCAAATTGTTAGCCGCAGCGCGCTAGCAAGTCGTTATCGATGTCGAAGCCTAGGCTGCGGGCCTGCCTCGCAACGGTCTTTCTGTCTGCCTTGGCCGGCAAGGTCGCCGGCTGTGTCATTGGCTCGCACAAAGGCCTGTTCAATCCCGGCCGCGCCCACCATCCGCTTCTGGACCGGGCAGGGCGGTCGATTGGGACTCCTCGTCGAGGCAAAAAACCTCGGTCCGCTGATGACGCCCCCGCAGCACCTTGCGCCCGATCCGCGTGACCGAAAAGGCGCCAGCAAGACGCTGTTTCGTCTGGCCGCTGATCAGACAGAGCGCATTCTGATCGGGCGTACGAACCTGCCGCCCCATTGCCTCCAGACGTTGTGCCATGTTCACCGTGCCGCCGATCGCGGTGAAGTTGATGCGCCCGGGCGATCCGATGTTACCTACCATCGCCGGGCCGCTGTGAACGCCCATGCAAAGCATGATCGGTACCTCGCCCGTCGCGCGTCGCTGTTCGTTGTCCTGGCGGATCGAGCGGATGATACGAGCGGCCGCACGGCAGGCATGAAGAGCGTGGTCCCGGTCGCTTTCCAAGCCGCCCCAGAAGGCCATCGCCGCGTCGCCGATGAACTTGTCGACGATGCCCTGTTCTGCGCGAATGCAGCTTGCCAAGAGGGTGAAGTGGCGGTTCAGAAGGTCCAGCACCTCCCTCGGCGGCAAGGGTTCTGCCCATGCCGTGAAGCTGACGATGTCGGTAAAGAGCACGGTGATTATACATTCCTCGGACGGCAGCGCTTCCGATTCAGGGCTCTGCACCAGCCGCCGCGCCAAGCCGCGAGGCAGGTAGACCTGCAGCGAACGCAAGCCCTTGATGGCAGCCTCGAAAGCGTCGTTCGCGTCGTTGAGTTCCCGGAACAGGCTGCGCTTTTTCCGGAAGGGGTCAGAGAGGCTCCACTGGTCGATTCGCTCCGCCGCGGCCGCCAGCTGGCGGATCGGCAAGCTGATCATGCGGCCCAGCAGAAGAGCGATCAGGATCGAGAGCGCGAGGATCGCCACGCTCAAGGGGATCATCGCATCGTTGCGTTCCAACTCTGCAGCGAAGTTGCCCAGGGTTACGTAGCTGCCGATTGTCCAGGGCGACGCATCGTAAGTCGCCCAAATCCTGAAACAGGGAGGCGTAGGTCTCCCCCTGGAGGTTTAGCACCCTGGCCTGTAGGTCGTTGGCCAGATCGGCCTCGATCTTCGTCAGCCGCTCTGGCGACCAGATCGATGCGAGGATGGCATCCTCGAATCCCGTCAAGGCCGGCAGCGGCTGCCGGTCGCTCAGCCCGGAGTAAGGTTCGACCAGACTTGTGTGGGCGAGTACGTGGTCGCGATCGGCCAGGATGAAAGCGATCCCGGTGCGCGCATCCTGAAAGCCCTCGATGAAGCGCGATAGCCCGACCAGGGACACGTTGGAGATCAGCACGCGCTTCACGCCCTCGGCGCCGTCGATCGGCGTTATGTAGTTCAAGAAGGTGGTGCCGCTCGGTTCCGCATAGAAGTAAGGGCCCCAATAGGCTGCCTCGGCGGTCCAGGCCGGCTTTAGCATGGCGACGAAGGCGGGATCGTCGCTCCAGTCTCGTCGGTCGTATCGTGGCTCCGTCCGACTGCGGAGCGCGCGTAGCAGACGGTAATCGCGGTCGACCAGCGCCAGCGAGGAGACTTGCGGCGAGCGCCGCGAAGAGAAGGGCTCCGACCTGTGCATCCGTCGGCGGCCCCCGGTCCATTCGGCCGAGCAGCGACGCCGCAAAGACCGCCTGTTCCGTCACCGGCGTCAGGTGCGCGCTGACCCGTTCGACGATGGAGCGGTTGACCAACTCCGCCTTCTCTTTGATCAGTTCCTTGGTGATGCCGCTGGAGGTCCGATAGAAGGAGGTCACCACGACTCCGGTCGAGACCGTGATCAAGACCACGATCACCAATGTTATCATCAAACGGATCGGTAAACCTCGCCCCAGGTGAGCCTCCTCTCGCTTCCCTTTCCACAGTCCGCCAAAGGCTGGCGGACTCCGCCTATCCTGATCCTTCCACTTCAGAATTGCCAACGTCGCATCCAATGCAGGGCGATCAACGACGATGGGCGAGTATCGAGGGAGGCAGTGCAGGATGGCCAACGAGGCCGAACCATCGCCGACATTGAAGAGCGTCCGGCCGAGCTGAGACAGGGCGAGACAAGGGCCTCCGCCTTGATCGAGGTCGCACGGGCTCGCGCGGGCGAGGTCGTGTTCTTGAACCTCTTCATCACCCTCGACTGCGAGGGCGCACGCGCCGCCGCCGAGGTCGATCGCGCGGTTGTCCGCAGGGGCCACCTTCGGGGCGCCGCTGTTGCCGTCGAGACGGTCGCGCGCCCCGTAGCTGAGGATGAGATCGTCGGTCACACTGCCGAAGATTCGGCCTTCGCTCTCTGTGCCCAAAGTGGTATGCAGATTGGCCATTGGCTGTACTGTCGATCAAGCGACAAGAGCCGCGCTGCTACGGCAGCCTTGATTCTCCAGAAACTGGGCGGCATCATACACGTGGTGATAGGCGGACCAACGGGACAGCCTCCTAGCGCCCGATGGCGGGCCGAAGATTGGGCGAGAACGACAGGATCTCCGATGACGGCAAATCAAGGCGCCTCGCAGGAGGCAATCCAGTATCACTATGATGTTGGCAATGCGTTTTACGCAGCCTGGCTCGATCGAACGATGACCTATTCGGCCGCGCTCTGGCCGGATTCGGGGGCGCGGGCAGCGACTTTGCAGGCGGTGCAGGAGGCGAAGCTCGATTGGCACCTTGCCGGAGCCCCGCTCGGCGCCGGGCGTCGATTGCTGGACATCGGCTGCGGCTGGGGTGGCCTGATCCGGCGCGCTCAAGATACCAAGGGATTTGCCGAGGCCGTGGGGCTAACCCTTTCGGCCGCGCAGGTGGCCTGGATCGCGGAGTATGTCGCCGACGACAGCGTCAAGATCGCTCTCTGCCCTTGGCAGGACTTCAAAACGGCGGAAGCCTTCGATGCCATTGTTTCGATCGGCGCCTTCGAACACTTTGCTCGGCCGGGATTGACTCGAGATGAAAAGCTTGCCTGCTATGCGGATTTCTTTGCGTTTTGTGCAAAGAATCTGACGGTAGGCGGGCAACTGTCGCTGCAGACGATCGTGTGGATGGAGGCCGAAGCCGGCAAGGATGAAAACTTACCGGCCAACTTCTTCCCTGAGAGCGACCTTCCTTATGTGGCTGAGATCTTTCAGGCTGCGGAGCCCCATTTCCACGTCATGCAGTCCCATAATCGTCCGAGGGACTACAGCTTGACCCTGCGCGCCTGGCTGAAAAATATTAGGGACCAGCGCGAGACACTGATGGCTGAGCACGGCGAAGACACCGTCGGCCGCTACATGAATTTCTTTACCACTTTTGTGCTGGGTTTCGATCAGGGAGGGATCGGCCTCACCCGGATGAAGCTCATCAAGAGATAGCGGCAAGAGTTCCGATTGGGGTGCAGCACCCCAAGAATCGGGCCATCAAATTGCGCGACAACGATCACGCTGGCCGCCGTCTCAGCCGGCTCATGCTCTGGCGAGGCGGGCAGCGTCTTCAGGACAATGATCGATCTTCGTGCTAGCCTTGGTCCCAAGGAGAGGCCGCAGACGGGGGATCGCACGCGATGGCCAACATCACGGGAACCAATGGCAACGATACGCTGACGGGTACAGCCCTGATCGACACGATCTTCGGATTGAGCGGCGCCGACCGGCTCTACGGCTTGCAGCGCGAGGGTACCCTCTTCGAATGGTCCGGAGACGACCTGCTATACTCTGGTGGAGGTGCGGACACCAGCAACTTCGGTGGAGACGGCGACGATACTCTGTTTGGCGGCCTGGGGGCGGATTTTCATCTCTTCGGGAGTATCTGGTGACGACCGCCTTTATGGCGGCTCCGGGTCCGATATCACCCTGTTCGGCGGCAGCGGTCGCGACCGAATCTTCGGCGACGCCGGCAACGATTTCATTCTCGTTGGATTCACCGGGGTCGATCGAATCTACGCCGATTCCGGGAACGATCGCGCATTCTACGGTTGGTACGGCGCCGATCTCATCTACGGCGGCAACGGTGCCGATTCGCTGCTGTTGGAGGACGCGGAAACCGGTGCAATCTTTGGTGGCGGTGGCGGCGATACGTTGCTTGCGGGATTTCCCGGAAAGAAACGCCTTTACGGCGATTCCGGAAACGATACGAGGCTCTACGGGGGCTCCGGTCAGGACTCCCTGTTTGGCGACAGCGGTAACGGCACACTGCGTGGCCAGAACGGTGCGGGCAGGCTCTTCGGTGAGTCCAGCGGCGATACCCTCTTCGGCCATCTCGGCACAGACAGCGCCTACGGCGGCGATGGTGGTGACCGACTGGGTGGGTAGGTTCGGGCGTCGATCGGCTTTTCGGTGGCAACAACAGCGATCGTCTGAACGGCGGTAGCGGTGTCGATACGGCGGCCGGTGGCCGCAATAACGATACCTTCATCGTCGATACCGCCGCCGACATGGTGCGGGAAACGGCGATGGGCGGCCCGAAGGGTGTGCTGCGCTCCGACGCTCAGGCATACACCCAAGCCGGCGACGCCGATCTTGAGGGGAACGGCCGCGCCAATACCTTGGTCGGAAACTCCGCGTCGAACAGCCTAGCCGGACAGAGCGGCGATGACATCTTGAATGGGCGTGGCGGTATTGATATCGCAGAAGGTGGCCTGGGCAACGATACCTTTGTCGTCGATACCGCGACCGATCAGGTCCGCGATTCCTCCGCAGCCGGCGTCGACTTGGTTCGCGCCGAAACTGACTACAGCTGGCCGGACGGCGGCGCGAAGGAGTTCATCGAGAACCTGCGCATGCAAGGCGGCAATCGAATCGAGTGCAGGGAGGGAAGGGGATGACGATCTCTTCGGCGGTTCCGGTCAGGATGCTTTCCGCTTTCAGGGTGGCAGTCTGGGCACGGCCGGTTCCGGCGGTCCATTGATCCGCAATTTCGACGGGGAGAATTTCGCGTTGGCTGATGGCGATGACAAGCTGGTCTTCTCCAGCGGGCTTGAGGTCGGCAGCTTCACCTACATCGAAGCGGCAGCCTTTTTCGCGAACGGCAACAGCGAGTCGCACTTTGCCGGCAGTCAGTAGATGCAGGTCGCCCGGAACGGCGATGGCACCGCCGACATCGCCTTCCGGATTTCGGGCCTGACCGCTGCCAATCAACTGACCGCGACGGACTTCGTCTGGTTGTAGCCGTCTCGGCGCGCCCCTACGTGGGCCAGCCAGCGGATGGCAGCGGCGGTCTCGCCATCGAGACGGCCGTCGATCCGGCGCGGGCGAATGCGTCTTTGCACGGCTCGCAGGACTGCAGCGCGATCCTCCTCTAGGTAGCCGTATCCAATTTCGGTCAGCCAGCCTGCGATCTGGTTCCAGGCAAGCCGATCCAACCGTAGGGTTGGCAGCGGCGGCGGCGAGAGGGCCAGGCCCCGGGCCGCCAAAGCGGGCCAGGGGAAGAGTTCTCCCGGGTCCTCCTTTCTGAGCGGCGCCACGTCGGAGTGGCCGACGACACGACTGGGCTGAATCGCATAGTGCGCCAGCAGATGGGCCAGCAAATGGCAGAGGGTTGCGATCTGCGGCTCAGGGAAGTGGCGGTAGCCCCACTCGTGCCCAGGGTTGACCAACTCGATGCCGATCGAGCGGGCATTGACGTCGGTTTCGCCGGCCCAATAGCCGCGACCGGCATGCCAAGCGCGGCGCTTGTCCGGGACCAGGCGCCAAAGCTGTCCCGTTTCCTCGATCAGATAGTGTGCGCTCACCTCGGTGGCTGGATCGCAGAGGCGATCAAGCGCCTCGGCTGGCGTCGGCATGCCGGTGTAGTGCAGCACGATCAGGTCGATCGGACGGCCGCGGCGATCGTTGTGGTTGGATGAGGCGCGATCAAGGCACTTCATGGCGGCGGGCATCCCAGGCGATAGCGGCTGCAGCGAAGAACAGCAGCATGGCGTTGACCTGCATGAAGGCCGACACGAAAAAGCCGGCAAAGGTGAAGATCGCAGTGGCGTAGAAGAGAAGACGGACGATCCGGCCGCTGGGCGCATGCCCGGGGTAGAGCAGGGCAAAAACCAGCGCAGAGACACTGCCGCCGAGCCGCTTGGCCGCGTCGAGATAGGTAAGCCAGTCCTCGACCAGCGGCAGAGCTGGTTTGCCCAGGAGAAGCTGAAGGGCTGGCCAGGCCAGACCCAGATTCTCGACCCAATCCGCAGCGGCCTTGATCACTGCCGCCAGAAGACCCAAGGCGATCAGCCATCCCGATCCGCGGCAGAGCTTGGCTAAGCTAAGAAACAGTCGGAGTGCCGAGAGAACACAGAGGCTGTCGCCCAGGAAAAAGACCAGAGCCCAGAGCGGGGCCTCGGCAGCGATCCCTAGAGCGCCTGGGAGTTGTAGGCTCTTGGGCGTCATCGTCGCCGGTGCCAGCGCGTTCCAAAGCCCCAGCGCCAAGAGGCAGAAAACGGTCAAGGCAGCGAACAATGCCACCTTTTGCCATAGTGGCGGCGATGGATCTCCGGCGATGGTCATCTCGAGCCCTCAACAGCGAGGATCGTCTAAGCTCTCTCAGGCTTGTGATCGTTTCGCAAGTCCGTGGGGCTGCGACGGCTTGACAAGGTTGCCCGACAGAACGAAGCCTTTTGAACCGAAAGGAGCACAAGAGGCCATGAGCGACATCGACCTGAAGATCCTCTTTGTGGCGATTATCGTTGCCGTCGCTTTGGCTGGTGGCTGGCCTCTGTTTCGCCGACCGTCAGGATTTGGGCTCGACTAGGGCCTTGGTCTTGGGTGAAGCACTGGCCTGCGGTGTCTTCCTGGGTGCCGGGCTGATCCACATGCTGTCGGATGCCGAGAGCGACTTTTCGGAGCCGGGGTCGACTATCCCTGGTCGACGGTGATCTGCGGCAGCGTGATCTTGACGCTGCTCTATCTGGAGCATCTTGGCAACAGGATCTCGACGCGCAAGGCAGCCGGCTTGGCCTTGCTGCCGCTGCTGACCGTTGCGGTGCTCTCGGTCCACTCCCTGCTGGTGGGTGCGGCACTCGGCAGTTCTGCGGAGGCGGCCATCACCATCGTGATCTTCATAGCCGTCTTGGCGCATAAGAGGGCCGCGGCCTATGCATTGGGAATCGAGCTAGCGCGAAGCGGTCTGTCGCGCCCGCTGGCGATCCTCTCCTACGGGGTCTTCGTCGCCATGTTTCCATTGCGTACCGCCCTTGGCACCTTTGTTGGCGCCACGCAAGACGCCCATCCGCTGGGGAGCCTGTCTTCTTATCCCTGGCGGCTGGCACCTTGCTGTTCCTTGGCACCTTGCACGGTCTGGCTGCCAACACGCTGGTCGCGCGCTTTCAGTACCGCGCCGATTTCATTTCGTCGCACTTGGCTTTGCAATCATGGGGCTGGTGGCAATCTGGACCTAGAGAGAGTCGCCGGCTGTAGAAAGCTCGGAGAAGCGTCGCCTATGGCCAGCGCACCACTGCTGCAGGGAGCGCGATAGCCCCAGCGCCATGGCACAGGGGCCGTCGGAACGGCGGACCACGGCATTCCAGTTGATCGGCAGGCCTTCAGCCGTGATCTTGGCGGTGGCAAGGCGGCCCTCGCGCCGTCTTCGCTCCACGATCCAGGCCGAGAGCACGGTGATGCCCGCACTGCTTTCGACGAAGTCGAGAATTGCGTGGATTGAACCGATCGATACGGCGCGGCGCGGCCATACTTTGGCCGGCAGTAAGACCTGATTGCTCTCGAAGCCCTTGTTGTAGGAAATTCCATAGGTGGCGTAGAGATGGTCGGCGAAGTCCACGGCATCGAGGTAGGGCCGCTGAGCGAAGTCGTGCGCGGGATGTGAGACTGCCGCCGACTCGTCGGTGAAGAGCGCTATTGCCGAGAAGTGGCGGCGGTCGAAGGGTCCGGGCATGATGGCCAAGCCGATCAGGTTCTGATCGAGCGCCGTAGTCAACTCCATCTCGCCAGTGTTGACGATGCTGAGGTTGATCTGCGGATGCTGGCGTTCCATCGCCTGGAAAAAGGCGGGGAACCAAGCATAATCGTCGTAGTGTCCGAGGCTGAGCCTAACCGGTACGAAGGGATCTTCGGGGATCTGGGCGGCACTGCGCTCACTGTGCGCGAGATCGCCCAGCACACGCCTTGAACACTGCACGATGGTGTCGCCGGCTACGGTAAGGCCCATGCTCTTGCCGTCCCGATGGAAGGAAGATCCCGACTCCCAATCTCCGCTCGGCCTCCTGCAGCCTGCGGCTGATTGCCGGCTGCGTCATGCCAAGCGATCAGGCCGCTTCCGATACGCGCTATGGCGTCCATCATTGCCAAGTGTCGAATGTCCAGGCGGGCGCGCATACACTCCAATCCTTGTCCGGCGATCGAGGGCCACGCGTTGAGCCATTCACGCAGCGCCAAACTCCTTGGCGCTATGCGGGGAATCCTATGAAAAATCTGGATCATGCCGAGCTGAGTGACAGTTTTTTGTCACAAGGCTATGAAAAGGGATGAAGAATAGATACTCAATCCGTTCACGTATTTCGGAAGCCAGAAGTCGTGAGATTGTTCGCTGTTTCGCAGTCGATCTTACGGCGCTACAGACCGCAGAATTGACGGGTGTGAACCGCAACACGCTCAATCGCATTTATCGCGGCCTGCGCGAAGGCATCTTCGCCGCCTGCGAAGAACTGCGACCCATGTTCGGTGTCGTCGAGGTTGATGAAGGTTCAGTTTGCAGATGTATGTGTTCATGTTATGTTTCTTTCTAGATCAGAGGGATAAATTGGCGATGGATCACAAGCAGTTTCAGGAATGGCTCTCAGGGATAGAGCAGCTCAGCGCGGCGCAGTGACAGGAAGCCGAAGCTGTGTTCGCAGGGGGTCCGCAAGCGTCAGCTTCACTGGCGGCTCTTGAAGCGAGCGTGGGTGAAGATCGCCGGTGCCCGCATTGCGGCACAGCCGGAGCGATATCGCTTGGCAAGGCGCGGGGCCTGCGGCGATATCGGTGCAAGGGGTGCAAGAAGACATTTGATGCTGCGACGGGCACAGCCTTGGCGGGTCTTCATTGCAAAGACAAGTGGCTTGCCTTTGGACCCTGTCTTGCGGATGGGTTGACGCTTCGCGCGTCGGCCGAGCGATGCAGGTTTGCCGTCAATATCGCATTCCGCTGGCGGCACCGGTTCCTCGCCGCAGAAACCGGGGACGCTCACAAGCTCACGGGCATTGTCGAGGCCGACGAACCCTATGTTCTGGAGAGCCGCAAAGGCGAGCGGCACCTGAAACGCAAGGCGCGTCGCCGCGGTGGCAAGGCCGGAAAGCGCGGCCTGTCAGATGAGCAGGGGGCCGGTGCTGGCTGCCGCTGACCGCAGCGGTATGACCGTCAGCGCAGTGCTTCCGGCGGTCAATGCCGATACCCTGCGCACGGTCATTGAGCCGGTCGTGGATGAGCATATCGTGCTGGTGAGCAATGGTAACCACACCTATCCGCCCTGCGCTGCCGCTCTGGGCGTTCGCCACGAAGCGCTTAACCTGTCCAGGGGAGAACGCGTGCGCGCTGCCTTTCATATTCAGACGGTGAACAACCCACACAGCCACCTGAAGGACTTCCTGCGACGCTTTCGGGGGATCGCAACGTAATATCTCGCCAACTATCTGCGATGATTTCAACGCGGTTGTCTCGAAAACGCATCTCCACGCACATGCCTCGCCGTTGTCATCGACAGGTCAGGCATACGATTTGTAAACTGAGCCTTGATGAAAACCTCTTTGGTCCGCGCCGCGTCAAAGGCAAGCGTGGGCGTGGAGCCTATGGTAAGACCACCGTCTTTGGCATCTTCGAACGCGATGGCCAAGTTTATACCGAGATCGTGCCGGACTGCTCAAAGGTCACATTACAAGGGATCATTCGGGGCCGGGTGGTGGCAAGTTTCGGCTCGACAGCATGCAGGCTGTGCATCAAATTGAAGGTCGGGCGTGCTAACTGGTGATGCGCGCTGGCAAAACTGAAGGATTCGCACATCATGGTATCGACATTCGAATGGCTGCATTCGCAGTTCGTTTCCGGGCGTATCGCTCGACGCGCTTTCATCCAACGCGCGGCCGCCCTGGGTGCACTTGCTGCCGTGCCGAGCGCTATGCTGGCTGAGGAAGCGCGCGCCGCGGGACCGCAAAAGGGCGGTCACCTGAAGGTCGCGACGGTCCAGGGCTCCACTACCGACAGCCTAGACTCCAGCAAACTCACAAGCGGCATGACCAGCTTTCTCTTCATGACCGTTTATAGCCAGCTGACCGAGGTCGCCCCGGACGGCAGCCTCGTTCCGCTGTTGGCGGAATCCTACGAGCCGGTGAACGGCGACCCGGCCAAATGGCGCTTCCTGCTGCGCGAAGGCGTCGAGTTCCACAACGGCAAGACGGTCGATGTCGATGACGTCATCGTCTCCATAGCGCGCCACCGTGGCGAGGACTCGACCTCGGCCATGAAGTCCTTTGCCGAGACCGTCGTCGACATGCAGAAGGACGGCGAGCGCGGCGTCATCTTCACCTTGAAGGAAGGCAACGTTGACTTTCCCTTCGTCCTGAGTGCCCAGCAGTTGAGCATTCACCCGAGCAAGGAGGGCGAGGCCACGAACTTCGGGATCGGCAGCGGCGCCTACATTCTAGACACCTTCGATGCCGGTCAGGTCGCGACCTTGAAGCGCAATCCGAACTTCTTCATGCCGGACCGGGCGCACGCGGACACCGCAGAGATCCTGACGATTGCCGACGCCGCGGCCAGAACCAGCGCGCTGATTACCGAGGCCGTCGACGTCATTGGCGATGTCGAGGCCAAGACCGCCCATATGCTGGAGCAGCGATCGGGCCTGACCGTCGATCAGGTCACCGGTGGCCAGCACTACACCTTCCCGATGCGCAGCAGCGACCCGCCCTTCGACAATGCCGATGTGCGCCTTGCACTGAAGTACGCGATCGACAGGGAGGAGGTGCTGCGCAAGATCGTCGGCGGCCGGGGGACTCTGGGTAATGATCATCCGATCCCACCGAACGACCGCTTCTACAACAGCGAACTGCCGCAGCGCGGCTACGATCCGGATCGGGCGCGCCATCACCTGAAGAAGGCCGGTATGGAGGGCCTGAAGGTGCGCTTGAGCGCGGCCGACGGGCTCTATAGCGGTGCCGTCGACACCGCCGTCCTCTATGCCGAGCATGCCCGCAAGGCCGGCATCGAAATCGAAATCAATCGCGTCCCCAACGACGGCTACTGGTCGGACGTCTGGATGCAGCATCCCTGGGCTGCGAGCTATTGGTCCGGACGGCCGACGGCCGACTGGATGTTCACGCAAGTCTACAGTGCGGAATCGAGCTGGAATGAGTCCTACTGGAACAACCAGCGCTTCAATGATCTGCTGAAGGCGGCGCGCTCCGAACTCGACGAGGACAAACGCCGCGGCATGTATCATGAGATGCAGCAGATCTGCCATGATGATGGCGGATCGGTCATACATCTTTTCGCCAACCACATCATGGCCTACAATGACTATGTGGGCCGGCCGGAAAAGGTTGCCTCCAATTGGGAGTTTGATGGCTACAAGATGATCGAGCGCTGGTGGATCAAGGGCTGACGAGAGAGGTAGGCGCCGACGCGGAGCTCAGGGACGGCGCGCTCAACCTTCTCCACAACTGTGTCGGCCTGAAGGCTGGGCAAAGCCTTCTTCTGGTTTGCGATCCTCCGGGCCGCTCTCCCTACGATCCGGCGGTCGCCGAGATCCTGGCCAAGGTCGCTGACAGGCTTGGCGGCTGGCCTAGGATTCTCACTGCGCCGGAAGTGGAGGGACCCGAGACCTTTCCGCAAAACGTCGCGCTTGCCATGCGTGCGGCCGATCACACGGTCTTTCTTTCCCGCCTGGGCGATCAGGTCAGGTTCTGTCTGCTTCCGGGCAGGGGTAGCAAGACCATGTGCTGCCTCTACGACGAGACCTACCTGCGTGCAGACTTCGCCCGTGTGCCCTATGGCCTTTTCAAAGAGGTCGAGATCCTGCTCCGGCAGACATTGGCTGAAAAGCAGCACTGTCGGGTCACCTGCCCAAAAGGAACCGATCTGCAGGGCCCATTGCTGCCGATCGGCAAGGATGCCGGCGCCCTGGCAGAGGATTTTGCCCTTGCCTACTTTCCGGTGATGATCACGCCGCCTCTCTCGGCGGCCGGTCTTTCGGGGCGCTTGGCGCTCGGCCGCTGGCTGCTGTCGACCTCGACGCACTGCTATGATGACAGTTTGCTGGAACTGGCACAGCCGATCGTCGCGATTCTGCGCGAGGGACGCATCGCCGGATTCGAGGGCGATGCGGCCGAAATCGCCCGGGTCGAGCGGCACTTCGAGCGTGTAGCGGCGCGCTTCGGCGGCGAGGTCTATGCTGTCAACTCCTGGCACAGTGGCATCAATCCCCAGACCTTCTACAAGGGCCGCGCCGAAGAGGCTGTCGCGGTTTGGAGCGACAAGGCTTACGGCAGCCCGCGCTACACGCACTTTCATGCCTGCGGAAAGGAACCCGGCGACATCGCCATCTCGCTCATCGACGCGACGATCTCTTTCGACGGTGAGGACTTTTGGAATGGTGGCCGCTTGCAGTTCCTGGAGCGGCCGGAAGCCCAAAAAATCCTTGCGCGCTATCCAGGATGGGAGGATGCCTACGCCATGCGCTGGGACATTGGACTCTGACGGTGATGCGAGACGAGAAGGTTTGCTGGGTCGCATTCGAATCCGAAGCAACGGAGCACGCGGAAGTTGCCTGGGCATACCGGGAAATCGCGATCAGCGACGGCCGAGTGCACAATCTCTACAAGGCTCTGTCGCTGTCGCCCGGGGCTATTTTGCCGGCCGACCGGCTCTACCGGCAGCTCATGCACAGCGACGACTGCCCTTTCGAACCCTGGCTGCGCGAGTTGATCGCCGTTCAGGTGGCGATGATCTGCGGCAGTCGTTATGCGGTCGTGCATCATGGCGAGAACGTCCACGAGTTTTTTGGCGACAGGCGAGCCTCCGAGGCTCTGCTCGAGAGCCTGCGGCGCGGCGATTGGCCGGAGGCGGTCGAGTCTTCAAGGCTCCGGGCAATTCTGTCTTTCAACGAGAAGCTATCGCTCAACCCGGAGTCCATCGGCCCGGAGGATCTCGCCAGGCTGCGGGAGGTCGCTCTGGTCGACAAGGAGATCGTCTATCTGGCGCAGATCTCCGCTTCCTTCGCCTATTGGTCGCGGATCATCAATGCGCTCGGCATCGCGGTCGGCGATGAACCCATCGGCCTCACCGGTAAGGGGCAATAGGCTCGGTCTCTGCCGGAGGCCTCCCTAGCCGTAGAGGACAAACTCGACGCTGGTGAGCAAGACGCCGGCGGTAGAGTAAAGCCTGCACCCAAAACCAAGCTGTCGCTACCGGCGCCACCATGGTAGGTCTCGCCGGATTCGATCTCAGCCTGCGTGCCGACCAGGAAGGTATCGGATCCCGCGCCACCGAAGAGGAGATCCTTTCCGGCGTCGCCGTAGACCTGGTCCGCGCCTTTGCCGCCTTCCAGGCGACCCTGACCACTGCCGCCGTGGAGCTGATCGTCACCCTTCCAGCCGTACAGCCAATCGAGTCCCGAGCCGCCGAAGATGCTATCACTCCCATCGCCATCGAAAAGCAGGGAGTCCGGTCCGCGATCGCCGCAGATACGGTCTCCACCGGCGTCGCCGTAAAGCGAGGTATCGGCGCCGGAACCGCCGAAGATCAAGTCGCCACCATCGCCGCTGAAGTGCGGCCCGGCCGCCGCACTCTCGCCGTAGAGACGATCCTGACCGCTGAGGCCATAGAGGAGGTCGACGCCGGTGCCACCGATCAAGACGTCATTGCCTGAGCCGCCGTAGATCGTGTTAGCGCCGGCATCACCGTGGAGCGAACAGTCTTTGCCGCTGCCACCGCGGCAATCGGGTCCGTGCCCTCGCCGCCGTAGAAACGGGAATCGTCGCCCGCCTCACCCTCCAGTCTGTCACCTCCGCTATTCCCCTGGAGGTAGGCATCCTTTCCAAGGTTGCCGAAGAGGCTGTCGTCGCCGTAGCCGCCGAGAAAAATGGAGTCATCTCCACTGCCACTTTCAAGACGGTCTTTACCGTCGCCACCGTACAGGAGGAGATCATTTCCACTATCGCGCCGCAGACTGTCGTCGCCGCTGCGGCCGTGGAAACTGCGGTCGTTTCCCTCGCCGCCGTAGAGCTTGTCAGCGCGGTTGCCACGGTAGAAGTCGAGTCGTTTCCGGCACCGCCGAAGGAAGCGTCCGCCCCATCGCCACCAAAGATCCTGTCGATACCGTTGCCGTCGGTGAAGGTGTAGTCGTTCCCGCTATCAACGAAGAGGCTATCATCGCCGGAAGCCACCGTTTAGTGTATCGCTTCCCGTTCCCCAGCAAAGGCTGTCGGTGCCGCTGAGCCCGAAGAGCGTGTCGTTGGCGCCGAAGCCCTTGATGGTATCGACGCCGCCCGTTCCGGCAATGCTGTCCGGTCCCGGTGTGTCTGGAATTTATGCCATCGTACTCGCCCCCTTACGCGCGCTGCTATCCCCTGTTGCCAGTCAGAATTCTTTCACTCCAATCAAGTAAAAAGAGTCACATTAAGAGTTCAATACCACTCTTGCGCGCTTTAGAACTGTCCTGCTGGCGTTTCCTGTTCCTCGACCGTAACCAGGCGGGTCTCAGCACTCGCCCGAATCTACCGTTTATCTGATTTGAGAATAGAGAGTGACAGGGGAGGCAAGACAATTGCAAGTGCATTGCTGCTCTGGCTCAAGCAGCCCTGAAACGGTCGGCGCGAAAGGGGGAGATGTCGATATTGGGGGATTCGCCGGCTGCGATCTGCGCAACCAGGCGCCCGGTCGGCGCCGCGCCGGTCAGACCCAGGTGCGAATGGCCGAAGGCCAGAATGAGGCTGGGATGGCCGGGCAGGGGGCCGATCATCGGCAGAGAATCGGGGAGTGACGGGCGGTGGCCCATCCATTGGCTGGCGTCTTCGGTGTTGAGATCCGGGAACATCTCCCGGCCCAAGACTGCCAGCACCTTCGCCCGGCGATAGTCGGGCGGCGCGTCCAGGCCGGCCAGTTCCACCGTCCCGGCCAGGCGCAAGCCCATCTCCATCATGTTCGCAGAGAACTTGCGCTCGGCGTCGGAGATTGTGTTGGCGACCTCGATGCCGGGGTTCCTGAAGGTCAGGTGATAGCCGCGCTCGGTTTCCAAGGGAACGCGATATCCAAGGCCCTGCAGCAGTCGGGCCGACCAGGCCCCGGCGGCCAGCACCAGCTTGTGGCAGGTGAGGGGACCTTCGGCCGTCGCCAGATCGAAGCCGCCGTTTTCTCGGAGGGTAAGGGACTGGACCTCGGCACGCAGGAAACTGCCGCCCTGGCTTTGAAACTTCGCCGCCAGGACCTGGCCCAGGCGGGCCGGATTGACCGTCTTGCCTTGCCCCTTGATGACCACAGCTCGTTCGAAGCGCGGGGAGATAGCCGGTTCAAGCCGGCGAAGCTCTCTGCCATCGACCAGGTACAGATCCGCGCCGCGCTCCCGGCGCAGGCGCCACTGTATGGCCTCCAGGCGCGCCTTGGCGGGATCGCGGTAGAGGTGAATGTAGTAGCAGTCTCTGAGCAGGGTCTCCTCGCCGGTGCCGCACAGCAGGTAGCGATGCTGATCGATCGTGGTGATGTAGAGTGCGTGCAGGGCATCGGCGAGCGGCGCGATCTTCTCCGCCTTGCCGGCCCGAATGAACTTCAAGAGCCAGGGCGCAAGCTGCGGTAGGTAGCGTCAGCGAAGCCGCATGGGTCCGAGCGGGTCGATGAGCCACTTGGGCACGTTGCGCCAGAGACCCGGCAGCGATTCCGGCACGCAGCTCCAAGGCGAGACGATGCCGGCGTTGCCCGAGGAGGCCTCCTTGGCAAAGCCGCTGCGGTCGATCAGACGCACCTGAAAACCGCGCTCCTGTAGATGCAGCGCACAGCAGATGCCGACGATGCCGGCGCCGAGCACTGTGACCTCTTGCTTGACCATAGGCCGGTCTCTAGGCCCGCTTCTCGCGCACTAGACCGAGCACTTGGCGTGACGCACCACCCGTGCGGCATTGCTGCCCAGCAGGTAGTCGGTGACCTCCGGGCGGTGCGAGCCGATGACGATGAGGTCGGCGTCGACACTCTCGGCCAAGGCTAGGATCTCGGGATAGACGCTGCCGAAGCGGACCGCAGTCGTGACCTTGCTCTCTTCCAGGCCGAGGCCCTGGCCCAGCGTCTCGAGGACTGCCTCGACGCTTTTGCCGGCCGTCTGCTCGTAGCCGCCGGGAAAGTACTGCGCTAGGACCGAGGGTCCGGAGTGGATCACCGTCACCAGGTGCAGAACCGCGCCGTGATCGCAGGCGAAGACGGCGGCTTGTTCTAGCGCAGCCTCCCAGCAGCCCTCGTGCTCCAGATCGATCGGCACCACGATGTTGGCAAGCATCTTCCTGTTCCTTCTCGACAAGAGCAAATCCCGAGCGGACGGACTCGTCTGCGACGACGATTTGCTTTCAAAACATAGCAAAAGAGCGGTTCGGGCGACCCAGTGGGGGGCCAGAACCGCTCTAGGTCGGACTGGCCGTATGGCGGTGTGCCATGGCCATCTGGATCATCACCATCGGAACCAGCACGGCGAGTGCGACAAGATCGCTTTCCCAACTGGGCGCCACCAGGAGAATACCGCAGGCCACCAGGAGCAGGCGCCAGATGGCGTTGAGCCGGGTCAGGAAAAAGCCGGCGACGGCCGTCCCGATGGCGAAGATGCCCAATGCGCAGCTGATCGAGACCTGCAGGAAGGAAAGAAAAGTGAAGTGCTCCGGCAGGACGATCAGCATGGTCGGCGCATAGACGAAGACCATGGGCACCATCAGCTTGCCGATTCCCAGGGTGAAGGCAGAACAGCCGGTTCGGAAGGGGTTGGCGCCGGCGATGCCGGCTGCAGCATAGGCCGAGGCACAGACCGGTGGCGTGATCTCCGAGATGACGCCGTAATAGAGCACGAACATGTGCGTGGCCAAGGGCGGCACACCCAGTTGCGAGAGCGCCGGCTGTGCGACCGTCACCAGCATGATGTAAAGCGCCGTGGTCGGCAGGCCGGCACCCATCAGGATGCAGGCGATGGCGATGAAGACCAGCGATAGGAATTGTTGTAGGGCAATCTGGGAAAAGCCCCCGAAGGGAAGCCAGCCGATCAGCAGATGCAGTGATTCCGAGAGGTCGCGGGCGCCGTTGGTCACCATGAAGCCAAGGCGGAAGGCGATGCCGGTGGTGTTGATCACCCCGACCACGATGCCGACGGCTGCCGCCGCGGCACCGACCGCCAGGGCGTACTTGACGCCGACGTTGGCGCTATCCAGCAGCTGCTTGAAGTGCTGACGTTCGCGGCCCTGCAATGCGCCGACGATCACGCAGCCGGCGATCACGGCGCTGATGGTCAGCGAAAAACCGCCGTTCGAGAACTTCCAGCCGATGAAGGCCAGCACCGCCGTTGGCACCAGCATGGTGAGTGGCTTCTTGAAGGAACAGAAGCCGACGACGACGCAGAGCGAGATGCCGATGAAGGCCGCCATGTTCGGCGAGTAGCCGGTGAAGAGGATGGTCAGCAGGCCGACCAGCGGCAGCGCTGTCGCCCAGCCTTCGCGCCAGACCTGAACCAAGTTCGGCAACATCTCGCGGCTGTAGCCGGCAAGCCCCAGCCTCTTGGCGGTGAAGTGCACGATGGAGATGACGCCGATGTAGTGCATTGCGGCCGGCACGATGGCGGCGATGATGATGGTGGTGTAGGGCACCTCCAGAAACTCGGCCATCAGGAAGGAGGCGGCGCCCATGATCGGCGGGGTGATCTGACCGCCGGCGCTGGAGGCTGCCTCGACGCCGCCGGCGAAGTGGCCGGGATAGCCCATCCGCTTCATGTTGGGGATGGTGAGCGAACCGGTGGAGACCGTGTTGGCGATGGAGGAGCCGGAGATGGTGCCGAAGAAGGCCGAGGAAACGACGCTCACCTTCGCCGGTCCGCCGGTGTAGCGACCGGCCAGGATCATCGCGTTGTCGACGAAGAACTGACCAAGGCCCATGCGCTGTGCGACCACGCCGAAGAGCACGAAGTGGAAGACCACGGTGGAGACCACCCAGAGGGTGACGCCGAAGATGCCTTCCGAGGGGAAGTACATGTTGTTGATGAATTGGCGCCAGTCGACGCCACCGTGGCGCAGAATATCGACCGGAATGTAGGCGCCGAAGAGGGCGTAGCTCATGAACACCAGGATGATCAGCGGCAGGACGAACCCCAAGGTCCGCCGCGCGATCTCCAAAACCAGAATGACCAGGATGGATCCCAGGATGACGTCGGGCACGCTGGGTGCGCCTTGCCGCAAGGCCTGCTCGGGGATCGAGAGACCCATGACGCCCAGGCCCTTCCAGGAGACCGCCAGGAAGAGTGCGGCGATGACCCCGAGCACCGCGAAGATCCAGTCGTAGAGCGGTACGTTGCTACAACGAAACAGCGTGCTCTTGCGGAACTCGATGGCGCGCTGCGAGCGAACAAGGGGAAAACTGGCGAAAATCAGGACGAAGAGGCCGGCCAGATGGACGCCCATATGCTCATGGTCAACGGGCGTTCCGAAGCCGGCCGTATAGAAATGATAGCCGGCATAGATGAGGGCGAAGACGTAGAGGAACTTGGAGAGGCCCGGCCCGTGCGCTCGAGTGGCAAGCGCCGTATCGTACTTCTTCTCAAGTTCTTCGGCGGCCTGGACATCAAGGGTCCCGGTACCGGCGCTGGACATCCCCACCTCCCACGGCGACCGGGCGTAGGATTATAGGTCCGGCCGATCCGGTCCAATCGTTCGTCTTGTGGCTTTAAAACTCATGTGTTGAGCAAAGCGATCGGGTTTTGCCCGACGGCGCCAAGGGCTAGGCCCCCGGCGCCGCTCGAAGCAAAGGTAGTTTACTTGATGACGCCAGCTTCGCGGTAGAAGCGCTCGGCACCCGGATGCAGAGGAACGCCCAGGTTGTCGATGCCCTTCAGCGCAGTCTCCAGACGGATCACCTTGCCCTTGGCGTGACCGCTATCCAGCAGCTTGCGGCTGTTGTCGTTCCACAGCGCCTTGGTGATCTCGTAGACCAGCTCTTCCGACTGGTCCTCGTTGGTTACCAGGATACCGTTGACGGCGACCGTGTCGGTGTCGTGCTGCACACCGGCATAGGTCCCGGCCGGGATTTGCGAGGGCACATAGTAGGGCAAGATCTTGCCGATCGCCTCGATCTCCTCCGGCGAGAAGGAATAGAGGTCCATGCCCTTGGTGTTGTCCAGCTGGATCATCGCGGCCACCGGGGTACCGGCCGCGTAGAAGTAGGCATCCAGCTGACCGTCGGCGATGCGCTCGGCCGATTGGTTGTTGTTCAGCTCGGCCTCGTCGATGTCGTCGCGGGTGATGCCGTTGTCGTTCAAGATCATCTCGACGGCGATCTGCGTTCCCGAACCGGCCTGGGCGATACCGACGCGCTTACCCTTGAGATCCTTCAACGAGCCCAGTTCCCCGCCCTCCGGTAAGACAAGGTGCATGTCTTCGGGGAAGAGGTTGGCGATGACGCGAAGCTTGGGCTTCTGATTGCCTTCGAACTTTCCGGTCCCGGTGTAGGCGAAATAGAGTGTTGCCGCACCGGTCAGCCCGGCCTCCATCTGCCCCTCGTTGATGGCGGTCACGTTGTGCGCCGAGGCGTTTGTGGACTGCGCGATCGCGACCAGCCCCGGCACGCCGCAGCTGCCGCCCTCGTCGCAGGGGCGCGAGCCCGGCGGATTGGAAATGGCGTTGGCGATTAGACCGCCGATCGGGAAGTAGGTGCCGCCGGCGCTACCGGTCCCGATGCGCCAGAAGTTCATGTCCTGTGCCGACGCGGTCCCTGCCAACATTGCTCCGGCAACGGCCGCAACAGCAATTTTCCCGTAAAACTTCATTGAGAAGGTCCTCCCTAGCGTGAGTCTTAGCCTTGCTGATTCTGTTCCTGCCGAAACGAAGAAATCTCCCTTCGGTACGACATCTCAGCATATTCTTGCCGACTGTGGAAGAGAGCATATCGAAGGCGGTCATAAACGCAAATTCTAAATGTTGTTAGATGTGTAAATGATTTTGGGTCATGCTTAGCTGAGTGACTGTTTTTGTCACAAGGCTATGAAAAGGGATGAAAAATAGATACTCAATCCGTTCACGTATTTCGGAAGCCAGAGGTGGCTCGGATTGTTTGAACAGGGTTGGAGCCATCGCCAAGTGGATTTCCGTCTGGGTTAAGCCGCTGCCGGGATTGGCTGCAGCGCGCTGAATGTACGCCTGATCGGGCGTCTGCCCGCCAAGCGACGCATGTGGCCTCGTGCTGTTGTAGAAGGCCAGGTAGCGCCCAATCGAGGCGCGCGCCTCCGGCAGGTTGGCGTCGGCGTGCAGGTCGATCTCCTCATACGTGACCCTGCGCCAGAGGCGCTCCACGAAAACCTTGTCCCTCCAGGCTCCCTTGCCGTCCATGGAGATCGCGATCTCCGCGTCCTTTGGGACCTGAACGCAGTCCAGCGACGTGAATTGACTGCCCTGGTCGGTATTGAGGATCTCTGGCCTGCCAGCACCTCCTCCAGGGCCTCGATACAGAACTCTGCCTCAAGCGTGATCGACAACTGCCAAGCCAGAACCTTGCGGCTGAAACAGTCCGGGACAGCAGCAAGATGGACGAAGCCCCGTGCCATGGGCACGCAGGCGATGTCCATCGACCAGACCCGGTCAGGGCGCCTGACCGCGAGGCCGCGCAGTAAGGAGGGATGGATCTTATGTCCCGGCGCCGGCGTCGAGGTCTTCGGGCGGCGGTAGAGCGCCTCGATCCCCATCTTCTGCATCAGCGTCGAAACACGCCGCCGCCCCACCTCACAGCCTGCTGCCTTCAGCAGGCCTTGCAACACCCGGCTGCCGGCAAAGAGGTCATCCAGATGCAACGCGTCGATCCGGCGCATGAGCGCGAGGTCGGTCTGCGAGGTCGGGCGCAGCAGATAGGAGACGCTACCTCGGCTGAGGCCGAGCAGCTGCGCCTGATGGCCGATGCTCAGTCTGTCGTCGCGCTCGATCGTCGCTTTGCGCGCACCAACAGACCGACCTTGCCGAGCGCTGCGGACAAAAAATCCCTCTCTAACGTCAGCCCGCCAATCTTCGCATGAAGGGTCTTCACATCTATCGCCGGCACCTCTCCGCCTTGGCGCTGCCTTGGCGGTGTTGCCGAACACACCGGCAGCGCCATCCAACAATTGCCGGCGCCACTGGGTGATCTGGTTGGGGAATACGTCAAACTGCCGGGCTCACTCGGCCAGCGTCCTCTCGCCCTGGATGGCTGCCAAGGCCACTTTCGCCTTGAATGCTGGACTGTGGTTCCGGCGCGGTCGTCTTGCCATGATCTCTCCTCGCTCTCGGCTATCAGGCCGATCTCACGCGAAAACCCCACTTGACTCACCTGTCCAGTTTTCCCGACCCACCTCTCCGGGCGATGTCGTGCCCGGCGCGACCATTATCGGCGGGGCTGGGTCCGATACGCTCTCGGTACATTTCCAGGCGACCTTCCCGGCCATTCTGACGCAGTGCTCGATTTGAAATTCTGCAGATCCATGGCAATTCGTCGGCCAATTTCATTGCCGGAACCTCGCTCGGTGATCAGATCGTCGGTCGCTCCGGCAATGACGTGCTTTCCAGCCTCGATGGCAGCAACAGTCTGGTCGGCGAAGCGGACGACGACAGCGTCTTCGGCGGCAGCGGCGTCGACACGGTTCACGGGTTGGCCGGGAACGACGAGCTGTTCGGCGACAACGATCGAGACAGCATGTTCGGTGGCACCGGAGACGACGTGATCGAGGGAGAGAGCGGCGCCGACCGCATCGTTGGCGGCAACGGCAGTGATACCTTTGTCGTGGATACCTTTACCGATCAGGTCCGAGAGTTTGCCGGCGGCGGCGCCAACGACGTGATTCGCTCCAATGCGCTGAACTTTAACCTCTCCAGCGGCGCTGAGGGTTTCATCGAGCGCGCGATCGTCAATGCCGATGTCGGCAATGCGGCGATCGGGGGGAATGAGAGAGACAACCTCCTGATCGGCAGATCGGGGCGCAACGCTCTTTTCCGACGGGACGGTGACGACCGGCTGAACAGTCGCCAAGGTTCGGACCTGCTGATCGGCGGAACCGGCGACGATACCTTCGTGGTGGATACTCAGGGCGATGTGCTCCCGGAGCTCGCCGGTGAGGGCGTCGACTTGGTTCGTGCGGAAGTGGACTACTCTCTGAGCGGCGGCGACGGCGACCTCGAGGACCTTCGTTTGCAAGGTGGCTTCGGCCATCTGGACGGCGAAGGAAACGAATTGGACAACAAGATCGACGGCAACGAGGGTAACAACGTCCTGCGAGGGCACTCCGGCGTGATCGCCTCGAGGGCAACGACGGCGACGATCGCCTTGTCGGTGGCAGCGGTTTCGACCGCCTGGAAGGCGGCAACGGGGCCGACACCTTGGTGATGGATCAAGGCGAGGATGTCTTCCGCAACGACGATGCCTTGGGCAGCGGCGGCCCGGTGATCTGCGACTTCGACGGTGAGATCGTTGGAGCCGGCAACGGCGAAGACAAGTTCGTCTTCGCCACCGGGCTGGAAACGGGGGCTTCCAGCTATATCGGCGGGGCATCCTTCTCCGGCGGCGGCAACTCCGAGGCTCGTTTCGAGGGGCCCAGGCAGATCCAGGTCGATCAGTACGGCGACGGGGCGGCCGATCAGGCCTTCTTGGTCGATGGCACCCTCTCTGCCTCCGTCCTCACGGCATCGGACTTTGTCTGGCTGACTTGATACTGCGAGCGGGACGGATGGGTCCGATCCATCCGTCCCGCTTTATGGCTCGCTCGGCAGCAGTCCGACAGAGGTCGTCAGCCGGCGCGGAGTCTCCATGCGTCCGCTATGGCTCTGGCGTCGGATCAGCAGCGAGTTCGACAAAGAGCGCAGTGTGCGGAACCCTTTCATCCCCTGTCTCTGGGCCGGATCGCTAGGTTCCGCGCAGTTTGCGGATTTCGTCGTAGGCCGAGTTGATGCGGGCCAGCTGTTGGTTAGCGACCTGGACCATCTCTTCCGGCATGCCCTGCGCGATCAGGCGGTCGGGGTGGTGCTCACGGACCAGTGAGCGATGGCGCGCCTTTATCTCCTCGTCGCTGGCATCCGGGGCGACGCCCAGGATCTTGTAGGGATTGTCGGCCTCGTCGATGTTGGCCGCCTTGATACGCTCCCAAGTCTGATGATCGAAGTTGAAGAGGCGAGCCACCTGTTCGAGGTAGTTGAGCTCCGGATCGGTTACGCTGCCGTCGGCGCGAGCGATGTGAAAGAGGGCGTCCAGCAAGCGCTCCAGAACGGCCGGCTGATCAGCGAAGAGGCGTCCCAACTGGCGGGCATAGGGCTCAAAGCCGCGGGCGTCGCGGCGCGCCAGGTTGAACAGGCGACCGACGTTCTTCTCTTCTTCGGGCGGGACGTGGAAGACCTGCTTGAAGGCACGCACCTCGTCGGGCGTCACCTTGCCGTCGACCTTGGCGATCTTGGCGCCGAGCACAATGACGCCGACGGTGAAGGCCACCTGACGCGTGGTTTCGCCGCCCGGCATTTCGGCATGGAAGGCTTGATCGTCCGCCCTTTCTTCGCCCGCGCCGCGCACCCGCTTGAGGTCCGAACGCATGGAATCGACCGCGTGGCCGGCAATCCCGCCCAGCAGAGCACCGATCGGCCCACCAACCGCAAAGCCGGCGGCGCCGCCTAAGACTTTACCCCATATAGACATGGAGACACTCTATAGACTCTTGTCGGCTTGCGGAGAAGACCCCAGCGATCACGAACCTAGGCGCTGGTGGTGCGGGAAATCGGCACGGGCGCGCTCCGGGTCGAGTGGCAATGTGAGATAGCCGCCTTCCAGCCAAAGCGGGACCTGATCGGCGTAGTTGGCACTGCCGAGCCAGCCGTCCTGGCCGCCCAGCAGCACGAAGAAGTTGGCATTGCGATCGCCAAGGTCGGAGATATGCCGGGACTGCGCCCCGTAGCGCGCATCGTGCGGGCCGTCGATCAGACCGTGCGCCGTCTTCCAGAGCGTCTCACGCGAGCCGCCGATAGGCACGCGATCGAGCACGAAGCGCGAGCCTACCAGCGGCGCCTGGCTCAGCAGATGCGCAATTTTGAGATTGTGTAGAGAGCCCCAGGTGGGGGAGTCCTCGACGTTTCTGGCAGCCTGCGTGACGGCCTTGCGCATCAGCGGATCGCGTTTCATCGCCGGCAGGTCCTCGAGGTCGCTGAGCAGGAAGCTGGTGAGATAGCTCCACTGTTCCTTTTGGCCCGGCAGCTTCCCTTCGGCGTCGCCGTAGAGTGCACGAGCGACCGCCGTCATCAGCAGTTCGAAGGCCGGTGCACCGCTCGATTCGACGGCGTAGCTGCCGTCCCAGTCGGCGACCCGCTGGACAAAGGCTTGCGGCTGCGCCTGGACCACCGTCGCAAAGGCCACTAGGCCTTGGGCTATGCGCTGCGAAGCGGGCGAAGTCACGTCCTGTTGGATGGCTTTCAAATCCTCGAGCGTCAGCTTGGGCTTTGCCCGGATCAGCTCGGCCATGCGGGCGACGCGATCGTCAGGGCTGAAGAAATAGCCCAGGGTACGGTCGGTCTGTTGCGGCTTGTTGTTCGCCGAGGCCAGGAAGCCGGTCTCGGGATTAACCACGAAGGGGAGATTGGTGGCGTTGTCGAGACTGCCCCAGTCGCCGTTCGGGTCATCGGCCAGTAGCACCAGATCGGACGGTGGGCCGGGCCGCCTTTGCGGTGCCTGCAGAGCCAGAACCTGACCAATGTCGCCGTTGCGGCCGGCGAAGAGCATGTTCTGGGCGGAGACGCCGTAATCACGATAGGCCTCGCGAAAGGCCACAGCCGTGTCGGCCTTATTGGCCTTGAGGAAGGCGGTGATCTCGTCGGTGGGTTCGTGGCCGACCCAGCGCAGCGCCAGCACCTCGCCCTTTTTGGCGGGAATGAACTTGGAATCGGAGATGATCGGCCCCAGCGCGGAGCGGCGGACCTGTCGGGTGTCGTCGAACCAGAAGCGGGTACCGATGCGGGCCTGCTCGACTTCGATGCTGCTGTCGGCTTCGCCGGAGACGTCGTAGAGATTGCTCGAGGCGGCGCGCAGATTGGTACCGCCCCAGGCCAAGGATTCATTGCGGCCGAGGGCGACGAAGGGCAGGCCTGGGACCATCAGGCCGACGGCATGGTAGGAGGGCGACTTGACGCCGGCCAAGAGCCAGAGGTTGGGAAGATTGAGACCCAGGTGCGGGTCGTTCGCGATCATCGCCGCGCCGCTTGCGGAGCGCTCGGGCGCCACGACCAGTGAGTTGCTGCCGCTCCTGGAGAGGCCGGTCAGGAAGGCGACCATGCGCTGCGTGGCTTCGTCCGTAGAAAGGTCTTCCGTCAGCGCTCCCAGGGGCATGCCGCCGGATTCCAAGGCGCGGCGCCAAGTTTCCCCCCAGTCGTTGCGCTCACGCAAGGGAAGCAGCGAGACATAGTCCAGCCAGGTGACGTCGGTGCCGGCCAGGCGGCCGATGGTGACCAGATCCTCCATCGTCCAGGGCTCGGGGTCGATGCCCAGAAGGCCGTACTCCGGCGGCTGTTTCTTGGCATTGGCCTGATAGTGGTTCATGCCCGCGACGAAGGCTTGTATCCAGCTGCGCGTCTCCTCGGGCCACGCGGCCACGACGCCAGGAGCGGCCAGACCATAGTCGAGAATGCGCAGAGCATGGTCGACATCGCGGGTGAAGGGACCGGCCATTTCGGAGAGGCGACCTTGGGAGATGCGCTTCAGGACGGCTAGTTGCCCGGCGCGCAGATGCTGGTGCACCAGGCCCAGGCTGTAGGCTAAATCGCGATCGGTCTCGGCGACTATGAAGGGCACCTGCTGGTCGCTCCAGAAGATCTCGACCGGCTGTTCCAGATCGGGCCCGGTGCTGGCGTCGCTGGCCGCAGCAAAGGCCTGGAGACGGCTCTCGGTCGAGACCTGCGAGGGCGAGAGCGCCGCACAGCCTTGGATGAGGGCAAGCAGACCGGCCATCGAGAGAATCCTCATGATCGACATAGGGTGACTATCCTGTGAAGTCTGAGACAGGCTGCCAAGAGGGGAAGCCTAGCGCTTTGAGATAGGCCGCGGTGTGCCTTTGGGACGCTTGCAACACCAAAGTGTGATCTCTGCGGTAGCTGCGCCGTCGAGAGGCCTGTCGCGACCGGTGAAGCGATAGGTGAATCTGCTTGCCTTGCATAAAGGGGCGGGAAAGGAGGGCTGGCAACTTTGGATCGATCGTCGTGGAACCTTTGGCGCGATTGTCGCGCGGCGAGCGGATGGCACCCGATCACCCATAAGCTGCTATCGGAAAATCCAGAGCGTTATACCGACGTGGTCATCCAGGCTTTGCGCGATCTCTTGCGCCTGCCGGCCAGGCTCGTCGAGCGGCACAGGAGCTTCGGCCAGTGCACCGCATCGTTGCAGGGGTATTGTCCTGTTCTCACCGTCATGACCCTGCACGACACGACCATGACAAAGACTAAAGGCGGTTGACGCGACCTCGCCGTTTGTCGGACAGACGGCAAGGCTTGTATTTGGTGAGGATTCGTGGGCGCTATCGGGTCTCGAAATTACCTTCGCCACCCAGGGCCCCTGGTAGCGTTTGGCGAACAGACTGCAAGACGTCAATTTTGTTTTCTTGCTGCTATCGGTAGCACTACCCTATGCGGCAAAGCCGCAAAAGGGAGCCAAAGGCACGTCGGTGTTCACGGGTACGGATGGTAAGGACACGCTCTCGACCGGTTCGCAAGGCGGAACGATCTTTGGGCTGAGCGGCGCTGATGAACTGAACGGTGGCGGCGAATCAGATGTCTTGTACGGTGGCTCCGAGGGTGACTACATCTACGGCGGGAGAGGACCTGATCTGCTGTTTGGCGGATTTAACTCTGACGGCCCTATTGCAGGCGTTAGTGGAAATGACTTGCTGTTTGGCGGTTCAAGCAGTGATGTGCTGTCGGGCGGTCCCGGTGACGACTGGATGGTGGAGGGTCCGGTGCAGACGGGAATTACGGAGGCTCGGGCGATAACGTCATGTTCCTGGAGATTCCTGCCGATAGGCCGAAGGGCCAGACGGAGATCGTGTCTGGCGGGTCCGGTGTCGACACCCTCATCCTCTCGCAGCCGGAGGGGAACGGCCTCATCATCAGTTCGGTCGAGTTCACCATCATCGGCGGCGATACCTTCAACCCGATGAACGGGGCCAATGCTGCGGCGGGCGACAGCGGCGACGAAAGCGTCACGGGTTAGGGGGGCAACGACCTGCTGTTCGGCCTGGACGGCCAGGGCAGCCCCTATGGGGGCAACAACCCTGATGTGCTGGTCGGCGGAGGCGGAAAGGACAGCCTCTATGACGGATTAGGGGAGGACCTGATCACGGGCGGGCCAGGGCCGGATCGGGCATCATCGATCACGTCTGGGGTGGTTTCGGCAATGATCTGCAGACCGGCAGCAGTGGCCTAGATAGCATCTTCGTTGGCCGTGGTGAAGACCGTCTCTACAGGGGCAGCGGCGATGACAGCCTGAACGGCAGCACCGGCAGCGACAGTATGGCGGGCGGCCTCGGCGACGATTTCTTCCTGGTCGAAACCGCGGGCGATATCGTGATCGAGGCCGCGGGCGAGGGGCATGACCGCATTCTCTCCCGTCTCGATCTCAGCCTGCCGGAATGGGTGGAGGTGGGCAACCTCACCGACGCGGCCGGCGATGGGTCAGTCGTCGGCAACGTTCTGGACAATACCCTGATCGGCAACACTTTCGATAACAGTCTGGTGGGCGGCGACAACTTGATTTCCAAGGCGGGCGGCCCTTTGGGGCAAACGAGACGACCTAGCCGGTGATCAAGGACTTCCCCTTTGGCGAGGACACCTTGGACTTCACGCCTCAGCCTGAGGTTGGCACCTTCCATTACATCGGCGAGGCCGGCTTCACCGCCAGCGGCAACAGCGAGGCCCGCTTCGCCGGCAAAGGTACCCGACGGCTCCAGGTGGATCAAGACGGCGACGGCGTCGCCGACATCCACGTCAAGATCGCCGGCCTCAGCCAAGCCGATCAACTGAGCGCGGGTGACTTTCTATGGTAGGAGGGCAGGGCTTTTCGGACTCCTCTCACCGTCATGACCGGGCTTGACCCGGTCATCTACGCAGACGTCGCGCAGACGGAGCGACACGTGTCGGCCTTGGGCAGACCGCGACACAGGAAGCCAAAATGAACCTGCATCTAAACCGGGCGGCAGTCAGTCAAACCCGGCCATGACGACATCACCTAGGGAACAGTGACCCCGAAAGAGGATAAGCAGATTCCACTGGAATGGCGGCGCTCAGACTTTCGCCCCTCCTACCTGTTCTTCACTAAGCTCAAGGCCTTTGCCTGTTCCAGGGCCGCTGCCAAGCGGTTCTCGATCAATGTCTTGCCCGAGCTTGCGAACAGGTGCATGCGGCCGGTGTGCTCCAGCAGCAGGAGCCCCGACATGTGGGCGAAGAGGTCGGCCAAGAAGGGGCCGCGGGCATCGATAGGCAATCCCAACGCTTCGGCCGCGTCGCCGATGGGATCGAGCGCGGCGATCAGGGCGGCGTTCAAGGCTTGATCATGGTCGGCGCCGAGACCCTTGGGCCGCAGGCCGCCGCGGAAGAGATAGAAGCCGAGATCCAGATCCCGCGGATTGTCGGCATAGAAGCCATAGAAGGCCAGAGCGGAGGCCTTCAGGCGTCCTCGAGGCGTCGCTTCCTCCGCGGCAGCCTGTTCGACTCGTGCCCTCAGCGCGGCCAGGGAGCGATCCAGAAGGGCGGCGTAAAGCGCTTCCTTGGAGGTGAAGTGAAAGTAGAGTGCGGCCGGCGTGTAGCCGGCCTCGGCCGCGATGGCGCGCAGGCTGGCACCCTCCAGACCTTCGCGCGCGAAGACCCGCAAAGCTGCCTCTAGGATCAGTGTGCGCTTCAATGCGTCGACCGCCTGCTTGCGTCGTTTGCCGCTCACCCTCTCACCCTCATCACACCTCGACTTCCATCTTGATCAAAATTCTAGCACCGTTCAAATGTTCTGCAAGCTTGAGAATTCCACAGGAGAATCGGCCATGCTAATGACAGCCGAAGACTATCGAGAGTCTTTACGACACCATAAACCGCGGGTCTTCGTCGATGGAGTGCAAATCGAATCCGTGGCCGATGCGCCGGCACTGGCGCCGGGGATCAATGGCGTCGGCGTCACCTACGATTTCGCCCATCGCGCCGAGCATGCCAAGCTGATGACGGCCAGGCAGGGGCCGGATGCCAGGCTGGTCAACCGCATGCTGCATGTGAACGAGGATGCCAACGACCTGCTCTTGAAACTGGAGGCCGTGCGGCTGGTCTGTCAGGAGTCCGGCTGTGCGCAGCGCTATCTGGCGCACGATGCGCTGAACGGCTTCTTTCAGGCGACCAAGCGCTGCGACGATGCGCATGGCACCGATTATCACCAACGCTTCCTGGCCTATCTGGAGCGGGTGCAGGAGGAGGATCTGGCTCTCGGCGTCGCCATGAGCGATGCCAAAGGCGATCGCTCGAAGCGGCCGGGACAGCAGGATAATCCGGACGTCTATGTCCATATTGTCGAGCGGCGGCCGGGCGGTATCCTCATCAGCGGAACCAAGGCCATCGTGACGGGAGCGCCCTACATGCATGAGTTTCTGGTGATGCCCTGCCGGACCCACGCACCGGAGGACGCGGCCTATGCCGTGGCCTGCGCGGTGCCGGTCGATGCGCCGGGCGTGACCATCGTCGCGCGACCGGCCGGGCGTCCGGGCGAGGCGGCAGCCAAGTTCTCGGCCAAGTACGGCCAGTCGACCGGCGTCGTCCTCTTCGACCGAGTCTTCGTGCCGCACGAGCATGTCTTCCTCGACGGCCAGACGGAGGAGGGCGGTTTCCTCACCACCTCCTACGCCACCCATCACCGGCACTCCTGCATCGGGGCGCGGGCCGGCTTCGGCGACTTGCTTATCGGCGCCGGCGCGGTCATGACCGAGGCAAACGGTCTCGATCCGGAGCGCCACGGTCACATCCGCGACGCCATGGTAGAGTTGATCACCGTGACGGAGAGCTTCTTTGCCTGCGGTGTTGCCGCTTCGGTCTACTGCCTAGAGGGTCCGGCCGGTTCGGTCATGCCTGATCCCGTCTTCGCCAACATCGGCAAGCTGCTGCTGGCGACCAAGATCTACGACATGCAGCGTTTGGCGCACTATGTCTCTGGCGGCCTGATCGTGGCGCTGCCGGGACCGGAGGAGGATCACAACCCCGGGACCAAGGCCTCGCTGGCGGCAGTGCTCGCCGGGCGTAGCGATGTCGCGGCCGAACAGCGCCTCGAGGTCTCCCGCCTCATCGAGGACCTCACGGCCTCTTATCAGGGCGGCTGGTATTCCTTGATTTCGCTGCACGGCGGTGGGTCGCCGGAGGCGATGAAGCGCGAGATCTGGCGAAACTATCCGACAGGGGAGAAGACGGCGCTGGTCGAGCGGTTGCTGGGTCGCGGGATCTTGGACGAGGGGCGCCGGCCGAGTCGGCAGCCGGGCCGCTGCTGCGTCGAGGGGTGCCGGATCCCCAAGGCGGCCGAGTAGAGTCTATGTCGGGTGAAGCGGTCGGAGCTTGCTCTCGTCGGGCAGTGCGCCAAGGCCGGGGCCGCTCGGCAAAGTGGCAGCTCCGTTCTCGATTCTGATGTCGGTCACGGCGATGGCATCGCTTGCCGCCTGCGTGGCCGGAAAATACTCGGTCCAGACCAGATTGGGAAGGAGCGCGGAGACCTGCCGCATGGCTACTAATCCAAGGCTCATGGAGTTGTAGCAGTGCGGCGAGACGCCGACCGCGAAGGCCTTGGCCATGGCAGCGATCTCCAGGAACTCCAGAACGCCGCCGGCGCCGGCGATGTCCGGGTTCAGCACGTCGGCGGCGCGACGCTCCAGGATGTCGCGGAAGACGGCTTTACCGCCATGGCGTTCGCCGGAGACGATGCGCTGCCGGCACTGGCGGCGAATCTCGGCCAGACTCTCCAGGGCGTCGGAGGAGATGGCTCTTTGAACCAGAAGAGGTCGTAGGCTTCGAAGCGCCGCGCCGCCCGCAGGGCCTCGTGGGCGACGTCCAGACCGTTGAGATCGACCATGAGGCCTATCGCTTCCCGCACCTTGGCCATGAGGGCCTCGCCTTCCTTGAGACCGGAAAACGCGAAGGGATAGAGTTTGAGCGCGTGAAATCCCGCCGCCACATGTTCTTGGTTGCGCGCGATGATGGCGTCCAAACCGGGGTACTTGTCGCTCCAGAGATTGGCGTAGAGTGGAATCCGCTGGCCTAGAGCGCCACCCAAGAGGCTATAGAGAGGGGCGGCGTTCAGGCACTTGCCAGTCAGGGTCCCAAGGCGCCAGCTCGAGGGCGCTGACGGCGGCATAGGAATCGATGCCGCCGCGCTTGTCGGCAGACCCAGGTAGGCCGCACCCAGCGATTCGAGGAGGGCGCCCACCGCCGCCTCGCGACCGTTCAGGACGTAGGCCTCGCCCCAGCCGATCGAGCCGTCGCTTGCAGTTACCTTGACCAGCAGGAAGAGCTTGACGCCGGTCCAGCCGTCGGGACTGTCGCCGCCGCCGGCCAAGAAACAAGAGACGGAGACGACAGTCATACGGCGCGACCTAGAGCACATTCATTTTATGAAGTGTCATAGCCTGCTGGTGCGAAATAGTTTGCGCACTCTTGCGGCTCGAAAAGACCGATGATGTCGCCCACGGTATTCCAGAGGGTGCTGACGGTTCTTTCGACCTTTGCGCGGATCGGTGATTTGAGCTTGGCGAAAGCCATCCCGATTGGGTTGAAGTCGGGACTGTAGGGCGGCAGACAATGTGAGGGTGGCGCCTGTGGCCTCGATGGCCTGTCGGACGCCGGCGGCCTTGTGCGCCGGCAAGTCATCCATGATCACGACATCTCCGGGATTGAGGGTCGGCGCCAGCGCTTGCTCGCTATAGGCAAGAAAAGCGACGCCATTCATGGCGCCGTCGAGCACCGTCGGCGCGGTCATTCCGGTCAGCCGAAGCGCGCCGGTAAAGGTGGTTGTCTTCCAATGCCCGTGGGGGATGACCGTGGGGGATGACCGCGCGACAACGCTCGCCCCGCTTGGAACGCCCACGCAGCCGCGCCATCTTCGTCGACAGGCCCGTCTCGTCGATGAAGACCCGCCTGGCCGGATCGAAGTCGAGTTGGCTGTCAAACCAGACCTGGCGCTTTCTCGAGACTTCCGGCCGCTCCTGCTCCAATGCGTGTGCGGTTTTTTTGTACGTGAAGCCACACCTGCGCAGCCAGTTGTTCAGCGCGCTCCGGCCAATCCGGACGTCGCGCTCGTCCGCGAGGCGCGCCACCATCTCATTGAGCGTGATGTCCTTGTCAGTCTCAATCAGGGTCAGTCTCAATCAGGCCCACGATGAAGCCTTCATGCCCATCAAGGCTCGACCACCGCGTCGACGACCGGTCGGTCGCGGCTCCACCTCACCGGCTTTCGCCCGCGATATCAAGCGGATCGCAGGCGATGGCGCTACACCGAACCGCGCCGCCGCTCCACGCGCCGTCATGTCCGCCTGCGATGCCTTCGAAACACGAACCCGCAGATCGCCACTCAATGCTCGTCCCATCCAAGACCTCCATGTCTGGAGACCTTCAATCAGACTTGCATCATCCCGTCACATCACAATCGATTCAGTGATTGGTGCATCTGCTCTAGAAGATGAGGCCAAGCTGACGCAAGGTGGCCTCGATCTCGCGATCCTGCGGCCAGAGCTCGCGTGCCCTCAGATAGTCGGCGCGGGCGAGCACGTCGTTCTTCTGCGCCTGATAGACCAAGCCGCGATGCAGGTAGGCGGGCGCGTAGCTGGGGTCGAGCGCGATCGAGCGGTCCAGGTGCCTGTGCGCGGTCAGATAATCGCGGCGCATAAGCGCGCTGTAACCCAGAATGTCCTCGGCCGCTGACTCGCTCTCGTTCCGCGTTTCGGTAGCGGCGTCCTCGCAGATGCGCCGTGCGGAGTCGAACTTGCGCATCTGCAACAGAGTAAAGCAGCTGCCGCGCAGGGCCTGTTCGGAGGTCGGATCGTAGCCCAGCGCGCGATCGAAATCGTCACGGGCCAAGGGATAGCGCTTCTTGCGGAAGTGGATGTTGCCGCGCTTGGCGTAGGCTATGGCCTTCAACTCGTCTGATAGATCTTGTGCCATAACCACTTGATCCAGAAGTACCATCGCCTCTACTTCTCTACCCTGGTTGGCGAGCGATTGGGCATCCAGCAGCATGATCCGCGGATGCGATTGTTGGGCCAGCGCAGAGGCTGTGCCGAGGGTGAGGGCGGTGGCAAGGAGGCAGGGAAGAAGCGTTCTCATGCAGGATTTCCTCAAGCTCGAAGGTACAGGCAAAAGGTTCATGCGCGACAAGGTTAGGAAGATAAAGTGGCAAGAACGCGGCCAAGGGTCTCGGTGCCGCAGATTTGTCGCTGACGACATCCAGATCGCTCTCTTGCGATGCGTCAGCACAGTTCCTTTCGCGATGCTTGCCGGCGCTGCGGACGGAAGATAGGGTCTGCGACAACGCGCTGGGGACGCTCGAGCAGGATGACGTGGAAGCGGAACACTGTGCTGTCGGAATCCTACCCTACACTGTTGAACAAAGGGGAGTTGTCTGTCATGCAGTTGGACGATGAGACAGAGGGACAAGTGGTGACCGCGCCTGTCGCCAGGCGAAGCTTCTTGCTCGGCGGTGCTGCCTTGGCGGTGACCGGAGTGGGGATAGCGCTCCCGGCTGTTCCGCTTCGGGCCCAAGAGAGCCAAGAGGCGGCTGCGGGCCCGATCGACTTCACCATGGGCAGCATGACCGGAAAGGCCTACGAGGCGCTTTCCTCGCCACTGCTGATCAACGAGCAGCTCTATGTCCAGGTGCTGACCTCCTTGGAGCTGACCAATAGCCTGCAGAAGCCGATTCAGCTTGGCATTCTCGACCGGAAGCTTTTCAAGGGTTTCGATTCGCGCGCCATCTTCTACGGCCTGCAGAGCGCCAGCGGCATCGGCGAGGGCGAGGGTATGGCCTTGGTCGGAGCAGGACAGACCGCGCGGGTGGTAATGCAGTTCATCTCCGGGCGCCAGGATTCGGCCAGCGAGGACGCAGTCGGCAGCTTCATCTGGTTCGACTATTCCGGCACGGTCGCCTACTCGGAGACATCGGAAGAGCTGGTGAACTACTCCCTTGGTTTCCGGGTGCCGGGCATCGGCTAGCAGCGCGGCCCGTCAAGGTCATCGTGCTCGGCCCACAACTTGGACAAACGAGGAGAGATCATGTCCCTGCCTGACGCGCTGACTGCGGACTGGGCCGAAGCCGAAGCCAAACATCCGCGTCTTGCGGCCCTGATCGCCGGTCTCGCCGACCATCCGCCGGTGCCCACGGCGGTGGTGCAGCCAACCGACCGGAATGCCTTGCTGGGAGCCATGGCGGCGGCGCACGATGCCACCATCCAGCCGATCCTGGTCGGACCGCCGGACCAGATCGCAGCGGCTGCGGAAGCGGCCGGGGTCGGCCTTGACGGTATTGAGGTGGTAGCTGCAGCCGACAGCATGGCGGCGGCGCGCCAGGCCGTGGCCCTAGTCCGCGAGGGGTGTGCGCAGGCCTTGATGAAGGGCAATCTGCACACCGACGAGTTGTTGATCGCCGCCCTCGACAAGGCTGTTGGCATTCGCAGTGCCGGGCGCATCAGCCACTGCTTCGTCATTGATGTTCCGACATATCCCAAGCTGCTCGCGATCACCGATGCGGCGGTCAACATTGAGCCGGATCTCGACGTCAAACGCATCATCGTGCAGAGCGCCATCGATCTCATGCGGGCACTCGGTGTCGCACGGCCCAAGGTGGCGATCCTGGCTTCGGTCGAGACGGTGAACTCCAAGATGCCGGTCACCATCGAGGCCGCGGCGCTGTGCAAGATGGCTGATCGCGGCCAGATCACGGGTGGCCTGCTGGACGGCCCCTTAGCCTTCGACAATGCCATTTCCGCGGAGGCGGCGGCGACCAAGCACATCGTCTCCGAGGTTGCCGGCGACCCCGATATTCTGCTGGTGCCGGAGATCGCCGCCGGCAACATGCTGTTCAAGCAGCTGACCTATCTGGCCGGTGCCGCGCCTGCCGGTATCGTTCTGGGTGCGCGCGTGCCGATCATGCTGACCAGCCGGACCGACCCGATCATGGCGCGCCGCGGGTCTGCCGCCGCCGCCGCCCTGGCGATCAAGCAGGCTGCCTGACCCTCTGCTTTGGGCAAGACTGTTCTGCCGTAATGACGCTGGATGGCTGGCTGGGACTGTGGCTCTCTCTGCCGCAGAATGAGCGAACAAGCCCTAGATGTGATTATTCACGAGGTTGTTCATTCGGTTCTGCTCTGAAAGGCTGAATTTATATGTGGCGCGCCACAGGACCGTGGCGGCGAGCGGCGTGGCATAGAGGGAGAGGCGCTCGGGGGCGATGGCGGTCACTCCGGCGGCCCTCCGCGCAGCGATTCGGTGAGCGCCAGATTGACTCTGACGGAAATGCGAATCCCCTGACCCATGTAGGTTGTTACCAAGTGCGGCAGCCAACTTGGGAAGAGCACCAAGACACCGGCCTCCGGCACCACGGCGGGTTGGCTTCGAGTCCGCCGCGCGCGGTTGCCAGATCCAGGGTTACGACGCCGTTGCGCGGGTCGTGAAACACCAGCAGGCCGCCCTGCTTGGGGCTCTGTCCAGCCTCGCCGATGTCGACATAGTAGGCACCTGACTAGAAGCAGCCAACATGGGTGTGCATATTGTTGGCATTACCCCGGCGGATGACGTTGGCCCAGCACTTGATGTCCCAGGGTAGGTTTTGGGCCCGGCCTTCGCGCGGCTTGGTGGCGCGACTGGCGAGCTGTTTGGCTGTCTCGAGAATGCGCTGCAAGGCCAGTCCGCCCCAGTCGGAGAAGCTGTAGCCCGAGTGCCAGCCGCCGAAGTTGCTGTAGCCCTTGGAGCCATAGGCACGCACTTTCTCCAGGACGATCTGCTTGATGGCTGTATTGATCTCGGCGGCGTCGGCAAGGCGCTGCTTGAAGACCAGAGTCGGAAAGCTCGGCACGATCCGGGTTCTGGCCAGCAGATCCTCTTTGGTCGGCGGCATGGAGGCGCTCTTCTCCTCTGAAGCTTAGTTCGGCAGGGTTCGCTAGCCGTCTTTTGCATAGGACTTTGCGCCGGCCGGGACCAAGGGTTTATGGTTGCATCTCAGATGCTAGCTTAGAGCAAATCCCAAGCAGACGGACTCGTCTGTGGCGACGATTTGCTTTTGGAACGACACGATAGAGCGGTACAGGTGATCCTGCGGACATCTGAACAGCTCTAGTCGAACATGAGGGAGAGACCATGAAGACAACCGCCTCGGTGCTCTATCGGACGGGGCTTCAGCGCCCATATGCGGACAGCCAGCCTCTCGTCGTCGAGGAGGTCGATCTGGAAGGGCCCGGCGAGGGCGAGGTTCTGGTCGAGATCCGTGCCGCCGGGCTCTGTCACAGCGATCTCTCGGCGATCGATGGGGCTCGGCCCAGGCCATTGCCGATGGCGATCGGCCATGAGGCGGCCGGCATCGTGCGCGAGGTAGGACCCGGTGTCGCCGAGCTGGAAGAAGGCGATCATGTCGTGATGATCTTCGTTCCTTCCTGTGGCGACTGCCTGCCTTGCGCGGAAGGACGCCCGGCGCTCTGCGAGAAGGCAGCCGTGGCCAATGCGGCCGGGCATCTGCTGTCCGGCCGGCGGCCCTTCAGAAAGCAGGGGGCGGCAATCAATCATCACATGGGGGTGGCTGCCTTCTCGACCTACACGGTCTGTTCGCGTCGCTCTCTGGTCAAGGTCGACAAGCGTTTGCCGCTGGTGCAGGCAGCGCTTTTCGGCTGCGCGGTGATGACCGGCGTCGGGGCTGTGCTCAACACCGCACGGGTCGAGCCGGGTACCTCGGCGGCGGTCATAGGGTTGGGTGGCGTGGGCTTGAACGCTTTGTTGGGAGCGGTCCTGGTCGGTGCCTATCCCATCGCCATCGATCTGGTGCCGGAGAAGCTGGAACTGGCGTGTCAATTGGGCGCCAGCCACGCCTTCGACGGCCGTGATCCCGATCTGGTCGACAAGGTCAAGGCTGCCAGCGGCGGTGGCGTCGATTTCGCCTTCGAGATGGCCGGATCGGCCCCGGCATTGGAGACGGCCTACAAGATCACCCGCCGTGGCGGGACTACGGTTACGGCGGGGCTTGCCCATCCCGACAAGAACCTCTCGATCCAGGCGGTCAGTCTGGTCACCGAGCAGCGGACCTTGAAGGGCAGCTACATCGGCTCTTGTGTGCCACCGCGCGATATCCCGCGCTACATCGGCCTTTTCGAGAAGGGGCGTTTGCCGGTGGATCGCCTACTGTCCGAGACCCTGGGCTTCGGCGAGATCAATGCAGCCTTCGATCGTCTCGCCGACGGTCTGTCGGTGCGCCAGATCCTGCTGCCCTTCGGCTAGAATATCGATGCTTGCTTGAGGGCCTGTGCACCGCTTTCGGTCCAGACCCTATTCCAGCTTTCGCAGCATATCGTGGCCATGCTGGAGACCCGAAGGAGTCTCTGCGACGATCTTTGCCAACCATTCATCGTAGAATTCGCGGAAGGTCAGGGGCTCCAGCATGCCCTGCTCGCCGAAGGGTTTGTCGAAGATGTAGATCACCGAGACGACCAAGCCGGTATAGGTCGCATGGAGCGCCAAGAGCGACAGCACCGCCGGTCCAAGCGGAATGGGAAAGAAGGCGGTCCCGACCAACAAGACGCCGACGAAGGCCACAACCCAGCAAACCCCGGATATGTGGCGCCTGGAGGCGACTTCGCGTTCATTGCGTTTGAGACTCACGCCGGCAATGCCGTCGAAGAGCCGCTGTTTCAAGAGATGTTGTCGATCACCTTTGGACTGGCGCTCAAGGATTCCCCGGTAGGCGATCTCCCGATAGCGCCAAGCATCTTCGCTGAACGCGCCCTGCCGGTCTAGGTGTTGCTACTCCCTCTCCAGGCCTCATGGACATAGAATGCCACCGCAGAGCGAATCTCATCGGTCTTGGGGGGCTTGTCGTATCGCCCTACGTTGAAGTAGATCGACTCCATCGTGTTGGACTCTGAGTCTATGGAGGTCTGCAAATCATCGGCACGGTAGAGTTCTTCTGCAAACGCCAATGCTAAAATCAGGCCATGCAGCGTGGCGATACGAAAGATCACCATCGCCGCGGCCTCGCGGGTCGCCGCCCGCCCGGACCGGCGATAGAAGGCTCTTATCAGCAGGTAGGGGAAAACGTCAGAAAACAGCATAAACCCATTAATAGGAGCGCGTTTCCATAAGGCTCAGTTTACAAATCGTATGCATGATCTGTCGATGACAACGGCGAGGCATGTGCGTGGGGATGCGTTTTCGAGACAACCGCGTTGAAACCATCGCAGATCGTTGGCGAGATATCGTGTTGCGATCCCCCGAAAGCGTCGCAGGAAGTCCTTCAGGTGGCTGTGTCGGTTGTTCACCGTCTGAATATGAAAGGCATCGCGCACGCGTTCTCCTCTGGACAGGTTAAGCGCTTCGTGGCGAACGCCCAGAGCGGCTGCGCAGGGCGGATAGGCGCGGTGACCATCGCTCATCAGCACGATATGCTCATCCACGACCGGCTCAATGACCGTGCGCAGGGTATCGGCATTGACCGCCGGAAGCACTGCGCTGACGGTCATACCGCTGCGGTCAGCGGCAAGCAACACCGGCCCCTGCTCATCTGACAGGCCGCGCTTTCCGGCCTTGCCACCGCGGCGACGCGCTTTGTGTTTCAGGTGCCGCTCGCCTTTGCGGCTCTCCAGAACATAGGGTTCGTCGGCCTCGACAATGCCCGTGAGCTTGTGAGCGTCCCCGGTTTCTGCGGCCAGAAACCGGTGCCGCCAGCGGGGTGAACGAGGATGTCCCGTTTGATGTTGAATCTTTGAATTAGTGTGGCGTTGCTTCCGCTGAACCTTGGGCTCGGTGTGCTTGAACCAAGGAAGGAAGCAACACCCTGAAGACAACGACTACATCCCCCCTTGCTCTGGCCACAGCGCCGACTGCGCCTTCGCTTGTCGATGAAGCGTTTGAAGCTGTGACAGAGAGCTTCGAGCAATGCTGTCTGATGGCAAGCATAGAAAGCCTGACCCGACTGCTGGACGAGGACGTGACGCGGCTGGCCGGTGAGCGCTACGAGCATTCACCTGAGAAGCCCGGCTAGCGTTGGGGCCATTCGGAAGCGCAGGTTGGCTTTCACGGCGGCAAGAGCGCCGTGGATCGCCCTCGGGTGCGCAGCCAGGGCACGGGCAAGGAAATGCCCTTGCCGAGTTGGGAAGAGATTTCGGCCACAGGGTTTCTCGACCGGTGGGCCATGGACCTGATGGTGATGAATGTGGCCCCGCGCAAGTTTTGCCGCGCCGTTCGGCTGCCCGAGGCCGGCGTTCCGGCGGACGCGGGCAGCGGCCTGTCCAACTCTGCGTTCTCGCGACGGTTCAAAGCGCTGACGCAGGCCACATTCGAAGAGTGGATGGGGTCCGCGCTATCGGAACTGGACCTCGTTGCGATCCAGATCGACGGGCTACATCTGGACGACCGCCTGTTGACGATCGGGGCTGTCGGCATTGAGGTTTCCGGGCAACAACACCCCTTGGGCGTCATTGACGGGGCCACGGAGAACGCTGCAACCCTACAGGCCTTGCTCGACGATCCGATCGAGCGCGGGCTCGACCCCGCAGGCTGCTACCTCTGCATCGTGGATGGTGCCAAGGCTCTCGGTAAAGTTCTGCGGCGGACCTTCGGCGCGGATATCCCCATCCAGCGCTGCCAAATCCACAAGGCACGCAACATCACCGACCGGCTTGCACCCAGGCACCATGCCTCCGTGCGCCGCGCCTTGAAGCAGGCCTGGGAGCTGGACGATGCCGACAAGGCCGAACGCCCGATGCGTAATCTGGCGCGGCGCTTCGAGCAGGAAGCGCCGGATGTGTCCCGATCGCTCCTCGAAGGTCTCGACGAAATCCTGACAGGGGTCAGGCGCGGCTTACCGCTTGCATTGCGCCGGTCGCTCGCCAGCACCAATATCATCGAGCCCATGAACAGCGTCATCCGGCAGGTCTGCCGAAACGTGAAGCCCTGGCGAGATGCCAAGATGGCCCTACGCTGGACCGTGGCGGGCATGTTCGAAGCCAAGAAGGGCTTCCCGCGCATCAAGGCTTACAAGCAACTGCACATTCTCAAGCAGGCTCTCATCGGGCAACGCCAAAAGCACCTGCCTGACCGGATCGAGGACGCCGCATAACCTCACATCAAGCAGCGGCACTCAGACGAGTTTCAACATCAAACGGGACATTCCCGCCGGTGCCGGCGGTGGATGTGAAGATCCTTCATGCGAAGATTGGCGAACTGACGTTAGAGAAGGATTTTTTGTCCGCAGCGCTCGGCAAGGCCGGGCTGTTGGCGCGCGCAAAGCTATGATCGAGCGTGACAACAGATTGAGCATCAGCCGTCAGGCGCAGCGGCTTGGCCTCAGCCGAGGGAGCGTTTCCTATCTGCTGCGCCCGACCTCGCAGACCGATCTCGCGCTCATGCGCCGGATCGACGCGTTGCATCTGGATGACCCCTTCGCCGGCAGCCGGATGTTGCAAGGCCTGCTGAAGACAGAAGGCTATGCGGTGGGGCGGCTGCGTGTTTCGACGCTGATGCAGAAGATGGGGATCGAGACGCTCTACCGCCGCCCGAAGACGCCGGCGCCGGGACACAAGATCCATCCCTCCCTGCTGCGCGGCCTCGCGGGTCAGGCGCCCTGACCGGGTCTGGGCGATGGACATCGCCTACCTGCCCATGGCACGGGGCTTGGTCTATCTTGCTGCTGTCCTGGACTGGTTCAGCCGCAAGGTTCTGGCTTGGCAGTTGTCGATCACGCTTGAGGCAGAGTTCTGTATCAAGGCCCTGGAGGAGGCGCTGGCACACCATGGCAGGCCAGAGATCCTCAATACCGACCAAGGCAGTCAATTCACGTCGCTGGACTGCGTTCAGGTCCCAAAGGACGCGGAGATCGCGATCTCCATGGACGGCAAGGGAGCCTGGAGGGATACCGTTTTCGTGGAGCGCCTCTGGCGCAGGGTCACGTATGAGGAGATCGACCTGCACGCCGACGCCAACCTGCCGGAGGCGCGCGCCTCGATTGGGCGCTACCTGGCCTTCTACAACAGCACGAGGCCACATTCGTCGCTTGGCGGGCAGACGCCCGATCAGGCCTACATCAGCGCGCTGCAGCCAATCCCGGCAGCGGCTTGACCCAGACGGAAATCCACTTGGCGATCGCTCGAAACCTGTTCAAACAATCCGAGCCACCTCTGGGTTTGGTCGATTCCATGCTGGAGGATGGGAGCCTCGTCCGCCTGCTGGAGCGGTTCTCGACCGGGCGTAGCTACTACGTCGTGAAGCGCGCGAACCTCAGAGGGTGAGGGCCCAAACCGCTCCGTCATTGCCGACGGCGCAGTTTGAGCCCTGAACAGGAGATGCATTTGGCTCCTTCTTACACGATGCTTTCCGTCTTTCCTAGCCTGTCGCAATTCCTTCATGAAACTGTAGACGATTAGTACCAACGAGCATAGCCTACGACCTATGCGCCCATTCTCTCATTCCACTGGTTCGGATCTTCCATGGCCGCTCGGTGAGCTTGTTCCAAGCCTCGCAGCATAGAGCGACGATGTCATCGTATGATCCGAAGACTCTGTTCGAGAGCCAATTTTCGCGGATGAACTGCCAGATGTTCTCGACCCGGTTCAATTCCGGTGCCCGTGGTGGCAACTCCATGAATGTAATGTTGTTCGGGACATCCAGTTTCGGCGTCGTGTGTCAGCCTGCCCGGTCGACCAGGATCACGGCGTGGGCTCCCGGGGCAACAGTCGCGCTGATCTCGACCAGATGCTCGTTCATGGCATGGGTGTCGGCATAGGGCATGACCAGGCCCGCGCCTTTGCCCTTGGCCGGGCAGATCGTGCCAAAGACATACGCCCATTTGGTGCGTTGATCCTTTGGCGCTGACGGGCGCGAGCCCCGTCTGGCCCACCTTCGCGTGATCTTGTTCTTCTGACCCACTCTGGCTCCATCCTGCCACCACAGTGCGATTTCTACGCCCGGACCAAGCCGTGCCCGGATTTTCGCCAGTTCGGCGGGGACGTTTTTTTAAAAGCCCCAACGACATACTCGTTTTGAGCGTGGTGACGGGGACGTGCGGAAATCTTTGCGTATCCCATCTCGCGCAGCGCCCGTCCAACCGTGCTTTCATCGACCGAGACGCCGAATTCTTCATGGAGGTCCTGGGCCAGATCACAGCGCCGCCAAGGGACCACGCCATGGATCGCCGGGATTGGCCCCCGTTCCACCCATTCAGCAAGCGCCTTGCGGTGTTCGGCGGTCACCTTGGGCTCAGGCCCGAAGACCAGCGGTTCTTCAGGCCGTCCAGCCCGTCCGCGTTGAAGCGGATCACTCAGTCACGGACAATCTGCAGCGTCACACAGCCGAGCTTCGCCGCATCCCTGCGCCTCCCGCCATCGTAGATCACGGCCAGCGAAAGCAGGCGGCGCGTCTGATCACTGTCGCTGCTCTCCAGTGCCAGATGACGAAGTACATCGCCGTCATAGTCTTTTTCTAGAGTAGATGCACCGATCAATGAATCGATTGTGATGTGACGGGATGATGCAAGTCTGATTGAAGGTCTCCAGACATGGAGGTCTTGGATGGGACGAGCATTGAGTGGCGATCTGCGGGTTCGTGTTTTGAAGGCATCGCAGGCGGGCCTGTCGACGAAGATGGCGCGGCTGCCTGGGCGTTCCAGGCGGGGCGAGCGCTGTCGCGCGGGCATCCCCTACGGGAATTGGAAGACAACCACCTTTACCGGTGCGCTTCGGCTGACTGGAATGACCGCACCGATGGTGCTCGATGGCGCCATGAATGGCGTCGCTTTTCTTGCCTATAGCGAGCAAGCGCTGGCGCCGACCCTCAATCCCGGAGATGTCGTGATCATGGATAACTTACCGGCGCACAAGGCCGCCGACGTCCGACAGGCCATCGAGGCCACAGGCGCCACCCTCACATATCTGCCGCCCTACAGTCCCGACTTCAACCCAATCGAGATGGCATTCGCCAAGCTCAAATCACTGATCCGCGCAAAGGCCGAAAGAGCCGTCAGCACCCTCTGGAATACCGTGGGCGACATCATCGGTCTGTTCGAGCCGCAAGAGTGCGCAAACGATTTCGCACCAGCAGGCTATGACACTTCATAAAATGAATGTGCTCTAGATTGCGCTCAGCTGCCAGGCGGGCGTTGACGCCTTCGTGCATGTCGGTCGCGACATAGCCTGGGCAGACCGCGTTGCAGCGAATGCCGTCCGGTCCGAATTCGGCGGCCAGGGTCTTGGTGAGGCCGACCAGGCCGTGTTTCATCGCGGTATAGGCACCGAAGCCGGCCTCGGCGCCAAGCGAGCCGCTGGAGCCGACATTGACGATGCCGCTACCGCCGGCCTGAATCTGCGGGATCACCGCCTGACAAAGCCGCATGACGCCCAGCAGATTGACCTGGAAGCTGATCTCCCACTGCTCGGCCGTCGATTCCAGGAAGGGGCCGGTGCCGATCGTCGTTTCGGCATCGTTGACCAGGATGTCAAGGTCGCCGAAGGTCGATAGGGTAGCGGCGACCGCGCCGGCGATCTGGGCCGCGTCGGTGACATCCAGATCCAGGGCTAGGGCCCTGCCGCCGGCCGATTGGATCGCGTCGACCGCTTCGGCCAGAAGGTCAGCCCGCTCCCGCTCGCCGTCTGCCAGTGCAAGTGCGCCATGGCGGTCGGTGACGACCACGATGCAACCGGCGTCGGCCAGACAGACAGCGGCTCGCCCGCCCGATCCCTCTGGGCGCAGCCGCGCCGGTCACGATTGCCGTCTTGCCGATAAGGCTTTGCATGGCAGTTCATCTCCATCCTAGAAGCGGCCGAACTGCCTGCTCTTTGCCAGTGCAGGTTGGGGGAGAAGGCCCGGCTCGCAAGAGGCTCTGCCTGGAAGAATTGGAAGAAGCATTGCCAGCCGCCGTCGCCCTGCCTATAGTCCGGCCCACCGTTGGGGTGCTTCACGGCTGAGAGGCGGACTTCGCCAACCCATGGAACCTGATCCGGATAACGCCGGCGAAGGGAACGGAGCGCAGTCCAAGCCTTCACCAGAACGCTCACGCCCCCCCAACCGGCAGCATAGCTATGGGAGAGAGGAATGAGAGCTGACCTTGTAACGAGCCGGCGACGCGCCGGACTGGGATTGCTGGCAGGCCTGCTGGCCTTGGGATTGGCGGCGTCGCCCGGCCAGGCTGCGGACAAGATGACCCTGCTGCTGGATTGGTTCGTCAATCCCGATCACGGGCCGATCATCGTCGCCCAGGAGAAAGGCTATTTCGCCGAGCAGGGCCTGGAGGTCAATGTCGTGGCGCCGGCCGATCCCAACGATCCGCCGAAGCTGGTGGCTGCCGGCAAAGCAGATCTCGCCATCTCCTATCAGCCACAGATGCATCTGCAGACTGTCGAGGGGCTGCCCCTGAAGCGCGTCGGTACCCTGGTCGCCACGCCGCTCAACTGCTTGCTGGTGCTGAAGGACGGGCCGATCAAGAAGATCGCCAACCTCAAGGGCGGCAAGATCGGCTACTCGGTCTCCGGCGTCGAGCAGGCCTTGCTGAAGGTGATCCTGGAGAAACACGGCCTTAGCATCGAGGAGGTCGAGCTGATCAATGTAAACTTCTCGCTCTCGCCGGCCCTGATGTCGAAGCAGGTCGACGCAGTGATCGGCGCCTATCGCAACTTCGAACTCAATCAGATGGACATCGAAGGCGTGCCAGGCCTCTGCTTCTACGTCGAGGAGGAGGGCGTGCCAGCCTACGACGAGCTGATCTACGTGGCCAATCCCGAGACCATGAACCGCGACGCCATCGCCCGCTTCCTGCTGGCGACCGAGAAGGCGACCCAGTTCATCGTCAACCATCCCAAGGAGAGCTGGGAGATCTTCTCCGCCACCTCGACGGAATTGCAGGACGAGTTGAATGCCCGCGCCTGGGTCGACACGATTCCGCGCTTTGCCCTGCGTCCGGCAAGCCTGGACGCCGGCCGCTACAATCGCTTCGAGGCCTTCCTGAAGGCGGCCGGTCTGATCGAGACGGTGCGCCCGGTCGAGGATCTGGCGGTCGAACTCGTCACCCCGTGACCTCGTGACGCCGAAAGGGACGATAGAGGGGTCGGCAGGCTCTCGGCCAGCCGCCCCGGGTATTAACTTCGAGGGCAGCTTCGACCTGGAGGGCAGGGCGCTGTTCGGCGAGGTTTCCTTGTGTCTCGCACCGGCGCGCTGGACCTGCGTTCTTGGGCCCTCGGGCGTCGGCAAGTCGACCGTGCTGCGTCTTCTGGCAGGCCTTTCGACCGGCGGACTTTTCCATGGCGACATTCGGGCAGACGATGGAGCGCCACTGGCGGGCCGGGTTTCCTATATGGCGCAGTCCGACCTGCTGCCGCCTTGGCTCGATGTCGAGGGCGGGGTGGTCCTGGGCGCCCGCCTGCGCGGCGAGAAACCCGATCGGGAGCGGGCACGTCGGCTGATCAGCCGGGTTGGACTCTCAGACCATGTGCACAAGCGGCCGCGGGCGCTCTCCGGCGGCATGCGTCAGCGCGCCGCCCTGGCTCGCGCCCTGATGGAAGACCGGCCGGTAGCGCTTCTGGACGAACCCTTCTCGGCACTGGATGCCGCAACCCGCGCTGACATGCAGGAACTGGCCTTCGAGACCCTGACCGGCCGCACCGTGCTGCTGGTGACCCACGATCCCACGGAGGCCGTGCGTCTGGGTCACCGCATCTACCTCTTGATGCCGGACGGCCTGCATGACGTGGATGTCCCTGAGAGTCCACCGATGCGGGCGTCGGGGGCTGAAGAAACACTGCAGGCACAAGCGGCGCTGCTCGAGCGCTTGCGCCGCGAGCGGCGGCGTGGGCAGGTGGCATGAGGCGTTTCGGCGACAGCCTGCTCACTCTAGCCGTCGCCCTGGCCGGCTGGCAGACACTGGTCTGGGTCACTGGTGTCCAGCACTTCATCCTGCCCGGGCCGATCAGGGTTGCCGAGGCGCTCTACCAGCACCGCCTGCTGATCGCCGAGGAGGCGGTGGTGACCATTGCCGAGGTGATGATCGGTCTGCTCTTGGGCTCGCTCTTGGGCGCGGCCACGGCCTTGCACTTGATGGTCTCGCCGTTGGCGCGCCGCTTCCTGTTGCCGGTCCTGGTCTTCAGTCAGGCGGTGCCGGTCTTCGCCTTGGCGCCGCTGCTGACCCTTTGGTTCGGATACGGCATCTGGTCGAAGGTGCTGATGGCAGTCCTGATCATCTATTTTCCCGTCGCCTCGACCTTCTACGACGGCCTCAGGCGGACCGATCCAGGCTTGCTGGATCTGGCCCACACCATGGGCGCGCGGGCCGATCGCATCCTCTTCTGTCTGCGCGTGCCTGCGGCTCTGCCGGCCTATGCCTCCGGCCTGCGGCTGGCTGCGGTCTATGCCCCGATCGGAGCCGTCATCGGCGAGTGGGTCGGCGCCTCGCAGGGCCTGGGCCACCTGATGCTGCTGGCCAGCGGGCGGGCCAAGATCGACCTGCTGTTCGCCGCCCTCGTGGTGCTGGCCCTCTTCACGGTGCTGCTGCACAGCGCCATCGGCCGGCTGGCCGATGGCTTGGCGCAAGCAACCCAGTAGTGCCACCCTGGTCGGGCCATCCAAGCAAAGCAGACTTGTCCACAGATTCGGATGTTGCCGAGCCCATCGACTCGGGCGATAGCCGTTAATCTCGCTGAAAGCGCCTTGATCAGCATGAAGATCCAGACCGCTTCCCATTGCGCGTGACGCAAGACAGAGAGCTTGAGAAGCACCGGCCCTATGCACGCAGTTCAGACGAACGAGCCCGCCACCCCGACGCCCGCGTTCCGGCTACGCGGCACGAACGTCAGCCTCGTGGTTCTCGAGTTGCATACCCTGGAGCGCGATGCCGTTTTGCCGCCGCTGCAGAGGCTTCTGGCCAAGGCGCCGGCCTTCCTCTGGCAGGCGCCGATCATCTTGGGGTTGGCACCTTCGACCGTGCTGGAGAAGCATTTCGATCTGGCTGGTCTGGTCGCCGATCTCAACACTCTGAACCTCTACCCAATCGGCGTCTTGGCAGGTCCGGAGGCCTGGCAGACGCAAGCGGCGGCACTAGGCCTGCCGGTGATGCCGAAGGGCACGCAAAGAAGCTTGGTGCTGAATTCACAACCGCAGGCGAGCGAGCCCGACGCCGGCTCCTCGGCAGCCAACGATCGCCAGTCGCCTGCCGCCAAGGTCGAGCCGCCGCGGGCGTCGGAGGAGACGCGCAAGCCGACCATGCTGATCACCAAGCCGGTGCGCGGCGGGATGCAGATCTATGCCGACGGCGGTGCCGATCTGATCGTGACCGCGACGGTCAATTCGGGCGCGGAGATCATCGCGGACGGCAACATCCATGCGTACGGCAATCTGAAGGGACGGGCGATCGCCGGTGCGCGCGGCGACGAGACTGCGCGCATCTTCGCCATGCACCTCGATCCGGAACTGCTGGCGATCGGCGGCTACTATATCATGCACGACGAGATCGATCCGGCCCTGGTGAAGCAGGCCCTTCAGGTGTCCTTGGAGGAGAGATCCTTTCAATTCCAACGTATCAGGTCATAAGCGCGGACTCCGAGGAGACCGGTGCTTGAGGCGAAGCAAGAGGAGGTAGCGTTTATGGCAACTGTGATCGTGGTGACCTCGGGCAAAGGGGGAGTCGGCAAGACGACCACCAGTGCCTCCTTTGCGGCGGGGCTGGCCCAAACCGGCGCCAAGACGGTCGTAATCGACTTCGACGTCGGCCTTCGCAACCTGGATCTGATCATGGGCTGCGAACGCCGCGTGGTCTTCGATCTGATCAACGTCATTCAGGGCGAAGCGCAACTGCGCCAAGCCCTCATTCGCGACAAGCGGGTCGGCAATCTCTATGTCCTGGCGGCCTCTCAGACCCGCGACAAGGATGCCCTCACCAAGGAGGGGATCGGCAAGATCCTGGAGGAACTCGCCGAGGAGTTCGAGTACATCGTATGCGACAGCCCGGCGGGGATCGAGAAGGGTGCCTTGCTGGCGCTCTACTACGCCGACCACGCCGTCGTGGTCACCAACCCCGAGATCTCCAGCGTGCGCGATTCCGATCGTATTCTGGGGGTCCTGGCCAGCCGCTCGGAACGTGCCGAGGGTGGCGAGGCGCCGGTCAAGGAGCACTTGCTGCTCACCCGCTACTCGGCCGAGCGGGTCGCCACCGGCGAGATGCTGAAGGTCGAGGATGTGGAAGAGATCCTGGCCATTCCGGTGCTGGGTGTCATTCCGGAAAGCCCGGATGTGCTCAAGTGCTCCAACCTCGGCCTGCCGGTGATCCTGGACGAGAAGTCCAATGTCGCCCAAGCCTACAAGGACGCCGTCTCGCGCTTCATGGGCAAGGACGTGCAGATGAAGTTCCTGGAAAAGGAGCGTAAAAGCCTGCTTCGGCGCTGGTTCAGGGGGGCGGCATGAGCATCATCTCCTTCTTCCGATCCAAGCGTAAGGAAAAGCAGTCCGCGGAAACCGCGCGCGATCGCCTGCAGATCGTGCTGGCGCATGAGCGGATCAGCGTGAACGGCGAGGACTTCCTGCCCAGGCTGCAACGCGAGATCATGGAGGTCGTCGTCCGCTATGTCGCGATCGACCCCAAGCAGGCGGTGGTCAAGCTGGAGGAGGACGGCGACCTCTCGACCTTGGAGATCGAAGTCGCGCTGCCCAAGCCGGAGGGTGCGCGCGTGCGCCAGCCGGTCCTCGAGGAAACCAGCGCCTAAAGCGGTTCGACCTGCTCGACAGGGCGACGAAGGATGCGCAAAGGGCCTTGTCCGGTTGCATGACTCGGCTAGGCTAGCGGTCAGAAAGCTGGAAGTGCCGGATGCGAAGAGCTTACGCCGTTGGCTTGGGGCTGGCTTTGCTGGCCGGCCTCATCGCTTTGAGTGACTGCGGGGAGGAGCGAGCCTGGGCAGGCAAAAGCGGTGCTGCCGCCACCACTCACCGTGCTGGTGTCCAAGCCGCTGCAGCGTGGTATCGTCGACTGGGATAGCTACACCGGCCGCTTCGAGGCGATCGACGAGGTCGAGGTGCGCTCGAGGGTCAGCGGCTATCTGCAGTCCATCGGCTTCGACGACGGCGACCTGCTGCAGAAAGAGGACCTCCTCTTCGTCATCGATCAGCGGCCCTTCCTGATTGCCGTGGGACGGGCGGCGGCCAATGTGAAGGAAGCGGAAGCGACTCTTGCCTTGGCGGAGACCGAACTCACCCGTGCCAAGCAGCTGCTGGATCGCGTCAACATCGCGTGATCGGTCTACGATACCCAGGTGCAGGAACGGATTGCCGCCGAGGCGGCCATCTCGGTGGCCGAGGCGGAGCTTGATTCCGCCAACCTGGACCTGGGCTACACCCAGATCGAAACCCTGATCGCCGGGCGCGTGAGTCGGCGCCCGGTCAGCGAAAGCAACCTACTCGTGCAAAGCGATGACACCCTGCTGACCACGGTGCTGTCGATTTCGCCGATCTACTTTTATTTCGAAGCCGACGAGGCAGCCCTGCTGCGCTACACGCTTTTGGCTGCAGCGGGCCAGCGGCCCTCCTCGTGCGATGTTGCCAATCCGGTGCAGCTGCAACTGGGCGACGAGACCGGTTTTCCGCATGGCGGCAAGATGGATTTCGTCGAGCGGCCGGTCATCGCCACGGTCCTCTCGATCATGATCATGAGGTAGTGTCCAGGATCTTTCGCACATTGGGTTTGGCGGGCTGTTCCATCAGGCACCCCTGTCCCGCTGCTTGAGCAGGTCCATGTTCATGTAGCGCTTGCTGGACCATTTGGTGCCAGCGATGTGTCTCACCCTGGCCGCGGCCAGGTTGAGGGCCGACTGGCCGTCGGGGAAGGCTCCGACGACGCGGGTTCGCCGCCGGATCTCCCGCATGATCCTCTCCAGAGGATTGTCGGTCCTGATCCGTCGCCAATGCTCATTGGGGAAGGCATGGTAGACCCAGGTCTCCTCGATCGTCTCCTCTAGCCAGTCGGCGCCCTTGGTCAGGCGCATGGCTCCGAGTTTGGCCGCGTGGCCTTGGCGCGGGCCGCCTCGCGGCTCTCCTGGGCATGGATAGCCTTCAGCATGAGAGCGACTTCACGCATCTTGCCGGCCGGCACCGGGCACGAAGGCATCCAATGCACGACGCAGCGCTGCCACTGGGCGTCCGGATAGAACTCGGTCGCGCTCTCGACGAGCCCCATGCAGGCATCCGAGACGATCAACGCGACACCCGTCAGGCCGCGCTCCTTGAGGTGCTTGAGGAAGGCGCTCCAGCCCTTCTTGTCTTCCTTGGCTTCCTCGAGGCTGCCGAGGATCTCGCGGTCGCCGTCGGCCTTGACAGCGACCGCAACCAGCAGCGAGACGTTGCGCACTTCACCTGCCCAACTGCGCTTCAGGACCCCAACTGCGCTTCAGGACAATGCCATCCAGATAGAGGTAGGGGTGTTCGCCCTCGATCGACCGGTTCCGCCAGGTCTCGATCTGGGAGTAGAGCTTCTTGTTGAGATTGGAGACCCTGCTGGGGCTCACCCGCGTGCCCCACAGGGCCTCGGTGATGTCCTCCACCCGGCGTAGCGACACACCTGCCAGATACATCTCCATCGAAGCCTCTTCGAGCGAGCGCGCGCGTCGGCGATAGCGCTCGATGATTGCCGTCGTCGATGCGTCTGCGTGCGAAGCTTTGGCACCTTGCACCTGCACCTCTCCGGCGCGCGTGTGCAGCTTGCGCTCGGAGCGGCCAGCTCGTGTGTCGCGGCGCGCCTCACTGCGCTCATGGCGCCCTGCATTGCAAAGCCGATCCGCCTCTGCCTCCAGCAGGCTGTTGAGTGTCTCCTCGACGCTGCCTCGCACGATCTGCCTCAGATGATCTTCTATCCGACCGGCGTCGATACGGACCACGTTCGACAGGCCCTTCGTGTCATCCTCGTCCAGGGTGGCTCTGGCCTCCTCTATCGGCTGCTCCGTCTGGCGACTGAAAACCTGAGAGATTCGGGGCCACCAACCCCACACGAATGTGCGAAACTTTCTCTACGTCATCGATCATGATCGTCGGCGCGATCTCCTATCTTTCGCTGCCGGTGGCGCAGTACCCGCAGATCGCACCGCCGACCATCGTGGTCTCGGCAACTATCCCGGTGCCGATGCCGAGACCGTGGCCAACACCGTGGCGACACCGATCGAGCAGGAACTGAACGGCGTCGACGACATGCTCTGCATGGTCTCGCAGTCGACGAGCATCTGGCAGATGCGGATCACCATCACCTTCGCGCTGGGAACCGATCTGGAAGATACTCAGGTGCTGGTGCAGAACCGGGTGGCCATCGCCGAGCCGCGGGTGCCGGAAGACGTGCGTCGGCTGGGCATCGTCACGCAGAAATCCTTGCCCGATCTGATGATGGTGGTGCATCTGTGCTCGCCCGACGAGAGTTTGGATCAGCTCTATATTTCCAGTTATGCGCTGCTGCAGATGCGCGATGTGCTGCAACGGATCGGCGGCGTCGGCCAGGTGCAGATGTTCGGAGCGCGCGACTACTCGATGCGGGTCTGGCTGGATCCCGATCGCATCGCCGCGCTTGTCCTCTCGGCCGGCGAGGTGATTGCCGCCATCCGCCAACAGAACGTGCAGGTCGCCGGCGGTATCTTGGGCGAGCCGCCGATCCCGCAGTCGGCGACCTTTCACACCAGCATCGTCCTGCAAGGTCGCTTGAGCGATCCCGAGCAGTTCGAGGAGATCGTCGTCAAGGCGACGGCCGACGGCCGCATCGTGCGCCTGGCCGATGTGGTGCGGATCGAGCTGGGGGCGCAGTCCTACGTCAGCAACGCCTACCTCAACGGCAAGCCCGCGGTGGCGCTGGCGATCTTCCAGAGACCGGGCTCCAATGCGCTCGCGACGGCCAAGGAAGTGCTGGCGACAGTCGAGGAGCTGTTGCGCGACTTTCCTGAGAAACTGTCTTACGAAGTCGTCTATAACCCCACGGAATTTATTATAACCCCACGGAATTTATCGCGGAATCGATCTCGGAGATAATCAAGACCATCTTCGATGCGGTGGTCCTGGTGATCCTCGTCGTGCTGGTGTTCCTGCAGATTTGGCGCGCCTCCATCGTGCCCATCATCGCCACTCCGGTCTCGCTGATCGGTACCTTCGCGGTGATGGCCGCCCTCGGCTTTTCGATCAACAATCTGACACTCTTCGGACTGGTTCTGGCGGTCGGCATCGTGGTCGACGACGCCATCGTCGTGGTGGAGAATGTCGAACGAAATCTGCAGGCCGGCCTCAGCCCAAGAGCGGCCGCGCACAGATCGGTGTGCGAGGTCGGCGGTGAGATCATCGCCATGTCCCTGGTCTTGGTTGCGGTCTTCCTGCCGACCGCCTTCATCGAGGGTATCTCCGGTCAGTTCTATCGACAGTGCGCGCTCGCCATCGCGGTCGCGACCATCCTCTCGGCCTTCTGTTCGCTCACCCTGAGCCCGGCGCTCTGTGCCATTCTGCTGAAGTCGCACGGAATGGGGGGCGGGGGTCGCTGGAATCCCTGCGGCCTCTTATTCTGCGGCTTCAATGCAGCCTTTGACGGCCTGTCGCGCTTCTATTCGGGTCTGGTGGCTTGGGCCGTGCGTCTGGGATGGGCGATGATGGCACTCTATGCCGGCCTGATCAGGGTCACGGCCTTGGGTCTTCATGCAGGTCCCCGGCGGCTTCAGTCCGAGCTAGCCAAGGCTATTTCATTACCATCGTGCAGCTGCCGCCGGGTGCCTCTCTGGAGCCCACCGACAAGGTGATGAAGCAGGTCGAGGGCATCCTGTAGGAGACTCCCGGAATCAGGAATACCGCGGTATTTTATGGCTTTAACAGCGCCTCCTTCACCAATGCATCGAATGTCGGCGTCATCTTCTCGACCCTGGAGCCCTTCGCCGAGCGCCAGACCAAAGGGATGAGCGCCGGCGCCATCCTGAGCAGCACCTATCCCCGCATGGACCCGGTGATGGAAGCCGTGGTGTTTCACCATTCCGCCGCCGCCGTTGCGTGGCGTCGGCAATGCCGGCAGGTTCAAGATGATGATCGCAGATCGGCGCAATCGCGGCGTCGAGGCGCTTAATGCAGCGGCCAGCGAGGTCGCCGCGGCTGCCAACGCCGACCCGCGCCTGGTCGGTGTCTTCACCCCCTTCAAGGTCGGCACGCCGAAGCTCTTCGTCGATCTCGACCGCGCCAAGGCCCGCATGCTGAATGTCGAGGTGGCCTCTGTCTTCGACATGATCAAGACTTATCTCGGGTCGAGTTTCATTAATGATTTCAATTTCTTTGGCCGAACATATCGCGTGACGGCGCCTATCGCCTGGACGAGGCCGACATCGCCCGCTTGCAGACGATTTCGACCAGCGGCGCCACGGGCTCCCTGGTCACCTTCAAGTACGATTCCGGGCCTGATTGCGTAGTGCGCTACAACCTCTATCCGGCCGCCGCGGTGCAGGGTAGTGCCGTGCCGGGCGTCTCCACCGGCCAGAGCCTGCAGTTGATGCAGCAGATCGTCCACAGCGTGCTGCCCTTCGGCTTTGCTTTCGAGTAGACCGAGATCTCCTTTCAGGAGTCGCAGGCCAGCGGGATGGAGTTCTACATCTTCCCGCTCTGCGTCCTCTTCGTGTTTCTGTTCCTGGCTGCGCAGTACGAGAACTGGTCTCTGCGGTTCGCCATCATCCTGATCGTGCCGATGTGCTTGCTGTCGGCGATTGCCGGCCTGGCTTGGCTCGGCTTCGCCAACGACACCTTGGCGCAGATCGGCTTCGTGGTGCTGGTGGGGCTGGCGTCCAAGAACGCCATTCTGATCGTCGCGTTCGCCAGGCAGTTGGAGGATCAGGGGCGCAGCCAGGTCGAGGCGGCGATCGAGGCTGCAGGTTTGCGCCTGCGACCGACCCTTATGACCTCCTTCGCCTCCATCCTGGGTGTGGTGCCGCTTATGTTGGCCAGCGGTGCCGGTGCTGAGATGCGTCATGTGTTGGGCACCACGGTCTTCTTCGGCATGCTGGGCGTGACCTTCTTCGGTCTGGTCTTCACCCCGGTCTTCTACGTCCTGCTGCGGGCGCCCGAGGAGGAGGTCAGCGAAGCCTAAGCGTCGCCTTCGTCTGGCTCGCGCGGGTCGAAGTTTCCGGCCTGGCCAGCCTCGACGATGGAGCGGCGGATCGCGCGGGTCCGGGTGAAGCGATCCTGCAAGAGGTCGCCTTCACCCCAGCGAATGGCGCGCTGCAGGGCCGTCAGATCCTCGGTGAAGCGTTGCAGCATCTCCAGCACGGCCTCGCGGTTGTTCAGGAAGACGTCACGCCACATCACCGGGTCGGAGGCCGCAATGCGGGTGAAATCGCGGAATCCGCCTGCGGAATAGCGTATGACCTCTTGCTGCTGGCTCTCTTCCAGGTCGGTGGCGGTGCCAACGATTGTGTAGGCGATCAAGTGCGGCAGATGCGAGGTGATCGCCAGGACCTTGTCGTGATGGGCCGGCTCCATGAACTCGATCATCGCACCGCAGGCACGCCAGAGCTGTGCCACTCGCTCCACGGCACGCTCGTCGCAGCCGGGCGGCGGGGTCAGGATGCAATAGCGGTTCTCGAAGAGTTCGGCGAAACCGGCTGCGGGGCCGCTGTGCTCCGAGCCGGCGACGGGGTGCCCCGGCACCAGCTGGACGCCGCTTGGCAGATGCGGGCCGACGTCGCGAACGACCGCCAGCTTGACCGAGCCGACGTCGGTGACGATGGCGCCTTCTTTGATCCTGGGGCCGATCCTGGCCGCCAGATCCGCATAGGCACCAACCGGGGTTGCAAGGATGATGAGATCGGCATCCTCTGCCGCCTCGAGCGGGTCTTCGTAGATCCGATCGGCCAAGCCCAGATCGAGCGCGGCCCGGCGCGTTTCCGGCGAGCGGGCGGCCGCGGTGACCTCACCGGCCAAACTGTGCCGGTGCATAGCCAAAGCTAAGGAAGAGCCGATCAGACCGATGCCGATCAGCGCCACCTTGCCGAACAGCTGGCTCATCTCAAAAAGTCGCTCAAGCCTTGCATTACCGCGGCCATATCCTCCTCCAGACCGATGGTGATGCGCAGGCAGTCCGCCAGCCCGTAGGAAGCCATGCCGCGGGTCAGGATGCCTTCGCCGGCGAGCCAGGTCTCCGCCGCCTTGGCCGTCTTGGCCGGATCGGGGAAGCGCACCAGCTGGAAGTTGCCGACCGAGGGGGGCGCCTCCAGACCTAGCGCCAAGATGGCTTCGCGAAAGGCCGCCAGCTGCTTGGTATTGTGCGCGACCGACCGTGCGACGTGCGCGCGGTCCCCGATGGCGGCGATGCCGGCCGTCTGGGCTGCGGCCGTCACATTGAAGGGGCCGCGAATGCGGTTCAGCACGTCGATGACCTTGGTCGGTCCATAGCCCCAGCCCAGGCGCAAGGCGGCGAGACCATGAATCTTGGAGAAGGTGCGCACCATGATGGTGTTTTCGCCCTCGGCCACCAGCGCCGTCCCGGCCTCGTAGTCCTCGTCCTCGACATACTCGGCATAGGCGGCGTCCAGCACCAGGAGCACATCATCGGGCAGGTCGGTGCGCAGGCGGGTGACGCTGCTGCGGTCCAGGTAGCTGCCGGTCGGGTTGTTCGGATTGGCCAGGAAGACGATGCGGGTGCGCTCGCTGACGCCGGCCAGCAAGGCATCGACATCGGCGCGCAGATCGGTCTCCGGCGCGGTCACCGGCTTGGCGCCGGCCGCCATTGTGGCCAAGGGATAGATCAGGAAGCCATGCTGGCTATAGAGCACCTCGTCCCCCGGGCCGGCATAGCCGCGCACCAGCAGTTGGAGCAGCTCGTCGGAGCCGGCTCCGCAGACTAGGCGGTCGGGGTCGAGCCCCTCGGCCTCGCCGATCGCCTTGCGCAGCGCCAGGGCACCGCCGTCGGGATAGCGATGCAGGCTGTCGGCGGCGGCCTGATAGGCCGCGATCGCCTCCGTGCTGGCGCCCAAAGGGTTCTCGTTGGAGGCCAGGCGGATCGCCCGATTGGCGCCCTCGGCCTTGGCCTTGCCGCCGACATAGGGCTGAATGTCCAGAATACCGGGGCGGGGCTGCGGGCTCTTGGTCGATTGGGTCATGCGGTCTCTCTTGGTGCGGTGCCGGCCTTGTCTCAGGCGGTGCCCAGGTCTTTGGCGGTAAGCGGGAGGGCATAGCTGCCTAGGGAAAGTACCTTGACGAAGCCGGTGTCGCGCGCCAGCAGCTGGTCGAAGGCGGGTGCCTCCTGATCGACATAGCCGGCGACGTGAACCAGATGGCTGTACTCGGCCTTGTCGGGATGGTTGAAGATCTCCGAGGGCGTCAGGCCGGCGGCGTCCAGGCGGTCCTTCAGGGCGCCGCGCGACATTTCTCCGTCGCACTGCAACATCAGGAAAGAGTTATCCGCGCCGGATGGCTCATTGGGTGCCAGGCTGATGGCCAGCGCCTCCTCGGTCGGCGGGCTGCCTTGGATGAAGGGCAGGCGGGCAAAGATGCGTGGCACCTGTTCGCCGCCTTGAGCGATCAGGCTCCACCAGGGATAGACGTCGTCGACCGTCGGCCAGGGCAGGAAGCCGACCGTGGCCGAGCCGTCGCTGACCGCGCGCACCACGCCGGCGGTGGTTCCGACCTGCGACAGCGGCGTTAGCGCGCCGAAATGGCGACGGCCGATCTCGGCCAGCCCGCTGGCCGCCGGTTCGCCCAGCACGGCGATCGCGAAGTAGCCTTGCTGCGCAGTACTGGCGGAGATGATCTCGCGCCAGATCCGGGCCACGACGGAGCGCGGGAAGCCGCCTTTGTGGCGCTGCACCAGGCGTCTCAGGATCTGCGCTTCGCGGGCCGGGCGCAGGGAGGCGGTCCGGCCTTTGGCGCCGGTCACCTGCTCGACCAAGCGGCTGCGCTGCATCAGGAGGTCGTGCAGAGCATCGTCGACAGCGTCGATTTCATGGCGCAGCTTCGCCAAGGGGTTGAGTTTGCTATCCATCTCGGGCCTGGAACAGGGAGTCAGTCAAGAGCCAAGAGGATTAATCGTCCGCGCCGGCAAAAGCAAAGCCTGTCTGTCGGGAAGCACTGCCTTGCGCAGCGGAGGCGTTGACAGCCGGCCATACCTCTCCCTAGCTAGATGCTCTGGCACCCTGTCCTGTAGCCGAGTTTGGGGGCGTGGCCTACTGAGGAACGGAACGAACGGATCCTATGGAGTCAGCGACGCATAGCCAATCCGCCGAGTCGGCGAGCGATCTTCCGGGTCATCGCCTTGTCTTGGACGGCCCGGCCTGCCTCAAGTTGGACAGCGGCGAGGTCCTGGATTGCCTGACCATCGCCTACCAAACCTACGGCAGCCTCAATGTCGACAAGAGCAACGCGGTTTTGGTGTTTCATGCACTCACCGGCGATCAGTTCGTGTCCGAGCGCCATCCTGTTACCGGCCGTCCGGGCTGGTGGAGCCTGATGGTGGGGCCGGGGCGTCCCATCGACACTGACCGTTTCTTCGTCATCTGCGCCAATGTTCTGGGCGGCTGTCTGGGTTCGACCGGGCCGGTGGAGGAAAATCCCGAGACCGGCCAGCCCTGGGCTCTGGATTTTCCGGTGATCACCATTGCCGACATGGTGCGCACCCAGGTCTTGCTGCTGGATTACTTTGGGATCGAGCGCCTGCTCTGCGTTATCGGTGGCTCTATGGGCGGCATGCTGACCTTGCAGCTGGCCAGTGCCTATCCCGAGCGCGTGCAGGCGGCCCTGCCGATCGCGACCTCGGCCCGGCACACCACGCAGAACATTGCCTTCGACGAAATCGGCCGGCAGGCGATCATGGCCGACCCCGACTGGTCGGGCGGCCGCTACTTGGCGCTCGGCAAGGTGCCGCGCCGCGGTTTGGCGGTGGCCCGCATGACGGCGCATGTGACCTATCTTTCAGAGCCGGCGCTCTATGCCAAGTTCGGGCGACGGCTGCAGGACCGCAAGGCACTGACCTTCGGCTTCGATGCGGATTTCCAGGTCGAAAGCTATCTGCGCTACCAAGGTTCCACCTTCGTCGAGCGCTTCGACGCCAACACCTATCTCTATATCACCCGGGCGATGGACTACTTCGATCTGGCGGCCGACCACGGCGGCAGCCTATCGCGAGCCTTCCAAGATTCGCCAGTGCGTTTCTGCCTGGCCTCTTTCAGCAGCGACTGGCTCTTCCCGACCTCGGAAAGCAAGGCCATCGTTCAGGCCTTGAACGCCGCCTCGGCCGACGTCTCCTTCTTCGAGATCGAGACCGACTCCGGCCACGATTCCTTCCTGCTGAACGAGTTCGAGTTCCTGGAGACGGTGCACGCCTTCCTGAATGCCTCGGCGCTCCGAACCGGTCTGCCGATGGCAGCGCTCAGAGACGACGCCGGTCTGCCCGATCCGGAAGAGGATCGCATTTCGTGAGCGATTGCGAGGAGAGCTTGCTGGCGGGCTTGCGTCCGGATCTCGCCTTGGTCGCCTCGATGGTCTCGGAGGGCGCGCGGGTGCTCGACATCGGCTGCGAGGACGGCGCTTTGCTGGCAGCACTGGTGTGCGAGAAGCAGGTGGTGGGTCGTGGCCTGGAGCTGTCGCAGAGCGGGGTCAATGCGAGTGTCCGCCGTGGCCTCTCGGTGGTCCAGGGCGATGCCGACAGAGACCTGGAACACTATCCCGACCTAGCCTTCGATGTCGTGGTCCTCTCGCAAACGCTGCCGGCGACCCGTGCGCCCGATCAGGTTCTGTCGCAGCTGGTGCGGATCGGCCGTTGCGCCATCGTCTCCTTCGCCAACTTTGGATACTGGCGGATACGTCTGCACCTGCTGTGGCAGGGGCGGATGCCGGTGACGCACGCCCTGTGGCGACCCTGGTATGCCACTGACAACATCCATCTCTGCACGATCCGCGACTTTCTGGCACTGACAGATCGGCTGGGGATCAAGGTCGAACGCGCCATCGCCCTGGATGCCCACAGTCGCCCGAGGCAGATCGTCAGCAAGCGCCATGCGAATATATTCGGTGAGATGGGGTTGTTCCTACTGACCAGGCGCTAGGAGATTGTTGCTGGGCTCACTGCACCGGCCCGTACCTCCGAAGATCACCCGGTCCAGGCTACTTTCGTCGGCGGTGCTGCCCGGTCAGACAGGATACTAGAGGAGGCCCAGACGCAGCGCCGCGACGCCGCAAGTCTCCAGGCCCATCAACAGGACGAAGAAGACGACGATACGGTGCAGCAAGAGCTGTCTCCGGACCGGAAACTCTTCGCGCATGTAGTCTTTGGACTTCCGCGACTTGGCCCAAAGCCACTGGAAATAGACGGCGAGCAGGGCAATCGCCCAAGGCATCAGCGCACCGCCCAGGATGCCGCCGATGTAGGCACCACTCACCAACTGACCCTCAAGCTGTACCTGCTCGGGCGTGCGCACCAGCATACGCAGCCAGCCGGCCAGCAAGGCAGCCAGGATCAGGATCGGGGCCCAGATGCGGCGATCCAGGTTCAGCAGGCTGGTGCGCGCGACTGCCGATTCGCTGTCACCCGCCTCCGGGCGCGACGCCTTGGCCATCCCAGATTCGCCTTGCTTTGAGTGATGCGGGCAACCCGCTAGTTGCTGTGACTTTCAGTGCCGTGGCTATCGCCATCCTCTGCGGGCGGTTCGCTGTCGCCGCCAAGCCCGAAGATCGCCAGCAGGATCAGGACCACGACGAAAAGGCCGGTTACCCAAATGCCGGTCTTCGCGCCCTTGCCGACATCCTTGTTGAGGGCCTCATCGGTGAGTTCGTCCGGGATCTCGGGATGGTGGCCATGGTCGTCATGATCGCCGTGCGCGTCGTCCCCAGCGTGATCGGCGCCCCCATCATCGGCTTGGTCGGCGGCCGGCTTCGGCGCTGCGCTCGCTGCGGCCGGGGTCTCGACGGCTTCGTCTGCTGTCGCTTCGGCCTCCTCGGCCTGCTCTTCGCCGACCACTTCGGAGAATTTGCTGAAGAACTGCTGAGCCATCTTTTTCGCCGTGCTGTCGATCAGCCGGCTGCCGATCTGCGCCAGCTTGCCGCCGACCTGCGCATTCACCATGTAGGAGAGAAGTGTCTCCGCGCCCGCGTCGGCTAGGCGCACATCGGCCCCGCCCTTGGCGAACCCGGCGACGCCGCCCTTGCCCTCGCCGGAGATGGTGTAGCCGTTCGGTGCGTCGATGTTGGAAAGCTGAACCGCACCGGTGAAGGTCGCCGAAACCGGCCCGACCTTCGTCTTCACCTTGGCTTCGAAGCCACCGTCCTCGGTCCTCGCCAGCTCCTGACAGCCCGGTATCGAGACCTTGAGGACCTCCGGATCGTTCAGGGCCTCCCATACCTTTTCGCGTGGGGCAGGGATCTGCTGCTCGCCGGTCATTTCCATCGGCATGTCCTCTCGCTCTAGTACGACTGCCTTGACGCCGTCGGGCCGAAGGCTTCGCGGTGAATCGGCGCGCCTACCGGGTGAAGCGGCAGGCTTTCAGGCTGTGAGACCACGTTCGCTGGCCTTTCGCAAGCCTCGCACCCTTTTTTACCGCAACCGAGTGGCCTCTTGAAGCCTCCTATTGCACCCAAAGGGCAACGCTGGCCTTGGCCAGCCTGAGTCACTTCGTCATACTCCACTTCAAAGCGTAAGAATCGGAAGATCAAATAAGAATTCGGAAGATCAAAAAAGGGGGCGACATGAACGCGACCGGCTTTTGGGAAGGTCTGAAGGCGAAAATAAGCTCTGCAGCCGTAGGTGCCGTCGTGCTGATGGCCAGTTTCTGTCTGCCAGGCTTGGCTCTGGCGGCAGGCGATGGTGCGCCGCACCTGGACGGCGCCGAACTGGGTTTGCTTTGGGGCGTACCCTTCCTCGGCATTCTGCTGTCGATCGCGATCTTCCCTCTGGTGGCGCCGGTCTTCTGGCACCATCAGTTCGGCAAGGTATCGCTCTTCTGGGCGCTCCTGACGGTCGTGCCCTTCGCCATCGTCTTCGGCTTTAGCCTGACGCTCTTCGAGGTACTGCACGTCGGCCTGCTGGAGTACATCCCCTTCATCATCCTGCTGTTCTCGCTCTTCACCGTGGCCGGCGGCGTGCGGCTAAAGGGTTCGCTTCGCGGTTCGCCCCTGGTGAATACGGGGATGCTCTTGCTGGGAACGGTGCTGGCCAGCTGGATGGGCACCACCGGGGCGGCGATGCTGTTGATCCGGCCGATGCTGCGTGCCAATTCCTGGCGCAAGCACAAGGTTCACGTCTTCGTCTTTTTCATCTTTCTGGTAGCCAATGTCGGCGGCTCCCTGACGCCCTTGGGTGATCCACCGCTGTTTCTCGGCTTCCTGAAGGGCGTAGACTTCTTCTGGCCGACGGTGAACATGCTGGTACCGATGCTGGTGGTGGCCATACCCCTGCTGATCATCTTCTTTGTCTTCGACACGCTGATGATGCGGCGCGAGGACAGCAATGCTGCACCGGCCGAGCAGGATCAGGAAGGCCCGCAGGAGCCGCTCGGGCTGGAGGGTACAGTCAACCTGCTGCTGCTTGTCGGAGTCGTCGCCGCAGTCTTGATGTCGGGCATCTGGAAGCCGCACGTCGAGTTCAACGTCTTCTACGTCCATGTCGATCTGCAGAACGTGGTGCGCGACCTGCTGCTGATCGGCATCGCGATCCTCTCCTTGGTGCTGACCAACAATGAGAGCCGCAAGGCCAACTCTTTCTCCTGGTTCCCGATCGTGGAGGTGGCGAAACTCTTCGCCGGCATCTTCATCACCATTTTCCCGGTGATCGCCATGCTGAAGGTGGGTGCCGAGGGTCCGCTCGGCCTCATCGTGGAGGCGGTCACGGACGAGGGTCAGCCAAACGACATCATGTACTTTTGGATCACCGGTATCCTCTCGTCCTTCCTGGATAATGCGCCCACATATCTGGTGTTCTTCAATACTGCAGGCGGTAATGCTCAGCACCTCATGGGATCGCTCGAATCGACCTTGCTGGCGATCTCCTGCGGTGCCGTCTTCATGGGTGCCAACACCTATATCGGCAACGCGCCGAACTTCATGGTGCGCTCGATATGCGAGGACCAAGGCGTCAAGATGCCTAGTTTCTTCGGCTATATGGCTTGGTCCGTGGTGTTCCTAGCGCCACTCTTCGTGGTGATCACACTGATATTCTTCGTCTGACAGCGGTGAAAGCGGCAGCGCCTCAATGCACCCAGGTGCCTGTAGTTGTACGTCATCGCGCTCTAGAGCTTTGAAAAGTAAAGCAGATTCACGAGATCAGATGATTCCACCTGATCTCGATCTACTCTAGTGGCTCAGCAGAAGCGGCATATCGGAATGGCGCATCAGGGTGCGTGTCACTCCGCCCACCAGAGCCTCGCGCAAGCGCGAGCGCCCATAGGCGCCGGCGACTAAGAGGTCGCAGGACTGTGCAGCCGCCATCGCAAGTAGCGTTTCCCCGACCCCGCGCTGCTCGGGCAGGTCGATCGTCTCGGCCTTGATACCCTGACGTTCCAGGTACTGCGCAATCTCCATGGTCGAGACCGCGTCCTCGGCATCCGGCTGTACCGTCCCGATCAGCACCTGCTGGGCCTTGTGCAGGATCGGCAGACTGTCGCGCACTGCCCGCACCGCTTCACGGTTTCTCTTCCAACCAATCAACACGCGCTTTGGCGTCCAATCGTCCTTGAAACCGGGCGGCAAGACCATGACCGGAAGGCCACTGTTCAAAATGACCGCCTCGGCTAGGCGCGGGCGAATTCGATCCTCAAGGTACTCGTCGAGAGGTCTGGTCACGATTAGGAGGTCGGCTGCGTGGGCATGCTTGGCCAGCAGCTCCAGGTGCTCTCCGTCGGCCACGACCCACTCATGCGAGATCTCCTGGCGTTCGCAGTAGTCCTTGAATTCCGTCTCCAACTCCTTGGCATGACGCTCGGCGCTCTTGATTGCCTCCTCCAGAAAGACCTGCGAAACGCCGCGCCCGGCGATGTGCTTTAGATGGTCCGAAGGGCGGGTGATGTAGAGCGCCGTCAAGAAGGCCTCGTGCTGACGTGCCAAGCTCTTGGCGACTGCCATGCGCTGGGCGTGATCCTCGTCGTTGGTCAAGTGGACCACGATGGTCTTAAGGGCCATATCCCATCCCCTCCGGCGGTTGCTTTATCGACGTGCCTGCTGGCCGTCTCCTACTCTAAAGCTAGACCGCAAGCAGCTCCATCCGCAACTCTGCTAATACCGCAGGTAGCTAGAGCACATTCATTTTATGAAGTGTCATAGCCTGCTGGTGCGAAATCGTTTGCGCACTCTTGCGGCTCGAACAGACCGATGATGTCGCCCACGGTATTCCAGAGGGTGCTGACTGTTCTTTCGGCCTTTGCGCGGATCAGTGATTTGAGCTTGGCGAATGCCATCTCGATCGGGTTGAAGTCGGGACTGTAGGGCGGCAGATATGTGAGGGTGGCGCCTGTGGCCTCGATGGCCTGTCGGACGCCGGCGGCCTTGTACGCCGGCAAGTCATCCATGATCACGACATCTCCGGGATCAAGGGTCGGCGCCAGCGCTTGCTCGATATAGGCAAGCAAAGCGACGCCATTCATGGCGCCGTCGAGCACCGTCGGCGCGGTCATTCCGGTCAGCCGAAGCGCGCCGGTAAAGGTGGTTGTCTTCCAATGCCCGTGGGGGATGCCCGCGCGACAACGCTCGCTCCGCTTGGAACGCCCACGCAGCCGCGCCATCTTCGTCGACAGGCCCGTCTCTTCGATGAAGACCCGCCTGGCCGGATCGAAGTCGAGTTGGCTGTCAAACCAAGCCTGGCGCTTTCTCGAGACTTCCGACCGCATCCTGCTCCAATGCGTGCGCGGTTTTTTGTACGTGAAGCCGCACCCGCGCAACCAGTTGTTCAGCGCGCGCCGGCCAATCCGGACGTCGCGCTCGTCCGCGAGGCGCGCCACCATCTCATTGAGCGTGATGTCCTTGTCAGTCTCAATCAGGCCCACGATGAAGCCTTCATGCCCCTCAAGGCTCGACCCGCGTCGCCGACCGGCCGGTCGCGGCTCCACCTCACCGGCTTTCGCCCGCGATATCCAGCGGATCGCGGTCGATGGCTCCACACCAAACCGCGCCGCCGCACCACGCGCCGACAGACCCGCCTGCGATGCCTTCGAAACACGAACCCGCAGATCGCCACTCAATGCTCGTCCCATCCAGGACATCCTTGTCTGGAGACCTTCAATCAGACTTGCATCATCCCGTCACATCACAATCGATTCAGTGATCGGTGCATCTGCTCTAGCGTGTGAGTTGGCCGGATTAGGTAGCGTGCGAAGTGACCGGTTTTAGAAGGCTTTCCAAGGATGAGGGGCATTGGGGGCTTGAATGGGACCGGCAGGGGTGCGCCAGGGGAGATCCGGGCGATGCGATTTGCGAGCTTATTGGAGCACCACGAGAGTGGCGCGTTGTGCCAAGTGGAAGTGGCCGAAATTGTTCTGGGCGCAGGCGAGCGGCCAGCCGTCGCAGCCGTAGCGCTATGGGGTCTTCTGGACTGCGTGGCTGTGAGCCTGGGCAGCGGATAAGCACGCATCACAAGCCGCTGACGTTAAGAAAGCCTTGCCCGGGACGCGTCGGCATTTGCTAGGCTGGGGGCCAGAGACAAGTGGAGAGTGATCGATGCACTTCCTCCAAGGTGCTATAGGAAGCGGTTTTCTCGTTGCAGCTGCCCTGCTGACGGCGTTCGGCGCTGCTGCCCAGGATGAGGCCGCCGCACCCAAGCCGGCCGTCATGGTCGCCCCGGTGGTGAACGAGTCGGTCGACAACAAGCAGGTCTTCGTCGGCAACATTGAGGCCATTCAGCAGGTGGAACTCAGGGCCCGTGTCGAGGGCTTCTTGGAGAAGGTGCTGTTCAAGGAAGGCCAGATGGTGACGGCAGGCCAACTGCTCTACCAGATCCAAAAGGCGCAGTATCAGGCCAGCCTCGACCAAGCGACGGCGAACGAAGAACAGGCGCAAGCAACGCTGCAAAGTGCCCAAGCCCAGGTCACGGACACCCAGGCCGAGTTCGAGCGACAGGCCGCGCTCTTAAACCGAGGCAACACCTCGCAAGCACGCTACGATCAAGCCAAGGCGGCGCGCGACAAGGCCGTGGCATCGGAGAGCGAGGCCAAGGCGCACATCGCCTCGACCAAGGCCGATATCGAGCAGGCCAAGCTCAACCTCTCTTACACCGACATCAGCTCTCCCACTACTGGCAAGATCGGCAAGACCGCGGTGACCGAAGGCAATCTGGTCGACTCCAGCAGCGGCGTGCTGGCCACCGTGGTGCAGTTGGACCCGATCCGCGTGGTCTTCTCGATCTCCGATGCCGACTATGTCGAGATCCGCCAGCAGCTGATCAAGGATAAGGTGCAGGACGGCAGCAAGGTCTTCGACTTCAACCTTACCCTGCCGACCGGCGAGCCCTATCAGTACCCGGGCAGCTTCTCCTTCGTCGACAACCAGGTTGATCCTAACACCGGCACCATCGCCATTCGTGCCGACTTCCAAAATCCGCAGCAGCTGCTGGTGCCGGGTCAGTTCGTGCGGGTGACCACCAGCGAGGCCAAGCCCAAGACCTTGCCCGTAGTGCCGGCCAAGGCGGTGCAGCAGGATCGCAAGGGCCGCTATGTCTTCGTGCTTGGCAAGGAGGACCGCGCCGAGCGGCGCGACGTCACCGTCGGGGAAAGAGTAAAGGACGGCTGGGCCGTCGAGAAGGGGCTGCTTGCCGGCGAGATGGTCGTCGTCGAGGGCATCCAGAAGGTCCACAACGGCGTGCAGGTGACCCCGACGCCTGAGAAGATAAAGTGACGCGTCCGGCGATGGCAAGGCCTCGGCTGGCGGTGGGACGACGGGCACCGGGTCCAGCAGCCAAACCGACTCCAGCGGCACGACGGCCAATTAGGGGGGCGAGGCGAAGGGCATGATATCCGGCGTATTCATCCGCCGACCGCGCATGGCCGCGGTGATGGCGATCCTGATGGTCCTGGCCGGAACCCTGGCGCTCTTCGCCTTGCCGGTGGCGCAGTATCCCGAGATCACCCCGCCGGTCGTCAATGTGACCGCCAACTATCCGGGTGCCGATTCCGAGACCTTGGCTGCGACCGTGGGCTCGCCGATCGAATCGCAGGTGAACGGCGTCGACGACATGATCTACATGTCCTCGACTTCCAACTCGAGCGGCAACTACACTCTCTCGGTCTACTTCGAGATCGGCACCGATCCCGACATTGCCCAGGTGAACGTGCAAAACCGCGTCGCGCTGGCCAATCCGCAGCTGCCGGAAACGGTGCAGCGGCTGGGCGTCTCGGTGCAGAAGCAGCAGCCGAACTTCCTGGTCATCGTCAATGTCTTCTCGCCCGATAATGCCTACGACAGCCTTTTCATTTCCAACTTCACGGCGATCAACATCGAGGACACCCTGGCGCGGGTGAACGGCGTCGGCAGCACCGCCATCCTGGGCGAGCTCGTCTATTCCATGCGGGTCTGGCTCGATCCGGTGAAGATGACGGCACTGAACATCTCGCCGACCGAGGTCTCACAGGCGATCTCGGAGCAGAACATTCAGGCTTCGCTCGGCCAGATCGGTGCGCCGCCGATCGCCGACAGCCAAGTGCTGCAGTACAACATCATCGCCCAAGGTCGCCTCACCACGGCCGAGGAATTCGGCAACATCGTGGTGCGCACCAACTCTCTGGGTGCCGTGGTGCGGGTGCGCGATCTGGGGCGGATCGAACTGGGTGCGCAGTCCTACATCTCGACCAGCACCTTGAACGGCAGCCCGGCGGCCACCCTGGCGGTCTACCAGACTCCCGGTGCCAACGCGCTGGCCGTCGCCGAGGCGGTCCGGATGCAGATGGAGGAGTTGAAGGGCCGCTTCCCGCAGGGTCTGGACTACAAGGTAGTCTACGATTCCACCCTCTTCGTCGAGGCCTCGATCAACGAGATCGTCATGACCCTGGTCTTGACCGGGATCATCGTGCTGGTGGTGACCTTCATCTTTCTGCAGGACTGGCGCGCCACGCTCATTCCGGGCCTGACCATCCCGGTCTCTCTGGTCGGCGCCTTCGCCGTGCTTTTGATGCTGGGCTATTCGGCCAACACCATATCGCTCTTTGCCTTGGTCCTGGCGATCGGAATCGTGGTCGACGATGCCATTGTGGTCGTGGAAAACGTGCAGAGGCTGATGGAGGAGGAGGGACTCTCTCCACGCGATGCCGCCTTCGCCGCCATGCAGCAGGTCAGCGGCCCGATCGTGGCGACCACAATGGTATTGGTCGGAATCTTTGCTCCCACGGCCTTCTTGCCCGGAATCACTGGCGAGCTCTATCGCCAGTTCGCAATCACCATCACCACCTCGGTCATCCTCTCCTCGATCAATGCCTTGACCCTGTCTCCGGCTTTGGCAGCGCTCTTCCTGCGGCCGCCGAAGGCTGGCAAGAAGTTCGTCCTCTTCCGCTACTTCGATGCCGTTCTGGATAAGACGCGCAACGGCTATACGCGGATCGTCGGCTGGCTGGCGCGGCGGGCGGTTCTGGCCGGCATTTTGATGATCGCCACCGGGGTGGCCACCGGCGTGCTCTTCTCAGGCCACCCGACCGGCTTCCTGCCGAACGAGGATCAGGGCGTTCTCTTCGCCAATGTGCAGCTGCCCGATGCCGCCGCCCTGCCGCGTACCGAAGCGGTGATGAAGCAGGTCGAGGAGATCGCCAAGGCGCAGGACGGCGTCGAGGACGTGATCATCGTCAATGGCTATTCCATGCTGTCGGGCGGTTTTGCCACCAACGCCGGGCTGGCCATCATCGTGCTCAAGCCCTGGGACGAGCGCCAGTCGCTGCGTCCCATCTATCAACACCTGGCAGCCCAGTATCTGGCGATCCCCGAGGCCAACATCCTTACCTTCCCGCCACCGCCGATCCCGGGTGTGGGAACCGCAGCCGGCTTCGACTATCGTCTGCAAGCGCTCGGCAGCCAGACCCCGGTGGAGATCGCCGAGACCGCGCGCTCGCTCATCGTCGCCGCCAATGCGCGCCCGGAGATCGCCAGCGCCTACACCACCTTCTCGGCCGATGTGCCGGCGCTCTATCTCGACGTCGATCGGGTGAAGGCGGAGAGCCTGGAGGTTCCGGTCTCGACGCTTTTCTCGGTGCTGCAGACCCAGTTGGGCTCCTACTACGTCAATGACTTCAACCTCTTCGGCCAAACCTACCAGGTCAACATCGAGGCCGACGAGCGGTATCGCCGCACGCCCGATGACATCCTGAACCTCTATGTCCAGTCAAACAGCGGACACATGGTGCCGGTCAGGACCTTGGCGACCATCGAAGAGACCTTGAATCCAGTCTTGTTCTACCGCTACAATCTCTTCTCGTCGGCGACCATCAACGGCTCGGCGGCGCCGGGCTACTCCTCCGGTCAGGCCATGGCGGCGATGACCGAAGTCTCGGCCAAGACCCTGCCCGAGGGCTATTCCTTCGAGTGGTCGAGCATGTCCTATCAGGAGCAAAAAGCCTCCGGCCAGATCGGTGCGATCCTGGCTCTGGCAGTGATCTTCGGCTACCTCTTCCTGGTGGCACAGTACGAGAGCTGGTCGGTGCCACTGTCGGTTCTGACCTCGATCGTGGTGGCGGCCTTCGGGGCCACGGTCTCGCTGATCGTGACCGGCCTGCCCAGCAACCTCTATGCCCAGATCGGCATCGTCCTGCTGGTCGGCCTGGCGGCCAAGAACGCCATTCTGATCGTCGAGTTCGCCAAGGAGCAGCGTGAGGCCGGCAAGACCCTGGTCGAGGCGGCGATGGAAGGCGGGCACATGCGCTTCCGCGCCGTCTTGATGACTGCCTTTGCCTTCATCATCGGCGTTCTGCCTCTGGTGGTGGCGACCGGTGCGGGGGCGGCCAGCCGTGTTTCCATCGGCATTCCAGTGCTGGGCGGTATGGTGTTTGCCACGGTCCTGGGCATCATCCTGATCCCCGGCCTCTATGTCTTCTTCCAGTGGATCGGCGAGACCGTCGGCGATCTGCCGGAACGTCGCCGCATGGCCCGCATGGCCAGGCAGGTGATGTCGGGCAATGGCAAGGGCGACAGCTAGCAGCGGTCCCGCACTCGGACGAACCGTACCAAAGCACAGGGCGCTTGGTTCAAGGCGGGAACCGGTCTAGACTTTCGCGATACAGCCAAACCGCGCGGCGGGCGAGGTCCTGTGGGACCCAGACGCGGTTCTGGAATGGCACTGCGGTTTCATTCCCGCAGAGGCCTGGGCAGAAAGGATATTGCAGTTATGGCCACCATCTTTGGATCGACTGGTGTGAACGACACCCTGACAGGGACTGAGGCCGGTGACTTCGTGGCTGGGCTCAGCGAGCATGACAGGATCTACGGACTCAACGGGTCCGATACGCTCTTCGGTGGCAGCGGCAATGAGGTGTTGCTGGCTGGTGGAAGCGGGATCGATTATCTCTTCGGTGGAGAGGGATCCGATGACGGACTTTAAAGGTGAACAGGGTGGGGACTTTCTCTACGGCAGCAGCGGCGCGGATCGCCTCTATGGCGCCGACGGCAGCGACTATTACTTCTAGGCTCAGTTTACAAATCGTATGCATGGCCTGTCGATGACAGCGGCGAGGCATGTGCGTGGGGATGCGTTTTCGAGACAACCGCGTTGAAACCATCGCAGATATTTGGCGAGATATTGTGTTGCGATCCCCCGAAAGCGTCGCAGGAAGTCCTTCAAGTGGCTGTGTGGGTTGTTCACCGTCTGAATATGAAAGGCATTGCGCACGCGTTCTCCCCTGGACAGGTCAAGCGCTTCGTGGCGAACGCCCAGAGCGGCAGCGCAGGGCGGATAGGCGCGGTGACCATCGCTCACCAGCACGATATGCTCATCCACGACCGGCTCAATGACCGTGCGCAGGGTATTGGCATTGACCGCCGGAAGCACTGCGCTGACGGTCATACCGCTGCGGTCAGCGGCAAGCAGCACCGGCCCCTGCTCATCTGACAGGCCGCGCTTTCCGGCCTTGCCACCGCGGCGACGCGCCTTGCGTTTCAGGTGCCGCTCGCCTTTGCGGCTCTCCAGAACATAGGGTTCGTCGGCCTCGACAATGCCCGTGAGCTTGTGAGCTTCCCCGGTTTCTGCGGCGAGAAACCGGTGCCGCCAGCGGAATGCGGTATTGACGGCAAACTTGCATCGCTCGGCCGACGCGCGAACCATCAACCCATCCGCAAGACAGGGTCCAAAGGCAAGCCACTTGTCTTTGCGATGAAGACCCGCCAAGGCTGTGCTCGACGCAGCATTAAATGTTGGGTCTTGTCTAGCAGAGCGGTTTTTCTCGGAGGTATCGTAGCCGGATCCTGACCTTGTTGGAAGCGCGGTGGTTGAAGCGCCCCTCGGTCTCCTTGAGGTGCAGATGGCAGGTGTGCTTTGGCAGGCCCTTGAACTGCGCCAGACGGACCTTGGCCATGCACCAGAAGCCCTCGATGCCGTTGATATGGACCGTGCTCCTGACGAACTCGTTCTTGGAGTGATCGACGCGGAAGTGACCATAGCCGAGATCGACAAGGCCGTTGTACCCGCGCCAAACGTCGGAGTTGACAACGCTACTTGGGTCGACCCGACCCCGAATGATCCCTTGCAACGTGGCATTTGAGCAGTCTGCGACGATTTCCGTGCAGACCTGCGCGATCGCGTTCGAAGATGCTGATCGTGATTCCAGCGACGTCGGGTAGGTCGATCTCTTGGGCGGTCGGCTGCGCATCGGATTGGATCTCCGGGAGCTCGTCTTGGCCGTCTTCGGGTTGCATGCGAATTTTGAAAGACGGCGGCGGTGGATCGTCCAGCCCATTCCGGAACAGGCCAAGCAGTCGGCCAAGAATGCCCATAGGATTGTCCTCTGCATTATGCTTCTAAAACGGGTATTATACGAATAGTGTAAATACAAATAGTTTTTATTGTGCCGGAACCAACTGTGGCGAAGCCGCTGAGATAGTCGGTGTCGGGGCGGCTTTGGGCGCGGAGCGCGATCAGCTGCTCACGCTCGGCGATGATCCGGTCCCAGACCGCTTCCGGCGGCACCACCTTGCTCTGCGGCAGGCCATTGATGCGCTGCGTGCGGTAGCGGCGCGGTGCCACGGCGACGACGCGATTCAGGCGGCTGCCGTCGGGCTTCAGGATCTGGATATCGGCGGCCGGTGGGGCGGCGCAGTCGAAGGCGAGCAGAAAATGCCCTCGGCCGACAAGGGCACCGCCTTGCTCGAAGGGGCCGGAGACGGGAAGCGGCTCTTCGGCTGCCACAGAGGTCGAAAAGGCGAGCAGGAACAGGAGGAGGCAGCGCAGTCTCACAGCAGTCGCCCTTGCCCCTGGTCCTCCGCCTTCTTATGGGTCAGCTTGCCGGTCTTGGGTGGGATGGGCGGCGCGCTGCCCTCGGCACGGGCGGCGACCTCGCCGTCGAGGAAGCTCAAGGTGAGCGCCGCACCGGCTTCGATCTGGGCGGCACGGGTTGCCAGCCTGTCGCCGCTGCTGACCAAGGCATAGCCGCGCTCCTGCACGCTGCGGTGCGAGACGCTCTCCAGCAGGCGGGCCAGGGTCTCCAGAGCCTTGCCACGATCCTTCAAGCCTTGGTCGATGGCGGTGGCGAGGCGGCGGTCTGCATCCAAGCGCGCATAGGTCTGCTGGACACGCTCCAGGCCTTGGCTGCCGCTGCGGCCCAAGCGCTGGGTGATGGCGGTCAGGCGTTCGCCGGCCAAGGTCACCTGCTGGCGCGGATGTGGCAGTCGTCCGGCCAAGGTCTCGATCTCGGCCGTGCGGCGGGAGAGGTTGCCGCGCAGGGCGATCTCCAAGCGCTCGCTCCGCTCGTCCAGGCGCTGCATCGCCGTCTCCAGCAGCCGGCGGGGCTCTGGCAGGCCGCGCGCCAAGCCTTCCAGCCGATCGCGCTTGTTGGCGAGATCACGGCGCAGAACGCCCCGCAGACGCTGGGTCAGATTGGTGATAAACTCGGTGAGTTCGGTCCGGACCGGGACGGCCATCTCGGCCGCTGCCGTGGGGGTCGGGGCACGACGGTCGGCGGCCAGGTCGATCAAGGTGGTGTCGGTCTCGTGGCCGATGGCAGCGATCAGCGGAATGCCGGAGGAGGCGGCGGCGCGCACGACGACTTCTTCGTTGAAGGCCCAGAGGTCCTCCAGGGATCCGCCGCCACGGGCGACGATCAAGAGGTCCGGCCGTGGAATCGGGCCGTCGGGTGCCAGCGCGTTGAAGCCTTCGATCGCGGCAGTTACCTCCGCTGCGGCGCCTTCGCCTTGGACGCGGACCGGCCACAGCAGGACCCGTCTTGGAAAACGATCTTCCAGGCGATGCAGGATGTCGCCGATGACCGCGCCGGTCGGCGAGGTCACCACACCGATCACGGACGGCAGGTAGGGTAGGGCCCGCTTGTGCTCCTCGGCGAAGAGGCTCTCGGCGGTCAGCTTGCGCTTGCGCTCTTCTAGGAGCTTCAGGATGGCGCCTTCGCCGGCCAGCTGCAGGTCCTCGATCACCATCTGATAGCGTGAGCCGCCACCGCCGGCGTAAGAGGAGATGCGGCCGGTCGCCACCACCTCGAGCCCCTCCTCGGCGCGGAACGGCAGCTTCGCGGCACGGCCGCGCCAGCAGACGCCGTCCAGCACTGACTTGTCGTCCTTCAGGGTGAGATAGAGATGGCCGGAGCTGTGATACTTCGGCCGCGAGATCTCACCGCGCACCTGGATTCGCTCGAAGGTTTGCTCCAGGGTGCGCTTCACCGCGCCGGAGACCTCGGAGACGCTGAGGACCGGAAGGTTGGTGCCGGGCGCCGGATCGCCTGCCCACTGCATCACTGCTTATCCCATTCCTCTCGTGGCCTGGGCAAGGGAGGCTTTTTGTTAGAGCGGCCAGGGTTCGCCGCAGCGGGCATCGCGCTGCACCGGCGGGCAGGGGAGGTCGCCATAGCTGCAGAAAACGCAGCAATCTCCGGTCTTTGGCTTGAGTTTCTCACCACAGGTCTTGCAGTCGTAGAACCAGAGGCAGGCGTCGCTCGGCTTGGTCTCCTCTGAACTCTGTCCACAAGCAGGGCAGGTCAGGTTGCATTGAAATTTCACCGAAGCGACCATGGTCGTTGTCCTTGCGTGGCACGGACAGAGCATCATAGCAGGCTTTCTGCAGTTCCGTCCGGCGGTCCGGATCTATAGGCTCCGCGGCCATAGACTTTGGGTCGGAGCAAGAGGGATATCGGGCATGCGCATTCTGGTGGTCGGTGGCGGTGGACGGGAGCATGCGCTGGTCTGGTCGCTTGCGGCCTCGCCGCTGTGCGGGGCAATCTTTGCCGCACCCGGCAACGGCGGTATTGCGGCGTTGGCAGAGTGCCTGCCGGTGGGCGCCGAGGACATCGAGGTTTTGGTGTCCTTTGCCCAAGAGAAGGCCATCGATCTAGTCGTGGTCGGGCCGGAGGCGCCGCTGGTCGCCGGCTTGGTCGATCGCTTGAGCGAAGTCGGGATCTTGGCCTTCGGGCCGACGGCCGCCGCGGCGCAGTTGGAGGCTTCGAAGAGCTTCACCAAGGCACTTTGCGACCGGCATGGAATTCCGACGGCTGGCTATCGTCGCTTTACGGAGGGCGTGCCCGCCTTGGCCTATCTGCACGAGGTAGGTGCGCCCATCGTCATCAAGGCCGACGGTCTGGCGGCCGGAAAAGGTGTCACTGTGGCCATGAGTCTGGCCGAGGCGGAGAAGGCCGTGGTCGAAGCCTTGGACGAAGGCGTCTTCGGCGCGGCCGGTGCCTCGGTGGTGATCGAGGAGTTCCTGGTCGGCGAGGAAGCCAGTTTTCACGCCCTGGTCGACGGCGAAACCGTGCTGCCGTTGGTCGGTGCGCAAGACTACAAGCAGGTGGGTGAGGGCGACCGGGGTGCCAACACCGGTGGGATGGGCACGCTTTCGCCGACGCCGATCCTGGACGAAACCATGGCCGAGCGCGTCCTGGCCGAGATCGTGCGCCCGACCGTGGCGGCCATGGCGGCCGAGTGCAATTCCTTCCGCGGGGTGCTCTATGCTGGTTTGATGATCTCTCCGGAGGGCCCAAAGCTGATCGAATATAACGTACGTTTCGGCGATCCTGAGTGTCAGGTGCTCTGCGCACGCTTGCGCTCCGATCTGCTGCCCGCACTTCTGGCGGCGGCTGAAGGGAGTCTCAAACATGTGAGCCTGCGCTGGCGCGAGGAGGCGGCGCTTTGCGTGGTCCTGGCCGCCAAGGGCTATCCTGGTGCCTATGAAAAGGGCAGCGCAATCGACGGATTGGACAAGGCCGCGGCGCTAACGGATGTCGAGATCTTCCATGCCGGAACCAAGCAAGACCCGGAGAAGGGGATCCTTGCCAGCGGCGGGCGGGTGTTGGGTGTCACAGCATGGGCGCCGAGTCTCTCCGAGGCCCAGAAGCGGGCCTATGCCGCGGTCGACACGATCGACTGGCCGGAGGGCTTTTGCCGCCGAGATATCGGCTGGCGCGCCCTAAGCGAGAGATAGGCTCGGCTCTCCGGTTGAACGATCCTCGAAGCGAGCGAACAGGAACTAAGATGCAACGCAAGGACGCCTTGTCGCTTGATCGGCGCTTCGGCCGGCGGCACGCTCCCTTAAACGACGGCAAGCAGGGGATCTCCGGTTACGGCAGTTGTTGCTCGCTAGGAGAAATGCAATGGGCCGCAAGAAGCTGTTGGGATGGATCATGATCTTCGGCGGCGCGTGGTTCTTGATCACGGGCATTGCCACCAACGATAGGGGTGGGATCACCGGCCTCGGGTACAATCCTGACGTTCCGGTGAGTTTCGGCTTTACCCCGATACGCTTCATCCTCGGCATCTTGCTCTGTGGGGCGATCATAGTCTTTGGCATCCGGATGGTGACGAAGATTGAAAGGGGTGACGACAGGTAAGCCCCGGCAGATGCCAGCCGAGCTGGCCCGCCAGTCGTTCTGTGATCGCTTGTCTAACAAAATCATCACGGAGGCTCTGCTAGATTGATCTGGAGCAGGGACGGGAGACTTCTCCCTCGCTGGAATGGGACACGGCAAGAGAGGGAATTGTGACGGACCGCTTCAAAGAAGATCAGGCGCGAAAGAATCAGCGTATTTACGACGACTTGCTGGACTCCTTCGACGAGGAAATCGAGCTGGAGATCGACGAAGATCGTATGCTGCTTTTGGAGGAGCCGCCGCCGCAGGACGGGAAGCTCACACGTCGTAACTACTTCAACGAGCTCCTGAAGCTGCAGCGTGAAATGGTGAAGCTGCAGGATTGGGTGGTGGCCAGCAACTCCAAGATCGCCATCCTTTTCGAGGGTCGCGATGCGGCCGGCAAGGGTGGCTCCATCAAGCGCATCACCCAACGGCTCAACCCGCGGATCTGCCGGGTCGTGGCGCTGCCGGCCCCGAACGAGCGGGAACGCACGCAGTGGTATTTTCAGCGCTATGTGGCGCAGTTGCCGGCCGCTGGCGAGATCGTGCTGTTCGACCGCTCCTAGTACAACCGCGCCGGCGTCGAGCGAGTCATGGGCTTCTGCAGCGAAGCTGATGTCAAGGAGTTCTTTCGCACCGTGCCGAAGTTCGAACGGCACCTTGATCCGCTCCGGCACGATTTTGATCAAGTACTGGTGCTCGACCACCGACGAGGAGCAACAGTTTCGCGTCCAGATGCGCATCCACGATCCGCTGAAGCAGTGGAAGCTGAGCCCCATGGACTTGGAGCGCGCCGCCGCTGGGAGACCTACACCCGGGTGAAAGAGGAGATGTTCCATCGCGCCTCGATCCCCGAGGCACGCTGGTGGATGATCCCTGGCAACGACAAGAAGCGCGCCCGGCTGAACTGTGTCGCCCACCTGCTAACCCAGGTTCCCTATGAGGAGATCCCGCACGAGAGCGTGGTGCTACCGGAACGTATCCGGCTCCCCGGCTATGAACGCGAGGACAACTCCGGGCGGGAGGTCCCGCAGCTTTTCTTTTCTGAGCGCTCGCCCCTGTCAAGCTTGCCGTACCGGCCCCCCTTGTTCTCTTTCATCTTCTCTCTCATCCGGAGGGTAACCCTTGGCTCAGGCATCTCACCAGATCTGCTGACCTATTTGTTCCGTCCCGGATGGTCACATAGACCCTCGCCGGCGGGCGCTGTTCGTGGCACGCTCCATCCTGGGCGAGGTTCGGGACGGAGGACGAGCATGCCGATCTCTCTTCACAAGCAGGCGACGACGACGCCGAAGGTGCGGGCGGCGATCCAGGCGAGCGACGAGCCGGCTTAGGCCCTGGCCGAGCGGTACGGGATCTCCGGGCAGACCGTGTGGAAGTGGCGGAAGCGGGACAGCGTCCACGACCGGAGCCACACGCCGCACAAGCTGCAGACGACGCTGACACCAGCCCAGGAGGCTGTCGCCGTGTCTCTGCGCATGGCCCTGCTGTTGCCCTTCGACGATCTGCTGGCCGTGGTCCGCGAGTTCCTGAATCCGGATGTCTCGCGCTCGGGGCTCGACCGCTGCCTGCGCCGGCACGGCATGTCCAAACTGCCAGGACCTGAAGCCGAAGGCGGCGAAGCCCGCCCACAAGCCGTTCAAGGCCTACGAGCCCGGCTACTGCAATCGACGTGAAATACCTGCCGCAGATGGCCGATGAGGAGAAGCGCCGTTCCCTTTTCGTCGCGATCGACCGCGCGACGAGATGGGTCTTCGTCCGCATCTACCCGGCCAAGACGGCGGCCAACGCACGCCGGTTCCTGCGCGACCTCCACCGGGCCGCGCCGATCCGGGCCGCGCCGATGAAGATCACCCGAGTTCTCATGGACAACGGCAAAGAGTTCACCGACCGGCTCTTCGGCCTCCGCCGCCGTCCGGCCACCGGGAACCACGAGTTCGACCACCTCTGTGCGGAGCTTGGCATCGAGCACCGCCTCGCTCCGCCGATGCGATCCGAAACGAACAGCATGGTGGAGCGGTTCAACGGTCGGATCAAGGACGTCCTGCAGAGCCACCGCTTCCGCTCCGGCGAGGATCTTGAGCAGACGCTCCTGCGCTACGTCCGTCTTTACAACGGCCAGCTCCCGCAATCCGTGCTCAAGGGGCGCACGCCCATCGACGCGCTGCAGCCAATCCCGACAGCGGCTTGACCCAGACGGAAATCCACTTGGCGATCGCTCCAACCCTGTTCAAACAATCCGAGCCACCTCTCAGTGAGGTAGGAATTTATTCTGACCTTGGCGGCCTAGACCAGCTGAACCATGATGACGCCGCCAAAATGAGAACCTTGCTTTTTGCCGACTCGCGGTCTTTCTGGTCTCAACAAACGCACCCCGCCCCGTGGTCCTTCCGGTGCGCATCCGGCGTCCTGACAATGAGCGCGAGGTGCCGCAGCTTTTCTAAGTGTTCGCCTTTTTCAGGCTGGCTGCCAGCGTGCGCCTTGTGTCGCTGATCATGAGAGCGGCGCGGGCCGCCTCACGGCCCTTTTCGACGAAGTGCTTCTTGAAGATTTGGGTATGGTGCTCCGTCTCCTGGTAGTGATGCGGCGTCAGTGAAATCGAGAGGATCGGGACCTCCGTATCCAGTCCGACCCGCATCAGGCCGTCGACCACGGCTTGGGCGACGAAGTCGTGGCGATATATGCCGCCGTCGACCACGAAGGCGGCTGCGGCGATCACATCATAGCGAGCGGTCTCGGCGAGTTTCTTGGCGAGCAGCGGCATCTCGAAGGCGCCGGGTACCTCGAAGACCTCGACCTGGTCTTCCTGGATCAACTCCAGAAAGCCGAGAAGTGCCTGCTCGATGATCTCGGCATGCCAATTGGCTTTGATGAAGGCGTAGCGGGTGTGTGTCATCGTGATCTCCTTTTTCCTGCGACAAACACAGACCCAAGGCGATCACGGGCGGCCGCCACGCCATAGGAGCGTGCTGCACCGGACCCCCCCGTGTTCTCTTTCATCCGGACTGTAACCGTCGGCTCAGGCCTCTCACCTGATCTGCTGACCTTTCGGAAACAAAGGCGCTCGCGGGCTCGCAGCCAAGCTGCATACCGCCGGTGGGGAGTTTCGCCCCGCCCTGAGAACAGGTGCAATTGTCTACAGATTTGCCGAGGGCGCAAGCCTCAAATTCGCATCACTGGCATTGCCGCCACGATAGGTGGGGCAAGGTCCGTGGGGCCTCTTATTCGACCAAAGTGGTGACAAAAAACAAGGATCGGATCGCCTTAACAGCAATCCGCTCCATCAAACAACGGACCGCACTGCTTAGTCCGGCAGTATATCCTTGATCAACTCACAGGTCGCTTGCAGATTGCCCTGCTCGATAACGTTGCCCAGAACGGCGCGGGGCTCGTCGGCAGTGCCGGGACCATGTCCGTCACCGGTCGGATCCGATGCATGCTGGCCTTTCGGGAAGCCATTTTGGATCGCCGATCAGGTGGACTGGCCCCTAATTGGAACGGACACCCGTCGTAGCCCTGGAGGCTTGAAGATATCCTCAAGGATAGGCTTATGTCGGAAGAGGGATTTCAGCGTGTCGAGGTGATCGCCGGCGTTGCTCGTCGGCGTCGCCGGTCGGCAGAGCGGAAGCTGCGGAGTGTTGAAGAAAGCCTGCTGCAGGGAGAGCGTGTCGTCGACCGCACGACGCCATGGTGTTGCGCCGCACTGCTGAACCGCGATCGGGCCGCCCGGGGCGACACGCCCTTCAATCACAAGCGCCTCTATCGGATCGTGAAGCACCATGGCCTGCTGTTGGAGAAGCACTCCGGCACGCGGCTGGGACGCTGTCACGCCGGTAAGGTCGTGGTCATGCGCTCCAACTTGCGCCGGTGTTCGGATGGCCTGGAGTTCACCTGCCGGAACGGCGGGTGGTCCGGGCGGCCTTGGTCATCGATGCCCATGACCGTGAAATCGTCACTTGGAAGGCGCTGACTAGGGCTGGGCTTTCGGGCTCGGACGTCCGCGACATGTGCTCGAAGCCGTCGAGGGCCGGTTTGGCGGCTTCCAGGCGCCGCAGAGGATCGAGTTCCTGGCCGACAATAGCTCACCCTGCACGGCACTGGAAACACGCCGCTTTGCCACCCAGCTGGGCCTGCTGCCCTGCTTCACGCCGGTCGCCAGCCCGCAGAGCGACGGCGTCTCGGAGTCCCTCGTCAAGACCTTCAAGCGCGACTATGTCCGCGTGAAACCCTTGCCGAGTGCCGCCAACTCTCTCGGCCAGATCGCCGGATGGTTCGAGAATTACAACGAGAACCATCCTCACTCAGGCCTCAGGATGGCGTCTCCAAGGGCTTTCCGAAGCGCTCGATACCTGGCCGAGATGTCCGCTTAAACGGGGGCAACACCAGTCGACCTTGATGCACGTCCTTGGCCTGCTCGACCGCCGGTCGCTATGGGGTAGTGTCCGGGATCTTTCGCACATTGGGTTTGGCGGGCTGTTCCATCAGGCACCCCTGTCCCGCTGCTTGAGCAGGTCCATGTTCATGTAGCGCTTGCTGGACCATTTGGTGCCAGCGATGTGTCTCAACCTGGCCACGGCCAGGTTGAGGGCCGCTTGGCCGTCGGGGAAGGCTCCGACGACGCGGGTTCGCCGCCGGATCTCCCGCATGATCCTCTCCAGAGGAGAGTTGGTCCTGATCCGGCGCCAATGCTCATTGGGGAAGGCATGGTAGACCCAGGTCTCCTCGACCGTCTCCTCTAGCCAGTCGGCGCCCTTGGTCAGGCGCATGGCTCTGAGTTTGGCCGCGTGGCCTTGGCGCGGGCCGCCTCGCGGCTCTCCTGGGCCTGGATAGCCTTCAGCATGAGAGCGACTTCACGCATCTTGCCGGCCGGCACCGGGCACGAAGGCATCCAATGCACGACGCAGCGCTGCCACTGGGCGTCCGGATAGAACTCGGTCGCGCTCTCGACGAGCCCCATGCAGGCATCCGAGACGATCGACTCGACACCCGTCAGGCCGCGCTCCTTGAGGGGCTTGAGGAAGGTGCTCCAGCCCTTCTCGTCTTCCTTGGCTCCCTCGAGGCTGCCGAGGGTCTCGCGTTAGCCGTCGGCCTTGACAGCGACCGCAACCAGCAGCGAGACGTTGCGCACTTCACCTGCCCGACTGCGCTTCAGGACAATGCCGTCCTGATAGAGGGCCGTCCTGATAGAGGTAGGGGTGTTCGCCCTCGATCGACCGGTTCCGCCGGGTCTCGATCTGGGAGTAGAGCTTCTTGTTGAGAGTGGAGACCCTGCTGGGGCTCACCCGCGTGCCCCACAGGGCCTCGGTGATGTCCTCCACCCGGCGTAGCGACACACCAGCCAGATACATCTCCATCGAAGCCTCTTCGAGCGAGCGCGCGCGCCGGCGATAGCGCTCGATGATTGCCGTCTCGAAAGTCTGTCTGCGAAGCTTCGGCAACTTGCACCTGCACCTCTCCGGCGCGCGTGTGCAGCTTGCGCGCGGAGCGGCCAGCTCGTGTGTCGCGGCGCGCCTCACTGCGCTCATAGCACCCTGCATTGCAAAGCCGATCCGCCTCTGCCTCCAGCAGGCTGTTTAGTGTCTCCTCGACGCTGCCTCGCACGATCTGCCTCAGATGATCTTCTATCCGACCGGCGTCGATACGAACCACGTTCGACAGGCCCTTCGTGTCATCCTCGTCCAGGGTGGCTCTGGCCTCCTCTATCGGCTTCTCCGTCTGGCGACTGAAAACCTGAGAGATTCGGGGCCACCAACCCCACACGAATGTGCGACACTTTCTCTAGGTCATCGCGGCCGTTGCCCGTTCCCGATACCATCTTGAAACCTCTGAAGCACAGAGTTCATGCATCTTGGCGGTCGGATACCGTACGTTGTAGGCCCGATTTTGGTTCGGCTTTACATAACGCTCGCCGGCAAATTCGCGTGATTCCACCGTATGAGAGAATAAGGTCTTGATTTCGTCATAAAACTTTTGATCCACAAACTGTGGAAAATTCAATGCATGGAACATGAAGTTGTTCTCATCCAGATCGCTCATTTCTTTGTAAAAAAAACCCAATAAAATAACATCTCTATTCAGCTTTTTGACCAGCTTCTCATACCTCCGTAGACTCCATTCTTGTGTTTTACGCATTTGTGCAACACAATCCGCAGCACTCTTCGTGTGCCGGATGGCGTCTAGGAGGTGTCCCGCGCGTGCCCTTGTCAGTATTGGAATTCCGCCTGGAAGGTCATTGACGTTCTCTTGCATCATGACTTCCAGGTCTCTAACGTTAATGGCATGTTTCTCTGAATAAAGAGTCATGTTCTCTTTGTGCCTGCGCGCAAGCATGCGGACCCGTTTTTTGTTTTCAGTGTGGACGCCGTCCAAAGTCAGCAACACACGTCTACTGCCCGAAGGGATGTACCAGTCACTGGCGCCGCCGTCGGCCGCACAGAGCTGAATCACAGGTATCGCATCGCTGTCTCTAAGGTATTCGACGAGTTCTTCGTTCTCCAGGATAATCGCAGGCGTACAACCGTTGAACCCGATGTTTCTTGCTGTAATTCCATGATTTTTCTTCAACGAACAACAGAGGTGGTTGGTAACGAAACGCCCAAATACACGCTCTGATCCGACGATGTTCAAATCCGCAGGTGCGTCTTTGCTCCATGCGGGCCCTCTCAATGGCATGCCGAACTGTTTGAAGAGCTTATAGTCGAATTCCGCCCGATCTTTTTTCTGATAAGCGAGATTCACGGCCGCCAACGTGGCCGCCAAAGGCATTGTGGGAGGCATGGAAGGAACACCTTACTCCATGTTAGCCCGGATTATTACCAGGCCCGCGTTTGAAGGCTGGCGTCGGTGGCAGAGGCCTCCGATCCAGGGTAGGGAAGTGGGTGTCGAAGCCACTCCCTGCGTTGGACAGAAACCGCCCCGCCGCCATGACCGGTCCTGCCCCGCCTTTCCCCTCACTTCAAGCGCTTTCCGGAAAAAAGGTCACTGCTGCTTTCGATGGCGGAGGGATCGCGTCGGATGGCGGTGTCGTGCTGCTGGCGGAGGCGGAACGCAAGCTCGCCATCGCCGACAGATTGGCCGAACCGATGCCTGATCTGCGTGATCCGACGCGGTTTGGCCATCTGTTGGGGGATATCCTGCGGGCAGGTATTCTGGCGATTGGCACAGGGTATGAAGACGCCGACGATCTGGACGCGCTGCGCCATGACCCGGCATTCAGGATGGCGTTGAGCAAGACGCCGGAAGCGGGGGGAAGCGGGGCTCGGTCTGGCCAGTCAGCCAACCCTGTCGCGCTGGGAGACTGCTCCGGACCTGCGCAGCGTGATCGCGATGGCATAGGCGACGATCGCTCTCTACTGCGACAGCCATGCCGCGCCGCCCGAGACAATCACGCTGGACATCGATGACACCTTCGATGCCGCACACGGCGACCGGCAACCGGCGTTGCGTTCTGGAACGGGTTCCACGGCGCGCGCGGGGTTTCTCGCCGATCCCTGTCCATGAAGCCGAGAGCGCGCGTCCCCTCGCCGTCGTGCTCCGCCCTGCCAGGACACCCTCGGGCGTCGAGACCCGCGCCCCTGTCCGCCGCCCGATCCGGCGCATCCGCCGCCACTGGCCCGAGACACGCATCCTGCTGCGCGGTGACGGCCACCATGCCCGGCCCGCATTGATGGCATGGTGCGAGGACAACAGCGTCGATTTCCTGTTTGGCCTGCCATCAATGCCGCGGCGAGCGGCGCGACCCGCTGCTCGCCGCGGCAACGGACGCCTGCGCGCTGTTCCGGGCCGAGAAGAACCTGCCCCTGCACCGGACCCATGGCGAGACGACCCATGCCGCCAAAAGCCGGGGCGGCCTCAAGCGCCGAACCATCGCCCGCATCAACGCCACGACGCTGGCTATGGACATCCGTGCCCTCGTCACCTCGCTGACCGGCAGCACCCCCGAGCGGCTCTACGAGTTCGACTATTGCGCGCGGGGGCAAGCCGAGAACCGCATCGAACTCCACAAGACCCAGCTCAAAAGCGACCCCACGTACTGTCATTCGGCACTGGCCAATCAGGTCAGGCTGATCCTGCATACCGCCGCATACTGCTTGCTCTGCTCCGTACGCCGGGCCATTCCGGAAACACACCCCTTGCGCCAGGCTGAGTTCGCCACCCTACAGCGCCATCCCGTCAAAACAACTGCCCGCGTCATCGAGACCGCCACCCGCATCCGCATTGCGTTCGCGGCGGCCTGTCCGGACAAGGCTGCCTTTATCAACCTTCTGTGAACCCTCATGGGCGCGCCATTCCAACCCAACAAGTACCCTGACAAACCACCGCCATAGGCCCAGTCACCCGAAACCGAAATCCGACACACTCTGACGCCCGCGCTCGCAGGACCGCGCCACCATCAACCTTGTCCGATCACCCAATCAGATGCGACTTCAACGGACACGCCAGCGCGTGATGAATAATCAGGGCTAGCCGGGATCCCGCTTCAGGGGCTGGGCCATGCAGTGTATGCCGCCGCCAGTCTTCATGATCTCGCGGATCTCGATCTCGGCGACCTCGATGCCGTGCGCCTTCAACTGCTCAATCAGGGCGCGGGAGTGGAGCGGGGCGATGACGCGCTCGTCGCCCATCGACATGACATTGCAGCCGAGCCTCATGGTGTCGCGGAAGGGCACCTGGATGATCTCGATGTTCTTGGCCTTCAGCCAATCGACGATGCCAGGCTCGGTGCAGTCTAGGCAGACCGCGGCCAGCTTCGGCGCGATCATCACCACCATCAGGTCGATGTGAACGTAGTAGGGATCGAAGTGGGCCAGCCGCGTCTCCCAGCCCTCCTTGTCGAACCAGCCCTGCACCTGGAGGGCGGCGATCTCCTGCGTGCGCTCGCCGCCGCAGCCGATCAGCACGCAGCCGGGCTCGATCACTTCGAAGTCGCCGCCCTCGAAGTGGCCGGCAGTCACCATGTCGTAGATCGGGATACCCATGCGCTGGTAGTTGCGGATGGCGGCGTAGTTCTCGCCGCGGCGCCACCAGTTGGCCATGTTGGTGATGACCGCACCGAAGGGGGTCATGAAGCTGGAGTCGCGGGTGTAGACCTGCATCGGCAGAGTCTCGTCGCCCTCGGCGTAGTGGATCTTGACGTCGAAGTGCTCGTAGGCCGAGACCAGCTCGCCATGCTGGGCCTGCGCCGCGGCGATATCGCAGGGCGCCTCGCGCAGGAACTTCCTGGAGAGCGAGGAGGTGGCCATGTGCTTCAGGTGCGTCGGCTGGGACAGCAGCACGTCGCGCAGGCGGCCGTACTCGCTGTCGACGCCCCAGTCGTTCAAGGGCGCAGTGCCGCCCGCTTTGGCGCGGCGTTGCAGGGTGAGGCTGTCCCGATTGCCAAGATCGTCCGGCATGGTCCCGTCTCCGCTTGAGGTTAACGACCAACCATGCCGTGCAGGCTTCTGCCGGGCAAGCCCGAAGCAATTGGGTTGTGTCTGCTGAAGCGGAAATTCGCGCCGGCCCGCTCCCCCGCCCGACCGTCCAGCCCAGGATACTTTCGTGGGCGGGGGAGCGGGTCGGCGCCGTTTGGACAATCCGGCCTTAAGCTGCGCTCATATCGTCCAGGTCGGGGCTCTCTATCACCAACTCGCGGCCCAGCACCTCGGCATAGACGGCCAGAGTGCGCTCGCACATCCGCTCCTTGGAGAAGGAGATGCGCACGTGCGAGAGAGCATCGACGGCCAGGATCTCACGCTGCTGCGGGGTCAGGGACAAGGCCCAGCGAATGCCCTCGGCCAGTCCCTCGGCATCGCTCGGCGGAAACAGCACGCCGGTGTGATGCTCCAGGATCTGTTCGGGCGCACCGCCGTGGTCGGCGGCGACGACCGGGCGGCCCAAGGCCTGTGCCTCGCTGATCACCCGACCGAAGGCCTCCGGGTCGGTCGAGGCCGAGACCACGGCATCGGCTAGGCGATAGGCGGCCGGCATGTCGTCGCATGCGCCCAGGACCACCGCCCGGCCGATCAGACCTTTGTCGCGGATCGCCTGCTCCAACTCGTCGCGATAGCCGGGATGACCCGGCTGCTCGCCGCCGACGAAGGTCGCGATCAGGTCGAGATCACCCAGGCGTTGCAAGGCATCCAACAGCAAGTGCTGACCCTTCCAGCGGGTGAGGCGGCCCGGCAGCATGACGACCGGCACGCCGTCCGGCAGATTCCAGCGTTCGGCCAAGCGGATGATCCGCGGCACGCTCACCTGCTCGGGATCGAAGCGGAAGAGATCGACGCCGCGCGGAATGATCCGCAGGCGGTCGCGCTCAACACCGTAGACCTCTTGCACGTGGCGGCCGATGAATTCCGAGTTGGCGATCACCCGGCGACCCTTGGTCATGATCGCGTTGTAGGACTGCTTCAAGGGGATTCCGCGGTCGTAGGCGCCGTGGAAGGTGGTGATGAAGGGCTTGTCGCAGCGCTTGGCGGCATAGTAGGCGCTCCAGGCTGGGGCGCGGCTGCGCGCATGCACGATCTCGATGTTGAACTCTTCGATCAGGCCGGCCAGGCGGCCGACATTGGCGCGCATGGTGATTGGGTTCTTCGAGGCCACCGGTAGCTTCTTGTGGATGGCGCCGGCGCGCTTCAGATCCACCTCCATCGGCTCGCCTTCGGAGACCACTAGGGCCTGTCCGCCAGCCTTGACCACGGCCTCGGCAATGTCGACCGTGGTGCGCTCGACGCCGCCTCCCCCCAGGCGCGGCAGCACCTGCAGCAGAGACAATCCGAGGCTATCGAAGCGCAAAGGTGAAATGCTAGCCTCCCAACTTAACGCTTGCCGAAAGACGACCCCGCCCGATCCAGCCGAGAGGACCCCTTCCGTATGACCGCCGAGCCGTCATCGACATCGCATGCGATCCTATCTTTCCCCAATACCCACACTCTTGCCTACCGTTATCGACCCGGCGTCGGGCCAGGAATAATCTTCCTGGGCGGGGTCATGAGTGACATGGGTGGCACAAAAGCCACACATCTGGAGGCCTATGCCGCCGAGCGTGGCTGTTCCTTTTTGGCCTTCGATTACAGTGGTCATGGGCTATCGGGCGGCACGTTCGAAGAGGGCTCGATCGGGCAGTGGGGTAGCGATGCGCTGGCGGTCTTAGATTCTGTGACCGAAGGGCCGCAGATTCTGGTTGGCTCCTCGATGGGCGGTTGGCTGATGCTTCTAGTCGCACTGATGCGGCCGGAGCGGGTTGCGGGCCTCGTCGGCATCGCCTCGGCGCCGGACTTTACCGAGGCGCTGATCTGGGAGCAGCTTCCTCCCGATCAACGTGCGCGTCTGCTTGAAGAAGGTCGGCTCGAGCAGCCTTCGGACTACGACGACGGCCCCTACGTCATCACCCGGCATTTGATCGAGGAGGGGCGCAATCACCTGCTGCTGCAGGCACCGATCGCCATCACCTGCCCGGTGCGTCTGCTGCACGGCCTGGAAGACGCCGATGTGCCCTATGAATGCTCCTTGGCCCTGGTCGATGCTTTGAAGAGCGATGACGTCGAAGCAACCCTGGTGAAGGGCGGCAACCATCGCCTCTCGGAGCCGGTCAACCTGACGCTGCTGGACGTAACCTTAGACCGATTGGTGGAGCAGATTGCTTAGGCGCGCCTAGGTCTGGCGGCATTTCATCCGGCCACCGTCAGCATCGCCTCGGCGTCAATAGATCTCTCATCTTGGACTGGTAATCAACCATATCGCGAGTCGCATCGCTTGCGGAGAATAATGTAGCCGCTTTCGATCGGCACCAGGTCCCTGCTGTATAGATAGACGTTGGGTTGTCCTGACTTGACATTTATTGGATAGGTTGTAAAAATGCAATTGCTCCTGGCGAAACGGACTGTGCCAAGAATAAACTAAGGTGTACTGCCCAGGAGACAGGCTTTCGAGTTCCAGGATGTCCAAGTCATCCATCAAGGTGTCGGGACCGTCCGTGCATCTCATAAACCTTGCGATTTCTGGGTACTCCTGAATCAAGCGGGCGAAACCAATCGGAGCGTCGCCCTTCTCGAGAATGGGAATGAAACGACCAGTGGCATCTGTGTTTCGCATCAGAATGGGAGTGAGATGGCAGTCATATTTACTGGGAGATGCGCGCCAGAGGCTCACCAGGGAGTCATCCAGCTGAATCTCCAGCGATGCGCTGCGATCGGCAGAGAGGGCCGCCACCTGTTCGTCGGGTAAGTCAATGTTAACCGGTACCGCATCCGATGCGCAGGCTGTTGCCCCGAACATCAGAAGGACGATCCACAGTTTGCGCATAAAACCAAGTCCCTTATCTAAGTCCGCATTTCCCATATCGACTGCAGTTCCACGACATGTTGAGGCGTGATAATATAATCAGCACAATAGGTTAGCCATGACGGAGCAAGGCAGTGGCGGCGAACGCGACCTCATCACCGGGCTTCAAATGTCTCTAACCCAGCCCTCGTTCCGAGTGAGGTCCGGCTCTCGCCGGGCTTCATACCCAAACCCGTACGCTTCCGCCTTGCTCTGAACATTCCGCTGGCTGTTCCCCTCGATCTCTTCTCTCAGCATCCAGCGGAAGGGGACCGCAGCAGCCGAGTAAGGCTGAATCGTGTACGGTGTGTCTTCGAAATGGCCGTGTGTGGTCTTGGCAATCTGCGCATAGGGATGGTTCTTAACCGGGATCGCCCACGTAGCGCCCGATCACGACGTTCATATTGCCTTGGTCGCTGCTGGGATGCAATCTGAGAGGCGTCGGGGATTGGGAAACGGCCCAGAACGGCCAGGACAACGGGCCGCTGATCGGAAACCCACGGGCCAGTGCCAATTTCGTAGCGTTCCGGGCACAGGTCTCCCGTCGTGAAGTCGTTTTGATTGGCATAGCGTTGGCTCACGCTGGTGTCGGCCGTGGTCGCAAGCGGTCGATCCGATCCAGGATATCGGCGAACAGGTCGCGCGGGAGCGCGACCTCGGCCAATTGGAAGGTGACGTAGCGTCCGTGACGCGCGACTTTTGCCCCAATTTTCACCAGCTTCTCGCGCAGCGTCGTCAGCGACCAATTGCTCACTGGGTCTGGCAAAGCTAGCGTGCGCATGAAGTTGCCCAGGTTGTAGGCCAGTGCATGAAGCTGAAGCCGAGCCGCGTTGGCCTTGAAGCGTCGGCAGGATAGTCGCGTCCAACGGATCGCGTTCTTGCCCTCCCTGATGTGTTGTTCCGCCGTGCCACGCTGGTTGTAGAAGGCGACGATCCGCTCGGCGGGCCGGGACAGATTGGTGACGACGAACCCGACGCGGGGATACAACTCGCCCGGATGCCATTCCACTTTCGCCACCACGCGCCGCGCCTGGGTCCAGCTTCCAGCCCGATAGCTGAAGCTGGCGAAGTAGCGACGGACTTCCATCGGGGGCCGTCCCCTCGGGCGCCGTAGCAGGTGGGCGACGTATCCCTGGAGCACGCTGTTGGCGGGAAGCCGGATGGCGTAGCCGAAGCCCTCGGCCTCCAGATACTCGTAGATGTCCGGTGAGGCGAAGGCGGCATCGCCCCGAAAGTATCGCCGCAGCTTGCGCTCGCGATAACGCGCCACGACCGGGTCCAGCACCGCGCGCCAGCCATCGGCGCTGTGCACGTTGCCGGGTCGCAAGGCGCAGCGCTCCAGATCGCCGAGCTGGTTGAAGACAAAAAGCGGGTGATAGCAGGTGCAGCCGAAGTGGCCGTTGTAGGCCGTGCCTTCCTGTTCGCCGTGGGTGGGGCTGACCGAACTGTCCATGTCCAGGATGATCAGCTTCGGCGGTTTGCGATGAACGCGGTCGATCCACAGCCCGGACAGAGCGCTGAGTGCGGTGAGATTGACGTCACCCGTCAGCCATTGCGTCTCGAAACGGCCCATCTGGCTCGATGAGGCCGCACCCCGATCCGTCGCCTTGCCGCCGACAATCCAACGCATCGCTGGATCGCGAGAAAGGCGTTCGGCGTCGTTGACATCCTCCTACCCGGCCAAACGCCCGAACACCGCTTGCCGAAGCATCCCGACGACAGCGTGCCAGCCGTTCTTGCCGCGACGACCGTCTCGCAGCGCCCCGGCCGCCATCTCTGTCAGGCCAAGCGCGTCGTCCAGTTCCCGATACGCGAGCAAGCCGCCGTCCGACGTTACCTTCGATCCAGGGAACTCCAGCTTCACGCGGCGGTCGAAATCCACGCGAAGCAGCCCGTTCTTGGATTCACCCATCGGATGCACCATGAAAACCTCGCTTCAATCGACACAACACCATGATATGTAACCATGAATCAGCACCGTGGATGGCGCAACCTCAACCCCACCTGGGCAATGCGGGTTAAAGTCCCCGAGTCCTGTTTTCGGCACATGGTTGAAGATGATCTTCGATGTGGAAAGCTTCTCTTCGGTGAGCTTCATGCGAACGCATTTCTGATTGTGTGCCTATTGATCTTGACGATATCGATTCGACAATTCAAGAAGCCATGGATGGGGTCGTCGGCGGCGTCGAGATCGAGAATGACCTGCTTGGGTGGTTTCTCACGGGGCCTCCGGGAAGAGGGTTAAACCGGGATCGCCCACGTAGCGCCCGATCACGACGTTCATATTGCCTTGGTCGCTGCTGGGATGCAATCTGAGAGGCGTCGGGGATTGGGAAACGGCCCAGAACGGCCAGGACAACGGGCCGCTGATCGGAAACCCACGGGCCAGTGCCAATTTCGTAGCGTTCCGGGCACAGGTCTCCCGTCGTGAAGTCGTTTTGATTGGCATAGCGTTGGCTCACGCTGGTGTCGGCCGTGGTCGCAAGCGGTCGATCCGATCCAGGATATCGGCGAACAGGTCGCGCGGGAGCGCGACCTCGGCCAATTGGAAGGTGACGTAGCGTCCGTGACGCGCGACTTTTGCCCCAATTTTCACCAGCTTCTCGCGCAGCGTCGTCAGCGACCAATTGCTCACTGGGTCTGGCAAAGCGAGCGTGCGCATGAAGTTGCCCAGGTTGTAGGCCAGTGCATGAAGCTGAAGCCGAGCCGCGTTGGCCTTGAAGCGTCGGCAGGATAGTCGCGTCCAACGGATCGCGTTCTTGCCCTCCCTGATGTGTTGTTCCGCCGTGCCACGCTGGTTGTAGAAGGCGACGATCCGCTCGGCGGGCCGGGACAGATTGGTGACGACGAACCCGACGCGGGGATACAACTCGCCCGGATGCCATTCCACTTTCGCCACCACGCGCCGCGCCTGGGTCCAGCTTCCAGCCCGATAGCTGAAGCTGGCGAAGTAGCGACGGACTTCCATCGGGGGCCGTCCCTTTGGGCGCCGTAGCAGGTGGGCGACGTATCCCTGGAGCACGCTGTTGGCGGGAAGCCGGATGGCGTAGCCGAAGCCCTCGGCCTCCAGATACTCGTAGATGTCCGGTGAGGCGAAGGCGGCATCGCCCCGAAAGTATCGCCGCAGCTTGCGCTCGCGATAACGCGCCACGACCGGGTCCAGCACCGCGCGCCAGCCATCGGCGCTGTGCACGTTGCCGGGTCGCAAGGCGCAGCGCTCCAGATCGCCGAGCTGGTTGAAGACAAAAAGCGGGTGATAGCAGGTGCAGCCGAAGTGGCCGTTGTAGGCCGTGCCTTCCTGTTCGCCGTGGGTGGGGCTGACCGAACTGTCCATGTCCAGGATGATCAGCTTCGGCGGTTTGCGACGATGAACGCGGTCGATCCACAGCCCGGACAGAGCGCTGAGTGCGGTGAGATTGACGTCACCCGTCAGCCATTGCGTCTCGAAACGGCCCATCTGGATGAGGCCGCACCCCGATCCGTCGCCTTGCCGCCGACAATCCAACGCATCGCTGGATCGCGAGAAAGTCGGCGTCGTTGACATCCTCGTACCCGGCCAAACGCCCGAACACCGCTTGCCGAAGCATCCCGACGACAGCGTGCCAGCCGTTCTTGCCGCGACGACCGTCTCGCAGCGCCCCGGCCGCCATCTCTGTCAGGCCAAGCGCGTCGTCCAGTTCCCGATACGCGAGCAAGCCGCCGTCCGACGTTACCTTCGATCCATGGAACTCCAGCTTCACGCGGCGGTCGAAATCCACGCGAAGCAGCCCGTTCTTGGATTCACCCATCGGATGCACCATGAAAACCTCGCTTCAATCGACACAACACCATGATATGTAACCATGAATCAGCACCGTGGATGGCGCAACCTCAACCAGCAAGCAAAAGGGGATCAAGATTTAAAGACTTACCCTGAACATAATAAGAATGCGGTGCATTATTTAGAGCAAGCAATAGAGCATGCGGGTCATTGTAAATCTTTGAGAAAAAAGATTCATTTTAATAAAGAGCTTTACCCTCGTTATATCAAGATATGTGCGATTTATCAAGAAGTAGCGATAGCTTTAAAGGAGTTGGAGTTAAAGAGATACGAGATAATGAGTCAATCTAACTGCCAGGATTTGACATGGGGGGATAATCCGAATTGCCCTGAGATTGATCTGGCCAGTCAAGAGGTTTTAGATCTCTTAGACGAAGCTGAGAAAAAAGTATCCGATATTTTAGAGCCTCTTCGTGGTAAAATAGTAAGCCGCATGTGATTTTGTCACTTGATGGAAAGTGATAGGCGGCTCTTGAAGCGAGCGTGGGTGAAGATCGCCGTTGCCCGCATTGCGGCACAGCCGGGGCGATAGCGCGTGGCAAGGCGCGGGGCGCCTGCGGCGATATCGGTGCAAGGGGTGCAAGGACATCGAATGCTGCGACGGGCACAGCCTTGGCGGGTCTGCATCGCAAGGAGGGGTGGCCTTGCCTTTGGACCCTGTCTTGCGGACGGCTTGACGCTTCGCGCGTCGGCCGCCCGGTGCGATCGTCTGCTCCTGCTACGGCGTCGGCGTGAACGGCAGCACTGCGGCAATGGCCGATCGGGGTCTCAAGAACCTGGACGAGATTTCCAGGGCGCGCGGCGACCACGGCCAGCATGAGGATATTGACATCCCTGCGCCCGATCTTCCGGTCGGTGCGGTCGAGGCACAGCAACCCGGGGCCCCGCAGGCCGGGAAGCTGCAGCGCCAGAGCCGGCCTAAGCCTTCGGCATCGGTGGGTCCATGCCGAGCCGCGTGCGCAGACGTACGCCAATGCCGCTGCCGATGAAGCCGAAGAGCAGCCACCACCAGCCGTGCAGGCTGGCCGAGACGACGCCGCCGAGGAAGCCGCCGATGTTGCAGCCCCAGGCCAGGCGCGCGCCGTAACCCATCAGGAAGCCGCCGGCCAGCGCGGTCAGAATATCGCGCGCCGAGAGCTGCCAGATCGGCCTGAAACGCGAGGCCAGACCGGCCGCGGCCAGGGCACCCAGCATCACCCCGAAATTCATCACCGAGGTGGCATTGGAGAAGAGCGAGCGCTCTAGCGCGCCCGTGCGCCCCTGCCAGTAGGGCCAGGTCTCGACCGGTACGCCCAGGCCGGAGGCGATCTTGGCCCCCCAGAGCGCGAAGGCCGAGGTGATGCCCCAAGGCCGTCCCAGCACCAGGAAGGTGCCGATCGAAACGATCGCCAGCAGGATCGCGCCCCAGGCCAGGGGCCAAGGGCCGCGCAGCAGCGAGACCCGTTGTTTCGGTGCTTCCAGGGCGCCGTGGCGGCGCAGCTCGAGCCAGCGGGTGACCCACCAGAGCAGTCCCAAGGCTGCCAGGCTGGCCAGCAGAGCGCCCTCGACGCCAAGGGCGGTGATGATGGAGGTGCTGCCGAAGCGTGGCAGGCCGTTCCAGAAGGGCATATGTGCGGTGGCGACCAGCGAGCCGAAGATGAAGGCCGAGAGCGTGATCACCATGCGTGTGCTGCCGCCACCGACGGTGAAGAGGGTGCCGGAGCCGCAGCCGCCGGCCAGCTGCATCCCCAAGCCGAAGCCGGCAGCGCCCAGGGCCGCCGAAATGCCGAAGGGGAAGACGAAACCGCCGGTCGGCACGCCAATACTTCGTCCGTAGCCGATCAAGGGAAAGGAAAAGACGATGACCGCGGCGATCAGCAGGAACTGGGCGCGCAGTCCGGCGCCGCGATGCTCGTGTGCCATGCGCCGCCAGGCCGCGGTAAAACCGAAGGCCGCATGATAGAGCGCGATCCCGCCGCCGACGCCCAGCCCGACCGCGCCGGCCAAGCGGGCACCGCCCGACTGCCAGGCCAGGATCACCACGGCAAGAATGCCGAGGCCTGCCAAGGCCAAGACGAGTGGTTGCGGGTCCGGTCGTCGCTCTTCCATCGCCATGCTGGTCATGGCTGCTTCTATAGTGCTCCTTGTGCGGTCCGATCGGTCACGACCCGGTGAAAGGGCGCCCGATGTCGAGGCAAGCGATCACGAATGCTTGTGGTAATGGGGGCGTTCCTTGAACGCGCAACGTAAGAGTTTCGTGATAGAACCCTGTCGCCAGTGTCGCAGTGGCCAGTGCCGCAGTGGCCCGACCCCGGCACCGGCCCCGGCTCCAATGACAGGAACTTAGACCGCTATGGCCAGCTCGACTGCCACCCTTGCTGCTCCGCAAAGCCAGCGCGATCCCAGGCTCGACTTCTTTCGCGGCATGGGCATGTTCATCATCTACCTGGCGCACACACCCAGGAACAGCTGGACGCTTTGGATTCCGGCGCGCTTCGGCTTTTCCGACGCGACGGAGATCTTCGTCTTCTGTTCCGGGGTCGCCTCCTCGATCGCCTTCTTCAAGGTCTTCGAGCGCCAAGGGTGGCTGATGGGAACGGCGCGGGTGGGCTTTCGCGTCTGGCAGGTCTACTGGGCGCACATCGGCCTCTTCATCGCCGTCGCCGCCCTGCTGGCCAGCGTCGACAGCATCTTCGATCAGGGCGTTCACTATAAGAACACGCTGAATTTGATGCATTTCTTCAAGGATCCGGCGACCCTGCTGCCAGCCTTCATGACCCTGACCTACGTCCCCAATTTCTTCGATATCCTGCCGATGTATCTGGTTATTTTGATGCTGATGCCGGTGATCGTCGCCTTGGGTCGGATCGATCCCAAGGTGGCCATGGCCTTCGTCGCCGTGACTTGGGCGGTAGCACTGACAGGTCATCTCGACCCGCCGGCCGAACCCTGGTCGGATCGAACCTGGTTCTTCAACCCCTTCGGATGGCAACTGATCTTCTACACCGGTTTCTTCATCGGGCTGGGCTGGATCAAGCCGCCGGAGCCGACGAAGCCGCTGATCTTGGGTTGCATCGCCATCCTTGTGCTGACCATGCCGATTGCCTGGTTCCGGGCCCGCAATACCTTGGACTTCCTGCCGTTGATCGACTGGTGGAAGGATATCCAGCCGCTGCGCGACAAGACCCACTTCGGCATCTTGCGCTATGTGCACTTCCTGGCGCTGGCCTATCTGGCCTGGATTGCCGCCGGCGAGAAGGGCCACCGCCTGATGGCGGTCAAGCGCCTGCGTCCGCTGATCGACGTGGTGCGCAAGGTGGGCCAGCAGTCGTTGGCGGTCTTCCTGCTGTCCATGTTCCTGGCCCGCGCGGCCGGCATGATGTTGGACTGGATCGGTCGCAGCTACCTCAACACTGCACTGGTGAATCTGGCCGGCTTCGCAATCCTGGCGGCTGCCGCCTATGCGGTCGCCTGGTTCAAGTCGACACCCTGGAAACGCCCGGCGCCTCAAGCCGCTGGCCAAACGACAGTCTCCAGTGGCGGTCGCCGCCCGAGTCCGTTGCCGACCGCTCCCGAACGCCAGAGATCTACTCCGGCGTGACCGCCGCACGGTAGAGATGCCAGCTGGCATGCCCCAACAGCGGCAAAACCACGGCGAGACCGGCGAAGAGGGTGACGATCGTGGCTGCCAGCAAGGCGACCACGATCACGCCCCAGATCAGCATGCTCACCGGATTGGTGAAGAAGACCTTGAGCGACAGAAGGATTGCCGAGATGGGATCGCAGCCGCGGTCGATAACAACCTGAAAGGAGATGGCAAAGCCGGCCAGAACGGCGAGTGCGAAGAGTAGACCCACGGCATTGCCGACGACGATCAGGCTCCAGCCGGCCCCGGTCGAAAGGACCTCGCCGAAAAAGCCGGTGAGCGAGCGATCCTCCACCGTGCCCATCAGCCCGCGGTAGAGTTCCAGCCCGACCCAAATCCAGACTGCAAAAATGGCGATCAGGGCGATGGCCAAGCCGCCGATGGACAAGGCCGAGCGAGAGACGACCAGTCCCAGAGCGTTCCACCAGGCGACGCTCTTGCCGCTTTCGCGTTGTCGGCTGACCTCATAAAGCACGGTGGCGGTGAAGGGCCCCAGAAGGGCAGCACCGCTGAGAACAGGGAAGAGCAGGGGGATCAGGTTATCGTCGACGGCAGCCCAGACTCCGACGAACATCACGACGGGATAGAAGAGGACCAGAAAGTAGAAGTGAGTCGGGGCGGCTCGGAAGTCGTCCCAGCCGCGTTGCAGGGCGCGCTTCAAATCGGGAACAGCCAGTCTTCGAACCTCGGTCTCCCCCCCTAGAGTTGCTTGCAGCACCATAACAGCCTCCTTTCGGCCTCGCGTCGATGCACTCCCCCAGTCGTGACTTAGTGTGCGACTGTAGGACAATATAGCACAGGGGGCGATGGCTCGATAGGCAGGGTCTCGGAACTGTGATGAGCGCCTCGCGATCGTGATGGCCTGGGTGCCAAGCCCGGGTGCCAAGAAAGACGCGCAGTTGGAATGAGGGGTAAGGCGTTGGACCGCATCACCTTGGATATTCTCTCGGGCAAGCTGACGGCGACCGTCGACGAGATGGGAGCGGTGCTGGCCCGCACCTCAATGAGCCCGGTGATCTACGAGATCCTCGACTTTGCCTGCGGTCTTTGCGACGGCGAGGGTCGGCTGATCGCGCAAGGCAATGGCATCACCCTCTTCACCGGTACCTTCTCGGAGCAAGTGCGCCACCTGATCGCCAAGCACGGCGACGGAATTGCGCCGGGTGACGTCTTCATCTCCAACCAGCCCTACGACGGCGGTACCCACGCCTGCGATGTGGCCATCATGCGCCCGGTGTTCCTGCCCGACGGCCGGCTCTTGGCCTTTGCCCTTTCGGTGGCGCATTGGATCGATGTCGGTGGTGCCAAACCCGGTAGCATCCCGCCCGATGCGACCGAGGTCTTTCAGGAGGGCATCCGCTTTCCCTGTCTGCGCCTCTGCCGAAACAACGAGATCGATGCCGGGCTTCTCGACCTGCTGAAAGCCAATCTGCGCTACCCCGATTTGGCGATCGGCGATCTCAATGCCGAGTTGGCGGCAACCCGGATTGCCGAGACGCGGCTATTGGAAGTCGCGGCACGCTATGGCGCAGATGTCTTGCAAGCCTGCTTCGGGCATATACTGGAGCGTGACGCTGCTGCCAGCCGTCGTGCCGTGGCTGCTCTGCCTGATGGTCGCTATGAGGCCGAAGACTGGATCGACGGCGATGGCGTCGTGAGCGAGCGCATCCCGATACGCGTGGCGGTCGAGATCTCCGGCGAGATCATGACGGTGAACTTTTCCGGCAGTGCAGGCGCCCGCCAGGCGCCGATCAACTGCACCCGCGGGGCCCTGCTGTCGTCGGTCAAGACCGTGTTCAAGGCCTTGGTCGAGCCGCAAGCCCCGGCCAATGACGGCTGGTTCGAGCCGCTGCAGGTGGTCTGTCCGCCCGGCACCGTTTTCACTGCCGAGCCGCCTTCGCCGGTCGGCTGGTACTACGAGGGTTCGGCGCAGGCCTCGGAGCTGACATGGAAAGCCCTCGCTCCGCTTGCCCCTGAGCGCTTCAGCGCCGGCAGCTACATGAGCCTCACGGTCGCCTACCTCTGCGGGCATGGCGGCGAAGGACGGCGCGACTACGTCCACATCGAGCCTGCACACGGCGGTTGGGGCGCCAGCCGTGAGGCCGACGGTGCCTCGGCTCTCATCGCGCTGACCGACGGCGACACCTACAACTATGCCTGCGAGGTGATCGAAGCGAAGTTTCCCCTGCGCCTCAGACGCTACGCGCTGAACACCGCCGACGGCGGTGGGGCCGGACGCTTTCGCGGCGGTTTCGGCCTGGTGCGGGAGTATGAGGTCTTGGAGGAGGGCAATTTCCTCTTCTGCAGTGTCGGGCGGTCGCAGACTCCACCCTGGGGTATGGAGGGCGGCGGCGAGGGCAGTTGCAACCGGATCGAGGTCGAGCGCGCAAGCGAAATCATGACGCTCTCGCGCTCTCCCCATCTGGACCTGGAGGTCGGTGACCGGATCCGCATCGTGACCGGGAACGGTGGCGGATACGGACCGGCGGCGGCACGGGAGGCGGCCTCCGTCGCAGCCGACGTCACGGCCGGCTACCTGTCGGAGGAACAGGCCGATGGCGCCTACGGCAGGGAGTGGCGCTCTTGAGTTCCTCGCAGATTCGATTGGCCACCGACGTCGGCGGAACCTTCACCGACCTGGTGGCCTACGATGAGGGCTCCGGCCGCCTGATCACGGCCAAGACCCTGACCACCCCGCAGGACCCGAGCGATGGCGTCATGACCGCCATCGAGCGAAGCCAAGTCGCGGCCGCTGAGGTGGCCTTTCTCATTCACGGCGGCACCACCGTCATCAACGCGCTGACCGAACGCAAGGGCGCCAAGACGGCGCTGATCACCACCGCCGGCTTTCGCGATGTCTTGGAGATCGGGCGCGGGAATCGCCCGGATCTCTACAATCTGCGCTTCCGCTCGCCCCAGGCCTTCGTGCCGCGCGCCCTGCGCTTCGAGGTGGCCGAGCGGATCGATTGGCAGGGCAGGGTCTTGCAGCCGCTTGACGAGGATGCGCTCTTCGAGATCATTGATCTTTGCCGCCGGCAAGGCGTGGAAGCGATCGCCGTTGCTCTCCTCAACAGCTACGCCAATCCGCTGCACGAAGCGCGCTGTCTGGCGGTGCTGGCTGCCGCCTGGCCGGAGGTTTCCGTCACCGCCTCGCATAGCTTGACCCGGGCCTGGCGGGAATACGAGCGCAGCAATACCGCAGTTCTGAATGCCTATGTGCAGCCGGTCATGGCCGGTTATCTGCAAGGCCTGAGCGGTAAGCTGAACGCGTGTGGCTTCCGGCCGCCCTTCCTGGCCATGCTGTCGAACGGCGGCTCCGCCGATTTCGACTGGGCGGCAGAGCAGCCCCTGCACATGGTCGAGTCGGGGCCGGCCGGCGGCCTGAGCGGTGCTGCCGCCGTCGGTCGTGCAGCCGAAATCCCCGACCTGATCGCACTGGATATCGGTGGGACCACCGCCAAGTGCTCGCTGATTGAGGGCGGCCTGCCCAAGGTCGGCACCACCTACAGTCTGGAACGCAGCCGGGTCGACCCCGGCTATCCCCTGCTGATGCCGGTGGTCGACATCGTCGAGATCGGCGCCGGCGGCGGATCGATCGCCTGGGTCGATCCCGGCGGCAGCCTCAAGGTCGGGCCGCAGAGCGCCGGGGCCGAACCGGGGCCTGCCTGCTACGGCCGCGGCGGCGGCGAACCGACGGTGACAGACGCCAAGCTCTTGACCGGGGTCCTGGACCCTCTGGCCTTTGCCGGCGGGCGCATGCCCCTGAGCAGCGACGCTGCCGGGCGCGCCATGACGCCCTTGGCCCGCGTTCTGGATCTTGACGTGGAGGAGGCGGCTCTGGCCGTCATCCGGGTCGCCGAGGCCAACATGATCAACGCGCTGCAACTGGTCTCGGTTCAGCGCGGTCACGATCCGCGGGACTTCGCACTGCTGGTCAGCGGCGGCGGCGGGGCCATGCATGGCGCTGCTCTGGCTCGCGAGTTGGGCGCGGCCGAAATCCTGGTGCCGCCGCATGCCGGCATCTTCTCGGCCTGGGGCATGCTGGCGACCGTCCCGCGTTTGGATCAGGAGCAAGCCCTGCACGCAGCCTTCACCGAGACGAGCCTCGCGGAGACCGAAGCTGCCTTTGCCAAGATGATGGAGGAGGCGGCCGCTCACTTTGCGCGCTTTGCGCCTGACACCGGCATGACCCACGAGCGGTCGCTGGGCCTGCGCTATAAGGGGCAGGAACACTCGGTCACTGTGCCCTTCCTGGCCGATCGTCACTTCGCGCAGGTTCGCGGCGACTTCGATGCCGCGCACAAGCAGCGCTACACCTTCTCACTGCCAGAGAGCACCGTGGAGCTGGTCGGGCTCAGGCTCTCCAGCCGTCTGGAATGGCCTACGCTATCCCTGCAGCGCCTGCCGGAGAGCGCAGGCTTCTTGGATCTCGCGGCCAGTGGGGCCCGATCCCTTACACTGCCGGAAGGTCGTTTCTCGGATTGCCCGGTGTACCAGCGGGCTACCTTGCCGGTCGACCGGTCGATCGCCGGTCCCTGTCTGGTTGAGGAAGAAACCACCACCACATTGGTGCTTCCAGGTCAGAGGCTGGAACGCGACCGCTTGGACTTGCTCAGAATTCGCGAAGAGGGCTAGCGAACCTGCCGCACGCTTGCACAGCCAGTGTCGATCCATCAAGCTTGGCCCGGGTGAGATGATCTGGAGGGGCACAGGCAGGATGAATCCTATGCGAATGGGGGCGGTCGGATTGGCCCTGATTGGGCTGGCGCCTCAAGTGAGGGAGGCTCCTCGAGCGGAAGCAGCAGTGGAGGTGGCAACGGCGGACCGGCGGCGACGAGCTTTCAGGTCGCTTTCTCCTGATCGGGTATTCCGGCCTGCTCGAGCGAATCGCCGGCATTTGCTGTGACCGGCGTTCCCGAGGGCGCGACACGTCTCAGGTTCGAGATGAAGGACCTGGGCGTCCCCGGCTACGACCACGGCGGCGGCACCGTGGGATTCATCGGGGCTCCCGATATCCCCGCCGGTGCCTTTCTCTACAAGGGTCCTTGCCCACCCAGCGGTTCACACGACTACCAATGGACCGTCGAGATATTGGATTCCGGCGGCCGGATTGTCGGCAGAGGGCAGGCAACCCAAGCCTTTCCTCCCTAAGTGCCCGCAGCCTCCCGCCCAATCCGCAGATCAATCTGCAGGAAACCCGGCAAACTCGCTCTAGGGATCGCCAAGCCGGCTGCCTCGTCTCCGGGTGATTGCAGGCGATCGCTTGCGAACATCTCTGTTTACGAGTATCGTCTGTCCATAGAGGGCAGTGGTCTGCACTTTGGGAACGTGTCCACACGACACGACAGTATGGTGGGGCGCGGAAGCGGTGTGCTGAGATGGAGGAGTCTCTTCTCGCAAGAAGGGACCTTCCGATGCAGCCAACCTTCATCCGCACTCTCACCGTCACGCTATCGTCGCACCTGGCGTCGAGCAAGAGCCGGATCGACGCCTTGGCCTTCTTGTCGATCGGAATAGTGAACGCCCGGACCGTCGATTTGAGCCACCTTTCGAGCCAGTTTCCGGGAACTGTTCAGGTGTCGTCGAGCGACCGGCGCCTGCAGCGCTTCTTTCAGTATATCCACGTGCAGTATATCCACGTGCGCTCCGACCGGTCGGCGCCTCTGGCGGTGCAGCGTCTCGGCCTGCGGGGCCCCTGGTTGCTGTGCCTCGACCGCACCGACTGGAAGATCGGGCGCAAGGATGTAAAACATCCTCATGCTGGCCGTGGTCGCCAAGCGCCTGCGTATCCCCTTACTGTGGACGGTTCTGGACAAGGCCGGGACAAGCAATGGCGCAGAGCGCATCGCCTCGATGCAGCGCTACCTTGCCCTGTTTGGCACCTCCCCGGTCGAAACACCGCTCGGCGACCGTGCGTTCATCGGCGCAGACCGGATCGAATGTCTCCTGAAGAACGACATCCCTTTCGCGCTGCGCGTGAAGGAAACCATGACCGTCGAACGCGACAACGGCCAGAAGCTCTCCTTGAAGGCGTCGCTCTGCAAACACTGCATCGGCGCCACCGTGAAAAACCGTCATGGTCGCCTGACTACGCTCGATGAGGCGCTCGGACTGCCCCTGCGCTTCGCCGCAAAACGCATCGAAAATCGCGCACTCCCGATCCTCGCCACCACCCTCGAACCCCAGCGCGCGCTTGAAGCCTGCAAGAAACGCTGGGCCATCGAGTGCCTCTTCAGCGACGTCGAAACCCGCGGCTTCGACCTTGAAGATACCAGGCTCTCCAATCCGGCTCAACTCGACACTCTCTTCGTTCCGCTCGCTCTGGCCGTCGCCTGGGACGCCAAACCCGCTGACATCCTCGTCGGCAAAAAGCACCGCAAAACGAAATCTCACGGCTATCTCGCCACATCCTACTTCCGCATCGGCTTCGACCGACTCCGAAATCGGATACGCCATCGACCGAGAGCTGCCGCTGCTCTCTGGAAACCTCTGCGATCGTGATCCAGGAGAGTCCTGTCGTGTGAGTGGGGATAGTAAAAGGGATGGAACGGGTTGAGACGTTTCGCTTTTTCGATCAAGGTAATCGCCTCCTTGTTGTCGCCAGAGAAGTGCATGGCGCCCGCCAAGGTGGCGTAGCCGTCGGCGTTACTGGGCTCCGGTTCAATCCAGCGCTTCGCGGTGGCGATGGCTTCGCCGTGCTGCCTCTTGAACAGGTGGATGGTGCCAAGCGCCTCTTGCACGAGAGGCAGTGTAGGGTCGCCTGTCATCGCCTGCTGCGCCAATTCGAATGCACGCTCGAGCATTGGTTCTGAGCCCATGAACCAATCCTGTACATAGGTCTCGGCTAGGCCGGCATAGGGTTCGGCATGGTTCGGGTCCAGCTGGATTGCGCGTTCTATAGAGTTCGCGCGCTGCGGCGTTGCTGTCCTTCGAAAACAAGCGATACTGTTCTCGACCGCGCAGGACACAGTCGTAGACCTCGGGGTTGTGGGTTTGTTCGCGCATTTCCTGTAGCGCTCCGCCAACGAGTTTGACTTCGAGGGCACGGACGATCTTTGCCGTGACATCGTTCTGCACGGCGAAGATGTCCTCGAGGGCGCGGTCGTAGCGCTCGGCCCAAAGATGTCCGCCGTAGCGCCCGTCGATCAGCTGAGCGTTTATCCGCACACGTTCACCGGCCTTGCGTACGCTTCCCTCCAGGACGTAGCGCACACCCAAGGTGCGGCACACATCCTGGACCTTGGCGGCCTTGCCTTTGTACGTGAAGGTTGAGTTGCGCGAGATCACCATCACGTCGGGAATCCTCGAGATTTCCGTGACGATGTCCTCGGTGATACCGTCTGAAAAGTATGCCTGCTCTGGGTCACTCGACAAATTGTCGAAGGGCAGAACGGCGATGGAGGGCTTTTCGGGGAGAGGCAATGGATCCTTGACGGTCCCTATTCCGCTGATCGCCGAACCAACGGGCGTCCACTGCCACACCCGAACCGGACGGGGAATGTTCTTGACGTCCTTCTCTCCTAAATCTTCAAAGGTCAGTTTGAGCCGATCACGCACCTGCTCGTAAACGCTTCCCGAGATGCAAATCCCGCCGAGCCGTGCGAGGCTCTCCAACCGCGCGGCCACATTCGCGCCGTCACCCTGTATGTCGTCTCCGTCTATCACCACGTCGCCCAGGTTAATGCCGACACGAAACACGATCCGCTTACTCTCCGGTAAATCGGAGTTGTAACCAGCCACTGCCTGCTGTGATTCAACAGCGGCGCACACTGCATCGACAACGCTAAGGAACTCCACGAGCATGCCTTCACCCATGAGCTTGACGATCCGCCCGTTGTGTTCGCTAAGTACTGGCTCCAATAGGTCGTCACGCAGGGTCCGAAGGGCCGCGATCGTGCCTTCCTCATCCGCTCTTATCAGCCGTGAATATCCAACCACATCAGTGGCCAGAATGGCGGCGAGACGGCGCTCCATAGGTATCCTCCCTGCCAGATGATTGACGGCAATCGGACCGGAAATCCATGCGCTCGAGGAACTCTGAAACCGGCCTTCTGTTCTCCCGCTACATAGACCCTTAACGCGGCAGGGGTGGAAATCGTGAGCGTTCGGCAGCGGCGGTCCAGTCCATGTGGTTGCGCACATACTCCTGCGCCGCATCGCGCCGGGGCTGGTAGTCCCAAGATGTGAGGTTGCCGGTCTCCATTGCCGCATGCACGACCCGCCGCCGCCGCTGGCTGGCGACCACCTGACGGCGAACCTCCGCCGAGTCCCAGCGCTCGGCGACCTCGGCCGCAAAGGCTGCGACAGTCTCGGCATGGGCGGGATCACCGGCCAGATTGACCAGTTCGCGCGGATCCTTGGCCAGGTCGTAGAGCCGTGCCGGGTCGCTATCGCAGTGGATGTACTTCAGGCTGCCGCGGCGGATCATGAACAGCGGATGGGCCGTGCACTCGGCCAGATACTCGACATAGGTCGCGTCAGTGTCATCCTCGTCCTTGCCGGCGGCAAGCGGCAACAGCGAGCGGCCGTCCAGACGCTGGCCCAGGTCGGGCAGCGGCGCACCACCGCTGGCGGCCACCTCCATCATGGTCGGCAGCAGGTCGATCAGTGAGCAGGCATTGGGCAGAGTCAGGCCAGCCTCGACGCCGGGACCGGCGATCACCAGGGGAACCCGCACGGACTGCTCGAAGAAGGTCATCTTGTACCAGAGGCCACGCTCGCCCAGCATGTCGCCGTGGTCGGAGGTGAAGATGATCAGGGTATTGTCGGCAACGCCGGCCTCCTTCAGAGTCTGCATCACCTGGCCCAGCTTGTCGTCGACGTAGCTGGCGTTGGCGAAGTAGCCGTGCCGGGCATCGCGGATCTGCTGCTCGGTGATGTCCTCGACCTGGTCGGCCTCGATGCCGCGCATGACCCTTTGGCTGTGCGGATCCTGCTGTTCCCAGGGAATCGAGACCTCCGGCAGGGGGATCTCCTCGTCCTTATAGAGGTCCCACCACTCGGGCCGCGCGACATAGGGGTCGTGCGGGTGAATGAAGCCCATGACCATGAAGAAGGGCGAGACCTGGTCCTTGGCATAGTCGAACAGGCGGCGGCGCGAGAAGAAGCCGACCTCGTCGTCGAACTCCAATTGGAAGGTGGTCGCTGCGGTGCCGGCTTCGCGCACCGAATCCATGTTGTGGTACCACTTGTCGATCCGCTCGTCGGCCTTCTCCCAGTTGGGAGTCCAGGCATGGTCGGAGGGATAGACGTCCGTCGTCACGCGCTCTTCGAAGCCGTGCAGCTGATCGGGGCCGACGAAATGCATCTTTCCGGCCAGGCAGGTGCGATAGCCCATGAGCCGCAGATAGTGCGCCAGGGTCGGGACCGAGGCGGGAAACTCCGAGGCGTTGTCGTAGGCGCCGATGCGGCTGCCGAGTTGGCCGGCGAGAAAGCTGAAGCGGGCAGGCGCGCAGAGCGGCGCGTTACAGTAGGTGGCATCGAAGCGGGCGCCACGAGCGGCCAGACGATCCAAGTTGGGCGTCTTGGCCAGAGGATGGCCGTAGGTCGCGGTAAAATGCGGAGCCAACTGGTCGGCCATGACCAGAACGATGTTGGGGGGCTTGTGCATGGGCGTGGCTCCTCGGAAAACATGGGCAAGAGACTGCCTATAGCCTGTGCCCTGGATTGCCAGCGCATTCGATCACGCCAGAGAAACGCCAAATGGCGTCACTTTCTCGATTTTTCCTTTTGATTAAGCGGCTTATGCGCGCTCAGACCCGCAGCGAGTCCTGCGTCATCTCGAGCTGCAGGGCAGAGCCCTCGTAGGGATGAGCGAGGGCCACTGCTTCATCCAGTTCGATTCCCAGCCCGGCTTCGCTCGGCGGGATCACATAGCCGTCCTCCCAGCGGATGGGCGTCTTCAAGAGCTGGGCGTGAAAGCCGCCAAACTCGCGAATGCTCTCCAGGATCAGGAAGTTGGGCGAGCATGCCGCCAGTTGAATGTTGGCCGCACCGACGATCGGTCCGCAGTAGAGGTGCGGGGCCAACTGCACATAGTGGGCCTCGGCCATGCCGGCGATCTTCTTGGCCTCCAGGAGGCCGCCGACGCGTCCCAGATTCATTTGCAGTATCGCTGCCGCACCGCTTTCGATCACCTTGGCGAACTCGTACTTGCTGGTCAGGCGCTCGCCGGTGGCCAGCGGGATCGTGGTGGCACGCGCCACCTTGGCCATCTCTTCCGGCATCTCCGGCGGGGTTGGTTCCTCGAACCAGAGGGGATCGTAGGGCTCCAGCCGGCGGGCCATCCGGATGGCTCCGGCGGCGGTGAACTGGCCGTGCGTTCCGAACAGCAGGTCGGCCTTGTCGCCAACGGCCTCACGGATGGCCTTGCAGAAGGCGGTCGAGCGTTCGAGAGAGGCCAGATCGGGCATATGGCCGTCGTAGACCGTGTAGGGACCGGCCGGATCGAACTTCACCGCCGTGAAACCGCGTGCGACCTCCGCCGCCGCCACTTCGGCAGCGGCGTCGGGATCCTTGTAGACGGGCGCATCGCTCTGGTTGGCGCTGCCGCTCGGCGGATAGAGGTAGGTGTAGCTGCGCAGGCCCTCGTGCGCGCGCCCGCCAAGCAGTTCGTAGACCGGCTTGCCGGCGGCCTTGCCGACAATGTCCCAGCAGGCCATCTCCAGGGCGCTCAGCACGCCTAGCAAGGAGATGTCGGGCCGGAGCGCGTAGCCGGAGCCGTAGACGCGGCACCAAAGCTCTTCGATCCGGTGCGGATCGCGGCTCTCGACATGGCGCTGGAATACGTCCTCGATCATGGCCACCACCGTTTTTGGGCCGAAGGTCGCGACATAAGCCTCGCCGACACCGGTGATGCCGTCGTCGGTGGTGAGCTTCAGGAAGATGAAGTAGCGACCGCCGTGATGCGGCGGTGGATTGCCGACGATGAAGGTCTCGAGGTCGATGATGCGCATCGCTGTGGTCTCTGTCGGGGAAGGATGTGGCGACAGCAAACTATGTGGGCTGCCCCCCGCTCAAGCGTCTTTTCTCGCCAGATAGCATTTCGCTTTCGTCATCGGCGACTAAAGCGAGCGACCAACTCCAGATGATGGTTCCAGGGAAACTGATCGATCGGGGTCACTGCCTCCGGGTCATAGCCACCATCCGCTAAAGTTCGGGCGTCGCGCGCGAAGCTCTGGGGATTGCAGGAGACGGCGACGACAATCGGCCGACCGACCTCGGCAAGCGCGGAACAGAGCGCGGCAGCCCCCACGCATGGCGGATCGAAGACCAGCCCGTCGAGCGCGGCCAGGTCCGTGTCATCCCCAGGTCCGTGTCATCCAACGGGCGAATCTCCAAGTCGCGAACCTCGGCGCTCAACATTTCATCGAATCCAGCTCGCCTGGCGGCGCTTTGAAATGTCACCAGGGCGCTTGCGTTGCCCTCGGCGGCGATGACGGAATGGCCGCGCTTGAGCAAGGCAGGGTGAAGGTACCGCAGCCGGCGTAAAAGTCCGCAACCGCTTGAGCCGTTGGAGGAAGGCGGAGTGGACGACGCAGGTGAGGGCCTTTTCGCCTGCTTTTCTGGCTTGCAGAAAGGCCTTCGGCGGCAGTGCCACCGGCAGTCCGTCGAAATGCACCAGGGGCATGCGTCTCTGTGCCAGCGGCTCCAGCTCGGCGCCGGGGTAGCTGATAGAGAGCCGCGCCCAATCTTGCCGCTCGGCAAGCGCCGCAAGAGCTTCGCGCAGAGCCAGGTCGGGCGTGCTTTGCAATGCCAGGAGAAGGTCGATGCCGCTGTCGGTCGCGGTGGCGGTTGCCTGGCCTCTTCGCCCTCGCTCAGGAGGTCTTGCAAGGCATTGCGGAGGGCTGGCGGAACCTCCTGAAGTGCCGGCAGCAGCTGTAGACAGTGCTCCTGATCCACGATCCGGTGGCTGGCCCGTGACCGAAAGCCGAGCGACATCCCCTTGCCGCTGCGCCGCAGAGCCCAGGACACGCGCCGCCGTTGTCCGGCCGAAATCGCATCGAGTGGCGCGACCTTCGATTCGGCATCGCCGAAACCCCAACGCGTCAATACCGCCACCAGGAGCGCGCGCTTCCAGGTGCGATGCCGTCTCGGCAAGATGATGCTGTAGATTGCAGCCGCCGCCGCTGCCGTAGTGCGGGCAGGGGGCGGCAACACGCTCTGGTGCTGCCTCCTAAGGCGAACCCGTTTTGCCCGCAGGCCGCCACCTTCCTCTGTCAAGGCTTGCACTTCCAATTCTTTGCCCGGCAGTGCATCGAAAACATAGATCGGCCGACCCTCGCATTGGCCGATGCCGTCGCCGTGCGCACCGAGCTGCTCGATCTTGAGGGCGAAAGGTGTCTTCTCCGGCGACCGGCCCTTGCGCCTGGGATGGCGGCGATTCATCTCTCGGCCCACAAGCGCAGGAGGTTTTCGCGAAGCTGTCCGAATTGTTGATCCTGCGGATGCTTGGGATCGACTCCGGCCGTTGCATGGTGAAGCTGTGCCAGCTGCATGAAGATCATATGCTGATCGGAACTGCGAATCAGCGATTGGATCCAGCCGATCGCGCAGACCCGGGCACCGCGCGTAATGGTCTCGACCCGATGCAGCATGTTGGAGGGGCAGCAGATCAAAGTTCCGGTCGGCTCCTTCAGGGTCATCTCGCCGTATCTGGTGCGGATGTGGAACTCTCCGCCGTCGTACTCGGAGGGATCGCTCAGGACCAGGGTGAAGGAGAGATCGGTGCGAATCGGCTGCGGGTGACCCGGGTTGCCCATCAGCGCTGCGTCGCTGTGGAAGTGATGGTACATTCCCGGCTCATTGCGGTTGATGGTGATGGTGAAGGTGCGTGGCAAGGCGAAGGAGGCCAGCTGCTGACTGGCGGTAAGGTGCTTGTAGATCTCGTCCAGCAAAGGCAGGGCGGCGGGATTGTTGCCGGTCAGCTGCAGGTTGCGCTTCAGGTCCGGATGGCCTGATTGCGAGCCGTCTTCCGGCGTAACGGCATCGATCCGCTGGCGTAGAGACGCCACCTCCTGCGGTTGCATCATCTGGGGAGCGCAAAAGCATGGCGGACGCGCCCTTTCCTTTGCATTCGAGACTGATCGGCTGTGTGGTCCAGGGACATAGCAAACTCACCCATTAGAGCAAATCGCAATCAGCTAGAAACAACGGATCGCGTGAATTTGCTCTACCAGTTGAAAATAGAGCAGATTCACGATCCCGAATGGTTCCATTCGAGTCCGATCTGCTCTAGGCGCGAGAGCGCGTGGCTGCGACCAGAAACTCCACATTGCCGTCGGGGCCGGTGATCGGGCTCTCGATCACACCGGCTACGGCCCACTCGCCGAGTCCTTCCAAGAAGGTCAGGATCTTCTCGCAGACGGCTCGATGCTGCGCCGGGTCGCGCACGATCCCGCCTTTGCCGACCATGCCCTTGCCAACCTCGAACTGCGGCTTGATCAGCGCCACCAGGCGGGCACCGGGCCTGGTCAGGGCCAGGGGAGCCGGCAGCACCTGAGTGAGACTGATGAAGCTGGCGTCTGAGACCACCAGGTCGATCGGCTCGAAGATCTGTTCGGCGCCCAGATAGCGGGCATTGCAGCGCTCCAGCACGACGACGCGCTGATCCTGACGCAGCCCCCAGGCCAGCTGGCCGTGGCCGACATCGACGGCATAAACCTTGGCCGCACCGCGCTGCAGCAGCACGTCGGTAAAACCGCCGGTCGAGGCGCCGACATCGAGGCAGACCAGGCCGCTCGGATCGATTTCGAAGTGATCCAGCCCCTTTGCCAGCTTCACCCCGCCGCGGCTGACCCAGGGGTGGGCCTTGCCACGTAGGCGCAGCGACGCCGCTGCTGCCAGAAGCTGGCCGGCCTTCTGCACCGGGCGATCGTCTGCCAGCACCTGGCCGGCCATGATCAGGGCCTGGGCACGGCTGCGGCTTTCCGCCAGGCCGCTTTCGACCAGCAGCTGATCGGCCCGGCGCTTGGCCTTGGCGGTCACGGGATCGGGGCCCAGGCTCGCCACATGCGATAGAATCGCAGGGTGAGCAAGATAGCGGCGACGGTCAGGCCGACGGCCAAGCCGATCCAGATGCCGATGCCGGCCAGATCGGTGGCGAAGCCGAGGCCGACCGAGATCGGAATGCCGATGACCCAGTAGCCGAAGATTGCGATGTACATCGGCACCTTGGTGTCCTTCAGGCCGCGCAGGCAACCCATGGCAATCACCTGACCGCTATCGACCAGCTGGAAGAGTGCACCGACCGCCAAAAACCCGACACCCAAGGTCACGACTTCCGCCGCCTGCGGGTGATCGGCGCCGAGAAAGACTTCCAGGAAGGCGACCGGGAAGAACAGCAAGGCGGCCGCGGTCAAGAGCGCCGAGCAAAGCCCTAGCACAAAGGTGATGATGGCGGCCTGACCGGCGGCCGCTTGATCGTTGCGGCCCACGGCCAGGCCGATGCGCACGGTGCCGGCCTGCGAGACGCCCAAGGGGATCATGAAGGCGACGGCAATCAACTGGATCGAGGCGCCATGGGCCGCTTGGGCTGGAATGGAGATCAAGCCTTGCAGATAGAGCGCTGCCATGAAGAAGGTGGTTTCGAAAAAAAGTGCCGCGCCGATCGGCAGGCCCACGCGCATGATCTCCTTGAACAGCGGCCAGTCGGCGCGCCAGAGCCGGCCGAAGAGGCGAAAGCGCCGGAGCCGCCGATCGAGCACCACGAACGCCAGCATGCCGAGGAAGACCACCCAGGCCGAGAGCGCGGCCGAGATGCCGGCCCCGGCTATACCCAATTGCGGTAGACCGAAGTTGCCGAAGACTAAGGCATACCCGCTGAGCGCATTCACCACGATACCGGCCAGCATCACGTAGAGCGCCGGTCGCGGGCGATTCATGGCGGCCGCAAAATTGCGCAGCACGAAGTACCAGATCCAGGCCGGTAGGCCGAGGGTCATCGGTCGGGTGAAATCCTCGGCTGCATCGGCGACTGCTTCGGGCTGTCCCAGGACGAGCATGAGCGGCCTGATGAACCACATGAGCAGCATCGCCGGGATGCAAATCAATGTGGTCGCCCAGAGGCCCTGACGGACCGTCCGGCGAATGACTCGAAAGGCGCTGCGACCGCGTGCCTGACTGACCATCGGCGCGACCGCGATGGCCAAGCCCAAGAGGAAGAGGAACACGGCGTGAAAGGTCTGCGCGCCGACAGTCGCGGCCGCCAGATAGGTCGGCCCCAGACGGCCCGAGTACACGATCTCTACCGAATGGATACCGATCTGGGCAAGCTGCATCATGACCAGAGGCCAGGCGAGATTAATGGTCGCGCGCAGCTCGTGATTCCAGGCTGGAGACCACTGCAGGCGGCGTTGCGTAACGCGCTGCGGTCCGGCCGGATCGCTGGTGAATCTGGAGGGGTATTTCATCGGCCGCACTATGCCTGTGCCGGATCACCCCCCACCAGAGAGGCATTGCGCAGGGCGGCACTGCGTCGCCCGCGCTTCGCCAGCTCTGCTATCGTCGAGACTTCTGATATTGCAAATGGGGTAAATCCGATGTAAACTGTTTTGGCAATCGTCGTCGGCGTCATCACCGGATTGGGAGCCGCCTATGTCTCCGGCTACCTCGGACCGAAGTGGCTCGACGAGGCGCGGGAGGGGCGGCGGCGTGAGGCCCTGGCGCCACGCGCCGATCTGTTGCGCAAACTGCTGGGGGATGAGCGCTTCGAGGCTCGCAGCTTCGAAACCTTGAGGCGGGTTTCCGGCATGGAGGCAGCGGCTTGCCGCGATCTTCTGGTCGAGATTTGTGCGCGCGGCGTTGTCACCAAAAGCGGTCGAGATGCCTGGGGCTTGATTGAGAAGAAGCCGCTTGCCGATGCGGCTGGCGAAGCGACCGACGACAACAGTCTCGGTTGACTCTCGGAAGACGACAAGGGCGTCGAATCGAAAGGCTCCGACGCCCCGTTCGGCTAGTTAATAACCGCCTCGAACTCTTCGAAATCGACCTGGCCGTTGCCGTCGACGTCGGATTCGGCCAAAGCCTCGTCGACCGACTGCTCGTTCTCGTACTCTCCCATCGAGGTCATGGCAGCGGTCAGCTCGCTGCGATCGATGGCGCCGCTGCTGTCCGTGTCGCAGCTCGCGAAGAGGCGCTGCAGCTGCTCGTCGGTCATGTTGCCGCTGCTCATCTGGGCGACGGCGACGAACTAGGTCACGTTGATGGAGCCGTTGCCGTCAGCGTCAGGACGATGACCATCATCTTGATCGGGCCGGAATCGGCGGGGGCGCCGCCCATCATCATGCTGAGTTCGCTCGGCGAGAGTTCCCCGTCACAATTGCCGTCGAGATGCCCGAACATCTGCTTGAACTCGGCTTCACTCTGGGCCGAGGCTGCCGCGGGAAAGAGAAAGGCGGCCAGGGCCATGCCGGCAAGGCTGCTGGTCAAGTACTTCATCAAGAGTGAACACCTAGTGGTTGGCGTCAGGATCGAGTGGCCAGCAGTTGGGCGGCTTCCAGGGCCGCATAGGTCAGGACAGCGTCGGCGCCGGCCCGCTTGAAACACATGAGGCTCTCCAGGATCACGCGGTCATGATCGAGCCAGCCGTTCTGTGCGGCAGCCTTCAGCATCGCGTACTCCCCGCTCACTTGGTAGGCCAATGTAGGCAGTCCGAAGGCGTCTTTCACATCACGAAGAATGTCAAGGAAAGGCATACCCGGTTTGACCATCAGCATGTCCGCGCCTTCGGCGACGTCCATGGCCACCTCGCGGAGGGCCTCGGCCCGATTCGCCGGATTGAGCTGATAGGTCTTCTTGTCGCCGCGCAGGAAGCTGCCGGAGCCGATGGCGTCGCGGAAGGGGCCGTAAAGGGCGCTGGCGAACTTGGCCGCGTAGGCGATAATGTTGACGCCTTGAAAGCCGGCAAAATCCAAGGACTGTCGGATGGCGCCGATGCGCCCGTCCATCATGTCCGAGGGACCCAAGAGGTCGCAGCCGGCCTCCGACTGGATCAAGGCCTGACGCACCAGCACCTCGACGGTCTCGTCGTTCAGGATCTCATCGCCACGAACCAGGCCGTCGTGCCCATCGGCATTGTAGGGGTCCAAGGCGACATCGCACATGACGCCCAGTTCCGGAAAGCGTGCCTTCACCTGCCGGATCGCCTGGCAGACCAGATTGTCCGGATTGATGGCTTCCTCGCAGTCCGAGGTCTTCAAGCGCGCCGGGACATAAGGGAAGAGGGCTATGCAAGGGATGCCGGTCTCCAGCGCCGTCTCGGCTGCCTGCAGAATGCCATCGAAGTTGAGGCGCGATACGCCGGGCATCGAGGCGACGGGGCCGGTTTCTTCCTCTTCGGCCACGAAGAGCGGCCAGATGAAGTCGTTGGCGGTCAGGTTGGACTCGGCAACGAGGCGCCGGATCCAGTTGCTCTGCCGCAGGCGGCGCAGGCGCGTCGTTGGAAATCGGCCGCTAAAGGCTGCGTTGGTCGACATAGTTTCCTCTATTGTTTTCAACGCTCAGCGGGCTGAAGATCTGATCGAATGTGCGCTTGAGAACGCGATCCAGTTCGTCAGCCGAAACCTTGACTCCAAGATCGTGGAGGGAAGTCACGCCAAACTTGGGGTCGGCAATACCGCAGGGCACGATTCCGGAAAAGTGCTCAAGGTTCGGGTTCAAGTTGATCGCCATGCCGTGGAAGGTGACCCAGTGCCGGACTCGCACGCCGATGGCTGCGATCTTGTCTTCCCGGCCGCCGCGATCCACCCAGATGCCGACGCGACCCTCGTGTCGCTCGCCGGTGATGGAGAAGGCCTTCAGGCTGGCAATGGCCCAATCTTCCAAGCTATGGACGAAGGCACGCAGGTCGGGCCCGCGCTTTCGCAGGTTCAACATGACATAGGCGATGCGTTGGCCGGGCCCATGATAGGTGAACTGCCCGCCACGTCCGCTCTTGAAAACGGGAAAGCGGTCGGGGCTGCGTAGATCCTTCGTCTTGGCCGAGGTCCCGGCGGTGTAGAGTGGCGGGTGCTCTAACAGCCAGACCGTCTCGGCTGCCTCTTCGGCGCGAATCGCCGCCACGCGCGATTCCATCAGGGCGACGGCTTCGGGGTAGGGGACGGCTGCGTCGCTGTGCTTCCAAGTAACCATAGCGCTGTTTGATGGAACCTTTCGGTCCCGTTTTGCAAGACTTTCGCAGACTGAACGATCTTTCGCGCTTGCACAGCAGCCCGCTCCGGCTAGGCTCTGGCGACGGGCCGGCCGCGGTCGCGGCCGTGGCCGACAAGAACACCAAGGGGAGACAGGCGGTGAACACCAACGATAGCGAAAAACTAAAGCGTGAAGCACTGGCCTATCATCGCGAACCGCCGAAGGGAAAGCTGTCGATCGCGGCGACCAAGCCCTTGGAGACGCAGCACGACTTGGCTTTGGCTTATTCTCCCGGTGTGGCAGCGGCCTGCGAGGCCATCGCCGCCGATCCGGCCGAAGCTTCGGAGATGACGGCCCGCGGCAATCTGGTGGGTGTGATCTCCAACGGCACTGCCGTCTTGGGACTGGGTGCCATCGGTCCCTTGGCCTCGAAACCGGTGATGGAAGGAAAAGCGGTTCTCTTCAAGAAGTTCGCCGGGATTGATGTGTTCGATATCGAGGTCGATGAGACCGACCCCGAACGCTTCTGCAATGTCGTAGCGGCCTTGGAGCCAACCTTCGGCGGGATCAATCTGGAGGACATCAAGGCACCCGAATGCTTCCGGATCGAGCAGCAGTTGCGCCGTCGGATGGGCATTCCGGTGTTTCATGACGACCAGCACGGCACGGCCATCATCGTCGGCGCGGCAATCCTTAATGGGTTGCGCCTTGCCGGGAAGAAACCCGAAGACGTCAAACTGGTGACCAGCGGCGCCGGGGCGGCGGCGATTGCCTCGCTGAACATTCTCTGCGGCTTGGGCGTAAAGCGCGAGAACATCTGGGTGACCGACATCGAGGGCGTGGTCTACGAGGGACGCGAGACCTTGATGGGTGAGTGGAAGGCTCCCTACGCGCAGAAGACCGATAAGCGCAGCCTGGGCGAAGTGATCGAGGGCGCGGATGTCTTCCTCGGTCTCTCGGTCCCCAACGTTCTGAAGCCTGAATACCTGAGGACGATGGCCGATGGTCCGCTGATCATGGCGCTGGCCAACCCGCAGCCGGAGATCGATCCGCACCTGGCCCGCGAGACCAGGCCGGACGCCATCATTGCCACGGGGCGCAGTGACTTCCCCAATCAAGTCAATAACGTGCTCTGCTTCCCCTTCGTGTTTCGCGGCGCCCTGGATGTTGGCGCGACCACCATCAACGAGGAGATGAAGCTGGCCGCGGTGTGCGCAATTGCGGACTTGGCCATGGCTGAACAGTCCGACGTGGTGCAGCGCGCCTATGGCGGTCAGGCCACCGGCTTCGGGCCCGACTACATCATCCCGCGCCCTTTCGATCCTCGTCTGATGATAGTGATTGCACCGGCGGTCGCCCAGGCGGCGATGGACAGTGGCGTCGCCCGGGCTCCGATCACCGACATGGCGGCCTATCACGATCGGATGGAGAGTTTCGTCTTCCGTACCGGGCTGGTCATGCGGCCAGTCTTTGAGCAGGCGCGTGAGAGTCACAGCCGCGTGGTCTACGCCGAGGGTGAGAACGAGCGGGTCCTGCGTGCCGTCCAGGTGGTGTTGCAGGAAGGCTTGGCGACGCCCATCCTGATCGGCCGGCCGCAGGTGATCGAGACCAGGGCCAAACGCTTGAGGCTGCGTTTCATCGAGGGCGATGGCTACGAGATCATCAATCCGGAGAGCGATCACCGCTTCGCTACCTATTGGAAGCGCTATCACGACATCATGGCACGACGCGGCGTGACGCCGGAGCGTGCGCGGACGGTCGTGCGCACCAACACCACGGTGATCGGAGCCCTGGCGGTCGATCTGGGCGACGCCGACGCGGTGCTGGCCGGGCCGCACCCCGGTATCGCTGGGCTCGCCGATTTCCTCAAGGACGTGATCGGCTATGCGGAGAACTGCGATCGCTACTCGGCGATCACGCTTCTGTCGATGCCGCACGATACCATCTTTCTCTCCGACACGCACCTGGCCGAGGATCCCAATCCCGAAGAGATCGTCCGTATGACCTGGCTGGCGGCCGAGGAAGTCAGGCGCTTCGGCATCACGCCCAGCGTGGCCCTGTTGTCATATTCCAGCTTCGGCAGCGCCAACACGGCCTCGGCGCAGAAAATGCGTGAGGCGGTCCGCTTGCTGCACGAGCGCTATCCCGATCTGGAGGTCGACGGCGAGATGCAGGCGGACTTGGCTTTGCATCCCGATGCCCGCGAAGAAATCCTGCCCGATAGCCGGCTGAGCGGACGCGCAAACCTCTTGATCATGCCGACTTTGGATGCCGCGAACATCTCCGCGACCCTGCTGCGGACGGTGGGCCAAGGCGTGGCCGTGGGGCCGATGATCCTGGGCTCGGCGCGTCCGGCGCATGTCTTGGGTCAAGCCGTGACTGCGCGCGGGATCGTCAACATGACCGCCGTGGCCGCCGCCGATGCCGCCAATCTCGCCGGGGCCGAGAAGGCGTGATTGCGGAGGAGACGGAGGCCGCGGCGGGTGAGGAGGAGCAGGCAAGCGGCGAGTTCACGCTGACCGACGAGTTCATCCGCGAGGTCAGCGAGATACTCGGCCTCGAGATCTCCGAGGAGGATAAGAAAAACCAGGTTCGCGCGCTTGCCGCCGACCTTTATCCGGCCGACCAGGCCGACCTGCTGGAAACTCTGGCGACCGACGAGCGCGAGGCGCTCCTGACGTTGCTCGGCATCGAACTGCAGTCGAAGACCCTGATCTATCTCGTGCCCACGGTGCGCGAGGAGGTGATCGAGTTCCTCGGCCTGGATCGCTTGGCGCTGGTCCTGTCCGAGCTCGAGTCGGACGATGCCCTGGAACTCTTTGCCGATCTCGACGAGACGGCACAGCGCCGCCTGCTGTCCGGCCTCCCGGCCGCCTACCGGCGCGTTCTGCTGGAAGGCCTTACCTTCGAGGAGGACACGGCCGGGCGCCTCATGCAGCGCGAGGTCGCGGCGGTGCCCTCAGCCTGGACGGTAGGTGAGACCATTGACTACATGCGCGCCGCCGATCACCTGCCGGATGACTTCTACGATCTCTTCATCGTCGACCCACGGCACAAGCCGGTCGGCGTGGCACCGCTCAGCCGCGTGCTTAGGGCCAAGCGACCACTCTTGGTCACCGAAGTGATGAGCGAAGAACGCATGATGCCGATCGCCATCGACAAGAAGCAAAGCGAAGTCGCCGACATTTTCCGGCGCTACGGCTTGGTCTCGGCGCCGGTGGTGGATCAGGATGGCCGCTTGGTCGGCAGCATCACCGTCGACGATGTGGTCGACGTCATCGATGAGGAGGCGGAGGAGACCTTGTTGCGCCTGGGCGGCGTATCGCGGCCGGACTTTTACGAAGACGTCTCCGATACCACCAAGGCGCGGCTGCCTTGGCTGTTCTTGAACTTGCTGACGGCCGTCTTGGCGTCGGTGGTGATCGGTCTGTTCGAGGATGCCTTGTCCCGCGTGGTTGCCCTGGCGGTTCTGATGCCGATCGTGGCCTCCATGGGCGGCAACGCCGGCACCCAGACACTGACGGTCGCGGTCAGGGCTCTGGCCATGAACGATCTGACCGGTGCCAATGCCGGCCGGGTGATCGGCAAGGAGTTGATCGTCGGCCTCTTGAATGGGGCGATTATTGCCGTCGTCACTGGTTTGATCGCTTGGATCTGGTTCAATCTGCCGGAGATCGGCTTGGTGATCGGGGCGGCCATGGTGGTCAACATGGGTTTTGCCGCCCTCTCTGGAATTCTGATCCCGCTTGCTTTAGATCGCTTCAAGATCGATCCGGCGGTCGCATCTACTGTATTCCTGACAACGGTAACCGACGTGGTTGGATTCATCTCCTTCCTTGGATTGGCCAGTCTGGCCCTCCTGTAGAAGGCGAAGAGCGAAAACAAAAAGAGAGGGAGCTGAGGCAATGGCGAAGGTAGAGAAGCAGGAAGTCTAGACCCGCGAACGGCCGAGCAAGCGCTTTGTCGAGTTGGGCAAACTCTACGAGCAGATGCACACCGAGGGTGAGCCGCGCATGGGTCTGACTGCGGAGAAGACCTTCGCCGGGCAAAGCAAAGCCCAAAGCCTCTATCCGCACATCAACCGCATTCGGGCCGAGCCGAAGGAAACCGGATCCAAGACGCTCTTGGATTATGGCGCCGGTAAGGGTCTGGCCTATCGACAAAAAACCCTTGGCGCTGCCGAGTGGTGAGTCGGCGGAGAGCCTGCAGGCCTATTGGGGTCTGGATAAGATCACCTGCTACGACCCGGGCCACGAGTCCTTTGCGACCCTGCCGGAGGGGCCCTTCGAAGCGGTCATCTGCACCGATGTCATGGAGCCTTGCGCGGAGGAGGATCTCGATTGGATCCTGACTGAGATCTTCGACTTTGCCACGCGCTTCGTCTTCCTGACGGTCGCCTGTTATCCAGCCAAAAAGCACCTGCCGAATGGCGAGAATGCGCACATAACTCTGCGTAAGCCCGAGTGGTGGCGGCGTAAAATCGTGTCCGCCGCTGCGGGTCGGACCGATCTGATTTACCGGGTTATTTTCGACTCGATCCAAGAGGGGCGTCGGGTGAGCCAGGAGATGCGCGAGACCTCGCTGCTGGCGACCGGCTAGGGCGGGAGGAGCGGGGCAAGTAGCCGGCTATGCCGCCGGATCGTGCGGCCATCGATGCATGACAGGCGGTCTACAGCGACCGCGTGCTGAAGATCTACGATCCCTTGGTGCACGGCTCTTGCAATCATCTGCTGTGGCACTGCCCGACCGGTCGTCTGCTCGATCTCTACAATCGGCATGCCAGTGACCGCCATTTGGATGTCGGCGTGGCAGCGGCTACTTCCTCGATCGGGCGGCCTTTCCCAGCGAGCGCCCGCAGATCACCTTACTGGACTCAACCTCTCCTGCCTGGCCTGGTAGCGTCCAGGATCTTTGGCACATTGGGTTTGGCGGGCTGTTCCATCAGGCACCCCTGTCCCGCTGCTTGAGCAGGTCCCTGTTCATGTAGCGCTTGCTGGACCATTTGGTGCCAGCGATGTGTCTCAACTTGGCCGCGGCCGGGTTGAGGGCCGATTGGCCGTCGGGGAAGGGGCTCCGACGACGCGGGTTCGCCGCCGGATCTCCCGCATGATCCTCTCCAGAGGATTGTCGGTCCTGATCCGTCGCCAATGCTCATTGGGGAAGGCATGCTAGACCCAGGTCTCCTCGACCGTCTCCTCCAGCCAGTCGGCGACCCTGGGCAGGCGCATGGCTCCGAGTTTGGCCGCGTGGCCTTGGCGCGGGCCGCCTCGCGGCTCTCCTGGGCCTGGATAGCCTTCAGCATGAGAGCGACGTCACGCCTCTTGCCGGTCGGCACCGGGCACGAAGGCATCCAATGCACGACGCAGCGCTGCCACTGGGCGTCCGGATAGACCTCGGTCGCGCTCTCGACGAGCCCCCTGCAGGCATCCGAGACGATCAACGCGACACCCGTCAGGCCGCGCTCCTTGAGGTGCTTGAGGAAGGCGCTCCAGCCCTTCTTGTCTTCCTTGGCTCCCTCGAGGCTGCCGAGGCTCTCGCGGTAGCCGTCGGCCTTGACAGCGACCGCAAGCAGCAGCGAGACGTTGCGCACTTCACCTGCCCAACTGCGCTTCAGGACCCCAACTGCGCTTCAGGACAATGCCGTCCAGATAGAGGTAGGGGTGTTCGCCCTCGATCGGCCGGTTCCGCCAGGTCTCGATCTGGGAGTAGAGCTTCTTGTTGAGAGTGGAGACCGTGCTGGGGCTCACCCGCGTGCCCCACAGGGCCTCGGTGATGTCCTCCACCCGGCGTAGCGACACACCAGCCAGATACATCTCCATCGAAGCCTCTTCGAGCGAGCGCGCGCGCCGGCGATAGCGCTCGATGATTGCCGTCGTCGATGCGTCTGCTTGCGAAGCTTCGGCACCTTGCACCTGCACCTCCGGCGCGCGTGTGCAGCTTGCGCTCGGAGCGGCCAGCTCGTGTGTCGCGGCGCGCCTCACTGCGCTCATGGCGCCCTGCTTGCAAAGCCGATCCGCCTCTGCCTCCAGCAGGCTGTTTAGTGTCTCCTCGACGCTGCCTCGCACGATCTGCCTCAGATGATCTTCTATCCGACCGGCGTCGATACGGACCACGTTCGACAGGCCCTTCGTGTTATCCTCGTCCATGGTGGCTCTGGCCTCCTCTATTGGCTTCTCCGTCTGGTGACTGAAAGCCTGAGGGATTCGGGGCCACCAACCACACACAAATGTGCGAAACTTTCTCTACGTCATCAGCGGCAGCAAGCAGTCGCTCAGTGTTGCGCAGATCGCCCGACGTATGGGCCTGTCGCGTCAGAACGTGCTGCGGATTGCTAACGAGTTGGAAAAGAAGAGCTTCCTGCAGTTCACCGAGAACCCCGACCACAAGCGCGCCCGCCTCCTGGCCCTGGCGCCGATGGCGAGTTCGGCCATGGCCGAACTCGAGCAAGCCGAGATCCAGTGGGTCAATCGGCTGGCCGAGGGTCTGGAGGCCGAGCAACTCGCACAGACACTGCAGCTTCTTTCGAGGCTCCGGCAACGGTGCGAAGAGGGTGAAAACCCAACCCGATCATCTTAGAACGGATCGAAGGAGACTAAGGAATGCTGGCTTTCAAGGAACTAGACGCCGCAGTGACTCTGGCCGAGCAACTGCAGGCGGAGGAGGGGCCTGTCGTGTTGATCAATATTTTTACCGTCGATTCTACGCAGTAAGCGGACCTCTTGCAGGCCCGGGCGCACGACGCCGGCTTCATGAAGGCGCAGCCCGGCTAACTCGACCCAGCTGCACAAGGGCCTGGTCGGCAGTTCGACATTCCTCAACTATGCCATCTGGCAGGATGTCGAGGGCTTCCGCAATGCTTTTGCCTCCGGCGAGTTCCAGCGCCGCATAATCTCCCATCAAGCAGCGCCGCTCAGGCGTGCTTCAACATCAAACGGGACAATCCCCCGTCTTTTCTTTGTCCCATACTGGTAGGTTTGCTGCGCACCATCGGTGACAAAGATTTCAAGGGCATCCGGCGGAACCGTATCGATTGTCATGACACTGGCCTTGCGCGCGTAGATCAAGCAATCACAGCGCATGGTCCCCGTGATTTCCGGTGCTGTGAAGGTGAAGTGAATTGTCCCGCAATGGCAGCTACCGTTGTAGATCTTCATTGTGCTAGCCTCTTCATCCCCGTTGCCCGATGGGAGCATCCGTCACACTTGGGATTTACTCCGAATGGTGAGGGGATGCTAGATCCTACAATTCCATTGGTCAGGCCGTCCCGGACTCCCCGTGACCGTCCTTGGCCTTGTAGACGAGTTCAATCGAGGTCGGTACGGAATTCATTGCAGTTTGCAGCCCCATGCAGGCGGCCTCGCAGACTTTCATCAAACGATCAATCGCTTCTCTTACATCACTCGTTTCGATAAAGACGCATGTTTCAACCTTCTCACACAGGCCTTTGGGTGGCTCATCCGTTGCATCGCTCGTCTGATACACAGCAGACCAAAAGTGCATTTTTTGCTCAATCCTGGCGGTCAAAATTTTGAGCCTCTTCGTATTTGTATACGATAGCGACGTGACTCGGAAAACAAAAGGCGATCCCAGACGTGGCTCGGATTGTTTGAACAGGGTTCGAGCCGTTGCTAAGTGGGTTTCCGTCTCGGGGTAAGTACGAATTCTTCGCCTTTCCGCGGCACAGTAAACTGGGCCGACGCCAGATTGGTCGATTGTGCGATCTTGATCCCATAGTCGGCGATCTATTCCCACTCGATCGTGCCCGGTGGCTTCGAGGTCACGTCATAGACCACGCGGTTGACGCCGCGGACCTCGTTCACGATGCGGGTCGCCACCGCGGCGATGAAGCTGTGGTCGAATGGGTAGCTCTCGGCTGTCATGCCGTCGGAGCTGGTGACCGCCCGCAAGGCCAGGACATGCTCGTAGGTGCGCTGGTCGCCCATCACGCCGACGCTGCGCACCGGCAACAGCACGGCGAAGGCCTGCCAGATCGTGTCGTAGAGTCCGGTTTCACGCAGGGCGCCGATGTAGAGCGCGTCGGCCTTGCGCAGGATCTCGACCTTCTCGGCGTCGACGGCACCCGGGATGCGGATCGCTAGGCCCGGGCCGGGAAAGGGGTGGCGGCCAAGCAGTGAATCCGGCAGCCCCAACTCGCGGCCCAAGGCGCGCACCTCGTCCTTGAAGAGCTCGCGCAGAGGCTCGACTAGGCCCATCTTCATGCGCTCGGGCAGGCCGCCGACATTGTGGTGAGTCTTGATCGTGACCGAGGGGCCGCCGCGCGGCGAGACGCTCTCGATGACGTCGGGGTAGAGTGTGCCTTGCGCCAGGAAGTCGGCACCGCCGATTTTCTTGGCCTCCTCTTCGAAGACCTCGACGAAGCTGCGGCCGATGATGCGGCGCTTCTCCTCTGGCTCCTCGATGCCGGCGAGCCGTCCCAGGAAGAGATCCGAGGCGTCGCGATGCACCAGCGGGATGTTGTAATGGCCGCGGAACAGCGAAACCACCTCGGCGGCTTCGTTCAGGCGCATCAGGCCGTGGTCGACCAGGATGCAGGTCAACTGATTGCCGATCGCTTCGTGGATCAGCACTGCAGTCATCGAGGAATCGACGCCGCCGGAGAGGCCGCAGATCACCCGCCTATCGCCGACTTTCTTGCGGATTGCGGTGACGGCGGACTGGCGGAAGGCGGCCATGGTCCAGTCGCCGGAACAGCCGCAGATATCCAATGCGAAGCGGGCGATCAGCTTGGCACCGTCGGGGGTGTGAATGACTTCCGGGTGGAACTGTACGCCATAGAAGCGACGCGCCTCGTCGGCTGTGATCGCAAAGGGCGCACCGCCGGAACGGCCTTGCGACTTGAAGCCGGGTGGGAGCTTCAACACCCGGTCGCCGTGGCTCATCCAGACCTGATGGCGTTCGCCGGGCTGCCAGACCTCGCTGGTCAAGGCGTTCTGGTCCGTCACTTCGACGAAGGCCTTGCCGAATTCCTGATGGTCAATCGCCTCGACGACGCCGCCCAGCTGGTGCACCATCAACTGCTGCCCGTAGCAGATGCCCAAGACCGGCAGCTGCAAGCCATAGATGGCCTCCGGCGCCTGCGGGCTGTCTTCGGTAATGGCTGAGGCCGGCCCGCCGGAGAGGATGATGCCCCTGGGCGCCAGTGCCTCGATCCGTTCCATGCCGGCGTTGAAGGGGAGTATTTCGCTGTAGACGCCGGCCTCGCGCAGGCGCCGCGCGATCAGCTGGGTGACCTGGGACCCGAAGTCTAGGACGAGAATCATGTCCATCATGGCCTAGAAAGAGCATAAGGGCCGGGTCCTGTCCAGAGCAGGCGAGGGCGCAGAGGCCGCAAGCCTGCCGTGTGGCGATCCTGCTGCCGTGACGCTTGACGGCAGGGGGCTCCGACGGCGAGTTTGCCGAGGTTTGGACCCCGCCAGAGAAGGAGTCGCGAGGCTCGTGAGCGTTGTCATCTCCGAGTTCATGGACGAATCCGCACTCGAGTCTTTCCCGCCCGGTCTGCCGCTGCTCTATGACCCGAGCTTGGTCGACGACCGCCGGCGTTTGCTAGCCGCCTTGGCCGAGGCGGAAGCCTTGATCGTGCGCAATCGCACTCAGGTTGATGCCGAGTTGCTGGCGGCAGCACCCAGCCTCAAGGTGATCGGCCGCTTGGGTGTCGGCCTTGACAACATCGATCTCGAAGCTTGTCGCGGGCGCGAAATCTCGGTCTACTCGACCTGCGGCGCCAACAGCGTCTCCGTGGCCGAATATGTAATCGCCTCGGTGCTGGTCCTGCTGCGCGGCGCCTTCTCGGCCGAGCGCGAGATGCTGGCCGGTGCCTGGCCGCGGCAGAGCCTCAAGGGTCACGAGATATCCGGGCGGACCATGGGCTTGGTCGGTTTCGGCAGCATTGCGCGCGCGGTCGCGCAGCGCGCCAAGGCGTTGGGTATGGTGGTGATCGCCAGCGATCCCTTCCTCGCCGCCAACCACCGTGCTTGGGCTGAGGTCGAGCGTGTCGAGTTCAAGGCGCTGCTGGCCCGGGCCGATGTGGTCAGCCTGCATGTCCCCCTCACCGAGGAGACCCGCGAACTGATCGATCGGGCGAGCCTTGAGCAGATGCGACCGGGATCGATCCTGATCAATACGGCGCGTGGCGGAGTGGTCGAAGAGGAAGCCCTGATGGCGGCGCTGAAGTGCGGGCATCTGGCCGGGGCAGCTTTGGATGTCTTCGAAGAAGAGCCTTTGAGCGCCAAGGCAGCGGAACGCTTTCGGGGGTGCGAACGGCTGATCCTGACGCCGCATATCGCCGGCGTGACCGAGGAAGCCAATGGACGGATCTCGCGCTTGACCGTGGAGAACGTATTGCGAGGATTGGGATTGCTGAATGGCTGAACTGGAGATGATTGCGCCCAAGGTGGCGCGGGAGCTGGTCGCAAAGGCCTTGATTGCGGCCGGTACATCGTCCGCCAATGCAGGCTCGGTCGCCCACGCCTTGGTGGCGGCAGAGATCGACGGTCAAGCCGGGCATGGCCTGTCGCGCGTGGCGACCTACTGCGAGCAGCTGCGGGTCGGCAAGGTGGTGGGCGATGCGACGCCGGAGATCGCCCGCCCGGCGCCGGCCTTTCTGTCGGTGAAAGCCAGGAACGGCTTTGCTTTCCCGGCCTTCGATCTGGCGATCGAGGCCTTGATCGAGGCCGCAGGTGAGAGCGGCCTGGCGGCGGCCGGCATCCATCACTCACATCACTGCGGCCAGGCCGGAGCCCACGTCGAACGCCTGGCGGAGGCCGGCTGCATGGCTTTGCTCTTCGCCAACACGCCCAAGGCCATGTCGCCCTGGGGCGGTCGCGAGCCGGTCTTCGGCACCAATCCCATTGCCTTCGCCGCACCACAGGCCGAGGGCTCGCCTCTGGTCATCGACCTTTCGCTCTCCAAGGTCGCAAGGGGCAAGGTGGTGGCCGCCGGAAAGCGGGGCGAGGAAATCCCGGAAGGCTGGGCGCTGGACGCCGAGGGCCAGCCGACCAGGGACCCCGCAGCGGCGCTTGCCGGCTCGATGGTCCCGATAGGCGATGCTAAAGGCGCGGCTCTGGCCTGGATGGTCGAGATTCTCGCGGTCGGCTTGACCGGAGCCTGCTTCAGCTATGAGGCGACCTCCTTCCTCGGCCCGGACGGCGGGCCGCCTTCGGTCGGGCAGCTGCTGATCGCCTTCGATGTCGACCGCATTTCCGGTGGCGGCTTCCAGAACCACCTGGCGCGCCTGACCGATCGGGTGGCGCTACAAGAGGGCGCGCGCCTGCCCGGCAGCCGGCGCTTGGCCAATCGTGCGGCGGTCGCCGAGTCCGGGCTGCGCGTGCCGACCAAGATTCTTCAGGAAGTGCAGTTGCTTGCCCGCGCGTAAACTTGGACTACCTACTGACCTAAAGGGACCAACTTAGATGATCTGATGAAGACGACGGCGGTCGCTCTGGTGTGCCTTGCCATGAGTCTTCCGAAGTGGACCTACCTGGACCTATGTGGACCTATCCGGCAGGAAAGGCGTCGCTGTCCGTGCAAAGCAGATGGGCCGCCTGCTCGCCTGTCTGGTCTTTCGGGCTCGTTTCCCGATCTGCGGGCCTGGCGCGCGCTCAGGTGTAGTAGGTGTCGAAGCCGATGCGCCGGCCGTTCTCCAGGTAGCCGGTGAGTTTGCCGTCGGCGTCGCGTTCGGCCCTGGGGCCATGGGGCTGAGTTCGACGCCATCGAAGACGGGTGGCAGGGTGGAGCGCAGCGGCTCGCGGAGGATCGGGAAGAAGGATGTGACCAGCAGCCAGAGGAACTCGGCGGGGTCGTGTCCGGGGTCTTCGAGGTAGAGCACGCGCCCTTCGAAGGAGTAGTCGGTGGGCTTGGGCCGCGCCAGGACTGCCTGCATGCCGGGCACACTGGAGTGCGTGCCCTCCACGGTGCCGGCGACGTCGTCCCAGATGACGGTGCGCGGCTCGCGCCCGTAGAGCCTGTCGGGGAGCATGATGGTGTGGACGGCCATGGGTCTGCCTCGTGGGGTGTGATCTGTCAGGCAGGATCGTAGTGGAAGAGCAGCCCCAGCACCAAGTCCAGCATTTCGGGGTTGCGGCGCGCCAGCCGGGCGAGATCGATACCCCTGCGGCCCGGCAGTTTGTGGAAGAGCAGCTGGAAGGCGCGGGTCATGACCTCGATGGCGGGGCGTTCGGGGTCGTATTCCAGGGATTGCAGCATGGCCTTGCCGTACTCCCGTCCGAAGTAGGCGTCGGCGTACTGGTCTTCCCGCCCCGTGCTGGCTTAGTCGGTGAGATTCAGGACAGGATCGCGCGTGCCGTCGGGCCGCGTGGTGCGTCGTCTGTGGAGCGCCTGGAAGACGAGGGACAGGGTGCCGGGGCTGTCTTCATGGGCAATGCCCACAAAGCGCGCCGCCGCATGGTCCGAGGACAGACCCTGCGGATGTGCCCTTGCGGCGAGGTCGGCGATGCAGTCCGGCACCGATGCGCCAGCCCAATGCAGATAGACGATCGGGGAAACGTCTGATCCGTCTTTTCATCCGCGAAAACCGGCTCGCGAACGGAGTCTTCGGATCATACCATGGCATCGTCGTTCTATGCTGTGAGGCTTGGAACACGCTCATCGAGCGGCCATGGAAGATCCGAACCGGTGGAATGAGAGAGTGGGCACATGGGTCGTAGGCCATGCTCGTCGGTATGAGGTGCAGTTTCATGCATCGATAAGGTCTCCTTGTTGGGAAACCCGCTCTGCCAGGCAAGACCCCCAGCAAGAATTGGCAGAAAAGGCACTATGTCCAGGTTGCCGCTAAAGCTTCCGCCTGCTGTAGAACGGTTTGCACAGCGTCATCCCGAAGATCGGGCGGATAGCCAAATCTGCGTAGAATGCGCTTGACGAGTACGCGCATTCGGGCGCGCGTAGATTCGCGGTGCTGCCAATCTACGGATGCATTGTTTTTCAGGCTGTTCAACAGCTCGTGCGCAATGATCCGCAGTTGTTCGTTACCCATTACTTCCACGGCACTCTCATTCCTGGCCAAGGCGTCATAGAAGGCGATTTCTTCGGGACTGAGCCCTTCCTCCTCTCCGCGTCGGTGTGCAGCGCGGATGTCCTTGGCGAGCTCGATCAGCTCCTGAATGACCTCCGCCGTCGTAATCGCGTTGCTGTGGTAGCGCGCGATCGCCTCCTCGAGCCGCTCGGAAAAGGCGCGGGTCTGAACGACGTTGACACGGTTCTGCGAGCGAATCGCGCCATCGATCAGCTTGCGCAGAGCGACCATGGCAAGATTCTTCTTCTCCATCCCCTGGACCTCGGCGAGGAATTCGTCAGAGAGGATAGAGATGTCCGGTGTTGCCAGCCCTGCGGCTTCGAGGATATCGACGATCTCCGTCGAGACGACGGCTCGGCTGACAATCTGCTGCACGGCCAGGTCTCGCTCGGCGGAAGACCTGCCCATGCCAGGCACGCTCTTGGAGAGCGCCGCCCGGACCGCCTGAAAGAACCCCACCTCGTCACGGATGCTTCGCGCCTCGTCACTGGCGGCGGCGAGTGCGAACACTTTGGTGAGCGCCAGCACGGCGTCGTCGAAGCGGCGGTGCGCGCGTTTCTTGCCTTCCTCGGTCGTTTCCCTGGCCGCCTCGCGCTGTTGCATATCGAGGATCCACTCGATAGCGCCAGCGAGGGCCGCGAGCCGTTCCTGCTGCGTGCCGTATAGCCCGGCCCGGTAGTCGAAACCGTGGAACATGGCGCTCACGATCTCGTACTTCTCCCGCATCGCGGCGACGGCTTTGGTCTCGTCGATTCCCGTGTGCTTCCGGTCGTCACGCGCGTATTGGCCGAGGGCGGATTTCAGGTTCTGGGCGATGCCGATGTAGTCCACGATCAGCCCGGCAGGTTTGTCGCGGAATACACGGTTCACACGGGCGATCGCCTGCATGAGCCCGTGGCCGCGCATGGATTTGTCGATGTACATCGTGTGCATGCTGGGCGCGTCGAAGCCGGTCAGCCACATGTCCCTGACGATCACCAGCTTGAGCGGGTCCTCTGGGTCCTTGGCTCGCCTGGCGAGCAGCTCCCGGCGCGCTTTGCCACCGATGTGCTGCTGCCATTCCTGCGGATCGGAGGCTGCGCCGGTCATAACGATCTTGAGGGCGCCGCTCTCGTCGTCGTCGCTGTGCCATCCGGGGCGCAACCCGATAATCTCGTTGTATAGCGCGACGCAAATCCGGCGGCTCATGCAGACGATCATCGCCTTGCCCTCCATGCCGACGACGCGATCCTCGAAGTGCTCCACCAGGTCTTTGGCGACCATCACCAGGCGCTTCTCGGCCCCGACGACGGCCTCGACATTCGCCCATTTGCGCTTGCGCTTCTCCTGCTCGGTCGCCGCCTCGTCTTCGGTCAGCTCCTCGATTTCGGCATCGACCCTTGGCTTCTCATCATCGGGAAGCTCGATGCGGGCGAGGCGGCTCTCGTAGTAGATCGGGACCGTTGCACCATCCTCGACACCCCGGTTGATGTCGTAGATGTCGATGTACTCGCCGAACACGGCGGGCGTGTTCACGTCTTCCTTCTCGATCGGCGTGCCGGTGAAGCCGATGAAGGAGGCCTTCGGTAGGGCGTCGCGGAGGTATTTGGCAAAGCCATGCGTAATCTCGCCCGTCTTGCGGTTCACCTGCGCCCGGAAGCCGTACTGGCTACGGTGCGCTTCGTCGGCGATGACGACAACGTTCCGCCGATCCGTCAGCACCGGGTAGTCGGTCTCGCCGCGCTCGGGCGAGAACTTCTGGATGGTCGTGAAAACCACGCCGCCAGACGGGCGAGTCAGCGCCTTTGCCAGGCCCTCGCGGCTGTCGGCCTGCTGCGGGGTCTGGCGAAGCAGATCGCGACACATGGCAAAGGTGCCGAAGAGCTGATCGTCGAGGTCGTTGCGGTCGGTTACGATGACCAAGGTCGGGTTCTCCATGGCCGGATGGGCGATGATCTGCCCGGCATAGAAGGCCATGAGCAGGCTCTTGCCCGACCCCTGGGTGTGCCAAATCACGCCCACCTTCCGGTCGCCTTGCGGCGCCGAGGCCTCGACGGTTTTCTCGACAGCGTGCCGGACGGCATGAAACTGGTGATACCCGGCCACGATCTTCACGAGGCCGGAGCCTGTGTCCTCGAACACGGTGAAATCCCGGATCAAGGTCAGGAACCGGGATTTCTCGAACACACCCTTGATGACGGTGCCGAGCTCCGGCGCACCCTTCGGCGCGACGGCAGAGCCATCCACAGTGCGCCAGGGCATGAACCGCTCAAGATTGGCAGTCAGCGAACCGAGGCGCGCGTGAAGTCCATCCGAGGTCACGAGCGCCGCGTTCGTGCGGAATAGCGAGGGTATCTGGTCCTTGTAGGTCTGGAGCTGGTTGAAGGCCCCTTCGAGGGTGGCGTTCTCGTCGCCGGGGTTCTTCAGTTCGATCACGGCCAAGGGCAGGCCGTTGACGAAGAGCACCACGTCGGGGCGTCGATGATTTCCGTTTTCAATAACGGTCAGTTGCGAGAGCGCGAGCCAGTCATTTGCCTCGACGTCCTCAAAGTCGATCAGCCGTACCGTGTCGCCTCGGATGGTGCCGTCCTTGTCGTAGTATTCGACACCGACACCCTCCACCATCAGCCTATGAAGACGCCGGTTCTCCTCCACCAGGGAAGGCGTGACGGTCGCAACCAGGCTCTTGAACGCATCCTGGCGCGCTTCAGACGGAATATGCGGGTTCAGCCGTTCGATCGCCTCGATCAAGCGTCGTTTCAGGATGACGTCGCCGTAGCTCTCGCGTTCGGGGGAGCGACCGTCGGGACCTATCTCGGCATCGGTGCTGCGCGCATAGCCAAGTTTCACGAAGTTCTGGAGGAGCAGCTTCTCAATTTCTGCCTCTGAAAGAAATGCCATCAGGCCACCTCTTCGTCGTCTGTGTTGTCGGCCTGGTTTGCTTCCTCCTCTCGTGCAGCCTCGCGACACGCATTCACCGCGAGCTTATAGGCCTGTCGGTCAACACCAAACAAAAGCTCTGAGGTTGTGATCGCCAACTCGATCTCATCACCGGTGGGAAGGGAAACAACGGCTTGCAAATTGCCGTCGTCGTCGATTTCTGCGCGCAGTTGGCTGTAGCTGTCGATCAATTCACTGGAGGCCTTGAACCGCTCAAACGGTTCCAACGTGCGAGCAGGGTCAGGTTCTCGCTCCAGATACGCTTCGTGGAGGAATGTGACGATCGCATCGGCAGCGAGCATCGCAGCGCGCCGGTGGTGTGCGGATAGTTTCTCAACGAAACCGTCCTTGCCGTGGGAAAGCGTCCCCGCTTCGTTGCGAAGCACGCGCAGCGCTTCAGAGAGCCGATTGTGCTCCTTGATAAGGTTGGTGAACGCACGATCCCGGATTTCGCCGAGGTCCAGAAGCCGGGTTGCGAGGCCCAACAGTTCCGCGAGGGGAACATCGGTCTTTGTTGGTTTCAACGGAGCGGATGGATCGTCGAGCTCTTCGATCAATATCCTGCAAGAGCATTCCACGATCGCCTTTGCGGCGTCGATGCAAGCGTCGTGACCCTCAGCAAATTCTTGCTCCATGGTCGCGAGCGTCTGCTGTAGCATCGGCGCATGATACCAATGCGAACAGAACGACTTGATGCCAGGATACCAGGTCTTCGACATCAGAGTGCTGCCTCTACAGCATTCTCGGCCTCGCCGAGGCGGATTTCGCCGGACATGAGCTTCGGGAGAAGAAGGTCGCGAGTTTCAGCAAGCTTCTCTATTTCCTGCATGTTGCGTTCTGCGGCCTTGAAGAGGTCGCCCGTGTTGCACATGAAAGCTGATACGATACCTTCACCGGGCCAACAAAGAGGCAGTTTCGCTACATCACCGTTCGAAACAAAGGGTTGCGCAGCACCTTTCTTAACGGTGATCGACCGCAGCCCCATGGCCCGCAACGCCGTGCTTGCCTTCGGCCACGGCCATCTGGGGCTGACCCTGGGTCCGAGGACGGCCGACTTGGTTGCCGATCTTCTGGCCGAACGTACCTCGGACATCCCGCTGCAGCCCTACAGCGCGACACGGTTTTAGGCGGTGTGCGTTCAGCGCGAATCGGCACTGTCCCGCACCCGGCCGTCCATCGGGAGTATGATCGGAGTGCGGCCGAGTACGGGACGATGCTGACGAGATGAGTCGGTCGTCGTCAATGACCGACGCTATCTTGGCTGTTGGATTGGGCCGTCTAGCTGTAGATCACGAACTCGATGCTGGTCAGCGTCACGCCGGCTGGCAGGCTGATGCCATTGGCAAGGAGAAGCGTATCGACACCCGCGCCACCGGTCGAAGAGATCGCCGGACAGCAACTCACCTTGGCTGGCAGCATTCAGGGTATCTCTGCCGCTGCCGCCGAACACGCTGTCGATGCCGCTCCCGCCGAAGAGGAAGGCATCATTGCCGCGGCCACCCCTGACAACATCATCGCCTGTTTTGCCAAACAGGTAACCCGGGATCGCCCACGTAGCGCCCGATCACGACGTTCATATTGCCTTGGTCGCTGCTGGGATGCAATCTGAGAGGCGTCGGGGATTGGGAAACGGCCCAGAACGGCCAGGACAACGGGCCGCTGATCGGAAACCCACGGGCCAGTGCCAATTTCGTAGCGTTCCGGGCACAGGTCTCCCGTCGTGAAGTCGTTTTGATTGGCATAGCGTTGGCTCACGCTGGTGTCGGCCGTGGTCGCAAGCGGTCGATCCGATCCAGGATATCGGCGAACAGGTCGCGCGGGAGCGCGACCTCGGCCAATTGGAAGGTGACGTAGCGTCCGTGACGCGCGACTTTTGCCCCAATTTTCACCAGCTTCTCGCGCAGCGTCGTCAGCGACCAATTGCTCACTGGGTCTGGCAAAGCGAGCGTGCGCATGAAGTTGCCCAGGTTGTAGGCCAGTGCATGAAGCTGAAGCCGAGCCGCGTTGGCCTTGAAGCGTCGGCAGGATAGTCGCGTCCAACGGATCGCGTTCTTGCCCTCCCTGATGTGTTGTTCCGCCGTGCCACGCTGGTTGTAGAAGGCGACGATCCGCTCGGCGGGCCGGGACAGATTGGTGACGACGAACCCGACGCGGGGATACAACTCGCCCGGATGCCATTCCACTTTCGCCACCACGCGCCGCGCCTGGGTCCAGCTTCCAGCCCGATAGCTGAAGCTGGCGAAGTAGCGACGGACTTCCATCGGGGGCCGTCCCTTTGGGCGCCGTAGCAGGTGGGCGACGTATCCCTGGAGCACGCTGTTGGCGGGAAGCCGGATGGCGTAGCCGAAGCCCTCGGCCTCCAGATACTCGTAGATGTCCGGTGAGGCGAAGGCGGCATCGCCCCGAAAGTACCGCCGCAGCTTGCGCTCGCGATAACGCGCCACGACCGGGTCCAGCACCGCGCGCCAGCCATCGGCGCTGTGCACGTTGCCGGGTCGCAAGGCGCAGCGCTCCAGATCGCCGAGCTGGTTGAAGACAAAAAGCGGGTGATAGCAGGTGCAGCCGAAGTGGCCGTTGTAGGCCGTGCCTTCCTGTTCGCCGTGGGTGGGGCTGACCGAACTGTCCATGTCCAGGATGATCAGCTTCGGCGGTTTGCGACGATGAACGCGGTCGATCCACAGCCCGGACAGAGCGCTGAGTGCGGTGAGATTGACGTCACCCGTCAGCCATTGCGTCTCGAAACGGCCCATCTGGCTCGATGAGGCCGCACCCCGATCCGTCGCCTTGCCGCCGACAATCCAACGCATCGCTGGATCGCGAGAAAGCCGCTCGGCGTCGTTGACATCCTCGTACCCGGCCAAACGCCCGAACACCGCTTGCCGAAGCATCCCGACGACAGCGTGCCAGCCGTTCTTGCCGCGACGACCGTCTCGCAGCGCCCCGGCCGCCATCTCTGTCAGGCCAAGCGCGTCGTCCAGTTCCCGATACGCGAGCAAGCCGCCGTCCGACGTTACCTTCGATCCAGGGAACTCCAGCTTCACGCGGCGGTCGAAATCCACGCGAAGCAGCCCGTTCTTGGATTCACCCATCGGATGCACCATGAAAACCTCGCTTCAATCGACACAACACCATGATATGTAACCATGAATCAGCACCGTGGATGGCGCAACCTCAACCCCACCTGGGCAATGCGGGCTTAATCTTGTCTATGTCAGCATTTTTGAGTGCCGTGAGAAGCCATTCGCCAGGAACATCCTCTCGCTGAGCTATGAGGGATGCATTGTTGTTTATCCAAGCTTTACCTCGGTGTCCGAAGAATTGCCCACAATAAGCGCCTACCCTAACAACACAAATAACGTATCCCTCTGCATTGTGGTTTTCCGTATAGCCCATGATACCGGCCCCGCCAAAAACGGGGATCGGGCCAGACGCTACAATCTTCTTTTTATTCAGTTGCTTACCTCCATTGAGGTTGGCAAAATCGGAAACTGGTCGAAATGCCCAATCCTCCGGCAGGCTGGTTTCCTCATTGAGGCGGTCGGGGAAGTGCGCCCAAAGTTCGGGGGCGAGATAAGGTTCGCGGCCTTCCATCTTCGCCCGCGTCGGTCCGAAATCGACGAACCAGTCCTTGAAGATCGCCCGCGCCACCTCCTCAAGCGTCTCGTTCATCCGCCGGTTCAGCTCGATCTTGTCTTCCAGTGCTTGCAGTAGCGCCGCTATCGCCGTTTGATCATTAATCGCTGGCAACGGGATTTCGAGACCATGGATAGTAGTCGGACTTACATTCGGTTGCGCCGATCCATATCCGAGTGCCTCTACCCTTTCGCGGAAATTCGGATTGCTGACGCAATAGTAAAGAAACAGGCGGTCCAGCCGCTTGGTGTCCTTGATTGAGAAACGACCAACCCGCTGGTTCAGTATAGCTGGCAAGTCTTTGGACCTTACAGCCGCGACTTGGCCCACATATCCAGTCATCGAAATCAGGATGTCGCCATTATGTAGCTCGAACTCCGCCACGCTCGCAGCTACGCTTTCATCAACAAACGAACACCCAGACATATCGAGCCCGCCTAGCTTAACGTTGGCGATCTTCACAACAGGTACACCGCTTTGAGTCCAGTCTTTGCTCTTGAAAGCGAAACCGGACCTGACAGTTGCGACCTCCCCAAGGGGAATGCTTGGAAAGTCAGTCATGTAGGTCAATCCCCGCCAGCCGCGCCCGGATCGTCGCCGCTAGCTCTTCGGCCTCGGCAAACTGCGCCGTAAGCGTCTCCTTCAATTCCGCGAACCGCTCTTCGAACGGCACGTCGTCGGCTTCCGCCGCTGCGGCGCCGACATAACGCCCTGGCGTCAGAACGTGGTTGTGTGCCTTGATCTCCTCCAGAGTAGCAGCCTTGCAGAAGCCCGGCTCGTCCTCGTAGGTGTCCGCGTCGGGCTCCCCGCGCCAGGCGTGATAGGCCCCGGCGATTTTCGCGATGTCGTCGTCGGAGAACTCCCTACGAGTCCGATCGACCATGTGCCCGAACTTGCGGGCGTCCATGAACAGGACTTCGCCGCGCCGGTCCCTCCACCCGTTGCCGGGGTTCTTGTTTCGCGCCAGGAACCACAGGCAGGCGGGAATCTGGGTAGAGTATAAAGAGCTGGCCGGGCAGGGCGATCATGCAGTCCACCAGGTCGCCCTCGACCATGGCGCGGCGAATGTCGCCCTCGCCCGACTGGCCCGACGTCATGGAGCCGTTGGCAAGCACCACGCCCGCCGTCCCGTTCGGGGCGAGGTGGTGGTGGATGTGCTGGAGCCAGCCATAGTTGGCATTGCCCAGCGGCGGCACGCCGAACTTCCAGCGCACATCCTCGCGCAGGCGGTCTCCGCCCCAGTCAGAGATGTTGAAGGGTGGATTGGCGAGGATGAAGTCGGCCTTGAGGTCTTGCAGCTCGTCCTTGTGAAAGCTGCCCTCGTTGTTCCAGCGGATGTCGGCGTCGATGCCGCGCACCGCGAGGTTCATCTTGGCGAGCCGCCAGGTCGTGTAGTTGCTCTCCTGTCCGTAGATGGCGATGTCGCCGATGCGCCCGCCGTGCTCCTCGACGAATTTCTCCGACTGGACGAACATGCCGCCGGAGCCGCAGCAGGGGTCGTAGACGCGGCCCCTGTAGGGTTCCAGCATCTCGACCAGCAGGCGGACGACGGAGCGGGGCGTGTAGAACTCGCCGCCGCGCCTGCCCTCGGCCCCGGCGAAGCCGCCGAGGAAATACTCGTAGACCCGCCCGAGGATGTCGCGGGAGCGGTCGGCCTCCTCGGCCATAGCGATCCCGGAGACGAGATCGATCAGCTCGCCGAGCATGACCTTGTTCAGCGCCGGACGCGCGTAGTCCTTGGGCAGGACGCCCTTGAGCGAGGCGTTGCTGGTCTCGATCGCCAGCATGGCGTCGTCGATGTTCTTGCCGATCGTGGGTTTCCTGGCCTCGGCCTGGAGGTGCGACCAGCGGGCTGCCTTCGGGACCCAGAAGACGTTCTCGGCGAGGTACTCCTCGGGGTCGTCCGGGTCGGCCAGCGGCTCCTCGAGTAGCTCCGCGCGTTTCGCCTCGAAGGCGTCCGAGATGTACTTGAGGAAGATCAGGCCCAGTGCGACATGCTTGTAGCCGGACGGCTCCATGTTGCCGCGCAGCTTGTCTGCGGTTGCCCAGAGCTGCGCCTCGAACCCCAGGTTGGCACCGTTGTTCGCACGTTTCCTTTCCGCCATGCCTCCCCCTCGATTTGCCAGTCGCCTCCAGTCTGCTGTCCGGCAGGCCGTATCATCCCGGTTATTCTTGCAAAGGGGCAGGGAATCCCCAAGCACGTTCCTGTCCTGCGACTCATTTTCAGGGCGTGGCCGCCTGAAATGCCATTGCGATCGTTGGTCCTGGCCTTCGAAGGCCCGTCGATCGACTAGAGTGTTCGCCGTTCGGTTTGAGATTTCGTGCCCAGCCGCTTGAGTGCCATCCGACCTCCGTGCTTCGCGCCCTGCTCGATCCAGTCCGCAAATCTGGCCGGGCGTGTCCCCGGCCTCTCTGTTTTGCGTCCCGAGCGGGGGTGCAACCGAAACGGAGGAAAAGACATGACACGGAAACCCGACATCTGTAGCGCCCTGGGGTTATCGAGACCCTTTCGAAGCCTAGGCGGCGTGAGGGATTTTGTCCATGGCGTCGCGTCTGGACCGGTTCGGCGATCGGTAGTGTCCAGGATCTTTCGCACATTGGGGTTGGCGGCCTGTTCCATCAGGCAGCCATGTCCCGCTGCTTGAGCAGGTCCCTGTTCATGTAGCGCTTGCTGGACCATTTGGTGCCAGCGATGTGTCTCAACCTGGCCGCAGCCAGGTTGAGGGCCGATTGGCCGTCGGGGAAGGCTCCGACGACGCGGGTTCGCCGCCCGATCTCCCGCATGATCCTCTCCAGAGGATTGTCGGTCCTGATCCGGCGCCAATGCTCATTGGGGAAGGCATAGTAGACCCAGGTCTCCTCGACCGTCTCCTCCAGCCAGTCGGCGACCTTGGTCAGGCGCATGGCTCCGAGTTTGGCCGCGTGGCCTTGGCGCGGGCCGCCTCGCGGCTCTCCTGGGCATGGACAGCCTTCAGCATGAGAGCGACTTCACGCATCTTGCTGGTCGGCACCGGGCACGAAGGCATTGCGCTACCGATGCACGACGCAGCGCTGCCACTGGGCGTCCGGATGGAACGCGGTCGCGCTCTCGACGAGCCCCATGCAGGCATTCGAGACGATCAACGCGACACCCGTGAGGCCGCGCTCCTTGAGGTGCTTGAGGAAGGCGCTCCAGCCCTTCTTGTCTTCCTTGGCTCCCTTGACGATGCCGAGGGTCTCGCGGTAGCCGTCGGCCTTGACAGCGACCGCAACCAGCAGCGAGACGTTGCGCACTTCACCTGCCCGACTGCGCTTCAGGACAAGGCCGTCCAGATAGAGGGCCGTCCAGATAGAGGTAGGGGTGTTCGCCCTCGATCGGCCGGTTCCGCCAGGTCTCGATCTGGGAGTAGAGCTTCTCGTTGAGATTGGAGAGCGTGCTGGGGCTCACCCGCGTGCCCCACAGGGCCTCGGTGATGTCCTCCACCCGGCGTAGCGACACACCAGCCAGATACATCTCCATCAAAGCCTCTTCGAGCGAGCGCGCGCGCCGGCGATAGCGCTCGATGATTGCCGTCGTCGATGCGTCTGCGTGCGAAGCTTCGGCACCTTGCACCTGCACCTCTCCGGCGCGCGTGTGCAGCTTGCGCGCGGAGCGGCCAGCTCGTGTGTCGCGGCGCGCCTCACTGCGCTCATGGCGCCCTGCATTGCAAAGCCGATCCGCCTCTGCCTCCAGCAGGCTGTTCAGTGTCTCCTCGACGCTGCCTCGCACGATCTGCCTCAGATGATCTTCTACCCGACCGGCGTCGATAGGGACCACGTTCGACAGGCCCTTCGTGTTATCCTCGTCCAGGGTGGCTCTGGCCTCCTCTATTGGCTTCTCCGTCTGGCGACTGAAAACCTGAGGGATGCGGGGCCACCAACCCCACACAAATGGGCGAAACCTTCTCTACGTCATCTGTCTGCCGCACCTTGAGCAGCACTTCATCCAGCGTTTCGGCGGGCAGGAGCCGCATTGTTAGCAATATCCGGTCATAGCTAATGCGTTCGGGGGCGGAGCCGTCCGGAGAGATATCAGGACCGTGCAGAACCGAGTAGCCGAGCCCCCCCCCCTCAAGCCAATCAATGGCGGCGTCCTCTACGTGGCCTCAGTCTCCTTGTTGGCAATCCCCAAACAATCCGCGACAGTGAGACGAGGGCCTCTTGTCGTTCGGAAACGGTCTCCTCATTCCAGGTTTCGTACTGTTCAATCGAATCTAAGGCACGATCAATCCTTGTGTTTCTACCGACTCTCGGTCGCTTCGCCAGAGCGCGCGTTAGCAGCAACTTCGATTGCTTGTAGGCTGGCCGCTTTTCGCTGTAAGCCCGGTTCCCGAGAGATGCGTTGATCGATCTCTCCACAAGCACCAAATTGCCCAACCGCTGCGAAATCTCCGGGTCCTCGGGGGTGCCGAACTCGTCCAGTGCTGCCTGGCATGGAGTTTGAGGAAAGATGTGCTCAACTTCATAGCCGCCCCGAACGTACGTATCGAGCCAACGAGTTCCCTCGGTCTCCCCGTAAGCGGAAAGATCGACTTGCTGGGTCAGCTTCGCGAGAACATAGCGGAAGCGGTATTTCTGGAGTGTTTGAAGAGTCAGACGACCGATTGCGTCATCGAAACGAACAGAAAGTTTGACCTTTTCCCGGTCAAACCGCCTCGAAATGAACGCCTGGAATTCCTCCTCGGATGTCACCGCTCGCAGTTCGGTGGCCCACCTCGTGAAGTTTCTCTCGAAGTCTCGGGTCGGCTCTCGGGTGATCACATAGCAGAAGAACAGTTTCTCGACTTCTTCGGCCAGCCGGTCAAAGAGGGGCTCGTCGAGGTGGCGACCTGCAAGAAGCAGGATCAAGTGCTGGCGTGCGGCCTTACCGCCGAGCAGCCGCATGTTGTCCAAAAAGCGGTTTCTATCGCCTTGTTCGTTTTTTCCCGACCTGAAGCTCGCATAAGCGCTTGCAGCCTTCACGAGTTCCTTGGCGAACCTGATAGGGTCGTTATCGTATCCAACGGTCGCTTCGTTCTTTGAAAACCATTCGTAGATTTCATCTTCGCGTAAGATATCAACATCATAACGGCTGAATATGAAGTAGCGCAGGAACCGGAGCGGCTTTTCGCCCATGTCGTAGATCTTGTCCTGAAGCTCTTTCCAGGTGTCCCTCAGCCTGTCGAACTTCGGTGGCGGGGTCTTCATGAACAGCAGGTTTTTGAGCAGGTCCATGGAGTTGAGCCCGACACCCCGATCATTGATCGTCTCAAAGATTTTCAGGGCCTGCGCGACATTCTCTGTCTGAATGCGGATCAGCTTCACTCCGTTCGTGAGATAACCGTAGAACCACTTTACCGCATCGTCATCATCGCCGAATTCGGAAGTCAGGAAGCGGGTTATGACGTGGTGGGCGTCCCGAATGTTTACCATGGACCTGGTCATCTGACCGTGGATCTCTTGCCCTTTTTCCAGGCTAACCAAGGCGTCGCCGCTGTCTTCATATTGAAGATCAAGCCGATGACGGAATGTCTCCTCACCGGTTATATCCACCGAGGCATCCGCGAGCTGTGATTTCAGGACCGAGGATTCCGTCTCACCGAGTTCCCGAAGCCGATCGCGTATCGCGCAGAGCGCGACATAGAGGGTGGTCATGCGCTGCTGCCCGTCAATCAGGTCCAGAACCCCGTTCTTTCCGGGACAGACAACAATGCTCCCGATAAAATACTCCGGATCTTGATCCCCGGCCTGGCCGGGGATCTCGTCGATGATATCCGTTAGCAACTGTTCAACCTGATCGGTGCCCCAAACGTATTCCCGCTGGTAATCGGGCACCGCGTAGAAGGACTTGAAAAGGTCCGCGACCGTCAGGTCGTCACTGTCGATTTTCTGAATGGTCATGATTCGACCTCTGTGTCGTCGTCTCCACTTGACGCCTCAGACGCCGTCTTGGCCACTTGCTTGGATTGCCAGTCTCGGTAGCTCACGTTCGAGTCGCTGACCTTCCAGGAGGTACGGCCATTGTCGGGTCGCCCGAGCACCACCGCAGAAGCCGGACTTGGGCTGCTGAACGCGATGTCTTCTGCGAAGCGCAGATGGCCTTTGCTTCCCGGGACCAGTTTGCCCGACCTGGTCAGTTGCGCGTGCCGTTTCGAATAGCTGTGGTCCGCGTAGACTTCGTTATCCCATTTGCTCACCGCTTCCGACCCTTCCAGCACGATGAACTCGCCGTCGATCTCACGGGCTTGAGCCTCCAGATCATGCTTCTTGCTGACCAGCTTGAACAGCGGCGCAGCTTCGGTTTCCGAGGGGATTTCGGCACCAACCGAGACCGCCTTTGCCGTGGTCTTGTACTGACGAAGGAAATCGAACCCGAGGACAGGCAGGATGAGCTGGAGCTGATCGATGAAGAACTCCATATCGGAGGCGTCAGCTTCGGGCAGAGCCACCTTTGGCGGAGCCATTACGTTGACCACATTCGCCGTTCCAACCGCATTCGCTATGGCAATCAGCCGTGCCTCTAGATAGCGCGCATGTGCCTTCGTAATGTTCTGGTCCTTGCTGGTCACAACGCAGGTGCGTTCCCAGAAGTCCTTGCGGGTGTTCGTGTTGTGCTGGGCGAGGCGTTGCCGAACGTTGTCGCTCTCACCGATGTAGAGTTGCCGCGTGTCCGGGTCTTCCGGATCAGGACCGGTCAGGAAGTAGACCCCTGTTCGGTCAAGCTCTTGGCGCTCCAGGAAGGCAGGCAAGCCACTCCGAGACCCTGACAGGACGTGGCCAGTCCAATTCATGATTTCGGCGGTCGTCAGGCCGGATGCCGTGCCTTCGGCCAAGAACAGTCGCACCGATCGTCCGAGCAATGTGCTCATGCAATTGCCTCCACGTTGAAATCTCTTGTCCAAAGTCGATCTATATCAAGACGATCGTCCGAGCAATAGGCTCATGCAATTGCCTCCACTGCCTTCCCGGCCTCTTCGAGGCGGATTTCGCCGGACATGAGCTTCGGAAGGAGCAGGTCTCGGGTTTTGGCGAGTGCCCGCGCCTCTAATTCGTTCTCGATGATGCGCTCCACAAGTGGACCAACCGTCTGAGCGAGGATAGAAAGAACATCATCGGGAGGACTGGTCGTCATGGCCTCTTGTCGAAGCCGTAATGCAGGTTCTTCGCCTGGATGAAAATGTTCGTATCGAGCAGGTAGCGGGTCATCCCATGACCCCCACTTCGCGCCCGATCTTGTTGAACGTCTCCGTCTTCCTGACGCCCAGCATCCGGAAGGCGTCGCGGTAGAGCGTCTGGCCTTCCAGCGTGCTTTCGACGAGCGCGCGAGCGAACGGGCGGCTCACGCGGGACAGCGTCGTGCGGTAAAAATCGCCGCCGCCGCCGCCCTGCTGCGAGTGCTGCCTCGGGCGCTCGACTTCCGCGGCCCATGCGATGTCGAAGCGGGCGCGATCCATCCAGCCCGCATCGAGAAGACGGCGCAGAACGACCAGCGTGCTGACCTTGAAAATGCGCGCCAGCCGGGATAGTGCGTCAGGGAGCGGCTCGTCCTCTTGAAGATCGGCGCGAAGTGCTGCCGATGGCACGAGCAACTCCGCCGCCACGGCGTTGCACCATACCTCTTCACGTCGGAACCCCGGCCCTGGCGCAGCCCCAAGGTTCGACAAGGCGGATGCGCCCAGCCAGAGATGAGCGAGTTCATGGGCGAGCGTGAACATCTGCGCCGCCTTCGTGTCCGCGCCATTGACGAAGATCAGCGGCGCGAGGGGATCGGATAGCGCGAAGCCGCGAAACTCGGCGGGATCGAGACGGCGGCGGTTGTGGCTCATGACAACCCCGCTGACCATGACGAGAACACCGGCCTCGTCGGCCTGGCGGATGAACAGCCGAAGAGCGTCGGTCCAGGTCGGGCAGCCTCGGCGGGCCGCAAGATCGAAGCCGAGCGTCTCGCGCATGTCCGCCGCGACCGCCTCGGGCCGCGTCTCGATCGTGGCGCTACCGACAAAAGGCAACTCCGGCTGGCGGGCAACCCTCACGAAATCCCGATACCAGCTTTGGCGCTCCTGGCAGCCATGGATCGTGTCCAGGAGGTTCGGGCTCGGGCGCGTCACAGCCTGCCCGGCGAAAGTGCGAAAGTCGGGAATGGGGACAGGTTCCTCCGGGGGCTGGGAGAGGAACAGGTAGCCGAACGGCACATGGACGGCGCGCGCGAACGCCTCCAGCTGCTTCAGCGTCGGCTGCACATCGCCGCTTTCCCATTCGCCAAGTCTCGGGAAACGGCCGACAAGGTCGTCGGCGTCATGAATCCCGGCGCGTTCCCGTGCCCAGCGCAACAGTTCGGGGCGGACGGCCGCGCGTGTCATGTGGCCTCCCCGACGCGCTTCTCAGCGTCCTTTACGCACACCGCGCCCGACATGAGCTTCGGTAGTAGCAGATCACGGGTGGCGGCGAGCGTGCGAGACTCATGAATGTTCGAAACGATGCGCTCAAGCATCGGTTCTACACAGCCATTGAAAGCTTCGAGTGCTCGTCCACTCGGGATACATAGGCCGTATCGCTCCATACGGCCCCAACTGGTCCGCGGCATCTTCGTGCCGTCAGAATTTCTGTCGGTGAAAGCAACAAACTCATCCTGCGAGATGCAGGCCAAAACGAATGCAGCCGTTTTCCGTTCAAGGGCATTGAGCACGACAATGTCGGTGGAACAGATGCCATCGACCGGTGCGATACCCACTTTGTGAAAGTAGGGCCTGAGCTTCCCAAACAGGAAATCGCCCTTGCGGAAGGACGACTTCCCGCTCGTTACCTTATCGGCCCCGTCCCAGACAGAAAGCGCAATCGATTTGCGCGGCATATGTTCGAGTCCGATATAGGGTGTGCCGGGATCGAGAGCTTCCGGCTTCACCGTCTCACCGACCTGCTGTACCACGTCACCCAGCGTTCCGAACGCCCACCCCTCCGGCTTGCCTTCGTCGTCGAGGCGGTCGGGAAACAGGGACCAGATGTCGGGTGCGAGGTATGGCGCGCGACCTTCCATCTTCGCGCGCGTCGGTCCGAAATCGACGAACCAGTCCTTGAAGATCGCGCGCGCCATCGTCTCAATCGTCTCGTTCATCCGCCGGTTCAGCTCGATCTTCTCCTGAAGCGGCCCAATGATTTGAAGGATTTCCGCCTGTTCGCGTTCATCGGGGACAGCAACGCGCATCCGCTTTGAGATCCTGGACCGTCACATGCCCTAGACCGGTGGTCTGCTTGTTTCTGGCAATCTCTGCGAAACGTGGCTTCAGCCACTTCAGGAGAAAGAAAAGGAAGCCATCGGACAGCGCTTCGCCCGAAGTCACCTTGAATATGTGTTGATTGAGCCAACCCTCTTCACCCTCCCATCGAAACACGTCGATCGAGGTATCGGGATTACCGGACCAAGAGAACAGCATGTCTCCGGCTTTGACAAAGACCGACGGATCATAATCAGCCATCGTCCGCGCCGTTTGCGAAGTTACTCCGCTCTTCAGCTCTGCAATCTTGATTACGGGTCGCCCATGGTCCGAAAAATCAATGTTCTTGAACGCAAGTCCGTTTTTCCAGTGCGCAAGATCAAACACACTGAATTCTTTCCAGTCATCCGGTCCCACAAGCTCATACATTAGCGGAGATCCGGCCAAGCTTCTCACGGTTGGTCGCATTAAGCTCATCAGAGCGCGAAAACTGGGCGTCAAGTTTTCTGCTGAGCAGCGAGATGCGTTCGGCGAAGGGCATCTCATCCTCTTCAGCTGCCGCCGCGCCGACATAACGCCCTGGCGTCAGAACGTGGTTGTGTGCCTTGATCTCCTCCAGAGTGGCAGCCTTGCAGAAGCCCGGCTCGTCCTCGTAGGCGTTCGCGTCCGGCTCCCCGCGCCAGGCGTGATAGGTCCCGGCGATTTTCGCGATGTCGTCGTCGGAGAACGCCTTGCTTGTCCGATCGACCATGTGCCCGAGCTTGCGGGCATCGATGAACAGGACTTCGCCGCCATGGCGCGGCGAATGTCGCCCTCGCCCGACTGGCCCGACGACATGGAGCCGTTGGCAAGCACCACGCCCGCCGTCCCGTTCGGGGCGAGGTGGTGGTGGATGTGCTGGAGCCAGCCATAGTTGGCATTGCCCGGCGGCGGCACGCCGAACTTCCAGCGCACATCCTCGCGCAGGCGGTCGCCGCAGCCCGGCGATGTTCTCGGATTTTGCCCGAAGCCGTAGTCCGTCCATGCGCCGGTCGATTGCCTGGGCCTGCAGAAATCGCGTCCCACTGATCTTCAGGTTCAGCCAAGCCAAGTCCAGTTCGCAGTCTAGCACCGGGTCGCGCTTTTCGGCAAAGATGATGCCCCCATGTGCCACGTTGCCCACGTCGAGACAAAAGCGCTCAACCAGCACATCGAGACTGAGCATGCAAGGATCGACAGCGCCCGAAACCATATCGCGCCAGATGCGCCGTCTTGTGAACGGTACAAGCGACCGCTCGGTAATCGGCCCAGCGCATCAATGTATTCAGACCTTTCAGAAACTCGGTCCGAAAGCCCAGCTCCTGCATCCGCTCAAATCCATTACGGTTTCGGACGATATCAGCGGTGTGCAACACGATATCGGTGCGCCCGAGCCTCTGTTTCTTGAAGTCGTTCAGGGCATCGCTGAGCGGGCCCCTGGCATAGTCCGCATCCATGATGACACCGCCGAGAACGAACATCGGATAGTGTGGGTCGATAACCGACAGGTTGTGATCGCCGGACTCATCCAGGAATAGCACCTTCACAGGATTTTAGTCCGCGGCGACATGCTCTGCATCGGACACGCGGATTTCGCCTGACATCAGTTTTGGCAGGAGCAGGTCTCGGGTTTTGGCGAGGGTGCGGCTTTCGGCCTTGGCGTGCTCGACCTTCGCGCGCATGGGCGAGACAAGCTCAGCAAATGCGGTAAGGACGGCGCCCCCTGGCAGTGTCAACTCGGTTTCGGATACCTCACTGGGTTTCACAGCAGGATAGGCTCCACCGTGACCGTCCGCCAAGTTTGCTAATCGATCGATGTTGTCGGGTCTCGTTGTAGCAATATGGACGACATCACGATAGACCGCTTCGCGCGGAGACAACACCGCGAATCCGGTGCTGACCGTTAATCCATCTTGCGAAATGTAGGCGAAAGACCCATTCCCCTGGCCTGGTCGTACCGATGATGGTATCGCCAGTTCTCGCAATCCTTCGGGCACGGCTTGGCGCATCTTTCCAAGCGAGCGTCGTGATGTCGCCAATGTTGCCCCACTTAGTATTTGAGAGGTCAACATACTCGACACTCGGAGGATGATTTTCGCGCCGTCCAACTTTGAAGGTTGGTATCCGCCAAATCATCTAATGAACCAACCCGCCACCCGACCGGTTTCTCCTCATCATCGAGCTTTTCCGGAAACAGGGACCAGATGTCGGGTGCGAGGTATGGCGCGCGACCTTCCATCTTCGCGCGCGTCGGTCCGAAATCGACGAACCAGTCCTTGAAGATCGCGCGCGCCATCGTCTCAATCGTCTCGTTCATCCGCCGGTTCAGCTCGATCTTCTCCTGAAGCGGCCCAATGATTTGAAGGATTTCCGCCTGTTCGCGTTCATCGGGGACAGCAACGCGCATCCGCTTGAGATCCTGGACCGTCACATGCCCTAGACCGGTGGTCTGCTTGTTTCTGGCAATCTCTGCGAAACGTGGCTTCAGCCACTTCAGGAGAAAGAAAAGGAAGCCATCGGACAGCGCTTCGCCCGAAGTCACCTTGAATATGTGTTGATTGAGCCAACCCTCTTCACCCTCCCATCGAAACATGTCGATCGAGGTATCGGGATTACCGGACCAAGAGAACAGCATGTCTCCGGCTTTGACAAAGACCGACGGATCATAATCAGCCATCGTCCGCGCCGTTTGCGAAGTTACTCCGCTCTTCAGCTCTGCAATCTTGATTACGGGTCGCCCATGGTCCGAAAAATCAATGTTCTTGAACGCAAGTCCGTTTTTCCAGTGCGCAAGATCAAACACACTGAATTCTTTCCAGTCATCCGGTCCCACAAGCTCATACATTAGCGGAGATCCGGCCAAGCTTCTCACGGTTGGTCGCATTAAGCTCATCAGAGCGCGAAAACTGGGCGTCAAGTTTTCTGCTGAGCAGCGAGATGCGTTCGGCGAAGGGCATCTCATCCTCTTCAGCTGCCGCCGCGCCGACATAACGCCCTGGCGTCAGAACGTGGTTGTGTGCCTTGATCTCCTCCAGAGTGGCAGCCCTTGCAGAAGCCCGGCTCGTCCTCGTAGGCGTTCGCGTCCGGCTCCCCGCGCCAGGCGTGATAGGTCCCGGCGATTTTCGCGATGTCGTCGTCGGAGAACGCCTTGCTTGTCCGATCGACCATGCGCCCGAGCCTGCGGGCATCGATGAACAGGACTTCGCCGCCATGGCGCGGCGAATGTCGCCCTCGCCCGACTGGCCCGACGACATGGAGCCGTTGGCAAGCACCACGCCCGCCGTCCCGTTCGGGGCGAGGTGGTGGTGGATGTGCTGGAGCCAGCCATAGTTGGCATTGCCCAGCGGCGGCACGCCGAACTTCCAGCGCACATCCTCGCGCAGGCGGTCGCCGCAGCCCAGCGATGTTCTCGGATTTTGCCCGAAGCCGTAGTCCGTCCATGCGCCGGTCGATTGCCTGGGCCTGCAGAAATCGCGTTCCACTGATCTTC